>NZ_SDLT01000069.1 GCF_004522235.1 Amycolatopsis nivea
CGCCTTAACCCGGGACAACGTCCCTGGACATCACAGCTAGCCGCCCGCGATGAAGCCCTGCACGGAGTTCGCGACCAGCTCGACGGCGATCGCGGCGAGCAGCAGGCCTGCGATCTTCGCCAGCAGCGTGATGCCGCTTTCCTTGATCAGCCGGATGACCACGCCGGAGAACCGCATGCAGGTGTACAGCACGAAATGCACGGTCACGATCGCGAGCGCCAGTGCGATGTACGCGCCGAGGTGCCCGTCGGCCTGCCGGACGAACACGATGGTCGCCGCGATCGCGCCCGGACCCGCCAGCAGGGGCGTGCCGAGCGGAACGAGGGCGACGTTGACGTCCTCGGCCGCCTCGGGCTCGTTGCTGCCCGCGTTGCTGGTGAGCAATTGCAGCGCGATCAGCAGCAGCAGCAAGCCGCCCGCGCCCTGCAGTGCCGGGATGCCGATGCCCAGATACGCCAGGATCGCCTGCCCGGCCACCGCGAACAGCGAGATGACCAGCAGCGACACCAGCACCGCCTGCCGGGCCGCTTTCACCCGCGTCGCCATCGGCTTGCGGCCGACCAGGCTCAGGAACACCGGCACGGTGCCCGGCGGGTCCATGATCACGACGAGGGTGATCGTCGCGCTCATGAAGAGCTTCGCGTCGAAGAAATCCGAGACGGCCATCTCAGCCTTTCACCACTTGGAAGCCGGTCGCCCGCCCCACCAATTCCTCCAGCTGGTCCGGTTCGGTCGTCTCCTGGCCGAGCCCGATGGTCTTGTTCGTGCCGTGGTAATCGCTGGACCCGGTGCGGACCAGGCCCAGCTCGTCGGCCAGTTCCCGGGTGCGCACCCGGGTGGCCGGATCGTGGTTGGGATGGTTGACCTCGACGCCGGTCAGCCCGCGCGCCGCCAGGTCACGCAGGGTGTCCTCGCTGATCGTCGCGCCGCGGCTGAAGGCGAAGGGGTGCGCGATCACGGTAACCCCGCCTGCCGCGGTCACCATGTCGATCGCGTCCTCGACCGGGGTGTCGCGGCGCGCGACGTAATAGCCGCGACGGCTGTGCAGATAGTCGCTGAACGCCTCGTCGACGGAGCTGACCAGCCCGGCGCGGACGAGCGCCTGCGCGAGGTGCGGCCGCCCCGCGGGCGAGTCCGCCGGCAGCAGGCCCAGGATTTCGTCGGCGTCGACCGGGAGGCCGTCGGCGGCCATCCGCTCGGCCATCCGCCGCAACCGGGTGCGCCGTTCGATCCGCAGCCGCGTCTGTTCCGCGACGATCGCGGGCGCGGCCGGGTCGAAGAGGTACGCGAGCAGGTGCACGCTGATTTCGTAGCCGGTGTCCGGGTCGATCGAGACCGTCGACAGTTCCGCGCCCGGCACCAGCGTCAGGCCGGCGGGCAGGGCCTCGGCGGCCGGTTCCCAGCCCGCGGTGGTGTCGTGGTCGGTGATCGCGACGACGTCGAGACCGGCACGCGCGGCAGCGCCGACGAGCTCGGCAGGGCTGTCGGTACCGTCGGAGGCCGTGGAGTGGGCGTGCAGGTCGATGCGCATCGGACCCATTCTCGACGATGCGCTGCGTCACCTCGGCACCGGGACCAGGGCCGACGCGCCCCGAGGTCAGCCGACCGGCTTCTTGCCCCGCGCCGCGCGCTGCGCCTTGATCATCGAGAACCGTTCGGCCTGCTTCTGCTTGTCGCCGAACACGAGCTCGGAGATCGTGTCGTAGAACTCCTCGGGCCGCGGCAGGTAGTCGATCCGGTTCAGCGCCTGGATCTGGCCCGCCGATTCGACGACCATCGTGCCGTAGCCCAGCATCCGGCCCCAGGCCGAACGCTGGTAGGTGAGGTCGGTGACCTTGCTGATCGGCATCATCAGCACCTTGGTGGTGAAGACGCCGGTGGTCATAACGAACCGTTTGTCGGTGACGACCAGCCGTTCGACCCACCACTCGATGATCACGTAGGCGAACCGCAGCACCACCGCCAGCGCGACGTACCAGAGGATGTTCTGCACCACCCACAGCGAGGGCGGCAGCAGATACGACACCAGCACGCACACGATCAGCAGCGCGGCTGCCTCGAACGTGTCCCAGAGGAGCACCGCCCAGTGGCGGCGGATCCGGATGACCCGCCGCTCGGTGTCGAGAAGGTACTCGTCAGGGTCGCGTGGCGCGAACATGGTTCGAGGGTATCCCCTGTCGTCAGTGGAAGATGTTGCTGACGAACGTGATCACCGATTCGGCCGAGCTGCGGAGGAAGTCCACAATGTTGCTGACAAGACCAGCAGCATGGCCCGGCTGAGCGATCACGAAGAACAGCACCAACGCGATACCCACGAGTCCCGCAAGCTTCTTCGCGTTCACAGCGATCAATCCCGTCTCTTCCATGACACCCGGAAAACTGACTTTCTACGTTGTACCGCACTGACCACTCACGCGGGAGGAAAGTCCCGCGCATGGGTCAGCCAGGCGCTCGAAGTGTACCGTACGGCTACTCTCCGTGTACAGGTTCCCGAACACTAGGGGGCGCGGCCGGGTTCGGCTACCTTCGTGGCATGGACGGCCTCGAGCGCTGCGTGGGCGGAATTGTGTTCGACGACCAGGGCAGACTCCTGCTCATCCGGCGCGCGAACGATCCGGGCAAAGGCCAGTGGTCGCTGCCCGGCGGCCGGGTGGAACCGGGCGAAACGGACCACGAAGCAGTGGTCCGGGAGCTCCGCGAGGAGACCGGGCTCGACGTGAGACCGCACACACTGGCCGGCTCGGTCGTCCGCGGCAACTACGACATCCACGACTACGAATGCACGTGGACCGGCGGAATCCTCACCGCCGGCGACGACGCCACCGACGCGCGGTGGGTCAACTCGGCCGAACTGGTCAATCTGGACGAAGCGGGCCACCTGGTGGACCAGTTGCTCATAACGCTGCGTGACTGGAATGAGTGGCCCGCCGCGTAATCCGGAGCGGCTATTTCCGTATTGCCTCCGGCGGCGTCCGCGATTGCGAACGCATTGCGGAGTTGTCGGAAAGTTTCCCCATCGTTCAAGCATCCGCGATGAGCACGGAAAATGCGCGGAACGCGTATTCGATATCGCCGGACGCGCATCAGTCCGGCGGCGCGGGCACGTGCGGGACAGTGTGACTGATGGGGTGAATGTGACACACGTTACTCACGGCGCCGAGCGACGTCGTGCGCGGCGATCACGGTTCCGGCCGCGGTCGCCGCGCACGAATCAGCTCAAGGCAGCCAGGTCATCCGCTGCCCGTGCGGCGCTGTCCTGGCCAGCGCGCGGGCCTCGGGTTCCCCGCCGACCCAGCTCGTCAGCCCCAGCACCGCCATCGCGGGCTCGCCGGTGGCCGAGCTGTCCGAGGACAGGTCGTCCCGGCCGGGCATGACGGTCTCCAGCCCGGCCCGGTAGAACTCCTGGCTCACCCACCACACCGGCCGGGACGAGGACAGCCGCGCCAGCTCGGCCACGAAGTCCGTCCGCCGGTCCCCGAGATACGCCAGCGCGTGGCTCGTCAAGACCACCAGCGGCAGTTCCTCGGGCAGTCGCGCGGCCGCCGAGGCCAGGTCGTCCACCGCGTCCCCGGCGATCAGCTCCGGCGCGTGCTTCCGCTGTTCCGCGGCAGCCGTGCGCAGCAGCCGGATCCGGTCGACCTGGTCGGCCCAGACGCACGCCTCCAGCCACGCCAGTTCGTCCTCGTCCGAGAGGTCCACCGGTGCCCGGTCCAGGCCCGCTCGGGCCGCCACAGCGACCTTCTTCGGCAGCTTGGGCAGCTTCGCACCAGGCGCGACGTCGATCGCGCAGTGCAGCCCGACAGCGGCCTTCGCCGGACCCGCCGCGAGCTGTTCGCCGCCGTCGCACTGGTAGCGGTAGCCGAACCGGTCGAGCCCCAGCAGCAACCCCGCGCTGCAGCCGACCTCGAGCAGCGCGATCTTGCCGCCCGCTTCCTTCGCCGCCGCCGTGACCGCCGGGTACAGCAGCGCGGCGCGGCGCACCTCGTTCGTCTGCGTGTAGCGGGTCGAGATGATCTCGCGGGCCTGGTCCGCGCGTTCCAGCAGGAACGAGCGGAACAACGGCCACGTCTCGCTGTCGACGCCGTCGAAACCGCCGACCGACGGGTAGTACCGCGACAGCGGATGGATCGGATCCGCCTGCACCAGCCGGTGCGCGGCGGCGAACAGCAACGTCCCGCGCGCTTCGCCGCCGCGAGCGTCGGTCAGCAGCGCGGCGACGTCGTCGTCCTCGGCCGCGTGCGTGGCGAGGTGGTCATACAGCGGCGAAACCCCGCGCGCCTCCACCTCGGCGAACTTGCGCAGCGTCTGCTTGATCTTCTCCAGGGCGATGGCCACCCGTGCTCCCCTTCGGCGGATCGATCACTCGTGCGGCGTCGGACGGCCGGGCTGCTCCCCGCCGCGGGTGTCGCCGTAGGACCGCTTCGGCACCATCACTTTGCGCCGGAAAATGCACACGATGGTGCCGTCCTGTTTGTACCCTCGCGTCTCGACGTACACCACTCCCCGGTCGTCCTTGGACTTCGACGGGGTCTTGTCGAGCACCTCGGTCTCGCCGTAGATCGTGTCGCCGTGGAACGTCGGCTTGACGTGCTTGAGCGATTCGACCTCGAGGTTCGCGATGGCCTTCCCGGACACGTCGGGCACCGACATGCCGAGCAGCAGCGAGTAGATGTAGTTGCCGACCACGACGTTCTTGCCGAAATCGGTCGTCTCGCCCGCGTAGTGCGCGTCCAGGTGCAGCGGGTGGTGGTTCATCGTGATCAGGCAGAACAGATGGTCGTCGTATTCGGTGACGGTCTTGCCGGGCCAGTGCTTGTAGACCGCGCCGACCTCGAACTCCTCGTAATACCGGCCGAATTGCACGCTTGCGCCTCCTGTCCGGGTAACACCTGCCGAACCAGGTGCGACACGTATCCGTGGTGAGGAGTACCCTCGACCATCGGTGATCGCGCGTCAACGCGACCCCTGCCACTTCGCACGCCCTGGCGTGTCCCGGCCGAAAGGAGGTGAGGAACCGCTCATGAGCAGTGGTGATAGTCCGCTCCCTAGTAGTACGTGCGTTCCCGCCTCGCCGGCCGGCCTTTTCCCTTCCTGGTAGCCCGCGTCCGGGAACTCACGGTGCCGCCGGACGGACCCCCGCAGTCCGCCTGGCCGTCGTCTTCGTGCTTCACGACGCCTGCCCAGGAGAACCCATGCCTGCCATTCCCTCGCTAGGCGGCCTTCGCGGCCGCGGCAACAACCGGGCCAAGGCCAATCTCGACCGGCCGATCCCGGTGCCGCTGTCGGCCTATGTCGTCGATTGCGCGGTGTATGTCGACGGCAAGCGGCTGCCCGGGCGCTGGACGCACGCCGAGGCGATCCGCGAGGTGCGCAAGCGCCACGCGGGTTTCGTCTGGATCGGCTTGCACGAGCCCGATTCCGACCAGATCCAGGGCATCGCGGACACCTTCGGCCTGCACGAACTGGCCGTCGAGGACGCGCTGGAGGCGCATCAGCGGCCGAAGCTGGAGCGCTACGACGACACGCTGTTCCTGGTGCTCAAGACAGTCCGTTACGTCGAGCACCAGTCGCCGACCACGGCGAACGAGATCGTGGAAACCGGCGAGCTGATGGTGTTCCTCGGCCGCGATTTCGTGATCACCGTCCGGCACGGCAACCACTCCGGGCTCGCCCGGCTGCGCCGCGACCTCGACGACGACCCGGAGCGGCTCGCCCTCGGCGCGGCGGCGGTCGTGCACGCCATCGCCGACCACGTGGTCGACCACTACCTGGAGGTCACCAGCCGGATCGAGGCGGACATCGACGAGATCGAGGCGCAGGTGTTCGCGCCGCGTTCGTCGGTGAGCGCCGAGCAGATCTACCTGATGAAGCGGGAAGTGCTCGAACTGCGGCGCGCGGTGGTCCCGCTCGCCACGCCGGTGTCGCGGCTCGCCGAGGGCTACACGCGGCTGGTGCCCGACGAGGTCCGCTCGTATTTCCGCGACGTCGCCGACCACCTCGCCACCGTGTCCGAACGCGTGGCGGCGTTCGACGAACTGCTCAGCACCCTGGTCGACGCGACGGTCGCGAAGATCTCGCTGCAGCAGAACACCGACATGCGCAAGATCACCGCGTGGGCGGCGATCATCACGGTGCCCACGATGGTCGCGGGCATCTACGGCATGAACTTCGACTACATGCCCGAACTGCACTGGCAGTTCGGCTATCCGATCGTGGTCACGATCATTCTCGCGATCTGTCTGCTGCTGTACCGAATATTCCGGAAGAACGGCTGGCTGTAGCCGCCCTCGCGGTCCCCTTTTCTTCCCCCGGTCGCAGGAGGTTTGTCTCGTCATGTCCCGGTTGCTGTCCAACCTCAAGTTCTGGGCTCTCGCCCTCTGCCTCGTCTGGATCGTCGGCATCGTCGCGATGATCGCGCTCAACCCCGGGTTCGCGCACGGCATGAAGTGACGCCGCGTGCGCCGTAACCTTGGCGCATGCCGAAAGCGCTGGTGGTGGCCGACGAGGCCGACGAGCGGCTGTGGACCTCCGCGGTCCGCTCGCTGCGGGTCGACCTCGTCGTCGCCGCCGGCGATCTGCCGTTCGCGTATCTCGAGTTCCTCGCCGGCATGCTCGACGTGCCGTGCGTGTTCGTCCCCGGCAATCACGATCCGGACCTGAGCGGCTTCACCCGCTACGGCGGACTGTCCATGAAGGACGGTTTCCCGACTGAATGGCCGGGCCCGGCAGGCGGGATCAACGCCGACGGCCGGATCGTCGACGTCGCCGGGCTCCGCATTGCCGGGCTCGGCGGTTCGATCCGCTACCGCGACGGCCCGAATCAGTGGACGCAGCGGCAGCAGGCGCGCCGGGCCCGGCGGCTGGAGCGCCGGTTCCGCTGGCGGAAATGGCGTGACGGCAACGGAATCGACATCCTGCTGACGCATTCGCCGCCGCGGCATCTCGGCGACCGCGAAGACCCGCCGCACCAAGGTTTCACCTGTCTGCACCGAACGATCGACACCCTGCGGCCGCAGTGGCTGCTGCACGGACACATCCACCCGCACGGCGAACCGGTGCCCGATCGCGTGGCAGGCCGTACCCGGATCCGCAATGTGGTGGGCTATCAGGTGATGGAGTTCCCGCGATGACCCGACCGACCGGTTTCCCGCGTGCCGATGCCGAAAACGACTTCCTGCGCGCCCGCCGCAGGCAGGTGCTGTCGCGGCTTTCCACGTGGCTGCGCCGCGAACCCGACGACGTCAACATCATGCTGCCCTTCCACGAAGTGGTGCAGGCACTCGGTTACGTCAGCGAGGCGCGGATCGGGACGCGAGTGATCACTTTGGACTCGATCGTCGGCACCGTCGACCGGAGCCGCGATTTCGACCGCCGCTTCCGCCCGACGTCCGCCCGCGTCCGGCAACGCTGGGAACGACTCGCACTGGCCGCCCGGCGCGGCGAAGCGATCCCGCCGATCGAGGTGTACCGGATCGGCGAGCTGCACTTCATCATCGACGGCCACCACCGGGTTTCGGTCGCGCTGGCGCAAGGACTGTCCACAATAGAAGCTTCGGTGACGGTCGTGCGCACCAAACTGGACCCGAGCGGCATCCGGTATCGCGGCGACCTGATCGTGAAGGACTACCGGCGGCTGTTCCTGGAACGAGTCCCGCTGTCCGGACACGCTCGCGCGTCGGTGCTGATGACGGATCCGTGGAACTACGCGCAACTCGGCGAGCACGTCGAAGCGTGGGGTTTCCGGCTCATGCAGGACGAAGGCCGGTTCACCGACCGCGCGACCGTCGCGCAACGCTGGTTCGACGAGGAATTCACGCCGGTGGTGGCGATGCTGCGGCAAGCGGATCTGATCGGCGACCGCACCGAGGCCGAGGCGTACCTGTGGGTCGCGTGCGAGCGGTATCGGCTGATCCGGACGCATCGCTGGGACGAGGAGGTCATCGAGACGCTGCGCTCCCAGCGGTGACTTGTCAGGCCACCCCTGACGTGTCAGGATGATCCTGACACCAGGAGGTTGCCGATGACTTCGTACTGCTCGTTCTGCCTCAAACCGGCCGACGAGGTGGCCAAGCTGATCGCCGGCTCCGGCGTCTACATCTGCGACGGCTGCGTCGGATTGTGCGAACAGATCCTGGCCGGGAAACACGAGCCGGGAACGCCCGAGGTGACGCTGTGGGAGCGGAAGACGGACGAGGAGATCCTGGAGAGCATCCCGCGGATGGCGAAGGTCAGCGCGCAGACGGACGCGCGGATCCAGGAACAGGTGGATCTGCTGCGGAACCGCGGCGTGGCGTGGGCGCGGATCGGCGAGGCGCTCGGGGTGACGCGGCAATCGGCCTGGGAGCGGTTTTCCGCCGAGCGGAAATGAGAAGGGCCCCCTCCCGTCTGGTGGCGGGAGGGGGCCGATCGAGCTCGGATGGTCTGCTCAGTCGTTGGGGATGATGGCCCAGAGGATCAGGTACGCGACGAACTGCGGCCCCGGCAGCAGGCACGACAGCAGCGCGAGCACCCGGACCTTGCCCGGCGTGGTCCCGAAGCGACGGGCGAGCCCGGCGCAGACGCCGCCGATCATGCGCCCCTCCCGCGGCCGGCTCAACCGGCGAGTGACAGGTGCGGTCATCGTGTTCCCCTCCCGTTTGGGTTCGTACCTCTATGTCACCACGTCCGGCGTCCGGGCACATCGCTCCGGGGGACGATCTGGACCCCTAAGGGGTTGGGGGGCGGCGGTGGGGAGAAGTCGGGGTCGGGGCGGGAACTCGCAGGTCAGGACCCGGTCGCGAGCCATGCGTCGCTGACGCAGCCCTCCTCGTAGGCCCACGAACCGTCCGCCCGGCCCTCCTGCAACGCACGCTTCGCCTCCGCGAGGTTCGCTCCCGGCGGGACCGTGAACCCGACCATGCCGAATTGGCTGAGCTGTTCGCCCTCGAAGCCGAACGGAGCGAAATGGTCGATCGCCCGGCCGAGGTCGCCGCCGAACGGGCCGTCCGCCCAGACGATCATCCGAATGGTGCAGTTCCCGGACCATTCCACCCGTTCGACCGGCCGGAGCACCCCCTCCTCGTCCCGCTCGACGCGGAAGACGTCGCCTTCGGCGGTGCCCCGGGCGAACCACGGAATGGTGGCCAGCCGGACGTGATCCGGTCCGAGCGGGACCGCCCACAGCCCTTCCCGGCTCACCGGCGGCCAGTCGTCGTACTCGGAAGGGAGTTCGAACACCACCTCGACGTGGGTCGGCTGATCAAGGTCGGCGGATTGTTCAGGCACCGCGGTATCCCGCCACCCGTCCGAAACCGCCCGACCAGCGGTGATGACGCAGCGAAGTGTGGGATTTCCCGGCGGGGGCTGGATTTTTCGCCACTCACGGTGATACTGCACCCCGTGCGTAACCCACTCGGAGTCCTCGCAGTCGGCTGTTCGGTGCTTCTCGCCGCAGCGGCCGGATGTTCCGCGGAATCTGCCCCGACGACGGCGCCGACGCAGTCCACACCGGTGCCCTTGACCGCGATCTCGGCGCTCGGGGACTTCGCCACGCTCGACTACTGCAGCCTGCTCGACCCGAAGCGGCTCAAGAACAGCACTGCCGACACACCGGATTCCTCGTTCACCGCTTGCCAGGCGGACTTCGTGCAGGCCGGGCGGCCCCGGACGGTCACCATCGGGCCGCTCGCCGCTGATCGCGATCCCAATGTGCAGGCTTACGCGTACCCGGGTCAGGTGCCGGACGGGGTTTCGGTGCAACAGGCCGGGTTCGTGCCCCCGCGGACGTGCGGGCGGGCCGTCACGTTCGCCGACGGGGTTCGGCTTGCTGTCTCGATCACGGACAAGGACGACAGCGGCAGTGCGGAGGATCGGTGCACCGCGGCGGACGACGTGGTCGGCGGGGTGCTGGACGCGGTGACCGGCAACCGGGTGCGGCATCCGCAGTTGCCGGACCGGTCGTGGGGGCGGGTGGATTCCTGCGCGATCCTCAGCGCGTCCGGGGCGCAGGGCGCCGACGCGACGGCCGGGTTCGCCGGGCATTCCTGCATCCTCGACAAGGTGAGCCTGGAGTTCGCGGTGGTGCGGCAGGCTCCGGCAGGACCGTCGGAAACGCTCGGCAACCGGACCGCACGGGTGGCGGCCGACGGAGCGTTCTGCCGCGTCCGGACGGTGCAGCCCTCCCCGGCCACTCCGGGACGCGCGGAGCAGGCGACGGTGAGCGTGGTCGACACCAGCGGCGCAGGCGGGGAAGCTGCTTGCCCCGCCGCCCGCACCGCTGCTGCGACGATCTTTTCGCGGATCCCGTGAAGGGCTCCTTGACGGAATCTGATTCCCTCAAGGAGTCCTTCACGGACTGGCAACTCAGTCGGAGTAGGTGACGTTCCGGCCGTCGGACGGGTCGAAGAGCTTCACCTTGTCCGCGTCGAACCACATCTGCAGGTCCTGGTTCTCCGCGGCCGCCGATTCGGCCGACAGCCGGGCCACGATCAGCGATTCCGCGCCGGGGACGTCGGCCGAACCGCTGTCCGCGGCCAGTTCCGCCAGTTCGGCCGAGGTCGCGGCTTCGCCGTCCACGGTGAAGTGCGCGAACTTCTCCGAGCCCATCGACTCCAGGACGTCCACGTGCGCGGTGAACGTCGCGCCCGCCCGGCCCGATTCGACCAGGGCGGCGTCCTCGAAGTGTTCCGGGCGGATGCCCATGATCACCTCGCGCGGGGCGTTCGCCGCCTCGGCCATCCGGCGGATCCGGTCGGTCAGCGGGGTCGTGCCCAGCGAACTGCGCAGCTCGCCGTTTTCCAGCGTCGCGGGAACGAAGTTCATCGACGGGGAGCCGATGAACCCGGCCACGAACAGGTTCGCCGGGTTGTCGTAGAGGAACTGCGGCGAACCGATCTGCTGCACGTACCCGGCCCGCAGCACCACGACGCGGTCGCCGAGGGTCATCGCCTCGGTCTGGTCGTGCGTGACGTACAGCGTGGTCGTGCCGAGCTGCTTCTGGATCTTCGACACCGACGTCCGCATCTGGCCGCGCAGTTTGGCGTCCAGGTTGGACAGCGGCTCGTCCATCAGGAACGCCTTGGGGTTGCGGACGATCGCCCGGCCCATCGCCACCCGCTGCCGCTGCCCGCCGGACAGGTTGGCCGGTTTGCGGTCGAGATGCTGGGTCAGGTCGAGGATCTGCGCCGCTTCCTCCACTTTGGACCGGACGATCTTGTCGTCCACTTTGGCCAGCCGCAGCGGGAACGCCATGTTCTCCCGCACGCTCATGTGCGGGTACAGCGCGTACGACTGGAACACCATCGCGATGTCCCGGTCCTTCGGGGCCTTCTCGTTGACCCGCTTGCCGTCGATGCGCAGTTCGCCCGAGGAGATGTCCTCCAGTCCGGCGACCATGTTGAGCGTGGTCGACTTCCCGCAGCCGGACGGGCCGACGAGGATGATGAACTCGCCGTCGGCGATCGTGATGTCCACTTCGGACACCGCGAGCGCGCCGTCGGGGTAGCGCTTGGAAACCTTGTCGAGAACGATTTCAGCCATGGGTCAGCCCTTCACCGCACCGGACGTCAGCCCCGCCACGATGCGACGCTGGAAGAACAACACGAACAGGATGATCGGCACCGTGATGACGACCGCGGCCGCACACACCTGGCCGGTCGGGTCCTCGAACTGCGAGGACCCGGTGAAGAACGACAACGCCGCCGGCACCGTGCGCGACGACTCGGTGGACGTCAGCGAGATGGCGAACAGGAAGTCGTTCCAGCAGAGGATGAACACCAGGATCGCCGTGGTGAACACGCCCGGCGCGGCCAGCGGCGCGATCACCTTCCGGAACGCCTGTGCCGGCGTAGCGCCGTCCATTTTCGCCGCCTTTTCCAGCTCCCACGGGATTTCCCGGAAGAACGCGGACAGCGTGTAGATCGACAGCGGCAGCGCGAACGTGATGTAGGGCAGGATCAGCCCCGGCCAGGTGTCGAAAAGGCCGAGCCCGCGCTCGATGTTGAACAGCGGGGTGACGAGCGATACCTGCGGGAACATCGCGATCAGCAGGGAAAGCCCTACCAGCACCTGTTTCCCGGGGAAATCCAGCCGGGCGATCGCGTACGCGGCCATCGTGCCCAGCACCACCGCGATGACCGTGGAGATCACCGCGATGCCGATCGAGTTCACCAGCGCGTGCAGGAACTCCGTGGTCTGGAAGATGTCCGCGTAGTTCTTGAGCGTCCATTCCGTCGGGATGAAATTGCCGTCGGTGAGCGTCGCCTTCGTCTTGAACGACAGCGAAAGCACCCACAGCACCGGGACGATCGCGAACACCAGCACCAGGATGTCGAGCAGGCCCCAGCCGACCTTGCGGCCGGTGGTGGCCGCACCTCCGATAGCCATCAGCGCTTCCCCCCGTCGTCCGTGCCGGGCGCAGCGGTGCCGAACACCTTGATGAAGAGGAACGCGATGATCGCCACCGTGATGAAGATCAGCACCGCCATCGTGGAGCCGATCCCGAGGTTGAGCCCCTTGACCAGGTTGTCGTAGGTCTGCATGGACACCGATCCGGTGTCCTGCGCGCCGCCGGTGAGCACGTAAATGTTGTCGAAAATGCGGAACGCGTCGAGCGTGCGGAACAGCAGCGCGACGAGAATCGCCGGTTTCATCACCGGCAGCATCACCTTGGTGAACCGCTGCCACGCGGTCGCGCCGTCCATCGCCGCGGCCTTCAGCAGGTCGTCGGGCACCAGCGCCAGCCCGGCCATCAACAGCAGCGCCATGAACGGCGTCGTCTTCCACACCTCGGCGAGAATGATGATGAACAGCGACGGCCACTGGTCGGTGAGCGGCGCGACGCCCTCGCCCAGCGCGTTCGCCAGGTAGCCGGTTTTGGGCGTCCACGCGAAATACCACGAGAACGCGGCCACCACGGTGACGATGCCGTACGGGATCAGCGCGACGGTGCGCACCAGTCCGCGGCCGACGAGCGTGCGGTGCATGATCAGCGCCAGGCCCATGCCGAGCACGAACTCGATCGCCACCGACACGACGGTGAGGAACATCGTGGTGCCGAACGCGGTCCACCAGTAGGAATTCGTGAGCACCGCGGCATAATTGTCGAAGCCGATGAACTCGTGCTTCGCCGGGAACCGCAGGTCGTAACGCTGCAGCGAAAGCCAGACCGAATAGACGATCGGGTATCCGGTCACCGCGATCATCACGAGGAACGCGGGCGCGCACAACCACAGCCCGAGCCGCCGTTCCGCCTTCTTGCCCTCGGAGAGCTCGGGCTTTCCCTTGCGGTGCGACGCTTCTTTGGTGGCGGCGGCGGGATCCTGGACGGTCACGGGATCACTCCCTTCGACTGGAGAGCGTCATCGAGTTGTTCCCGCAGTTTCTGCGCGGTCGTCTGCGGATCGATCGCCGAGGGCGGGGAAAGGATTTTCGACATCACCGTGGACAGGTTCTGGTAGACCGGAGTGAGCGGCCGTACCGCGGCGGTTTTCAGCGCCGACAGAATGGAGTCGCGCATCGGGTACTTCTCGGCCATGTTCGGGTTGTCCGCCGACGCGGGCTTCGAAGGATCCAGCGGGGTGTCGTCGTGGTACACCGACTCGATCGTCGGCGGCACCCCGTCGTTGATCGCGGACACCTTCTGGTTTTCCTTGCTGCGCAGGCACAACGCCGCTTCGTACGCCTCGGGCTTGTGCTGCGAGAAGGCACTCACCGCGAGATCGAACCCGCCGATCGTGGTTTTCGCCGGGGTGCCGGGCTTCGCCTGCGGATACACCGACCACTTGAAGTGCGACAGGTCCTTCGGCTTTTCCTCGGCGTAGGAGGCGTACACGAACGGCCAGTTCAGCTCGAACGCGGCGTCGCCGCGCTGGAACGTCTGCCGGACGTCGTCCTCTTTCTGGTTCGTCAGCGACGGATCGGTGATCCCCGACGACGTGATCTTCTTCAGCAGCTCCAGCGCCTGCACCGCGCCCTCGTCCATCACGACGGACTTCCCGTCGTCGGACAGGATGTGCCCGCCGAGCGATTCGACCAGCGTGTTGTAGATGACGACCAGGCCCTCGTACTGCGCGCCGGTGAACACGACCGAATACGGTTTGTGCTCGCTCTTGAGCCGCTGCGACATCTGCATCATCTCGTCCCACGTCTTCGGCGGGGTCGGGGTGAGGCGGTCGTCGTACCAGAGCAATTGCACGTTGGTGTTCTTCGGCGCGGCGTAGAGCTTTCCTTGATACGTCGCGGTTTCCAGCGGGCCCTTGAGCACGCCCTCGGACGCGGCCGCCTTGTTCTTCCCGGTCCACTCGTCGATCCAGCGGGCCTCGGCGAACTCCGAAACCCAGGTGACGTCGAGGCCGAGCACGTCCATCGACGTGTCGCCCGCGGCGAGCCGGCGCGCCATCTGGATCCGCTGGTCGTCCGAGCCGCGCTGCAGCTTGTTGTAGACGATCCGGTACCGCCCGGCGGCGGCCTTGTTGCAGTTGTCGACGACCGTCTGGAAATGGTCCTCCGGGGAGTAGTAGACGTTGATCGTCGTCCCGGAAGCCGTTCCGCAACCCGCTATCAGGCCGCTGCCCGCCAAGCCCGCGGCGAGCAGCGCCGCCGCGCGGGCAGGTCCTCGTTTCTTTCCGCTGGGCCGTTTCTTCCCCATCCAAGCCTCCTCGCCATGTGCGCACGGCGCCTTCCGGCACCGCCCCCAGACAGCACGCCGCGACGAGGCGGACCCGAGCCAGCACCCCGACGTGCCAGTTGCCGGCAGGCCGCGCTGGAGGACACGACCGGCCAACCGGTGTCGGTCAACCTATGCCCGGCGATCACCGGCCGCAAGCAGGGTCGGTAACGATTCAGCCAGGTGCGCGCGAACCATCGGAAGGACGGGTGAAAAAGTCCCGTGGGCAGTGGGCGTCGTGCGTGGCAATGCCGGTTAGAACCGGCATTGCCACGCACGACCCCGAGCCGGGCACCGCTGCGTATGGGACGCTAGGGGTTCAGGCGGTCGCGGGCGGCGGACGCAACGCCAGCTTCGCCAGCAACTCCCGACCCTGCTCCGCACTGCGCGGCTGGCACAGCACGTCGTACCGGCCAGCGACCAGCTGACTCGCCGACGAGAAATCCCGACGCCCGCGCGAAGTGCGGTAACCGATCGCGGAGAACGCGAGCCCGGACAGCACGCCCAGCACCAGCCCGGTCAGCAGTTGCAGCGTGAATCCGCCCTGGTTGACGAACATCCCCAGCAGCAGCCCGGCGAACAGGCCGAACCACGCGCCCGACATCGCGCCCGCGGCGAGCACGCGGCCCCACGACAGCCGTCCGATGACGCGTTCTACCAGCATCAGGTCGACGCCGACGATCGTCACGTCGGTGACCGCGAACTCGCTTTCGGCCAGGAAATCGACCGCCTGCTGCGCTTCGCCGTAGGTCGAGTACGACCCGATCGGCCAGCCGGTGGGCGGCGTCGGGAGCCGCGGCAGCCCGGCCGGGCTCTGGCCGCCACCAAAGGGACTGCTCACCATCATCACCTGCGCTCGTCCGGTCCGAGGGTTCCATCTTGTCAAGAACCGGCGGAGCGCGCGAACTCCGGCGAAGCGCGGGTCAGGCTTTGTAATCCCGCAGGAGGCCGCGGCTGATGATGGTTTTCTGGATTTCGCTGGTGCCCTCGCCGATCAGCAGGAACGGGGCCTCGCGCATCAGGCGCTCGATCTCGTATTCCTTCGAGTAGCCGTAGCCGCCGTGGATCCGGAACGCTTCCTGGGTGACCTCGGCGCAGTACTCGCTGGCGATCAGCTTCGCCATCCCCGCCTCGACGTCGTTGCGCGCGCCGGAATCCTTCAACCGGGCCGCGTTCACCATCATCAGGTGCGCGGCCTCGACCTTCGTCGCCATCTCCGCGAGCTTGAACGCGATCGCCTGGTGCTGCGCGATCGGCTTGCCGAACGTGGAACGCTGCTGCGCGTACGCGATCGCCAGCTCGAACGACCGGATCGCGATCCCGCACGCCCGCGCGGCCACGTTGACCCGGCCGACCTCGACGCCGTCCATCATGTACGAGAAGCCCTTGCCCGGAGCCTCCCCCAGCACCTTGTCCGCGCCGATCGTGAAGCCGTCGAACACCGCTTCGGTGGTGTCGACGCCCTTGTAACCCATCTTGTCGATCTTGCCCGGAATCGTCAGCCCCGGAAGGACCTCGCCGAACCCCGAGGGCTTCTCCACCAGGAACGTCGTCAGGTTCTGATGCGCCTTCTCCGCGCCCTCATCGGTCTTCACCAGCAGCGCGATCAGGTTGGAGGAGCCGCCGTTGGTCAGCCACATCTTCGCGCCGTCGATCACGTAGTCGTCGCCCTCGCGCTTAGCGCGGGTCTTGATCGCCGCCACGTCCGACCCCAGATCCGGCTCCGACATCGAGAAGCTGCCGCGGACCTCGCCGGTCGCCATCCGGGGCAGGAAATGCTGCTTCTGCTCCGGCGTCCCATGCTGCTTGATCATGTGCGCCACGATGAAGTGCGTGTTGATCACGCCGGACACGCTCATCCAGCCCCGCGCGATCTCCTCGACCACCAAGGCGTAGGTGAGCAGCGACTCGCCCAGGCCGCCGTACTCCTCGGGGATGGTGAGCCCGAACAGGCCCATTTCCTTCATGCCCTCGACGATCTCCGCCGGATACTCGTCCGCGTGCTCCAGCGCCTGCGCGTGCGGGATGATCTCCTTGTCCACGAACGAACGCACCGTGGACAGAATCTCCTGCTGCACATCGGTCAGGCCGGCAGTCCGGGCAAGACGGGCCATCACTGGGCTCCCTTCGGCGGCGACGCCGGCTCCCGGCGCTGGGTTACCGGGGAGTATGACTGGTTCGCGCCCGAGCGGCTATGAGGGTGCTCACGCCCGGCCCCGGTTTCCCCCGTTAAGGTGCGGATAAGGTGCTGATCCACCCGAAACCGCGAAGGATCCCGATGAGCGAGGGCAGCGACGAGCCTGCTGGCCGCGACAGCTACGAGCACCCGTCGTACGAGCACCAGCCCTATCCGCCGCGGGGTCCGGCGCCCGGCGCGGGGCTCGCGATCGGGTCCCTGATCTGCTCGATCGCCGGGTTCGTGGTGTGCGGGCCGATGGCCATCGCGGGGATCGTGATGGGGCACGTCGCGTTCTACCGGGCCCGGCGCGGCCGCGGCACCGGCGGCGCGCTGGCGGTCGCGGGGTTCGTGATCGGCTACGCCGCGCTGATCGTCTGGGGCATCGCCGTCCCGCTGGTCGTGCGCGCGCTGGTCCAGTCCGGAGTTTTCGGCTGATGCCGCCGCGAAACCCGGTAGCGTCGTCCTCCGAACCCGGCACCGTGAGGGAGCCCCGATGACCACCCCGTCCGACCGCGATCCGGTGCCGTACGAGCCGCCGCCGACCGCGGACCCCGCTCCCTACGAGCCGCCGGCCACCGCCGATCCCACGCCGTACGAGGCTCCGGCGGACGCCGTGTCGTCCACCGCGGAGACCGACTCGCCCGTCCCGCCGCCGGGCTGGACCGCACCCGATCCCGGCCCGGTCGCGGTGCTGCCCGGCGAGCAGCCGGCTGCCGCCGCGGAACCGCCCGCGACCCCGTATCCCGTTGCGGCGCAACCGGATCCGTTCGCGCCGCCGCCCGCGTACCAGGGCTTCCCGGCTCCGCCTCCGTACGGCGGCGCCTACCGGCCGTACCCGAACACCAGCGACAGCGGGCTCGCGACCGGCGCGCTGGTGTGTTCCGTGCTCGGCCTGGTGACCTGCGTTCTCGCGATCCCCGGCATCGTGATGGGGCACGTCGCGCTGGCCAAGGCCAACCGCAACGAGGCAGGCGGCCGCACGATGGCGTTGTCGGCCGTCGTGGTCGGCTACGTCACGGCCGCGCTGTGGGGCAGTTTCTTCGTGACGCTGCTGGTCCTCGGCATGAACGGCTACCTCGACCGCTGATCCGGCACGTCGCTCGCCTCGCTCGCGGGCGGCGCGACCTGTCCGTTGCTGGCCGCTTCCGACGCCGCCGGTGCTCGCGGCTCCGGCGGTTTCGCGGCCGGTGCCGCGGGGTCGGTCCGCGCGTCCAGGAACCGCAGCAACTCCACCGGGAACGGCAGCACCAGCGTCGAGTTCTTCTCCGCCGACACCTGCACCACGGTCTCCAGCAGCCGCAGCTGCAGCGCCGCCGGGGTGTCCGCCATCGTCGCGGCGGCCTGGGCGAGCTTGTGCGACGCCTGCAGCTCGCCGTCCGCGGAGATCACCCGGGCGCGGCGCTCGCGTTCGGCCTCCGCCTGGCGCGACATCGAGCGTTTCATCGACTCCGGCAGCGCGACGTCCTTGATCTCCACCCGGTCGATGTGGATGCCCCAGTCGAGCGCCGGGCTGTCGATCATCAGCTCGAGGCCCTCATTGAGCCGTTCGCGGTTCGACAGCAGGTCGTCCAGGTCGCTCTTGCCGATGATGGACCGCAGCGACGTCTGCGCGACCTGGCCGATCGCCGACCGGTAGTCCTGCACGTGGACCGCGGCCAGCACCGGGTCGACCACCTTGAAGTACACGACCGCGTCCACCCGGACGGTGACGTTGTCGCGGGTGATCCCGTCCTGCGCGGGCACCGGCAGCGTCACGACCTGCATGTTCACCTTCTGCATGCGGTCGGCTATCGGCAGCAGCAGCGCCAGCCCGGGATCCCGGACCTCCGGCCGCACCCGGCCGAACCGGAACACCAGCCCGCGTTCGTACTGTTTGACCACGCGCACCGCGGAGGCGAGCCACACCCCGCCCGCGACGACCACCGCGCTGACAATCTCGACGATCATGGCAGCTCCCGGGTTCGCCAAACCCTTATCCGTTCACTGTACGCGCGCGAAACAGCCCCGGAAACGGTTTGCGCGGCCGACCAGGATGGGCGTTGTGACCGTTTTGGAGATCCCGCCCGTCTTCGCTGAACGCGCCCCCAAGGTGCTCGGTCCGGAAGCCGTCCCGTGGCTCGCCTCGCTGCCCGCGCTCGCGCAGCGGTACGCCCGGAAGTGGGGGCTGGAGTTCGAGGACACCGCCCGGCACGGCTACGTCGGCTTCGTCCAGCCCGCCCGGCGCGCGGACGGTTCCCGCGTCGTGCTGAAACTCGGCTGGGTGGAGGAAGAATCGCGCGACGAGCCGCTCGCACTGTCCACATGGGCCGGTCGAGGATCGGTGCTGCTGCTCGAATCCGCGCCCGAGGACGGCGCGATGCTGCTGGAACGCCTCGACGACAGCCGGACGCTGGAGGACGAACCGCTGCTGCCCGCGGTCGAGATCATGAGCGAACTCGCCCGGCGGCTCGCCGTGCCCGCGCCCGCCGAGCTCACTCGCACGTTGTCCGCGGTCGCGGAGGAACTGCTCGAAGAACTGCCCAAAACGTGGCGGGAGCTGGCCGAACCGCTCCCCCGCCGGGAGCTGGACGCGGCGCTCGAGGTGTGCCGCGACCTCGGTCCGGAAGCCGGAAACGCACTGGTGAACGAAGACCTGCACTACGAGAACGTGCTGTCCGGCATTCGCGAGCCGTGGCTGGTGATCGACCCGAAGCCGCTCGCCGGCGACCTCGAGTACGGCGTGCTTTCGTTGCTGTGGAACCGGTTCAGTGAATCCACACTGGGCTCGAAGCTCGCCGCGAGCGGGCTGGACCGCGACCGCGCCAAGGCGTGGACGCTCGTCCGGGCGGTGCAGAACCGGCTGTGGCACGCCCAGGATCTGGTCGATTTCGGCGGACTGCCCGAGGACGACGACGGCCCGTCCGCCGACGCGCTGCCCACGCTCACCCGGTGGGCCATGGGAGGCTGAGAATTCGCCGAGTCGCGGCACGAGCGCACTCGGGCGCCAGCCGATAGTGTCGGCGCCATGGCAGGCACAAACCGGGTTTACGCAGCACAGCTCGCGGGTCTGCCGGTGTTCGGGCCCGACGGGGAGTCGATCGGCAAGGTCCGCGACGTGGTCGCCGGGCTGCGGCTGGACCAGCAGCCGCCGCGGATCCTCGGCATGGTCGTGGAGCTGGCGACCCGGCGGCGGGTGTTCGTGCCCATGCTGCGGGTCACCTCGATCGAACCGAACGCCGTGACGCTGGCCACGGGTTCGGTCAACATGCGGCATTTCCACCAACGGCCCAACGAGGTGCTGGTGTGCGGCCAGCTCCTCGACGCGCACGCGACGCTCACCGGCGCGGACACCCGGGTGACCGTGGTCGACGCGGCGATGGAGCCGACCCGCACCCGGGACTGGGTGCTGGCGAAACTCGCCGTCCGCGAACGGCCGACCCGGCTGTCCCTGAGCAGGCGGCGCACCGCGATGCAGGTGCTGCCGTGGAACGAGGTCGCCGGGCTGGGGCTCACCGACCTCGCCGGACAGCCGCAAGGCGCGGGCCAGCTGCTGATGCTGTTCGACACGATGCGCGCGGTCGACGTCGCCGCGACCCTGCGCGACCTGCCGATGAAGCGCAGGCACGAGGTCGCCGACGCGATGGACGACGAACGGCTCGCGGACGTCATCGAGGAGCTTCCCGAGGACGACCAGAAGGAACTGCTGTCCTACCTCGCCGAGGAACGCGCCGCGGACATCCTCGAGGCGATGAACCCGGACGACGCCGCCGACCTGCTCGCCGAACTCGCGCCCGCCGAGCAGAGCAGGCTGCTGGAGCTGATGGAGCCGGAGGAATCCGCGCCGGTCAAACGGCTGCTGGCGTATTCGTCGGACACCGCGGGCGGTCTGATGACGCCGGAACCGGTGGTGCTGACGCCGGACGCGACGATCGCCGAGGCGCTGGCGCACATCCGCAACGCCGAACTCCCCGCCGCGCTCGCCAGCATGGTGTTCGTGTGCCGTCCGCCGACCGAGACGCCGACCGGCCGGTTCGTCGGCGTCGTGCACTTCCAGCGGCTGCTGCGCGAACCGCCCGCCGAACTGGTGGCCAGCGCGGTGGACACCGACCTCACGGCGTTGCGCCCGCAAGCGACGCTGTCCGAGGTCACCCGGTATTTCGCGGCGTACAACCTGGCCTGCGGCCCGGTCGTCGACGCCGAGGACCACCTGCTCGGCGCCGTCACCGTCGACGACGTGCTCGACCATCTGCTGCCCGACGACTGGCGCGAAACCGGGCTGCACGACGTCACCGATGGCGCCGACGGCGCTGATCTGGAGGAGGCCGAACGTGCCTGAACTCAGGACCGGCCGCAGGCTCGACCAGCCGCGCAGCCAGGCCCGCCTGCGGCTGAACATCGACCCGGACACCTTCGGCCGGTTCACCGAGCGGATCGCGCGGTTCCTCGGCACCGGGAAGTACCTGTTCTGGCAGACGCTGATCGTGGTCGTCTGGATCGTGCTGAACCTGGTCGCGGTGTCGCTGCGGTGGGACCCGTACCCGTTCATCCTGCTCAACCTGGCGTTCTCGACGCAGGCCGCGTACGCCGCGCCGCTGATCCTGCTCGCGCAGAACCGCCAGGACGACCGGGACCGGGTGTCGCTGGAAGAGGACCGCACGCGTGCCGCGCAGACCAAGGCGGACACCGAGTACCTCGCCCGCGAACTGGCGGCGCTGCGGCTGGCGGTCGGCGAGGTCGCGACCCGCGACTACCTGCGCAGCGAGCTCGACCGGCTGCGCGACGATCTCGACGTGGACTCCAAGCCGCGCAAGGCCAAGCAAAGCTGAACTGGGCAGTACGTACGATGGAAGCGTGACTGGTACACAGCAGCTCCCCAGCGTCGACGACGTCCGCACCGCGCTGAAGGACGTGTACGACCCGGAAATCAAAAAACCGATCACCGACCTCGGCATGGTCAAGGACGTGGCGGTCGGCGGCGACGGGGTGGTCGACGTCGGGATCTACCTGACGGTCGCGGGCTGTCCGCTGAAGGCGACGCTCACCGAGGACACCAAGAAGGCCGTCTCGAAGCTCCCTGGCGTCGCCGACGTGCGGGTCGAGCTCGACGTGATGAGCGACGAGCAGCGCACTGAGCTGCGCAAATCGCTGCGCGGCGACGCGGCGGAGCCGGTGATCCCGTTCGCGCAGCCGGGTTCGATGACGCGGGTGTACTGCGTGGCGTCCGGCAAGGGCGGCGTGGGCAAATCGTCGGTGACGGTGAACCTCGCCGTGGCGATGGCCGAGCGCGGCCTGTCGGTCGGCGTGGTGGACGCGGACATCTACGGCCACTCGGTGCCGCGCATGCTGGGCGCGCGCGAGAAGCCGACGAAGGTCGACACGATGATCATGCCGCCGCAGGCGCACGGCGTGAAGGTCATCTCGATCGGCATGTTCACCCCGGGCAACACCCCGGTCGTGTGGCGCGGCCCGATGCTGCACCGCGCGCTGCAGCAGTTCCTGGCCGACGTGTTCTGGGGCGACCTGGACATCCTGCTGCTGGACCTGCCGCCGGGCACCGGCGACATCGCGATTTCGGTGGCGCAGCTGATCCCGAACGCGGAGATCCTCGTGGTGACCACGCCGCAGCAGGCCGCCGCCGAGGTGGCCGAGCGCGCGGGCGCGATCGCGATGCAGACGCGGCAGCGCGTCGCGGGCGTGATCGAGAACATGTCGTGGCTGGAAACCCCGACCGGCGAACGCATCGAGGTCTTCGGCGCGGGCGGCGGCCAGACGGTCGCGGATTCGCTGTCGAAGTCGGTGGGCTCCACGGTGCCGCTGCTGGGCCAGGTCCCGCTGGACCCGCGGCTGCGCGAACAGGGCGACGAAGGCACACCGATCGTGCTGTCCGATCCGGAGGCGCCGGCGGCGCTGGTGCTCAAGGACGCGGCGAAGCAGCTGTCGGTCCGGGCGCGCGGGCTGGCCGGGATGATGCTGAACGTCAGCCCCGCCGGACGCTGATCCTGCTCAGCGAAGAGGCGTGCACCTGATCCAGGTGCACGCCTCTTTTGTGCTCTTTAGGACGCGTGGATCGTCACCAGGAGGGCACCGGACTCGCGGAGCGTCACCTTGGTGTCGCCCGGCTTGGTCACGGTCCAGTCGATGTCCTCGGGCTTCTTCGCGGACACGTCGCCCGACTTGTCCGGCAGGTCCTGGACGTCGATGTTCTGCGGCTGGTCGGACGACACGAGGATCTTCACCTTGTTGCCGACCTTGACGTCGACGACCTCAGCCGGCGGCGTGACCTTCCCGCCCTGGTAGGCGACGGTGACCAGCACGTCGACGCCCGCCTCGCCGGTCTGCGCGCCGCGCTTGACGTTCGGCTGCTCACCGGTGGCACTGCCGTTCCCCGGAGCGCTCGACGGAGCGTTCGACGGGGCCGAAGAGGACGGCATCGCCGGGGCGGGCACCGAAGTGTAGGTGGCGGGCGCCTTGGTGCTGGGCTCGTCGTCGGCACTGCACCCGGCGACGGCGAAGGCGGCCGCAGCGATCGTTCCGGCCAGCGCAGCCGCACGGCGTGACATATCGGGAACCTCCAGGGTCGGTTGAGCTGATGCCCTGAGGCTACCCAGCCTGATCAGCGCGTCGCCCGGCTGGTCGGGCGAGGAATCAGGTCGCGTCCGGATCCACCGGCGGACGCTC
>NZ_SDLT01000007.1 GCF_004522235.1 Amycolatopsis nivea
TCACCCGGCTGACCAACCTCCCTGGACATCACAGCTAGCCCTCGTCGGAGATCAGGGCTTCCAGCGCGGGCAGCGCGGCGATGATCGACTCGCGAGCCTCGGGCGTGAGCCGGTCGAGGCGGCGGTTGAGTTCCTGCACGCGGGTCGACCGCACGCCGGAGACGAGGCGTTCGCCTTCCTCGGTGGCGCGGGCGAGCCAGGCGCGCCGGTCGACCGGGTCGGATTCGCGCGTGACGTAACCGGCCTCCACCAGGGTGGCCACGATCCGCGACATCGTGGCCGCCGCGACGCCTTCCTTCGCGGCGAGGTCGCCGAGGCGCAGCTCGCCGAAGTGGACGAGCGTGGCCAGCGCGGAAATCGACCCGTGTCCGGGCCCGGGCGCGCCCGCCTGGCGCAGCGAGCGGGAAAGCCGCCCCACCGCTAGATACAACCGGCCCGTTACGTCCTGGACCGAGGAAAGAGTCACGATCGGCTCCTTCTGACGCTGGTGCCCGCCGCTGGGTGCGCCGGAAAGGGTGCCGTCAACCATACGGCGTACCCGTGCTCAATCCGTGTCAAGCGCGGGCGAAATCACCACAACCCGGCTATTCGTGCAGCTTGGCCGCCCCATTCAGAGCACCGACACGTCGAGCGGCAGCTCCGCGGGCGGCGGCAGCGGCGCGGCGGCCTCCGCCCGGAACGACTGCAGCAGGTAGCCGGCGAGTCGCCGCGACGCCGCCGGTGCCGCGGCTCCCGCACCGGACCGCAGCCCGCCGTTCGCCAGCAAGATCAACGACAGGTCAGAAACCGCGAAGTCGGCCCGCAGCGCACCGGCGTCCTGCGCCCGGCGGATCAACTCGGCGAACGCCCGCAACGCCCGGTCCCGCAACTCGGCGAAGGCGGCTTGATCCGGCAGCGCGGTCACGATCGCGGCGGAGAAACCGTGGTTGCGCGCCTGCATCGAGCACACCTCCTCGATCACCCGGCAGAACCCGCGCCACGGATCGGGGTCGGCGAGCGCCTCGTCAAGCATGCCTGCGCACTCGGCCATCGGCTCCGCGAAAGCTTCCGCGACCAGGTCGGCCTTGGTCGGGAAATGGCGGTACACCGTGGCGACGCCCAGACCTGCGCGGCGCGCCAGCTCGCTCATCGACACGTCGAGCCCCTCGGTCTCGAACGTGCGCTCGGCGACCTCGAGGAGGTGCGCGCGATTGTGGGCGGCGTCGGTGCGCAACCGAGTCGATTTTTCCGGCACTCTCTCACTTTACGTGAATCGGAAGACCCTTTCCACTTTCCGTGCTAGAAGTGGAACATGCCTTCCATTTCGATGCGCGCCATCACCTACGACCGCTACGGACCACCGGAAGTCCTGCGCGAGACCACTGTCCCGACGCCGACGCCCGGCCCCGGCGAAGTCCTCGTCCGAGTGCGCGCGCTGACAGTCAACGGCGGCGAACTAGCCATGCGGTCCGGGAAGCTGCTTCCGTTCAGCGGCAAGCGTTTCCCCAAGCGAATCGGCGTAGACCTGGTGGGTGAGGTCGTCGATCCCGGAACCAGCCGGTTCACACCCGGCGACCTAGTCTGGGGCGGCGGGCGGCGGATGGGCACCGCCGCCGAGTACCACGTGCTGGCCGCAGATCGACTGGACCACGTGCCAGCCGGGCTGGATCCCGCGCAGGCCGCGTCGCTGCTGGCGGGCATCACCGCGATCACCGCACTGCGGGACAAGGCCCATCTGAAACCGGGCGAACGCCTGCTGGTCCGCGGCGCGACCGGCGGGGTCGGCTTCGTGGCCACACAACTCGGCAAAGCAATGGGCGCGCACGTGACCGGTCTTGCCAGCGCCAAGAACCTTGAACTGGCACGGGATCTCGGTGCGGACGTCGCACTCGACTACCGCGATCCGGGCGACCTGGGGAAGTTCGACGTCATCCTCGACACCGTAGGCCGAGACCTAGACACGTTCCGGCAACTGCTGACCCCGCGCGGACGGATGGTCGCGATCGCGTTCGACCTCAACCGTCCGGCCCGTGCGGTTGGCTATGTCGCGGCCAATTCGCTACGACGTCGGCGGTGGGTGCGGGGGTTCAGCGGCAATCCGAAGGCAGACCTGCTGGCCGACCTGAGCCGCTGGGTCACCGCCGGGTTGGTGCGACCGTTGGTGGACCGGGTATTTCCGCTGGCGGATATCGCGGGGGCGCATCGAGCACTCGAGGAAGGCGGGGTGCGCGGCAAAGTGGTGATCGCAGTTCCGTGAAGTGCGCGCACCGGCGCTGACGCACCCTGGCCGACCAGCTGTTAAGCCTTTCCCGCGTTAGCTTTGAAGAGACACTCGAGCTGGTCGCCGCTCTGATTTTCCCGATGAATGTGCAGGCTGGCGGCATCAGCGAAGCCCTTCCGCTCACCACCGTCAATCTCGACAAGCAAGCGCGGATACCTCGGCCGAGGTTGCTGGTCAACAGACCACAGAGCCACTGGGCCGCCGTGCCCGATGCTCAATCCGATTTCCGAAACGCCGGAAAACAGGAGTTCTCGCTTCAAGCCACTCACGAACCGTTCCTCCCACACGGCAATCCGAAGGCAGACCTGCTCACCGACCTGAGCCAGTGGGTCACCGCCGGGTTGATCCGACCTCGCTGACACCCCCATCACCTGTCGCTTTGCCGGTCGCGTAGATAAGTTCCCCTTCACCGTCATCCCGCGTTCCACGAGTAATGCGAACACCACCGGCCGCGACGAAGCCCCGCTGGTCGCTTCCATGAATCTCGATCAGCATATGCGGAAACTTCGACGTCTCCCGGTACGAAGGATGATGATCGACCACCACTAACGACAGCGGACCACTGTAGCGGATAACCGTCTCCACCATCGAAACAGTGTGGAACAGGATTCGAATTACGTCCGAACCCTCATCGAATTCAGCACTGCGAAACAGCAGTTGCGAGTGACCGGAACCGTAGCGCCAGAGCAGGAAGCTTCTCTCACTCGACCACAGCACTTCCTTCGTATGATCGTTCAAAGGGGGTCTCACCTTCGTCCCGACGCCGTACCGATGGAGGGCAAGTGCACATCAGCGAGGCGGACTGGACGCCTGCGCCCAAAACCGCTGCGGCACCCTTCCCGCCCCGCGCGCCAGATACCCGGCCTCCACCGCGCTCCGCATCGCCAAGGCCATTCGTTCCGGGTCCGCCGCCCGGGTCACCGCGGTCGACAGCAGTACCGCCGAGCAGCCGAGTTCCATGGCCAGCGTGGCGTCCGACGCCGTGCCGATCCCGGCGTCCAGCACGATCGGCACCGACGCGCGCGAGACGATCAGTTCGATGTTGTGCGGGTTCCGGATTCCCAGCCCAGTACCGATCGGAGCACCGAGCGGCATCACCGCGGCGCAGCCCGCTTCCTCCAGGCGCAGGGCGAGCACCGGGTCGTCGTTGGTGTACGCGAACACCGTGAAGCCGTCCGCCACCAGGCGTTCGGCTGCTTCCAGGGTTTCCAGCGGATCGGGCAGCAGGGTGCGGTCGTCGGCGTGCACCTCGAGTTTGATCAGGTTCGTTTCCAGCGCCTCGCGGGCCAGCTGGGCGGTGAGCACGGCTTCCGCCGCCGTGCGGCAGCCTGCGGTGTTCGGCAGCAGCTCGATGTCCAAGCGCCGCAACAGCTCCAGTACGCCCGAGCCGCCCTCGGCGTCGGCTCGGCGCATCGCCACGGTGGTGAGCTGGGTGCCCGACGCGACGAGCGCTCGTTCCAGCACTTCGAGATTCGCCGCGCCACCGGTGCCGATGATCAGTCGCGACGACAGCTTGTGTTCGCCGATGATCAGGTCGTCCATGCTCAACCTCCTTGAACCGCAGTCAGCACTTCGAGCTGCGCGCCCTTCGGCACGACCGCTTCTTCCCATTCGCCACGCCGCACGACCTCGCCGTTGACCGCGACGGCCACGCCCCTGCGTTCCGCTCCCAGCGCGTCGAGGACCGCGGAAACGGTGCTGTCGTCGGGGAATTCCCGCCATTCGCCGTTGACCTTGATCTCCATCAGACTCGCTCCTTCTCGACCAGACGGGAGGGCGTCGCCGCGGCGACCTCCGGCGGCGGGGCTTCGCCGGCCAGCCACGCGACCACGGCGTCCGCAGTCGCGGGCGCCATCAGCAAACCGTTGCGGTGATGTCCTGTCGCCGCGTACACGCCCTCGCTCACTTCGCCGATGTACGGCAGAGCGTCGCGGCTCGCGGCACGCAGTCCGGCGGCGACTTCCACCAGCTCGTACTCCGTGATGCCGGGCAGAATACGTTCCGCGCCTTCCAGCAACTCACGTACGCCGCGCGCGGTGACAGCCTGATCGAAACCGGCTTCGTACTGCGTCGCGCCAAGGACCAGTTCGCCGTCTTCTCGCGGTACCAGATAGATCGGCCGCCCTTCGACCATCGCGCGCACCGTGTACGGCGGAGGCGGCAGACAGCCACGACGCGGACGCAGTCGCAAAATCTCGCCCTTCAGCGGGCGTACGGCGTGCTCCAGCAACGGATGCAGCTTCCCGGTCCACGCCCCCGCGGCGAGGATCACCGGGCCGGACACGTCGGAAAGACTCTCGAGCCGCTCACGCCGGAACTCGACCCCACGCTTCGTAGCCGCTTCGCTCAGCGCTGCGAGCAGTTTCCGGTTGTCCACGGCTAAATCGCCCGGGACGTGCAGGCCGCTGCGCACCGCACCGACGCCCGGCGCGAGCCGCTTCGCCTCGCGGCCGGTGAGCGTCTCGACGTCGCGGCCGAGCGAACGCAGGTACCCGGCGAGGATGTCGAGGTGCCCGGCATCGGCGCTGTCGAACCCGACGACGATCGTGCCGTGCTCGGCCAGCCCGGGATCGGTGCCCTCGTCGGCGAGGTCGCGTGCGAAGCCTGGCCAGCGCCGCAGCGACGCTTCCCCCAGGCTGAGCACGGCTTCCTCGCCTGGCCACGCCTCGGTGACCGGCGCGAGCATCCCGCCCGCCAGCCAGGACGCCCCGCCGCGCGCGGGCTCCGGGTCGACGACCGTGACGCGCCATCCGCGAGCGGCCGCGCGCCAGGCGACGGACAGCCCGATGACGCCGCCGCCGACGACAGTGACGGTTGTGGTGCTGGTGTTCACAGTGGAATCACGCTCCCTGCGCCGGCATGACCCGGATCAGGTTCCACGGTCGGAGCGGCAGCTCCCTCTCAGCCCGTTGCCTCGGGCTCCCGTGCGGACTCCCACACCGTAGCGCGCGGGTAACGTCACCGCCATGCCTGCCTTGACCGGAGACCAAATTCGCACCCGGCTAGCCGACGCCCGGCTGTACCTGTGCACCGACGCCCGCGCCTCCCGAGGCGACCTGGCCGAGTTCGCCGACGCAGCCTTGGCGGGCGGCGTGGACATCATCCAACTGCGGGACAAGACCGGCGGCGCCCCGCTCGAGGCCAAGCAGGAGATCGCAGCACTGGAAGTCCTGGCAGAGGCCTGCGCCCGACACGGAGCGCTGCTCTCGGTAAACGACCGAGCGGACGTAGCGCTGGCCGTCGGCGCCGACGTCCTGCACCTGGGCCAAGACGACATCCCAGTCTCCCTGGCCCGACGAGTCCTAGGCGACGACGTAGTCATCGGCCGATCCACCCATTCGGAGGAGCAAGCCACAGCAGCCGCCACCGAGGCAGGAGTGAACTACTTCTGCACCGGCCCCTGCTGGCCCACCCCGACCAAGCCCGGCCGCTTCGCCCCCGGCCTGGACCTGGTCCGCTCAACCGCAGCGAGCAACACCGAACGCCCGTGGTTCGCCATCGGCGGCATCGACGAACCCCGCCTACCCGAAGTACTGGCCGCAGGCGCAACCCGAATCGTCGTCGTCCGAGCAATCACCGAGGCGGAAGACCCCAAAGCAGCCGCACAAACCCTACGAGCCCACCTGGGATAACCACGCCCGCCGACGCACCCAACGAGCGAGGCACCTAGCCCCACCCGCAGCCAGTGCACCCAACGAGCGAGGCACCCACACCTCCCCCGCACCCCGATACGAAGCTCTCCTGCGGTTCGGGGGTGCTTGTCAAGGCATCTTTCCCGCCTTGACAAGCACCCCCGAACCGTCAGCACAATCAAGCTTCGGGGTGCCCCACGCACGCCAGAGAGCAATGTCGCCGCCAGGCGACGAGCTACTCCCCACCATTAGACGGAACCACAGGCGCAGTAGCCGTCTGACTGCCACTAGGCGCCTGCGAACTACTAGACGGCTTAGACGAAGAAGTCGGTGCCTGACTCTCCCGCGTAGCCGGCGAAGACGGCGGCGCACTAGCCGTAGTAGTAGGCGTAGACGTCGAACCGTTAGACCGAGACTCCCCAGTCGGCGGCGCCTGCGGCTGAGTACTGGGCGTGTTGTCCGGATGATCATCCCGCGGCTGACTGGTCTCCGGCTGCCGAGGAATCAACCCAGTCGACACATTCCCCTGAGTCGTCCAGTCAATCCCCACCAGCACAACCAGCGCCACGACAAACGCGACCACACTGGACGCGATGATCAACGGCCACCGCATCTTCCGCAGCTTCTCGCCCAGACCTTCAGCCGCATCCGGCTGAGTAGGACGCAACCGAACCGTCGGCATGTTCGCCACGTCAGCATCGACATGCACCGTCGCCGCGTCGCCGGAACCGGATTCCCGCACCGCCTCCACCGGCACCAGCGCGCCCCTGCTGCGCCGGGCAGCCGTCTCCATCGCCTTCCGCGCGGCATCGCGAGTGCGCTGCAAAGACCGCAGGTACAACTCGCCGCCGACGGTGCTGACCACACTGGCCACCCCGGCGCCGATGACTGTTCCCGCGACCCCCAGCGTCGAACCCAGCAACGCGGCGGTGACCGCCGCGAGCGCCGCGGCGAGCACCGAGGTCATGCGGAGTTTCTTCTTGTCCTCCGCGGTTTCCTTCTGCTCCTCGCTCATGATTCCGATCTGATCGTTTCCCAGCCCTGTTCCCTGCTTCTTCAACGGTTAAGTCGTCCGAGGTGCTCCCTTCGTTGCCCCAGCGTGAGGGACGCCACGTTGACTGTCCACAATGGATAGACTAAAGCTCACACTTTCCTGACATACTCGCCTCATGCACCTCGTGACGATCTCCGACATCGAAACCGCGGCCGGACGGCTGAAGGGCACCGCGGTGCACACCCCGCTGCTGCGCCAGCTCTGGGTTCCCGGCGAATTCTGGGTAAAACCCGAGAGCCTGCAACCGATCGGCGCGTTCAAGATCCGCGGCGCGTACAACGCGATCGCCGCGCTCACCGACGCCGAACGGGAACGCGGCGTGGTCGCGTATTCGAGCGGCAACCACGCGCAAGCGGTCGCCTACGCCGCGCGCGAATTCGGGATCACCGCGGTGATCGTGGTGCCGGACGTCACGCCGCGGCTGAAGGTCGAAGCGACCCGCCGCTGGGGCGCGGAAGTTCGCGAAGTGCCGATCGCGGAACGGGAATCGGCGGCGCTCGCCCTCGCCGAGGAACGCGGCCTCACGCTGATCCCGCCGTTCGACCACCCGGACATCATCGCCGGGCAGGGCACCGTCGGGCTGGAGATCGCACAGGACCTCCCGGACGTCGAGACTGTGCTGGTCCCGATCAGCGGCGGCGGCTTCGCCTCCGGGGTCGGCGTGGCGATCAAGGCGAAGTGCCCGAACGCGAAGGTCTACGGCGTCGAACCGGAACTGGCCGCCGACACCGCCGCCAGCCTCGCCGCGGGCGAGATCGTGGAGTGGCCCATCACGGACCGCGCCCGAACCATTGCGGACGGCCTGCGCGCGCAACCGTCCGAGCTCACGTTCGCGCACCTGCGGCACGTCCTGGACGGCGTGATCACGGTGACCGAGGACGAAATCCGCGACACCGTCCGCGCGCTCGCCCAGCAGGGCCGCCTGGTGACGGAACCCAGCGGCGCGACCGCTCCGGCCGCCTACCTGCACCACGCCGACGAACTCCCCGGCGGACGCACCGTCGCGGTCGTTTCCGGCGGCAACATCGATCCGGCGATGCTGGCCGAACTGCTCGCCTAGCCGAGCACCCAATGCGGCGCTCGGTGCATCTAGCGCACCCAATGCGGCATTCGGTGCGTCTAGCGCACCCAATGCGGCGCTCGGTGCGTCTAGCGCACCCAAAGTGGCGTTCGGTGCGTTTAGCGCACCCAAAGTGGCATTGGGGATGTTCAAGGCCGGTCACCAGTTGACGGTCTGCGCCTGCCGGTCCAGGTAGTGCAGCCCGCCCTTGCCCGCCCAAGCTTCGATCGTGTCGGCGACTCCGGGGATGCTCTCGTCGACGGTCAGCCGCGCGCTCGGGCCGCCCAGGTCCGTCTTCACCCAGCCCGGCGCCATCAGCAGCAGGGTGCGCGGGTCGTCGGCGTGCCGTGCGGCGAAGCTGCGCATGAGCTGGTTCAGCGCGGATTTGCTCGCCCGGTAGACCTCGAAGCCGCCGTTCGTGTTGCCGGAGACGCTGCCCTGGCCCGACGACATCACGCCGATGGTGCCCGTCGAGGGAACCAGGTCCTGCAGGGTTTCGACAACGCGCATCGGGCTCAGCGCGTTGGTCACCATGACCTGGGTGAAGTCCTCGGTGGACACGTCGGCGAAGGTCGCCGAGGGGTCGGTCGTGTAGTTGGTCCCGGCGTTGACGAACAGCAGGTCGAACCGGCCCGACCGGGCACGCAGCGCGGCGACCTGCTCGGGCGCCGTGATGTCGACGGTCTCCACCGTCAACCTGCCCTCGGCCGATTTGGCCAGCTCGTGCAGTGCGGACGGCGTGCGTTCGGTCGCGGTGACCTGCCAGCCGCGACGGAGGAACTCGGCGGCCAGCGCGTAGCCGAGCCCCCGCGACGCCCCGATGATCAACGCGCTCTTGCCTGTGGTCATGACTTCCCCTTAGCTATCAATTGATAGTTAACCTACTTCGCCGGGGAGATACCTGTCAAACGATAGGTATTGGGCTACGCTGGCCGGGTGAAAGACGAACAGCTCTTCGAGTTGGCCGACCTGATCCTCGCGGTGGCCCGGCACATCAACGCCGCCAAGGAAGCCAATGCCGAGTCGGGGACGCCGCTGGAAGGAGCGGTGATGCGGTTCGTCGACCGGCACCCCGGAACGACGGTCAACGCCGCGGCCGAGGCGACCCAGATGATCTCCAGCAACGTCAGCCGAGCCGTGCGGGGCCTGGAGAACAAGGGGCTGCTGCGCCGCGAAGCCGATCCCGACGACGCCCGCCGAGTACGGCTCTACCCCACCGACAAGGCAGCGGAGAACCTGCAACGGCTGCGCGACACATGGTCCGCTCTGCTGGAGGGAACGAAACCGGCCGAGGCCAGCGCCTTGATCACTGCCTTGCAGAGCATCGAGACCCGGCTAGTCGCCCGATCCCGCAGCACCACGTAGGCCAGCCAGCATTCCCACAAAGAATCAGCGATGCCCGCCCGGATGGACGTGCGTGGGCGGCCCTTCCACCCCGCAATGCAGACAATCCCCGGGATGCGGCGAATCGTCCGGTTCGGCAGCGCCGAGCACCCCGTTGTGAATTCCTAACGCGATCAGCCCGCCGACGATCGCCAGCACCGCACAGATCACCAACGCCGTCTGCCATCCGGCGGTCAGCGCGGTCGGATCGCGGTAAGCCGAACCGGTCAGACCCGCCGCGGCGGGCAGGACTGCCACCGCCAGAAGTCCACCCGATCGGGCGATCGCGTTGTTGACCCCGGACGCGACCCCGGCGTACCGGTCCGGGGCGGCGGCCAGCACAGTCGCGGTCACCGGGGCGACCACAGTGGCCAGTCCCAGCCCGAACACCACCACCGCGGGCAGCACCGACCCGAGGTACGACGACCCCGGTCCGACCCGCGTCAGCAGCAACATCCCGACGCCGACGACGATCGGCCCGACCACCAGCTGCAGCCGCGGTCCGATCCGCTGCGCGAGCGCCCCTGAGCGGCCGGAGAGCAACAGCATGATCACCGTGATCGGCAATCCGGCCAGCCCGGCCAGCGTCGGCGAATACCCCAGCGACACCTGAAGCTGCAGAACCAGCAGCATCATCACGCCGCCGAGCGCCGCGTAAACCACGAACGTCAGCGCGTTCGACAGCGTGAACGTCCGGTCGCGGAACAACGAGGGCGGCACCAGCGGTTCGGCAGCCCGGTGCTGGAGCCACAGAAACATCCCGAGCCCGGCGACACCGACCACCAGCACGACCAGCACGACCGGATCGCCGATCCCGCGCACCGGCGCCTCGACCAGCGCACCGGTCACCCCGGCCAGCCCGAGCGCGCCGACCGCAGCGGCGACGTAGTCCGGATGCCCGGTCGCCGCAGTATCGCGCGACTCCGGCACGAACCGTCGCGCCATCAGCACGACGATCACCGCGAGCGGCAGGTTGATCAGGAACGCCAGCCGCCACGACCACGCCTGCACCAGCAGTCCGCCGAGCAGCGGGCCGACCGCCGCGGCGATTCCGCCGAGCCCGGACCACGAGCCGATCGCCCGCGCGCGGTCTTCGTGCGAGAACGACGACTGCAGGATCGCCAGCGAACCCGGCGTCAGCAACGCCCCGCCGATTCCCTGCAGCACCCGGAACAGCACGAGCAGCTCGGTCGACGTCGCCGCCGCGCACAGCCCGGACGCGAGCCCGAACCACACGACCCCGATCAGGTACACCCGCCGCCTGCCGTAGCGGTCGCCGAGCGACCCGGCGACCAGGATCAGCGCGGCCAGCGCCAGCAGGTAGCCGTCGAGAATCCACTGCAGACCGGCGACGGACGCGCCCAGCTCCTCGCCGATCCGGGGCAGCGCGACGTTCACGATCGTGCCGTCGAGCATCGCCATCCCCGAACCGAGGATGGTCGTCCAGAGCACGCCGCGAGCCGCGGGCGTGCCCCAGCGGATGCCGGTGTCCCCCGCGACACTCACGCGATCAGGGCAGCAGCGTGGTGACGAACTTGTACCGGTCGCCGCGATAGACCGCGCGGGCGAACTCGACCGGCTTGCCGTCGGTGGCGAACGAATGCCGGGTCAGCATCATCACCGGCATGCCGACGTCCGCGCCGAGGATCTCCGCTTCCTGCGGCCCGGCCAGCGACGTCTCGATCGTCTCCTCCGCGCGCTCCAGCTCGACGCCGTAATGCTCGCGCAGCACCGCGTACAGCGAACCGCCCGCGGTGATGTGCTTGCGCAGCCCGCGGAACCGGCCGAGCGGCAGGTGCGTGGTCTCGAGCGCCATCGGCTGGCCGTCGGCGAGCCGGAGCCGGCGCAGCCGCAGGATCTTCGCGCCGTTGCGCAGCTGCAGCAGCTTCGTCATCTCGCCCTCGACCGGAAGCTCTTCGAGTTCCAGTAACTGGGACGACGGCTTCAGGCCCTGCTTGCGCATGTCCTCGGTATAAGAGGACAGCTGCAGCCGCTGCGCGAGCTTCGGCTCGGCGGCGAAGGTGCCCTTGCCCTGGACGCGGTGCAGTCTGCCCTCGGCGGTGAGATCCGCCAGCGCCTGGCGCACGGTGGTGCGCGAAACGGTGAATTCTCCCGCCAGCGCCCGCTCGGTCGGGATCGGCGATCCCGGCGGCAGTGCGTCGAGCAGGTCCAGCAGATGCTGCTTCAGCGCCCAGTACTTGGGTTCGCGCTGCCCTCGCGCAGCAGTCCCCGCCTCGCTCGCGGGGGGTGTCTCCAGCATGCCCGGCTCCCTCAGTCTTCCCACATTAAACGCGCCACTGCCCCGTGAGGAAACGTACCCTTCTCCCGACCCGCTCCGCCCGGCTAGCATTGGTCTAGACCTGACCGGACGCCGCTCAGCACACCGGGACACCCGTCCCGGCGGAGAGGAAAGTGATGACCCAACTACGTCCCGGCGAGCACATGGCCGCGGAAATCTCGGAGCAGCCCAGCATTCTGGCCGGGCTGGTCGAGCGGCGGTCCGGCATCGCAGCAGTCGCGGAAAAGATTTCACAGAACCCGCCGCGGTTCGCCCTGCTCGCCGCTCGCGGTTCGAGCGACCACGGCGCGCTGTACGCGAAATACCTGATCGAGGTACTCCTCGGCCTCCCGGCCGGGCTCGTGTCGCCGTCCACCGCGACGCTCTACGGCGCCCGTCCGGACCTGCGCGACGTGCTCTTCATCACCGTCAGCCAGAGCGGCGGGTCGCCGGACCTGATCGAGGTCACCGAGGCCGCCCGCCGCCAGGGCGCGCTGACCGTGTCGGTCACCAACACCCCGGACTCGCCGCTGCGCGCGGCTTCGGAACTGGGCGTGGACATCGGCGCCGGGGTCGAGAAGGCGGTCGCGGCGACCAAGACGTACTCGGCGACGCTGATGGCGCTGTACCTCTTCATCGACGCGATCCGCGGCGGCAAGGGCGAGGACGCGGAGAAGATCGGCGAACTGGCCCAGCAGACGCTGGACGGCGCCGCCGAAGGCGTGCAGCGCGCGGTGGACCGTTATCGCTTTGTCGACCGCGTGCTCACCACTGGCCGCGGTTACTCCTACGCCAGCGCGCTCGAAGCGTCGCTGAAGCTCGCCGAGACGAGCTACCTCGCGGCCCGCGCGTACAGCGGCGCGGACCTGCTGCACGGTCCGGTCGCGGCGGTCGACGGCGAGACCGCCGTGCTCGCCGCCACCAGCCTCGGCCGCGGCGGCGAGGCCATGCGCGAGGTCCTCGAAGCGGTCGGCGAGCGCGGCGCGGACGTGCTCGCGGTCGGCTCGGCGGCGAACGACGTGCCCGCCGCGGTGCGCATCCCGGTCGCCCCGACCGTCGAGGAATTGGCTCCAGTGCTGGAAATCCTGCCGATCCAGCGGATCGCGCTCGGGCTTTCGCTCGCGCGCGGCGGCAACCCGGACAACCCGCGCGGTCTGCTGAAGGTGACCAAGACCCGGTGAGCCTCGTAGTAGGCGTGGACGCCGGCGGCACGTCGACGCGAGCGATCGCGATCGACGCCGCCGGCGTCGTGCACGGCACCGGAGCCGCGGCGGGCGCGAACCCGAACTCGCATCCGCCCGCGGAGGCGGCGGCCCGGATCGCCGGGGCCATCGAGTCCGCAGTGGACGGACGGACCGACGTGCTCGGCGTCGTGGTCGGCATGGCGGGCGAGAGCAAGCTGTCCGACCCGGCGGTCGCGGCGGAGTTCACCGCGGCGTGGGAGCGGATCGGCCTCGCCGGCCGGGTCCGGGTGACCGGCGACGCCGAGGTGGCCTACGCGTCCGCGACGGCCGAGCCGGACGGCACCGTGCTCGTCGCGGGCACCGGCTCGATCGCCGGGCGCATCCGCGGCCGCCGGATGATCGCCACCGCGGGCGGGCACGGCTGGCTGCTCGGCGACGAGGGCTCGGGCTTCTGGCTCGGCCGCGAAGCCGTGCGCGCCACGCTCGCCGCGCTCGAGGGCGACGGCCCGCTCGGCGGATTGCCCGAGGCGGTCCTCGCCGAAGCGTTCGGACCGTCCGCAGCGGACCTGTCCGATCGCTTCAAGGTCATGTGGGCACTGGTGACCCATGCCAACGCGGAACCCCCGGTCCGGCTGGCGCGGTACGCGCCGCTGGTGAGTGCCGCCGCTGCCGCCGGAGAGCCCGCCGCGGAGGAGATCGTCGCGCGGGGCGCCCGGCATCTCGTGCGCGTCGCTCGCGCCACGCGCGAGCCGGGAGAAAAAACTCCGATCGTGCTCGTGGGCAGCGTGCTGGCCGAAAACGGCCCGGTCGGGGCTCGCGTGCGGGCCGAATTCGCCGGTCTTAACGTTCTGACCAGCTCCGATGGGGTGCTCGGCGCGGCCTGGCTCGCGGCGGTGCACGCGTGGGGCGAGGACACCCCGCGACCATCCCGACGGGTGAATGCCACCAAAACTTGAGCGGAAGAGTCGAAACCGTCGACTCAACCCCTCCGGTCCGGGTACCGTAGGAACCGGCCCCCGGACCCTCCCCCCTCGCCGGGGGCCGCCTTAACTTCCGGGTCCGGTTTCGGACTCGCCCGCACCCGGGTCTTTCGCCAGGCGAAGGCCCGGGTGTTCTGCTGGAAGGCTCCGGTAAAGGACCCAGCCGCTCACCGCGACGGTGGCGGCCACCAGCGGCCAGGAGAGCACGGTGCGCGCCACTCCGAGCGCGACCACCTGCCCGGTCCACCACAACAGCCCGTAAACGACCACTCGCAGCAAGTACTGCAGCACCCACACGGCGCTCGCCCACGAGTACGCGCGCAGCAGAGCCGGGTCGCGCCGCCAGCGCGTCTTCTGCCCGAGAAGCAGCCCCACGATCACGCCGAGCAGCGGCCAGCGGACCGCGATGCTCGCCGCGAACAGCAGCGCGCTCGCCGCGTTCGAGAACAGCTGCAGCAGGAAGAAGTCCTCGGCGCGGCCGGTGTGCATCGCGATCAGCGCGGCGATCACCACCGCGGCGAGGCTCACCACCACCGCGCGCGCCTTGTCGCCGCGAATCAGCCGGTACGCGCCGAGCAGCACGGCGACGCCGATCGCGACGCCCGCTCCCCAGGCGATCGACTGGCCGGAAACGAGCCAGCCGACGACGAACGCGGCGGGCGGGATGCTGGCGTCGATCGCGCCGCGCCGCCCGCCGAGGATCTGCGTGAGCGACTCCCGCGCCGGCCCTTTCGCAGTCTCGTCTGTCACACCTTCCAGCCTGCCGCAACTCCCGGCGGAGCCCCAGGTCGGGAGACCTACCCCACATGGCGCCCGGTACGGGGCGGAACGTGAGGTTCATCCCGGTGAAATTGCCGTAATAGGGAGGCGCGAACCCCCGACAAGGTAAGAGACTGTGACGTCCGGCTGAACCGGTCGTGTCCGGCGGGAAGGATATGGGGATATCCGACTGTTAGTTGGGGTGTACAACTAGATCCGGGACTTCACGGGGAACAGGCGCGCACCAGCGGGAAAGGGGAACCCAGCGTGTACGGGATCAACAGCTACGTAGCCATCGGGGACAGCTTCACCGAGGGCCTCAACGACCATCGGGGCGACGGGACGTTCCGGGGCTGGGCCGACCGGCTCGCGGAGATGCTGGCCGGCGACGAGCCCGGCTTCCAGTACGCGAACCTGTCGCTGCGCGGCAAGATGCTCGACGAGATCATGGACGAGCAGCTCCCGATCGCCCTCGAGCTGAAACCCGATCTGGTCACGCTGTGCGCGGGCGGCAACGACGTCATCGTGCCGGGGGCGGACGTCGACGCCATCGCGGAGCGCTTCGAAGCGGGGGTGGCGAAGCTGCGCGCGGCCGGGATCCCGGTGGTGATCTTCAACGGGCCGGACACCAAGACGCTGTCGGTGATGAGCGTGCTGCGCGGCAAGGTCGCGATCTACAACACGCATCTGTGGGCGATCGCGGCCCGGCACGGCGCGAAGATGGTCGACCTCTGGACGATGGAGCCGCTGCACGACCGGCGCGCCTGGAGCGACGACCGGCTGCACTTCACGCCGGACGCGCACCGCCGGATCGCGCTGCTCACCGCCGAGGTGCTCGGCGTCCCGGTCACCGAGGACTGGCGCGAGCCGTACCCGGCGAGCACCGAACCGGCCACCTGGATCACCTCGCGGCGCTCCGATCTCGCGTGGACCAAGGTGCACCTGCTGCCGTGGATCCGCCGTCAGCTGCGCGGCGAGTCCATGGGCGACGGACTGTCGCCGAAGCGCCCGGAACTGGCTCCGCTCGTCCCGCTCGTGCCGGACAACCCGGCGAGCATCGACCTCGACATGCGGGGCGACGTGCGGGGCAACGCGACCGCCTCCTGAACGCCGTCCCCCGACAGTGCCCGCGCCGGTCACCACCGGTGCGGGCACTGTCGCGAGAGCCACCCGAACGGCGGCCTTTACCAGGTCGCCAAGCCGACCGGCCCGGCATAGGGTCCTGTTATGTCCGGTGCACGAGGGTGGCTTCGCTTGATCCCCGTGGCAGTGGTGGTCACGGCCCTGCTCGCGGGCCTCGTGACTTGGCTGCAGGGCAGCGGAATCCAGGACGACCTCGCCGCGCGATCACGCTCCGCGCTCGACGCGGCGGGCCTGCGCGGCGGCGAGGTGAAGTTCTCCGGACGGCAGGCGACCCTCGAAGGGTTCCCGGCCGAAGAAGCCGGCCGCGCGCTGGGCATCGTGCAAGGGGTCGACGGGGTCGAATCCGCGCAAGCCTCCGGCGGGGCCGGGCCGGTGCAGTCCGCGCCGTCGCCCGAACCGTCGACGACGCCGCCGTCCAGCCCGCCGCCGAGTTCTTCCGCCCCGCCGCCCGCGCCGCCGACCGACCGCGACGGGATCCAGGCCGAAGTGGACCGCAAGCTCGCGGCCGCGCCGATCACCTTCGAACCGGACACCGCGAAGCTCACCGACGAAGGCGAGCAGGCCGCGCGCGATCTCGCGCCGCTGTTGCGCGACGCACCGGACAACTTCCGCTACCGCCTCGTCGGCCGGGTCGCCGACGGTCCGGGCGGGCGCAGCGCGGCGCTGAAGCTCTCCCGCAACCGGGCGCTGACCGTGATCCGGTTGCTGATCCGCGAGGACGTGCCGCCCGACCGCTTGCTCGCGGTGGCCAGCGCGAGCGGTTCGGACAGTTCGGGCAGTGCGAGCAATGGGGGCGACAGCGACCGGCGGGTCGAGATCACAGTGGAACAGAGGTGATGGCGGATGCTCTGGCTCTTCGGGCAGATCTGGCTGTGGCTGCTCGTCTCGTTCCTGCTCGGGGCGGCGGTCATGTGGCTGTTCACGCGGGCCGCCCGGCCGAAGGCCGAACCCGAGGCTGAGCCGTACCGGCCCGCGGCGGCTCCGGCGGAGGAAGCGGCCGAGGAGACCCGGCACATCCCGCCGGCGAACCCGTACGAGGACTACGAGGACTACGAGGAACCGGCGTACCCGCATTACGAGGACCAGCCGGAGCGCGTCTACAACGACTATCCGGAAGTCGACCCGGACGATCCGTACCACGGGCAGCACCCGGCGCACGACCCGGCCGGGCACCCGCTGCCCGATCCCGAGCCGCGGCTGTCGGGCGAACTGAGCTGGCCCGAGGACGACCAGCGGAGTCCGCACTGGCCGGCCGACGAACCCGCGCCCCGCCGACCTGGACGCAGTGGCTGACACCCACCTGGTAGATTCGGCTACGCACGGTAAGCGGGCGCCGAGGGCCCCGGACGACGTCAGGAGGTCCGATGGCGCTTCCGCACTGGACGCCACAGAACCTGCTGCCCCCCGGCCGCCATCACGCCGACCTCGCCGACGTCTACGAGCGCCTGGTCTACGACGCGCCGCACCAGAACGAGCGCGAGATCCTCTTCAGCGCGCTCAACAGCTACCTCGGGGTCGCCCAGCGGGTGATCACGTCCGGGCGGGCCTGGCTCGGCGGCGCGTTCGTCACCCGCACGGCGCATCCGCCGCGCGGGCTCGACGTGGTGCTGCTGCCGGACGAGTGGGGCGCGTTGAAGCGGCTTGACGACAGCGGCCGCACCGCGCTGTACGGGCTGCTGACCCTGCGCGGCATCATCGTCGGCCAGCCCGCGATGTACCTCGACCAGATCCAGCCGGTGGGCGGCATGCTCGACGGTTTCCTGTGCCGTCCCGGCGACGAGGACGTGTGGGAAGCGGTGTGGGCCGACGGCGGCAGAGGCATTCCGGAGATGGTGTGGTGAGGAACGAGTTCCGGCGGATCGCCGACGAGATCCCCGGCGGCACGTGGCTGGACGACCTCGCGCGCGCCTCGGCGATGGCGGCGAACGCGAAGTTCGAGCGGACCTGCCGCGCGCCGCTGCTGCACGTGTCGGTGATCGGCGAAACGCACATCGACGCGTACACCTTTTCCGACATCAGCCGCGCGCTCCAGGACGCGACGGCGAAGATCGGGCACATCATCCGCAATCCGTCGAACGAGGTCACCTTCGTCCAGCAGGCGGACCGGGACAAGGCCCCGCTGATCCAAAAAGGACAGGCGGGCAACGCGATCTTCTTCGGTTTCCCCGAACCGGCGGTCGACGACGCGCTGATCCACGACGGCATCGAAACGCTGTCCGAGCGCGCGGTGAAGGAACTCTGCGATTTCCTGCCCGCCAACGGTTCCGACGACGGCGCGCTCGACGCGGTGCTGCTGCAGCGCGACACGGTGCGCAACGCGGTCAGCGACGTCGTCAACGCGGTCAGCAAGCACGCCGGCATCGGGATGGCGCTCACGCCCACCGCGGGCGAGCAGGTGACCCGGAGCATGACCACCGAACAGGCGCGGGTGCTGCAGGGCAGCCTGCGCGAGTCCCGCGAGGCGGTCGGCTACGAGACGGTGACCGGACGCCTCGACGGCGTGCGCACCCGGCGGCGGATTTTCTACCTGGAGCGGGAATCGGGCGGAACCATTCAGGGCGCGGTCGCCCCGGATCTGCTCGACCAGATCAAAGAAAACCTCGATCGGCCGGTGACCGCGCGGTTGCGCGTAGTGCGCACGACGACCATCGACGGACGGCGCGGCAGGCCGGTGCACGAACTTCTCGAGATCACTCCGGAAGTCAATCTTTTCGATCAGTGAATGGCGCGCGCGGTGCCGCGTCGCCAGGTCAGGACCGCCGGGTAAGCGCGCGGTCGCTCTGCGGAATCACGCTGCCTTTTTCGGGCAGCGAATGGCGCCGCTTCGCGCAATCCGGCGGGAAATGACCCCGTCCGCCCGGACGCGGTAAATGGATGACATTGTCAGTCGATAACGATTATTCCAACCACGCGGGCATCTGCGTTAGCGTCTTCGCCATCCCAGCGGAAGAGGCACGCATGACGACCGAGCAGCCGTATCCGGCCGCACCCGCGCGACACAGCAGGACCACTGCTCGTCCTGGTCCGCACCGTCCGCCCCAGCAGGAGCCGTCCCGGAGACAGGCCAACTGGCCCGGCGGACTCGCGGTCACCCTCGGACTGGCCGCGGCGGGCGTCGCCTTCCTCCCGGATTGGGGCTTCCTCGCCTGGCCGCTCGCCGGCATCGGCCTCGCCGGCGGAATTGCGGGAATCGTCCTTTCCTCCAAGGGAAAAATGCGCGGATTGGGCGTCGCACTCACCGGAACCACGCTTTCCGCACTGGCTGCCCTGCTGTGCGGCGCGATGCTGCTCTACCCGTCGATGTTCGGCACCGCCCGCGCGGGCGATCTGCACATCCCGCCGCAGCCGGGCGAGAAGCATTCGGTCGACTTCGTGGTGAGCTCGGCGAACGGCGCGACGGTCCGCTACGGCACGCTGAACGACCAGCGCACCGCGACCACCCCGCCGAGCACCGACGACTGGCACGGGCACGCCTCCTACGACGGCGGCAGGCCGGTGCTTTCGCTGACCGCGGACACCGCCAACGCGGGCGTGACGAACCAGATCAGCTGCCAGATCATCGTCGACGGCAAGAAGGTCGCCGAAAGCAGCGGCAGTTCGATCGCGCTCTGCACGTCGAACGTCGAATAGGGCCTGGCGGCCGGCCGGCCTACCCCCATCTCGGCCGGCCAACCGCCACCGAACCGCTCCTGGCGGCTCTTCCAGGTCCGCGCGGTACTGCCGCGGTCCCGTCGCCGGCTTCACAGCCTGCCCCTCCCCTAGGGCTCCGCCAGCGTCGCGGCCGACCCTACGCGCGCTGACCGCCTGATGGCTAAGAATCCGCTAAGCGGACGCGATTATTACCACGGTGACCTGGGTAAACACAGCTGAACATTGTACAAGAGCCGGGCGCGGACGACTGCCCGCTCACTGTGCGCCGACTGCGTCTTCGGCCGAGCGGCGAATTCTCGGGTTGACCCAGCCGAGGAGCGACCGCTGCTACGAACCGGCCAGGTCCGCCGCTTCCTTTCGCAAGTCCTCGACCTGCCGCGGGTTCATCCGCTCGTACAGCGCCACCGCCAGCCGGTACTGCTCGCGCGCCGGCTCCAGCCGTTCCTGGCCGCGCAGGATCCGCGCCAGGGTCACCCGCAGGATGCCCTCCTGCAGCTCGAACTGCCGCGCGACCGCCAGCGACACGGCTTCCCGCGCGTAGCGTTCGGCGGCTTCCAGCTCGCCGATGCCCAGATGCAGTTCCGCGAGGTTGTTCAGCGACACCACGGCATAGCTGTCGTCGCCAAGTTCGCGGTCTATCTCCAGCGAGGCCAGCTGATGCGTGATCGCCTCGGCCGGACGTCCCGCGCGTTTCTCCGTCTCCGCGCAGTTGTTGAGCGCCTGGCCGCGCAGTTCGAGATCACCGGTGCGTTCGGTCTCCGCGACCGCCTCCAGCAGCCGTTCGATCGCCTCCGAATAGCGGCCGAGCAGGGTCAGCACGCTGCCGAGGTGGATCTTGGCGACGATGAGCGAGCGGCCGTCGAGCCGGGTGGCCAGCCCGACCGCTCGTTCGGCGTCGGCGATGCTGCCCTGCGACAGCTCGAAGGTGAGCGCGATGGCGCAGCGGGAGATCAGCATCCAGCACTGCCCGAGCGGTTCGTTCGCGGCTTCGGCGGCGGCGAGGCCGAGGTCGACCAGCCGGATCCATTCCTCGTACAGCGGGCAGACGACCCGGTAGGTGTGCGCGACGCGGGCGAGCCGCCAGACGTCGGCGTAGCGGCCGTCGGCGTGTGCGGCGTCCAGTACCGCGAGCAGGTTCGGCCACTCCGCGGCGAACCAGTCCTGGGCCTGGGCGAAGGTTTCCAGCGGCGGCAGCGCGTCCGGCGGCACGAGGCCGGTGAGGTCGAGCGGGTCGACGATGCGCAGCATCTTCCGCCGCGCGGTGTCCGAGGCGGCCTGGTGATAGCGGATGGCCCGGTCGAGCACCGCCGCGCGTTCCGCCGGGTCCAGTTCAGTTTCCGCCAGCTCGCGCAGGTACAGCCGGACGAGGTCGTGCGGGGCGAAGGCGTCGCGCGAGGTCTCGGCGACCAGGTTGTGCGCGGCCAGCGTGCGGAGTTCGCGGCGGGCCTGCTCGACCGGGATCTCCGCGATCGCCGCCGTCAGGTGCGGACCGGTGTGCCGCGCGGGCACCGCACCCAGGCGCAGCAGCGTCCGGGCCAGTCCGTCCGGAAGGCCGCGGAACGAGACGTCGAAGGCGGCCCGGACACCGTCTTCGGCTCCGGTGACGTCGAGTCCGGCCAGCCGGGTGCGTTCGTTTCCCAGCTCCCCGACCAGATCCTTGAGTGTCCATTGTGGACTGGCGGCAAGCTTGGCCCCGGCGATCCGCAGCGCGAGCGGCAGGTAGCCGCACAACCGGGCCAGCGCGTGGTTGAGGTCGAAGTCCGCCGGCCCGGCCAATTCCTCGATCACGCTCACCGCGGCTTCCGGCGCGAGCGTGCCGAGCACCCGCAGCTTCGCCGCGTGGGACACCGCCAGCGCCTCCAGCCGCGACCGGCTGGTCACCACCGTCATCGACCGTGCGCCCGGAGGGAGCAACGGACGCACCTGTTCGGCCGAACGCGCGTCGTCGAGCAGCACGAGCATCCGCCGCCCGGCGATCAGCGAGCGGTACAACGCCACGCGTTCGTGCACCTGCTCCGGCACCTCGTCGGCGGGCACGCCCAGCCCGAGCAGGAACTGCGACAGCAGATCGCCCGGTTCCAGCGGCGGCTGGTGCGGATCGAACCCTTGCAGCGCCGCGTACAGCACCCCGTCCGGGAACAGCCGGGCCGCGCGGTGCGCCCACCAGATGACCAGCGCGCTTTTGCCGACCCCGGCGGTGCCGGACACGATCACCGTGCTGTCGCCGCGTTCAGCGAGCCCGTCGAGCCATTCCAGCTCCGCCTCGCGCCCGGCCAGCGTCGGCAGCGCGGGCGGCAGCTGAGAAGGCGCGACGGCCTGTTCCGGAACCGCGCTCTCGTGCGCGGCGAGATCGTCGTTGAGCACCCGCTCGTGCAGCGAGCGCAGATCCGCGCCGGGTTCGACGCCGAGCGAACCGAGCGTCGCCCGCGAGACGGTGTGGTACAGCTCGAGCGCTTCCCCGCGCCGCCCGGCGTGGTAAAGCGCGCGCATCAACTGCCCGGCGACGCGCTCGGCGAGCGGGTCGGCGCGGACGATCGGGCTCAGCTCCACGATCAGCTCGTCGTAGCGGCCGAGGTCGAGATCCGCGTTGACCCGGGCGTAGCGGATGGCGCGCCGCAACTCGTCCAATTCGGGCGCCCGTACCGAATCAGGCACACCGGACAGCGTCGGCCCCTGCCACAGCGCGAGCGCCTCGGCGAGCAGCTTCGAGGCGCTCTCCGGCGATTCCAGCGCGGCCTGGTCCAGCAGCGCCCGCGCGCGGTGCGCGTCGATCCGGTCCGGCGCGAGGGAAAGCTGGTAGCCCGGCGGGCGGGTGCTGATCTCGGCGACCGGATCGGCCATCTCGCGCAGCAGCCGGCGCAGCTGCGACACATTGCCGTGCACGATGGTGCGGGCGGTGGCAGGCGGATCGTGGCCCCACAGCGCGTCGATGATCTCCTCGAGCGGCACCACCTTGCCCACGCGCAGCGCGAGCAGCGCCAGCAGCCCCCGCACCCCGGGGCCGCCGACGGGAACCGCACGGCTGCCGTCGAGCAGCCGCACCGGGCCGAGCAGTTCGACCCGCGCGCCGGCATCGGCCATGCTCGCGCGCACCTCCCAGGCTCACCCCCAGCCAGACAGGTCAACTTACCGTCAGCGGCGGCCCGCAGACACCGCTCTTTCGTGAATTTCGACCCTGAACAGACGAGTCCGGCCCCGCACCATCAGTCCCGATCTGATGGTGCGGGGCCGGACTCAATGATCGTCGGCCGGGCCGCCAGGGGGCGCGGTCCACCCGTGCATCGCGGCCGTCCGCCGGCGGTTCGGGGGGCTCACCCCGAGCAAGAACCCGGACCGCTGCGGACAACCGTGCCTCCGCAGACGAACTGCGAAGTGGCGACAACGTAACAGGGCGCACATTCTTCGTTACGAGCGACCCGCCGGTTGGCGGAAGTAACGCTGGTCACCGCGTGATCGGCGTCGAGTTGCGGCCGGCGATGAACGACGGCCGCGGCGCGCTCGCGGCGAACGGCTCCTGCAACGCGTTGTCCACGCTGTTGAACACCAGGAAGATGTTCGAGCGCGGATACGGCGTGATGTTGTTCGACGATCCGTGCATGATGTTCGAGTCGAACCACAGCGCCGAACCGGCCGAACCGGTGAACTGGTCGATGCCGCAGTCGGCCGCCAGCTTGGTGATGTCGTCCGGCGACGGCACGCCCACCCGCTGGTCCTTGAGCGAGCTCTTGTAGTTGGCGTCCGGGGTCTCGCCCACGCACTGCACGAACGTGCGCTGCGAACCCGGCATGACCATGAGCCCGCCGTTGTACGGGTAGTTGTCGGTGAGCGCGATCGAGCAGCTCACCGCACGCGGCGACGGCATGCCGTCCTCCGCGTGCCAGGTCTCGAAATCGGAATGCCAGTAGAAGCCGGTGCCCTTGAAGCCCGGCATGTAGTTGATCCGGCTCTGGTGGATGTAGACCTCGGAGCCGAGGATCTGCCGCGCCCGGTCGAGCACCCGGGGATCGCGCACCAGCTCGGCGATCAGGCCGGAGATCTCGTGCACGTCGAAGATCGACCGGACCTCGCCGGTCCGCGCCTCGGTGATCACGCGCTCGTCGTCGTGCAGCTTCTCGTCCGACGACAGCCGGACGACCTCCTGCCAGTACGTCTGGACCTCACCGGGCGAGAGCAGTCCGTCCACGACCGTGTAGCCCTTGGCATCGTGATTAGCCAGGGTCGCGGCGTCGATCGGGCCGTCAGCCTCGGTACCCCACACCGTGGGGTGCACGCGCGGAAGATGCTCCGGCGTACCGGTGATCCGGGTCGGGTAACCGTCTTCGACCCGGGTGTCCATGATCGTCACAGTGGCTCGCCTCCAGTTCTTCTGGCGTTTCTTCTTTCTCGGGGTGGTGGGAGTGGCTCAGTCTCAGGAGTCTTCGGTGACGAGCGGGTAGACCCCGTTCTCGTCGTGCACCTCGCGGCCGGTGACCGGCGGGTTGAACACGCACACGCACTTGATCTCGGTCTTCGGGCGGACCTGGTGCTTGTCGTGGTCGTTCAGCAGGTACAGCGTGCCCGGCTTGAGCTGGTGCACCTCGCCGGTGGCGAGGTCTTCGATCTCGCCCTCGCCGGAGGTGATGAACACGGCCTCGATGTGGTTGGCGTACCAGAAGTCGTTCACCGTGCCCGCGTACAGCGTCGTCTCGTGCACCGAGAAGCCGACGCCCTCCTTCGCGAGGATGATGCGCTTGCTTCGCCAGTTCGGGGTCTTGATGTCAGCGTCGGTGTCGGTGATCTCGTCGAGCGTGCGGACCAGCAAGTGAAAGGCTCCTTCTTGTTCTTCGGGGTGGTTACTTGAGGACGGCGGCGACGGACTCGGTGATGATCGCGAGGCCTTCGCTCAGCTCCTCGTCGGTGAGGGTAAGCGGCGGCAGCAGTTTCATCACTTCGCCGTCCGGGCCGGAAGTCTCCATCAGCAGGCCGCGTTCGAAGGCCGCCTTGCAGACCGCGCCCGCGAGCTCGCCGTTCGCGAATTCGAGACCGCGCGCCAGACCGCGGCCCTTCGCGACGAGGTTCGCCTCCGGGTAGCTCTCCACCAGGTCCTTGAAGGTGCTCGCGATGCGCTCGCCCTTGGCCTTGGTCGACTTCTCCAGCTCGTCGTCGCTCCAGTAGACGCGCAGCGCCTCGGTCGCGGTGACGAACGCCGGGCTGATGCCGCGGAAGGTGCCGTTGTGCTCGCCCGGCTCCCAGACGTCCAGCTCCGGCTTGATCAGCGTGAGCGCCATCGGGAGGCCGTAGCCGCCGATCGACTTCGACAGGCACACGATGTCCGGCGAGATGCCGGCGTCCTCGAAGCTGAAGAACGGGCCGGTGCGGCCGCAGCCCATCTGCACGTCGTCGAGGATCAGCAGGATGTTGTGCCGCTTGCACAGGTCGTCGAGGCCCTTGAGCCATTCCAGGCGCGCGGCGTTGATGCCGCCCTCGCCCTGCACGCCCTCCACGATCACCGCGGCGGGCTCGTTCAGGCCGCTGCCGGAGTCTTCGAGCAGCTTCTCGAAGTACATGAAGTCCGGCATCGCGCCGTCGAAGTACTTGTCGTACGGCATCGGCGTGGCGTGCACCAGCGGGATGCCCGCGGCGCCGCGCTTCATCGAGTTGCCGGTGACCGACAGCGCGCCGAGCGTCATGCCGTGGAACGCGTTGGTGAAGTTGATGACCGATTCCTTGCCGGTCACCTTGCGCGCGAGCTTCAGCGCGGCCTCCACGGCGTTCGCGCCGCCGGGGCCGGGGAAGACGATCTTGTAGTCCAGGTCGCGCGGCGCGAGGATCTTCTCCCGGAAGGTCTCCAGGAAGTCCCGCTTCGCGACCGTGTACATGTCGAGCGCGTGCGTGACGCCGTCGCGCTGGATGTAGTCGATCAGCGCCTGCTTGAGGTGCGGGTTGTTGTGCCCGTAGTTCAGCGCGCCGGCGCCGGCGAAGAAGTCGAGGTAGGCCTTGCCGTCCTCGCTGTAGAGCCTGCTGCCCTGCGCCCGGTCGAAGACGACCGGCCACCCCCGGCTGTAACTGCGGACTTCTGATTCGAGCTCTTCGAAGATGCTCATAACGATTTCTTTCGCTCCTACTCGGCGAAATTGACGGGTTATTGGCGGTGCAACGGCCCGATGCGGTAAAGATCCTCGGGTTCGTGCGCCTCCCCCTGCGGAAAATCAGCGACTTCGAACAACCGGCGGTGTTCCAGATCCGCGTTCCAGCGCTTCGCGAACGACTCGAAGAGACGGATCGACGCCGCGTTGTCCGGGGTGATCGTGGTTTCCAGGTACCGCACGCCCTCGCCGACCAGACGCGTGTACAGGCTGTCCAGCAACTGCCCGGCCAGGCCCTTTCCGCGTTGCGACGCGTCGACGGCGACCTGCCACACGAGCGCGGCGTCCGGCGCGGACGGCCTTCGGTAAGCGATCACGAATCCGACTGGCTCACCGTCGACGCGGGCGACGACCGAGGTCTCCGCGAAATCCTTGCACCACAACAGGTACGCATACGGCGAGTTGAGATCAAGCTTCTGCGAATCGCGTGCGATTCGCCAGAGAGCGGCACCATCGGCCTTGGTCGGGGATTCGATCAAGTGCTTTCCGGACATACTTTGGAAACGTAACAGAGAATTTTCGCGCCGCCAGCGATCCATGCCACGTCCACCGCCCTCACCAGGGACGACAGGGATACCCCGGTGAGGAGGACCACAAACATGTTTAGCGGGGGAAAGTTCTGGGCATGCGTGCGCCTGGGCCGCACACCATCGGTATGCGACCTGTGACCCCAGACCATGGGCCTTCCGCGCCGCTACCGCAACTCCAGCGCCGGAAAATCGTGGTCTACCTGGGGTTCAGCGTGGACTGTCCGGACGCGACCGCCGCCGCTTCTTCCGGCCGAGCCCGGACAGCGGCGTCCAGACCGCCGGGAGCAGGAGCAGCGCGACCACAGCGAGCCACCACAGCGGGGCCTGCCCGCGCCGCCAACCGTCCACAACGGTGCCGAGCCAGCCGAACAACGGCTGCGCGATGGGCGGCAGGAAAGCCGCGAACAGCAACGCGGCTATCACCAGCACGCCCAGCACGGTGAGCACCATTCGCCACGTGCGCCTCAAGGTCAGCAGGCTCACCACGAGGAACACGAGCGCACCGCCCGCCACCGGAAGACCGAGCCATTGCAGAACGGATCCGCCTTCGCCGCTGAGCACGAACCCGGCGACCGCGGTGATGGCGGCGGCCAGCAGGTTCCATGGCCGGCCCAGCCGGGTCGCGCCTTGCGTGACCCACCACGAACTGCGGCTGCTGAGCTGCGCGAATTTCGCCAGCGGCTGGAGCGTTTTCGGAACCCGGGTGGCCGTCGAAGCGGCATTGAGCCCGGCCGCTCCGGCTTTGACAATCGTTTTGGTGAGCAGGGTACTGCCGAGTTCGCCTTCGAAACGTTCGGCGGAAACCTGACAGGCTTGGAAAGCGCGTTGCGCCGCGTCCTGCTGGCCGGAGTTTTCCGGCTGGGCAGCCGTTTCCCGTTCGAGCGGCCGGGCGGCCATCAGCTTCCGGAAACTCTCCGAAGCCTTTCCGTTGCCCTCCTTCGCATCCGCCTCGGCCTGGCTCGCGAGCACCGGCAGTTCCTCCCGTGCGATGGCCAACTGCCGCGACTTCGCCAGCACCATCGACGTCACCGGAAGACTGGTCGGCACCTCCTTGCCGAAGTCGACCGGGGACAGATTCGCGTCCAGGCCAAGGAAAGCCAGTTCGTCGCCCAGTTGCGCGAGCAGGCCGGGCAGGTCCGAGGGCATCCCGTTGTCCGCGGGCGAGGGCGGCTCCCAGCCGATCTCGCGGAACGTCGTCCTTACCTGCTCCCGGAATTCCTCCGGGCCGACGATGTCGCGCAGCACCCGCAGGCGTTTCGGGTCGAGCAGGCACTGCATCAGCCAGCCAGCGCCGTCGATCCGGCCCCACATCCAGTCGTTCGCGCGCCAGGACGCTTTGTAGAACGCGCCGAAGTTGTTCGCCTGGGTGCCGGTCAGCTTGTCCCGGCCGCGGGGGCGCGCGAGGTCCAGCAGGGTCCGGCTGTCCGCGCTCAGCTGCACCAGGTCGACCCGCTGGTCTACCGCCGGCGCTTCGGCCAGCAGCCCGCGCGTCGCCATGTGCAGCAGCAAAAACCGGGCCAGCACGAACCCGTCCGCGACGTCCGCGTTGTCCAGGCCGAACCAGTCCAGCAGCGCCGTCACCGTGTCGGCGGCATCCGCGGACCACTGGTTTTCCTTGCCCGACAACGCTTGCAGCACCGGAGCGGCCGACCGCAGCGCGCCGGTCACCTCCGGCCACGCCTCGCGGACCGCGTCCGATGCCCCGAGATCCGCCCATTCGGCGGCGAGCTGACCGATCCAGTCCGGCATCGAGGTGCCGGACGGCGGCGGCTCGTGCCGGGCCACCCACGCGGACAGCCGCACGTCGCGAGCCGCGCTCCGGCGGGCGGCGTGCATTTTCGCGCGGGCCTCGTTGAGCTGGGTCGCCTGGTCGAGGTCCGGGCCCATCCGGAAGCCCGCGTTGATCAGCTGGATGCCGGTCGCGACCGCGTCATCCAGCGTCGAGGTGCGGTAGCGGACCAGGTCGCCGACCGTGACCGATTCGCCGGGCAGCGTGCTGGGAATCCCGCGGCGCAGTCCGTCGGCGGCGATGTCCTGCAGCAGCGCCGAATTCCCGGCTGCCCACCCACTGTCCTCATCGGACAGTTCGTAGCGGCGGGTGACCGCGCGGACCAGGTCGGCCGCGTCGAGCGCGACCCGGCGGTCGAGGTACGCCCGGTGCACCCGGTCGTCCACCAGCTGCCCGCCGCGCAGGCCGAGCGACGCGAGCGCGACCCGGGTGTCCCTGGCGCGCGTGACGGCGGAGTTGTGCCTGCTCAATTCCTCCAGCTCGACGCTGATGGTCTGGCTCATGATCGTGGACGCGACCTTCGCCAGCGCGGTGCCGAGCATCGGCGGCTCAGCCGGGTCGCAGGTCATCGGCTTGGCTTCGCCGTCGACCGTCGGGACGACGTACAGCAGCAGCCGCCGCACATCCGTCGACGACGAGCGTTCGAAGATCTCCCGCAACGCGGGCCGCAGCGGTTTGTTCACCAGCACGCCGCCGTCGGCGAGCCAATGCGAACGCACCAGCTCGGTGTAATCGGTCATGTCCGGATGCAGCCGGTCCGCCGCCTCGGGACCGATCGGCATGCGCGACAGCTCGAACGCGCCCGGGAAGGACGCGCTCGACCGGGCGGCGAGCGCGAGCGGGCCGTGCACCTGGTTGTTCCACAATGGACCGTCGAAGCGGAACAGCATGCGATGTTCGGTGTCCCGCACCCGGTTTCCGAGCGCGTCGTCGTACTGCGTGGTCTCGCCGTCGAGCATGGTTCCGGTGAGCAGCACGGTCACGTCCGGCGGCTCGGTGGGCACGACGCCGGATCCGGTGATGTCGTGCATCGCCTGGACGAGGCCGCCGAGCAGCACCTTGTCGCCGTTCAGCACCGAACGCGGCCGCGTCTCGCCGGGGTCGCGGATCAGATTCTCCAGCGACCCGGCCGAGAACCAGGTGTCGCGCAAGATCGCGGGCGTCGACCGGTACGCCTCGGCCAATCCGAGACACGCGGCGTTGATGCCGCCCGCGCTCGTCCCGGTGAGCACGTCCAGGCGCACCGAAGCGTGCAAAAGGTCGAGCAGTTTCCGATAGCCGTTACCTTCGTCCGGCGTGCGCGAAGCGTGCAGCAACGCCGACGTCTCGGTAGCGACTCCCCCCATCCACACTGCCAGGCTGGATCCCCCCACCATGGCCATCGCGATCCGGATTTCCTGCGGCCACGGCACCGCCGTCTCACCCATGAGGGTCAGTCTCCCGGCCCGGCCCGCTCCTCCACAAGGGGGGCGGATTCAGGAGGCGAGGTGCTCCAGCACCAGAACCTGCGCCTCGCCGACCGCGAACCCGAGCACCGCGCCGGTCGCGATGAGAATCCATTCGTCCTGCTGGAAAGCCGGGCGCAGCAGCTGCTCGAACTCCTCCGGCGACAATTCCTTCATCTTGCCGACCAGGACGTTCCGGATGTCCATCGCGTCGGTGGCGTAATCCTCGATGTAGCGCATGGTGTCCGGCAGCCGGGTCATGATCTGCTCGGAGATGGCGAGCTTCATGTCCTGGTAGCGGCGGCTGCCGATGGCGAAGACCAGCAACGGTTTCGCGACGTTCGCCGCCCGGCCCAGCTCGCGGTCGAGCTGCCGCTGGATGAGCGCGAGCACGCGGTCGGAAAGCGGGCCCTGCAGCACCGCCTCGATGACGTTGTGCGGCGTGATGATTTCTTTCGCGATCAACTCGCCGTACGCCTCGGCGACCTCCGCGCGCCGCTTGAGGAACAGGCCCTGCCAGGTGACGCCGAAGTATTTCTTGGGCTCCAGCGGGTAGAAAATCATCCGCAGCGCCAGCCAGTCGGTGAACCAGCCGGTGAAGAGACCGAACAACGGCATGATCGGCGGGAACTTGAACAGCACCCACGCGACCATCTGGATCACGCCGATCAGGCCGCCGAACACGAGCCCGGAGCGCGCGATGAACTTGAACTCCTCCGCGCCCGCTTCCTGGAAGATCCGGTTGAGCAGCCGTTTGTCCTTGACGAGGCTGGTGACCACCATGCCCTTGAGGTCGAACACACTGTCCACATCGGACTGGATGAGTTCGAGCACGGCCTTGACCATGTGCGGCGATTCGGCCTGCACGCGCTGGATCACCAGCCGCTGCACGCCGACCGGCAGCGATTCCCACAGACCCGACTGGTAGTGCCCGGCCACCTCGCGCACGATGTCCTCGACCGCCGCGAGCAGCGGTTTCTCGATTTCCTTCGCGATCCGGTCGGCGTCGAGCCGGGCGACGACCTCGGCCGGTTTGATCAGCTGCTCGGTCATCGTGTCGCAGGCGATGCTCGCCATCCGCGCGGCCCGTTTGGGCACGATGCCCTGCCAGCCCAGGAACGGCTTGACGCCGATGAACTCGACCGGCTGGAACATCATCCGGATCGCGACCAGCTTCGTGCCGTACCCGATCAGCGCGGCGACGATCGGGATGGAGACATACAGCGGCCAGTGCCGGACGAAGTCGTCGAGGAGCCTCGAGACGAACTCGCCCATCGGGGTCAGCCCAGGCTCGGGTCGCAGGCCTGCCAGAACTGCGCGCCGAGCCGCGAGACGTGGATGGTGCGGCGGATGATCTTGATCCGCTTCACCTGCTTCTCCACCTCGCGGACCGACTCGTCGGTCAGCAGGATCTCGTACTGCGTCTCGAGCGAGGGCACCTCCTCGTCCAGTTCGACCAGCCCGAGGCCGATCAGCCGGGTCACGTAGCCGGGCACCTGGTCCGGCAGCGACACCCCGGCCGCCTTGCCGACCGTCGAGGCGTTGCGCAGCACGATCCGGCCGGTGCCGCCGATGGCGCTGCGCTCGGCGACGTCGATCGCGGGGAACGGGGAGCCGTCCGACAGCGCGGAGAGGATGCGCGCCTCGTCGGGCGTGAGCTGGCGGAGGATGATCGCGTACAGGTATTCGCGGGCGCGCTCGCGGCCGAAGCCGATGGAGTGGTTGAGCAGTTCGGCCATCGCCGCGCGCAGCGGTTCGACGTGATCGCGGGCGGGCACCAGCGTCACGGTCGTTTCGACGGCGCGGCTGCCGACGTCGGCCCGGTTCATCGCGGACGCCGCGGTCAGCGCCGCGTGATAGGGATCGTCGACCTCGTCGAGGCGGCGGCGCAGTTCGCTCAGCAGCCCGCGTTCGACCTGCTTGAGGCCGCGTTCGGCGGTGTCGATCCCGGGGAGTTTGCGGGTCAGGTCGAAGCCGGTGCGCGCCGCCCATCCGGCGAGCTGGCCTGCCCGGCGGGCCAGGTTGGCCACGTCCTCGGCGGTGCCCCGGCCGTTCGGTCGCTGGTAGTCCACGGGCTGCTCCCCTCACTGTTCGCGCTGATGCTACCTGCGAGTAGGCCGAATGGCCCTGTGATGCCTTGCCGGTGGGTGTTGGATGACGCGCATGACCGCGCCGTGGGGACCGCCGATCGACGTGCTGCCGCTGCTCGTGCGCGAGGAACAGGCGCTGATCGGGGTTCTCTCCGACCTCCGGACGCCCGAGTGGACCCTGCCCGCGCTGGGTGAATGGACAGTGCACGACCTGACCGCGCACATCCTGGGACTGAAACTCAGGCGGCTCTCGCGGGACCGAGACGGCCACCTCGGCGAGGGGACGTCCTGGGTCTCTGCCTGCCGGCAACTGTCGCCGGAGGTGCTGTTCGCGATGCTCGTGGACAGTACGACGCAGCTGACCGAACTGTGGAAGCACCGCGACCTGGACGAACCAGCCGCGGCGCCGACGTGGCTGACGGTCGCTCGCGATTACGCGGAGCAGTGGGTGCTCCAGCAGCAGATCCGGGAGGCGGTGGAAGCTCCGCTGCTCGACGAGCCGGAGTTCCGGACGCCGGTGGTGGACACGTTGCTGCGTTCGCTGCCGCAGACGTTGCGGGCGGTGCCCGCGCGGGCCGGACGTCAGGTGGCGTGTTCGGTGGAGGGGGCCGGGCGGTGGACGCTCCGCGCTACCTCGGCGGGCTGGACGATCGACCGCGGTGCCGCGACGTCACGGTCTCCGCTCGCGGCTTTGGCGACCGACGCGGACGCGTTGTGGCGGCTGTGCAGCGGGACGTTGCCCGCAGTGGAAGCGGACGCGCGAGTGCAGGTCAGCGGGGATCCCGCGGTGTGCGAGATCCTGCTGAGCCTGCGGGCTCGCGAGCCCTTCACCGCCGACGCCGCGCCTGCTTCCTGAGCTGCAGGATCCGCGCCCCGCCGATCAGCGCGACCAGCGCCGCGCCCGCGATCGCGGCGAACAGCATCGCCACCGCGAGCGGCATGCTGCCGGACGCGCCGAGGAAGTGGACGGTCGCCGTGTCCAGGTTCTGCAGGATGAACACCAGCAGGAACGCCAGCACGACGATCGCCACGATCACGGCGATCCAGGTGCCGCTGATCCGGGTGGATTTGACCTTGCCCCGGCGGCCCGCGGGTTTCGCGGCGGACGGCCGCGGCCCGGGTTCGGCTCCCGGTGCGGTGCCCGGGGCGGCGTGGTCGAGTGCGCCGGGCACCTCAGTGCCCGGCGCCTCGGGAATTTCCGATTTCGCGGCCTCGTCGGGACCGTCGTTTCGCGCGTGGGACATATCGTGATTGTCCGCCCACTCGCCGTGATGCGCTAATTCAGCGCTTGCCGTCGACCTCGCGCAGCACCCGCAGCGTGTTGCGGCCGGCGAGTTTCGCGCAGTCCTCGTCGCTCCAGCCGCGTTCCATCAGGGCGGCGATGAGCACCGGGTACTTCGACACGTCCTCGAGGCCTTCGGGCAGTTCGCCGACGCCGTCGTAGTCGCCGCCGAGCCCGATGTGGTCGATCCCGGCGACCTCGCGCGCGTGCTCGATGTGCGCGACGACGTCCGCGATCGTCGACTTCGGCTTGGGCGGCGCGTCCCAGGTCTTCGCGAACCGGCCGCGCTGGCCGAGGTCGAGGAATTCCTGCCCGGCGGCGGTCATCGCGTCCCGGAGCTGGTTGTCCCACTCGGTGACCGCGGCGGAGATGAAGGCGGGCACGAAGGTGATCATCGCGACGCCGCCGTTGCCGGGCAGCTGGGCGAGGACGTCGTCGGGGATGTTGCGCGGATGGTCGTTGACCGCGCGGCACGACGAGTGGCTGAAGATCACCGGCGCGCTCGACACCTCGAGCGCGGCGCGCATGGTGCTCGGCGCGACGTGGGAAAGGTCGACCAGCATGCCGATCCGGTTCATCTCGCGCACGACCTCGCGGCCGAACTCGGTGAGCCCGTCGTGCTCGGGTTTGTCGGTCCCGGAATCCGCCCAGGTGGTGTTGAAGTTGTGGGTCAGCGTCATGTAGCGGACGCCGAGCCGGCGCAGAATCCGCAGCACCCCGAGGGATTCGGCGATGCTGTGCCCGCCTTCGGCCCCGAGCAACGACGCGATCCGCCCGTCCGCGAACGCCGCCTCAGCTTCGTCGGCCGTGGTGACCAGCCGCAGCCGCTCGGGGTAGCGCTCGGCGAGCTGGTAGACCACCTCGATCTGTTCCAGCACCGCGGTGACCGCGCTGTCGCCCTTGAACTCGCACGGCACGTACACCGACCAGAACTGCAGGCCCAGCTTGCCTTCGGCGAGTTTGGGGAAGTCGGTGTGCAGCGTCGGCTGCGGCACCGTGAGATCCACGCCGGCCACCGCCTCGACCGGGTTCGGCCCGGCTTTGTCGCGGAGCGCCCATGGGAGGTCGTTGTGTCCGTCGGCGAGGATCGTGGAGGCGAGCAGGTCTTGCGCGCGGGTCAGCTCGGTCATGCCTCGACCCTAGCGAGCCAGGCCTTCGCCGCGCTTATTCCTTCGACGGTCACCTGATGCCCTCCCGGCCAGCGGTGCGTCGTCACGTCCGCATGCCGCTCGCGGAACTGGCGCACGAGTTCGTCGTTGGCGGGCAGCGGAGCCATCGGGTCGTGCTCGCCGTTGGAAAGGAATATGCGAGTTCCGGCGAGGTCGAGGCTCGGCAATTCCGGCAATGGAGACATCGACGAGAACAGAATCGCTTCCCGGAGCGCGTCCGGCCGGGTGAGCGCTACCGCCGCGGCGATATTCGCCCCATTCGAAAACCCGACCGCCACCGCCCTGCCGAACCCGTACTTTTCCCGGGCGTCGTTGAGGAAATCCGCCAGCTCGTCCGCCCGCGCCCGGACGTCCTCGTGATCGAACACGCCCTCCGACAGCCGCCGAAACCACCGCGCCGCCCCGTTTTCCGAAACCGGCCCGGTCGGCGCGAGCGTTGCCGATTCCGGACTCAGTTCGCGCGCCACACTGAGCAAATCGTCTGGACCACCGCCGGTTCCGTGCAGGAGAACAAGCACCGGGAGATCCGGGTCGCCCTCGATGTACCGGTGCATCATCGTCGCTCCTCTGTGGACACCGCTTCCTTCATTGTCTAGGGTAACTTCTCGCGCGCAAGATGTATTCCGGGTAGACTCCGGCAGATGACCCCGGATCCGCAGACGGACGACGACGAGATCGTGACGTGGTGGGGCCTCGTGATCGAGGGCTATCTGGCCACACAGAACGCACTGATGGGAGAAATCGCCGACCGGTTCGGCCTGGCCCCCGCGTCGTTCGACATCCTGCTGCGCCTGGTGCGGTCGCCGGAACACCGCATGCCGATGACCCGCCTGGCCACCGAAGCCGCCCTGTCGAGCGGAGGCTTCACCAAGGTGGCGGACCGCTTGGTCGCCGCGGATTTGATCTGCCGCATCCCGAGCCCGGAAGACCGCCGGGTGACGTTCGCTTCCTTGACCGAGCACGGGTTGGAGGTAGCGCTCAAGGCACGAGCCGCGTGCGCGGAAATCTTGCGCCGAATCGTGCTGACGCCGCTGGGTCCTGATGCGGAGGGGTTGGCGGAGGCGATGCGGACACTTCGCTCGGTGAACGGGTGAGCCGGGTCATGGATAACTGAAGCCCTCGGCCTCCAGCCGACGACGGAGGACCGTCAAGCAGCGGTGTCGGATTCGGCTCACGCTCGACGGCGAGATGCCCAGTTCGGCGGCCAGCTGGTCGTGTCGCAGCTCCGGGCAGTGCGCCAGCAGGAGCAGCATCCGCCGGTGGCGTTCCGGGAACTTCTCCACCGCTCGCCACAGCGCAGCCGCCAGTTCTCCGGCCAAGGTCTTCGCCTCGGGTGACTCCGTCGGTTCGTGCGCGTCCAGGCACGCGTCATCGACCAACTGCACCCGTGCGCGATTTTCGGCTGCACGGAGCGCGTGCCGCCGCGCGACGGTCGTCAGCCAACCGGCCAGGCCGTTCGGATCCTGCAAGTCCGGTTGGCGGCTGAGCAATTCCAGCCAGGCCGTTTGGCAAGCGTCGTCCACCTCGGCGCGAAATCCCGGGTTCGCGCCGACGATCCGGTTCATTCTCGTCGACAGACGGCGTACTTCGTCCTCATTCCGCATTCCTTGCACGGGAACGCTGACGGGCCGAGTGGCTCGGCGGATCCGTTTCAGCAGCGCGGATGCCGGATTGAGTGATCAACTTCGGCTGGATGTATCCAGGGGCGGGCACGCGTCTCAGGCCCGCAGAGAAGAGGTCGACAAATCGATCCAAGCCAGCCACGTCAAGACCGCGCGACAGCCTCCGAATAAGCGGCCGCCAAGCGTTCCGTTGCTGTCGGTCCGTCGCCGTCCGGCCGAGGGATCCCAAGATGCCGCTCCCGCAACTCAGCCATGAACTCTTCCCACAGCGCCGGACCGCCAGCCTCAAGCAGTTCCGCTCGCACGCGCAATTCCGGCGTCGTCGGCCGGTGCCGCAAACCCCAGCTTCCCAGCGCTACCAAAACCGGCACCAGCTGGATCGCCGCTTCCGTCAAACTGTACGTCGCGCGCTGTCCGCGACCGGCTGAATCTCGGGTGAGCAAACCGGCTTCGGTGAGCGTGCGCAGGCGGTCGGCGAGGATATTCGACGCGATTCCCTCCTCCGACTGCGACTGCAATTGCCGGAAATGCCGCCGGTCGCCGAACATCACGTCGCGCAGGACCAGCAGGCTCCAGCGGTCGCCGACGACCTCGATCGCGGCGTTGATCGGGCACCCCGAGCGCGGGCCGTCCGGCATCGCATACCTCCTCCAAACCACTTGCACTTTACCATCGCCTCCGGCATAGTGCTTGCAAAAGACAAGCAGGGAGTATCGATGCTGGTACGCGTCCAGTGCTTCAACGTTTCCGCCGACGGCTACGGTGCCGGTCCGGACCAAACGCTCGAGCAGCCGTTCGGTCATCCGGACCCGGGACCGCTCTTCGCCTGGGCCGGGGCCACCGCCAGCTGGCCGATGCGCGGCGAGCCCGGCGGCACTCGCGGGCTCGACGACTACTTCACCCGGGACATGCACCGCGGTGACGTCGGCGCGGAAATCATGGGACGCAACAAGTTCGGCCCGCACCGCGGCCCGTGGGAGAACCACGACTGGCAGGGCTGGTGGGGCGACGAACCCCCGTTCCGCACCCCGGTCTTCGTCCTCACCCACCACGAACGCCCGTCGATCACCTTGGGCCAGACCACTTTCCACTTCCTCAATACAACCCCGGAGGAAGCACTCGCGCAGGCGAAGAAAGCCGCCGGCGACAAGGACGTGCGCATCGGCGGCGGCGTCACCACGGTGCGGGAATTCCTCGATGCCGGGCTCATCGACACGCTGCACATCGCCGTCTCGCCGGTCGAACTTGGTTCCGGGGAACGGCTTTGGACCAGCCCGGACGAGCTGACCGACCGCTACCACCTGGAGAAAATTCCCAGCCCCAGCGGAGTCGTGCACCACCTGTTCTGGCGCAAGTAACCTCAGCGCAGGCCGGGCATCAGCCGTAACGCGTTGCCGGACAGCACCCCGTCCAGCACCTCCGCGGGCAACCCCAAATCGGCGACCGCGCGGACATTCACGGCGGTTCCCGGAACCCCCGGCCAATCCGTGCCGAAGATCCATTTCCGGGCCAACCGCACGAGATCGAACCGCGCGTAATACTCCGGCAGCTTCTTCGGCGGCAGCCCGGCGAGGTCGAGCCACACGTTCGGCCTCGCCTGAGCCATGAACGCCGCCACGTCGTACCACCAGCCCCGGCCGCCGTGCGCGAACACGAAGTTCACCGACGGGAAGTCTTCGACCACATCGGACAGCAGCGAAGGATCCCCATAGCTGGCACGGGATCCGGGAAACACCGACAGTCCGGAGTGGAGGATCACCGGCACCCCGCGTTCGGCGCACAAGGCGTAAACCGGGTACAGCTCCTTGTCCGCCGGGGAAAACGCGCCGTGCACCGGGTGGATCTTCAACGCCACCGCGCCCAGCGCGAGCTGCCGTTCCACCTCGTCGACCAGCGGATGGTGCAGATGCGGATTCACGTTGGCCACCAACCGAAACCGCTCGGGGTTGTATGCGACCAACGGGAGATTGTCTTCAATCGCCTGGATACCAGTAGCCCGCGGACTGTATTCGCAAAACAGCAGCACGCGGTCGACGCCCTCCTGCGCCATGAGGTCGTCCATCGCCGCGGGGATCACCGCGCCGTCCGCGTCGTAGACCGTGCGCCACGGGTACTCGCCGGCGAAGTCGCGCGCCCAGTCCAGCCACGCGGGTTTGAGCGTGGGCAGCCGCGGGGTGTGCACGTGGGCGTCCACCACGAAATGCTCGTCGATCATGCCGGCCAGTCGATCACGATTGCGGCTGCGGCACGAGCAGCGACTCGCGCACCATTTCGCGGATCACGTTCCGCCGGATCTTCCCGGTCGCGGTCTTCGGCAGCTCGGCCATCTCGACCACTCCACGCGGCCGTTTGAACGCCGCCAAACCCTCCCGGCAAAACTCGATCAGCTCCTCAGCATCCACAGTGGACGAAGGGGCGGCGACAACGCAGGCCACCGGTTTGTCCAATCCGTCCTCGTCCGGCGCGGCCACCACCGCCACCTCGGCAACCGCCGGATGTTGCAGCAGCCGTTCCTCCACTTCGGACGGAGACACCCAAATCCCGCCCGCCTTCAACATGTCGCCAAACCGGCCGAGACACGTATACGTGCCATCCGAGTTGCGCACGTAGCTGTCCCCGGTCCGCAGCCACGGACCCTGGAAAACCTGTTTCGTGGTCTCGTATCGCGCCCAATACCCGGTCGCGATGGACGGGCCGGACACGAACAGCTCACCCGGCCGTCCCGCTTCCGAAATCACCGCACCCTGCTCGTCCCGGAGCTCGACGGAGTACCCCGGCACCGCCACCCCGGTGCTGCCCGGCCGCACCGCACCCGGCTGGTTGGACAGGAAGATGTGCAATGCCTCGGTCGACCCGATCCCGTCCAGAATCTCGACCCCGAACCGCTCGCGGAACCGCGTGAACAGTGCCGACGGCAACGGCTCCCCAGCCGAAACCGCGTACCGCACCGAGGAGAACGAGTCGTCCGGCACGTCGCTGGCCAATAGCGCCGCATAGAACGTCGGCACTCCGAAGAACAACGTCGGACGGTCCGCCCGCGCCCGCGCGGCGATGATCCCCGGCGTCGGACGGGCCGGTTCCAGCAGCGTCGTCCCTCCACAAGAGAGCGGGAAGAACGCCGAATTCCCGAGACCGTAAGCAAAGAACAACTTGGGCACCGACAAGAACCGGTCCGAAGAGGACACTTCCAGCACCTGAGCGGCGTAAGTCGAGCACACCGCGCGGATGCTCCCGTGCCGGTGCATCGCGCCCTTCGGCTTACCGGTCGTACCCGACGTGTACAGCCACAGCGCGGGCGAATCCTCCCAGGTCGGCGAGGCCACGACGTCGTCCGTCGGGGTCAGCGGCCACCGGTGCGTCCGCACTCCGGCGGGGAATTCCGCCGGGTCCGCCCGGTCGAGCACGACGTCGGTCACCTCGGGCGCACCGGTCAGCGCGCCCGCCGCCTGCGCGGAGAACTCCCCGGACACGCACAGCACCCGCGCCCGCGAATCGGCGAGCACCTGACCCAGTTCCAGCCCGGTGACCATAGTGGACACCGGCACCGCGACCGCGCCGACGAGCATCGCGCCGAGGATCCCGCTCAGCAGTTCGACGTCGTCGACCATGCAGAACATGACCCGCTCCTCCGGACGCACGCCGAGCGCGCGCAGTCCGGACGCGACCCGGTGGGTCTCGGCGGCGAGTTCGCCGTAGCTGAGCGTGCGCCGCGGCGAGACGACCGCGAGCGCGTCCGGACGGCCTTGGCCGAGCAGGTACTCCGCGGCGTTGAAGTTCGCGGGAACCGTCATCGGTGCCCCCTCAGGTGAGGTACACGTACTCGTAGTCGAAAGGTTTGCCGTTGATGCCCTGCCTCGGCGGCGCGACCCAGCTGGCGATCTTCCCGCGCTCGTACACCGGGTGCATGAGCGACCGGACGAACGTCAGGTCCTCGGCCGTCGGCAGCCACTTGTGCCGCGCTGCCTCCCACGTCGCCTCGTCGACGATGCTGCCGTCCGGAGTGACGTGGTGGCCGGAGTTTATGCCCACCTCGCGGTTGAAACCAGGGTGCGGCAACGCGAACCGGAAGTCGATGCCCGCGTCGCCGAGGATCTTGTTCCACCGGTTGACCCCGGTCTGGCAATCCGCGGTGTACTCGCCGCGCAGGTCGAGATTGAGCAGCAGGATGGCCTGCAATTCCTCGGACGTCCAGGTCCCGTCGTCGCGCGGACGCTCCAGCAGCCGGCTGTCCTCGGTGAGTTTGTGGTCGTCCTTGCGCCGCGTCTCCTGCCAGCGGCCCTTGAGCCCCGCGGTGTAGTAGTTCGCCGCGTTCGTCGACGTTTCACTGCCGAACAGGTCGAGCGACACGGTGTAGTGGAAGTTCAGGTACCGCTGGATCACGTCCAGCGGGATCCCGCCGTGCGACGCGATGTCGTACGTGTCGTGCTCGCGGATGAGCTCGGCGCTGCGCTGCACCACCCGGTCGACGCCGGTGGTGCCCACCATCATGTGGTGCGCCTCCTCCTTGAGCATGAACTCGCAGGTGCGCGACAGCGGGTCGAACGAGCTTTCCTTCAACGTGCCGAGCTGGTATTTCCCATCGCGGTCGGTGAAGTACGTGAACATGTAGAACGCGAGCCAGTCGGCCGTTTCCTCGTTGAACGCGCCGAGGATGCGCGGCGCGTCCGGACTGCCGGAGTTGCGCAGCAGCAGCCCCTCCGCCTCGTCGCGGCCTTCGCGGCCGAAGTACGCGTGCAGCAGGTACACCATCGCCCACAGGTGCCGCCCCTCTTCCACATTCACCTGGAAGAGATTGCGCAGGTCGTACAGCGACGGCGCGGTGAGCCCGAGCAGTCGCTGTTGCTCGACCGACGCCGGTTCGGTGTCGCCCTGGATCACGATCAGCCGCTGCAGATCGGCCCGGTACTCGCCGGGCACCTGCTGCCACACCGGTTCGCCGGCGTGCTCGCCGAATCCGATCCGCCGGTCCGGTTCCCGTTCGGCGAGGAAGATGCCCCAGCGGTAGTCCGGGACGTTGACGTGGTCGAAGTGCGCCCAGCCGTCGCGGCCGACGCTCACCGCGGTGCGCAGGTAGACGCCCTCGGTTTCCAGCGTGGGACCCATCTCGCCCCACCAGTTCATGAACTTCGGCTGCCAGCCCTCCAGCGCGCGCTGGAGCCTGCGGTCGTCGGCGAGCTGGACGTTGTTCGGGATTTTGGCGTCGTAGTCGATCTTTTCGGGCATCGGTTCAGACCCGCTTCCTGTCGAAGACCGCCTTCTGCCCGGTGCCGTACCGGCGCAGCGCGCCGTCGGGCCCGGAGGCGTTCGGTCGGGTGAAGATCCAGTTCTGCCAGGCGGTCAGCCGCCCGAAGATCTTGGTTTCGATCGTTTCCGGGCCGACGAACCGGTGGTTCGCCTCCATCCCGGTGAGCGCGTCGGGCGACAGCGAGGCGCGGCCTTCCAGCGCGATCCGGATCTCGTCCTCCCAGTCGAGGTCGTCCGGCGCGTCGGTGACCAGGCCGAGTTCGACGGCTTCGGCGGCGCTCAGCGCACGGTCGCGTTCGCGGGCCAGCCACGTCAGGTGGTCGTCGTCGCCGTAGAACCGCGACTGGAGCCGGGACAGTCCGTTGCCCATTGGGAACACGCCGAAGTTGGCTTCCGACAAGGTGATCGACGCGCGTTCCGGCGAGTCCTCGTCGTCGATCGGCGGCCCGTCCAGCAGGTACTGCCGGTCCGCCGCGAAGGCCAGTTCGAGCAGGCTGCCCGCGAAGCAGCTGCCCGGTTCGATCAACGCGATCAAGGTGCGGCTGGTGACGTCCAGCCGCTTCAGCATGCGCTTGTAGTAGTGCAGGATTTCGTTGCTCAGCCAGTCTTTCCCGCTGAGCACGACCTCCTCGTGCGCGAGCACCTGCTCCGGGTCGCCTTCGGTGCGCAGCACCCAGGTGCCGAGTTCCGGTTCGTTCGTGCGCAGCCGCAGGATCGCGTCGTCCAGTTCGCGGGTCAGCCGCAGCAGCCAGCCGTCGAGCGCCGGTTCCCCGTCCGGGCCGAGCACGGTGAGCGTGACCAGCGAGTTCGGCCGGTCGTACGCGATCCGGACGTGCCGGTACTCGATGCCGTCGTCGGTCACCGACGGCTCCAGCGGGGCCAGTTCGATCCCCTGCTCAGCGGGCAACCGGTCGGATTCGGCGGCCAGTTCGTGCGCCCGCGACAGCACCTTCTCGCGGAACCCGACGCGCGGCACCAGCTCGTCCACCAGCCGCCAGTCGACCGCGGTCTTGCCCTTGACCCCGTCCGGCCGCGTCGCGAACACGTCCGCGAGATCCCGGCGGACGCGCCGTTTGTCGACCACGCGGGTGAGCCCGCCGGTGCCGGGCAGCACGCCGAGCAGCGGCACCTCGGGCAACGCGACGGTGGACGAGTTGTCGTCGACCAGCAGGATCTTTTCGCAGGCCAGCGCGATCTCGTAGCCGCCGCCGGCGCAGCTGCCGTTCACCGCCGCGACGTAGGTCTGGCCGGAGAACTCGGTGGCGTCCTCGATGCCGTTGCGGGTCTCGTTGGTGAACTTGCAGAAGTTCACCTTCCACTCGTGCGGCGACGCGGCGAGCATCCGGATATTGGCCCCGGCGCAGAACACCTTGTCCTTGGCGCTCGTCACGATCACTGCGCGCACCTGCGGATGTTCGAACCGCAGCCGCTGCGTCGCGTCGTAGAACTCGATGTCGACGCCGAGGTCGTACGAGTTGAGCTTCAGCTCGTATCCGGGCACGAGGCCGCCCTGTTCGTCGACGTCCATCTCCAGCCAGGCGACCTCGCCGTCGACGGTCAGCCGCCAGTGCCGGTAAGTGTCCGGATGCCGCTCGAACGTGACAGGTGTGGTGGTGGTCACGCCCTCGATTGTCTACATGGTTTCAACGAACGTCAATGTTGTGTAGACATTTGCCCGGCAACGCTCACCCGGTTGAGCCGCATGGCTGCCCAGCACACGAATACCCACAACGCGAACGCCGCGAACGTGTCGGTGAAGATCGTCGCGAACCAGAACGCCGGGACCTGCGGCACGCCGACGAGGAAATGCCCCGCGCTCGCCAGCCCGGACAGCGAGTAGACCAGCAGAAACGCCAGCGAACGCCAGTACCGGCCCTGCCGGTAGGCGCGATAGCCGAGCACGCCGAACGCGGTGAAGACCACCCAGCTGATCGCCACCACGATCTGCGTGACGGGCACGCTGATCCCCGGCACCTGCGGGTAGTCCGCCGCGCGCACGACGTTGTGGGTGTAGTGCAGGACCGTGCTGACCAGCGTGAACGCCAGGATCAGCCGCAGCGGGCCGAGCCCCCTTGCGCGCAGAACGTCCATACCGCTCGCCCCCTTGCGATTTGATAGATCGCTCTAGCGGGAGCGTACCCGGACGGCGGCGACCGGCCAAGCCGTGCGCGAAACTGGAGCCATGACCGAGCAGACCATCGAGGCCGACGGCATCACCCTGTGCCACGAATCCTTCGGCGATCCGGACGCGCCGCCGTTGCTGCTGGTGATGGGCCTCGCCGCGCCGATGATCTGGTGGGACGACGAGTTCTGCGCCCAGCTCGCCGAGGCCGGTTTCCACGTGCACCGGTTCGACAACCGCGACGTCGGACGTTCGCAGTGGTGGACCGGCCGGGCCAGCCTGCCGCTCGCGTACTTCCTGCGGTCCGCGCCGTATTCCCTCGGCGACCTGGCCGACGACGCGGGCAAACTGCTCGACGCACTCGGCATCGAACGCGCGCACGTCGTCGGCACGTCGATGGGCGGGATGATCGCGCAGGAGTTCGCGATCCGGCATCCGCAACGCGTCCGGACGCTGACCTCGATCATGTCGACCACCGGCGCGCGGACCGTCGGCCTGCCCAGCCCGCGGGCCGCGCTCGCGATGCTGGCTCCGGGACCGCGCACGCGCGAGGACTACGTGACGCAGCTGGTGCGCACGTCAAAGCTGATCGGCTCGCGCGAGTACCTGTTCGACGAGGACCATTTCCGCCAGCGCGCGGAACGCACGTACGACCGCGGCCTCAACCCGGCGGGCGTGTTCCGGCAGCTCGCCGCGATCCTGTCCTCCCGCGACCGGACCGCCGATCTGCGCCGGCTTTCCGTGCCGTCCCTGGTGATTCACGGTACGGCCGACCCGCTCGTGCACGTGTCCGGCGGCCGCGCGACGGCCCGCGCGCTGGGCGCGGACCTCGACCTCATCCCAGGGATGGGACACGACCTGCCGCGCGAGGTGTGGCCGCGAGTGATCGCCGGGATCAAACGGCTCGCTACCCGCTGATCGTCACCGAGCCCAGGTTCGAGAAGTGCGCGGCGACGCGGGAGCCAGGGCGCAGTTCGACGGCGTCGGTCATCCCGCCGGTCAGCACGAGCCAGCCCGCCTCCAGCGCCAACCCGCGTGCGGCCAGCGAATTCGCCGCCAGCGCCAACGCTTCGGCCGGGTGCCCCTGCACGGCGGCCCCGGTCGCGGTGTCGACGATCTGACCGTCCACTTCGAGCAGCGCGGCTTCCAGCGAAAGGTCCAAAGAGGACGGTGAACGGCCGACCGAGCCGAGCCCGAACAGCGCCGACGAACCGTTGTCCGCGACGACGTCCGGCAGCGTGAAACGGTAGTCGCGGTAACGGCTGTCGATGATCTCGATTCCGCCGTACACCTGGGAAACCGCCGCGAGCGCGGTGGCCGCGGTGACGCCAGGACCGGCGAGCCGCTCGCCGAGCACGAACACCAGTTCCGTTTCCGCGCGCGGGTGGATGAGCTGCGGCGTCGGCGCGCCCGCGGGCAGCACCATCGCGTCGGTCAGCCACGCGAGCAGGGGTTCTTCGACGCCCATCCGCTGCTGCTTCGCGCGCGACGTGAGCCCGAGCTTCACCCCGATCAGCGTCTCGCCGCGTTCCTGACGCAGCCGCAGAGCCTCGTCCTGGATCGCGTACGCCGTGGCGAGGTCGAGGTCTGCCCACGTGTCGGTGAGCTGCGCGCCTTCGTCCGTCCGGTTGAGCAAATCCTGCGCGGCGGCAACGATTTCGGCGGTCACTTGTCCTCCTCCGGCGCGAACACCGCGGTCACACTGCCCAGTCCGGCCATGGTCGCCACGACAGTGTCGCCGGGGCGGACGGTCTGCGCGGCGGTCATCGAACCGGGCAGCACGACGTGGCCGGGCTCCAGCGTCACGCCGAGCGGGCCGACTGTGTTGGCCAGCCAGACCAAGGCGTTGATCGGCGAACCCAGCACCGCACCGCCCGCGCCGGTGGCCGCGAGCTGGCCGTTGACGTGCAGCGTGCAGCCGGCGAGCCGCAGGTCGACGTCGCGCAGATTGGTCGGGCTGCTGCCGAGGATGACGCCACCGGACGACGCGTTGTCCGCGACGGTGTCGAAGATCGAGATTTTCCAGTCGCGGACCCGCGAGTCGACGATCTCCAGCGACGGAAGCACGAAGTCGACCGCGCGGACGGCGTCGGCGACGGTCACGCCCGGACCCCGCAGCGGCGCGCCGAGCACGAACGCGATCTCCGGTTCGATGCGCGGCTGCAGGAACCGCGTCGTCGGGATCGGCTGGTGTTCGAGCAGGAACATCGAGCTGGTGAGGTGCCCGAAGTCGGGCTGGTTCACGCCCATCTGGCGCTGCATCGCCGCGGAGGCGAGGCCGACCTTGTGGCCGCGCACCACGTCGCCCGCCGCCACCCACGCGCGGACTTGCTCCTGTTGCACGCGGTAGGCGTCTTCGACGGTCGCGTCGGGGAAGGTCTTCACGAGCGGATCGATCGGCTCGCGTCGCTCGTACGCGCTTGTCAGCAGCGCGACGGCGTCCTGCAGCTCAGCGGGTTCCACGGGTCGGACTCTGCCTGACCGAGCCGCCCGCGCCAACCCGGTCGTTCCATTCACCGGTACGAGCCACTTCTCTCGCTCGCTAATCTCTTGCGCGCGAGAGTTTGTCGGCGTACTGTACTTCGTGTTGGCTCCCAGAGAGGACGTGACCCGCGATGGCACCCACCGAGACCGAAGTCGCCCAGCTCGCGCAGACCCGCGACCGGCTGCGGGAGCAGCATTTGCACCCGGCGGAGGAACGTCCGGCGACCGTTGGCCGCGGCATCCACCACACCGCGCTGCTGTCCAGCGACGTCGAGCGGACGATCACCTTCTACCAGGACATTCTCGGCTTCCCGCTCACCGAGCTGATCGAAAACCGCGACTACCCGGGGTCGAGCCACTTCTTCTTCGACGTCGGCAACGGCAACGCGGTCGCGTTCTTCGACCTGCCTGGCCTCGATCTCGGCCCGTACGCGGAGGTGCTCGGCGGCCTGCACCACCTGGCCCTGTCGCTCACCCCGGAAGCGTGGGCGGGCGCGCGCTCCCGGCTCGACGCCGCCGGTGTGAAGTACCAGGAAGAAAGCGGCACGTCGATCTACTTCGCGGACCCGGACGGCGCCCGGATCGAGCTGATCGCGGACGACCTCGGCGAGATGTACGGGTCGAAGATCGGCTGAACCACTGGACTCGGTGCGCCGCCGGGTTCAGAGTGTGGGCCCATGGGCGACTGGGCGGCTTCGCGGCAGAAAGCACGGCTCGACCGGCGGGAAGCGATCGACGAGCTGATCGCGCGGGTCCGTTTCGAGGTGCGGCTGCACCTGGCGGAACCGACCGCGATCAGCCGGTACGACGAGCTCGCCGAGGTTTTCGCCCTCGGCCACGGCGAGTGTGCCGCGCTCCTGGCGCACCGGCGGTTGCTGCCGTGGTGGGAGCGACGGCTGCTCACACGGTTCGCGCGTCGGCTGCACGGCCGCGCGATCGTGGGCAGTGTCGCGGACGTGCCCGCGGGCGAGCCGGTCGCTGGTGCTTTTCGCGCGGAGATCAGCCGTCTCCTTCCGGACGCGGGTGATACCGGTGCCCGCTATGACCTGCAAGGACGCGGTCTGCTGACCGCCTTTCGGCTAGCGCTCGGCGCCCGCGGCGAAGTGTGGCCGGACCGGAACGAAGTCGCGTCCACCGTCGCGCGCAATGTTTTGGCCTGCAGCTCCGCGTTCCTCCGGCGGTCGCCGTGGCACGTGCTGTGGCCGGTGTATCGCGTCCGCGGCCTGCGGCTGTGGCGGTTGTGACGTGGCGGAATCGTTCGCTGGGTCGGGATGTTGAGGAGAGTATGAAGCCTGAAGAGATCCTCGCTGGCGCGCGCACGATCGCTGTGGTCGGCCTGAGCCGTGACCCGGGCAAGGCCGCGCACGGCGTACCGGCTTCGCTGCAAGCGCACGGTTTCCGGATCATCCCGGTGCATCCGTCGGCGACTGAACTGCTCGGGGAGAAGGCTTACCGGTCGCTGGAGGAGATTCCGGAACCGGTGGATCTGGTGGACGTCTTCCGCCCGGCAGGGGAAGCACCGGACATCGCCCGTTCCGCGGTGGCGATCGGGGCTAAGGCGTTGTGGTTGCAGCAGGGGATCGTGTCGGCGGAGGCGCGGAAGATCGCTTCGGAGGCCGGGCTGGAGTATGTCGAGGACCGGTGCACTGCCGTGGTACGGGCAGTGGCGGGAATTTCACTGAATTAACCGGGCGAAAGCTTTGGAACGCCCTGGTTCCGCGATTGTTTGTGCGCATTCTTTTGGACTGTGCACTGACGTGTCGCATTCGAGGTCATAACCGCCGTGGGCGTGCACGATCGAATACTGCCGCTCCGCCAGACCGGCGGGGCGGTCGCCTCGCGCCTGCTCGCGCCGCTTTAGCTCTGGCAGCGGGCAATGCACACCTACGAAGGTAACTTCCTGATCCCGCAACACTTCCAGGCAGTCGGCAAGCCAGTGCGGCCGGAGTACGTGGTCGGCGATCACGCCGTTACCCGCCGCCGCGAGCCCGGCCAGCATGCGGTGGTAGCCGCGCACTGTCCGTTCGAAAATCGCATCGAACTCCGGCGTGCCGAATTCGGGGGTCCGCGACCGCGACCGCATGCTGTTGACCGCGTCTCGGGGCAGGTAGAAATAGGGGCCCGGCAGCAAATCCAGCAGTTCCGCCGCGATGCTCGACTTGCCGGAACTGGACGTGCCGTTGAGGAAAATGACGTGCCCGCTCATCCGACGAGCCGGTACCCCACCCCGCGCACCGTCTCGATCGTCCGCGTCCCGAACGGCGCGTCGATCTTCCGCCGCAAATACCCCACATAAACCTCGACCACGTTCTCGTCCCCCTCGTAATGCGCGTCCCAAACGTGTCCGAGGATCTCGTTCTTCGTCAACGCCGCCCCCTGCCGCCGCAGCAGAAACTCCAGCAACCCGAACTCCCGCGCGGTCAGCTCGATCCGCGTCTCTCCCCTGTGGACAGTGCGCGCAGCCGGGTCGAGCTGCAGATCCCCAGCGGTCAACACCGCCGGGCGAGCCGGTGCACCCCGGCGGAGCAACGCCCGGAGCCGAGCCAGCAAAACGACGAACGAGAACGGTTTCGAGAGATAATCGTCCGCGCCGAGGTCGAAAGCGTCGGCCTCGTCGTATTCGCCGTCCTTCGCCGTGAGCATCAGCACCGGCGTCCAATTCTCCGCTGCCCGCAAGCGTTTCAGCACTTCGTAGCCGGAAAGCTCGGGAAGCATGATGTCGAGCACCACGGCGTCGTAATCGTGCTCCATCGCCGACCAGAGCCCGTCCCGGCCGGTGTGCGCCACGTTCACCGTGAACCCCTCGGCGACCAGGCCGCGGCGAAGGGTTTCGGCGAACTCCAGCTCGTCCTCCACGATCAGCAACCGCATGCTCAGTCCTCCTCGATCCGGGGCAGTTCGATGCTCGGCAGTTCGATCACGAAATGCGCGCCCGGGTAACTCGGGTCGGCCACGTCGACGTACCGCGCGCGGCCGCCGTGCCGGGCCGCGATGCCGGCCACGATCGACAGGCCCAGTCCGGTCCCGCCGCGCCGCCGCGAAGCGTCCAGCCGCACGAACCGCTCGAACACCCGCTCCCGGTCGCCCTCGGCGACGCCCGGGCCGTCGTCGCTCACCTCCACGACGACCATCTCATCTTGCACCGAACTCGCAATCCGGATCCGCTCGCGCGCGTGCCCGCATGCGTTGTCGACGAGGTTGCGTACGGCGCGACGCAGCTGCGCCTCACTGCCACGCACCTTCGCTGGCCCCGCGCGCACTTCGATCTCGACAGCCGCTTCGCCGCGTACGCGTTCAGCTTCCGCACGAACGATGTCGTCCAGATCGACTTCGGTACGCGCGGGCCGGTCGGTGGCGTCGTCGGTGCGCGCGAGCATCAGGAGGTCGTCGACCAGCTCTCGCAGGCGCGCGGTCTCGCGGGTAATCACCGGCACCAATTCGTCGGTGGTCTCGGGGTGCTGGTTTGAAACGTCTAGCGCAGTGCTGATGGTCGACAGCGGCGAGCGCAGCTCGTGACTCGCGTCGGCGACGAAGCGGCGTTGCGCAGCCTGTGCGGACCCAAGCCGCTCAAGCATCTCGTTGAGCGTGACAGCGAGCCGGTGCACCTCGTCGCCGCCAGGCGGCAGCGGTACGCGCAACGCGAGGTCGCGCGTCGAGATCTCGGCGACAGTGCGCCGCATCCGCTCCACTGGGCGCAGCGCGGAGCCGACAGAGCGGTACACCGCGAAGCCGGCGATACCGAGCAGCGGCAGCGAGATCAGCCCTAGCAGCAGCGTAAGCCGAGCTGAGGCTTCGGTGACCGGCTCAAGCGACCGTGCGGAGATGACGGTGAACGGTCCGCCCGGTCCGTTGACGCCTTCCGAAACCAAGCGGTAGTCGCTGCCGTCGCCGTCTAAGCCGAGCGGCAGCGTCTCGACGGTCTCCTGTCCCGGAGCCGGGCGCGCGGCGGTGATGGCCGGACGGCCGACAATCGCCGGGTCGCTCGCGATAGGGGTGCTTCGCGGCCCGAGGACCTGCGTCACGGCTTCAGTGTCCCCAGTGCTCGCGACGTCGCTCGGGGACAGGTCTCGCGCGCCCGCGCGCACGAGTTGGACAGCAACCTGCCGAGCGGTACTTCGCGCGCTCTCGGTGACGCTTCGATCGAGGGACTGTTGCAGCAACAGCACCACGACAACGCACGCGGTCGCGATGGCCAACGCGAGCGCGAGCACGGCAACCCCGGTTGTCCGCATCCGGACACCTGCGGCAGCGAGAAGTCTCACGCACGCAGCGTAACGAGCGCGAAGGGACGTCATCGGGCGCGGCGTGCGGCCAGCCGTTCCGAGCGCAGCGTGTCCACCTCAGTCAGGTCCAACGGCTTCAGCGCATGGCCGAGCACCCACGACAACAGCAGGTCAGCCAGCTCGGGATTGCGCGCCAGCGCCGGGCCGTGGAGGTAGGTGCCGAGCACGTGATCGGTGACCGCGCCTTCGGTGCCGTCGCCGTTGCCGGTGCCCCGGACGACGCGGCCCAGCGGTGCGCTGCCCGGGCCGAGCACACTCGCGCCCTGATGGTTCTCGAAGCCGGTCAACGGCGTCTCGAGCAGGTTCGGTTCGACGATCAGCTCAGCCACCGCACGCTGCTCCGCCGGCTCGGTGACGAGGTCGAGCAACCCCAGCCCAGCGTGCTCGATGCCGTCGACGCCGCGGAAACGCTTGCCGAGAATCTGCAGACCCGCGCACACCCCGAACACCGGGCGTCCCGCATTCGCCGCGCTGCGCAGCCCCGCCGAGTTGCGCAGGAAGTCCGCGGCCAGCACCTGCGCCATGTCCTCGCCGCCGCCGAGCAAGTAGAGGTCCAAAGTGGACGGTACCTCGGAGTCCAGCGAAACCGGCACCACCTCGGCGTCGTAACCGCGCCACTGCAAGCGTTTGCAGAGCACCTGTGCGTTGCCGGAATCGCCGTAGGTCCCCAGCACCTCGGGGAGCAACAAGCCGATGCCGACGGTCGAATCAGACATCGGGCAACCGGTCCACCAGGTCGCGGAAGGCGGTGTAGTTCGCGACGAGTTCGACCCCGCCCGGCGGCAGCGTGTCGATCGCGCTGACCGGATCCGGGGCCGACCAATGCGGCACCTCGGCGTAGCAAAGCCGGACCGCGAGGTCCGCCGACCGCTCGCCGGCCACGACGACCTGACGACCGCGCAGCCGCTCGAAGTGCACGTCCCAGAGCCACGACAGGTCGCGGCCGTCCGCCTCGTGCGCGTTGACCGCGACGACGACCGGCGTGTCCTCGTCGAGCACGCGCAACGTTTCGGCCCAGCCGGCCGGATTTTTCGCAAGCATGAGCCGAACCGAATGCCGGGTGCGGCGAATCGTGCGGTAGCGGCCGCCGATGTCGGTGATTGTGCGCAGTCGCGCCGCGGCGGTGTGCGGCGGCACGCCTACGCAGTGCGCGGCGGCGAGCGCGAGAGCGGCGTTCGCCCGGTTGGCCTCGCCGGGCAGCCGCAGGTCGAGGTCGACTTGCCGGCCGCCGGGCGTGTGGACCAGATCGCCGTCGAGGGTCCAGGTCGGCTCCGGGCGAGCGAAAGCGCACACCGCGCAACGCCATTCGCGATCGGTGTGCGTGATCGCGCCGCCGCAGCGCGGACAGGAGACGGAATCGCCCGACCAGCGCCGTCCAGTGCCGACCCACACCGGGCGCGCCGCCGCTGCGGCCGCCGACGTGACCAGTACGTCGTCGCAGTTCGCGACCACGACCGTGCGCGACAGACCGGCGAAGGCGGCGCGGAGGTCGCGCTCCATCATCCGGACCTCGCCGACGCGGTCGAGCTGGTCACGGCTGAGGTTGAGCAGCACGAGCGCCGCAGGCTGCACCTGCTCGGCCACCCACGGAACGTAGGTTTCGTCCACCTCCAGCACCGCGTACGGCGCGTCGGGACTGGCGGCGAGCGCGGCCACCAGACCGTCGGGCATGTTCGCGCCGTCGCCGTTGTGCGCGACTTCGGCGAGGGCTTCGAGCGCGCGGGTCAGCATCAGCGACGTGGTGGTTTTGCCGTTCGTGCCGGTGACGATCACGACCGTGCGGTCGCGGCCGAGCCTGCGCAACGCCTTGGGGTCGAGCCGCAGCGTGACGCGGCCGCCGATCACCCCGCCGCGGCCCAGCCGGGCGGTACGGGAAAACCACGCGGTCAGCCGCCCGGCGGCGACCGACGCCCGGGTGCGCAGACGTGTGGACATCACCCAAACCGTGCGGCACGGGCGCTGTGATTTTCCTGAGAGGGTGACTCCAGTCTCCGTTACCCTTTGTAAGCACTCTTACCGATCGGAGGTTGAACCATTCGGCGCAACCTTGACCTTGCACAATGACAGAGTTCGGTCAAGATCTTCCGTCCATACATCGGAGGTGTTAGCGTCCAACCCCGCTTGATGGCACCACGCACCGGTGACCGGGAACGCAGAGCGACAGGCGGAGGGCGAACGTGGACGCAGCAGTACGCGGGCTGGACCAAAGCGGCACCCTGGAGCGTGGGCTGGCGGTGCTCGAACACGTCGGGCAGCACCAGGAAATTTCCACGAACGCGCTCGCCCGGCAACTGGGTTTGTCCCGCAGCGCCGCCTACCGGATCGTCGGCACGCTGAAGCGGCTGGAGTACCTGGAGGCCGACACCGTCACCGGACGCGTGCGGCTCGGCACCCGGCTGGTCGAACTGGGCGCCCGCGCGATGGCGGCGACCGACCTGCACCGCTGCGCGCCGCGGTATCTCACCGCGCTGGCCGAGCGGTCCGGGGAGACGACGTACCTCGCGGTGCCGGACAACGACGCGATGGTCTACGTCGCGACCGAACGCAGTGCCAGCGCGGTCACGCTGTCCTGCCGCCTCGGCACCCGACGGCCGCAGCACGCGACGTCGCTGGGCAAGGCCTGGCTGGCCGCGTTGCCGGAGGCTGACCGGGTGGAGCGCGTGCGCCGGATGAAGCTGGACAGCCTCACCCTCAAGACCATCAACGACCCGGTCCGGTTGCTGGACGAACTGGCGCGCACCCGGCGGCGCGGCTGGGCCGTCGACGACCTGGAGAACGAGCCGGACGTCGGCTGCGTCGCGGCGGCCGTACGGGACCACTCGGGCCGTCCGATCGCGGCGATCAGCGTCGCCGGGCCGGCTCCCCGGGTGATGCGCCGGGCGGACGAACTGGGCGCGACGGTCGCCGGGACCGCGGCCGCGTTGTCGATGCGGCTGGGGTACGTCCGGAACCGCTGAGGCCTTCGGTTTTAGCCGCGTGAACCGGCTAGTCGCGGATGCTCGCGGCGGCAGTACGAGTCGTCTCATTCCATCGGAGTTGAGACGTCGGATGAGCGCCCCGGACGGCCGAAGCATGCCGCCTTTCACCGGATCGGGTCGGACGGCCGGTTTCCGTCTTCGCTACCTGCGGAAACAGGTTATCCACAGGCGTGTCGACTTGTGGACAACCCTGGGGATGGCTGGTGGCGACAGCGGGAATTGTCGGCGTGGTGGTGGACCGTTGCGGGCATGTCTATCACTGCCGCACCGCACGGTGCCCCGCTATCTCGTTCCCGCTTCCAGCTTGCTGCACGACTCGGCCCGCCCCAGCAGCAGCACGCGCTCCCGTTCGTTGCCGGTCATCTTCGCCGCGCGCTCGAACTCGGCGCGCGCCTCGTCCCGGCGGCCCAGTTTGTACAGAAAATCGCCGCGCACGCTCGGCAGCAGGTGGTAGTTCTTCAGCGCGGGCTCAGTCAGCAATTTGTCCACCAGCGCGAGCCCGGCTTCCGGCCCCTCGGCCATCGAGACCGCGACGGCCCGGTTCAGCTCGATCACCGGAGACGGCGTGAGCTGCGCAAGGCCCGCGTACAGGGCCGCGATCCGCGCCCAGTCGGTCTCTTCCGGCGCGACCGCGACGGCGTGGCACGCGGCGATCGCGGCCTGCGCGGAATACGGCCCGTACGTGCCGTCCGCGAGCCGTTCGGACCGGGCCAGCGCGGTGAGGCCGCGCTGGATCAGCAGGCGGTCCCAGCGGCTGCGGTCCTGGTCCATCAGCAGCACCGGTTCGCCGTTCGGGCCGGTGCGCGCCGCCGAGCGCGACGCCTGGATTTCCATCAGCGCGACCAGTCCGTGCACTTCCGGTTCGGCGGGCATCAGTCCGGCCAGCACCCGGCCGAGCCGCAACGCGTCCTCGCACAGCGCGGGCCGCATCCAGTCGTCGCCGCGCGTGGCGGAGTAGCCCTCGTTGAAGATCAGGTAGATCACTTCGAGCACGGCCGGGACCCGCGCCACGCGTTCGTCGCCGACCGGCGTTTCGAACGGCACCTTGGCCTCGGCGAGCGTCTTCTTCGCCCGCACGATGCGTTGCGCGACAGTGGATTCCTTCACCAGGAACGCGCGGGCGATCTCGTCGGTGCTGAGCCCGCCGAGCATGCGCAGCGTGAGCGCCACCCGCGCCTGGGTGGACAGCACCGGATGGCACGCGGTGAACACCAGCCGCAGCAGGTCGTCCTCGATCTGCTCGTCGTCGAGCACGGCGTCGAAGTCCGGCAGCACGCCCTCGCCGAGCTGTTCGGCTTCCCGGCCGATCTCGTCCAGCTTGCGGCCGAGGGTTTCGTTCCGCCGGAACAGGTCGATGGCCCGCCGCTTCGCGATCGTCACCAGCCAGGCGCCCGGGTTGCGCGGCACCCCGGTCTCCGGCCACTGCTCGAGCGCGGCGACGAGCGCGTCCTGCGCCAACTCCTCGGCGAGGCCCACGTCGCGGGTCATCCGCGCGAGACCAGCGATCACTCTCGCCGACTCGATCCGCCAAACGGCCTCTACCGCACTTCGCGTGTCCACCGGCCCATCAGACCGGCCCGGCCCGCCCGAGGCAACCCTCGGGCGGGCACGGCGTCACAGCTCGCCGGACATCGGGCGGATCTCGACGGTGCCTGCCTGCCGGTCCGGATTGGGCGCCCGCTTCATCAACTCGACGATTTCGGCGAGCGACTCCCCCTCCAGAATCCACACGCCCGCGACGAGTTCCTTGGTCTCGGCGAACGGGCCGTCGACCACGCTCGGCTCCGCCTCGCCGTCGAACCACAGCAGCCGGGCGCCTTCCGCGCTGGGCGTCAGCCCGGCCGCCTGCACGAGGTGACCGGATTCAGCGAGTTCCTCGTTGAACCGGCCCATCTGCTCGAGCAATTCGGCGCTCGGCGCGGCTCCCGCTTCGGATTCCTCGCTGGCCTTCACCAGCACCATGAACCGCATCAGTTCTTCGCGGCCTGCTCGCGCAGCTTCTCCTCGGCCTCGCGCAGTTCCGGCGTGAGGTTGTCGCCGAAGTCCTCGGCGTCGAAGATCCGCCGGATCTCGATCTCGTGGTGCGCACCGTCGGTGTTGGGCACCCGCTTGATCCACTCCACGGCTTCCTCGAGCGAACGGACCTGGAGGATCCAGAACCCCGCGATCAGCTCCTTGGTCTCCGCGAACGGACCGTCGACCACGCTGGGCTCGCTGTCCCCGGAGAACTTCACCCGGGCACCCTCGGAGCTGGGAGCCAGTCCCTCGCCCGCGAGCATCACGCCGGCCTTCACCAGTTCCTCGTTGAACTTGCCCATCTCGGCGAGCAGTTCGGTGCTGGGCATCTGGCCCGCTTCGCTCTCTTCGCTGGCCTTCATGATCACCATGAATCGCATCTTCGGTTCCCCTTCGCTCTCGGCTTGCTTCCACCACTGCGTCGAACGGGCCGCGTCCGGATCGACAAGGTCCGCGAACTTTTTTTCTGACCGCGAAACTAGCAGGTCAGGCGAACCTCGGGGGACAAATCGGGCGTGGGAGAATCGTTGTCCGTGGCAGTACTCCCCGAAGCTCTCCGCGCCGCGCTCGACGACGAGCTGGCCCGGTTCCCCGAATCCCGGCTCGCACAGGCCGTGGACCGGCTCAGCAAGCGTTATCGACAAGGTGACTCGGCGACCTCGCCGATCCTCTCTTCGGAGCTGGATGTCGCCGCGTACGCCGGGTACCGGATGCCGGCGACGTACGCGGCGGTCAGCGCGGTGCTGGGCGAGGTGGCTGCCGCCGCGCCCGGTTTCGTCCCGAAGACGCACGTCGACATCGGCGGCGGCACCGGAGCAGCGGTGTGGGCCGCGGCCGACGTCTGGCCGTCGCTGGAGAAGTGCACTGTCCTGGAGCAGGTGGCGGCCGCGCTGGCGCTGGGACGCAAGCTGGCGGCGAACGCCGACGAGCCGGCCGTCCGCACCGCGGTCTGGCAGCGCGGACTGGTCGATTCCGCGTCCGCGGCGCCGGAGGCCGATCTGGTCACGCTCTCGTACGTCCTCGGCGAGCTTCCCGAACGCGGCCGTGCCGACGTCGTCCAGTGGCTCGCCGCGAAGGCTGGCACGGTCGTGCTCATCGAGCCCGGCACGCCAGCGGGGTTCGCGCGGATCCGCGAGGCTCGCGAAGTCCTGCGCGAGATGGGCCGCAGCGTGGTGGCGCCGTGCCCGCACGATGACGCCTGCCCGATCAAACCGGGCGAGGACTGGTGCCATTTCTCCGCACGGCTTCCCCGAAGCGGGGTGCACCGGCGGATCAAATCCGGCACTCTGGGATTCGAGGACGAGAAGTTCTCGTACGTGGCGGCCACGTCGGCACCGGTCGACCGTCCGTCGGCCCGGATCATCCGGCATCCGCGCAAGCACAAGGGGTTCGTGCAACTCGACCTCTGCACCGCCGACGGGCTCGCGCCCGGCACCGTCGTGTCGAAGCGGCACGGCGTGCGGTACCGCGCCGCTCGCGACGCGGAATGGGGAGACGCCTGGAGCGTGGAATAACCCGGGTTCTCCCGCCGCTGTGTCCGGATGGCTGAGTCGGCTCCGACTGTCTGGTGTCAGCGGATCTGAACCGGAGAGGACACCACATGGACTTCCACGAGCGTTGCGCCGAGATCCTGCGGCAGACGGAACTGCTCGCCGCGGCCGTCGAAGGCGCGGACCGCACGGTGCGGGTCGCGGCGTGCCCGGAGTGGGATCTCGGACAGTTGCTCGATCACGTCAGCACCGGGCACCGGTGGGCGGAAGAGACCGTGCGGACGCGGGCCGACCACTGGCTGCCGGAGGACCGGCTCCAGAACCCGGTGAGCACCCCGCAACCGGCGTCGTGGCTCATGGACGGGGCGAAGGCGCTGGTGGCGACCCTGCGCGAAGCGGGGCCGGACGCGGAGGTGTTCACGCCGGTCCCGAATGGACCGCCGCGAGCGGCGTTCTACGCGCGCCGGTTCATGAACGAGACGCTGATCCACCGTGCCGACGCGACATTGGCCGCGGGCGGGGAATTCACTGTCGCGCCGGAAGTCGCGCACGATGCGATGGAGGAATGGCTGGAGCTCGGGTCGCTGCCGCAATTGCTGGAGTACGTACCCCAACGCCGCGAACTGCTCGGCCCGGACCGCACGATCCACCTCGCGCCGACCGACCACGCGGCGTCCTGGACGGTCGACCTCACCGGCGATCAGCTGGCGTGGCATCCGGGTCCGCCGGCGGACGCGGCGGCCACCGCGTCCGCACCGCTGGGCGACCTGCTGCTGATGGTCTACGGCAGGCTGTCGCCGGAGATCGCGCACCGCACCGGCGACACGGAATACCTGGACCGCTGGCTTTCGCTCGTCGGGTTCGGCTGAGCCGGTCAGTCCCAGCGGATCGGGAGGCTCTTGATCCCGTTCTGGAAGTTCGACCGCAGCCGGCGGGGTTCGCCCGAGAGACGGACCTCGCCGAGCTGGTCGAACACCGCCGCGAACAACGCGCGCATCTGCATCCGCGCGAGGTGCGAACCGAGGCAGAAATGCGGGCCGTGGCCGAACGTCAGATGCTCGCTCGGCGCGCGCGTCACGTCGAACGCGTCCGGATCGGGAAAGACAGTCTCGTCGCGGTTGGCCGAGGAGAACCACACCACGACCTTGTCCCCGGCCTTGATGTCCACATCGGACAGTCGAGTGTCCTGGGTCGCGGTGCGGCGGAAGTGCATCACCGGCGTGTGCCAGCGCAGCATCTCTTCGACCGCGCCGGGAAGCAGGCTGCGGTCGTCGAGAAGCTTGCGGTACTGCTCGGGATGCGCGAGCAACGCGGCCATCCCGCCGGGCAGACCGTTGCGCAGGGTCTCGTTGCCCGCTACGGAAAACAGCCAGAAAAGGTTCTCGAACTCCTCGATCGACACGCGGCCGCCGTCGTCGTCCACGTAATGCATCAGGTTGCTCATCACGTCGTCGCCGGGGTGCTCGCGTTTGTGCTCGCCAAGCGCGTGCGCGTAGGCGTAGAGGTCCGGCATTCCGGCGCGGCTGCGCGGATCCGGCATCTGGCCGTCCGGGCCGGGTTCCGGACGCACGGCCAGTGCGGCCCGGGCGAGGTCGGTGACGTCGTCGGCGTTGACAGTCGCGCTCACCGCGTATTCGGCGTCCTGGAAGCCGATCACGCGGTTGCTCCAGTCGAACATCAGCCGGCGATCCTGTTCAGGCACGCCGAACACCTCGGCGAGCGTGAGCAACGGCAGATCGGCGGCGATGTCCTTGGCGAAATCGCATTCGCCGCGATCGGCCACCGCCGCGACGAGATCCTGTGCCCAGCCTTCGATCCGCTCCGTGATCCGGCCGACCGCGCGCGGGGTGAACGCCTTCGTGAGCAGCCCGCGCAGCCTGCCGTGCTCGGGCGGGTCCATGTTGAGCATCATCCGGCGCACGTACCGCAGATCCTCCGCGCTGGCCGGGTCGCGGATCTGCGTGCCGCCGAGCTGCGACGAAAACACCGCAGGGGTGCGGAGCACGTGCCGCACGTCGGCGTGGCGGAGCACCGCCCAGAAGTCGCCGATCCGCGTCACCGGCGTTTCCCGGCGCAGACGGGCAAGCAGGTCGTATGGCACGCCCGTGACGTAGGTGTCCGGGTCGGCGATGACAGCACTCGACACGTTCCGACCCTAGCCCCGAGACCGCCGCCTGCGGAAAGATCCGTCCGGTGGAAAAGCTGAAGCTGCGCGTCACCGGACAAGGCGAACCGCCGGTCCTGCTCCTGCACGGGCTCGGCGCCACCGGCACGGTCTGGGACCGCCTCGCCGGCCTGCTCGACCAGCGGCTGCTCGCACCGGACCTGCCCGGCCACGGCGGCTCGTCACGGCTGCCCGAGTACACGTTCGAAGCGCTCGCGGCCGCGGTCGCCGACGCGCTGGACGAGCCCGGCCCGGTCGCCGTCCTCGGCCATTCGCTCGGCGGGGTCGTCGCGCTGGAGCTCGCGAGCGGCCGCTACGGGCTCGACGTCAGCAGCGTGCTGGCGGTGGGCATCAAGGTCGAATGGAGCGAAGACGACCTGGCCCGTGCCGCCGCGATGGCAACCCGTCCGCCGCGGCTGTTCACCACTCGAGAGGAGGCTGAAACCGCCTATCTGAAGATCGCTGGGCTGACCGGCTTGGCCCCGGCCGACCCAGACGGCGTCACCGAAACCGCGGACGGCTGGCGGCTGGCCCTGGACTCGCCCGCCTTCGGCGTCGGCCGTCCGGACATGCCGAGGCTGCTGGCGGACGCGCGCTGCCCTGTGGTGCTCGCCACCGGGGAGAACGATCCGATGTGCCGTCCCGAGCAGCTGCGGGCCCTTGTTCCCGAGGCAGTGGTCCTGTCCGGGCTCGGGCACAACGCGCACGTCGAGGACCCGGCCGCGGTGGCGGCGCTGCTCACCCCGCGAAGCGACTGAGCAGGCGCTTAGACTGGCCGGGTGACGACGATCGATCCGACCCGGACCGGGCTAGACCAGCTGCTGAAGCTCGAACCGCTCGAGCTGAACCTGTTCCGCGGCTGGTGCCACCAGGGTTCGCCGCAGCGGGCGTTCGGCGGTCAGGTCGCGGCGCAGGCGCTCACCGCGGCCGGCGCGACCGTGCCCGCGGCGCGGCACGTGCACTCGCTGCACGGCTATTTCATCCGCGGCGGGCGCACCGACATGCCGATCATCTACGAGGTCGAGCGCACTCGGGACGGCGGTTCGTTCACCACCCGCCGGGTCGTCGCGATCCAGAACGGCGAGAGCATTTTCAGCCTGTCCGCGTCGTTCCAGACCGAGGCGGAGAGCAGTGCGCACCAGGCGCGGATGCCGGACGTCCCCGCCCCGGACGAGGCGGGCGTCGTCGAGCAGGACCGCTCGCCGATCGTCCTGTCCGCCATCGAGGTCCGCTTCGTCAGCAGCCCGGAAACCGGCCTCCCCGACACCGGCCGCGGCCCGCGTCAGCAGATCTGGGTCCGGGCGAAAGACGCGCTGCCAGATGCTCCGCTGGCGCACGTCTGCGCGCTCACTTACATCTCCGACATCCGCCTGGCAGGCACCGCCCTGCTGCCCCACCGCGACGACCCGGGCGAACCGCAGCTGACGTCGCTGGACCACGCGGTGTGGTTCCACCGCCCGTTCCGCGCGGACGAATGGCTGCTGTTCGACATGGAAAGCCCCAGTTACGCGAACACCCGAGGCCTGACCCACGGCGAATTCTTCACCACCGACGGACGGCTCGTCGCCTCAGTGACCCAAGAAGTGCTGCTGCGCAGGCGCTGACTCAGTCCGATGTAGACAGTTCAGCCAAGCCGAACCCGCACCGGCCCGGCAGGCTCCGCGGCAACCTCGGCAACCGGCTCGCGCAGCACCTTCGACAACTGCCACGCCTCGAGCCCGGCGAGAACGGTGTTCGCTACGACGAGCACCAAATACAACCCGGCCTGCACCGAAAGCCGGAACGGATGCTGGTCGGAAGCCCCGGCCAGCAACGAAATGTGGCACGCGACCACGACCACCATCGACGCCGCGGACAACCCGCCGAGCACGATAAGCAACACCCGCAGCACCCGCGTGCGCCGCCAGTTCAGGTAGCCGGTCTGGACCAACCCCGGCGTGCTGACCATGACCAGCCCGCAGCCGTACCCGGAAAACCCGCCGACCACGCCGCCGCCCGCGACCAGCGCGGTAGTCAGGTGGTACGAAACCGGAACCCGGTAGGCGGCGAGGATCGCGGCCACGCAGACCAGCAGCCCCAACGGCAGGTGCGGCCAGCCGTACCAGGGAAGCCGCCGCTCCATCCGGAGAATCGTCGGCAGATCGACGTCGCGGTACGCCTCGGGGTCGCGCAAAGCCATTCGCACCGTTCCTCTCGTCCCGGAAACCCCCGGTGTGTGCGCGGTGACCGGCGAAGCCTAGGGCAGGCCGTCCGACCGTGCAAAATCCACCCGAACCCGCCGCGGAGCGGGACCAGGTCACCGCCCCTTACTTTCGCACCCGGCGCGCAACCCACCCACCGACTGGGCAGACCGCGTGACCCACGCCACCCGTCGGCCCGCGCGCATCCTCCCGACCAGCAGGAATTATCCCGGAATCCGCATTCACTTCTTGCGCTTCCTCCAGGGTTGTCCCGGGATGTCCGGTAGAGCGATTTTCTGTCGGTGGTGCAAGTTAGGCTGCAGGCATGAACACCGACGAACCCACCGTCGCCGCCGAAGATCTCGCCCAAGGCCAGTGGTTCTGGCACGAACCCGCTCCCGGCCTGCGTTCCTGGCCGCTGCAGGTGGCCACGGCCGAGATCCTGGAAGACGCAGTCCGCATCATCACCACCGACGAGGTCCGGGAACTGGTCTCGTACGCCCGCGACCGCCGGGTCCGCCTGGCCGTCGCCTCCTGAGCCACAACACCAACAGCACCACCACTGGGGAATCTGGGGGACCGGGCCGGCCGCATCCGCGAGCGGCCCGTCCAATATGGACACCACGTCCGACGCTCCGGCTTTCGGCCGGATCTCACGCTGAATTTCCTGAACTTTTCGGCAGAGCTTGCTGCTGTGCTCACGTCGTGCTGTCCACGGCACGACGTGCTCCGCTCACGCCGCGTATTTGCTGTACGCATATCCGCCTCGCCACGTCCGCGGCGATCGCTGTCTCGGCGCTGCACCGCGCCTGCCGCAGCTCAACAACCACGCCGCGATCGGTGCCGTAGCGCGGGAATCTGTTGCCTTGCAAGCAGAACTCACCCGCGTCGCTCGCCGATTATGCGTGAAAAGCAAGCACCACCGCGTTGCCCGGCCAACCGGAAAGCCGCCCGCCGACCTCCGCTCGACGCGATCAGCCAAGGCCAGGGTCAGCGGGAAAGAACTCCTTGCAGCAGGACATCCAAGAGATGCCGAGCGCGGGAATCCCACTCGTCCTCGTCCAGGCGCGTCAGATAGCCCGACAAGATGAACAGGTCCCGGGCGTCGATGTCGGGGCGGATGGTTCCTTCGGCCTTCCCTGCGTCGAGCAGGAGGGTGATGGCGTCGCCGAGCGGGCCGTGGCTTTCTTCGGACAGGCCTTTCCACACCGCGGTTTCCAGTGCCGCGAAGACGCCTCGTTTGACTCGTGCGTATTCGGCGATCCGGTCGAACCAGCGGGACAGCGCCTCGACCGGTTCACACGCGGCCAGCAGTTCCGGCGCCAGCGCGACCAGGTCCTCCACTTCCTGCCGGTACACCTCGGCGAGCAGGTCCTCGCGTGTGGGGAAGTGCCGGTAGAGCGTTCCCTGCCCGACTCCGGCCGACTTGGCGACCGCGTTCAGGCGCAGCTCTCCCGTGGAGGCGATCGCCTCGCGGGCGATCTCGACGATCCGCTCCCGGTTCTCCCGGGCGTCGGCCCGTTGAGCCGCGCTCATCGCCTGCGACCGGTACCTGTGGAAACGCACATGCCGCAACGTTATCGCGGACCCTGCGAGAGCTGCATAATCTGCGGACCAAACGCTCCGTGGGGAAGGCCAGCGCCCCCATCGGTCGATGGCCGAGCGCACCCAGGGAACACCAGCCATCCGCCCGCCGAAGACCGACGTTGACCCGGGGAACGCCAGCGAGCTCAGCCGCCAATGACTGAGAGCATCTCGGGAACACCAGCGCTCCTAGGGACCGCGAGCAGCACCCGCAAGGAAACAACCCGCCCAGCAACAACGAAGAACCCCGGCCTAGCCATCCCAGCGCACCACTCCGAACAGGACACCCGCCCAAGACGTTGTCCGCCAACCCATTGATAACCCCCACCACCGGGTTGAAACACGCCACGCATAACTCACCGATTCGATTGACAACCCTTCCGACCCCGGCAGAGGCTGGTCACAAGCTGCCAATGCCCGGTGCGGTCCGGTTACCCTGTCAACGAGCCGAAAACCGCACCGAAAGGCCAACCCCGGCACGAAGCGCCAACCGGTCAACGACTTCCTAGCGAGGAAAACGATGTCTCTCGAGCACTCCGCACTGTCCGACGCCAGCCAGGACCGGCGGGTGGCCGCGTTGGAGGAGACTGTCGCGGGGCTGGTTCGGCGGGTCGGGGTGCTCGAGGCCGAGGCGGAGATCCGCCGGGTGCAGGCGCGCTACATGTTCCTCTGCGACACGCCTTGCCCCGAGTTCGGCGTCGGCGGCGACGACGAGCGGATCGATCTCATCATGGAGCTCTACACCGAGGACGCGGTCTGGGAGGGCGTCGGCGAGTACTACGACGGGCAGTTCGGGCGGGCCGAGGGCGCCGCGGCTATCCGGGCGCATTTCCAGCGGTTCTGGGGCGAGAAGAAAGACCCCGAACTTCTCCTGAACGCCCATTATCTCACTTCCGAGCAGATCCACGTGGACGGCGACGAGGCCACCGGACAATGGATCCACATGCAACCGTGGCTGTTCTCCGACGGGAAAGCGCTCCTGCGGTCCAGCCGGTTGAACAACGCGTTCCGCCGCGAAGGCGACACCTGGCGGATCACCCGCACGCGGACCGAAAACGTCTTCATCGCCCCGCTGCCGGAAGGCTGGGCCAGCGATTATCCCTCGGCCTCGGTGCTGATGAAGCCATGAGCGACGACCCGGTCGTGCACGTGGTGGACGACGACGAGGACCTCCGGCAGTCCCTGGTGTTCCTGCTGGAGAGCGTCGGCGTGCAGGCGTTGACCTATCCGGACGCCCAGACCTTCCTCGACGAATTCGACCCGGCCGAGCCCGCGGTCGTGATCGTCGACGTCCGCATGCCCGCGATCAGCGGTTTTCAGCTGCAGGAAAACCTCGCGGAAATCGACTGTCCGGCTCCGCTGATCTTCTGTTCCGCGCACGGCGACATTCCGATGTCGGTCCGTGCGCTCACCGCGGGGGCGGTCGATTTCCTCGAGAAGCCTTACCAGGCCCAGCGCATGGTCGAGGTGGTTCAGACCCAGCTCATCGAGGCGCGCCGCCGGTTCGCGGAGCACGCGGAGCGGCAGGCGGTCCGGGCCCGGCTCGACACGCTGACCCAGCGCGAGCGCGAGGTGCTGCGGCTGGTGGTCGACGGGATGCCCAGCCAGGCGATCGCGCACCGGCTGGGCACCAGCGTCAAAACCGTCGACGTGCATCGGGCGCGGATCAAGGCGAAGACGTCAGCGGACAGCCTCGGGACGCTGGTCCGCGACATCCTCACCCATCGCGTCACCGTTTGAGCGCGGTCTCCGCCCAGCAGCCCGTACCCAGCAGCGCGGCCTCGCCGGAAGCACTGCCGACCAGCTGCAATCCCAGCGGCAAACCGGCCTCGTCGCGCAGGCCCGGGACGGCGATAACCGGCAGGCCCAGCGCCTGCCACGGGCGGCTGAGCACTGGGTCGCCGGTCGCCGCCAGGCCCGCGGGGGCCGAGCCGAGCGCGGCTGGGGTGAGGACGGCGTCGTAGCCGGCCACGAGCTCCGCCAGCCGGGCAGCGCCGGAAGCGACGACGTCCAGCGCGGCCTCGTACTCCGCGCGCGGCATCTCCTCGCCGGTACGCAGCAGTTGCGAGAGAGGGGCGCTGAGACGGTCCGCAGAAGCGAGCTCGACAGAACGTTCGCGCGCGGCTTCGTAGGCCATCACCACTGGGTGTGCGGCGGTCAAGCCAAGCACCAGAGCGGGGTCCGGGAATTCATCGACAACGGCACCGGCAGCGCGCAGCAGAGAAACCGCAGTGCCAAGCGCGGTCTGCATTGCTGGGCTCGCGTCAGCCGGGGACCACACCAGCAATCGCGGTGCCGAAGAAGCAGCGACCTCCGGCTCCCCCGACAGCGCTGACCAGGCCAGGGCCAGATCGGAAACCGTCGCGGTGAACATGCCGTGGCTGTCCAGGCTCGGGCTCAGGCCGGTGACGCCATCGACCGGGAACCGGCCCCGGGTCATGACCAGCGACGCGACTCCGCAGAACGCGGCCGGTCGCGTAACCGAGCCAGCGGTCTGCGAGCCCAAAGCCAGCGGGACGTGTCCAGCAGCAACTGCAGCGGCAGAACCGCTCGAGGAACCGCCTGGGGTGTGGCCGGGTGCCGCGGGATTATCCGTGGGACCGGGTGCGAAGAAAGCGAATTCCGTGGTGACCGTCTTGCCGATCGGCACCGCGCCTGCCCGACGCCATTCGCTGACGATCGAAGCGTCCACAGTGGCCGGTGGAGCCTCCGCGCGCAGGACAGAGCCGCAGCGGGTCGGAAGTCCGGCCAGGTCGATGATGTCCTTGACGCCCAACGGAACTCCGCCCAGCGGCCCCGGCGAAGCAGGCACGTAAGCCGACGAAACCCAAGCGTCGTAGGAAGCGGCCGCGATCCGCGAGCGGGCCTCCGCCACCGCGGTTTCCGGTGTCGTCCGGCCAGCGGTCAGATCGGCGATCAGCGCGCGCAGCGACCACGGGCCGGTCACGGCTGGGTCCAGGCGGCGTCGGCGGTCCAGTAGTCCATGCCGCTCGCGCTGACCGCGTGCCGCCAGTCGGACGTCCGGCGCAGCAGCGGTTCGACGCGGGCGGTGGCCTCGTCGGCGGCGTCCGGGCCGTCGGCCGGGACCTGCCAGTGCACCCAGTCCAGCTCGCGGCCGTGCTCGTCGTGCACGAAGAGGTCGACGTGCCGCCAGCCGTAGCCGTGCGTGTCGTTGTAGCAGGTCAGGGTCATCCGGTCCACGGGTTCTCCTCGATCAGGCGCTGAGTGCGGCAAGCCGGTGGAAGCGGCGCTGGAAGTACACCAAAGCACCGCTGTCCGGCGCGGTCAGCACCTTCTCGATCTCGACGAACAGCACCGAATGCGATCCGTGCTCCTGTTCGCCGACGATCCGGCCGACCAGCGAGGCCGCCGCGCCGCGCAGGACCGGGGCGTCCTCGCTGTCGAGGTCCCAGCAGTCCTGGTCGAAGCGTTCGGAGGTCGGCACCTTGGTCGCGCCGGCGAAGTGCATGGCCAGGTCTTCCTGGCCGGGGCCGAGGACGTTGACGCAGACCTGGCCGTTGCCGACCAGGATCGCGTGCGACCGGCTCGACCGGTTCACGCAGACGAGCACGGTCGGCGGGCTGTCGGTGACCGAGCAGGCCGCGCTCACCGTCATCCCGGCGAGGCCGTGCGGGCCGGCGGTGGTGACGACGTTGACGGCCGCGGAGAGGTTGGCCATCGCGGTGCGGAATTCGCGCTGGGTCCGGGTCAGCTCGGACACGGTGCCTCCTAGGACTGGGGCCGGGACTTCTCTGACCGTACAAAGCCGCACCGGTCCCGGGATATCGAGAACTTCCCCGGCGTAGCTGAAGAATTCCTAACCCGGGCCGGTCGCGGGCAGTGCGAAGCCGAAGCGCGAACCGCCGCCCGCGCGGTGTTCGGCCCAGATCGTCCCGTGCTGGCGGGTGATGATGCGGTGGCTCAGCGCCAGTCCGATGCCGCTGCCGCGCTCCTTCGCGGTGAACGACTCGTCGAACGGGTTGCGCGGGAAGCCGCGGCCGCGGTCGTCCACGGTGACCACGCCGGTGTCGCCGTCGCGGCGCGTGGTGAGCACCAGGCTGCGCCGCTGCGCCGGGCACTGGGCCATTTCCTCGATCGCGTTGAAGCACAGGTTCAGCACGACCTGGCCGGTCAGCACGCGTTCGCAGTGCACGGGCACCGCTTCGGCCGACCGGTCGAAGGTCACCTCGATCGCGGCCGGTTCGGCTCGCAACCGCACGAAGTACAGGCATTCCTCGACGATCTCGTTGAGGTCGGCGACCTGCTCCACGTGCTCCAGATGCCCGACGAACGCGCGCACGGACGACACGATCTGGCTCGCCCGCTCGATCTGCCGGACCGCGCTGTCGATGCCGTACACGACCGGCGCGGCATCGAGCGTCCGCGACCGGACACCGGCCAGGAAGTTGCCCGCGGCGGCGAGCGGCTGGCTCAGCTCGTGCGCGATCGCCATCGCCATGTCGCCCATCGCGGTGTAGCGCGCGAGGTAGTTCTCCCGGTGCAGGTCACGCTCGCGCTGAACCTCGCCGCGGATGCGTTCGGACACGTCGTGGAGCAGCAGCAGAAACGCGTCTCCACCAGGCTCGCGAAGCCGTTCGACGCTGCCCTCCAGCCACACGCGACCCTGAATTTCCAGCCGAACTTGAGTGGCCGGCACGGCGCGTTCGCGGACCTCGTCCCAAGTGGCCGGACGGTCGTCGAGACGCAGAGCGGCGTAGTCGGTCAACCGGCCCAGCGGCTCATCCGGCGTCGCGCCGAACAGCGCGACCGCGGAATCCGTGGCGAACCGCAGCTCGCCCGAGCCGTCGAGCATCAGCGCGACCGCCGACGTCTGCCGGGCCAGCGCGTCCACCCAGGACGTGGTCAACCGCAGCTCACGCTCGATTTCCTGCTCGCGTTCGATGTCGCGGAACTGCACCATCACCGCCGGCCCCTGGGCCAGCTCGACCCGCGTGGCCACCGCGTCCGTCGGGATCACCCGGCCGGATTTCGTGCGGTAGTGCCATTCGATCCGGCTGACGCCCTTCTCGACCGCCTCCTGCAGCCACGCCCGCCCGATCACCCGGTCGTATTGCTGCGCGGAGCTGCTCATGTGGTTCGCCTTCAGCGGCCGCAGCTCGGTGACGCTCCATTCGAGCATCTCGCAGGCAGCCGGATTGGCCCACAGGATGTTCTTCGTCGCGCCGTCGTGCACGAGCACGCACGTGCGGCTGGCGTTGAGCATCGCGACGAAATCGTGCGTCGTCAGCTCGGGCGCGCGCGGGTCCGCTTCCATCGGCTCAGGGTAAAGCCCCTGGCTGGCGGCTCGCACTGAAGAAATCCCCTACGCCCGCTCAGGCACTACCAATTCCCGCGCGGCGGCGTCCTTCGTACCGTCGGACCGACCGCACCGGCATTCTGAGGAGCAGCGATGAGCGAAGTCACCATGGAGGAGGTGCTCGCCGAGCTCGCCACGCGCAAGGACGAGTTCCAGCAGCAGCGCTACGTGTCGCGCGACTTCATCGACCGGCTCAAGCAGGTCGGCGTCTACCGGGCCAGCACGCCCGCGAAGTTCGGCGGCAACCCGCTCCCGCCCGCCGAATTCCTCCGCCTGATCGAGCGGATTTCCACAGTGGACGGTTCGACCGGCTGGGTCGCCAGCTTCGGCTCGTCGCTGATCTACCTCGCCGCGCTCCCGCTGGACACCCAGGCCGAGCTGTACAAGAACGGTCCGGACGTCGCGTTCGCCGGCGGGCTTTTCCCGGTCCAGCCGGCCCCGGCGACCGAAACCGGCTTCCGCGTCGACGGCCGGTGGAAGTTCGCCAGCGGCTGCATGGGCGCGGACATCCTCGGCGTCGGCATCCCCGGCGACGAATCGACCGGCGGGAAACCGCGCACCGCGCTGCTGCGGCCCGACCAGGTCGAGATCGTGCGGGAATGGGACGTCGTCGGCATGCGCGGCACCGGTTCGTTCGACCTGGTCGTGCGCGACGTCGAGGTCCCGCGCGAGTGGACGTTCATCCGCGGCGGCGCGCCCACCGTGGACGAGCCGCTCTACCGCTATCCCACAATCGCTTACGCCGCGCAGGTTCTCGCCATCGTCGGCGCGGGCGTCGCACGGGCCGCGCTGGACCACGCCCGTGAGGTCGGCGCTGGCTACACCGGCGTCACTGGTGCGCCGAAGCTCGCCGACCGCGGCTACTACCGCACCGGGTACGCCGACGCCGAGGCCGCGCTGCGGTCCGCCCGCGCCTGGTTCTACGAGGTCAGCCACGAGGTCTGGGACACCGTCGTTTCCGGCGACGAGGCCACCGACGAACAGAACGCCCAGCTGCGGCTTTCGTCCGCGCACTTGGCGAAGACGGCGTCCGAGGTGGTGTCGAAGCTCGTCGAGATTTCCGGCACCGCGCCGATCTACTCGACGCACCCGCTGCGTGGACTTCAGGGCGACGCACTGGTACCCAAGCAGCATGCGTTCCTGGGCCCGGCCATCCACGACGCCGCCGGCGCGGTTCTCATGGGACAGCCGCCGACCAGCCCCGGCTTCCGCTGACCAGCCACCACCACGACGAGGAGTCTCCGACTGTGAGCACGCAGCCCCTGCGGGTGCTTTTCTGCATCGGCATCAACCAGAACTTCTTCGACCTGCCCGCCGACGGCATCACCATCGGCGACGTCTGGCAGTCCTTCGTGTCCATGATGGACCAGCTGAAAGCGTTGCCGGGCATCACGTTCATCGGCGACATCGACGACGACGCGCACATGGTCGGCCCGTCTGACGGCTGGCCGTGGACCTGCTACATCCTCGCCGACGCCGACAGCCAGGAAACCGTCAAGGCCGGCTGCAACCTGCTGCGCACCACGGAGGTCGGCAGCAATGGCGTCAAGCTGTGGCGCTTCGCCAAGATCGAAGCCCGGATCGGCCGTCCGCTGACCGTCCGCGAAGACGTCGACCTGCCCGACTGAAATCGGAGACCTCATGACTGAGAACACCGTTGTTCCCGCCGATTTCGCGGAGAGCGACCGCGTAGCCGCCCGGCTTTACACGGACCCGGAAATCTTCGAACGCGAGATGACGCAGATCTTCGAACGTTCGTGGGTGTGGGTCGCGCACGAAAGCGAATTGGCGCAGCCGGGGAACTTCAAATCCACTTACGTCGGCCGTCAGCCGGTAATCGTGACGCGGGATCGCAAGGGCACCCTGCACACGATGCTCAACCGCTGCCGCCACCGTGGTGCGAGCCTGTGCGAGAAGCCGAGCGGCAAGGCCAACGGCTTCACCTGCCCGTACCACGCCTGGAGCTACGGCCTCGACGGCAAGCTGCGCGGCATCCCCTACCCGGACGGCTACGAAGGCGTCCTGGAAAAGGGCGAACTGTCGCTGAAGAAACTGCGCACCGAATCGTACGGCGGCATGGTTTTCGCGACCTTCGCCGAGGACGGCGAGTCCCTCGAGGACTTCCTGGGCGACGCGAAACTGTGGATCGACCGCTTCATGAAGCAGGGCGGCGGTTACCCGATCAAGGTGCTGGGCAAGCACCAGTTCAAGTTCCGCGGCAACTGGAAGATCCAGTTGGAAAACACCACCGACGGTTACCACTTCCCGATCGTGCACCGGTCGTGGATGGCTTCGGTGGACGCGGAAACCGCCGACATGATGTCGTTCATGACCGATCCGTCGGCGATCACGCATTCGCTCGGCAACGGGCACAGCGTCATGCAGATGGTGCCGGAGCACTCCGATCTGGACGTCGACGACGGCACCGAGCCGTTGCAGGGCCGGTTCGACCACGTCGTGTCCGAACTGTCGAAGACGCTGGACGAGGCGCAGGTGCGCAAGGTGGTCCGGGCCATGCACGGCACCGGGTTCAACCTCAACCTGTTCCCGAACGTCTCGATGTCCGCGGCGTTTTTCCGCGTGCTGCGGCCGATTTCGGTCAACGAGACGCTGATCGAGCACGTCGCGATCGGTCCCGACGGGCCGCCGGAACTGGACGTGGTCAACCGCGAGCGGCTGCGCATCCACGAACACTTCCAGGGCCCGTTCGGGTTCGGCACGCCCGACGACGCCGAGGGCTGGGACCGCGTGCAGCGCGGGGCGCACGGCGGCCCGGACCTGCCGATCCTGGTCAACCGCGGGCTCGCGCGGGAAAAGGCGAGCCCCGAAGGCTGGCCGACCTCGCACGTCACCGACGAAACCGGCATGCGCGCCGCGTACGCCCAGTGGAAGGAGATGATGGGCGATGACTGAGACCATCCCCACCACCGACACGCGGGTCGCGCGCGCCGTCGAGCTGGTCAACCGCGAAGCGGAACTGCTGGACCGCACCGAATACCACGAGTGGGAAAAGCTGTTCGCCGAAGACGGGATTTACGTCATCCCGATCGACCGGGAAACCGATGATTTCGCCGGTTCGCTGAACATGGTCTACGACGACGCGCGGATGCGGCAGATGCGCGTCGCGCGGATGACCGAGGGCTACGCGCTCGCCGCCGTCGACTCCGCCCGCACCGTGCGCACGGTGTCGCGCTTCGTGCCGGAATCCGTTTCGGACGAAGAAGTCGTGCTGCGTTCGGCCCAGATCCTGGTCGCCTACAAGCGCGGCAACCACGACCTGTGGGCGGCGGATCTGGTGCACCGCATCCGGTTCTCGCCTGACGGTCCCGAAGGCGACCGGATCGCGTTGAAGGTCGTCCGGCTGGTCAACAGCGACGAAGCCGTTCCGGCCGCGGGATTCCTGCTGTGAGCGCGCAGACGGAGCCGCACGTCGCGGTAGTCACGGGTGGCGCGAACGGGCTCGGCGAAGCGATCGTGCGGCAACTGCACGCCGAGGGCTACCGCGTCGCGATCGTGGACATCAACGGTGAAGCGGCCGAAAAGCTGGCCGCATCCCTTGGCAACTGCCGCGGCTACGAGGTCGACGTCCGGGACCGGGCGGCGCTCGCGCAGCTGAAGGACGACGTCGTCCGCGATTTCGGCACCGTGCAGGTGCTGGTCAACAACGCGGCCCGCACCCAGGCGGCCCCGCTGATGGAGATCACGCCGGAAGACCTCGACGCGGTCCTCGCGGTCAACTTCACCGGCACGTTCACCGCCTGCCAGATCTTCGGCGCGTACTTCGCCGAGCAGGGTTACGGGCGGATCGTGAACATGGCGTCGCTGGCCGGCCAGAACGGCGGCACCGCGACCGGCGGGCACTACGCGTCGTCCAAGGGCGCGATCATGTCCGCGACGAAGGTGTTCGCGCGCGAACTCGCCTCGCGCGGGGTCACCGTGAACTCCGTGTCCCCCGGGCCGCTGGACAGCCCGATGGTGCATTCGATCGTCGGCGAGGACAACCTCGAGGCCTTCACGAAGAACATCCCCGTCGGACGGCTCGGCGACCCGGCGTTCATCGCACGGATGGTGTCGCTGCTCGCCTCGCCCGGCGCGGCCTCGGTCACCGGGGCCTGCTGGGACGCCAACGGCGGCCTTTACCTGCGCTGAACCGCTTGAAACGGAGAGCCGATGCCGAACACCGTGGTCCGCGTGGCCGAGGTCGTCGAGGAAGCGCCTGGAATCCGGGCGCTCCGCCTCGTGCGCGCCGACGGTCTGCCGTTCGACCCGCATCCCGCCGGTGCGCACGTCGACGTCACCGGTCCGACCGGGATCCTGCGCCAGTATTCGCTGTGCGGGCGGCCGGACGACACGTCCTCGCTGCTGATCGCGGTGAAGCGGGAGCCGGATTCGCGCGGTGGTTCCGAGGCGCTGCACACCGTCGCGGAGAATGACAAGCTCGAGATCGGCGAAACCCGGAACCTGCTCTCGCTGGCTCCGGACGCCGAGCGGCACGTGCTGATCGCGGGCGGCATCGGCATCACTCCGTTGCTGAGCCTGGCTTATCAGCTGCACGCGGACGGTGCGGAATTCGAACTGCACTACTTCGCGCGCAGCCGGGAGTCAGCGGCTTTTGTTTCCCTGCTTGAGGAACAGGCTGAATTCCGGGACCGAGTGCTGCTGTATTTCGGGGTACCGCGGGACGAACAGCCCGCGGTGCTTACCGAAGTGGCATCCGGGCTCGGTTCCGCTGGGCACGTGTACACCTGCGGCCCGGAAGGATTCATGGAGCAGGTCACCGGCGTGTTCGCGCCCGTGGTCGGCGAAACGCAGGTGCACGTCGAACATTTCACCGCGGCCGAGGTCGACACGAGCGGCGACCAGCCGTTCACCGTCGAACTCGACACCGGCGAGGTATTCGAGATCCCGGCCGACCGGTCGATCCTGTCGGTGCTGACCGACAACGGGATCGAGGTGTTCAAATCGTGCGAGGAAGGCATCTGCGGTTCGTGCGTTTCCGGGGTGCTGGAAGGCACGCCGGAGCACCGCGACCAGTGTCTTTCGGCCAGCGACAAGGCTTCCGGCGACCAGATGGCGCTGTGCGTGTCGCGGGCGCGCTCCGAAAAACTGGTGATCGAACTGTACTGAGCCGAGCGGCCGGAATCCTCGCGATTCCGGCCGTCTTGTCTATTAATTGATCGATTTTATTTATCAATCCGCCGCAAATCGGACTTTGCCTCCTTCGTCACGCTTTCCCTAAGCTGTGTCCACCGTTTCCCCACCACCGGACACTCCGCGCATTCCGCGCGAGACGACGAAAGGCCTGCTATGGCCAAGCGCGACGAAGCGCACTCTCCCGGCGTGCTGCGGCTCGGATTCGCCGCCGGCGTCGGCACTTCCCTGGAAATGTACGACTTCTCGATCTACGGCACCGCGGCGGCGCTGGTGTTCGGGTCGGTGTTCTTCAAAACCGGCAACGCCTGGTTCGGCACCTTCATGAGCCTCGCGACCTTCGCCATCGGTTTCGTGATGGCCCCGCTCGGCGCGGCGCTTTTCGGCTGGATCGGCGACCGTCGAGGCCGCCGCACCGCGCTGTACGCCGCGTTTCTGCTGATGGGTATCGCAACGCTGGGCATGGGCGTTCTCCCGCCGTACGCGGTGATCGGCATCGCCGCGCCGCTGCTGCTCGTCGGGCTGCGCCTGCTGCACGGCGCCGCCCGCGGTGGGGAAAGCGCCGGCGCGGCTGTATTCGCCGTTGAGCACGCGCCCGAAAAACGGCGCGGCCTCTACGGTTCCTTCGTCGCACTGGGCTCGCCGATCGGTGTCGTGCTGGCGAACCTGGCGTTCGCGCTGGTTCTCCTGCTGCCCAACGACGACATCATGAACTGGGGCTGGCGTCTCCCGTTCCTCGCCGGCGGCATCGTGCTGGCGATTGGCATCTGGGTCCGCCGCGGCGTTTCGGAAAGCCCGGAATTCGAGAAAATGGCCGCCGCGGAAACGCGTGCGAAAAAGCCGCTCGCCGACGTCCTCCGCTCGAATTGGCGACGACTGCTGCTGATCGCGGGCGCGAACCTCGGCCTCACCGCCTGCACTTTCGCACTCGTCACGTTCATGCTGTCCTACGCGACCGCCGCCGCCCCGGAAGGTCTCGGCCTCCCGCGCGCGCCGATCGTCACCATTTCGACGATCACCCTGCTGTGCCACGCCGCCGCGAACGTCGGATCCGCCTGGCTGTCCGACCGGATCGGCCGCAAACCGGTGATGGTGACCGGCGCGGTCCTGTCGATCATCGCCGCGCTCGTGATGTTCCCGATCGCGTCGGCGGGCACCATCAGCTCGGTATTCGTCGCGCTGCTCTTGGGTTTCGCCGCCACCGGAATCCTTTTCGGACCGATGTACACGTGGTTCGCCGAACTGTTCCCGCGCGAGCAGCGCCAGTCCGGTCTCGGCGTGGGCTACCACGTCGGCGCGGTGCTGGGCGGCGGTCTCTCCCCGATGATCGCCAACCGCATCGTCGCTGCGACCGGCGACGCCCTCGCGGTCGGCTACTACCTGGCCGCGCTGCTGGTGCTGAGCCTGGTCTGCTTGCTGATCCTCCCGGAAACCGCCCCCGCGCGGCGTGCCGCGAAACCGGCTCCCGAATTGGTCGGCTGACCTGAACGCGCCCCAGTCTCGCCGCTTCCGCGAGACTGGGGTCATGCGTGAGATCGACGAAGTCCTGGACGCGGTCGGCCCGCGGTTGCGCACCCTGCGCACCCGGCGCGGCATCACCCTGGCCGACCTGTCAGCGGAGACCGGCATCTCGGAAAGCACCCTGTCCCGCCTGGAAAACGGCCAGCGCCGGGCGAACCTGGAACTGCTGCTGCCGCTCTCGCGCGCCTACGACGTGCCGATCGACGACCTGGTGGGCGCACCCCGCGCCGGCGACCCGCGCGTCCACCTGCGCCCGATCCACCAGCACGGGATGACCTACGTACCGCTGACCCGGCGACCGGGCGGCGTGCACGCGTACAAAATGCTCATCCCCGGCCGCTCCGCCGAACCCGCGCTGAAAACGCACAGCGGTTACGAATGGCTGTACGTCCTCAACGGGCATCTCCGCCTGATCGTGGGCGCGAAGGACCTGACCGTCCCGCCCGGCGAGGCAGCGGAGTTCGACACGACGGAACCGCACTGGCTCGGCTCCGCCGACGGAGGCGCGGTCGAGCTGCTGATCCTCTTCGGACTCCAGGGCGAGCGAGTGCATGTGGAACCGCGCATGAATTGATACCAGACATCACGTAACACTCGGGGCGATCAGTGCGACCTGGTTGTGCACGTTCGATCACGAAAGGCTCTCATGTCCGCCCCTGATTATCCTCCGCCGCCCGCTCCCTACCCGGCCCCGCCCGCCCAGCCGAAGAACGGGCTCGGCACCGCCGGGTTCGTGCTCGGACTGATCGGCCTGATCTTCTCGTTCGTCCCGGTCGTCGGGCTCGTGGCGTGGCCGCTGGTGATCCTCGGGATCATTTTCTCGGCACTCGGCTTCGTCCGGACGCGGTCCGGAAAGGCCACGAACAAGGGCCTCTCGATCGCCGGTCTCGTGCTGTCGGTGATCGGCCTGGCGATCTGCATCGTGTGGACCGTGACGGCCGCCAAGGTGGTCAACGAGGTCAACAACGAAGCGAACCGCGTCGTGACGATCCACTACGAGGTCACCGGCACCGCGAAGGAAGCCTCGATCACCTACACCACCATCGGCGACGGCAACGCGTCCTCCAACCAGGACCAGCCGCAGACCCTGCCGTGGTCGAAAGACATCACCACGAAGGGCCTGTTCAAGGGCGGCAGCCTGTCGGTGACCACCGGCGCCGAGGGCGGAGAGGTGGCCTGCAAGGTCGTCGTGGACGGCAAGGAAGCCAAGACGGCAAAGGCATCGGGCAACTTCGCGACCGCCACCTGCGACGGCTTCTGATTCCGAGACCGTCCGCTCGCGGCGGCCCGCGCACCTGACCCGGTGCCGTCGCGAGCATCGCCACTCCACCTCATCTGGTACCGCGAGATAGGCTCGAAACTGGCTCTGGCTGGCACCAGATGGATCTCGCACAGTGGGAGGAAGCACTAAGCGAACCCACCCCAGCGAGGCAGTCATGTCGGCCCAGATCCTCCCGCTGAACCACCGCGAGCGAGCCACTCTCACCGCCGTCGGCCTCGGCCGCGCCGAAATGACCTGCAGCTGTGAACCCGACCTCTACATCGACGGCGTCCCCTGCTGCGACCAATTCACCGCCCACCGCCTCGCCCGGTTCGCCTTGGTGGTCCCACTGCGAGCAGGCCGCCGCGGCGAGCGCGTTCCGGCCCTCCTCACCGAGGCCGGTCGAGCCGCGATCGATTTGCCTGCCACGGACATCCCGCGGTCCGCTGCCTGAACTACTTCGTCGCGCCCGCTCTGTCGTTTCGGATACGGCATTCTCGCGGCATGGCATACCTCAACGGCACAGCCACGCGAGTGGTGGACGACGAGTTCCCTGGCTGGGTCGAGGTCCGGTTCCCCGAGGCTGACGGCATCGAGCGCGCGCTCGTCGAGAAATTGCCAATGCTCGCCGACGACCTCACGACAGCGTCGACGTATCCAGCGCCGGTTCGCATCCCTTGCCGCGTGGTGAAGACCGAAGACGACGGCGCGGTGGCTGTGGTCGAACTGGAGCACGGGACGACCGATCGCGGTGACCGAAACGTGTTTCGAGTGCCAGCCGGCGCGGTTATCACGGGCCCATGATCGAGACGGAGCCGGCAAGGGGGTTCGAACCCCTGACCTTCTGTTTACAAGACAGATGCTCTACCAACTGAGCTATACCGGCACGCACCCGGCGACGGGCGCGCCAAAAGTATATCGGGCCGCTTCCGCCGCAGCCGGACAACCCGCCCTAACTCCCAGGTCAGCACCGGAAATCGGCAAGATCCAACCCCATGCGGCACGATCGGTGGCAGGTGTGTCGGACACCACTGCAACAGCTGGGGCGGTACGGCCGATGGTCCCCGGGAACGAACGAGGAGGTGGGGATCGATCATGAAGATCAACGAGCGTGCCGGCCAGGGGGCTGCGCGCAGACGGTGGCCGATTCTCGAGCCTCCGCACCCGCGCTCCAGCCAGCGGCATCGGCCGAATCTGCTGCGCCGGCGCGCTTGGCACATTCTCGAGGCTCCGACCGCCGAACAGCCCGCGGTCGAGTCCGAGGAGGCGATCGGTCCCAAGCCGCCGGACGACGCGACCGTCAACTTCGTCCTGGATCTCACTCTGCGGATCGGCGAAGTGCAGATGGCCAGCGGCGCCGGGGCTTCCGACGTCACCGCGACCATTCTCGCGCTCACCTCCGCGCTCGGGCTGCCGCACTGCGAGGTCGACGTGATCTTCACGTCGATCACCGTCACCTGTCACCGCGGGACCGACCTCGCGCCGGTGACCGCGTTGCGAGTGGTCCGTTCGCGCAGTCTCGACTACACCCGGCTGACCGAGACCGAGGCGCTCGTGCGCCAGATCGTCCGCGGCAACACCGGGGCGGAGGAAGCGGTCACCGAACTGGACCGGATCACCTCCGCGCCGCACCCGTACGCGCGCTGGACCGCGACCGCCGCCTGGGGCGGGCTGGCCGGGTTCATCACGCTGCTGCTCGGCGGGGGCCTCGACATCGCGCTCGTCGCGATGGTCATCTCCGCCGCGGTCGACCGGATCGGCAGGCTGCTCAACAAGGTCAACCTGCCGTTCTTCTTCCAGCAGGTGGTCGGCGGGCTGTTCGCGACGCTGTCGGCGATGGTCATAGTCAGCAGCAACATCCTGACCACCGACCGGCCGACGCTGGTGGTCGCGGCGGCGGTCACCGTGCTGCTGTCCGGGCTCTCCACGGTTTCCGCGGTGCAGGACGGGATCACCGGCTATTACGTCACCGCGTCCGGCCGCACGATGGAAACCGCGTTGATGAGTGCCGGGCTGATCGCGGGCGTCGTGCTCGCCCTGCGACTCGCGGTGATGCTCGAACTGCCGCGCACGCCGTTGCCCGACGTTCCCGCCTCGACCGCGCAGCACTTGCCGATCATCGTCGTCGGCGGGGCCGGCGCGGCCGCCTGCTTCGCGCTCGCCTCGTATTCGAAGCTGCGCGCGATGCTCGTCGCCGCCGCAGCGGGCGCGATCGGTGCGCTCGTGTACGGCGCGTTGATCATCGCGACGCTTGACGCGGTGAGCGCTTCGGCGGTCGCGGCGACGCTCGTCGGGTTCTGCGGCGGCGTGATGGCGCGGCGGCTGAAAGTTACTCCGCTCGTGGTCGCCGTGTCCGGGATCACTCCGCTGCTGCCCGGCCTCTCCACCTATCGTGGTCTATACCAATTAGCGGTTTCGCCAGGCGGGAACATCTCGACCCTGATGACCGCGGTCGCCATCGGGCTCGCCCTCGCGGCGGGCGTTGTACTGGGCGAATACCTCGCCCAGCCGGTCCGCACCGGCCTCGGCAGGCTCGAGCGGAAGCTCTCCGGACCCCGGCTCGCCGGGCCGATGGAACCGACCGAACGGCGTTTGGAGTAACCAGTTGGTCACCGGCCGGTCACTCCTCGCGCGCTAGGGTTTCTCTTGGGGCCGCGACCCGCCGAGGACGAGGGAGCAGCTGGAGTGACTGACGCGATTGCCGACCGGAACAGCGGACCGTCCGCGGATTTCGTCGTGGTGGCCAACCGGCTGCCCGTCGACCTCGAACGGACCGCGGACGGGGAACAACGCTGGACCGCCAGCCCGGGCGGACTCGTTTCGGCACTCGAACCGTTCCTTCGCTCCCGCAAGGGCGCGTGGGTCGGCTGGCCGGGCGTGCCGGACGTCGACGTGGACGAGTTCGACGACGACGGGCTCGTCCTGCACCCGGTGTCGCTCAGCTCGGCCGAGGTCCGCGACTACTACGAGGGCTTCTCCAACGCCACGCTCTGGCCGCTCTACCACGACGTCGTCGAACGGCCGGTCTTCGACCGGTCGTGGTGGGACAGCTACGTGAAGGTCAACCGCCGCTTCGCCGAGGCCAGCGCCGCCGTCGCCGCGCAGGGGGCGACCGTGTGGATCCAGGACTACCAGCTGCAACTGGTGCCCCGGATGCTCCGCGAGCTGCGGCCCGACCTGCGCATCGGCTTCTTCCTGCACATCCCGTTCCCGCCGGTCGAGCTGTTCATGCAGCTCCCGTGGCGCGCGGAGATCGTGCGCGGCCTGATCGGCGCGGACCTGATCGGCTTCCACCGGCCCGGCGGCGCGCAGAACTTCCTGTGGCTGGCCCGGCAGCTGGTCGGCCTCGAACCCACGCGCGGCGCGGTCGGCGTCCGGTCCCGGCCGGGCATGGTGCAGGTCGGCGACCGCACGGTGCGCGTCGGCGCGTTCCCGATCTCCATCGACGCGGCGGGCCTCGACTCGCTCGCCCGCAGCAAGGGCGTCGTCGAGCGGACCAAGCAGATCCGCCGCGACCTCGGCAACCCGAAGACGGTGCTGCTCGGCGTCGACCGGCTCGACTACACCAAGGGCATCGACCTGCGGCTGCAGGCCCTGCACGAACTGCTGCACGAGGGCCGTCTCGAACCAGGCGACGTCACGTTCGTGCAGCTGGCCACCCCGAGCCGCGAACGGGTCGAGCACTACCAGCGGATGCGCGGCGAGATCGAGCAGATGGTCGGCCGGATCAACGGCGAGTTCGCCCGCGTCGGCCACCCGGTCGTGCACTATTTGCACCAATCCGTGAACCGCACCGAGCTGGCCGCCTTCTTCTCCGCGGCCGACGTCATGGTGGTGACTCCGCTGCGCGACGGGATGAATCTCGTCTGCAAGGAGTACGTCGCGTGCCGCCCCGATCTCGGCGGCGCGCTGGTGCTCAGCGAGTTCGCCGGCGCCGCGGCCGAACTGACCAGCGCTTTCCTCGTCAACCCGCACGATCTGGACGGGGTGAAGAACGCGTTGGAGGCTGCCATTACGCTCGACCCCGCCGAGGGCCGACGCAGGATGCGCGCCATGCGTCGCCAGGTCCTCACCCACGACGTCGACCGGTGGGCGCGTTCGTTCCTCCAGGCGCTGGGTGCCGAACCGGCCGACTGACCCCCTCCCCCGTACCGCGCTGGACCTCCTGAGGAGGAGTGTTGACCGCCGAGGCGTTGCCCGCGGAGCTACGGCGCGCGATCGTGCAGATCGCCCGTACCCCGCGCCTGCTGGTCGCCTGCGACTACGACGGCACGTTGGCCCCCATCACCGCGAACCCGGACGAGGCGCGGCCGCTGCCCGAGTCCGTCGGCGCGTTGAGATCGCTCGCCGGCCTGCACGAAACGACCACCGCCGTGATCTCCGGCCGGGCTCTTCGGGACCTCGCGACGCTGTCGCGGCTGCCGTCCGAGGTCAACCTGGTCGGCAGCCACGGGTCCGAGTTCGACATCGGCTTCATCCACGCGCTCGACGAGGACGCGAAGGCGCTGCACCGGCGGCTCGAACACGAGCTGGAACAGCTGGTGCTCGACGTGCCCGGGGTGTCGCTCGAGGTCAAGCCGGCGAGCATCGCGGTGCACGTGCGCCGCGCCGAGCACAACGCGGGCCGGCGCGTCCTCTCGGACGTGCACGAAGGCCCGTCGAAGTGGGAAGGCGTCACGACCACCGACGGCAAGGAAGTCGTCGAGCTGGCGGTCGTGAAGACCGACAAGGGCAACGCGCTGGACACCCTGCGCCACCAGGTCGGGGCCACCGCGGCGGTGTTCCTCGGCGACGACGTCACCGACGAGAAGGCGTTCGCCCGGCTGGCCGGTCCGGACCTCGGCATCAAGGTCGGCGACGGCGAATCGCTCGCCGAGTACCACGTGCCTGACACCGTCGACGTCGCGATGGTGCTCGCGTTCCTCCTGGAAGAGCGGCGCAACTGGCTCTACGGCGAGTCCGCGCCGCCGATCGAGCGGCTGTCGCTGCTCGCCAACGAGCGCTCGGTCGCGCTGGTGACGCCGGACGCGAAGCTGACCTGGCTGTGCCACCCCGGCCCGGACGCCCCCGCGGTGTTCGCCGACCTGCTCGGCGGTCCCGGGGCCGGGCACTTCTCGATCAAACCGCACCGCAACGGGCTCCCGCTCGGCCAGCGGTACCTGCCGAACACGATGACGGTCGAGACGCGCTGGTCGCGGCTGCTCGTCACGGACTATCTCGAGCCGGAAAGCCCCGGGCACCGCACCGACCTCGTGCGCGTGATCTCCGGCGAGGCGGTGGCGCAGGTCGTGTTCGCGCCGCGGCCGGAATTCGGCGGCGTGCCGGTGCGGCTGGTCGCCGAGGCCGAGGGCCTGCGCGTGCTGGGCACGTCGGAGCCGTTCGTGCTGCGCTCGCCGGGCGTCGAATGGTCGATCGCCTCCGATGGGCTGCAGGACACCGCGACCGCGCTCGTCCAGCCGACGCCGGAGCAGCCGGTGGTGCTCGAATTGCGCTGCGGCACCACGGATCTCGCCGCGCACGAACTGTCCGAAGTGGACCGCCGGGACCGGGCGGGCCGGTACTGGAGCGACTGGGCGGCGAAGCTCAAGCTGCCGACCGTGCAGACCGAACTGGTGCGCCGCTCCGCGCTGACCCTGCGCGGTCTGGTCAACACCGACACCGGCGGCGTGCTGGCCGCCGCGACGTCGTCGCTGCCGGAGGAGATCGGCGGGGTCCGCAACTGGGACTACCGCTACTGCTGGATCCGCGACGCCGCGATGACCGTCCGCGAACTGGTGCACCTCGGTTCGCACGAGGAGGCCGAGGGCTACCTGAAGTGGCTGCACGGCGTGCTCGCCACGCTGGCCGGCCCGGAGCGGCTGCACCCGCTGTACACGCTGGCCGGAAGCGTCATCGGCGCGGAGGCGGTCATCGAATCGCTGCCCGGGTACGCCGGTTCGCGGCCGGTACGCGTCGGCAACCTCGCCAACCACCAGGTGCAGCTCGACGTGTTCGGCCCGGTCGTGGAACTGGTCGCGACGCTGGCGGAGGTGCGCGGCGAACTGCGCGACGAGGACTGGCAGATGGTGCGCGCGATGGCCGAGGCCGTCACGCGGCGCTGGAACGAGCCGGACCACGGGATCTGGGAAGAGCGGCACGTGCCGCGGCACCGGGTGTACTCGCGGGTGATGTGCTGGGTGACCATCGACCGCGCGGTGCGGCTCGGCGACGAGTACGGCCGCGACGTCCCCGGCGCCTGGCCGACGCTGCGCGACGAGATCAAGGCCGACGTGCTCGAGCACGGCTGGAACGAAGAGGTGCAGGCGTTCACCACCGCCTACGACGGCACCGACCTCGACGCGGCGTCCCTGTTCGTGGGCCTCACCGGCCTCATCGACCCGGCGGACGACCGGTTCCAGAAGACCGTGACGGCGATCGAGGCCGAACTGCGCAGCGGTTCCACGGTGTACCGCTACCGGCGCGACGACGGCCTTCCCGGCGGCGAGGGCGGCTTCCACATCTGCGCGGCCTGGCTGATCGAGGCGTACCTGTGCACCGGGCGGCGCAACGAGGCCGAGGAGCTGTTCGCGCAGATCGTCGACGCGGCGGGCCCGACCGGACTGCTGCCCGAGCAGTTCGACCCGGTCGCGGAGCGCTCGCTCGGCAACCACCCGCAGGCGTACTCGCACATCGGCCTCATCCGGTGCGCGAATCTCCTTGCCGAGAAGGCTTGATCAGGCAAGCCCGTTAGCACGCCTCGGTGACAAGTGCCGTGAAGGCCGCCTTGCCGGAATCGCATTCCGTTAAGGTGGTCTTCACGAGCATTTGCACGTTCGTTCGGGTTGCCGGCGCGGAGGTGATGCGGTGAAGCAGTACTACGGGCAGCAGTCCGCGGAGTACGCCCCGCTGCCGCCGTTGTTCGCCGCCCGGGTGCGCGTCGCGTCCGTGGTCATCGGGGTTTCGCTGGCGATCGGCACGCTGCTCGTTTTCGGCATCACCGCGCTCGTGAACCGTCCGCTGCACGGGCACAGCCTGCCGCGCGGACTGCTCGGTCTCGCCGCGCTGCTGCTGCCGATGCTGTCCGTGCTCGCCATCGCCGTGGTCGTCCTGTCCGCGCGCCGCTGCCTGCAAGGCGACTACCTGGTGACCGCCAGGGCCCGCGGCACGCGCGCGACGCTGACCGCCTGTTTCACCGTGCTGTCGATCAGCTGCCTGATCGCGCTCGGGGTGTCCGCGCTGGTGGATCTCTGGGGCAACCACGGCAAGCTCGGCTTGCCCGAACTGCTCGCGACCTTCGCGAATTTCGCCATCGGCCTGATCGGCTACAGCGCCGGGCTCTGGTTCGTCCGGCCGTCGGTGAGCACGCTGGAGAAGTTCAGCGACCATCCCATCTGGTGAGGCCGTGAACGCTCGCCCGCGCCGCGGGCAAGAGTGGGTATGCAGGTGACCCACGACGGTCCCGAGCCGGTGTCGACCGGCCCGCAGGACCGCCCCGACCTGGGCGGACCCGATCCCGCCCCGGCCTTCGGGCGGCTGTTCGACGCGCACGCGGCGACCATGCACCGCTACCTCGCGCGCCGCGTCGGCCCGGATGCCGCGCACGATCTCGTCGCCGAGACGTTCCTCGTCGCGCTGCGCCGCCGGGAGTCGTACCGACCAGAGCTGGGCACCGCGCGCTCGTGGCTGTACGGGATCGCGACGAACCTGCTGCGCCACCACGTCCGCAGCGAAACCCGGGCGCTGCGAGCCACCGCGCGACTCGCCAATTCCGGCGACCGCGGCCACGGCGGACACGACACCAGGGTCGCCGAGCAGGTGGACGCACAGGCCCGCGCGGCACAGCTGGCGGGCGCGCTCGCGAAGCTGAGCGTCGCCGACCGCGACACGCTGCTGCTGGTCTCGTGGGCCGGGCTGGAACCGGTCGAAGTCGCCGAGGCGCTCGGCATCCCGCCGGGCACCGTCCGTTCGAGGCTGCACCGGATCCGCAGATGGCTGCGCACCAACGCAGGCGCGTCGACCCGCGAGGAGGCGAAAGACCAGTGAACGACGACACCGTGCGGCATCTGTGGTCCGATGCCGAACTCGACGAGGCCCTCGCCGCGCTGCACCCGCACGAGACAGCCCCCGACCGCACCGAACTCGACCGGGCCCGCGCGAGCATGATGCGGGCCGCCGCGGCAGTGAGCGAATCGGCCGAACCGGTTGTCCCGCAACGGAAAAAGCGCTCCGGCGCGTGGCGGTGGATCGCCGTGGCCGCTGCGGTCGCGCTCGTCACCGGCGGCGTGGTCGTGGTCCGGGAACTCGCCACCGCGCCGACGACACTGGCTCCCGCCGGCCCGGCCGCCCCGGCGGACCGTCGCGAAGCGGGCGCGCCGTTCACCCACGTCGTGACCAAGTACAGCCGCACCGTGCTGGTGAGCGGGAGCAGTGTGTTCAGGGTCCCGGAACAGGTGGACCTGTGGATCCCGGCCGATCCGTCCGGAGTGTGGAAACGACGCTGGACCCGCGCCGAGCCGCCGACGTTGCTCGGCGGGGATCCCCGGGACAGCGCGAAACTGCCCGGACCGTCCCAGGCCGAGGAGTCCGCGCCCGGCGGGCGGTTCACGCGCGACGCCCGCTTCCCCGGAGACGCGGCCGCCAGCACTCAGCTGGGCTGGTCCCAGCCGACCCCGGACTTCGTCGCGGGCCTGCCGACCGACCCGAACCAGCTGACCAATCGCCTCCTGAAGGACCGCATCCCTCCGGAGTTGTCGCCGGCGGGCGACGGGCCGCTGCCGCAGCCGTTGAACTACGGCGCTCCGAAGGACCCCAGCCCCATCACCTATCCGTCGGCGACCGGGATGGTCCTGAACGTCCTCGCTTCCGGGTACGCGTCGCGCGAGCTGCGGGGCGCCTTCCTGAAAGCGATGGACAACCCGGTGCTCGGATTCCAGTTGGTGCAGGACGCTCCGGACTTCGTGCAATACGCGGTGCTCGCCGGCCCGTACCGAGTGCTCGTCTCGCTCAACCGGACCCGGCTTCAGCTGACCGACCTCCAGGTGCTCTCCGCGAGCTCCGTCACCAGGTTCGCGCCCGGCACTCTGGTCAGCTCCGCGCAGTTCTCCTCCGAGACCACCGACCGGGCGGGAGACTGATCATTTCGCGTGGTTCGCCGCGTTGAGCGCGCTCGCCACGTCGGGCACCTCCAGCACCCGGATGCCGTCCGGGAGCTTGCCGGAATCCGGCGGCACCAACGCGTGCGTGAAGCCGAGCCGGGCCGCCTCGGCCAGCCGGCGCCCGACGTTCGGCACCCGCCGGATCTCGCCCGCCAGCCCGACCTCGCCCACCGCGACCAGCCGGGGGGACAGGGCCACGTCGTGCAGCGACGAGGTCAGCGCGAGCACCAGCGCCAGGTCGATGGCGGGCTCGGTGATCTTCATGCCGCCGACCGTCGCGACGTAGACGTCCTTGTCGCCCAGTTTCAGCCGGCCGCGCTTCTCCATCACGGCGAGCACCATGGCGACCCGTGCCGAATCGAGGCCGCTCACGGCACGTCGCGGCTGCGGCATGCCGCTGCTCGACACCAGCGCCTGCACCTCGCCCAGCAGCGGCCGCTTCCCCTCGACCGCGACCGTGACCGCGGTGCCCGGCACCGCTTCCGCGGTCCGGCTCAGGAACAGACCGGACGGGTCCGGCACTCCGACAATGCCGCCCTCGGTGAGCTCGAAACAGCCGATCTCGTCCGCCGCGCCGAACCGGTTCTTGATGCCGCGCACCATCCGCAGCGTGGAATGCTTGTCGCCCTCGAATTGCAGCACCACGTCCACCAGGTGCTCGAGCACGCGCGGACCGGCGACCGAACCGTCCTTCGTGACATGTCCCACGAGCAAGACCGGCAGCCCGCGTTCCTTGGCGAGCGCGACGAGTCCGGAGGTGACCGCGCGGACCTGCGTCACCCCGCCCGGCGAGCCCTCGACCTGCGGCGATGCCATGGTCTGGACCGAATCGACGATCAGCACGCCGGGCTTCACCGCGTCGACGTGCCCGAGGATCGCGGACAGGTCGCTCTCCGCCGCGAGGAACATCTCACCGTGCACGTTGCCGGTGCGCTCGGCGCGCAGCCGGACCTGTCCCGCGGATTCCTCGCCGGTGACGTACAGCGAACGCCCCGCCGTGACCGCCCATTGATACGCGACTTCGAGCAGCAGCGTGGATTTGCCGACCCCGGGTTCACCGGCCAGCAGCGCGACCGCGCCGGGCACGAGCCCGCCGCCGAGCACCCGGTCCAGCTCCGGCACACCGGTGGCCTTCGCCCTGGCCGCCTCGACGTCGACCTCGGCGATCGGCCTCGCGGGCGCGCTCGGTGCTCCTGCGGCCACCCGCGCGATCGCCGGTTTCGCGGAGCCGCGCTCCTCGAGCGTGCCCCACGCCTGGCATTCCGGGCAGCGACCGACCCACTTCGCCGTTTCGTACCCGCATTCCGCGCACCGGTGGACGGTGCTGGTCTTCTTCACCACTCCGCGAGGCTATCGGCGGACACCGACAAAACTCGCGGCGACGCGGTCAGGAGCCCGCGTGCGCGGGTGCCGCGACCGGCAGCTCGACCACGATCGGGCCGGCGTTCTGGAAGGTGAAGGTGACCTTGATCGTCGCGCCCGGCCACAGCGGCTGCTTGAGGCCCGGCAGCACGACCTTGCCGGAGCCGAGCTGGCTCGCCGCGCCGCCGCTCTCGCCCGTCTGCGGCGCGTTGGACGCCGAGTTGGGAGCCGAGCTGCTCGGGGCGGAGCTGGGCGCGCCGCTGGCCGGCTGGTTCAGCTCGGAGGCGGGCGTGCTGTTCGCCGACTCCGACTGCGGCGGGGCGCCCTGCTCGACCGCGTCGGCCGGGCCGATCACGAGCGAGTGGCCGGCGACGATCGCCGTGTCCCCGGAGATCTGCGCGGGGCCGGAAGCGCCCTCGGAGGTCACCGAGACGAGCTTGTCGTCCTTCTGGCCCTGGTTGATCACGGTGAGCGTGAGCGGGGCGGGCGAACCGGCCGCGTAGCCGGGGCCCTGCGCCGGGTACTGCACCGCGGCGTTGCGTAGCACGATCGTCTTCACCTGGGCGTAGGTGCCGTTGACGGCGGGCTGCTGGGTGTCGGTCTGAGTGATCTGACCGGCTCCGCAACCGGCGAGCACGAGTGCGGCGCCGAGCGCCGACACGCCTGCGCCGAGCACGCGGCGATTCTGCAGCCTCACGTCAGAGTCCTTCCCTTTCACGGCCTCGTCCTTCCCGAAGACTAGCCGGGCGGTTCTCCGCGCGCGGAACCGGTGTGCGTTCCCGGCCGATCGACTGTCCACAAAGGATCCCACAGCGCCGGTCGGGGCGCTGTCGGCTCACCTGCATGAGCACGGCGAAAACCGGTTTGTCAAGCCCTGCTCAGGCCGCTGACCTGCGACGACGATCCCGGGCCGCTAGGTGGCCGCCGACGGGCCGTGATAGGATGGAGTCAGCGAAAGGGGCAGAGGACACATGGTTTTCAAGGTCGGAGAGACCGTCGTCTACCCGCACCACGGTGCCGCACTCATCGAAGCGATCGAGACCCGCGTGATCAAGGGCGAGGAAAAGAAGTACCTCGTCCTCAAAGTCGCGCAAGGGGATCTTACGGTTCGCGTGCCCGCGGACAACGCCGAGATCGTCGGCGTGCGCGATGTCGTCGGGCAAGAAGGACTGGACAAGGTCTTCGATGTTCTGCGTGCTCCGCACACCGAAGAGCCCACGAACTGGTCTCGTCGGTACAAGGCCAACCTGGAGAAGCTCGCCTCCGGCGATGTGAACAAGGTGGCCGAAGTGGTGCGCGACCTCTGGCGGCGAGAAAAGGACCGCGGACTTTCAGCCGGCGAGAAACGCATGCTGGCGAAAGCACGGCAAATCCTGGTCAGCGAGCTCGCGCTCGCGGAGGGCACCGACGAGGGCAAGGCGGAAACGCTCCTCGACGAGGTGCTAGAGACCGCGACGGTCTGACCCCGGGTCCTCCGGTTCGCCGCCGAGGCAACCGGTTCCCTACGATCACGACCTGATGAACCCACAGGTGCACAGCGTCGCGTTCGTGACTGTCGCGCACCGTCCGGCCGATCCTGAGTTCGCGCTCGCGGCGGTCGGCGGTGCAGCACTACTCACGCACACCGTGCGGGGGCTGCTCGGCACACCGGAAGTCGATCTGGTGGTCGCCGCAGCCCCCGAGCGGTGTGCGAAGTCGTTTTCCGAGGCATTGCGCGGCCTCGAATGCCGGGTCGTTCCCGGTTCCTCGCTCCGGCAGGCGTTCGCCGCCGTCGAGCCGCTGCTTGCCTCCGGCGCCGTCGTGCTGGTGCACGACGCGCTGCGGGCGTTCACTCCACAACGGACGGTCCAGCGCGTGCTGGCCGCGGTCCGGGACGGCGCGCCCGTCGCGGTTCCGGTGCTGCCGATGTCCGACACGGTGAAAACCACCGACGAATCCGGAATTGTCACCGCCACCGTCGATCGCGACGGTCTTCGCAGTGCGCAAACCCCGGTTGGTTTTTCCCTTTCCGCTTTCCGTTCCGCACTCGCCGATTCCGCTGACCCCGGTCTCGCCGACACCGCGGGCGCGGCCACCGTCCCCGGCGATCCGGACGCGATGCGCGTCGCGAGCGCCTTCGAACTCACCCTCGCCGAGGCGCTCGTCGCCGGCGGGGACCGGGAGGATCCCCTGTGACCGATCTGCGGGTAGGCAACGGCGTCGACGTCCATCCGGTCGAGCCGGGCCGCGAATGCTGGATGGCCGGTCTGCGGTGGCCGGGCGTCGACGGCTGCGCGGGCCACTCGGACGGCGACGTCGCGGCACACGCCCTGTGCGACGCCCTGCTGTCCGCGGCTGGCCTCGGCGATCTCGGGGCGGTATTCGGCACCGGCGATCCGCGGATGGACGGCGCGCACGGCACCGACATGCTCGTCGAGGTGCGTGCCCTGCTGCAGGCGGAAGGCTGGCAGGTCTCCAACGCGACCGTGCAGGTCATCGGCAACCACCCGCGGATCGGGAAGCGGCGCGACGAGGCGCAGCAGGTGCTGAGCGACGCGATCGGCGGACCGGTGAGCGTTTCCGGGACCACGTCGGACGGGCTCGGCCTCACCGGACGCGGCGAGGGCATCGCGGCGGTCGCGACCGCGCTGCTGATCCGCGGCTGAGTTAAATTCGCTCACCCGGAATCGTAATATTCCATTCTTCGCGATACCTGACCAGCGCTAACCGCCCGGTCATCGGAAAACGATCTTCGCCGATCTCCGCTAACTTCTGCGCGGGTACCCGCGGCTCATTATAGTTATTCCGCGACGTTTGCGGCGGCAGGGAGCGGGGCCGCCCGGCCAAAGGGGGACGATGCCCGTCGATGCGCATCGATTGTCCGGAGTACGTTCGATCACCGGGAGGCTGGTCGAGGAACTGCTGTCCCGTCCGGGAGGGCAGAGCAGACCGCTGCCGATCGCGGTCGCGCTCGGCGTGCGCGGCGCGGGGAAGTCGGCGCTGCTGGAGGAATTGCGCATCCGGTGCGAGGACATCCCGCACGCGCTCGTCGATTTCGAGCGGCGCGACTGGGAGCAGATCCAGCCGCGGGAACTGCTGGGCCACTTGGCTTTTGATCTCGGTCGGCAATGGCGGCAATTCGGCCGTATCGCGTTTCCCCGGCTGTGGCTGTGCATGCTCGTGCTCAGCGCCCCGGTCGAACTCGGCGACCGCCGGGCCGCACTGCGCAAACTCCGGGATCTGATCGCGCAAAACCAGCCGCTGGAACGCAATCGCGACGCGATCGTGGACGTCGTGAAGCTCGTCGGCGGCGTCACTTCGGGCAACAGTCTTCCCGGCTGGAACGAGGCGACCGAACTGCTGCTGCGCGGGCTCAGCTGGTACGACCGGCGACGGCTGATGGGCAAGGTCAAAGCCATGCCGACCGGGTACGGCAACCACCAGGACTTCCTGATCGAAATCGCCAAGCACGCGCACGGCGACGACGAGGACCGGGCCGCGGTCGACGCGATCATCTGCGATGCGTTCCTCGCCGACCTGCGCCGCGCCTACTCCGGCATCTCCGGCACCCGCCGGACGATGAATTGCCTGGTATTGCTGGACAACGCGCACACGAAGGGCGGACAGGACTTCCTGCGCGCGCTCGCCGAGGCGCGCAGGCACACGCCGGACGAGGCCGATCCGCTGGTGGTGATCGCGACGAGCCGGACGTGGAATCCGGACTGGAGCGAAAGCTGGTCGATGGTCACCGCGCATCCGGGCAGCGACCGGGAGATCCGGCGCAACCCGGAGCACCGGACCAGCGGGCTCGACTGGCCGGTGCCGCGGCTGCCCGCGCACGTCGAAACCGATTGGATCCCCGGTCAGCCGGACAACCGCTGGTCCCCCTGGTACCTGCTGGAACTCGGCACGCTTTCCAGCGGCGACGTCGTCGATGTCGCCGCCGCGCACGACGTGCACCCGACGTCGCGGCTGCCGCGGTTCCTGTCCCGGCTCACCGACGGACACCCCGGCGCGGTGCGCGAGGTGCTGCAGACGCTCGCCGCGCGGTACGAGCCGGGCAACCCGAACACGTTGCGGGAATCCTTGTACACCAAGGTAACCCTGGACGACGGCAGCGAGTCCACTTTGCTCGCGCAGATGTGCGACTACCTGCTGCAGGACTTTTCCACCGCGAGCCGCCAGGAACTCGTCACCGCGAGCGCCGCGGTCGACGTGGAAATGCTGTTCCACAAGGAAATTCTCGATCTGCGCAATCCGATGGGCGAGGGGCCGCTGTTCAAGCAGCTCGCCGATCAGCTGTGGCTGCGCGCGGATCCGGACGACCCGTCGCGCTACGTCCTGCACCCGTGGCTGCGCCGGTTGCTGCTGCGGAAGCTGGCGACGCGCGCCGACGATCACCCGTTGAGCTGGGAAAAGGTGCACACGCGCTGCCGCGATTTCTACGAGAAGAACGGCCGCGTCGCCGCCGCTCGCTACCACGACCTGGCGCTCGAGAACGTCGACGCGGTGGTGACGCATCTGTGCAAACCGCTCAGCGCGCCGCACGCCGAGTTCGACGTGCCGACCGCCGAAGCGTGGCTGGCCGAACTGGACACGATCACCGCCGCGCCCAACCGGCTGGTGGAGAACGCGGATCCCTACACCCAGGTGCAGCAGCGCGTCGGCGAGTGGGAAGGCGAACTGGAGACGACCGTGGCGTGGCTGGTCGTTTCGCTGTGGCTGGCGCGCGATCCGCTCGGCGACCCGGGCGGCACCCTCAACGCCACCATCGAGAGCGGATTCCACCATCTGGCCCAAGGCCGGGGACGAGGATCGATGCTGTTGCACGAGCGAGCGGAGCGCTACCGATGACGCAACGGATCAAACCGCCGCGGCCGGCGTGGGCGAAGTGGCTCTGGGGCGGCGGCGCGGTGCTGCTGGTCGTGGTCATCGTCGTCGCCGCGTTCGTCGTCGTCCCGGCGATCAGCGAGGCGAACCGCACGTGCGGCGCCGGCGTCGAGGAACGCGGTGAGAATTCCGAATGCATCGGCACGACTGACGGCGAATTCGTGTTTTCTCCCGACCTCGCCGATGTGGAAAACAGAATTCATCAGGAAAATACCGAAACCGTCGGTTCCGGGAAGCCGTACGTGACCATCGCGGTGCTCCTGCCGATGACGCTCACCGACCACGACATTCTTTCCCGCGAATGGGTACGGCATCAGCTCGAAGGGGCGTATGTCGCCCAGCACCGGGCCAACAAAACGCAGTCGTGGGGCAGCGTGCCGCTCATCCGGCTGCTGCTGGCCAACCCCGGCAGCCAGCTCAAACAGTGGGAGCCGGTGGTCGACGACCTGATCGGCCGGACCGGGGCCGACCGGATCGTGGGCGTGACCGGCATCGGGCTGAGCCTCGACACCGCGCGCAGCGCCATCCAGAAGCTGTCCGACCACCGCGTCCCGGTCGTGGCCTCGCACCTGGCCGCCGATGAGTTTTCGCAGATCCCGGGCTTCCTGCGGGTGTCCCCGACCAGCTCGACCTACGGCAGTTCGATGGCGGGCTACGTGAAGCCGACCGCGCACACCGCGACCGTCGTGCAGGACCAGAACCCGGGCGACCTGTACCCGAAGACGCTGGCCACGGCCTTCACCAAGACGTTCGCCGACGCCACGCACCGGATCGTCGGGCGCACCGAGTCCTACGACTCCAGCCTGCCCGGGATCGAGAACACCTTCCTGCAGATGATGCCGAACATCTGCGGCGACAACCCGGACGTCGTGTACTTCGCCGGCCGCGAGGACCACCTGAAGTCGTTCGTCGCGCAGCTCGCCCAGCGGCCCTGCCTCGAGAAACACCTCACCGTGCTGACCGGCGACCTCGCCCAGGTCGGCCCGCCCGGCCCGGAGATGCGCCGCGGCCTCCAGGCGAACGTCACGGTGCTCGCGCCGGGACTCGCGCATCCGCAGGCCTGGCGCGACCATCCGGAGTCGTTCAACAAGGCGGCCGTCGCGAGCTTCGAGGAACCCGGGTGCGCCGGTTGCTTCACCGCGGTCTTCCCGAGGGAACGGCTGGACGACGGCATCGCGATCCTGGCGCACGACGCGGTGCTGACCGTGATCTGGGCCATCCGCGGCATCCCGCGGGTGTCTCCGGAGCAGGTCACCGCGCAGGACGTGCTGCAGGCGAGGAACCGGCTGCACGGACAGTCCGCGGTCCCGGGAGCGAGCGGCATGATCTCGTTCGACGACCGCGGCGACCCGGTGAACAAGGCGGTGCCGATCCTGCGCGTCCGGCTCGACGCGACGCCGGAGTTCGTGGAGCTTTACGTCCCGGCGGCGTGAGCCGGGCACCACAAACGGGCGGCGGCGCACCCGGGTCGCCCGATAGGGTTGGCGCGTGGCCATCAACGCGGTGTTGTTCGACTTCTCCGGCACTCTTTTCCGGCTTGAGCAGCAGGACGGCTGGCTCGAGGACGTGCGCGACGACGACGGCGAGGCGCTCGACGTCGAAGCGCAGACCGAGCTGATGCGGCGGATGACCGCGCCGGTCGAGCAGTCCGTCGAACTCGACGAGGAGCACCTGTACGCCTGGCACAACCGCGACCGCGACCCGGAGCTGCACCGGAAGGTGTACCTCGAGGTGCTGCGGCTGTCCGGCGTGCCCCGGCGCGACCAGGCCGAGGCGCTGTACGCCCAGCTCATCGCCCCGGACCAGTGGACGCCCTACCCGGACACCGAGGCCGCGCTCAAGGCGGTCGCGAGCAGCGGGCGCAAGGCGGGCGTGCTGAGCAACATCGCGTTCGACATCCGGCCCGCGTTCGGCCAGCGCGGCTGGGACGCGCACGTCGCCGAGTTCACCCTGTCCTTCGAGGTCGGAGCGGTGAAGCCGGAGCCGGAGATCTTCCAGTCGGCGATCGAGCGGCTCGGCGTGCGCGCCGAGGAGACGCTGATGGTCGGCGACAGCGAGGAGGCCGACGGCGGCGCCCGTGCGCTGGGCTGCCGGTTCGCCCTGGTCGACCCGCTGCCCACGGCGCAGCGGCCGGACGCGCTGCTGGGCGTGCTGCGGGAGCACGGCGTGCTCTGACGTCCTGCGACGTCTCCCACAGTGCCCCCGGTACCCTTTACCTCGTGGCTTTGCACCTGTACGACACCGCGACCCGTGCCCCCCGGGAGTTCTCTCCCGTCCGCAGCGGAACGGCGTCGATCTACGTGTGTGGTGCCACCGTGCAGGGAGTACCGCATATCGGGCACGTCCGCGGCATGCTGAACTACGACGTGCTCCGCCGCTGGCTGCTCCACAGTGGACTGGACGTCCTGCTGGTCCGCAACGTCACCGACATCGACGACAAGATCCTCGCCAAGGCCGCCGACGCCGGTCGTCCCTGGTGGGAATGGGCGGCGACGCACGAGCGGGCGTTCGAGAAGGCGTACGAGGATCTCGGCTGCCTCCCGCCGTCGGTCACGCCGCGCGCGACCGGGCACGTCACGCAGATGGTCCAGCTGATGGAGCGGCTGATCGAAGCCGGGCACGCGTACGCCGTCGACGGCGACGTGTACTTCTCGGTGAAGTCGTTCCCCGAGTACGGCACGCTGTCGGGACAGCAGCTCGACGAGGTCCAGCAGGGCGAGACGCCGACCCGCGGCAAGCGTGATTCGCGCGACTTCACGCTGTGGAAGAGCGCGAAGCCGGGCGAGCCGTCGTGGCCGACGCCGTGGGGCGAGGGGCGTCCCGGCTGGCACCTGGAGTGCTCGGCGATGGCGACCAACTACCTCGGCGCCGAGTTCGACATCCACGGCGGCGGCGTTGACCTGGTGTTCCCGCACCACGAGAACGAACGCGCACAGTCGAACGCGGCGGGCGACGGGTTCGCCCGCTACTGGCTGCACAACGCGTGGGTGACCATGTCCGGCGAGAAGATGTCGAAGTCGCTGGGCAACACGGTCGCGATCCCGGCGATGCTGGAGCGCTACCGCGCGCCCGAACTGCGCTACTACCTGGTGCAGCCGCACTACCGGTCCACCGTCGAGTACTCCGAAGGCGCGGTGACCGAAGCCGCGCAGGGCTACCGGCGGATCGAAGCGTTCCTGCGCCGGGCGGAGTCGGCCGGTTCGGTGGACATCGGCCCGGTCTCCCCGGAATTCGCCGCGGCGATGGACGACGACCTGGCGACGCCCGCCGCGTTCGCCGTGGTGCACAACACGGTCCGCGACGGTAACGCCGCCCTCGACGGGGGCGACACCACGAAGGCACTCGAATTGGCCGGCACGGTCCGCGGGATGACCGCCGTGCTCGGCATCGACCCGCTGTCGCCGGACTGGGCGGACGGCGGCTCGGACACTCCCGTCCGCGACGCGCTGGGCACGCTCGTGGAAGCCCTGCTGGCCGAACGCCAGGAGGCCCGTGCGGCGAAGGACTTCGCCCGCGCGGACGCCGCCCGCGACCGTCTCGTGGCGGCGGGGATCGCGGTGGAAGACACCCCGAACGGTCCGCAATGGACGGTCAGGAACTCCTGACCTCCTCGCGGCAGCAGAGATTGAGGATTCATGGCAGGCAACTCACAGCGCAAAGGTGCCATCCGCAAGACCGGCACCAAGAAGGGCGCCGTCGTCGGTTCGGGCGGGCAGCGGCGCAAGGCGCTCGAGGGCAAGGGCCCGACGCCGAGGGCTGAGGACCGGCCCGGGCACAAGGCGTACCGCGCTGCCAACGCCGCCAACAAGCGCGACCAGGCCCGGCAGAAGAAGGCCGACCGCCCGGAGCTGATCGCCGGCCGCAACCCGGTCGTCGAGGCGCTGCGCGCGGACGTGCCGGGCACGGCGCTGTACGTCGCGCTCAACATCGACATCGACGACCGGGTCAACGAGGCCGTCCGGCTGGCCGGTGACAAGGGCATCTCCATTCTGGAGATCCCGCGCGAGGAACTGGACCGCAAGACCAACCGGGCCATGCACCAGGGCCTCGGCCTGCAGGTGCCGCCGTTCGAGTACGCGCACCCGGACGACCTCATGCAGGCTGCGCGCGACTCGGGCAACACCCCGCTGTTCGTCGCGCTCGACGGCGTCACCGACCCGCGCAACCTCGGCGCGGTGATCCGCTCCGCCGCGGCGTTCGGCGCGCAGGGCGTGCTGCTGCCGGAACGCCGCAGCGCCGGAATGACCGCGGTCGCGTGGCGCACGAGTGCTGGTACCGCGGCGAAGCTGCCGATCGCGGTCGCCACGAACCTCACGCGCCAGCTGCGCGCGTGGGCTTCGAAGGGCCTGATGATCGTCGGCCTCGACGCCGACGGCACGGTCGACATCGACGCGCTCGAACTGGCCGCAGACCCGCTGGTCGTCGTCCTGGGCTCGGAAGGCCGCGGCCTGTCCCGGCTGGTCCGCGAAACCTGCGACGCGACCGTCTCGATCCCGATGGCGGCCGGCGTGGAATCGCTGAACGCCTCGGTCGCCGCCGGGGTGCTGCTGGCCGAGGTCGCCCGCCGTCGCCGGATCGCCGGACGCGTCTGAGTTTTTCGCTGGAATCAACGGGCTGTTATCGTCGATAACATGCCCGAAGACGCGCGCGCCCGCATCATCACGGCCGCACTGGACCTGCTGACCAGCGACGGCCCGGACGCGGTGTCGACCCGTGCGGTGAGCTCGGCGGCAGGCGTCCAACCTCCGACGATTTATCGACTGTTCGGAGACAAGGACGGTCTGCTCGACGCCATCACCGTCCAGGGCTACGAGGATTACCTGGAGGCGAAAACCGCCGAGCCGCCCGCCGAGGACCCACTGGACGACCTGCGGCGGGGCTGGGATCAGCACCTGGAGTTCGGCCTAGCCAACCCCGCGCTGTACCGGCTGATGACCACCCGTCCCGGCCGTTCGCCCGCGCTGGAGAAGTCCCTGGAGATCCTCGCGACGCGCGTCAGCCGCATCGCTTCAGCCGGACGACTCCGGGTGCCAGAGCCGCTTGCGGCGGCCTTGATCCACGCCGCCGGTTCGGGGGCGACGTTGAGCCTGATCTCGACGCCTGCGGATTCCCGCGACCTCGCGGTCTCGGCCGCGGCCCGGGAAGCGGTGATCGCAGCGATCACCACGGACCGGCCGGTGTCCCGCACACCTGGTCCCGCCGCGGCGGCTACGGCTTTGCGGGCGGTGCTGCCGCAGGTGTCGGGGTTGAGTGCGGCGGAGAAGGCATTGATGGGTGAGTGGTTGGACCGGATCACCGACTGAGCCTGGACGCTTCGCTTGCGCGGCTCTCTCGGGCTGCTTCCGCTGGTGGTCGCGCATCTTCACGGCCAGCGCTCTTCCGCTCCGGGGGCCCGGCTGCCGTCGCGCTGCCGTGTCGTGGGTCCATCACCTTCGCGCTCCGCCGCCCCAACCGCCGCTCGCGCACTGCCATCGCGCGCCCATCAACATCCCGCTCCGCCGCCCCCACATCGCACGCTCACCACTCTCGCGACCGCGCACCAATCGCCGCCCCGCGCACTGCCCGCGCGCCCACCGTCCCCGCGCGTTACCCCGTCGCACGCCCACCGCTCTCCCGCACCAACCCCACCCCGCCCTGCCCTCTCGCGCACCCACCGCCCTTCCACCCAGCCGCCGCCCCCGGCCTGCGCCCGCCCCATGAGACTCCCCGCCCCAGCCACGGCGCAGCTCCACGACCCGCCCACTTCCCCGTCGCGAAGGGCGAAATCCCCCCAAATCCGTCACCCTCGGTGATTCGTGCTGTGATCCGTCGGGCATCGCCCCGCGAAGCCACCCGCTCGGGCTAAGGTCTCCTCCGGAACCGAGGGGGTCCGTCACCGATGTCGTTCGTTTCGCCGCTGTTCTTGTGGTACTTCATGCCCGCGGTGCTGATCGCGGTCCTGGTGTGCCCGCGCAGTTGGCGCAACGGCATCGTCGCGGTCGCGAGCCTGCTGTTCTACACGATCGGCGCCGGCCCGTACCTGTTCCTGCTGCTGCTCTGCATGGCGGTGAACTTCCTGGCCGGACCGGCGCTGGAGCCGAGCCCGTGGGACGTCCGCGGCACGCGCCGGAAACGGATCCTGATCGGCGTCATCACGCTCGACGTCCTCGTGCTCGTCATCTGGAAGTACGCCGGTTTCGCGACGCAGCAGATCGCCGCCGTCGCGCACTGGTTCGGCGGCGACCTGGGCGTCGCGAACATCGTGGTGCCGATCGGCATTTCCTTCTACACCTTCCACCACATCTCGTACGTGGTGGACATCTACCGCGGCGAGCGGCACGCGCTGCGCAACCCGGTGTCGTTCGCCGCGTACATCGCGATGTTCCCGCAGTTGGTGGCGGGTCCCATCGTGCGCTACCGGGAGATCGCCGACCAGCTTCCGCAACGGCGTTCGCACCGGCTGGACGACATCGCCGCGGGTTTCCCGAGGTTCGCGCTGGGCCTGTGCAAGAAGTCGATCATCGCCGACTCGCTCAGCCCGATGGTCGAAGCCTGCTTCTCGACCCCCGCGAACCAGATGACCTTCACGACGGCCTGGCTCGGCGCGATCGGCTACACCCTGCAGCTGTTCTTCGACTTCTCGGGCTACTCGGACATGGCGATCGGCCTCGGCCGCATGCTCGGCTTCCGGCTGCCGGAAAACTTCGCGCGCCCGTACTCGTCGGTGACGATCACGGAGTTCTGGCGCCGCTGGCACATGTCGCTGTCCCGCTGGTTCCGCGACTACGTCTACATCCCGCTGGGCGGCAACCGTTCAGGTGCTGGAAAGACGTACCGGAACCTGTCGATCGTCTTCGTGCTGACCGGTTTCTGGCACGGCGCGCAATGGACGTTCCTGATCTGGGGCTGCTACCACGGCGCACTTCTGGTCATCGAACGCCGCTTCCACCTCGGCGACGCGCCGGCCAGCCCGGTCGCCCGCATCGCCCGCCGAGTGCTGACGCTGATCCTGGTCGTGTTCGGCTGGGTCTTCTTCCGCTCAGCCGATCTGGGCCACGCGCTGTCGATGATCGGCCACATGCTGATCCCGGATTTCGGCGGCCTCGGCGACGTCGTGGAAAGCGCGCTGACGAACCAGCGGCTGGTGATCCTGCTGCTGGCGCTGATCGTGTTCATCCTCCCGGCGCATCCGGTGACCGGCCCGCTGCTGGAATCGTCCCGAAGCCGCGGAGCGACCGCACTGCGCATCGGGGTCATGACGGTGGGCCTGGTTTACGCGGCGATCTTGGTGGCTACGGGGACGTTCAGCCCGTTCCTGTACTACCAGTTCTGATCGCGGAGCCGCTTTATTCCGGTTGACGTCCCGGACAGGCGAACGTCAGGCTTCCCGCATGAGGTCAGCAGCCAGCAACGGCGGGGAGCGGTTTCGCGACCAACAGCTGTGGATAGGGGATTTCACCGCTGACGAGGTGCTGGTTCGTTGCCCTCGTTGTGAGCGCTGCGCGAAAGTCGTCGTCGTACCAGGCGCGCCGCCGACTGAGAAGATCCTGTTCGCCCCGAGACGGCTAGTGTGCGGCCGTTGCGGTCACACTCAGGACGCGCGAAACTCCGTTCAGCTCGCGCCAGCTCCGCTGGGGAACGCGCGCGATCCTTTCCTGCAGCACCCGTTGTGGCTGCAAGCCGACTTCGACGAACATGTGCTGTGGGCCTACAACGAACGACACCTGGACTACCTCGAAGCCTATGTCGCCGCTCGGATTCGGGAGCAGCAGTTGCCCGCGGACGGCGGGGGTCTACGCCTCATGACCATGCTCGCCGCGCTTCCGACCTGGCTGAAAGCCGCGAAGAACCGCGAACGGATCCTGCGCCGAATCGGCCGGATGCGCGCGACTCTCCGGCCTTCGGCACCCGACGACCGATCCGTCGAGGGTAAGCTTCGCTCATCGCCCTGACGGAAGGCCCGGACCGATGACTGACCCGACCGAGCCGCCAGACCTGTCGTCCACCCCGAATGTCATCCCGTACGTCGACCCGCACGACGGTCCGCGGCGATTGCTCATGATCGACATTTCCACGCACATCTTCCACGCCGGTGCGTACATCCCGATCGCGGGAATCGACGGCCGCCAGTACGTCGTTTCCTGGGGCACCGTGTCGTTCGAGATTCCCGCTGACCGCAACGTCCACGTCAGCGTGCACCTGCAGAGCAACGGCGGGGCCGGGTACACGCCGTCGCCGTTCGCGTCGATCATTTTGTACCCGAATCCGTTGCCGCAACGCCTGTCGACCCAGTTCGTACGGGCGGGCATGGGAGCGCTCGTACCGCTGCCGTAAGTCGCGCCCTAGCCGGTCATCGCTGGCCGTATCCCTTGAGCTTCTCCACCACGTGCTCGATTTCCGCTGGCGGCAACAGAGTCGGAGTACCGGCGGATCGAGCCGTCAGCCACACCTGGCAAACCCATTCCAGTTGCTGCGCCCGGCTGTACGCACTCCCCAGCGAGTCGCCATAGGTGATCGTGCCGTGGTTGGCCAGGAGGCAGCCTCGGCGATCGTCCAGGGCTTGCAGCATCGCGTCGGCAAGTTCGGTGGTGCCGTAGGTCGCGTATGGCGCGACTCGAGCCGTCGGGCCGATTGCCGCGAGCATGTAGTGGATCGGCGGGACTTCGGTGACCAAAGTGGACACTGCGGTGGCGTGCACCGAATGCGTGTGCACGACCGCGTTCACCGGGGCGGATTCCGGGTCGGTGGCGCGGGTGTACACGGCCAGGTGCATCGGGAGTTCGCTCGTCGGCTTCAGCGCGCCGTCGGCGATCTTGCCGTCGAGGTCCACCACGGGAATGTCGGCGGGAGTGAGGGCGGCGTAGTCAACGCCGGTCGGGGTTACCGCGACCAGGTCGCCCGCCCGCGCCGACACGTTGCCTGAGGTGCCGACGACCAAGCCGTCCGCGGTCAGGCGGCGGGCGTACTCGCAGACCGCGGCACGCTCGTTCTCCAGGATCATTCACAGCCTCCACAGTCCGCGCGCGGCAGACAGGGAAGCCTGGTAGTCGGCGTAACCGCGCTCGTAGTCAGCCACATTTTCGGGCCGGGCCTCGACCGTTCGCGCGTTCGCGGCCCAGCGATCCCGATCGTACGGCGTTCCGAGCGCGTCCGCGGCGGTGAGCACGGCACCGCGCGCGCCGACGCCGGGATCGCTCGGGATCACGACCGGACGGCCGAGGACATCGGCGAAAATCTGCAGCCATTCGGGCGAACGGACTCCTCCGCCACAGGCGTAGAGCTGCCCCGACAGACCGGCGGCGTCAAAGCAATGCCTTGCGGCGTAAGCGATCGACTCGCACAGCGCCCGGACCAGGTCGGCCCGGCCGGTTTCGAGGCTCAGCCCGGAGAACTGTGCGCGTGCTCCGGCGTCGACGAACGGCGCGCGTTCCCCCGATACCGAAAGGAACGGCAATGCGCGCACCCCGCGAGCGCCCGGCTTGCTGTTCGCCAGCAACGGGTCGATTTCCTCGACGCTGATGCCCAGCAACTGGCAAGCCCAATCGATGCCTGCCGTGCCGACCATCGCGGGCATTGCGTGCAGGTACTCGTGCTCATCGGGCGTGCACAGGAACATGCCCGCGGGTTCAGCTTCGGGATCGAACGTCGGGTCGGAGGTGAGCACCTGACAGGCGAGCGTGGTCCCGGCGGTGAGGATGCCGTCGCCGGGTTTCCGTACGCCAGCACCGATCGCGCTGGCTGGCAGGTCGAACGGCCCTGCGGTGACTGGCAATCCGACCGGCAGCCCGAGCAGTTCGGCACCGCGCCGGTCGAGCCGGAACACGGACTTCGCCGGGGCTGGTTTCGCGAACAACGACCGGCGATGTCCCAGCCCGCAGGCTTCGATCGCACCGTCGTCGTAGCTGCGGGTGGCCGGGTTCAGGAACGGCAGCGACGCGTCCGAGACGTCGACCGTGATCTCGCCGGTGAGCCGCTGCAACACCGCGTCCACGCAGTACCCGGCCACGGCGGCACGGTCGAGCACCTCGGGTTCATGGGTGTCCAAATAGGACATGATGGCCGCGGTGCAGCCAGGGAACATGCCGGAACCGGTGCGCCGGAAGACTTCCGCGGTGACGCCGTCGGCCTGCCATTTCGCAAGCACCGTGTTCGCCCGGCCGTCGAGCCACGAGATGGCCGGGTGCACCGCGGTACCCGCTTCGTCGCGGAGCCAGAGCCCGTCGCCCTGTCCGGTCAAGGCCAGCGCGGACACCGGCTCGGGCAGCGCGGCCGCGACCTCGCGCACCACCTTCACGACCGTGCCGACGACCTGGTCGAGATCCTGCTCGACCCGGCCGCCCGACAGGTGGTGCACCTCGGACGGCGTGCACGCGCTCGCGATGGAGCTGCCGTCCTCGTCGAACACCACGGCTTTGGTGAGCGACGTCCCGATGTCGACCCCGACAATCACGGCCGCCGCTCCAGTACCTCGGGATTCGCGAGGTTGGCCAGCTGCTCGCCGCGGGCGTACCGGCCGACTTCCGCGGCGACGATCGCTGCCGCTCGCTCGGCGGTCTGCCTGCTCGCGCCGGCGAGATGCGGGGTCGCGATGACGTTGGGCGCGTCGCGCAGCGCCCAATCCGCCGGCGGCGGTTCGACATCGTAAACGTCGAGGGCGAGCGCTCCGAGCCGTCCGGAACGCAGGGCGTCGGGCAGCGGCGCGTAGTCGAGCAGGCCACCGCGAGCGGTGTTCACGAGGACCGCGCCCTCCGGCAGGAGAGCGAGTTTGCTCGCGTCGATCAGGTGCCGGGTTTCCTCGGTGAGCCGCGCATGAAGGCTCACGACTCGGCTCTGCCGGAGCAGTTCGTCAAGCTCGACGAGCTGCGCGCCATCGGCTGCCACCGCGGCACGGTCGGCATAGGGGTCGGCTACCAGGACGTTCGCCCCGAACGCGACGAGCACCTTCGTGACCCGCGACCCGATCGCGCCGTAGCCGACGAGCCCGACCGTGGTGCCGCCCAGCTCCAGCCCGGCCTGGTCGTAGGCGTAGTAGTCGCCACGCCAGGTGCCGGCGAGCAGTTCAGCCGAGGAGGTCGAGATCCGCCGCATCGCGGCGAGGATCATGCCGACCGCGAACTCGGCCGCCGCGCCCGCGTTGCGTCCCGGCGCGTACGTGACGGCGACTCCGGCCTCGGTGGCGGCGACGAGGTCGACGTTCACCGGCCCGCCGCGGCACACCGACACGAGCTTGAGCTCCGGCGCGGCGGCGAAGACCTTCTTGGTGAACGGGGCCATCTGCGTGACGACGGCCTCGGCACCGGCGAGTGCCTCGATCACCTGGTCTTCGGTACCGCTCGCCTCCAGCACGTTGCCGACCGGCCCGAACGGCTCGACCGGCCACGGCAGCGTCAGCTCGGCGACCTCGTGGCCGCCGCCGAGTTCCGCGCGGACGGCTCCGGCCAGCAGGCCGGGGCTGACGAAGTGGTCTCCCGCAGCGAGAATGTGCAACTCTGCTCCCTCACTCGCTCTGTGCCGATTGTGCGCCACGACGGACGCCTTGGTCAGTGGGCGTTCTCGTATTCGGTGATGTGCGCGACCTTGGTCGCGCTGGCCGACGCGGGATCGAAGCGGTACCCGACCCATTCGGCCACGATCTTCTTCGCCACCTCAGGGCCGATCGCGCGCGCTCCGAAGGTGATCACCTGGCAGTCGTTCGATTTGATCGACCGCTCGGCGGAGTACGAATCGTGCGCGACCGTCGCCCGCACGCCGGGCACCTTGTTCGCCGAGATCGCCATGCCGATGCCGGTGCCGCACACCAGGACGCCGCGGTCCGCTTCGCCGCGAGCGATGGCTTCCGCCGCGGCCAGCCCCAGCAACGGGTACGCCCGGTCGTCCGCCGCGTCGGGCACGCCGAGGTCGGTCACCTCGGCGACTCGTTCGTCGGCCTGCAGCAGGTCGCGCAGCTGATTCTTCAGTTCGACCCCGGCGTTGTCCGCCGCTACCACGATGCGCATCAGTCCGCGCTCCTTTCCAGCTCCTCGCCGACTGCAGTGACCAGCAGCGAGAACGACACCGCACCCGGGTCCGAATGACCCTCGCTCCGTTGCGCCAGCCGCGCCGCGCGTCCCTTCGCCGGACGCAAGTGCGCGGTCTCCTGCGCGGCTACGACCGCGGCTCCAGCGGCTTTCCGCCAGGCTTGCACTACTTCCGAGCCCGACTGCTCCCGCAGCGTCGCCCGGAACGGCTCGATCGCGTCGAGCATTGTCTTGTCGCCCAGTTCGGCCTTGCCCAGCTCGCAGAACGCGCGCACCGCACCGTCGACCGCGTCGGCGAGCATTGCCGTGGTGATGTCCCCGGCATCGACACCGCGCAGACCGGCACCGGTCTCCGCCAGCAGCACGCCGTACAACGCGCCCGAGGCACCGCCAGCCGCATCGGCGAACGCCGTACCGGCAGCCAGCAGCGCACCGGAAACCGTGTCCGGCTCGCGCCGCGCGGCAGCGACGGCGGCGCGCATCCCGCGCGTCATGCCGAGCCCGTGGTCTCCGTCCGCGGCCACCGCGTCGAGCCTGCCCAGTTCCGCTTCGTTTTCCTCGATGCTGCGCAGAGCCGCGGTGAGAACCCGGTCGACCACGCTGGTCCCCGGAGCCTCCTCGGTCAGCAATTCGTCCACTGTGGACTCAAGATCGACCGCGGTCAGCTCGGCACCGCTGGTGCGGTAGCCCGGGGTATCGCACGGCGCGGCGTACAACTCGGCCAATTCGTCGTCCAGCACCAGGATCGACAGCGAAACGCCGGCCATGTCGAGCGAGGTGACGAACTCCCCGACCTCGGAATGCACCGGACTGAGCCCGGCCTCGGCGAGCCGTTCGTGCACGCGGGTGTAGGTGACGAACATTTCCTCGTATTTGGTGCGGCCGAGCCCGTTCACCAGGACAACCACGCGGCCGTCCCCTTCCGGAAGCTCCGGCAGGAGGCCGTCGACCAATTCGTCGGCCAGTTCCGCCGCGGACAACCGGCCCACCGTGCGGACGCCCGGTTCGCCGTGAATTCCGAGGCCCAGCTCCATTTCCTGGTCCGCGACCGTGAACAGGGGCATGTCCGCGCCGGGCAGCGTGCAACCGCCGAACGCGACGCCGAAGGTCCGCGTGCGAGCGTTCGCCTTCGCCGCGACCTCGTACACCGCGTCGAGGCTGTAGCCGCGCTCCGCCGCCGCCCCGGCGATCTTGAAGACGAGGAAATCGCCCGCCACGCCGCGCCGCCGCTCCGGTTCGGTCGCCGGGCCGCTCGCGATGTCGTCGGTGACCAGGATGGTGCGGCTCGGGATGCCCTCCGCCGCCAGCCTGCGAGCGGCGAGTCCGAAGTGGAGCACATCGCCTTGGTAGTTGCCGAAACCGAAGAGCACGCCGGCACCGTTGTCCGCCGCCCGAGCCGTGCGGTAGACCTGCTCGGCACTCGGGCTCGTGAACACGTCGCCGACGACCGCGCCGTCGGCCAGCCCAGGGCCGACGAGACCGGCGAACGCCGGGTAGTGCCCGCATCCGCCGCCGATCACGACCGCGACCTTCGAGCTCGCCGGGGCCTCGCGGCGGACGACGCCGTAGGCGTCCGGCACCTTCTGGACCGTGCGGCCGTACGCGGTGACGAACCCGTCGAGCCACTGCCGCTTGAACGTGTCCGGGGAACCCAAGGTGGTCATGGTTCAGTCCCTCGCAGCCACCGGCTCGCCGGCCAGGTAGGCCAGGAGCTTCAGTCGGACGTCGTCATTGCTCTCGGCCACCGCGCTGGCCAGCTCCAGCGCGTCCGGCTTCGGCGGGTACGTCGGGTTGGGCAGCGCGATCACGGTGAGCCCGGCCGCGGCCGCCGCCCGGATGCCGTTGCTGGAGTCCTCGACCCCGAGGCATTCGCTGCCCGATTTGCCGAGCCGGGCCGCCGCCTCCAGGTACACGTCCGGATTCGGCTTGCCCCGCGCGACCTCGGCGCTGGACACCGTGGCGGTGAACTCGCCGGTGAGCTGATGCTTTTCGAGCACCGCGTCGATCACCCGGCGGGCCGCCGACGACGCGAGCGCGACCGGGACCCGCTCACTGACCTCACGCACCATCGCACCCGCACCGGGGAGCAGCGGCGCTTCGCCCGCGTCGATCGAGGCGATCATGCCGTCAACCACCGCGCGTTCCACCTCGTCCGCCTGGTCCGGCACCCCGCACCGCCGGGCGAGATAGCAGGCCCATTCGGGCGCGCTCATGCCTTGCACCGAGGCCGTGTCCTCCGCCGTCCACTCGACCTGGTGACGAGCTGCGAAAGCGACCCAGTTCTCCTCCCAGAGGTGTTCACTTTCCACCAGGACACCGTCGAGGTCGAACACCACCGCGTCGAGAGTCATCCACCAGATCCCTTCAGAGAGCGAGCCCGCTTCACACGAGCAATGTTAAGTTAACAGCGACGATGAGAAGTTCGCAAGGGTGTTCACACAAGGAGGGCACGAGTGGGTGCACGGCTGCTGCTCGCCAGGCACGGGCAGACCGAATGGCACGCGGAGAACCGCTACGCGGGCACCAGTGAGGTAGCGCTGACCGAGGAGGGGATCCGCCAGGCGGACGCGCTGGCCGCGTACGCCCGCCGGGTGAAACCGGACGCGCTGTTCTGTTCGCCGCAACGACGTGCCCGGCACACGATCGAACCGGCGGCCGAGGCACTCAACCTGGTCCCGGAAATCGTCCCCGACCTGCGGGAGACCTATTTCGGCATCGCCGAGGGCCGCACCCGCGACGAGGTGCGCGAGACCGATCCCGACGCGGTCAAACGCTTCCTCGCCGATCCGATCGCCGGCGCGTTCCCCGACGCCGACGATCCGGCCGCAGCGGCCAGGCGCGGGGCCCGCGCGCTCCGCTCGATTGCCGCCGCGACCAGCGGAACCGCACTGGTCGTCGCGCACAACACGCTGTTGCGGCTCACCCTCTGCGAGCTGCTCGGCATCCCGCTGTCCCGCTACCGCAGCGTGTTTCCGCGCCTGGACAACGCGGCCGTCACCGAACTGGAGGTGAGTGGTGACCGAACTGCCCTGGTGCGCTTCAACCTCCCAGTGGAACCGCGATAATCACGGCATGTCGAGCGAAAAGCCTGCCGCCCATCCCCGCGAGAACCGTCAGCAGAAGCTGACCGAGCACGTGTTCCGGCAGGGTTCGGCGACCATCGGCGAGCTCGTCGACCTGCTCGGCGTCAGCATGATGACGGTGCACCGGGACATCGACGAACTGTCCCGGCGCGGCCTGGTCCGCAAGTACCGCGGCGGGGTCTCGGCGATGCCGTCGACGGTGTTCGAGAGCAACGCCGAATACCGGATGAACGCGCACGTCGACGCCAAACGGGTGATCGCGATGCACGCGGTGGAGCAGGTCGAGCCGGGCATGTCGGTGCTGCTCGACGATTCCACCAGCGCGCTCGCGCTGGCCAGGCTCCTGGTCGAAGTGACGCCGCTGACCGTGGCCACGAACTACCTCGCCGCGATCGACGTGCTCAAGAACGTGCACGAACTGCGGCTGATCTGCATCGGCGGCGACTACTCGCCCACCCACGATTCGTTCCTCGGCATGCAGAGCATCGAGTCGATCGAACGGCTCTCGGTGGACATCGCGTTCGTGTCCACCTCGGCGATGAGCACGTCGATGAGCTTCCACCAGGAGCCCGAGATCGTGATGATCAAGCGGGCCATGCTGGCCGCCGCGCGGCACAAGGTGCTGCTGATGGACCACAGCAAGATGAAGCGCACGGCACTGCACCGGCTCGCGCCGCTGGACGACTACGACCTGCTGATCGTGGACGAGGGTGCCGATCCGCACTACGTCGACGAGATGCGCAGCCGGGTCGAGGTGCAGGTCGCCGAAGACCCTGAGAACTGATCGACTTCATAACACTCTTGCGTGCGAAGTTCACACAGTCCATGATACGTTGGATCTCGACGTCATGGAGGCGTGTATGAACGAGTCGGCAACAGCGGAGTTGCCCAAGTCGGGCTTCGGGCGCTTGCTCACGAAATGGGGGCTGCCCGCACCCCTGTTCCTCGGGTATGTCGGACTGCTCCTGTTCATGATCGGCGACGGAGTGGAATCCGGTTTCATCGCGCCGTACATGGCGGACAACGGCGCGGGTACGGAAATCAAGGCGTCGTACGTGATCACCGTGTACGGCGTCGCGGTGATGCTCGCGTCGTGGCTGTCGGGCGCACTGTCCGAACTGTGGGGCCCGCGGCGGGTCATGATCATCGGCCTGGTCATCTGGCTGGTGTTCGACGCGCTGTTCCTGACGATCGGCCTCGCCGGCGGGAACTACGCGGCGATGCTGATCTGCTACGGCATCCGCGGATTCGGCTATCCGATGTTCGCGTTCGGGTTCCTGGTGTGGATCACCGCGGTAGCCCCGGTCGCCCGGCTCGGCGCGGCGGTCGGCTGGTTCTACTTCGCCTTCACCGGCGGACTGCCCACGCTCGGCGCGCTCGTCGCCAGCTTCACCAATCCGCTGTTCGGCCACTACGGCACGCTGTGGGTGGCGGTCGTGCTGCTCGGCGTCGGCGGGATCGTGGCGGTGTTCGGCGTCCGGCAGCGCACGGGGTACCGCAGGCTCGCGCCGCCGGACGTGAAACCGGTGCAGAGCCTCGTTTCCAGCGTCTCGATCGCGTGGAAGAAGCCGCGGGTCGGCGTCGGCATGATCGTGCGGGTCATCAACACCGCACCCGAGTTCGGCATGCTCGTGTTCTTCCCGACGATCTTCATCTCCCAGATCGGATTCGGGGAAAGCCGCTGGCTGCTGCTTGTGTCGGTGATCTACGGGACGAACATCTTCTTCAACCTGATCTTCGGCGTGCTGAGCGACCGGATCGGCTGGCGCACCACGATTTTCTGGTTCGGCGCGATCGGCTGTGCAATCTCGATCCTGCTGCTGTACTTCGTGCCGGTCGCGATGGGCTCGCAGTACTACTGGCTCGCGCTGATCGTCGGCGCGCTCTACGGTGCGACGCTCGCCGGGTTCGTGCCGATCTCCGCGCTGCTGCCGTCGCTGGCCCCGGAGCACAAGGGCGGCGCGATGGCCCTGCTGAACCTCGGCGCGGGCGCGGCGGCGTTCGTCGGACCGGCGATCGTGTCGCTGTTTCTCGGACCGGCCGGTGCCGCCGGAGTCGTCATCATCTTCGCCGCGCTGTATCTGGTGGCCGCGGTGCTGGTGCGATTCCTGAAGCTGCCTGAGGAAACCGAGAAGGCACTCGCGAGCGACGGCAGCTTGCAAGATGTCGAAGAAAGGGTCAGCACGGCGTGAACGAGCCAGTCTCGGTCGGCATCGACGTCGCCACCGCGGGGGTTCGCGCCTTCGCGGTGCGCGACGGCTCGGTCCTCGCCACCGCATCGGCGTCGCTGCCGGCGCCGGTGCGCGCGGGCGGTGGCCGCAGCGAACAGGATCCGTCGGCGTGGTGGCCCGCGGTCGGTTCGGTGCTGAACGAGGTCACGGCCGCGCTGCCCGGCCGCGGCGCGGAAGTCTCGGCGGTGGCGATCGCGGCGACATCCGGAACGATCGTCGGAGTCGACGCCGCGGGCGAACCGGTGACGCCCGCGTTGATGTACGACGACCGGCGCGGAGCGGATTACAACGCGAAAGCCGTCGAACTCGGCGCCGGACGGTGGCAGAAACTGGGTTCGAGCGTCTCGCCGACCGCGGCACTCGGCCGGATCGCCTGGCTGGCCGAGCATACCGAGGCGGTCGCCGTCCGGCACACACCGGAGATGATCGCGGCGAAACTGACCGGACATCCAGTCGCGGCGGATTGGTCGCACGCACTCAAAAGCGGTTACGACCCGTTGGCTGAAGAATGGCCGTCCGAGGTATTCGCCGGTCTGGGCGTGCCAGACGGAATGCTGCCGCCGGTGGTCGCGCCGACGAGCGTGCTCGGCGAAATCTCGGTGCCGGTCGCCGGGTTGCCTGCCGGATGTCTCGTGGTGGCAGGCATGACAGACGGATGCGCGGGACAACTCGCCGCAGGCGCGGTCGAACCAGAGCGATTTGTGGGAATCCTCGGAACCACCTATGTCCTGAAGGGTGTTACGGAATCGCTCGTGCCGGATCCCACCGGAGTCATGTACAGCCACCGCCATCCAGACGGCTGGTGGCTGCCAGGCGGTGCGTCGAACACTGGCGGCGAGTCCGTTTCGGACAGTCCGCGGCTAGCCGAGTTGGATGCCGCCGCTGCTGCGCGCGGTCCGGCCGAGGTCGTGGCTTTCCCGTTGCGGCGCAAGGGAGAACGTTTTCCCTTCGCCCATGGTGACGCCGAGGGTTTCGTCCTCGGCACTCCAACCGACGACGTCGAACTGCATCGGGCACGATTGGAAGGGGTCGCCTTCCTGGAACGACTCGCCCTGGACCATTTGCGACGTCTGGGCGTCCCGGTCCGTGAACCACTCCTAGCGGCGGGCGGTGGCAGCAAGAGTCCTTTGTGGACGCAGATCCGGGCCACGGTGAGCGGGCTTGGGTTGCAAGTCGCACCGCAAGCAGAAACAGGCTACGGCGCAGCACTCCTCGCGGCGGCGGGGTGCACGTCGGGTGGGCTGAGTGCGGTGTGCAAGGGAACGCCGGTGGGGTCGTTGATTGAGCCCGTGCCGGGTGAGTCGGCGGCGATGTTGGCTTCGTACCAACGGTTTTGCCGAGAGCTGCGGGATCGTGGCTGGATCGACGACGAACTGTTCACCGTGGCGGCGGGGTGATGCTGCTGGGGACTTTTGCGCGGCTGACTGGGACTTGGATCCGATCGGCGGGCTGCGTTGGGCGGCTAGGCAGCCGGATGGTTTAGGACGAGGCAGGTCGAGTGCCTGGCAGGCGCTGGCCGGTCTGGCAGTCCGGCCAGCAAACCTGGCAATTCTCGTCGCGGACGAGCTAGCCCAACCGCCGACGAGAGCAGCGAGCTCGGAGCCTTGCGCGACCGGCAACTGAACGAGCCATCAGAGTGGCGAAGTCAACAGGTCTGCAGGCCGAGACCGAGCTAGAACGGCGAAGCCAGCGGATTCGCAGCCGTGGCCGAGCCAACCCGGCCACGCCAGCAGGCCCGCACGTCGGAGCCGAACCAGCCCGGCGAAGTCAGCAGATTCGCACGCCGAAGCCGTGCCAGCGCCATCACACCAGCAGACCCGCACGCCGAAGCCGAGGCAGCGCGGCGAAGTCAGCACACTCGCAGACCGAAGCCGAAGCAACCCGACCACGCCAGCAAACTCGCACGCCGACGCCGACGCCGAACCAACCCGACCACGCCAGCAAACTGGCGGGCCAGAGCCAAGGGCAAGGGCGCGGGCGAGCCAGCCCGGTCGCTCGCGAGTTGGGCTAGTCGAGACGGCTGGGGTGGCTCCGACGGTGCGGTCGAGGCGGTTAGCTGCGACCTGCGCGCGGGCGGCCGGGGCGGCGGCCGTTGCCGTTGCTGCGAGGGGTCGGCGGTTCGGAGGACTTGGCCGTTTGTTGCGGCCCCGCGGGCGACTGGGTGTCTGGGCGCGGGGTCGGCTGGGGCAAAGCCGGTGCGGACGAGCCGGTTGCTGAGGGGGCGTCGGTCGGTGACGTGGTTGATGGCTGGGAAGGTGCGTCAGCCGATGAAGACGTCGAGGTCTGCCCCGGCGCGGCAGTTCCGGAAGGAGCATCCGTCGGCGACGGAGCGGAGCCTTGCCGAGAAGCGGAAGTCGGCGACGAGGCGGAAGCTTGCGGCGGAGCGGAAGCGGCGTCCTCTTCCTGCGACCCGAGGAAGCGCAACGCCTCCTGGACAGCTTCGTTGGTCGCAGCGATCCGGTCCGCGACCTTGGTGCGCAAGTCCAGGGCCAGGGTGCGCGATTCGGTGGCTTCGGTTTGCTTTTGGAGAGCGTCGGCGAGGGCAGTCTCTGCCTGCGCCTTCTTGATGGCGATCTCTTCCGACGCTCGACGGTCGGCCTCGGCTCGGGCTTGGGCGGCGGCCGCTTCGGCAGCGGCGTCGGCTTCGGCGCGGCGTCGGGTGGATTCCTCGTCGGCGGCTTGGCGGGCGGCTTCGGCTGCGGCGTCTGCCTCGGCGCGGGCCTGGGCGGCGGCTTCGTCGGCTTCGGTGCGGATGCGGAGGGCTTCGGCGTCCTTCTCGTCGCGGATGCGGCGGGCTTCGGCGTCGGCGGCTAGGCGGGCGTGCTGGGCTTCCGCATCCGCCTTGGCACGGGCTTCGGCGGCCGCCTCGTCGGCCTGGGTGCGGGCAGTCAAGGCAGCCTGATCGGCTTCGGCGCGGGCTGCTGCGGAGGCCTGGTCTGCCTCGGCGCGGGCGCGGTCGGCGGCTTCGGTGCGGGACGCGATTTCGGCGTCGGCCGCAGCCGTGCGGGTGGTGATGTCCTCGTTGGCCGCTGCGGTGCGGGTGGCGATATCCGCGTCGGCGGCGGCGGTGCGCGTCGCGATGTCTTCTTCTGCGGCGGCTAGGCGGGTCGCGATCTCCGAATCAGCCGCGGCGGTCCGAGTGGCGATGTCTTCGTTCGCCGCTGCGGTGCGCGTGGAAATGTCCTCATCGGCTGCCGCGGTGCGGGTCGCGATATCCGAATCGGCTGCGGCCGTCCGGCTTGCGATGTCCTCATCGGCAGCCGCAGTCCGCGTCGCGATGTCTTCGTTTCCTGCCTTCAGTCGCGCTTCCAAGTCCGCCAGGCGGGTCGCGATCTCCTCGTCCGCTGCGGCCGTCCGGCTCGCGATGTCCGCTTCCGCGGCGGCGATCCGGGACTCCAGATCCGCTTGTCGCGCAGCCAGGTCCTGCTCCGCAGCCGCGACGCGGGCGTCCAGGGCTTCCGAGCGCGCGGCCAAGTCGGCGTGGGTCTCCGCTAGCAAACGCTGGCGTTCTGCTTCCGCTTCTTTGGCCGCTTTGTCCGCTGCCCGTTGGGTTTCGTGGGCGTAGCGGTCCGCTTCAGTACGCGTCGAGGACGCGTCCGCTTCCGCGGAGCGGCGCAGGTCGGCGATTTCCTCCTCGGCCAGCTGCACCATCATCCGCACGCGCTCGGAGATCGCGCCGGCACCGGCCGGGCTTGAGGTGACTCGGACCAGTGCGGCCTTCGCCTCGGACAGCTCCGACTGGGCTGTCGTCAGGGCCTTCGTGAGTTCGCCAGCGGTGGCCACCGCCTCGTCGCGGCCGTGGGAGGTCGTCTTGAGTTCGCTGGTCAGCTGGGCGATGCGGGTGTCGACCTGGTGCGGGTCGTATCCCTTCCGGGTAACAGCAAAGGCGGGGTGCTGCGGCTTCTCGGGCGCGACCATCGGGCCACCTTAGTGATCCGGGCACCTGCGGCACGTACCGCCAAACGGCTGTATTACGAAGCGCGAAACCCGACGTCACGCATGGCATCCTGTCCCCCGACGTACCGCGCGGGCGAACGGGGCAGACGCATGGACCTTTCAGCCATCGCCGCCGACCTGGCCGCGCACTGGCACGTGTACGCGACCATGCCGTTCATCGCGGCGCTCATCGGCTACCTGACGAAACGCGTCGCGATCGAGATGATGTTCCGGCCGCTCGAGTTCCGCGGCATCCGGCCCTTCCTCGGCTGGCAGGGCGTCATCCCGGCCAACTCCCGGCGGATGGCCACCACCGCGGTCGACCTGCTGACCAAAAACCTCCTCGACCCACGCGAGGTCTTCGCCCGGCTCGACCCGGAGGAAATGGTCGCGCAGCTGGAAGAACCGCTGCTGAAGGCGGTCGACGAGGTCACCCGCGAGGTGTTCGAGACCTACCAGCCGCGGTTGTGGGAAATGCTGCCCGCACGCGCGCAGCAACTGCTGGTGGACCGCGTCCGCGCGCAGGCGCCCGTCGTCGTGAAGCGGCTGATGCGGGAAGTGGCGTCGAATGTGGACGAAGTGCTCGACGTCAACGACATGCTGATCAACGCCATGGTCCGGGACAAATCGCTCACCTGCCGGCTGATCCGCGAGGTCGCCGCGCCCGAGTTCCGGTTCATCGCGCGCAGCGGAATCGGCTTCGGATTCGTCATCGGGCTCGTCCAGCTCATCGCGTGGGCGTTCACGAAACAACCGGTGATCATGCCGATCTTCGGTTTCGTCACGGGCTTCGTCACGGACTGGCTCGCGCTCAAAATGATCTTCTACCCTCGCCAGCCGCGCCGGTTCTTGTTCTTCACCTGGCAGGGCATGTTCCAGAAACGCCGCGCACAGGTCGCCGCGGACTACGGCGCGTTGATCGCGGAGGAAGTCCTCACCGCGGGGAACGTGCTGGAAGCCGTCCTCACCGGACCGCGGGCGGACAAGCTGTTCGCGCTCGTCACGCGGGAGGTCCAGCGGACCGTCGACGCGCAGGCGGGCCTGGCGAAACCGCTGGTCGCCCTGGCGGTCGGCGGGCGCGAGTACCAGCAGATGAAGCAGGCCGCGGCGGAGAAGGCCATCGCGTATCTGCCGGAGACCGTGAAGCACGTCGAGAGTTACGCGACCGACGCGCTCGACGTCCGCAACACCATCGTCGAGAAGATGCAGCAGCTGACGCCTCTGGAGTTCGAGGGCATTCTCCGGCCGGCGTTCAAACAGGACGAATGGAAACTGATCGCGGTCGGCGCGGTCATCGGCGGCCTCGTCGGCGAACTGCAGGTGCTGCTCTTGCTCCACTAGTGCGCGGGTTACCGTTCCGTAGGCAACACGGAGGGGACGCGCGTGCACACATTCGCCGAGCACTGGCCGGTGTACGTCTCCATGCCGTTCATCGCGGCGCTGATCGGCTACGTCACCAAGCGCGTCGCCATCGAGATGATGTTCCGGCCGCTCGAATTCGTCGGCCTGCGGCCCTTCCTCGGCTGGCAGGGCGTGCTGCCCGCGAACGCCGAGCGGATGGCGACGACCGCGACCGAAATGCTCACCACCAACCTCGTCGATCCAAAGGAGATCTTCGCCCGGCTCGACCCGGAGCAGGTCGCGAAGGAGATCGAACAGCCGCTGCTGCGCGTGGTCGAGGACGTCACCCGCGAGGTGATGGAGACCTACCAGCCGCGGCTGTGGGAAATGCTGCCGTCCGGCGCGCAGCAACTGCTGCTGAAACGCGTGCAGGCCGAGGCCCCGCGCGCGATCACGAAGATCATGCGCGAGATTTCCCAGAACATCGAGGACGTGCTCGACCTCAAGCACATGGTCGTCACGAACCTGGTGCGCGACAAGGCTTTGCTCAACCGGCTGATCCGCGACATCTCGCGGCCGGAAATGCGGTTCATCGCGCGCTCGGGCCTCTGGTTCGGGTTCATTCTCGGCTGCGTGCAGCTGCTGGTGTGGTCGCTGACGAAGTCGCCGATCGTGCTGCCGCTGTTCGGGCTCGGAATCGGCTGGCTGACCGACTGGCTCGCGCTCAAAATGATCTTCCTGCCGCGCGAGCCGAAACGGTTCTTCGGCTTCTACAACTGGCAGGGCGTGTTCCAGAAGCGCCGCGACGAGGTGGCCGCCGATTACGGCGACATGATCGCGCGCGAGATCATCACCGTGCCGAATCTGCTGGAAGCCGTGCTGCGCGGGCCGAAATCGGACCGGCTGTTCTCACTGATCAGCCGCGAGGTGCAGAAGACGATCGACGCGCAGGCGAGCGTCGTGAAGCCGTTCGTCGCGATCGCGGTCGGCACGAAGCGGTTCCAGGAAATGAAGCAGGTCGCCGCCGCGAAGGCCGCCGAGCGAGTGCCGGACACGATCCGGCACGCGGAGACGTACGCGATCAACGCGCTCGACGTCCGCAACACGATCGTGGACCGGATGCGCCGGCTCAGCCCGCTCGAGTTCGAGCAGCTGCTGCGGCCCGCGTTCCGGCAGGACGAATGGAAGCTGATCGCGGTCGGCGCGGTGATCGGCGGGCTCGTCGGCGAACTGCAGGCGTTGCTGCTCCTCGGTTAGCCCGCGCACGCGATACGGTTTCCTTCCGGAACGGGGGAGGGAGACCCGGTGAACGCGGTGCTGGACGACCTCGCGCGGCACTGGCCGGTGTACGTCTCGATGCTGTTCGTCGCCGCGCTGATCGGCTACGTCACCAAACGCGTCGCGATCGAGATGATGTTCCGTCCGCTCGAATTCGTCGGCATCCGGCCGTTCCTCGGCTGGCAGGGCGTGGTGCCGAAGCACGGCGGCCGGATGGCCGCGATCGCGACCGACCTGCTCACCGCGAACCTGCTCGACATCGAGGAGGTCTTCGCCCGCGTCGACCCGGTGATCATCACCCGCGAACTCGAGCAGCCGCTGCTGCGCGCGGTCGACGGGATCGCCCGCGACGTGCTCGAACAGCATCATCCGCGGCTGTGGGAGGTCATGCCCACGCTCGCCCAGGAACTGCTGATCAAGCAGGTGCAGGCCAGCACGCCGCAGCTGGTGCGGGAGTTCCTGGACGAGGTCCGCGACAACCTGGACGAGGTCCTCGACGTCCGGCACATGACCGTCGAACGGCTCACCCGCGACCGCGCGCTGCTGGTCCGGCTGATCCGCGAGACGTCCCGGCCGGAGATGACGTTCATCGCGCGCGCCGGGATCGTCTTCGGCTTCGTGCTCGGCCTGGTCCAGGCCCTGGTGTGGGCGTTCACCCGGCAGCCGCTGGTGCTGCCGATCTTCGGCGGCGCGATCGGGCTGTTCACCGACTGGCTGGCGATCAAGATGATCTTCCTGCCGCGCGAGCCGGTGCGGCTGGGCCGGGTCATCCTGCAAGGCAAGTTCCAGCGGCGGCGCGCCGAGGTCGCCCGGCAGTACGGCGAGCTGGTCGCCAACGAGGTGCTGACCGTCCCGAATCTGCTCGACGCCCTGCTGCGCGGCCCGAAGTCGGACCGGCTCGTGGCGATGGTCGAACGCGCTGTCGGGCACGCGGTGGACGCGCAGGTCAGCGCCGCGAAACCGGTGGTCGCGCTCGCCGTCGGGGCGCAGCGGCTGCAGGAGATGAAGCACGCCGCGGCGCAGCGGGCGCTGGCCGAGATGCCGTTGACCGCGCGGTACGCCGAGGGGTACCTGACCGAGGCGATGGACGTGGCGAAGATGGTGGAGCAGCGGATGCTCGCGCTGACGCCGCTGGAGTTCGAGGGCTTGCTGCGGCCGGCGTTCCGGCAGGACGAGTGGAAGCTGATCGCGGTCGGCGGCGTGATCGGGTTCCTCGTCGGCGAGTTGCAAGTCCTCCTCATGCTCGGCTGACTTTTCGGCGGTTGTTCGCGCCGGGCTCACTCGAACTGGCTAACCTCAGTGACGTGTCCGAGCCACCGCAGCTGCCCGCAGTCCACGAGGCCTACCTGCCCCGCGAGCACGCGCTGCATCGCCCGCGGCACGGCAAACGGCAGCTGACCGCGCTGGTCAGCGCCCTGTTGTTCTTCGTGACGCCGACCCTGCTGTGGGTCGTCGGGGTCCGGCCGAGCGAGATCGAAAACCACAAGCTCGCCGGGTTCCCCAGCCTTGGCGAAGGCTTCAAGTTCTTCACCAACCTCCCCAAATGGGCGACCGACCAGCTGTCGTTCCGGGCCGGCGCGATCAACGCGGCGAACGGGATCAGCGAGGGCGTCTTCGGCGAGGCCGCTCCGCTCGACCAGGGTTCCGCGTCGAACTCCGGCCCGATCCCGGCTCCGCCGCTGCAGCAGCCCGGCGCGCCGAACACCGGCCCGTCGACGCCGAGCGGACCGGGTTCCAGCCAGGCCGGATACCGCAAGGTCGTGCAGGGCACCGACGGCTGGCTGTACTACGGCTACGACTCCGAAGCGAAGTGCACGCCGACCCAGGACATCGACACCACGATGAAGCGGATCGACGAACTGCGCGCGGCGGTCGAAGCCTCCGGGCGGAAGTTCGTGTTCGTGGTGACGCCGGACAAGACGACGATGGTGCCGCAGTTCCTGCCCGCGAGTTACCCGGGCAAGGAATGTTCGCAGGCCGCCTCGCCGAACGACTGGTACAAGATCACCACCGAAGGCCACTCGCTCGACCTGCGCCCGCAACTCGCCGCCGAAGCGGCCAGGGTCGGCCACCCGATCTACGCCCCCAACGACACGCACTGGCGCGACGAAGGAGGCCTCGTCCTCACGCGCGCCCTCGCCGACACGATCAAGCCGGGCGCGACGAACAGCTGGCTGAGCGCCCCGGACGGCCAGTACGACGCGGTCGCGGACCTGCCGCTGCTGCTCGGCCAAACCGGCGTCAAGACGAACACCCGCTACAACCTGCGCCCGGACGGCGTCACCGACCGCGCGGGGGAATTCATCGGCAGCATCGACCAGCCGGTGCACCGCTCGGCCCCGCCGATCGTCGGCACGATCGACCAGCCGACGCTGGTTTACGGGGACTCGTTCAGCCTCGCGTCGTCGCGGTATCTGGAGGCGGCGTTCACGAACCTCACGTATTTGGCGTATTCGACGGACAAGACGCCGCAGTCGCAGGCGGTGGACCAGTTCGTGAACTCGCACGTGGTGGTGCTGCAGGCGGTGGAGCGGAATGTGGCTGGCGGGTTGGTGCCGTTTACGGATGAGGGCTTTATCGCGGCGGTGAAGACGGCGTTGGCTCAGCATCCGATCCGGTAGCGGACGGACTGGCTTGGCGGTGTGCCAGGAGTGCGGCTAGGTGCTGGTCGCTCCACTCGCGCATGGCGTCGATGACCGGCAAGAGGCTGCGGCCGAGTGCGGTCAGCTCGTAGGTGACGTGGGGCGGGTTGGCCTGGTGATCGGTGCGGGTGATGAGGCCGTCGCGGGCCATGTCGCGAAGGGTTTCGGTCAGGACTTTGGCGCTGCTGGCGCCCAGGGTTTGCTTCAGGTCGCTGAAGCGGCGTGGGCCGTCCAGCAGTGCGACGACGACCATTCCGGTCCACTTTCCGCCGACGTGGAAGGGGAAGGCGGCCATCGGGCACGCCGGGTCCATCCGAGCGTCGGCAGCCATCTCGCCAGCCTCCGGTTTCGTTGAAGTAACCAGTTTCCCGTGGATACCGTCCAGCTCATGGTGCCCGAACAGCGAAACAGCCCGCTCGTGGTTTTCGGCGCTGGCGGCCGAGCCGGGCTTGCCGTCGTCGCGGGCGATCTGACCGACTCGGACAGCGTCTCGAGCGTGGTGCCAGGCAAGGTCGCGGGACTGGTGAACGCGGTGACACCGTTTACTGCCCCGCCCGAATCGTTCGCCGACTTCGACCCCGATTACTACGTGCGCCTAGTCAGGAACCTCGCTCAGGTCGCGCGCGAATCCAGGGTGATCGAAATCGGACTCGCCGCGACTCTGCGCACCGCCAGCGGCCGAGTGTACGAAGACCCCACAGCCTTTCCCGCTTCCTTGCGTCCCTTCGCCGAAGCACGGATGAACGGCCTGGCCTCCTGGCAGGAAACTACAAAGGTGGATTGGCTAGTCATCACACCGCCGCCCGGGTTGTCGCTCGAAGCACCCGCGACCGGCGAGTACCGCCTTCGCGGAGACGTGCTCGATCCTCAAGCAGCGTCGATCCCGTTGTCCTACGCGGACCTCGCGACCGCTGTCCTCGATCAGGTCGAAAAGCCCACCGTCACTCGCCAGCAGGTGACCGTCTACGGCTAACCGACCGGAACCGGGGCCGCTTCCACTGGACTAGTCCGCACTCCGCGTCGGCGGTCGCGGACCCACGCGATCACCCGGCACACCAGATAAATCAAGAACGAAATCGAAGTCACGAACGCACTCACCGGCAGCCCCGGAGCCAGCGACAAGACGATCCCGCCCAGTGCGGCGACCTCCGCGAACACCACCGACAGCACCGTGGCGCGCAAGGGGCTGGCCGTCACCCGGGCGGCGGCCGCGGCGGGGGTCACCATCAGGGCGACCACCAGGAGCGACCCGACCACCTGCACGCTCAGCGCCGTCGCGACACCGACCAGCAGGGAAAACAGCACCGTCAGCGTCTTGACCGGGACCCCGCGCGCCTCGGCCACCGAGCGGTCGACGCTGGCGAACAGGAGCGGGCGGTAGATCATCGCCAGCACCGCGAGCACGGCCGCGGCGGAGATCACCAATGCGGTCAGGTTCGTGCTGTCCACGGTGATGATCTGGCCGGTGAGAATGCCGAACTTGTTCGCTGACCGTCCTTTGTAGAACGACAGCAGCAGGACGCCCATGCCCAAGCCGAAGGACAGGATCACGCCGATCACCGAATCGCGGTCGGCGTCGCGGATTCCCAGGATTCCCAGCAACAGCGCGGCGGCGACAGCACCGGCCAGTGCGCCGTATTCCACTCCGACACCCAGTAACAGGGCACCGGCCGCGCCGGTGAAGGCCAGTTCGGACGTGCCGTGCACCGCGAAGGACATGCGGCGCATCACGATCAGCGGGCCGAGCACCCCGGCCAGCAAGCCGAGCACCGCGGCCGCGATCAGGGCGATGCGGACGCTGTCCAGTTCCGAAATCAGCTCCCACGTCTTGGCGAAGTCGAACATGCCGTCCAAGGCTCAGCCCACTGCTTCCTGCTCGTGGTGATGCGGTTCGTCCTCGCACAGCGCGCTCTGCGCACCGGCGATGTGAATCTGCCCGCCGACGCGCAGCACCTCGATCTTCGTTCCGTACAGATCCGACAGCGTCTCCGAGGTCATCACCTCGTCCGGCTTGCCGATCCGGAACTGGCCGTTCACCAGGTACAGCACGCGGTCGACGAACTGCAGGACCGGGTTGATCTCGTGGGTCACGAACAGCACCGCGGACCCGGCCTCGCGCCGGCGCGCGTCGATCAGTTCGCTGACCGCGCGCTGGTGTGCCAGGTCGAGCGACAGCAGCGGTTCGTCGCACAGCAGAACCGTCGGGTCGCCGACCAATGCCTGTGCCACCCGCAGTCGTTGCTGCTCGCCGCCGGACAAGCGGCCGACTGGCTGTTTCGCGTAGCGCGTGCCGCCGACGGATTCGATTACTGACGCCACTCGGCGTTTCCGTGCCCGCATTCCGGCCAGGCCTGGACCCCAGCGGTGCCCATCGAGTCCCAGCCCGACCAGGTCGACGCCGCGCAGCGTGAGCGAATCGTCGATCGCGCGCTGCTGCGGGATGTAGCCGACCTTGCGGTTCGCCCCTCCCGGACGCCCGCCCGCGATTTCCACCGTGCCCGCCGACAGCGACTGCATCCCCAGCAGCGCCTTGAGGAAGCTGCTCTTGCCGGAACCGTTCGGACCGAGGACGGCCAGGAATTCGCCCGGCTCGACATCGAGGTCCAAACCGGACCAGAGGGTGCGGTCGCCGAAGGCGAGCCCGGCCCCGCGCACGCGGACCGCGGGACCGGCTTCCGGAAGCTGGACGGACATCAGCTGTTCAGAGCCCCCGACAGCGAGTCCACATCCTTGGTCATCCAGTCAATGTAGCCCGTGACGTTCGCCGGGAGCGTCTCGGATACGTCGACCACCGCGACCCCGGACGCCTTCGCGTCGGCGACCGCCTGCTTGGTCAGCGGGGTGACCGTCTGCACGTTGTTGACCAGCGCCTTCACCTGCTTCTCCTTGATCAGCTTGGTGAACTCGGAGACCGCCGCGGCGGGCACGTCGGTCTCGTTCTCGATCGCGTCGGAGAAGGCCTTCGGGGTGGCGTCGGCGATGTTCGCGGTCTTCAGCAGGTAGTGCGCGACGGGTTCGGTGACGACGACCTTCGTGTCCGGGTGCGCGGTGCCCAGCGCGGACGCCTTCTTGATCAGGCCGTCGAGCTGGCCCTTGAAGGTCTTGGCGTTCTCGTCGAACTTCTGCTTCGACGCGGGCTGGATCTCGCCGAGCGCGGCCGCGACCTGGTCGGCGACCTTCGCGACGCCCGGCAGGTCGTACCAGACGTGCTCGTTCTCCTCGCCCGGCTTGGCGATGTCGTAGGCGACCAGTTTCTTCGCCGAGGCCGCCTCGCCGGAGAGCTTGGTGAAGAACTCGTCGTACCCGCCGCCGTTCGCCAGCGTCAGCTGCGCCTTCTTGGCGGCGAGCGCGTCGTCGGCGGTCGATTCGTACGAGTGCGGGTCAGCCGATGGATCGTGAATGATCGACGTGACCTGCACTTTGTCGCCTCCGACGGCGGACGCGACGCTGCCCCAGACATCGGTGGAGGCGACGACCTTCACCTGGTCGCCCGTGCCCCCTCCCGCCCCGGAACCGGACGAGGACGACGTGCTGGAGCACGCGCCGAGCGCGAACACAGCCAAGGCCGACGCGGCGGCGAGGACGCTCGTGGTGCGGCGGGAAGTCATCGGGCACTCCTGGGTCGAACTGCTAATGGAAACCGTTGTCAGATTCACTTTACCCCATCCGAACGGCGAGCCTCACTCCACCGGGTGGCCGCACGCGCTCTTGATCACCGAGCGGATCGAGACGCTCACCACAGGGGTGTCGCTTCTGGAAAACGATCTGAACCGTTACGGTTTGCGGATGGGCCGTCCTATTCGCACCCGGAGGCAGGCGACATTGGCGTCGCTCGCGGCGGAACTCGGGGTGTCCAGGACCACCGTGTCCAACGCCTACAACCGCCCGGATCAGCTCTCCCCCGAACTGCGCCGCAGGGTGCTCGAGACCGCGCGGCGGCTCGGCTACCCCGGCCCGGACCCGGTCGCGCGCTCGCTGCGCACCCGCAAGGCGGGCGCGGTCGGGCTGCTGCTGACCGAGAACCTCTCCTACGCCTTCCGTGACCCGGCCGCCGTCGGCGTGCTCGAAGGACTCGCGCTGGCCTGCGAGGACGCGGGCGTCGGCCTGCACCTCGTGCCGGCCAGCCCTGGTCGCGAGGATCTCGCCGCGGTGCACCGCGCGGGCGTGGACGGGTTCGTCGTCTACTCCGTGCCGGACGACGATCCGCATCTCGCGGCCGTCTTGGAACGGCCCGTGCCGACGGTGATCATCGACCAGCCCCGCATCGAGGGCGTGGACCGCGTCGGCCCGGACGACGCGGCCGCCGTCACCCAGCTCGCCGACCACCTCGTGGCGCTGGGCCACCGGCAGATCGGCGTTCTCTGCATGCGGCTCGGCCGCGAGCGCAACGACGACTTCGTGACTTCCGAACGCCAGAGCGGCGCGCACTTCCACGTGCAGCGCACCCGGCTGGAGGCGCTGGCGACGGCGTTTTCCTCGGCGGGCGTCGACTGGGCGACCGTCCCGGTGGTCGAGCGCTTCGACCACACGGTGGACGACGGCGCCTCTGCCGCACGCCAGCTCCTGGACGCGTATCCGCAGGTCACCGCCCTGGTGTGCACGTCGGACATCCTCGCGCTCGGCGCGCTGGCCGAGGCCGCGCGACGCGGGCTGCGGGTGCCGCTCGACCTCACGGTGACCGGGTTCGACGGCATCGCCGAGGCGGAACGCTCCGGCCTCACGACGGTGCATCAGCCGGTGCTGGAGAAGGGCAAGGTGGCCGGACGGCTGCTGCTCAGCTCCGCCGAGCGGGTCGGGCCGAAGGTGATCACGCTGCCGACCGAGCTGCGGGTCGGGAGGACGTCGGCGCCGCCGCGGACGGTCGAGGAGCCCTGGTTCGGCGGCTGAGCGGTTCACCCCAGCCTTTGCCGTGATTTCCGGCCCACCGCATTGTGTACGCGGGGCCGGGCCGGTTCCATAGTGGGAACCGCCCGCGCAGGCCGAAAGGTGCCCCATGACCTCCATCGACGTGCTGCTCAAGCGTAATCAGGAAATCGGGAACATCGTTCCCGGCGACCGGTCCTCCCCCAAGCCGTCGCTGCAGGTGTCGATCCTCACCTGCATGGACGCCCGGATCCGGGTGTTCGAGATCTTCGGCCTGCTGCAGGGTGAGGCGCACGTGCTGCGCAACGCGGGCGGGGTGGTCACCGACGACATGATCCGGTCGCTCGCGCTCAGCCAGCGCAAGCTCGGCACCCGCGAGGTGCTCATCGTCCAGCACACCGACTGCGGCCTCTCCACGGTCACCGAGGACGAGTTCAAGGACGAACTGGAGACCGCGACCGGGCTGCGGCCGACCTGGGCGGTCGAGGCGTTCCGCAAGGTCGAGGACAGCGTGCGCACCTCGATGGAGCGCGCCCGGCGCAGCGACTTCCTCCTGCACAACGACAACGTGCGCGGATTCATCTACGACGTGAAGGCCGGGAGCCTGACCGAGGTCAAGTAAGGGCCGTCGTATTCAATGGCGGGGTGGCAGTAGACACCGATGTTCTGATCGAGTGGTTCGCCGACGTCGGCCGGGACCTGCCCTGGCGGGAGCCGGACTGCTCGGCGTGGGGCGTGCTGGTCAGCGAAATCATGCTGCAGCAGACGCCGGTCTCGCGCGTCCAGCCGATCTGGCTGGAGTGGATGGCTCGCTGGCCGGTGCCCTCGGCGCTGGCCGCGGAGACCACCGGCGAGGTCGTGCGCGCGTGGGGCAAGCTCGGCTACCCGCGTCGCGCGCTTCGGCTGCACGCCGCCGCCACCGTCATCGCTCAGGAGCACGGCGACGTCGTGCCGTCCGATGTGGACACGCTGCTCGCGTTGCCCGGCATCGGCGCGTACACGGCGCGCGCGGTCGCGGCGTTCGCGTACGGCAAGCGCGCGCCCGTCGTCGACACCAACGTCCGACGCGTCGTCGCGCGTGCCGTGCATGGCGCGGGCGACGCGGGCCCGGCGTCGAATACTCGCGACATGGCGGACGTCGAAGCGTTGCTGCCCGCCGAGGACGCGCCTGCGGCGAAGCTGTCCGCGGCGTTGATGGAGCTGGGCGCGCTGATCTGTACCGCCCGGTCGCCGAAGTGCGCGGACTGCCCGATTTACGCCGAATGCAAGTGGCAGCACAACGGCCGTCCCGAATACGCCGGTCCGGCCAAGCCGGTGCAGAAGTTCGCCGGCACCGACCGGCAGGTGCGCGGGCTGCTGCTGGACGTTCTGCGCGGCGCCGAGGGGCCGGTCGAGAAGGCGCGGCTGGACCTCGTGTGGCACGAATCGGGCCAGCGCGACCGGTGCCTGGATTCGCTGCTCGTGGACGGTCTGCTGGAGCAAACCCGCGACGGGCTGTTCGCGCTTCCCGGGGAACACTGACGCACTACGACGAAAGTCGGCAAAAAGTTGTCACCCCCGGGGCGCCGGGTTAGCTTTCCCCCGTCGCACTTCCGGGCTGAGGAGTTCCGCATGGGGGAAGCATCGCGTCGTGCCGTCTTGAAGGGCGGCCTCACCGTCACTGCCGTGGGCGCGCTGGGCTTTGCCACGGCAAAATCCGCTGCGGCGGTCACCGCTCCGGTCATCCATTCGACAGCCGAGTGGAACGCCCGGCCCGCGTCGGGCGCGATCGTGGTGGAGAACCACAAGCCGACGTACATCGTGGTGCACCACACCGTCGATCCGGGCAACAACACCGACTACTCGCTGGCGCACGCGCTGCAGATCTCGCGGGACATCCAGAACTTCCACATGGACACCCGCGGCTGGATCGACACCGGCCAGCAGTTCACGAACAGCCGCGGCGGCTTCGTCACCGAGGGGCGGCACCGCAGCCTCGAAATCCTGCGCGGCGGGACGCAGCACGTGCAGGGCGCGAACGTCGCGAACCACAACAGCGAATGCCTCGGCATCGAGAACGAGGGCCTCTACAGCACGGTCGACGTGCCGGTCGCGCTGTGGGATTCGCTCGTGCAGCTGATCGCCTACATCGCGCACCAATACGGCATCACGCCCGAGTTCATCAAGGGCCACCGCGATTTCAACTCGACCGAGTGCTGCGGCCAGGTGCTCTACGACCGGCTCCCGGAGCTGCGCAAGGCGGTCGGCCAGCAGCTCGGCCTGTCCGTCGCGCGTCTTGACGCACCGGAGTGGCCGTTGCTCAAACCGGGTGACACCGGGCCGCGGGTGATGACCGCGCAACGGTTCCTGCGCGCCGCCGGGTTCGGCGTGCCCACCGACGGCGTGTTCGGCAAGGCGACCGCGGCCGCCGTGTCCGCGCTGGCCGCTGAGCACGGGCTTTCCCGCGACAGCTGCACCGCGGCTCGCGCCAGCGACGAGTCCGCCTACCTGGGCTCGGACGTCTGGCCGCTGATCGTGCCGGCAGACCGCTCGACCGCCGCGTGGCGCACCGAGCTGGCCCGCTGACCGGGGACGCCTCACGTGTGCCAGCGAGGGCGGCACGCGTGGGGCGTCACAGGCCGGACAGGAACGCCTCCACCGCGCCGCGATAGGTCTCCGGTGCCTCGGCGTGCGGCAAATGCGCCGAACCGGGCACGACCAGGTGCTTCGCGCCCGGTACTCGCGCCGCCACCTCGGCTTGCTGGCCAAGCGGCATCGCGGTGTGCTCGCCCTCGACCAGCAGCAGCGGACAGCGGATACCGTCCACAATGGACCAATAGTCCCGGCGGCCCCATTCGGCGGCGATCTCGTACAGGTTCTCCAGGTCGGCGATCAGGTGATAGCCGTCGTCGCGTTCCTCGACGCACTCGGTGAAGTAGTCGCCCGCGGCACCGAAGAACTCGCGCACGTGGGCCAGCGATTCGAACGGCACCGGCCAGCTCTCGAAGTAGCCCCGCCAGGTCTCGACGGTGCGTCCGCGCTGGTCCGGCGCGAAATCCTCGCTGACCACCGCACGCACCAGCTCCGGGTGTTTCGCCGCGGCGGCCCACGCGTGCAGCCCGCCCATCGAATGCCCGATCAGCACGGACGGACCAACGTCGGCCAGCACGTCCGCGACGTCCTCGGCGAACTGCTCGGTGGTCCACGGACCGGTGTGCGGCGCGCGGCCGTGCCCGCGGGCGTCGAGAGCGCGCACGCGGCCGTACCGCTTGAGCCATTGCGCGACCGGCCACCACGTGCGAGCGCGGCCCATCAGCCCGTGCAACAGCAAGATCGACACGCCAGGGCGTTCGTCGCCGCCGAAGTCGATCAGGCCTGGTCGCATTAATCCTCCCGGGTTTTCCCGGCTACCTCATCACAAATCTGCCCCTAGGGTGAAGGAATGCGCAGCCGTCAGCCCGCCGTCCTCGCCCTCTTCGGCGTGCTTGTGCTGTCCGCGTGCAGCCCTGCCGAACCCGCCGCTCCGCCGCCGCCGATGCATCCCGCACCCGGCGCGAACAGCGCGGGAGACCCGTATTTCCCCGACGACGGCAACGGCGGGTACGACGCTCTGGACTACCACGTCGACGTCAGCTACGACCCGCCGAGCGGCCGCCTCGACGGCGACACCACGGTCGCCGCGAAAGCCACCCAAGACCTCAGCCGCTTCGACTTCGACCTGCGCGGACTGGACGTCGCCTCGGTGGAGATCGACGGGAAACCGGCGAAGTACAGCCGGGAGAAGAACAAACTGGTCGTGACTCCGGCCGAACCGCTGCGGTCGGGCTCGACGTTCCGGACGCGCGTGCGCTATTCGGGTGTTCCGGCGAAAACCCCGCACGACGGCGGATCGGAGAACGGCTGGGCCCGCTCCGAGGACGGCGGCGCGTACCTGGTCGGCGAGCCGCATTCGGCGTCGTTCTGGTATCCGGTCAATGAAACCCCGCGCGACAAGGCGACCTTCACGCTGACCGCGCACGTGCCCACCGGCTGGACGGTGCTGTCCAACGGCCGGGAAAAGGGCACCAGCGCCAAGGACGGCAAAACCACCACGACGTGGGCCGATCCGAATCCGGTAGCCAGCTACCTGACCACGATCGCGATCGACAAATTCACCGTCCAGCGGTCCACGCTCCCGGACGGCACGCCGATCGTCTCCGGCTACGCCCCTGGCGCCGAGGCCCGCGAGGCCACCGGCGACCGGCTGCCGGAGGTGATCTCGTTCCTGGAGAGCAAGTTCGGCAAGTACCCGCAGAGCGCGGCCGGCGGGATCTACCTCGACGAGGACATCCATTTCTCCCTGGAAACGCAAACCCGTCCCACTTATGCGAAATGGGCGGAAATCCTGACCCTGGTGCACGAGAACGCGCATCAGTGGTTCGGCGACTCGGTGTCGCTCAACTCGTGGGCGGACATCTGCCTGAACGAGTGCTTCGCGTCGTACGCGCAGTGGATGTGGGGCGAACGCGAGGGCCAGAACCTGGACGACCGCTACCGCGCGGCCGTCGAGATCACCAAGGGCAGCACGGATTTCTGGGGCCAGAAGCTCGTCGACATGGGGCCGGAGCACCTGTTCGAAGGCGCGTACGACAAGGGCATCCTGGCGGTCCACGCGCTGCGCCGGGAACTGGGCGAGCCGGGATTCGAGAAGGTGCTGCACGAGTGGGTGGGCGAGCACCGCAACAGCAACGCTACGTGGGCGGACTTCGAGAAGCTCGTGTCGAAGGTCGCCGGCCGGGACTTGAGCGGGTTCCTCAACGACTGGTTCCACGGGACGAAACTGCCGTCGGACGCCGATCTCTATCCGGGCGGGTTGCGGCCCTGACTGCCGAGCAACGACCTGGTCAGACTGCTGCGGGAGTCGCGACCGTGCCGACCAGCCCCAGCTGGACGACGTCCGCCGCCTCGTCCGGGCCGACCGCGACCGTCGCGTAGTCCACCGCGCCCAGCTCGTGCTGTTTGGCCGTGACCAGCATGCTGACCAGGGCCGAACCAGCTGGTGGCTACTTGACCCCAACGCGGGATCACTCGCCGACGAAGTCGGTGCCATAAACTCGAGCCATGGCAGTGGTCAAGATCAACGCAATCGAGGTCCCCGAAGGCGCCGGCCCGGAGTTGGAGAAGCGGTTCGCCGCGCGGCTGCACTCCGTCGACAACCAGGAGGGCTTCCTCGGCTTCGAGCTGCTTCGCCCGGTCGCGGGCGAGACGCGCTACTTCGTCTACACGAAGTGGGAGACCGAGGAGCACTACCAGGCCTGGGCGGGCGGTCCGGCGCGCGAGGCGCACGCGGGCGAGCGCAAGAACCCGGTGTCGACCGGTGCGAACCTGCTGGAGTTCGAGGTCGTGCAGGCATCGAAGCCGGGTGAGTGACGAACTCGCCCGCGCCGCTGAGCTGATCTCGGGTGCCGGCGCGCTGCTCGTGTGCGCCGGCGCCGGGATGGGCGTCGATTCTGGTCTGCCCGATTTCCGTGGCGGGGAAGGGTTTTGGCGGGCTTATCCGCCGTACGCCGGGCTTGGGCTGCGGTTCGAGGAGCTGGCCGACCCGCAGCATTTCGCTTCGGACCCGGAGCTGGCCTGGGGTTTCTACGGGCACCGGCTCGACCTGTACCGGAGGACGGTGCCGCACCGCGGGTTCGGTCTGCTGCTCGAACGCGGGCTCGCGAAGCCTGGCGGCGTCCGGGTCTTCACGTCCAATGTGGACGGACAGTTCCAGGCGGCTGGCTTCCCGCACGTCGCCGAGGCGCACGGGTCGATCCACCATCTGCAGTGCCTGGCCGGATGTTCGCGGGAGATCTGGTCGGCCGCGGACGTCGCGGTCGATCTGGACGAGGCGACCATGCGCGCCCGGCCGCCGTTGCCGTCGTGTCCGCGTTGCGGCAGCCTCGCCCGGCCCAACATCCTGATGTTCGGGGATTTCGACTGGGTTCCGGACCGCAGTCAGGAACAGCTCGACGAACTGGCGGCGTGGCGGCGCGCGCACCGTGACGCGGTGGTGGTCGAAATCGGTGCCGGACAAGCGGTTCCGACCGTGCGCCGGTATTCCGAACTCGCCAGCGCGGCCACGGGTGCGCTGATCCGGATCAATCCGCGCGAACCGCAGATCCGCCACGGGCGCGGGATTTCGATCCCCGCCGGCGCGCTGGAGACGCTGGTCAAGCTCGTTTGAGCTCCAGCAACGGGAACGGGCGGCCGTCCGGATCGGTCTCCTGCCTGCCGACTACCTCGAACCCGTGGTGCAGATAGAAGCCGACCGCCTGCGGGTTCTGCTCGTTCACGTCCAGCGTGAGGCCAGGGAAACGGTCCAACGCCGCCCGCAGCAACGCCGACCCGACCCCGCGACCGCGGAAATCGTCGTGCACGAACAGCATTTCCAGCTTTCCCTCGGCGATCCCGGAGAAACCCGCCGCGATTCCGTCGACCTCCGCCACGGTCAGGTCCACTTCCGGGAAGTAGACCGGGACACGCGTCGCGTAGTACTCGACGTCCGACGGCGCCAGGAAATGGTGCGTCGCCTCGACGGCACTGCGCCAGATCTCCAGCAGCCGCGGGTATTCGGCTTCCCCGCTGCTCGGCCGCAAGGTCGTCATGGCAGCTGCACCTCCGCGTAAACCGCCCGGTGATCGCTTCCGGGCACATCGAGCACTTGGTAATCCCGGATCGCGACCCGGCGGTCCACCAGCACGTGATCCAGCGGTACGAGCGGAACCGCCGAAGTCGACCAGGTCGGGATCAGGCCGTCGCCGCGCGCCTCCGCCGCGTCGACGTACCCGCGCGACAGCACCGTCCGCAGCGCGGCGTGGTCGAGGGTCGCGTTGAAATCGCCTGCCACGACACGCAGGCCGTGCTCGCCGATGGCGCGCGACAGGTCCCGCATCTGCTGTTCCCACTGGTAATACCCGGAATCCGGCGAACGCGGATGCGCCGCCACGATCTCCAACGTCGTTCCGCCGCCGAGATCCGCCGCCGCGCCGGGCTGATTCTGAACCGAATCACCGGTGTAATCCTGCTCGGCAAGCGGATATCGCGACACGATGCCCGAACCGTCCACACCGGACGCCGGATGGAGCACGCGGTACGGCAACGTCTGGAAGAGCCCGGCCTTCTCCAGTCCGGACATCGCGGCGGGCGTCATCTCCACCAGGTTCAGCACGTCGACCCGCTGCTCCCGGACCAGCCGCACGAGCGCCGCGGGATCGGCCTGGCCGAGATAGAGATTGGCCGCCAGCACGCGCACCGTCTTCCCCTGCGCCACGGGCTGGTCATCAGACATCACCCGCGGCGCGACGAACACCGCCAGCAGCGCGGACAACGCCAGCGCGACGCCGCCGACCCACCAGCGCCGCAGCACCAGCGCGAGCGCGGCGAGCAGCACGCCGTAGATGACGACGTACGGGGTCAGCGCCAGCAGCGCGGTCAGGTACCAGCTGCTGCCGTCCCAGCCGATCGTGCGCAGCACAGCCACTGTGAACAGCGGCAGTCCGACCAGCACGAGCAGGCCCGTGACCAGCCGGGTTCGCGTCCGCGCCTCCATCACCATGATCCAGAGTATGCCGGGCAGGCGCTGACAGGTCCGTGTCAGCGCCGTGTGCGCGGCTTGCCAGCGCCTCCGTCCACTGTGTGCTTGAGCGACACAGGAGGAGGCGTCATGTCGCACGCGATCCAGGCCGAGGGCCTGGTCAAGCATTTCGGGGAGACGAAGGCGCTGGACGGGGTGGACCTCGAGGTCCCGTTCGGCAAGGTGGTCGGGGTGCTCGGGCCGAACGGCGCGGGCAAGACAACCGCGGTCCGCATCCTGGCGACCCTGCTGAGACCCGACGCGGGGCGGGCCACGGTCGGGGGTTACGACGTGGTCCGCGACCCGGTCCGGGTGCGCGGGCTGATCGGGCTCACCGGGCAGTACGCGTCGGTGGACGAGGACCTGAGCGGCACCGAGAACCTGGTGCTGATCGGGAAGCTGCTGAACCTGTCCCGGGCTGACGCGCGGGCGCGGGCGGCCGAACTGCTGGAGCGGTTCGAGCTGACCGACGCGGCCAAGCGGCCGATCCGGACGTACTCCGGCGGTATGCGGCGCAGGCTCGACCTGGCGGCGAGCCTCGTCGGCCGCCCCGCCGTGCTGTATCTGGACGAGCCGACCACCGGACTCGACCCGCACGCACGCAACGAGGTGTGGGCGGTCGTCCGCAGCCTCGTCGCCGACGGCGCGACGGTGCTGCTCACCACGCAGTACCTGGAGGAGGCCGACCAGCTGGCCGACCGGATCACCGTGTTCGACCACGGCCACGTGGTCGCCGACGGCCGCGCCGACGAGCTGAAGCGGCGGGTCGGCGGGCAGACGCTGCAGGTGCGGCCGACGTCGCTGAGCGACCTCGACGAGGTCGACCGCATCCTGGCCGAGCTCACCGGAGCCCGCCCGGTCCGCGACGACGCCACCGGACTGCTGACCGCGCCGGTCTCCGACCCAGTCCTGCTGTCCACGCTGGTGCGCCGGCTCGACTCGGCGGGCATCACCTCCGACGAACTGGCTCTGCGGCTGCCCAGCCTCGACGAGGTGTTCCTCGCCCTGACCGGACACGCCGCCGAAGAGCCGAAGCCCGAACGCGAACTCGAAGGGAGCCGGTCGTGACCACCGCGACCGCCGTGGCGGCCCCGCCCCGGCACATCAGCCCGGTCCAGGGCGCGAAGCACGCGTTTTCGCTTGCCTGGCGGGGAATCCTGAAGATCCGCAAGAACCCGGAACAGCTGGCCGACGTCACGCTGATGCCGATCATCTTCCTGCTGATGTTCACCTACCTGTTCGGCAACGCGCTGGGCGGTTCGATCGAGAACTACCTGCAGTCGTTCGTGCCCGGCCTGATCGTGATGAACGTGCTGCAGGCCTCGCTGACGGTCGGCACCCAGCTCAACACCGACATCACCAAGGGCGTCTTCGACCGCTTCCGCTCCATGCCGATCGCCCGCTCGGCGCCATTGGTGGGCGCGGTGCTGGCGGACCTCGTGCGGTACGTGGTGTGCCTGACGGTGCTGCTGACCGTGGCGACCGTGATGGGCTTCCGCGTGCAGACCGGTCCCGGGGAGTTCGTCCTCGCGATCCTGCTGGCGATCGCGTTCGGCCTGTGCTTCTGCTGGGGTTCGGTGTTCGTCGGGATGCTGATGAAATCCCCCGGCGCGGCGCAGGGCGTGATGTTCGTCTTCATCATGCCGCTGACCTTCGGCAGCAACGTGTTCCTCCCGACGGCCACGATGCCGGGCTGGCTCAAGGCATGGGCGGACATCAGCCCGGTGAGCCTGATGTCCGACGTGATGCGCGGCCTGCTCAACGGCGGCGCCGCGTACGGCGGCTCCCTGCTGGGCGCGCTGGCGTGGATGGCCGGTGCGGTCGCGGTGTTCTTCCCGCTCGCGACGTGGGCCTACCGCAAGCGGGTCTGAGGGCGTCCCGCACGGGGGTGTGGACGCTGTGGGTGAGTGTCTGTGTCCGGGTTCCACAGCCGGGCACAGACACTCACTTTTTTGTGGCGAGCAGCCGGCGCAGTGCGGTCGGGGTGTGCCCGAGGTGCGCGCGCACCGTTCGGCACAGGTGGGCCTGATCGGCGAACCCGAGGTCGGCGGCGAGGGCGGCCAAGCTGGGTTCGCCCGCCTCCAGCCGGTCCAGCGCGCGGGCCACGCGCACGCGATTGCGGTACCGGGTCAGCGACACTCCCAGTTCGCGGGTGAAGGCCCGGCTGAGCCGGTAAGGCGAGACGCCCAGCAGGGCCGCCAGCGGGATCAGGCCGTCCGCCGCGGGATGATCGTCGCCGATCGCGCGGCGGGCTTGAGCTGCCAGCGCACGGTCGCCTGTCCGGTCGCTGTCCGGGACGGCCGTGGTCACGACCTGCCGGACCACCGCGGCTATCAGGCCGAGCAGTCCTTCGGTCGCTGCGTACTCGGTATCGGCGGCGCGGGTGGCGGCGAGCAGCCGGCGGTGGGCAAGGTCGAGTGTGCCGTCCACGTACAGCGTTGAACGCTCCAGCAGCGGTGCGTCGCCGGCCAGGGTGCGCCAGAACGCGGGCGTCAGGGTGATCGAGGTGCACTTGTCACCGCCGACGGGATGGGCGAAGTGCTCCTCCTCGCCGGGCATCCCGAGGTATCCGACGGTGTGGTCGAGGTCCGCGCAGACCCCGCGGACCCGGCGGCGGAACCCGCCGCGGCGCACGAGCACGAGCCGCACGTCCTCGCGCGGCCGCTCGGCCGACCAGCCGCGGTGATCGTCCCGGCAGTCCGCCGTGCCGACGGCGAACTCCGGGCGCGTGGCGAGATCGACGAAGGAGAGCACGCCCGGAGGCTACGGCGAGGGTCTGACAATTCCGCAAAAATCTTCAAGACGCGAGCGGCTGGGACCGGGCAGGCTGGCACATCCATTGCCACCGCACGAAAAAGGGAGCAGGAGACATGGCGTCCATCCGCGAAGAAGCAGTGATCGAGTCCAGCGCCGACGACGTGTGGGAGGTGATCGGCGACTTCGCCGCGGGTCCCCGGCGGATGGCGCCGGGGTTCGTGCTGGACAGCCGGGCCGAGGAGGACTGCCGGATCGTCACCTTCGCCGACGGCACGGTCGTCCGGGAACGGCGGATCGGCGTTGACCACGACGCCCGCCGGATCGTCTACTCAGTCGTCGGCGGCGACGTCCAGCCCGAACACGACAACGCCTCCATGCAGGTCTTGGCCGATGGCGAGCAGCGGTGCCGGCTGGTGTGGATCCGCGACGTGCTGCCCGACGAACTGGCAGCGCCGATGAGCAAAACGATGTCGGCCGGTCTGGAGGTGATCAAGCGGACGCTCGGTCACCTAGGCTCGCCCGAGTGAAGCCCCCGCGAGATGGCCGGTCAGCCGCTCCCAGTTCCCGGAGCCAATGGCCGCCTTCTCTTCCTCGCTGAACGGCGCCTTCTCCAAAAACGACCGCGCGACACCGCCGCTCGTGTCCAGGTAAGGAAATCCGCCCGGCCGGGTGCCGAAGGTGTACGGATAGTCGGTCGAATAGAGCATCCGATCCGTCCCCACCACCTCCGCCGCCCAGCGCAGGTAGCGTTCGCTGACCGTTCCGCTCCCCGCGATCCAGAAGTTCTGGCGGAAGTAGTCGGCGAGCGGCTGGCGCAGCCCGGCCATTTCCCGCAGGAAGCCGACGTGGTCCAGGTAGAACAAGACCACCTCGCCCCAGTGTCCGGCGATCACCTGCAGTTCGGGGTGCCGGTCGAAGACGCCGGAGAAGATCATCCGCAGGTACTGCACGCCCAGGTCGTAATACCAGCCGAGTCCGGCGGTCGCCAATGCCGCGCCGACGCCGTTGGGCAGTGCCGAGTAGTACGCCTCTTGTACCGCCTGCACCGGCGCTTGGGGATGGAAGTGCAGCGGGACGCGGAGTCGTGCGGCGGTTCCGTAGAGGTCGTCGAATTCCGGGGCATCGGCCAGTTTGTCGCCAGTGCGGCCGTACAGCATCGCGCCGCGGAAACCCAGGCTGACCGCGCGTTCCAACTCCTCAGCGGCGGCTTCGGGCGAGGACGTCGGGAGCGTGGCGAAGGCCTGGAATCGCGTCGGATTGGCGGCGACGATCTCGGCGAGTGCGTCGTTGGCCTCGCGCGCGACGGGCATGGCGTCGGCGGCCGGAAGGTTCTGCACGCCGGGGGTCGACAGGGACAGCACTGCGACGTCGATGCCCTGGTCGTCCATGTCGGCGAGACGTCCCTCGCCGACGTCGTGCAGGCGTCGCGTGACCGGATGGTCGTCGGGATAGCCGTGCGGTTGGAGGCCCGCCTTCGCCCACGCGTCGCGCAGGACAGGCAGGATCACGTGTTCTTCCAGGGCGACGATGCGCATGACAGCTCCTCTGCGTTTCCGGTGATACCCAACGGAGCGTATCACCGGAAACATCAGTGGAAGCAAGTTTTAGTTATCGTCGATAACAGGCGAGCGCTCCGCCCGGACCGCCTCGATCGCCTCCGCCCGGTCCAGCTGCGAGGTCTCGGCCACGAGCGCCTCGTATCGCTCCTCGCCCAGCTCCCGGGTCAGGTTCTCGATCAGCTCCCGGACCTCCGGACTTCCCAGGTCGAACCGGCCGCGCACTACCGCGCTCAGCGCCAGCAGCCGGGCCGACGACTCCAGCCGCCCCTGCTGGTACCGGATCCGCGCCAGCAGTTCGACCATGGCAGCCAGGTCCGGCATGTCGAAGCGCCTCGCCGCCTGCTCGACCACGCCGAACACCGCTGGCTCCGCTTCGTCCGGGCGGCCTTCGGCGAGCAGCAAACCGGCCTCGATGGTGCCGAGCCATTCCGCCTCGAAACCCTCCGGAGTCGGCCAATCCGCGCGCGCCGCCTTCATTTCCCGGAACACCTCGCGCGCCTCGGCGACATTGCGCTCACGGATCAGCAACTCGGCACGGCCGAGCAACACGATCAGGCGCAAGCCGTTGTTGACGCCGGCAGCCGCGTAGCGTTCGGCGGCTTCCATGTCCCGCCACGCGCCTTCCTGATCTCCCGAGCGCGAACGCTCCACCGCCAGCCGCCACCACTGCTGCACGATGTCGTCCCTTGACCGCAGCTCCATCACCAGCCGCAATCCCTCGGTGTACCCGGCGATCGCGCCCTCGTGGTCGCCTGCCTGCGACCGCGCCGCGGCCCGGAACCCGTGCGTCATCCCGAGTCCCCAGCGGTCGCCGACCTCGGCGAAGCCCTGGTGGGCAAGCTCTCGCGCCCGGTCCGCGCTCCCGAGATCGCCGGTGTCGCCGAGGACGAAGCTCTCCGCCCAGTGCCCGGCGGCGCGGCTCCAGACGTCGTCCCGCGCGACGGCCCGGCGGATCTCGCGCAGCGCCAGGTCCCGCTCGCCGTTGAGGTACGCCACGATCGGCAACCCCACCCACAGCCACGGATTCCGGTCCGCGGCGCCGGTCCGCACGCATTCCTCGATCAGGTCGGGGACGTCCACCTTCTCTTGCGGCCCGGCCATGACCCGCATCAGCACCTGGATCAACCGCAGGCTCGCCGCCACGTCCGGCGGCAGCTCGCCGCTCAGTTCGAGCACCTCGTCCACGAACAGCGCGCCCCGCTCGTTCTGGCCGACGATGTTGAGATACCAGAACAATCCGAACAGCAGCCGGGCCGCCGCTGCCGCGGAATCGGACTCGATCGCCGCTCGCAGCGCGGCGTTGAAGTTATCGCTTTCGTGCTCGTACACGTCGATCGCCTGGAGCTGGTCCCGTCCGCGCAGCAACGGTTCGTTGCGGTCGGCCAATTCCGCGTAGTAGGCGACCATCGCCTCCCGCATCCGCTCCCGTTCGCCGGATTCGGCGAGCCGCTCGGTCGCGTAGGCGCGCAGGGTTTCCAACAGGCGGTAGCGCATGCCCACCACGTCCACAATGGACTTCTCCACCAGCGAACCCAGCACGTACACGATGTCTTCCGCGGGCAGTTCCTCGTCCGCGCAGACGTTTTCCACCGCCTCCTCGGAAAAACTCGCCGCGAACACCGCGAGCCTGCGCGCGAGCCGGACCTCCGCGTCGCTCAGCAGGTCCCAGCTCCACTCCACCACCGCGCGCAGCGTGCGCTGGCGCGGCAACGCCGTGCGGCTGCCGGAGGTGAGCAAGCGGAACCGGTCGTCGAGCCGTTCGGCGATCTGTTCGGCGGTCATCGACCGCAACCGCGCGGCGGCAAGTTCGAGCGCCAGCGGCATTCCGTCGAGCCGGCAGCAGATCTGCCGTACCGCGTCCGCTGTGGACTCGTCGAGCCGGAACCCCGGCCGTACCGCCATCGCGCGGTCTAGGAACAGCCGGACGGAATCGAGCGTGCCGACGTCCGAGGGCGGCGCGGCCTCGTCCGGCACCGGCAGCGGACCGAGCGGGCACAACGCTTCCCCGGTGATCGCCAGCGGCTCGCGGCTCGTCGCGAGCACCCGCAACGCCGGCAGCCGGCGCAGCAAATTCTCGGCCAGCTCCGCGGCGGTGTCCACGAGGTGTTCGCAGTTGTCCAGCACCAGCAACGCTTCCGCGCCGCCGAGAGTCTCCACCGCGTGCTCGAACGGATCGACCTGCCGGCGTCGCGCGTCGGTCTCCGTCGTCCGGATGTCGCGGACCTCCAACGCGTTGAGCAGCGCAGTCAGCACGTCTTCCGCGTCCCGCACACCGGCCAGCGGCACGAACCACACCAACCCGCGCGAGTGCGCCGGATGCCGCGAAGCCGCCTCCGTCGCGAGCCGGGTCTTGCCTGCGCCGCCTGGGCCGACAAGCGTGACCAGCCGGGATCCTTCGAGCAGCTCGGCCAGCAGCTTCAGCTCGTCGGTGCGGCCGATGAAGCTGGTCAGCCGCTGCGGCAACCGGTCGACCACCGCGGCGACCGGCGTGTACTCGCCGCGCAGCGCACGCAGATGCACTTCCTGCAGTTCCGCCGACGGGTCGACGCCCAGTTCGTCGGCCAGCGTCGTCCGGATCGCGGAATACGCGGCGAGCGCGTCGGCCTGCCGTCCGGCCGCGGAAAGCGCACGGATTCGCAGGCCGGCCAACCGTTCCCGCAGCGGATGCGCTTGCGCGGCGGCGGTGAGTTCCGCGAGCACGTCCGCGTGCCGTCCCAGCCGCAGCTCGGCTTCGAACCAGTCCTCGGCGGTCTCCGTGCGCCGCTCCTCCAGCAGCGTCGCGGGCGCGGCGGCGAACGGCGCGTCCAGCACGTCCGCGAGCGCCGGTCCGCGCCACAACGCGAGCGCGGCGGCGAGCGATTCGGCGGCGGTGCCGTCCCGGCCAGCGGCAAGCTCCCGGCGCCCCTCGGCGGACAACTGCTCGAACCGGTGAAGATCCACCGCTTCCGGCGGCACCGCGAGCCGGTAACCGCCGTTGACGGACTCCAGCTCGGCCCCCGCGGGCCGCAGCACGCGACGCAGCCGCGAGACCAGCGACTGGAGCGCATTGGCCGCGTCCGCAGGCGGTTCCGCGCCCCACAGACCGTCGATCAGCGCCTCGGCGGGAACCGCGCGGCCGGCGTCGAGCGCGAGCCGGGAAAGGAGCATGCGAAGGCGGGCTCCGCCGATGTCGATCGGCGTGCCGTCCTCCCCCTCCGCTCGCAGCGGGCCCAGCAGCGCGACGCGCATGAGGTCCACCTTTCCAGACAACGCCCTCGCCGTGTCGGGGCCCGACGTAAGTGTGGACTTTCGGGACAAACTGCGGCCAAAGCGGTTACTGCCCGGCTTCCCGGCGCTACGTTGCGGAGGATTCACCCGCAGACACAGGAGCGCCCATGAGAGCACTGCACCGCTGGCATCGCCCGGCAGTGACCGTCGCAGCCACCCTCACCGCATTGACGCTCGGCACTGGGATCGCGTCGGCCGGACCGGCCGGCTGGGACAAGCCCACGCCCGGTTCGGACGGCGCCGGAGACAGCTACTACCCGCAAGACGGCAACGGCGGGTACGAGGTCTCCGACTACGACCTCAGGGTCAACTACGCTCCCGACACCCACCAGCTCGCCGGCGTCCAGACGGTCCACGCGAAGGCGACCCAGTCGCTCAGCTCGTTCGACCTCGACCTGCGGGGCCTCACCGTCGACGCGGTCCGGGTCAACGGCATTCCCGCGAAGTTCACCCGCACCGGCGACCACGAACTGGTGATCACGCCGAGGCTGCCGCTGTGGAAGGGCCTTCCGTTCACCACGGAGGTCGCCTACCACGGCGTCCCGGTCGCGATCGACGACCCGAACCTCGGCAAGAACGGCTGGCAGTTCACCAAGTCCGGCGGCGCGTTCGCGGCCGGCGAGCCGAAGTCGGCCACCACCTGGTACCCGGTCAACGACACCCCGCGCGACAAGGCGAAGTTCCGGCTGTCGATCACCGTCCCGAACGAGTGGGGCGTGATCGCCAACGGCCGCGAGGTCGGCAAGTACCGGACGCGCGCGGGCACCACGCACGTCTGGGCGGAGGACACCCCGACCGCGCCGTACATGACGACGGTCGCGATCGACAAGTGGACCTTCAACCAGCGCAAGCGCGCGGACGGCACCCCGATCGTCAGCGCGTACGCGCCGGGCACCACCGACGCCACGAAGCAGGCCGACGCGCAGCTGCCCGAGGTTCTCGACTTCCTCGAATCGAAGTTCGGCAAGTACCCGGTGGACGCCGCGGGCGGCATCTACCTGACCGAGCCGATCGGGTTCTCCCTCGAGACGATGAGCAGGCCGATCTACTCCGGCCGCGCGGGCAATATCGGCACGATCGTGCACGAGAACGCGCACCAGTGGTGGGGCGACACGGTCGCCGTCGACCACTGGAAGGACGTCTGCCTCAACGAATGCTTCGCGTCGTATGCGACCTGGCTGTGGGCGCAGAAGAACGGCACCGACCTCGACGCCAGGTACCTCGACCAGGTCGCGTCGGCCAGCGATTCGTTCTGGGCGGGCAAGCTGTACGACATGGGTCCCGGCCACGAGTTCACCTACGTGTACTCCAAGGGCCCGGTCATGCTGCACGCGCTCAGCAAGTACATGGGACAGGACGCGTTCGACCAGGTGCTGAAGACCTGGAACCGCCTGCACCACGACGGAAACGCGAGCATGCAGGACTTCCAGAAGTACTGTGAAAAGGTGTCCGGCATGGACCTGCAGGGCTTCTTCGACGCGTGGATTTACGGCAACGGCAAGCCGTCCGACGAGTACCTCTACCCGGGCGACCTGAAGCCGGCCGCCAAGTGACGGTTCTGCTGACCGGGTTCGCGCCGTTCGCATGCGCGGCGACGAACCCTTCTTGGCAGGCGGCTTCGCTGGCAGCGACGCGGCGGACGGACACGGTGGCGGTAGAGCTGCCGTGCGAGTTCGACGCGTCGCTGCCGGCGCTGCGGGCCGCGATCCTGGCGCACCGGCCGAACCTGGTCGTGTGCGCCGGGCTGGCCAGCGGCCGCCAGCACGTCACGCCGGAGCGAGTGGCGATCAACCTGATCGACGCCCGGATCCCGGACAACGCGGGCGCGCAACCGGTCGACGTGCCGGTGGTCGAGGGCGGGCCGTCCGCGTACTTCACCACGCTGCCGGTGAAAGCGGCGGTCGCGGCGATCGAGTCGGCGGGTCTGCCCGCGGCCGTGTCGTACACCGCCGGGACGTACGTGTGCAATCAAGTCTTCTACGGCCTGATGCACCTGATCGCGACGGAGTTTCCCGGACTGCGCGGCGGTTTCGTGCACGTGCCGGAGGAAGCGCGGATGCCGCTGGACTCGATCGCGCGAGCGCTCGAGATCGTGGCGGACACCGCGCTGACCGTGCACGAGGACGTGGCCACCTCGGCAGGCACCCTGCACTGAGTTCTATTCGCCAGGCTGGACGGTCTTCTCGAAGAACTGCACCAGGTCCTGTGGCCGGCGGCTGGTGTGCGACGGGCTGGTGTCCATCACCGTGCCGACGACCGGAATGCCGTCGGCCTGGTAGATCAGCAGCCCGAGCTTCGGCCCGACTCCCGCGACGTAACGGCCGCTCAGCCCGGTGCGAGTGCGCCAGGTGTCGGTCTCGATGCGGCCTGCCATGTCCTTGCGCGCGCTCGGCTCGACCTGGGCGAGGGTGAGCCCTTCGTGGAACGCGACGGTGGTCTTGTCCGGGAAGCGGCATAGCGCGCTGCGAACCGCGCCTAGGGCTTTCGCCAGTTCCGGGTCGTCGGAGCAGGTGGCGCGGGTTTGGATGGTCGGACCGGCCAGGCGGCGGATGCACTTCGTGAGGCCGTTTTCGCCGGGGAGCGCTGGTTGTGAACCAGCGCAGGTGGTGGTGTTCGGCGGGACGACTGGCTGGTTGGCCGCGGGCTTGTCGTCGCCGCGGGTGGCGAGGACAGCGGTCACGATCCCGGCGACGACGAGCACAGTCAGGGCGATCGCGCCGATGATCAGCGGTTTGCGGGACTTCTTCTGGTGCGGCTGCTGCCATCCCGGCGGGGGCGGCATGGGGGCTGGGGGCCGCTGGTTCAGCTGCTGGGCAGGCTGTCGCGGGACAGGCTGCTGCTGCATGGGCTGTTGCTGCACGGGCGGCCAAGATGCCGGTGCAGGCGCGGGCATGGGCGCTGCCGGACGCACGTCCACGTGATGCAAGCCGAACGCGACCGCCGTCTCCGGCTGGTCCTCGGTAGTCGGCACCACGCCCAGCGTCGACCCGACCAGCGAAGCCAGCAACGGCATCCGGCTGGGCCCACCGACCAGATACACGCCCCCGAGCCGATCCGGCGTAAGCCCGGCCCGGGCGATCGTCGCCGCGAGCATTTCCGCACTGCGCAACAGATTCGGCCGAACCAACGCTTCCAATTCGGCGCGGGTGACGAGAACGTCGCCGAACGGATCCGGCATCGGCACCTCAGTGTGCGCGTGCCGGGAAAGACTTTCCTTGGCGTCGCGGACGTCTTGAAGCAACACCCGCCGCAACCGCCGGTCACTGGTCGTCTGCGGACGAAGAAGCCGTTGCCACTGCGCCGGATCCGCATGCGACACGGACCGTCCAATGTGGACCAGCAAGGCTTGGTCGATGTCGAGACTGCCGAGATCCGGCAACCCGTCCTCCGCAAGAACCGCGGTACCCGCGCCGACGACAGCACAGTCGAACGTGCCCGCGCCGAGGTCGTACACCGCGATCGGCCCGCTAGGCGCACCCGTTTCGCGGAGAGTCGCGTAATGCGCCGCCGCCGCGACCGGCTCCGGCACCAACCGCGCCTGAACGAACCCGGCTTTCCCCGCCGCGGCCCGGAGCGTCTGCTGCCGCTGCGCACCCCAGCCGGCCGGATGCGACAACCGCACCTCGTCCGGAACCCCGGAGAGCTGCCGCTCGGCCTCCTCGCCCATCCGCCGCAACACGGCAGCGAACGCGTCGACAACCGGCACCGGCCGATCGCCGAGCAGCAGCTCACCGTCGTCGATCCGCCGCTTGGGATTGGGCTCGAACCGGCTGGGATCCAGCCGAGCCCGCCGCTCCGCGTCCTGCCCGACGACGAGCCGCCCGTCCTCCTCCGCATACACCGCGGAAGACATGGTGACCGACCCGTCAACCTCAATAGCCCGCGGCCCGCGCCCGAAGGCCGCCAAGACGCCGACCGTGCCGGAAGTACCGAAGTCGATCGACAGGACGTCCACGCAGTTCCCCTCCCAAAACCCCATCGCATCGTCTCATGAGCCCTGGTGACAGATATAACTGAAACCAAGTTGCCAAAATAAGTGAAGCTGAGGCACACTTGGGTACGTCAACAGCCGTGAAGCGGAGAGATCATGACACCGACCACCACCGCGCGAGAGTCATTGTTCGCGACCCCGCGCGCCCAGCAGGAGGCACACGCCGCCGCGGAACTGATCGCCGACGCGGGCAGCCAGGTCACGCTCGACGGCGTCGAACTGGGTGGCGAGATCCGCGAACTGCTGCGCCAGATCATCTCCATCGTGGCCGAGGGCGGAACCGTGACCGTCGGCGCGATGCCGGAGGTCATCACCACCACCGTGGCCGCGGAATTGCTCGGAATCTCCAGGACCACGCTGATGAAACACGTCCGCGCCGGCGACCTGCCAAGCACCCGAACCGGCAGCCACACCAAACTTCGCCGCGACGACGTTCTCGCCTTCCGCCGGGAACGACTGCGCAAACAACGAGACGCGTTGAACGACCTGCTCGCGATCGAAGACCAACTCGGCATCGAATAGTCAGAATCGAACAGGAGGGGCCGCCCCGCGAAAATTTCGCCCTCGTATCGTGGTGCGATGCCCACTCGCGTGCTTCCCGATGCCAATGTCCTGCACGCCAGAACGCTCCGAGACTGGCTGCTTCTGCTCAAGGACACGGGAAACGCAAGCATGTTCCACGTTTTCTACACCGAGGACATTCTCGCAGAGACCATCCAGAGCATCCGCAGGCGAAATTCCGGCCTCAGCGGAACCGAGATCACCAAAGTCCGGGACGCGATCGCCGGAACGATGGACGGCCGGATCGACGACTACCCGTCTGGGCAGGACGCTGTTGCTCTGACCGATCCCTTCGATCGGCACATCCACGCAGCCGCCGTCGCCGGATCCTCGATTACGAGATCTACACCTCGAACGAATTCTTCGCGCGCATCGATGATTCGTCGCCGCGAGATCGCGTTCGATATTTAGTCGCGCCTACCCGCGAAAACCTCCGCCGGAAAAGGCGTCTCCCGGTCCTCCAGCAACCGCCCGTAAAAGGCGTTCATCTCCACCGCCACCGCGGCATGGCGAGCCACCACTTCAGCAACCGGCGAGGGCAACGAAAGCTCCCCGGCAGCCGCGCGGCGGACCGCGGTCAGGCGGCTCTCTCGGTCCCACGTCCCGCACACCTCGGTCACCAGCCAGTTCACCAGATACATCGACCCGTAAGCCCGGTCATGCCCCGCATTCAGCTCCGCGAACGCCATCTCCTCCGCGGTCAGATCGAACCGGCGCGCGAAGGACAAGCCGAAATCGGTCAGGACGAACCGGTCGCCGTCGGTCAGGAAGTTCTCGAAGTGGTTGTCGAAGTGCAGAACTCCCTGTGCACGAAGGAACGAGAGCGTCTCGGCGACCTGTTCGGCAAGGCGCTCGATCTGATCCAGATGGCCAGGCAGCCACCGATGCACATCGGTCGGGAAATACTCGCAGAACAAAACAACACTCGACGAAGCATCCCGCAATTCCGTGAGCCGCCTGCGGACCGCTAAGGAACCGCCCCAGTACTCGACATCTTCTTCCAACGGACGGTCTGGCACCCGGCCCGAGGGGACCGGCAGGATCCGCCAATGGTGCAGCAGTGGGAAGTTCTCGCACGCGCCACTGAGGACCCAGCCGTTCGCCATGGTGTGCAGCGCCAGTTCCCGCCACGCCGAGCCCTCCGGCGAACCTAGGCCGTAATGGCAAAAGGCAGGCAGGCCATAGAGATTCGCCGTCGAATGCGGATGCTGCCGCTCCAGTGCGGTGAGCGGCACCCGCTTCGCGAAGACTGGGACTCCATCGACATCCAGCCGGGCGCCGGTGCCGCCGATTCCTTCGGACAGCACCTCGGCGGATTCCAGCCGTTCGGTGAGCTGCCGGTCGCTCAGCAGCGAAAGACCGGCACTCGCCATGGCGTGCCGCGAGATTCTCGAAGAAGACCCCATAACCCGACAATAGAGAAAAGGGCGGCCCCCAAACCTGGGAGCCGCCCTTTTTCCTTGCTTAACTCACTCGTTCTCGGCTTCGCCGTTCTCGGCGGCGCCGATGCTCACCGGCGGAGCGTCGGGAACCGAGGACGGACGCTTCTCCCCGCGGAAGGTGAAGTGCGCCTCGTCGTCGCGGTCTTCCGGGTTGCCGCTCCAGCCCTCGACGTCGACCACGATGATCTGACCCGCTTCGACCTCGCCGAAGAGGATCTTCTCCGACAGCTGGTCCTCGATCTCGCGCTGGATCGTGCGACGCAGCGGCCGGGCGCCGAGCACCGGGTCGAAGCCGCGCTTGGCCAGCAGCGCCTTCGCCTTTTCGGTGAGCTCGATCTCCATGTCCTTGGCCTTGAGTTGCGTCTCGACCCGGCCGATCATCAGATCCACCATCTGGATGATCTGTTCCTGGTTGAGCTGGTGGAAGACGATGATGTCGTCGATCCGGTTCAGGAACTCCGGGCGGAAATGCTTCTTCATTTCCTCGTTGACCTTCTGCTTCATCTTCTCGTAGCGGTTCGTCGAATCCGCTCCGGAGGAGAAGCCGAGGCTCACGGACTTCGAGATGTCCGAGGTGCCCAGGTTCGAGGTGAAGATCAGCACGGTGTTCTTGAAGTCGACCGTGCGGCCCTGACCGTCGGTGAGGCGGCCGTCTTCGAGCACCTGCAGGAGGGTGTTGTAGATCTCCTGGTGCGCCTTTTCGATCTCGTCGAAAAGCACCACCGAGAACGGCTTGCGCCGCACCTTCTCGGTCAGCTGCCCGCCCTCTTCGTAGCCGACGTAGCCCGGAGGGGCGCCGAAGAGCCGCGAAGCGGTGTAGCGGTCGTGGAACTCGCCCATGTCGATCTGGATGAGCGCGTCGTCCTCGCCGAACAGGAAGGACGCCAGCGCCTTCGACAGCTCGGTCTTACCGACACCGGACGGGCCGGCGAAGATGAACGAACCGGACGGGCGCTTCGGGTCCTTCAGACCCGCACGCGTACGGCGGATCGCCTGGGAGACGGCCTTGACCGCGTCCTCCTGGCCGATGATGCGCTTGTGGAGTTCGTCCTCCATGCGCAGCAGCCGGGTGGTCTCCTCCTCGGTGAGCTTGAACACCGGGATGCCGGTCCAGTTGGCCAGCACCTCCGCGATCTGCTCGTCGTCCACCTCGGCGACGACGTCGAGGTCGCCGTCCTTCCACTGCTTCTCCCGCTCGCCCTTCTGGCCGAGGAGCTGCTTCTCCTCGTCGCGAAGGCGCGCGGCCCGCTCGAAGTCCTGCGCGTCGATCGCGGACTCCTTGTCCCGGCGCACGTCGGCGATCTTCTCGTCGAACTCGCGCAGGTCCGGCGGAGCGGTCATCCGGCGGATGCGCATCCGGGCCCCGGCCTCGTCGATCAGGTCGATCGCCTTGTCCGGCAGGAACCGGTCGTTGATGTAGCGGTCGGCCAGCGTCGCGGCCGCGACCAGCGCCGAGTCGGTGATCGAGACGCGGTGGTGCGCCTCGTACCGGTCGCGCAGGCCCTTCAGGATCTCGATCGTGTGCTCGAGCGACGGCTCGCCCACCTGGATCGGCTGGAAGCGGCGCTCCAGCGCGGCGTCCTTCTCGATGTACTTGCGGTACTCCTCGAGCGTGGTCGCGCCGATCGTCTGCAGCTCGCCGCGGGCCAGCATCGGCTTCAGGATCGACGCCGCGTCGATCGCGCCCTCGGCGGCGCCCGCGCCGACGAGCGTGTGCAGCTCGTCGATGAACAGGATGATGTCGCCGCGGGTCTTGATCTCCTTGAGCACCTTCTTCAGGCGCTCTTCGAAGTCACCGCGGTACCGGGAACCGGCGACCAGCGAGCCGAGGTCGAGGGTGTAGAGCTGCTTGTCCTTGAGCGTCTCGGGCACCTCGCCCTTGACGATGCTCTGCGCGAGCCCCTCGACGACGGCGGTCTTGCCGACGCCGGGCTCGCCGATGAGCACCGGGTTGTTCTTGGTCCGGCGGGACAGCACCTGCATGACCCGCTCGATCTCCTTGCCGCGCCCGATGACCGGGTCGAGCTTGCCCTCGCGGGCGAGCACGGTCATGTTGCGGCCGAACTGGTCGAGCACCAGCGAGGAGGACGGGGTGCCCTCGCCGCGGCCGGAACCGCTCTCGGCGGACTTCTCGCCGGTCTGGTAGCCCGACAGGAGCTGCAGCACCTGCTGGCGGACCCGGTTGAGGTCCGCGCCCAGCTTCACGAGCACCTGGGCGGCGACGCCCTCGCCCTCGCGGATCAGGCCGAGCAGGATGTGCTCCGTGCCGATGTAGTTGTGGCCGAGCTGCAGCGCCTCGCGCAGCGACAGCTCCAGCACCTTCTTCGCCCGCGGCGTGAACGGGATGTGCCCGCTCGGCGCCTGCTGGCCCTGGCCGATGATCTCCTCGACCTGCTGGCGCACGCCCTCGAGGGCGATGCCCAGCGACTCCAGCGCCTTGGCGGCGACACCCTCACCCTCGTGGATCAGACCCAGGAGGATGTGCTCGGTGCCGATGTAGTTGTGGTTGAGCATCCGGGCCTCTTCTTGGGCCAGGACGACCACCCGCCTCGCGCGGTCGGTGAACCTCTCAAACATGCGCACTCCCTCGACTGCTGCGTCGGCGGCCCGTAACCTCCGCGGATCGCGTCCGCGGCGGACAGCACCGTGAGACCACTCTAGTAGCCAAGCGGTCGCGCTTGCGTACCACTACGGCAACCGGGCAGCCCCTTCGCACCCGGACGGCGACCCGGTCGGTCACCGCTGCTCATCCGGTTGCGCTGCACCTTTACTCCCTCTCGAACGTACGGGACCGGATCAGGATTCCGCCCCGGCACCCCTGTCCGCTCAGCGCGAACACCCCCGCGCGTCCGGGTGGTCTCACCCCTTGGCCACCCGATTGGCGCAATGCCGCGCCGTAGGTAAGGTTAGGCACACCTAATGCAGGCTGTGCCCAGAACAGGGGGTGGACCGGTGAACCCGCAGCGCTCGCGCGACGACGCCCGCGAGATCGGCGACGGTCTCGCGTCCTCCCTGCTGCGCACCAGCGCCCGGTACGAACTGCGCCGCGACGTCCCCGAGGGCTGGTTCCGCTGCGCTGACCTCCTGGAACAGCCCGAGCTGTTCGCCGAGTGGCGGTCCCGGCTGACCGACTGGCTCCTCGACCAGCACGGCGCGGCACCCGCGCGCACAGCGGCCAGCTACGTGACGTCTTGGTACCTGTACGTCCCCGCGTACGTGGGCGCGCTGCTGCTGCACCACGAGCGCCGGGTGCCGTCACTGAAGCCGGAGCAGCTCGCGTTTGGCCTCGGCCCCGACCGGCCGCATCCCGAGGGCATGGCCGTGCTCAGCGACGCCTTCTACTGCCTGCCCACCGACCCGGGCGGCGTCCGCCCCGAGGCGACCGTCGTCCGCGACGAGCGCGCGCTGGCCGCGGTGCTGCGCGCGCAGTTCGTCGGCCACGCTGCCCGCTTCGTCCGCGCCTACGCCCCCGGCACCCGGCTCGGCCGCCGCATGCTCTGGGCGGCCGCCACAGACGCGCTGGACGGCGCGCTGTGGCGGGTTGGCCGGCAAGGTGGGACAGCCGAGGCCGAAGGCGCTGGCGTCGCGGATGCCGCGCTCGTGCTCGACGCGCAGTACCGCCCGCTGACCTCGGCGTCCACCTTGCGAATGGCGGTCAACGAGGACGGACACCGGGTTTGGGAGCGCCGCCGGGAGAGCTGTTGCTTCTCCTATCTCCTACCCGGCGAGGCGGAATGCGACAGCTGTCCGCGCACCTGCCCCCGATGATCTCCATCGAGTGATATTTCAGGCGTACGGGTCCCGGCCCGTCGCGCCCAGCGCCCGATGCAGCACCGGCGCGGTTTCCGGCACCGCGACTTCCGGGCCGAAGACGCCGCCCTTGCGGGCCTGCTCGCCCATCCCCGCCGCGAACGCGAGGACAACCTCGGCAGTTTCGTCCGGACAGTTCAGCTCCGTGCCGCTCGCCCGCGTCAGGTCCCAGGCGTGCAGGACGAGTTCGCCGAGCACCATGTCACCGACGACCGCGGCGGGCAGCTCGGAACCGCCGAAGGTGATGGTGCCGGTCCACGCCTCCGCCGGGGCGAGCGCGGCGAGCACGTCGTCGGTCATCGCTTCCAACGCCTTCGGCCAGTCGTCGCCGACGAGGGACGCCTCGGCTTCGGTCGGCGCGGGCGGTTCGTAAGGCTCGTGCCGGATCGCGGCGGCCAGCCACGGGCCCCAGTAGAGAAGGTGGTTGAGGAGGCCGCGCACGTCGTAGTCGGCGCACGCGGTGGGCGCGGTCAGCGACGGGGCGGCCGCCGCGACGCGCCGCAGTTCGGCGGCGGCCGGGGCGAGCAGTCCGGAGTGATTCGACATGCTCCCGAGCCAACCACCCGGGTTCGGCGGCCGTCTTGAAATTACGCGACGCACTACTGTTTTCAGCCATGCGGCGGATCCCGAGCGGCATCCTGAACGAGCGGACGGCTCGCACCAAGTTCACGCTGACCCGGCATCCGCCCGCCCCGGAACTGCGCGAATTCGTGGAACACCACTGGATCCTGCGCTGGGACCTGCCCGAACCCCACGACCAGCACGTGCTGCCGAATCTGTCGGTGCACGTGACGTTCTTTCCCGGCGCGTGCGGGGTTTACGGTCCGGCGCACCAGCTTTTCACGCACCGGCTCACCGGACGCGTGCACGGGATCGGGGCGAGGATCCGGCCCGGCTGTTTCCGCCCGTTCCTCGACGCCCCGGTGCGCACCCTCGCCGATCGCGCGGCGGACGTGGCCGAGGTCTTCGGGCCGGACGCCGCGCTCGCGGAAAAATCCATCCGGAATGCGCGGACCGACGCGGAAATGATCAATGCAATCGACAACTTGCTGATCGCACGCCGCCGTCCCATTCCGCGAGCGACCCGGGCGGCCGCCGACGCGGTGGAAACAATCGCCGCGGATCCCGGGATCACCAAGGTCGCGGAACTGGCGGCGGCACTCGGACTGTCCGTCCGGGCGGTGCAGCGGTTGTTCGCCGAGCACGTCGGAACAACGCCGAAGTGGGCGATCCGGATTTACCGCCTCAACGAAGCCGCTCGGTTGCTCGCCGCACCGATCCCGCCGGATTACGCAGATCTGGCGACTCGGCTGGGCTATAGCGACCAACCTCACTTCATCCGCGATTTCCGCGCGGTGACCGGAGCGCCTCCCGCGGAGTACGCGCGCTCCGCTCGCCGGCTGATGTCGGGCACGCCGGACGGCGCAAAGCCGGGAAACTAATCCGGAACGCCAAACGGCCGCCGGGAATGTTCCCGACGGCCGTTTGGCAGGCAGTCCCCGAAGGGGGTCTCCGGTTCGCTAACCGGAGGACCGCATCCGCGAGTTCCGGAAATGCCCGGTCAGTTCTTCTTGTGGTAAGCCTCGACGACCTCCGACGGGATGCGCCCGCGGTCGGAAACCTGGAAACCGTTCTTGCGGGCCCACGCGCGAATCGCCTGGTTCTGCTCGCGGTCGACCGCGGCCGGGCGGGCCGGGGACTTGCCGCCGGCGACCGGACGCAGCGGCGCGCGCTTGCGGCCGCCGGCGCGGCGCGCGTGCTCGACATACTGCGCCAGCGCGTCCCGCAGTTCCTCGGCGTTTTCGCTCGACAGGTCGATCTGGTAGCTCACACCGTCCAAACCGAACTCAACGGTCTCTTCCGCCTCACTGCCGTCGAGGTCGTCGACCAGAGAGACCAGCACCTTCTGTGCCATCTGATTCCTCCTGCGGGGCTTGCCCGAATGATCTGGCTACATGATCTGGTTTCGGGGCAAGCCCCGAGCTACAGAAGTCTTTGACACCCATATTAATACCCGCTTGCCCCGCCGTAGGCAAATCCGCATTGAGAAAATCCGACCGTGCGACGGGGCCGCGACCTATTCAGGGCGTACGAGCGGGAAGAGGATCGTCTCCCGGATACCGAGCCCGGTCAGTGCCATGAGCAGCCGGTCGATCCCCATTCCGACCCCGCCGCTCGGCGGCATTCCGTACTCGAGCGCGCGGAGGAAATCCTCGTCGAGACGCATGGCCTCGCTATCCCCGGCAGCGGCGAGCCGCGCCTGTTCGGTGAGCCGCTGCCGTTCCACGACCGGATCCACCAGCTCGGAGTATCCGGTGGCGAGTTCGAATCCGCGCACGTACAGGTCCCACTTCTCGGCCACGCCCGCGCGGGTGCGGTGCTGCCGGGTGAGCGGAGACGTCTCGAGCGGGAAATCGCGGACAAATGTGGGGGCGTGCAGTCCGTCGCCGACGAGATGTTCCCACAGTTCCTCAACGAGTTTGCCGTGCGCTAGCTTGGGATCCACCTCGATCTCGCGCGCCGCGGCGATCTTGTGCAGTGCTTCGGCGGGAGTATCCGGCGTCACTTCCTCGCCGAGCGCTTCCGAGAGCGACTCGTACATGCCGAGTGTCGTCCATTCGCCGGAAAGGTCGTACTCGGTTCCGTCGGCGAGAGTGACGACCTGGGTGCCGAGCACGTTCTCCGCGGCCTCCTGGATGAGTTCGCGCGTCATCACGGCATTCGTGTCGTAAGTGGCGTACGCCTCGTAGTACTCCAGCATCGCGAACTCCGGCGAGTGCGAGGAGTCGCTGCCCTCGTTGCGGAAGTTCCGGTTGATCTCGAAAACCTTCTCGATGCCGCCGACCACACAGCGCTTGAGGTACAGCTCCGGCGCGATGCGCAGGAACAGCTCGAGGTCGAAGGCATTGGAATGCGTGACGAACGGCCGGGCCGCGGCTCCGCCGTGCAGCGTCTGCAGCATCGGCGTCTCGACCTCGGTGAATCCCCGGCGGTGGAACGACTCGCGCAGCGAACGCATCACGCCGGAGCGCGTGCGCACCACGTCGCGCGCCTTCGGCCGCATAATCAGATCGACATAACGCTGCCGGATTCGCGTTTCCTCGGCCAGCTCCTTGAACGCCACCGGCAGCGGGCGCAGCGACTTCGCCGCGATCTGCCAGCTGTCGGCCAGCACGGAAAGCTCGCCGCGCTTCGAGGTGATCACCTCGCCGTGCACGAATACGTGGTCGCCGAGATCGACAGTGGACTTCCACGAGGCGAGCGACTCGGCGCCGACCTGCGCGAGACTCAGCATCGCCTGCAGTTCCGTGCCGTCGCCCTCACGAAGAGTGGCGAAACACAGTTTGCCCGTATTGCGGAGAAACATGACGCGACCGGTGACGCCGACCGACTGACCGGTGCTGGTGTCGGCTTCGAGACCGGAATGTTCGGCACGGATCTGCGCGAGAGTGTGCGTACGCGGAACCTCTACCGGGTAAGGATCGGCGCCCTCCGCGATTATCCGGTCGCGCTTGTCCCGGCGCACCCGCATCTGTTCGGGCAGGTCGTCATCGGGCAGTGCGTCGGACGCGGGGAATTCGGTCATGGCCATAGCGTACGAAGCCGCTGGTGAACCGCGTCAACCGGATTCCCCTACCGGGGCACTCACGGTATTAGGGTGGTTACTCGTGAGCGATCCCGGCACTGATGCGGAACTGCACGCCCGGCGGGCTTCTTCGTTCGGCGACCAGGCGGGCGCCTACGCCCGGCACCGGCCGGACTATCCCCTGGCCGCACTCGAATGGGGGATGTCCGGAGCAAATCGACCGGTACGTGAGGTGCTGGACCTCGCGGCGGGCACCGGAAAACTCACCGAGGGACTGGCCGGCCTCGGCCGCTCGGTGACCGCGGTGGAGCCCGATCCGGACATGCTCGCCGAACTGTCCCGGCGACTGCCGGACGTTCCCGCGCTGCTCGGCAAGGCCGAGGACATTCCGCTTCCGGACGCGTCGGTGGACGCGGTGTTCATCGGACAGGCCCTGCACTGGTTCGATTTGGCGCCGGCGTTCGCGCAGATCCGCCGGGTGCTGCGGCCGGGAGGGGCCGTCGTGGCGCTATGGAATCACGACGACGAATCAGTGCCGTGGGTGCTCGAATTCGCCCGGATCATCCGCACGGGCATCAGCCGCTACCTCGCCGGCGCGGAACAAACGCTGCGCGCGGACGGCTTCGGCCCGTTCGAACAGGAGCGGTTCGCCCACCAGCACCGCCGCTCGATCGATTCGCTGCTGGCGACCGTGTCCACGCATTCGCATCTGCTCGTCGCTTCGGAGCCGGACCGCGACCGGACGCTCGCGCGAGCCAGGGAGTACCTGGAATCCGTTCCGGAGACGGGAACAGGCGAATTCGACTATCCACTGGTCACGACGGTGATGCGGGCTCGCCGGGGCTGAGCGGCGACCGAAATCACCACCTCGCCGCGGGCCGGGAGTGCTAATTTCGGAAGCGGCGGTGCTCCCGCCCCGGACGAGCGCGTCGTACCCGGTGACGACAAGACGGCGCAGTGAACGCATCCGTCACTGCGAAAGGTTCTCGATCATGGCCTGGCTCGTTCTTGTTGTTTCCGGATTTCTCGAAACCGTGTGGGCCGCGGCGCTCGGCGCCTCGAAAGGCTTCAGCAGGCTCTGGCCGAGCGTGCTGTTCGGCGGCGCGCTGCTGCTCAGCATGTCCGGCCTCGCGTATTCATTGCGCGAAATTCCGCTCGGCACCGGATACGCGGTGTGGGTCGGCATCGGCGCGGTGGGAACCGCGGTGTACGGGATCGTCGCGATGAACGATCCGCTCACCGTCGGTCGGATCACCTGCCTCGTGCTGATTGTCGCCGGGGTCGTCGGGCTGAAACTGTTCCACTGAGGTTCATCCGAGCGCGATCTCCAGCCCGCGCAGCCGCTCCGGCGCGGAAATCACGTCGATCCCGGCAATCAGGTCGCCGTCGAAAACGAACTTGAGGACCACGGCCAGCCTGCCGCGCGGGGCGAGCACCAATCCGGGAACGCCGTCGACCACCGCGACCTGCGTGCTGCGCGCCATTTCCGAAGCGAGCAGCGCGCCCTTGCTGACCGCTCGGACACCGCGCAGCACCACCGGGGCCGCGCTGGTGTCCGAGTGCAGCACGACGTCTGGGTCGAGCACCTTCAGCAGTCCCGCGAAGTCTCCCTCGCGAGCCGCGGCCAGATACGCCTCGACGACCCCACGCCGCTTGCTCGCATCAGCCGGTCCGGCTTCTCCGCCACGCACCCGGCGACGGGCTCGGCTGGCCAGCTGCCGGACCGCCGCCGGATTGCGGTCCAGGATCTGCGCGATGTCCTCGAAGGGCACGGCGAACATGTCGTGCAGCACGAACGCGATCCGCTCGGCCGGGCCGAGGACGTCGAGCACTACCAGCATCGCCAGGCCGACGGAATCGGCCAGCTGGGCTTCTTCGGCGAGGTCCGCGCCGTCGTCGCCGCGGTCGAGGGGGAACGCGTCCAGCGAATCCTCCCGACGGCGTTCGCGCGTGCGCAACAGGTTCAGGCACACCCGCGCGACCACAGTCGTGAGCCAGGCAGGCAAATTCTGCACTGCGGAAAGGTCCGCGCTGTCGACGCGCAGCCAGGCTTCCTGCACCGCGTCGTCGGCCTCGCTCAGCGACCCGAGCATCCGGTAAGCGACTCCGCGCAGCCGTGGACGTTGCTCCTCGAATTGAGCCGCGAGCAGGCTTTTCTCGTCCACGTGTCACATCTCCTTCACGGCCGGGTTCATCCCAGTAGGACACCCCCAGTGCCCAAGCCCAGCGGCACTGTACCCGGAAGGAATTGTCATGACGACGATCTTGGTCACCGGCGGCACCGGAACCCTCGGCAAACTGGTCGTTCCCGCGCTCGGCGACGCGAAGGTGCGCGTCCTCAGCCGCACCGCGAACGGTCCCGACCGGTTCGCGTGCGACCTGATGACCGGCGATGGACTGGCTCCCGCGATCGACGGCGCCGACGTCGTCGTGCACCTGGCGGGCGGTCCGAAGGGCGACGACGTCGCGACGGGGAATCTGGTCCGCGCGGCCGAACGCGCCGGAGTCGGCCATCTGGTTTTCATTTCGGTGATCGCCGCGGACGTGGTGCCGCTGGGTTATTTCCGCCGCAAGCACGAGGCCGAAAAACTCGTCGCCGCGTCGGATGTGCCCTCGACCATCCTCCGCGCCGCCCAGTTCCACGGTTTCTGCCTCAATGCCGTGCAGGCGGTGGCGAAACTGCCGGTCGTGCCGGTTCCCGCGATCAATTTCCAGCCGGTCGAGGTCCGGGAGGTGGCCGAGCGGATCGCACAGCTGGCGCTCGGCGATCCGGCCGGACGGGTACGGGATCTGGCCGGGCCCAAGGTGTACGGCATGGGCGAGCTGGTCGACAAGTTTTTGCGGGCTCGCGGACGACGGCGGCTGAAAATGCCGGTGCGCATTCCCGGCGCGGCCGGAAAGGTCTATCGCGCCGACGGCAACCTCAACCTCGACGCGGACACCGGCGCCCGCACGTTCGAGGATTACCTCGCCGAGCAGATCGGCTAACGCACATTCCGTTCGTACACCAGCCGCAGGCCGAGCAGCGTCAGGTCCGGCACGTGCTCCTTGATGGTCTCGGATTCGCCCAGCACCAACGGGGCGAGCCCGCCGGTGGCGATCACCGTGACCGGTTCTGCGCTGTCGTGCTGCAATTCGCGCACGATCCGTCGCACGAGCCCGTCGACCTGGCCGGCGAAGCCGTACAGAATGCCGGACTGCAGGCATTCCACGGTGTTCTTGCCGATCACCGAACGCGGCGGGACGAGTTCCACCTTCCGCAGCGCGGCCGCGCGGGCGGCGAGCGCGTCCACCGAGATCTCGATGCCCGGGGCGAACGCCCCGCCGAGGAATTCGCCCCGGGCCGAGATCGCGTCGACGTTCGTGGAGGTGCCGAAATCGACCACCACGCACGCGGTGGCGTGCAAATGGTGCGCGGCGAGGGTGTTCACGAGCCGGTCCGCGCCGACTTCCTTCGGGTTGTCCACCAGCAGCGCGACGCCGGTGCGCACGCCGGGCTCGACGACGATCTTCGGCACCCGCGCGTAATAGCGGCCGAGCATCACGCGCAATTCCCGCAGCACCGCGGGAACCGTGGACAGCGCGCTGATCCCGGTGACCGCGTCGGCGTGCGGGCCGAGCAGTCCCCGCATGGTCAGCGCGAGTTCGTCCGCGGTCATCTGCGCGTCGGTGCGCATCCGCCAGTCGCCGAGGAGCTCGGTTCCCTGGTAGAGACCGAGATTGATGTTGGTGTTCCCGACGTCGACAGTGAGCAGCAACGAGGTCTTTCCTTACCGCGGCCCGCGAATCGTCCGCCGTCGATCGGTCAGTTTTCGGCGTGCAGCAACGCGTCGAGCCGGCGCGCGTCCGCGGTTTCGGCCACCGGGAAGGTCATCGTGTCCTCTTCGGGCAGCGTGACCGTGCCGCTCAGCAGGCCCGATCCGTCCGGGGCGTGCGCGGGGTCGTCCCCGCGCTCGACGATCCGGTTGTAATCGTCCACAAAGATCACTCGCGGCCGGTACGCGCGCGCCTCCGCGTCGTCCATCTGCCCGTAGGCGATCAGGATGACGAGGTCGCCCGGGTGCACCAGGTGCGCGGCGGCTCCGTTGATGCCGAGCACGCCGCTGCCGCGCTCGCCGGTGATGACGTAGGTTTCCAGCCGGGCGCCGTTCGTGACGTCCACAATGGACACCTGCTCGCCCTCGAGCAGATCGGCGGCCTCCATCAGGTCCTCGTCGACCGTGACCGAGCCCACGTAGTGCAGGTCGGCCTGGGTCACCGTGGCCCGGTGGATCTTCGATTTCAGCATCGTGCGATACATCGTGGACTCTCCCTATTCCCCTGCGTCCGGATCCCCGCTCGGATGTTCCACGGCTTTTCCGAGCAGCACTCCCGCGTTGTCGATCAGCCGGGTACTCCCCACCCGGGCCGCGACCAGCAACCGCGCCTCACCGTCGACGGGCGCCGGCCCCAAATCGGTTCCCCTCAATTCCAGGTAATCCACTTCCACCTGGGGCCGGGCCGCGAGCGTCTTGCGCGCCATGTCCAGCACGGCCTCCGCTCCGTCCCGTCCGACGTGCGCCCCGGCCGACAAAGCGGCCGACAGCACCACGGCGTCTTCCCGTTGTTCCGGCGTCAGGTAGACGTTGCGCGAGGACAGCGCGAGACCGTCCCGTTCCCGGACCGTCGGCACCCCGATGACGCGGGTGTCGATGTTCAGGTCCGCCACCATCCGCTTGATCAGCACCAGCTGCTGGTAGTCCTTCTCCCCGAAGAACGCGTAATCCGGGCGCAGCAGGTTGAACAGCTTCGCGACGACCGTCAGCACCCCGGAGAAATGCCCGGGCCGCACAGCTCCCTCGAGTTCGTCGCCGAGCGGGCCCGGGTTCACGGTGACCATCGCATTGTCCGCGTACAGGTCCGAAGCCTTCGGCGTGAAGGCCAGTTCGACGCCCGCTTCGGACAATGTCGCCAAGTCGGCTTCGAGCTGGCGCGGGTACGCCTCGAAGTCCTCGCCCTCGCCGAACTGCAACGGGTTCACGAAGATCGACGCGGCGACGACGGTGTTCGGCAGCCGCTTCGCGCGGCGCAGCAGCTCGCGGTGGCCGTCGTGCAGCGCGCCCATGGTGGGCACGAGCGCGACCTTCCGGCCGACGCTGCGCAGGCCCCAGCTCACCTTGCTGATGTGCTCGGGCGGCTGGAACGTGTTGAGCGTTCCGCGCTGGAATTTCGGTGTCGTCACGGGGTCTGTCCTTCAGCGGGGTCGGCGAGAAGATCGGTCAGTTCGCCCGCGGCCGCGGGATCGAGCAGGCCCGCCGCGCGGGACCGTTCGGCCGTGCGCCGGGCCAGCGCCCGGTAGGCCGGGGCGATCTGCGGCGCCCGGTCCGTGAGCACGTCGAGGTGCTTGCGGACGGTGCCGAGATCACCACGCGGGACCGGTCCGGTGAGGGCGCGGTCCCCGTGGCGAAGGACATTGTCCAATGCCGCCGAAAGCAGCGGTGCGACGAGTCGTTCCGGATGCCCGATTCCGGCGCCGCGCAAGGTTTCGGTGCAGTCGGCGACCAGCGTCATCAGGTGATTCGCGCCGTGCGCCAGCGCCGCGTGATACAGCGCCCGCGCGGATTCGGGAACCCGCACCGGTTCGGCGCCCATCTCGACGGCGAGCGCCTCGCCGACGTTCCACGCCGCGTCGTCGTCCGGCGCCGCGGTGACGCCGATGCTTGCCGCGACAAGGCGTTCCAGGTCTTCCTCGCGTCCGGTGAAGGTGAGCACCGGATGCAGCGCGAGCGGCAGCGCACCGGCTTCCGCGACCGGGGCCAGCACGTCGATGCCGTGCGCACCCGAGGTGTGCACCACGATCTGGCCCGCGCGTACCGAATTCGTAGCGACCAGACCACGGACGGTGCCGGCGAGCGCGTCGTCGGGCAACGCGAGCAAGACGAGATCCGCTCTCCGCACGACCTCGTCGGGCGGCAGCAAGGGGACATCCGGCAGCAGCCGTTCCGCGCGGTTCAGCGAAGCCGCGGACAGCCCCGAAGCGGCGACTACGGTGTGGCCTGCCCTGGCCAATGCCGCACCGAGGACACTGCCCACGCGGCCGGCGGAAACGACGCCCACGGCAAGGCGGGCCGGTCGGTTCATGGCGTGCGCCTGTGGACGCTCATGGCTCGAAACTCCTCATGTTCGTTCCAGTCCCGCTCTTTTGTCGCGGGTACCAGACGACGGCGCGAGAGTAGCCCCGACCCGGCGGGATCGAGGTGCCCGGGTGACCAGCTTCACCCGGGGCGTCCAATCGCGCCCGTACCTTATTGGCGTTCGGCTTCCCGCGGTCGCCGTGCCCTCGATTCCCCCGGTGGAGCGCTACTTTTGGCACGGTCGAGCTACCCCGGACGGGGAATGTTCACCGACTGTCGCGATTGTTCGCCAATTGCACCGCATCCGCCCGCGCGTCCCGCAGTGCCTGCAACAACTCTTCCTGCCGCTGCCGGTCCTGCTCGGTGCGCAGCCGAGTACGACGAAGGAATGCGAGCTCGGTCACGCTCGCCTGATACCGGCCCACCGCCCGCGCCGCCGCCCGCCCGGACTGCTTGCGCGCCTGCTTCCGCCATTGCCGCCGCCCAGGAAGACTCGCGAGCAACTCGATCTCCGACGGCGCGATCCACCGCGCAGCCGCCATCTTCGGCAACGCGGCGGCGACAATCCGCTGTTCTCGCCGCCGCTGCAACACGATCACGTAGATCGCGGCGATCAGCAGCGGCAAAATCACGAGGAAGTACAAGGTGAGAAAGGACTTCCCGCCGTTGAGCGTGGCCGCCGCGTTCCAGAGCACGTGCAGGAAGACCCCGGCGAGATACCCGGCGAGCGGCGCGAGAATCCGAACCCACCGCTGCGCGTACCGCGCCGCGATCCCGAACCCGATGCCGGTCATAGCGGTGAACAGCGGATGCGTGAACGGCGAAAGCACCCCACGCACGAGGAAAGCGGCAAGCACGCCGGAGCTGGTCCCGTTGCCGAAGCCGTGGTCAGCGAAGGCGCGGCCGAAGTAGTAGATGTTCTCGGTGAAGGCGAACCCAGCGGCCGCGAACCCCGCGTAGACGACGCCGTCGACGATCCCGTCGAATTCCTCGTTGCGCCGCCAGAAGATCAACAGGACAAAAACGCCCTTCGCGGCTTCCTCGACCAGCGGCGCGGAGACGAGCGCACTCACCTTGCTGCCGTTGCCGCCCCCGAGAAGCAGGTCACCGAACGCCTCGGCCCCGGTATTGATCAACAGCGCGGTAACCGTGGCAATGCAAGCGCCCCAAGCGAAAGCAATCAGCAGCAACTTCGCCGGCTCGGGTTCCCAACGATCAACCCAGAGCAACCCGGCAACCACCACGCCGACCGGCACCAACGCAGCGACCACCCCGATCGCGACCGCCAGCCACCCGACGCGCGCAGTCGCGAGCCCGAAGAGAAAAAGCCCGCACAACGCCACGACGATCAACCCGAGCACCGGAAGGAGCACGGTGATATGCCGCGAACGAGAGCCCGTGGACGCAGACCCAGGCGGCGTGGCAGAAAGGGTGCCGTTCACGAGCGGTCACCATACGCAGGCCCCCCAAGGGATGCCGGTTGGGCGCACCGAGTTCAGCCCTCCGCGCGATGCCTCGTGCCCCTCATCTCGCGCCCCCGAAGTCCGTGAGGGCCACCCTGACGGAATCTGATTCCCCCAGGGTTCCCCTCACTCACCGCGGCCGGTCTGTGAGGGGCTCCTTCACGGACCTGGATTCCCTGAAGGAGCCCTTCACGGCTTTTTGGCGTACGTGAGGGCCACCCTGAGGAACTCTGATTCCGTGAGGGTTCCCCTCACGACCCTCGCGCGCCCCGCCCGCCCCACGCCTGCTCGGGAAGCGCCCCAATGCGGCATTGGTTGCGTCACATGCACCCAACGCCACATTGGTTGCGCCCCACGCACCGAATGCCACATTGGGGCGCAACCCCCACCACGAACGAAACCGCCACCGATGCACCCAACTCGAAGTGCACCCACACCACCCCCGCACCCCGATACGAAGCTCCCCTGCGGTCTGGGGTGGCTTGTCAAGGCATCTTTCCCGCCTTGACAAGCCACCCCAGACCGTCAGCACAATCAAGCTTCGGGGTGCCCCACGCACGCCAGGGCGCAATGTCGCCGCCAGGCGACGAGCCGACGAGCCGAAACAGAACGATCAATCCTCAGCCCGACGCCGACGCCGAGGACTCCCCTCCGTCTTCCCATTAGCCGCAAGCAATTCAGTAACCGACCGCCCAGAAGCGTGATGCCCAGCCGAGGCAGCCTCCTCAGCAGGAGCCTCCCAAGCAGGCGGCTCCCCCTCCGGCCGCCTCCGACGCCCCCCAGACGAAGCCGAAACAGCCTCCCCCTCAGGCCGCCGACGCCGCCCCCCAGTCCCATTGCTCACCGAACTGCGAACCGACTCAGGCAACGTCGGATTAACCGCATCCGCCCCAGGAGCCCCATGCCGCCCAGTAGGCGTGTCCTCCGCCAACGGCGACAAATCCGACCGAGAGAACTGCTCCAACCGAGACGGAGCCCGCTTCTGCGACTCCACCGCGGTTTCCTTCTCCGGCACCGCTTTCTCCGCCTGAGGAGCAGGTTCAGCATGCCGAGCAGGCTCAGCAGGCCGGGAAATAGCAGTCTGCTCAGCAGCTTCCGGCCGCTCCTCCCGCTGCGGCGCAGGCCGTGCCGCCAACCGGGGCACCGGCCGCTCCTCCTTGACCGGCTCCGGCTTGCTCACCGGCGCCACAGTCCGGGTCGGCTGCGCTTCAGGCCGCCGAGGCGTCTCCGCCGCTTCCTTCTGAGGCCGAGGCCGTGGCCCACGCGGCTCCCGAACCCGCTCAGCCTCACGCGGCAACGGCTCAGTCACATTGCGCGCCCCAGCACCGTCCTGCTCGAACGGCTCCGGAATGACGTGCGACCCAGAGTCACCCGCCGAACGGCGCTCAGCTTCATACGGCTCCGGCGCACGATCAGCGCGCGGCTTCGGCGCACCACCCCGAGGCCCACGCTCGACCTGCGGCTCGGGCGCACCACCACGAGCGGGCCGTCCGGCATCCGGCGCTCCATTCCGCGGCTCACGCGCAGCGAAGGCATCCGCCACACTGGCCCGCCCCTCGTGCGGACCCGAGTCGCCGCGAGGCACGAACGCCTCCGCCAGGTTGGCCCGAGGATCGCGACCACCGCGCGGAGCGGGACTCTCCGCTTCGACCTCGTCCTCGAACGGCTCCGGCTCGGCAGGCGGTTCCGGCCGCTTCGGCTTGAGCCGCGGCATCTGCTGCGTACGCAGCTGAGTCGAACGGTCGCCATTCGGCCCGGAACCATTCGGTCCGGAACCATTCAGCCCAGCGCTGATCGAGCCGTTCGCACCGGAAGTCCCCTTGGCGCCATTGGTCTTCGCCGTCCCGTTCGCAGGAGTCCGGCGACGCTCCGCGGGAGCCGCGTCGAGCACCCGGTCCATGAATTCGGTCGGCCGCTCCGGAACATCGACCACCGGCTTCTTCGGAGCAAGCAGCTGAGCCGGTTTCTTGCCATTGCCGTTCTTGCTTTCCGAACCGGCCGAAACGAGCCGCTGCTCGTCGTTCAGCGAGCGCATCCGGGTCGCCTGCGCGGTGAGCGCGACGCGTTCGAGCAGCACCTCGCCGCCGAACAGCGATTGCAGGCTTTCGCGGAGCGCAGCCACTTCGGCACGCAGCGCATCCAATTCTTCGCGCGATTGTGCCTGCGCGGCCTCGCGCGTTTCCGTTTCGAGCTCGAGTTCGTACTCCCGCCGGGCCGCGATCTCGCGTTCCAGCTCGAGTTCGTATACCGCCTGCGCCTCGGCGACCGCGTCCTCGCTGTGCGCCGCGTTCTTGCGGGCCCGGACAGCCAGGAAGGCACCGATCAGGGCAGCCCAGAGCGCCGCGACGATCCCGAGCCGGAGGTACCGGAGGTCGTCGCTGAGCACCAACGCGAGGGTGGCGCCGACGGCGAGGAGCAATCCGACGACAAGCCACGGCCTGCCAGGGCGGCGGCCGTGCGAGTCGTCACCCACGCCAGTCATGCCTGACACCGTACCTTCCGGTGATCCGAATGAGACCTAGTCGGTACTTCGAGCGGCGCCATCGAAGCGTTAACCGGTCGTTCCCTTACGGTCCTCCGGTGGCGTCCGGCAGCAGTGCTCGAGCCACAAACCGGCAGCTACGAGCAGCGCCGACGACACCACCCCGACGACCGCCGACTTGCTGTCGGAGACCGCGGCGACGAGTTCGTCACGTCGCGGGAAAACATAGATGAACGCGGCCAGCCAACCACCGCCGAGGAACGCCCCGGCCAGCGAAGACGCCTTCGCCAGCGCCACCGCCCGCGCGATCCCGACCGCGTTGCCGTGCACCCGGCCGGACTTGATCCGCGACCGGATCGACAGGGCCAACCCCGCCTCCGCGATCGCGAGCACCGCGAAAGTCACCCCGGCGAGCAACGGCAGCTGCGGCAGATCGCCGTAAGCGGCCTGGAACAGCACATAGACCACGGCGAGGCCGAGGACCGCGGCCACGACCAGGTCCCGGGACCGCGTGAAGTGCATGACTCCACCGTACCGAGCCCGTTCTGGCAGGCTTGACTCTCCAGCGACTGGAGACTCCACGATGCCTGACATGCCTGCGACCACGGTCTTCACGATCGGCGAACTGTCCCGGCGCACCGGGCTGCCGGTGAAGACCATCCGGTTCTACTCCGACGAGGGCCTGCTCCCGCCCACACAGCGGACCGGAGCCGGCTACCGGCTGTACGACGCGCACGCGCTCGCCCGGCTGGAGCTGGTGCGGACGCTGCGCGAGCTGGGCATCGGCCTGCCCGACGTGTCCCGCGCACTGGCGCGCGAGACGACGGTGCGCGACCTGGCGACGAGCCACGTCGACGCGCTCGACGAGCAGATCCGGCGGTTGCGGCTGCGCCGCGCGGTATTGCGCGCGGTGCTGAAACGGGATTCCGAGCTGGAGGAAGTGAAACTGATGAATCGCATCGCCCAAATGCCGGACGAGGAACGCCGCCGTTTGGTGGACGAGTTCTGGGCCGAAATGATGGAAGGGCTCGATGTCGATCCCGAGTTCTACGCGCGAATGCAGTCGGCGAAACCGGATCTTCCGGATGATCCGACGCCGGAACAGCTGGAAGCCTGGATCGAGTTCGCCGAACTCGTGCAGGATCCGGGATTCCGGCAGTCCATCCGCACGATGAGCGAGCGGCATTCGTCCGCGCGGGAAGCGGGCGAGTACGAGCAGCCGACCAAGGCTCAGCAGGAAAACTGGGCCGCCTGGATGACCGACGCCCGGTCCGCGCTCGACGCGGGCCACGCGCCGGGCTCCCCGGCCGGACGGGCGCTGGCGGACGCGATCGCGACCGCCTCGGCCCGGCCGGACCAGGACCCGGCCGACCCGGCGGTCCGCAACCGGATGGCCGACGGGATCGCCGTCGGGGCGGATCCGCGCGCCGAGCGGTACTGGCAGTTGCTCGCGACGATCAACGGCTGGCCCGCCATCCCGAGCCGCCAAGAGGAGGTGCAGTTCCTGCTGGCGGCGCTGCGGGCCTCGTAAGCGTTCAAGCCGGTTAGAACCGGCCTAGGCACTCACGACAGCGTCAGGTCGGGCCGCAGGACGACGCCCGCCCGGTCGGCTTCCGGCAGCCGGGCGAGCAGGTCGGCGGCCCGGCCGTGCCCGGGAACCTCGGCGTCCGGGTCGATCTCGAGCCACGGGATCAGCACGCTCGCCCGGTCCGGGGTCCCGGGATGCGGCAGGAGCAGCTCCGGATCGTCGGACGTCACGCCCTGCACTGTCACTATGTCGACATCCAGCGTGCGCGGGCCCCAGCGCAGTTCGCGCACCCGGCCCGCCGCCTGTTCGGCCGCCTGCCCGGCGCGCAGCCACGCCCAGTGGTCGCGCGCCGGGTCGTCGACGATGCACAGCGCGTTCAGGAAATCCGGCTGGTCCTCGACGCCCCAGGCTTTCGTCTCGTACACGCCGGACACGGCGACAAGCGCCGGGCGCACCGCGTCGACCGCGCTGCGCAGGTAGCCGAGCCGGTCGCCGAGGTTGGAGCCCAGCGACAGGACCGCGCGGCTCACCGCTCCCGCCGGACGGTGACCGCGACGTCGTCGAAGGTCAGCGGAATCGGCGCGGACGGCTTGTGCACGGTGACCTCGACGGCGGTCAGCCGATCGTCGCGCATGACCTCGTCGGCGATCTTCCCGGCGACGCTCTCGATCAGGTCGTACGGCTCCCCGGCGACGATCCCCGCCGCCAGTTCGGCCAGTTCGCCGTAGTGCAGCGTCTTGGTCAGGTCGTCCGATGCCGCGGCGGGCCCGAGGTCGAGCCACGCGACGATGTCGATGCCGAATTCCTGTCCGTCGCGCTTCTCGTGGTCGAAGACCCCATGTCGGCCGAACACGCGCAGTCCCGTGAGCGTGATGCGGTCAGCCATCGGCCCGTCCTTGCTGCCAGGCCGCGGCCACCGCCACGGCATCCAGTGAAGCCCCCACCTCGTGCACCCGCACGCCCCAAGCTCCCGCCGCCGCGGCCAGCGCCGAGATCGACGCGGTGGCGACCTCGCGACCGTCCGGCGGCCTCGGCACCCCGTCCTTTCCGGACAGCAGACGGCCGAGGAAACGTTTGCGCGAAGCACCCACCAAAACCGGGAAACCCAAGTCCAGCAACGCATCCAGCCCGTGCAGCAACGCCCAGTCGTGCTCGGCGTGCTTCGCGAACCCGAGACCCGGGTCGAGGACGATCTCGCTCTCGGCAACCCCGGCCGCGATCGCCTCGTCGACCCGCTGCAGCAACTCGCCGCGCACCTCGGCGACGACGTCGGTGTACGTAGCCAGCGCGTTCATGTCCTTGCTGTGCCCGCGCCAGTGCATCAGGACCCACGGCGCCTTGGTCTCCGCCGCGACCCGCCCCATCGCCGGATCGGCGAGCCCGCCGGACACGTCGTTGATCACCTTCGCACCGGCCGCCACCGCGGCTTCCGCGACCGCGGCCCGCGTGGTGTCGACCGACAACACGACGCCCTCGGAAGCCAGTTGCCGAATCACCGGCAAGATGCGCGCGGCTTCGGTCTCCGCGTCGACCCGCGAAGCACCCGGCCGCGTCGATTCGCCGCCGACGTCGATCAGGTCCGCACCGCGCGCCCACATCTCGCGCGCGTGCTCCAGCGCCTGGTCGAGATCGAGGTAGCGGCCGCCGTCGGAGAACGAATCCGGCGTCACGTTCAGCACGCCCATCACGGCGCACCGCCCCGGCCGGGGGATCACCGGCGCCCCCGGATCAACTCGATCGCCTCGGCCCGCGACGTCGCCGACGACCGCAGCATCCCGCGCACCGCCGACGTGGTGGTCCGCGAACCCGGCTTGCGGATCCCGCGCACCGACATGCACAAATGCTCGGCCTCGACGACCACGATCACGCCGCGCGGCTCCAGCCGGCGCACGAGCGCGTCGGCGATCTGCGAGGTGAGCCGCTCCTGCACCTGCGGGCGGCGAGCGTAGAGATCGACCAGCCGGGCGAGCTTCGACAGCCCGGTGACCTTGCCGTCGCCGTTCGGGATGTAGCCGACGTGGGCCACGCCGTGGAAGGGCAGCAAGTGGTGTTCACAGTTGGAATACATCGGGATGTCCGTGACGAGCACGAGCTCCTCGTGCGATTCGTCGAACGTCCGCGCCAGCACCTCGTCCGGATCGGTGTAGAGGCCGGCGAACATTTCCTGATAAGCGCGAGCGACCCGGGCCGGGGTGTCCTGGAGACCGTCCCGATCCGGGTCTTCGCCGCAGGCGAGCAGCAGCTCGCGGACGGCGCGCTCCGCCCGGTCCTGATCGAAGACCGGGCGGATGCCGTCTTTACTGCTTGTCTGATCCGTCGACGTCACGCCGATGCTGCCCCTCGTCCGGCTGCTGGCCGTTCGCGCCGTCGGCGAACCAGCCCTGCTCACGCGGACGGTCTTCGGCGGGGCGCCACGGCTGCTGGCCGCCCGGGGACGTCGCCGGGGTCCAGCCCGGAGGCGCCCCGTAGTTCGGCGGTCCGCTCTGCGCACCGCCCGGGCCACCGGGCTGGTAGCCGCCGCCTGCCGGACCGCCCGGCTGCTGCTGACCACCATACGGCTGGCCCCAGCGGCCGGCGCCGTTCGGCCCGCCCGGACGACCGCCGTTCGCCGGCGGGGCGTACGGGTTCGCGTTCGGGTCCGGAGCCTGGTACGGCGGACCGCCGGGCAGCTCGCCGGCACCCGGGGCCGTGCCGACCGGGGTCGGAGCGGGCTGCAGGGCGGGCTTTTCCTTCTCCGGAGCGGGCGGCGGCCACGGCTCGCCGCGCTCCATCGCCAGCTCGCCCGGGGTCTTGATCGGCGGCTTGTCCGACGGCGTGCGCTCGCCGAACTCGTTGAAGACGGTGATGTGCGGGCGCTTCTCGACCGTCGCGAAGATCCGCTCGAGGTCCTTGCGCTGCAGCGTTTCCTTCTCCAGCAGCTCCATGACCAGGTTGTCGAGCACGTCGCGGTAGGTGTTCAGCACGTGCCACGCCTCGGTGTGCGCGGTCTCGATGAGCTTGCGCACCTCCTCGTCGATCTCGTGCGCCACCTCGAGCGAGTAGTCGGCCTGCCGTCCCGCGGACCGGCCGAGGAACGGGTCGCCCTGCTCCTGGCCGTACTTCACCGCGCCCAGCCGCGCGCTCATGCCGTACTCGGTGACCATCGCGCGGGCGATCTTCGTCGCCTGCTCGATGTCCGAGGACGCACCGGTGGTGGGCTCGTGGAAGACGAGCTCCTCGGCCGTGCGGCCGCCCATCGCGAAGACCAGCCTGCCGATCATCTCCGACCGGGTCATCAGCTGCTTGTCGTCCTCCGGCACCAGCAGCGCGTGCCCGCCGGTACGGCCGCGCGGCAGGATCGTCAGCTTGTACACCGGTTCGATGTCCGGCATCGCCCACGCGGCGAGCGCGTGCCCGCCCTCGTGGTAGGCGGTGATCTTCTTTTCCTTCTCGGAAATGATCCGGCTCTTGCGCGCGGGACCGCCGACCACGCGGTCGACCGATTCCTCGAGCGCGACGTCGGTGATCACGTGCCCGTTCTCGCGGGCGGTGAGCAGCGCGGCCTCGTTCAGCACGTTGGCAAGGTCCGCACCGGACATGCCGACCGTGCGCTTGGCCAGCCCGGTCAGGTCGGTGCCCTGCGCGATCGGCTTGCCCTTGGCGTGCACCTCGAGGATCGCCTTGCGGCCGAGCAGGTCCGGCGCGGACACCGGGATCTGCCGGTCGAACCGGCCGGGGCGCAGCAGCGCCGGGTCGAGGATGTCCGGCCGGTTGGTGGCCGCGATCAGGATGATGCCGCCGCGGGCGTCGAAGCCGTCCATCTCGACCAGCAGCTGGTTCAGCGTCTGCTCGCGCTCGTCGTGGCCGCCGCCGAGGCCGGCGCCGCGCTGGCGGCCGACCGCGTCGATCTCGTCCACGAAGATGATGCACGGCGCGTTCTGCTTCGCCTGCTCGAACAGGTCGCGGACTCGCGAAGCACCGACACCGACGAACATCTCGACGAAGTCCGAACCGGAGATCGTGTAGAACGGCACGCCCGCTTCGCCCGCGACAGCACGCGCGAGCAGCGTCTTGCCGGTGCCGGGCGGCCCGTAGAGCAGAACGCCCTTCGGGATCTTCGCGCCGAGCGCCTGGTAGCGCGCCGGGTTCTGCAGGAAGTCCTTGATCTCGTACAGCTCTTCGACCGCTTCGTCAGCGCCCGCGACGTCGCCGAAGGTGGTCTTCGGCATGTCCTTGTTGAGCTGCTTCGCCTTCGACTTTCCGAAGTTCAGGACGCGGTTCCCGCCGCCCTGCGCGTTGTTCATCATCCACATCAGCAGGCCGAGCACCAGCGCCAGCGGGATCGCGAAGATCAGGATCTGGGTCAGCAGGCTCTGCTGGGTGACCTTGGTGGTGAACTTGATCGGATGGTTCGCCTGGTTGCCGACGTTCGCGCCGAGGAGATCTTTGTAGATGTCATCGGTCGCGCCGCCGGGGAACTGCGCGACGACCTTGTCGGCCTGCTGGCCGTCGATGTCGATCGGCTGCGTGAGCAGCAGTTTGAGCTGCTGCTCCTTGTCCTCGAGGCTCGCTTCCTTGACATGTCCAGCCTTGACCTGCTGCATCGCCGTGGAGATAGGAGCCTGGGTGTAGCCACGATCGCTGTCGAAGATCGTGTTGTAGGCGAACAACGCCAGCAACCCCGCGACGATCCACAGCAGTGGGTTCCTGAGCACGCTCTTCCGGTTCATACGACTCGGCCCTTGCGGCCTCGACCCTCCCTGGTTGGGCGGCTCCTGTGATACCCGCCATCGCGATCTTGACAACCCGTGGGTGCCGCAAGGCACCCGTCCCACCAGGGTACCGTCCGGGCGGGCGGGGAAGCCTGGCGAGCCTCTCGCAGGTCAACGGCCAATCCCGCGCGAGGGTTCCCGTTCCGGGAGGAGACGTCACCCGGCTACCGGGTGTCAACCGCCACCGAAGCCACCATTTCACCCAGCCTGCTCCGCAGCGTGGCCGGGTCCGCCGGGGCGACGGTGACCCATTCCCGGCCGTCCGAACCCGCCCTCGACAAGCTCAAATACCGTCCGGTGGCGGTGTCGAACCAGCCGAGCACACGCGACCGCTGCCGGCTTCCCAGCTGGGACCGGCTGTTCGCTGCGAGCTGACCGCCGCGCTGCCGCGGTTGGCCCGCGATGAGCGCGTAGGTCTCGCGCGGATCGACCGTGGCGCGCTCGCTGAGCGACTGGCGCTTCGCCCGCCGCCCGCCCTTTTCCTCGGACTGCCCGCCGCCCGCGGCGACCGGAACCCGGATCGGCTGGGTGTGCAGCGCCTCGTCCAGCGGAAGCGTGACCGACGCCTCACTGCCGCGCGGACCGCCGGGCAGCAGTTCGACGATCGTGGACACCAGCCCGTCCGCCGGGATCGCGCGCAGCCAGATGCCGTCGGCGTCCTGGATCGCGACCACGCCGGTGCGCTCGTCGCCCGCGGCGAGCAACGCGACCGGATGCGCCTCGAACTGCGGGATGTGCAGCGCGTCAATGGAATGCGGGGCACGCGCGAGCAGCGTCAGCCACTCCTCGACGTCGGGCTCGACCCGGCCGCGCGAGTCGCGGATGCCGCGCGCCTTCAGCTCGGTGTCGACCCGGTGCCGCAGCGACACGCGCTCGTCCTCGGTCGCACCGTGCGAGCGCACGCGCAGCGGGTAGGGCAGCTCGCCCAGCTCCATCGACTCCCACAGGAAGTCGAATGCCAGCGGCGAGAAGAACTCTTGGTGCATCCGGTGCTGCTCACCCTCCGGTCAACGATTTCCGGCCCAGCGTAGCGCCGGATCGGCAGTCTTCAAGCGCCTCGATGCCACTTTGGGTGCATCCCGCGCCCCCAATGTGGCATTGGGTGCGTTCCATGCACCCAATGTGGCGTTCGGTGCATCCTGCGCACCCGATGCCGCGTTCGGTGCATCCCGCGCACCCAAAGTGGCGTTCGGTGCGTCGCATGCACCCAATGTGGCGTTGGGTGCACCCCGCGCACCCAATGTGGCGTTCGGTGCGTCAGATGCACCCAATGCCGCATTGGGGCGGTTTCAGCCGAGCGGGAGCCGAGGCTGGTCAGCGCAGCTCAGTCAACGCGGGTCAGAACGCGCCCGCGCTGGCCTGGTCGGCCACCCCGGCGAGCATTTCGCCTAGCCGGTGCCGCAGGGTCGCCGGGTCGGCGGGCGCGATGGTGATCCAGTCGCGGCCGTCGTGGCCCTGGCTCGCCTGTGTGAAGTACCGGCCGGTTTCGGTGTCGAACCAGCTCAGCACCGTCGACCGGCTGCGGCCGCCGAGGCGGTTGCGGGCGTTCGCGCCGATCTGGCCGCCGCGCAGGCGCTGCTGGGCGTGTAGCCGGGCGAGTGCCTTGCGGTCCTCGTCCACGCTCGCGCGGCCGGACGCGTCGACCTGATTGCCGCGCCGCTGCATGAAGTCGACGCCGGAAGCCCCGACCAGCTGCTCCAGCGGCACGGTGATCGACTTCTCGGTACCGCGCGGGGCTCCCGGCAGGAGCGAGATGATCGCCGTGGCCAGGCCGTCCGGCGCGCACGGGTGCAGGTGCAGTCCGCGCTGATCCTGCACGGCGAAAAGACCGTCGCCGTTCGCGCTGCCCGCGACCGCGAGCAGCGGCTCGCCGTTCGGGTCGAGCAACTGGACGGTGTCGAGGCTGACGTCCGGCGACGCGAGGATGCCGAAGTAGTCCTCGACGTGCGGAGCGGGCCTGCCGCGGTCGTCCGCGAGCCCCCGGTCAGCCAGTGCGCCGAGCGTGCGCGTGCGCAGCGCCGAGCGCTCGTCCATCGTCGCGCCGTGCGAACGGATCCGCAGCGGATACGGCAGCTCGCCCATACCGGCCGACTCCCACAGGAAGTCCACCTCGATCGGCGCGAGCAGCTCCGCGTTCGGCATCGACCAACCCCCTACCCCACGTGTTTGCGAACGCTCGCGGGCGCGTGACCAGTCCGGTCACGCGCCCGCGAGCACTGCGTCAGTTGTCGTCGTCCGACCACGCGCCGATGACCGGCGGCGGGGTGGCCTGGTTGGCCCCGAACGCGTCGTCCGGGTCCGGTTCGATGAGGAACGAAGCGTGCGTGTGCTCCTCGTCCCCTTCGCCCGCGCCGTGCGCGCCAGCTCCGCCCATGCCGCCCATCGGGCTCATGCCGCCCTGCGACTGGCCGATGGTGCCGCCCGCCGGGACGACGCCCTGCTGCTGCGGAGCCGCCGACGCGGCGCTCTGGCCGCTCTGGTGCTCGGACGCCGCGGAGGTCTTGCCTTCCTCCTCCTTGCGCGAACCGCTGCGGTTGCCCTCGCCCAGCTTGCCGCCGGCGAGACCGGCTCCCGCGCCGATCGCGCCGAGGCCGAGCGCGGAACCGAGGCCGCTGCCGCCCGTGGACGCGGGTGCGGGCGCGGCGGCGGCCGGAGCCGCACCGACGCCGGAAGCGGCGCCAACGCCCACCCCGGTGCCGCCGGCGAGCGCGCCGCCCTCGAAACCGGAGGTGCCGTACTTGCCCGAGTCGGCCGAGACGTGCGCCGGGGCGCCGTGTCCGGCGACCGCCGCGCCGCCTGCCGCGCCGTGCGCGCCCACCGTGCCGAAGCTGGCCGGGGAACCGAGCGCGCCGGGGCCGTCGGTGTGGCCGATGTTGTTGACGTTGTTGAACGAGTTGCCGTTGAAGTGCGACGCGGTCGGCTTCATGCCGAGCGAGTCAGGGCCGAAGCTCGGGGTGGAGCTGTCGACCTCGCTCATCGCCTGGGTGTAGGCGTTGAAGAACGCGACCTGCTGCGCCTTGACGTCGTTCGCGGCGTCCGCCTGCGCCTTCTGGTCCGCGGCCAGCGCGGCCGGGCCGCCCGCGAGCGCGGCCGTCATGGCCTGCTTCGGGTCGTAGTCGCGCGGGGCCGGCATCTTCTTGACCTCGGCGGCCGCGGCGGCCTGGCGGGCGAGCCGGTCCGACATCGTGTGCGCGGCGTCGGAAGCCTGCGTGCCCGAGTTGGCGATCGCCACGAGCGCGCCCTGCGCGCCGGCGGCGCCGTGGCCGACCCAGACGTTGCCCAGTTCGGTGATCGCGTTGTACAGGTCGTCGGACGCCTGCTTCAGCTCAGTGCCGTGCTTGGCCCAGTGCTGCCCGGTGGCCTCGGCGGTGCCCGGGTCGTTGTCCGTGGTCGCGCCGATGTAGAGCTGGTGGCTTTCCTGCGCCTGCCAGTTCGGCGGGTTGCCGATGGCGCGGTCGCCGCCCATCTCGAAGCCGCCGGAGCTGCTGCGCGCGGAGGCGACGATGTCGTTGGTCGCCGCGTTCGAGCCCATCGCAACGGCGGAGCCGGGCGCCGGGACCGAGGACGAGGTGCCGTAGCCGGAGGTGGTGTAGCCCGACCCGTCCGGGACGGAGCCGTCCGGGGCCGAGGTGGTGGTGTTCGGTGCCATGACTGCGTGATCCCCCTAGGACGTCAGGCCTTGTTGCGGAACGGGTCGGCGGCGGACTGGTCGATCTCGTGGTAGCGCGCCATCGCCGCGACGATGCCTTCCTCCGCGGCCTGGTACTGGCTGAGCAGGTTCTGCAGCGCGGACGAGTAGGAGTCGCCGCCGCCGTCGGCGCGCTGCACGAACTTGGTCGCCATCGCCTTGCCGACCGGGTTCGCGCCGAGCTTCGGCGGCTGCGCGAGCGTGCCCGCGCTGTGCAGGAGAGCTTCGACCGCGTCGCGCCCGGTCCGGATCTTCTTCAGCACGGTCTGCGCGGCATCCGGGTCGATCCCGACCTGGCCGTTGACAGCGGCGTTCTTGAACGCCGCGGCATCCGCCGAGCTGTTGTTGCCCATCTGCCCTCTCTCCGTTCCCCCGCGCGAGGACCAGCCCGTCGGCTGGTGTCACTCGTCCGCATGGCAATAGGTCTTCGCATAGGTTAACGCACCTGGTCGAGCCCTATGACGCGATTTCGGGCTTCCGGGTTCCGCGGCCGGAAGGATTATCGCGAACCGGACTAACCGGACGTGTAGACGTGCGGATCGAGCGTGCCGATGTAGGGCAGGTCGCGGTAGCGCTCGGCGTAGTCGAGGCCGTAGCCCACGACGAACTCGTTGGGGATGTCGAAGCCGATGTACTTGACCGGCACCTCGACCTTCACGGCTTCCGGCTTGCGCAGCAGCGAGACGACCTCGAGCGAGGCCGGGTTCCGGCTCGCCAGGTTCTTCAGCAGCCAGGACAGGGTGAGCCCGGAGTCGACGATGTCCTCGACGATGAGCACGTCGCGCCCGGCGATGTCGCGGTCGAGGTCCTTCAAGATCCGCACCACCCCCGACGACGAGGTCGAAGACCCGTAGGACGACACGGCCATGAACTCCAGCTGCGTCGGCACCGGAAGCGCCCGCGCGAAGTCGGTCATGAACATGACGGCGCCCTTGAGGACGCCGACCAGGAGGAGGTCGCCCTGGCCGTTTTCCGGGTGGTCCGCGGCGATTTTCGCCGCCAGCTCCGCGATCTTGTCTTTGATCTGCTGCTCGGTGATGAGCACGGAGGCGATCTCGCCCTCGTACACGGGTCATTCCCCTCGGGTGGTGGGTTCGGGTCCGGCAAGCGAGAGCCTGCCACGCCGCCGTCGAGCCTCCAAGTTGCCCGGCAGCCACACCCCGCCCTGACCCCGCCAGCGGGCCACGAGCGCGTCGACCGAACGCAGGTGCGCGTCGGTCAGTTCGCGGACCCCGGAGTCCAGCAGCCACCTGCGGAGAACCCGTCTGCGCAGCGCAGCGGGCTCGGCCGCCAGCACGGCTACGTCGAGGTCGTCTTCGCGGGCCGCGCGCTCGTGAACGCGCGCGGCGAGTGTGTCCAACGCCTCGGTGTCCTCGCGCAGCTGTGCGGCCGTACGGGCTAAAGCTGGAGCGACTCCACCCGACAGCACGTCCTCCAGGAGCGGCAGTGCTTCCGTACGCAGCCGTACGCGAGTGAAGCGGGGATCGGCGTTGTGCGGGTCTTGCCACGGTGCTAGGCCGAGTTCTGTGCACGCCGCGACGGTTTGCGCGCGCGTGATGCCGAGCAGCGGACGGCCCCACGGCGGATCGTGCGGACGCATGCCCGCCAATGACCGTGGCCCGGAACCCCGGCCTAGGCCGAGTAACACCGTCTCGGCTTGGTCGTCTTGGGTGTGGCCGAGCAGTACGAGCCCTTCGCCGTTTGGCAACGCTTCGCGCAGCGCGTGGTACCTCGCGGCGCGCGCGGCTGCTTCAGGACCGCCTTTGCCCACGACGTGTACGGCATGCACTTCGACGACGTCGATGCCGAGGCCCTTCACGACCGTCGCCGCTTCGGCGGCAACAACCGCTGAGTCGGCCTGAAGGCCATGGTCAACGACGAGCGCCCGCGTACGGACGTCTCGATGCCGAAGCACGTACGCCGTCGCCTCAGCGAGCGCTAAGGAGTCCGCGCCGCCTGACACCGCGACGCACACTTCGCCGGGAACAGCGACTGTCGCAAGGAAATCGCGGACCGCTGTCCGGACCGCGGCGAGCGCGCTCACCCGTGCAGGCGCCGCACCCAGGCCGCGGGGTCGGCGATCTCGGCGCGGGTCGGCAACGTGTTCGGCGAGCGCCAAACCTTGTTGAACCCGTCCATCCCGACCGCGTCGACCACGTGCCGCGTGAACTTCGCGCCTTCCTCGTACTGGCGGATCTTCGCGTCGAGACCGAGCACCGCGCGCAGCAGCCGGTCGAAAAGCCCGCCGCCTTGCCGCCGCGCGGTGAACCGCTCCCGGATCTGCTCGACGCTTGGCACGACCTGCGGGCCGACCGCGTCCATCACGTAGTCGGCGTGGCCCTCCAGCAGCGTCGACAACGCCAGCAGCCGGTCGAAAACCGAACGCTCCTTCGGCGACTGCAGCAGCTCCGCGATGCCGCCGCCCTTGCCGCGGTTGCGCAGCGCGTCGGGCAGCCTGCCGACCAGTTCGGCCAGCCCCTCGGTGGAGCTCTCCGCGAGCCCGGACACCAGCCGTTCGACCTCGTCGGCGAAGTAGTCGCGCAGCCACGGCACCGCGGTGAACTGCAGGCGGTGCGTGCATTCGTGCAGGCAGACCCACAGCCGGAAATCGTGTGCGGGAACCTTCAGCGCGCGTTCGGCGGCCACCACGTTCGGCGCGACGAGCAGCAGCTCGCCCTTGTTCTCCGGGCCGCCGAACGGGTCGTACTGACCCAGCACGCGAGACGCCAGGAACGCGAGCAGCAGCCCGGTCTGCACGCCGGCGCCGGACGCCAGGATCGGGCCGAGCGGACCGCCCTGCGCCGCGGGCAGCGCGCGCCCGGTGAGCTCGCCGAGACCGGACGCCGCGGACCGGACCCAGCCCGGCCGGTCGACCACGGTGCCGGGCAGCAGCGGCAGGTCCCGGCCGAGGCCGGTCAGCTCGCGGACGTGCCCCTCCGCCTCGGCGGTCAGCTCCCGCAGGTCGACCACCGCGCGGTCCGCTTCGCCGCGCGCGACCTGCGGGCCGCCGCGCACGAGCAGCGCGCCGGTGGCGGCTGCCCGGTCCCAGTCGACCATGGGCCGCCGTCGGGTCTCGGTTTCCTGGCTCACACCTCCGACGCTACCTTCCGGTACGCGTTTGTGGGCAGCTCAGCCGAACCGGTTCAGCGAGTCGGCTCAGTGCGGGCTACTTGCAGCCGCAGCCCCGCAAGGCCGTCGCCAGCACGTCGAGCGCCGCCTGCCCGGAATTCTTCTCCGAGCCGTTGGACATGAACGCGAAGGCGAGCACGCGGTTGTCGCTGTCGAGCACATACCCCGCGAGGGTGTTGACGCCGGTGAGCGTGCCGGTCTTGGCCCGCACCCAGCCCTTGCCCCCTTGGGTTTCGCCCGAGTGGTAGCGGCCGTGCAGGGTGCCCTCCGGACTGCCCGCGACCGGAAGCCCGGCCAGCAGCGGACGCAGCTTCGGCGTGTTCGGGTCCTTGCCGTCCGGACCGGCCGCCGCGGCGAGCACCTGTGCCAGCAGCCTGGCCGGCACCTTGTTCTGATTGGACAGTCCGCTCGTGTCGAACAGCTGCAGGCCGTTGACGTCGAACCCGTGGTCTGCCAACACCTTCTTCACCGCGGCCGAGGCGCCGGCGAACGACGCTTCCCCGCCGGTGGCCATGGCGACCTGGCGGCCGAGCGAGTCGGCGAGCACGTTGTCGGAGATCTGCAGCAGCGCGTACGCGAGGTCCGGCAGCGGAGCCGACTGGACTTCGCCGAGAACCTTCGCCCCTTCCGGAGCCTTGGCGGGACCGGCTGGGCTCGCGCCGAGCTTGTCCGCGACGAGCTGGGTGAGCGCGGTCCCCGGGTTGCCCGAGCGCATGGTCTCGTCGACCTTCGGGTTGCCGCGGCCGCCGTCGGTCATGGCCGGGACGATCGGGGCGCCGTACAGCGACGGCGCGTCGCCCGGCTCCCAGCCCGGCGCGGTGTTCGGGCCGCTGAAGGCGCTCGCGTCGAGCTGGACCTTCTTGACGTCGCCGCCGGCCTTCTTGACCTGGTTGACGAGGTCGTCGACGTGCGCCGCGCCCGGGTAGAGCGGCGAATCGGTGCCGACCGGCAGCGCGGTCAGCGACGGGTCGCCGCCGCCGACGATGACGACCGTGCCCGGCTGCGCGCCCTGGACGATCTTGGTGGAGATCCGCTTCGTCGGCTCCATCGCGAGCAGCGCCGCGGCGACGGTGAGGATCTTCGTGGTCGACGCCGGGGTCAGCGGGGTGTTCGACGCGTGATCCCACAGCACGGTGCCGTTCGCCGGGTCGATCACACTGCCGCTGAGCTGCGACAACGCGGCCGCCCCGGCGGGACCGGAGAGCTTCGCGGCGACGCCGTTCGCGGACGGCCCCTGACCGGACGTGTCCGGGCCGTGCAGCGCGAGGCTGGCATCGGCGGGGTCGGGCGCGCTGCCCTTCGGCGCGTTCGGCGCCCACGGCAACCCGAGCCGGTTGGACACGGCGGGCACAGCCGACGCCCCACCCGCGGCGGCGAGCAGAAGCAGCACGACGAGCGCCAGGATCAGTGCCTTCCGCCGAGGCTTCTTGCCCTCCGGCCGAGGCGCGTCACCCTGCGGCGGAATCGGCCCGGCACCGGACGGCGGTTCCGGAGGCTGCTCCGCGGCGCGCGGCGGAATCTGCTCCGGACCTGGGCGTTCGGCGAAGCCTTCCGCAGGACGAGGAATGCCGACGGTCGCTTCGGACGGTCCCTGCTGCGCTTCACCGGGGAAACCTTCGGGCGGCCGCGGAATGCCGACGGTCGCCTCCGCCGGGAACTGGCCCCCGGTCGGGTCGATGCGCATCGGCCGCACCTGGCCGCCGCCCGCCGGTGGGACGGTGCCGGGCGCTGGTTCGGGCAGGGCAGGACGGACCGGGATTTCGATCTGCTGCGACCACGACTCGGCTTCGGATTCGTTCCGGCTCGCCTGCGATTCGTCTCCTGGACGGCCGGGTTGAGCGGCGTTGGAGCGGCCCCAGTTCTCCTGCGACTCGTCCCCGGGACGACTGGCTTGAGCGGCGCTCGCGCGGCCCCAGTTCTCCTGCGACTCATCCCCCGGACGACCGGACTGAGCGGCGCTGGAACGCCCCCAGTTCTCCTGCGACTCGTTCCCCTGGCGACCAGGCTGACCCGGGTTGAGCCGTGCGGCGGCGGAACCGGGAGCCGGTTCGCCTCGGAAGCCCGTCCGGTTCTCCTGCGGTTCCTCCCCGGCGCGGCCGGATTGAGCCTGCCCATCGGAACGCGCGCCCCGGAACTCAGGTGCTCCTTCTCCGCCCCGGCCCGACTGGTCCTGGCCCGCGGCGGGACCGGAGTCGTCGCGGAAGGCGGTCCAGCCCTCCTTGGGCGGCTCCTGCCCCTGCTCGTCCCGCGCGACGACCGGCCGGAACGCCGCCCAGCCCTGGCTGTTCTCGCCCGTTCCCGGCGTTTCGTCCCGGAACGCGGCGAACTGCCCCGGCTTCCCGGCGGACTCGGCAGCCTCGGCGGGCCGGCCGGACTGGAACGGGTTCCACCCCTGCCCCTCGTCCGAAGACCCCGCGCCGGACCCAGCGGGCTCGAACAGCGAGTTCCCCGGCTTCCGCGCGGCCTGCCACGCGGGCGACGACTGCTGCTGCCCACCCTGACCAGGCGAAACATTCGGCTGCGCGCGGACCGTCTGCTCCGCGGCCCCCTCCGCGGACGGCCTCGGCTGCTGCTGCGACGCCTGCACCGTCGCCTCGGCGTCCGGACGGCCCGCGTTGTCGCCCGGCCTCGGCACCCCGGCCGTGAACCGGGTCGGCCCCTCCACCGGGACCCACGGCGCCTGCGGTTTCGGCTCCTCCGGCCGGGCGGGCACCGACGCACCGCTCATCCGGTCCGCGAGGTTCGACCGGGGCGGTTCCGGCGGCGTGACGGGAGCGTCCGAGGGCGCGTTGAGCCCGGGGACTTCCTCCGGTTCGACTTTGGGCCGGAACCACGATCCCGGCCCGTCGCCCGGTGTGACGTTCGGCACGGAAAGCTGCGCGGTGGCTCCCGCGTCGCGCTTGGGCAGGGGGAGGCGGGAGGTCGCCCGGTCCGCCTGGGACGAGGTGTCCTCGTCGCCCGTGGGCCACCTCGGCTGGTCGTTTTCCGGCACCCACCACTCCTTCTCACCCGCCCCCGGAGGGGCCAAGGTCACATGCCGTCTGGCCTACATCGGCGCGACCGGCCGACGGGGCGTAGTCCACACTAGTGACGTCAACGAGGTCATTAGGTTGCCGCCCACGAGCGCGTGGGACACCGAGATTCGAGAAGCAGCGAGGACGGCCGTGGAATTCGACGTCACGATCGAAATCCCCAAGGGGGAGCGCAACAAGTACGAGGTCGACCACAAGACCGGTCGGATCAAGCTCGACCGGACCCTGTTCACCGCGACCCAGTACCCGGCCGACTACGGGTTCATCGACGACACGCTCGGCCAGGACGGCGACCCGCTCGACGTGCTCGTGCTCGTCCAGGAGCCGACGTTCCCCGGCTGCCTGATCCGCTGCCGCGCGATCGGCATGTTCCGGATGACCGACGAGAAGGGCCCGGACGACAAGGTCCTCGCCGTCCCGACGAACGACCCGCGTCTCGAGCACCTGCGGGACATTCACCACCTGAACGAGTTCCACAAGCTCGAGATCCAGCACTTCTTCGAGGTCTACAAGGACCTCGAGCCGGGCAAGAGCGTCGAGGGCTCGTCCTGGGTGAGCCGCGCCGACGCCGAGTCGGAGATCGCCCGTTCGTACGAGCGCGAGAAGGACCGCCTCGCCAAGGAAGAGATCAACGGCGAAGAGCACCACTGAGGCAACCGAAAAGGGGCCGTCCACCTGCCTGGTGGACGGCCCCTTTTTACTGCTCGCTCAGCCCGCGAGGGCCAGTTCGCCCGCTTCCTGCTCGGCGCGCTGCTCCATGGCCGACTTGTCCGAGAGCGGCTTCTCCCGCAGCAGCCAGACCAGCGCGAACCCGACGGTCAGCACCGCGCCGCCGATCAGGAACACCGTGCTCATCGAGCTGGAGAACCCTTCGAGGATCGGCCGGGCGAGCACCGGGTCGAGGGTCGACAGGAACGAGGTGTCGTTCACGTCGAGCCCGCCGCCGGCCAGCTGCCGGGCGAACTCCGGGTGCTGCGCCAGCGCCGCGGTGTAGGCCGGGGAGGCCATCGCCGAGCGGACCGCCGCCGCGATCCGGTCGCCGACCGTGCTGAACAGGATCGACAGGAACACCGCGGTGCCCGCCGTGCCGCCGATCTGCCGGAAGAAGGTCACCGACGAGGTCGCGACGCCGATGTCGCGGGGCGTGACGTCGTTCGTGGCGGCCAGGGTCAGCGTCTGCATGGTCGAGCCGAGGCCGAGTCCGAGCACGAACGCGATGGCCATGACCACGCCGAGCGCGGTGTCCACCCCGATCATCGAGAACGAGAAGACCGCCGCGGCCATCAGGCCGAGTCCGGCGACCGCGAAGCCCTTGTACCGGCCGGTCCGGGTGATGATCCGGCCGCTGCCGAGGCTCGCGACCATGATCCCGAGGGTGAGCGGCAGCATCTGCAGCCCGGCCTGGGTCGGCGTCGCGCCCTTGACGATCTGCAGGTATAGCGGCAGCGACATCATCGCGCCGAACATCCCGATGCCCTGGATCACGGTGACCATCGTCGAGACCCGGAACACCCCGCTGCGGAACAGCCGCAGCGGCAGCAGGGCGGCGTCGCCCATCCGGCGTTCCTGGAGGATGAACAGGACCACGCCGAGTGCGCCGACCAGGTACATCGCCAGCGACGCGGGCGAACCCCATCCCCATTCGCGACCCTGCTCGGCGACGAGCAGCAGCGGCACGAGGCCGACCGTCAGCGCGCCCGCTCCGAGGAAGTCGACCTTCTGGTCGACGCGGGTGTGCGGGAGGTTCAGCACCTTGGTCACCACGACCAGCGCGGCGAGCGCGATCGGGACGTTCACCATGAACACCCAGCGCCAGCCGGTGAGGCCGGCGAACGAGTCGAGCCCGGCGAAGAACCCGCCGACGACCGGGCCGGCGACGCTCGAGACGCCGAACACGGCCATGAAGTAGCCCTGGTAGCGGCTGCGTTCCCGCGGCGAGGTGATGTCGGTGATGATCGCCAGCGCGAGCGACATCAGGCCGCCGGCGCCGAGACCCTGGAACGCGCGGAACGCGGCCAGTTCGTACATCGACCCGGCCATCGCGCTCGCCAGCGAACCGGCGAGGAACAGCGAGATCGCGGTCAGGTACATCGGCTTGCGGCCGAAGAGGTCGGACAGCTTGCCGTACAGCGGTGTGGAAAGCGTCGCGGTGATCAGGTAGGCGGTGGTGGCCCAGGCCTGGAGGCTCTGTCCGTGCAGTTCGTCGGCGATGGTCTTCATCGCCGAGGACACAATGGTCTGGTCGAGGGCCGCCAGGAACATGCCGAGCATCAGTCCGGACAGAACCGTGAGGATCTGCCGGTGTGAAAGCCGTCCGTTCGTGGTGGCGCCCCCTTCCGCAGTGGCGGTGTCGCTCATGGTGGTCTCCCTCAGTGCCGTACTAGTTGCTTGTATCTCTCAACTACTTGCTCGCCACAACTGTTCCCGAAAAGCTTGCATTCATCAACCAAATATCGTGTGACGCTAATCTCTCGCCGGGCGATGTCGAGAACGGGCGGACGGCTCCGTCCCTGGCGCGAACGTGGCCGGCAAGGAGCCGCCACCAGCACGGAGGAGAACCACGATGGCCAAGTACCTGCTGCTCAAGCACTACCGCGGCGCGCCGGCTTCGGTGAACAACGTCCCGATGGACCAGTGGACGCCCGAGGAGGTCACCGCCCACATCCAGTACATGCGCGACTTCGCCGACCGGCTCGTGGAGACCGGCGAGTTCGTCAGCGAGCAGGCGCTGTCGCCGGAAGGCACGTGGGTCCGCTTCGACGGCGAGGGCCGCCCGCCGGTCACCGACGGCCCGTTCGCCGAGACCAAGGACGTCATCGCGGGCTGGATGATCATCGACGTCGACAGCTACGACCGTGCGATCGAACTGGCCGGAGAGCTCTCCGCGGCTCCCGGAGCGGGCGGCAAGCCGATCCACGAATGGCTCGAACTGCGTCCGTTCTACGGCGTCACGCCTTCGGTGACCGAGTGAACGAGGAGCTGCTGCGGGAACTCGTGCCCGCGGTGATCGGCATCCTCGTCCGGCGCGGAGCGGATTTCGCGTCGGCCGAGGATGCCGTGCAGGAAGCGCTGATCCGCGCGTTGGACGCGTGGCGGGACGATCCGCCGCGCGACCCGAAGGCGTGGCTCATCTCCGCCGCGTGGCGCCGGTTCCTCGACGCCACGCGGTCGGAGTCGTCGCGCCGGGGCCGGGAAGTGGCGATGGACGCCGAGCCGCAGCCCGGTCCGGCGTCCGCGGTGGACGATTCGCTCCAGCTCTACTTCCTGTGCGCGCATCCGTCTTTGACGCCGTCGTCGGCCGTCGCGCTCACGCTGCGTGCGGTCGGCGGGTTGACCACGAAGCAGATCGCGCAGGCGTATCTGGTGCCGGAAGCGACGATGGCGCAACGGATCAGCCGGGCGAAGAAGACGGTCTCAAGCGTGCGGCTCGACGCGCCCGGCGACGTCGCGACCGTGCTGCGAGTGCTGTACCTGGTCTTCAACGAGGGTTACTCCGGCGAGCTCGACCTCGCCGCCGAAGCCATCCGGCTGACCCGGCAGCTCGCGGCGGGATTCGACCATCCGGAAGTGGCCGGTCTGCTCGCGTTGATGCTGCTGCACCACGCCCGCCGGGCCGCGCGGACGAAACCCGACGGCAGCCTCGTGCCGCTCGCCGAACAGGACCGCGGGGTCTGGGACACCCGGCTGATCGCCGAGGGCGTCGACATCCTCCAGGCGGCGCTGGCCCGCGACCAGCTCGGCGAGTACCAGGCCCAAGCCGCGATCGCCGCGCTGCACGCCGACGCTCTCGCCGCGGAGGAAACCGACTGGGTGCAGATCGTCGAGTGGTACGACGAGCTGCTGGCACTCACCGACAGCCCGATCGTCCGGCTCAACCGGGCGGTCGCGGTCGGCGAGGCGGACGGGCCTCGTGCCGGGTTAAAGGCGCTGGCGGAGCTGGACGACAAGCTGCCGCGGTATCGCGCCGTGGCGGCTTACCTGCACGAACGGGACGGAGATCTGGCGACCGCCGCGCGGCTGTACAGCGAAGCGGCGGAGAAAGCACCCAACATGGCTGAGCGCGCTCACTTGATCAGGCAGGCAGCGCGGCTCAACAACTCGTGAGCGGCGAAGCCGGTTAGAACCGGCTTCGCCACTCACGACGTCACTCGGCGTAACCCGGGATCGGGAACGGCTGCAGGAACTCGCGGATCTCGGCGGCGATCGCGTCCAGCGCGCCGTCCTGCTGCGCGGCCGCGGCGGTCACGGTCCGGTCGATCCAGTCCGCGACCTGCACCTGGTGCTCCGGCTTGAGCCCGCGCGTCGTGATCGCCGACGTGCCCAGCCGGATGCCGGACGGGTCGAACGGCTTGCGCGGGTCGAACGGCACGGTGTTGTAGTTCAGCTCGATGCCCGCGCGGTCCAGCGCCTGCGCGGCGGGCTTGCCGGGCACCGCCTTGTTGGTCAGGTCGATCAGGAGCAGGTGGTTGTCCGTGCCGCCGGAGACGAGGTCGTACCCGCGCTCGACCAGCGCTTCGGCCAGCGCCTTGGCGTTCGCGACGATCGTGTGCGCGTACTCGGAGAACGACGGCTGCTGCGCCTCCCCCAGCGCGACCGCGATGGCGGCCGTCGTGTGGTTGTGCGGACCGCCCTGCAGACCGGGGAACACCGCCTTGTCGACAGCCTTGGCGTGCTCGGCGTCGGAGAGGATCATCGCGCCGCGCGGACCGCGCAGCGTCTTGTGCGTGGTCGTGGTGATGACCTGCGCGTGGCCGACCGGCGACGGGTGCGCGCCGCCCGCGATCAGGCCGGCGATGTGCGCGATGTCGGCCACCAGCACGGCGTCGACCTCGCGGGCGATCTCCGCGAACGCCGGGAAGTCGATGGTGCGCGGGATGGCCGTGCCGCCCGCGAAGATCAGCTTCGGCCGGTGCTGGCGGGCGAGGTCGCGGACCTGGTCGAGGTCGACGCGGCCGGTTTCCTTCCGGACGCCGTAGCGGACCGGCGTGAACCACTTGCCGGTCGCGGACACGCTCCAGCCGTGCGTGAGGTGGCCGCCGTCGGGCAGCGCCATGCCGAGCACGGTGTCGCCCGGCTTCGCGAACGCCAGGTACACCGCGAGGTTGGCCGGGGAGCCGGAGTACGGCTGGACGTTCGCGTGATCGGTGCCGAAGACAGCCTTCGCACGCTCGATCGCCACCTGCTCGACCTGGTCGATGAACTGCTGGCCCTCGTAGTAGCGCTTGCCCGCGTAGCCCTCGGAGTACTTGTTGGTGAGCACGCTTCCGGTGGCTTCGAGCACCGCCTGCGAAACGTAGTTCTCGGACGCGATCAGCCGGATCTTGTCGTGCTGGCGTTTCGCCTCGTCCTCGACGAGCCCGGCGATCTGCGGATCCGCCGAGGACAGTGCGGACAAGGCGGGCTGGTGTGTCATGGCGTACTCCGGCTCTGCAGTGGCCCTCACCCAGGCGCGCGGTGCCGGCCTCGTCGTCGCTCCCCGGTGGTGCTCCACCTCTTGAATGGCGCCAGTCGCTGCTGCGGGACGAAGTTTAGTGCACCGCGCCAGCCCCGTCCGGTCCGCGGGAACGGACGGGAAACGGCTCAGACCTGCTCGAGTCCGCCGCGATGGCGCCGGGCGAGTTCCTGGTAGACCGCCGCGTTGTGGTCGACCCACAGCCGCGCGGAATCGGTGAGCTCCACGAACTTCTTCGCCGGGCTGCCCATCGCGATCGTCTCCGCCGGGACCTCGGTGCCGGGCGTGACCGTCGACCCCGCCGCGACGAACGCGCGCGCTCCGATCACCGCGCGGTCGAGCACCGTGGAACCGTTGCCGATCAACGCCTGTTCGCCGACCGTGCAGTCGTGCACGAGGCACTGGTGCCCGACGGTGACGTTGCGGCCGACCTCGGTCATCTCGGGTCCGGAGTGGATCACCGAGTTGTCCTGGATGTTCGCGCCCTCGCGGATGACGATCGGGCCGAAGTCCGCGCGGATCACCGCGCCGTACCAGACCGAAGCGTCCTTCTCGACGGTCACGTTGCCGATCAGGGTGGCGGTGGGGGCGATCCAGGCGTCCGGGTGGACCTGCGGGCTGACGCCGTCCAAGGAGAACAAAGGCATGCCGGGAGCCTAAGCGGCGTCAGCGGTATCCGGCGAAGCAGAGCGCCTCGATGTCGCCGCGGAGGCTCGCGGACGACCGCGGCCGGACGCGTTGCTGCACCACCGCGCCGAGCAGATAGCTCAGCAGCGCGCGGGCACGGGCGCGCGGATCGTCGACGTCGAGCGGGGCGAGGAGTTCGGCGAACAGTTCGGTGATCGAGGTGAGCATCGCGTCGATCGCCTGCGGGTGCTGCGCGCGGCCCGCCGCGATCCAGTACTCGAACCAGAGGAACGCGCCGCGCGGCCGGTCGGCGAATTCGGCGAGGTAGGCCTCGGTCACCGCGAAAAGCCGTTTGCGCGGGTCGGAGTGCTTGTCCGCGACCTTGCGCAGCCCCGCCGCGAAAGTGTTGATGTGCGCGGCCATCGCCCGGTCGATGAGCACGTCGATGTCGGCGAAGTAGTAGTGGATCGCGCTCTTGGTGAGCGGCCCGGCCTCGGCGATCGCGCGTACCGTGCAGCCGGCGAGCCCTTCGCGGGCGAGGACCTTGCGAGCGGCTTCGACGATCAGTTCCTGTTTCTGCAACTGGTTGGGCGACAGCTGGGTGCTGCGACCGGGTACGGCGCTCACGGTGATCCTCGTTACGTTTGTCAGGACGGCAGCCCTGAATCCTAGGCCAGTCGTCCCAACGTCTTCCGGCGGGTGAAAAACCGGATTGGCCACCCCGGTCCGCGCAGCGGACAATGCCCGGCATGGTGATCTCAGGGGACAAGGGGCTCAGCGAGGCGGCGCGCCGCCAGCTGGAGAAGGAAATCGCGGATCTGCGCGCGCAACGCGAGGCGCTATCGCCGCAGCCCGGCGAGCAGGAACGCACGGGGGACGCCGCCGACCAGGCGGACGTGATCGACCGCGCCGAGGCAGCGGCGCGTCTGGACCGGCAGATCGCCGACGTCACCGCGAAGCTGGAGCACGGCGCGTACGACAGCTCGCTGCTTCCCGACGGCACGCGGGTTTCGCTGCGTTTTTCCGACGGTGACGAGGAAGAGTTCACCGTGGTGACCCTTCCCGGCGAGGACGCGGACGCGATCACCTCGGACAGCCCGCTCGGCCTCGCGCTGGCCAACGCGAAGGCAGGCGAGGAAATCAGCTACCGCACCCCGCGCGGGCAAGCCACCGCGACGGTGCTGAAGCTGACCCCGCCCGCCAACTGACCACAGAGGACAGACAGTGGCCGCCCCGGTTTCCGGGGCGGCCACTGTTATTTGTCGGCGTTGGCCACCGTTTCGGCCTGATAGGCGAACACGCCGTCGGTCTCGACCGCGACGTGCCAGCCGCCGCAGTCCGTGTCCATCCGCTTGTGCTCGCCCGCCGGCCACCAGTCCGCGGTGAGCGTCGGCGCTTTCGCCTCGGCCTTTCCCGGCTTGCACAGCGCGGGCAGGCCGGCGGGACCTGGCTGATAGCGCAGAATCCGTTCCGAACCAGTGGTGCGGATCAGTTCGGTGACCGACTTCGCGTCGTCGGGCACCCACGATGGGAGCCGGGCCTCCGCGTTGGCTTTGCCCTGCTTTCCGGTGTCGTAGGAAACGGCCTTCACGTGGCCGTTCGACTTCTCCTCGATCGAGGCGCCGAGCCCGCACGACGCGACCGTGGCCAGAGCCGCGATCCCGGTCGCGGCCAGTACCGCCTTGTTCCGCACGCTGTTCATGGCTTCCAGTCAACCGAGACCGGCGTGCCCCGCCCTCGTTCTTCCGGTCCTTTGCCGCTGGCCAGTCGGCCGACTCCGTCCCTCACATGAGTGAAATCGCGGATCATTCTTCGCCGTCGAGATGAGCCCGCAGCGCGGCGAGCGGACCGTCCCAGTCCCGCGCGAGCGCGGCGAGGAACTGCTGCGCGACCCGCATCGGCGCGGAATCGAGCCGGTACCGCACGCGGCGGCGCTCACCGGGTTCAGCGGCGACCAGCCCGGCGTCGGACAGCAGGCCGAGGTGCTTGGCGATCGCCTGCCGCGTGATCGGAAGCCGCGCCGCCAGGTCCGTCGCCGTCGCCGGACCGCGTGCGGCCAGTTCGGCGAGGATCGCGCGCCGGGTCGGATCGGCGAGCGCGGCGAACACCTGCTCGGCGACCGCTTCGGAGTCAGCTGCCATCGAGACTGGCCACCAGCTCGTCCAGTTCGCGCGCCCAGCCTTCGACGTGCGAACGGTAGGTCGCCGGGTACTGGCCGTCCGGCAGTTGCGCGAACCCGGATTCGACGACGGTGAGCCGGGTCCCGCCGCCGTCCGCCCGCAGCGTGAACTCGACGTACGTGCGCCGCGGGTCGTCCTCCGGCATCCCGTCGACCTGCCAGGTGAAACCGAACACCGCGGGCTCCTCGACGCGCTCGACCCGGATCTCGGCAGTGCGCTCGCCGATCCACGCGACCCGGCCGAGCCCGCCCGGACGCAGGTCGATCTCGGCCTCGTCGCCGAACCAGGCGCTCAGGCCGTCGGCGGTGGTCAGCGCCGTCCACACCGTCGCGGGCGGCTGTGCCAGCTCGACCGTCCGCTCGATGCGGTCGGGAAACCCCATGTCGTGCTCCTTCCGGACCGAGCCTAGGCAACCACACCTCATTGACGCAACTGAATGGTTGCCATAGTGTTGCAACCGTTCAGTTGCATTACTTGGCGAAAGGAAGACCGATGAACTCCTTCACCACCGAGCTGACCGTCGACCGCACCCCCGAAGAGGTCTTCGCCGCGGTCACCGACGTCCGAGCCTGGTTCAGCAAGACGATCACCGGCACCGCGACCGCGGTCGGCGACGCGTTTTCCTTTGTGGACAAGGGAATCCCGTCGACCCGGATCCGTGTCACGGAGCTCGTGCCCGGCCGCCGCGTCGCCTGGCACGTCGAGGACGCGTACGTCGCCTTCACCGACCAGCCGGACGAATGGACCGACACCCGGATGAGCTTCGACATCTCGCCAGGCCCGAACGGGACCACGTTGCGCTTCACGCACCACGGCCTCACTCCGGACCAGGCTTGCTACCGCGAGTGCTCGCGCGGCTGGACGAGCTGCGTCAACACGAGTCTGCACGCGCTGCTGACGACTGGCGTCGGCGAGCCGATCCCGGAATCCGCTGCCCCGCAACGCAGCTAGGGAAGCTGCAGGTCGGAGGCGTCACGCTTGGCGTGCATCTCCCACAGTGTCTCGGCGATGTCGGCCGGGTCGATCTCCGGAAACTCAGTATTGGGTTCGAGGGCACCGGACAGCAGTGCGGAATGGACGGCGCTGCCCCTGATCATGGCTCCGATCTGGAGCGTCGCCGCGTGCACGCCGTGCGGCGAGATTTCCGCTGACAGGCTCTGGATGTAGTTGCGGGTCGCCGCCATCGCCGGGCCGATGCCGCTCAGGACAGGCGCGGGCTGCGTCGCCGAGACACTCTGGCTGATCAGGATGCTGCCTTCGCCGCGGTCGCGCAGTTCCCCCAAAACCGCCTGGACCAGAGCGATCGGGGTCAAGAAATACAGCTCGAGAAGCTGCTGCATGACTGCCGGGGTCAAGTCGGCGGCGGGAGTGAAACCGTTCAGGTCCAACGGCGCGTACGCCACCACGTCGATCCGCTCGAAGCGGCCGCGGATCTCGTCGACCAACGCGGGAATCTCCGCCGGACGCGACAGATCCGCCGGGAACGCCGCGGCTTCGATGCCCTCCGCGGCCAGTTGATCAGCCAAGGCCGCGAGCCGTTCACGGTTGCGCGCGACGAGGGCGATCCGGAAGCCCTCGCCGCCGAAGCGCCGGGCGATCGCAGGGCCAAGGCCGGTGCCAGCACCGAGCAGAACCAGGGTTTTCGACACGGAACCTCCATAAGTTGATGGTGATCTCAACTTTGACGCCAAGTTGAGACCGTTGTCAACTTTCTCGTCCGCACCTACGATGACCTGGTGAAAACGGAGGGGAAGCCCACGCTGCGCCGAGACGCCCGCCGCAACCAGGAACGGCTTCTCGCCGCGGCGGCGGACGCCTTCCGGGAGAAGGGCCTGACGGTTCCGCTGGAGGAGATCGCGCAGCGGGCGGGCGTCAGCGCCGGGACTCTCTACAACCGCTTCGGCGGGCGGGAAGCGCTGATCGACGCGGTGATGCCGGAACTGGCCGCCGAGCGGATGGACGAGGCGATGCGCCGGGCGGAGGCGGTCGACGACCCGTGGGAATCGTTCGTCACCTACGTGACCGTGCTGTGCGAACAGCAAGCCGACGACCCCGCGTTCCGCGACGCGATCAGCAGGCAACTCCAGGACGCGCCTGAACTGACCGCGCGCTGCACGGCCGAACTCGCGAAGTCGGTCCGGCTGCTCGAACGCGCGCAACGGTCCGGGACGCTGCGCGCGGATGTCACGTCCGACGATTTGATGCTGCTGATCTTCACGAACGCGCTGATCGTGCGCGAGACCGTTGAGGCAACCCCGGACGCGTGGCGGCGCATGCTCTCGTTCAGCCTCGCCGGACTGCGCGCCGATTGTGGTAGCTAGGACGCATGCGAAGATCTTTTTCCCTCAGGGGAATCTCATGAACGATGACGTTTCCCAGAACCTCGTCGTCTTCCGGATCAAAGGCCTCCCCGAACCGGTGCTGACGAGCGCGCCCACTCAGGCCGAGGACGCGGTCGAACAGGCGTGGGCGAGCATCCGGCAGCAGCACAAGGTGCGCGGGTCCGCGGTTTTGGCCGTGTACAGCGAATGGCAGCCCTCGGCGGCCGATCAGAAATTCATGGCCAAGAATTTCCGGAAGGCCGAGTGCACCTACAGTTTCTCCCGGCCGGGTCCCGGTGAATGGGACCGCGCCTTCGCCGAAGCCCGCGCCGTAATGGCCGAAACCGAGCAGCGGAAAAGCGCCGAGGAGATCCTGCCGATCCTCTGGAGCGCCTCCTCGCCGCGCGCCGAACTGCTCGAGGCCCTGCCGCACCGCCCGCTCGTGCCCGGCAAGGTGTCGGTCGCGCTCGCGGTGGTGTCGCGGACCCCGGAGGGCAAGATCGGGATGCAGCACATCACCCGGCACGAGCAGGAGCAGATGGGCGCGCCGCTCGAGAAGCTGTTCGACGTCGGGTTCGGTGCCCTGGTCCGCGGGCTGAAGTTCGAGGTCCGCAGTTCGGGCGAGGACGTGCTGGTCTCGCTGGCCAGGGAGAACCAGCTGGCGGCGTCCGCGCTCGCGCTGCCCGATCTGCATGCCCAGCTGGCACCGCACCTCGGGACCGGAGACCTGATCGTCGGCCTGCCGTGCCCGGACGAGATGTACGTCGCCAGGGAGGGCTCCGACATGGCGGACACCGTCCGGAAGCAGGTGCTCGCTTCGCCGTACGAGACGACAGAACTGGTCCCGTCCGTCCTGCGCCTCGGGTCCGACGGGATGCAGCTGCTCGCCGAACGAAGCTAACTCCCCTAACGGGTGAATCTCGGGATTGCCCATCGAACGAATCAGGCCCCGTCCGAGGTGTCTCGGACGGGGCCTGATTCGTGGAGCCGCCTGGGGGAATCGAACCCCCGACCTATTCATTACGAGTGAATCGCTCTGGCCGACTGAGCTAAGGCGGCATGCCGCTGTGCGACGGTCATCAGTGTAGCGGAGGCGTGGTGCGTCACCTTGCGGGGGCCGCGTCGTTAGGCTCCTATGACTTCGGTCTCACCCCCCGACCCGGCGATCCACTGGAGGACCCGGCACATGCAGCGAAGACTGCCCCGTGCGCTGGCGGTACCCGCAACTGCCGCGTTGCTGCTGCTCCTGGCCGCGCCGGCCGGTGCGCAGGAGATTCCCACGACGCCGATTCCGCAGCCGAACAACCCCTCGCAGCCGCCCGCGTCCGCGCCCATCGGGCCGCAGCCGCTCGGGCACGCGGTGGGCGACGCGGGCACCGCGCTCGGCGTCCTGCGGCTGCTGCCGAACTCGGTCACCACGAGCACGATCCTTCCGGGCTTCGGCCAGACGCTGCCGAAGCAGTCCGCGCTCGAGGCCGGCATGGGCCTGTCCAGCGCGTCGGCGAACTCGGAGGCCTACCTGGCCTACGAGAAGTCGATCGCGCAGTCGTCTCCGTTCGGGCTGGCCGTCGGGGGCCAGGCTCCGCAGACGCCGGGCAGCCTCGTGCAGACCGCGCTTCCGGACAACCCGAAGGAGATCAGCGGGGGCCTGAACGCGCCGCCGAACCCGCTGCTCAACGTCGGGCTGCTCAACGGCACCGCGCACGCCCGCTGGAGCGAATCGCTCGGCCCGTGCGTGGACACGATCGCCGACGCCAGCACGTCCGTCGCGAGCCTGTCGCTGCTGAACGTCATCCCGACGCTGCCGCAGGTCCCGCTGCTCGGCAGCGGCGGGCTGAAGCTGCCGGACGGCACCCAGCTCGCGCAGGGCTTCGACCCGAAGAGCGGGCTGCAGAGCCTCGGCGGCCTGCTGCCCGGCAGCGGCCAGACCCCCGCGACGGGCACCGGTTCGCTGCTGAGCCTGCCGAACACGCTGTCGTCGCGGTCGCAGGTGAAGCTCGTCGACATCCCTGGTTCGAAGAACAAGGCGGTGCAGTCGAGGTCCACGCTGCAGGCGGCGGACATCAACATCCTCAAGGGCACCCCGCTCGAGCTGAACCTCAAGGTGGCCAGCCAGCCGACGCTCACCGTCACCTCCACCGGCGACGCGAAGACGTCCAAGGTGGACTACCAGGCTCCGGTGATCACCATCGCGGCCGGCGGCAAGACGCTGTACACGCTCGACGCGGCGCACCCGACCAAGGACATCCCGATCGGCCTGCCGCTCGCACCGCTGAGCCAGCAGTTCGGCGCGCTGGACAACGTGCCGGTGGTCGGCGGTCTTGTCGCCACCGCGACGAAGGGCCTGCAGCAGCTCGGCGACACCACCGGGAAGGTGCTCGACCTCGGCGTGCTGCGGCTGAGCATCGCGAACCTGGACCAGAAGCAGTCCGAGGCGACCACGCCGTTCAAGGGCTACCAGATCGGCGCGGCCGCGCGGCTGCTCGACCTCCAGGTGCTGCCGACGCAGAAGCTCAAGGAGCTGCTGCCGACGCAGGCAGGCGACAACCTGCCGTCGTCGCTGGCGCAGCTGTCGCTCGGCGAGCAGATCGCCCGCGCGTACGCCCCGACCGGCGGCGTCGTGTGCGGTTCGACGACGACTCCGCCCGCCCCGCCGCAGGGCGGTGCCGCACCGGCCGGTCCGGTGAAGCACCTGGCCTACACGAACGGCGCGTACGACACGGTGCCGCTGTTCTGGACGGGCACGGCGATGCTGCTGCTCGGCGTCGTGATGGTGGCGGCGTTCCCGAACCGGCGGCGTCCCGCGCTGGTGCTGAAGCGGCCGACCGGCGGTCCGGACACGCCGTTCAAGCCGTCGCCGCATCCGCGCGACTGACGCGCTAGGCAAATGAGAACGGCCCCCTCGCTGCTGGCGAGGGGGCCGTTTTCGTTAACGGGTCTGGGTCAGCCTTGGCGAAGCGTGGTGACCATGGCTTCGACCGCGATCCGCGGCTTCACGTTCAGCCCGATCGCCTCGCGGCACTCCAGGACGGCTTCCAGGCGGCGCATCGTCGACTCCAGCGACCAAGCCGCCGCGGCCGAGTTGATCTGCTCGGCGTGGTCGGGATGCGTCAGCGTCGCACCGGAACGCGAAGTCGTCACGAGCACATCGCGGTAGAACCCGGCCAGATCCACCAGGGCGATGTCGAGCGTGTCGCGCTGGGTTCGCGTCGCACGGGACTTCTGGCGCTTCTCCAGCTGCTTCACCGCGGCCTCGGCGGCACGCTTCGCTCCGGCGACGCCCTTGCCGGTGCCGTCGCCGCCCATCGCGGTGCGCAGTTCGGAGCGTTCCTGCTCGTCGCGGCCCTTGCTTTCCTCGCCCGCGTCCGCTTCCGCCGCGCTGATCAGCTGGTCGGCGCTGGTGAAGACATCGTCGGGACGGCGCAGTCCGAGCGGAATCCGCAGCACGGTGGCGCGACGCTGGCGAGCGGCTTCATCAGTGGCGAGGCGGCGCGCGCGGCCGACGTGGCCGTTGCACACCGCCGCGGCCCAGTTGGCGCGCTCGGGCTCGACGCCGTCCCGGGAGATCAGCACCTGCGCGATCGCCTCAGCGGGCGGGGTGCGCAGCGGAACCAACCGGCACCGCGAACGGATGGTGACCGAGACGTCCTCCGGGTGATCCGACGGCGCGCACAGCAGGAAAACGGTGCGGGCGGGCGGCTCTTCCACGGCCTTGAGCAGCGCGTTCGAAGCGCCCTCGGTGAGCCGGTCGGCGTCCTCGATGATCACGACCTGCCACTCGCCGGTCGTCGGCCGGCGCGCCGCCGCCTGCACGAGCGCGCGCATCTCCGCGACCGAAATGGACAGTCCTTCCGGGACGACGAGCCGCACGTCCGCGTGGGTGCCGGCCATCGTCGTCCGGCAGCCGGGGCAAGCGCCGCAACCGGTTCCGGTGCTGCACTGCAGGGCCGCGGCGAACGTGCGCGCGGCGACCGAACGGCCGGAGCCGGGCGGTCCGGTCAGCAGCCAGGCGTGCGTCATCGCCGCTGGCGCGACGGGTTCCCCGGCCACGATCTTGGCCGCCGCGGCCGCCGCGGTGGACAGCGTTTCCACGGCTGGCTCCTGGCCGACAAGCTCAGTCCAGACGCCGATCGGGGTCGTCACCGATCCTCCACTTTGGACACTACGGGCAGTGCGTCCGCACCGTTCTGCGTCGCTTCCGCTTCGGCGGCCGCCGCCTCGGCGACGTCCGCGACAGCCGCGTCCTCGGGCTCTTCCTCCGGCGGTTCCGCGGGGGCGAGCCCGGCGAGCGAGCCGACGAAGACCGACTGGACGGCGCCGCGGACGCGACCCGCGACGTCGCCGTCGGAGCCCTCGGCGTCGACCACCACGTACCGGTCCGGGTCGGCGGCGGCCATCTCGGCGAGCAGCTTCTGCACCCACAGCTGGTCCTTCAGCGGCGGCTGCGGGTCGTCCGGGTGCTCGGAGTCGAGGAGCACGGTGAGGTCGGGGCGGAGCCGTCCGGTGGCCCAGTCGACCAGGCCTTCCAGCTCGTCGCGGTCCAGCTCGCCCGCCGCGGACAGCGACGCGAGCGGGGAGTCGACGAAGCGTTCCATGACGACGACGGACCCGGCGTCGAGCGCGGGCTGGATCTGACGTTCCACCAGCTCGGCACGCACGGCCGCCGCGACGAGCGCCTGCGCCCGCACCCCGGTGAGGGCAGCGTCAGAGACGAGCGTGCGGAAGCGCTGTTCACCAAGCGCCGGGTCGGCGGTGAGGACGACCGGCCGGGTGCCGGTGCCGAGCCAGCGCGCGAGGCGAGCGGCCTGCTCGGCGGTGTTGACCGCGGTGGTGCCCTCGATGGCGATCAGGAAGCCGTTGACGCGGCGCGGGTTGCGACGCAGCGCGTTGCGCAGGTCGCTGAAGATTTTCTCGGTGCGCCGCTCGTCCATCTGCCGGTACGCGATGATCCCGAGCAGCACCGCGAGCAGGCCGCCGCCGAGGATGACCGGACGGGTGCCGTCGACGATGATCGGCGTGCCGAACAGGTTGACGTTGCGCTGCCGGACCAGGCCGATCAGCACCGGCGTGACCACCGTCGCGCCGAACAGCACGATCTTGAGCATCGCCTGGTAGATCGCGTTGATCCGGCCGCGGATCGCGTCCTCGACGCGGGAGCCGATGATCGTGACGCCGGTGAGGAAGGCGGTGCCGGCGCAGATGCCGACGAAGGCGACCGCGCCGACCGAGATCGCCAGGTGCGGCGACAACGCGACGACGCCGAGCGCGAGCCCGGCGAGGACGATCGAGATGCCGAACAGCCGGTCGTGCGGGAGCCGGTGCGCGAGCTTCGGAGCCAGCGCCATGCCGAGCGCGAGGCCGATGAAGACGGCCAACATCAGCAGGTTGAACGCCGCGTCGCCGCCGAGCAGCGACGACGAGTACGGCTTGGCCGCGCCGATGACCGCGCCACCGGCCGCGAACGCGCCGAAGGCACCGATCAGCAGGCCGCGGACGATCGGCGTGCTGCGGACGAACTTCAGCCCGTCGCGCATCATCGCGCCGAAGCCGAACTTCTCCTCGTCGGCCCGCTTGACCTTCTGCTGCGGCAGCGAGTGGACGTCGCGCAGGGACAGCTCGGGGATGCGGGTGGCGACGAGAATGCCGCTGATCAGGTACAGCAGGCCGGTGATGACGACGACGACCTTGGCGATGTACAGGTCGACGCCGGGGCCCTGGAACAGGTGGAACGTGGAGTTCGCGCCCTGGATCAGCGCGTTCGCCCCGGCGGCGGTGATGACGGCGAGGCCGTAGGTCATCACCATGCCGAGCTGGTTGGCGGTCTCGACCTGCTCGGGGCGGCGCAGCAGGTTGGGCACCGCCGCGTCCTTGGACGGGATCCACATGATCGAACAGCAGCCGACCAGGAAGTTCGCCACGAACAGCCACCACGGCGCCCCGACGACCGCGATCGACAGCAGGAACCCGCAGCGCAGCAGGTCGCAGACGACCATGATCTTGCGCCGGTCGAACCGGTCCGCGAGCAGTCCGCCGACCGGCGCGAAGAGCAGGCCGGGCAGCAGCGCGGTGACGATGACGCCGACGAACGCGTAGTTCTGCGCGGAGTAGTTGTCGAGGAGTTTGGTGCTCAGGCTGGTGAGGTTCAGCAGGTTCAGCCAGTCGGCGACACTGCACAGATACGTGACGCCCCACAGCCGACGAAACGGTTTGATCGCCAGCACCCGGCGGGCCCGATGGATCGTGGACGTCCCGCCCGATCCGCCCGGGCCGGTGCCAGGCACCGACCGTACGCCCTCGCTGATACGCCCACCCCACTTGTCACGGCGGAGTCAGGCGACCCCGGCGGATCCCCCGACCGTGTAGCAGCCAGGGTAGTCCCGCCGCGCACGGGAGGAGGGCACGCCCCGTGATATCCGAGGTCAGCGAGTGTCAGCCGAACAGCCCCTTCACACTGCTCACCAGGCTAGCGATGAGCTCGATCGCCACGATTCCGAACACGATGAGCAACACCACAGCGAGCACCACGCCCGCCGTGCTGCTGGACGGACGCCCGAAGCTGGGCATGCTGAGCGAGGGCATCCCACGCCGGCTCTGCCGCTCGGCGAGCTCTTCCTCGATGTCGTCGTCAGCGATCTCGGTAACCCGCTTCGGCCGGGGCCGGGGCACCTTTTTCAGCAGCTGAGGAGCCTTGGTCGGCCAGGTCCGCTGCCGCGGCAGCAACCCGAGCGGAACCAGATCCGGCCGGTCGGAAGGCGGAATCGGATTCGGCGTCTTGACGACTTCTTTTTTCTTGGCTTCCTCTTTGAGCGCGGCCTCGACCATCCGCTTGACCTCTTCGGGGTCATGCTGAACCGGCTTGGCGGTCGGCAGCGGCCGGGGCGCGCGGTTGGACGCCATCTCGAACCCGGACAACGGATCGGAGAACCGCTCGCCCCCGACCTCGCCGACGTCACCGGCCAACGTCCCGTCCCGGTCAGGCCCGGAGGCGGGAAAAAACGGAGTCCCGTCGCTCGTGCTCATGGTGACCACCTCACTACGGAATGTCCGCCGAGTCCAGTGTCGGCGAGAGTACCGGTCCCCGCATCCACCCAATGGCCGCAGAACCACTACTGCCCGCGCCCGGGGGAAGGCGCGCCACCCGGACCAGTGACCTCCTACGGACGGGCTCGGGGAGGGGTTTTGGCGGGGGCAACTGTGGCTTCCGGCGGTGGTGGAGCGGGGTTGATTTTAGGGGGCGTGGATGGCTGGTTGTAGGGGCTGAATGGCCGGTGGGCAGGCAGCGGCATGAGGTCCGCGGCCGAACCGGTTGGCCCGGCCGACCTGGTAGCCAAGCCGTCAGAACGGCACAGCTCGCAGGCAGCCGGGCTGGCGATTCGGCCGAGCTGGCAGGCGGGCGGGTTGGACGACCCAGTCGGGACCAATGAACCGACGTCCGCCCCGGGAAGGCGTCGACCGCGATTGAGCCACGCTCGCCCCAGCCAACCGCGGCCGGAGCCCAGCCTGGATCAGCACCGCTCGGCAGGACCCGTCGCACGCTCAGCCGCCCCAGATCCAGCCGGGCTGGGCCGAACTCAGGCGAACCGCCCCGCGCTCAGCCGCGCTCTCCCGAGCACGACCGGACCGCCCACGCCCAACAGGACCACGCCGAACCCAGCCGAGCTGGCCCGCGCCCAGCCAGGCCCTCCCGAGCGCGACCCCCAGCCGGGCCGAGCCGAGCCCAGTCGGGCGAGCCGAGCTGGGCCGAACTCAGGCGAACCACCCCGCGCTCAGCCAGGCTCTCCCGAGCACAACCGGACCACCCACGCCCAACCAGACCGCGCCGAACGCAGCCGAGCTGGCCCGCGCTCAGCCGGGCTCCCCCGAGCACGACCCGCACCGCCCACGCTCAACCGGACCGCGCCGAGCCCCGCCGGGCCGCCCTGCGCTCAGCCAGGTCCTCCCGAGCACAACCGGACCGCCCACGCTCAGCCGAACCACGCCGAGCCCAGTTGGACCGCATCGGACTCACTCGGGCTCGGGCCGCCCAAGACCAGCCCAGCCTCCTCACCCCTGGTCAAGCATGGCTGCGCACCGCCTCCACAATCCAAGCCTCGGCAGTCCCCCGGGTAGCCGGAGACCACGTCACCACCCATCCGCCTCTGCCGCCGCCTCGCGGGGCGGCTCGGAACTGGTACCTCCCTTGATCGTTGTCCACCAATCCGAACGCGCCGTGCGGATACTCCGCCAGCACCGCGTCCCGCACCGCCAGGTCCACCAGCACCGTTCCCTGCCGGGGCCGGGCGACGGCTTGCCGGATGACGTCCAGGTCTCCCCACGCCGCCCGTGGGATCAGGCCGCTGTCGTCCGTTTCGATGCGCACGGCGGGGCCGGGGCCGGGCGGGCGATCGGGCAGGCCGTCGAACACCCATCCCGGCAGTGCGCTGAGCATCCCGGACCGCAGCCGCGCCCGGCGGCCCAGTTTGCTCATCACCGTGGTGAAGTCCTCGTCTCCGAAGAACCGCACCTCCCACGGCTCCTCGCTCGCCGGGAACACCCCGGTGACCACTCCCCGGATGAACCCGCCGCGCAGCACTCGGTACAGCTCGACCGCCTCGGCGGTCACCTCCCCGTCCGCGGCGAGGCCGAGCGCGGCCATCCCGGCGACGAAGCGCGTGTACTGCTCCACCTCCTCGGCCAAGCCGGCGCCGAGCATCGGCCCGAACGACTGCCGGACCTCCTCGGCGAGGCTCAGTCCCGAAGCCGCTCCGGCGGGCTCCTCCTCGGCCAGCACGGGCGGCACCTCGAAATGCGGGTCGTAGAACTCCATCACCGAAGGCCGCTGCGGCATCTCGGCCCGCAGCGGTCCGATGACCTCGTCGATGACGTCGAAGACGACGGGTGCTGAACTGCTCACCCCGTCATTGAACACCCTGGTACCGACAATTTCTCGAACTTTTGTTCGAGTCAACCCATCCGTGCGCCGAGCGGTCGGTCAGCGCCGGGACACCGGCTCGCCGACACGCATCGTGGGCGCGAGGAAACCGACCGTGACCACGAGGGCGCCGACCACGGCGAGCGTCCAGTGCAGGCCGATCCCGCCGCTCAGGCCGCTGACCAGCACCGGACCGGCGAGGAACCCGAGGTACCCGCACGCCGCGACGGCCGCGATCGCCCGGCCCGGCGCTTCCGGCTGTTTGCGCCCGGCCGCGCTCCACGCGAGCGGCACCATCCCGGACACGCCGAGCCCGACCACGGCGAACCCCACCACCGCGACTACCGGCACAGGAACCGCGACCACCAGCAGGAACCCGGCGACCGTCACCGCCGTAGCGACCCGCATGAACAACACCGCACCGACGCGCTCGACGACCCGGTCGGCCACCGTGCGCACCGCGATCATGGTGATCGAGAACGCGAAGTAGCCCAGCGACGCGACAGCCGCGCTCGCCGTGGTGACCTCCCGGAGGTAGACCGCGCTCCAGTCGTTCACCGTGCCTTCCGCGACGAACCCGCAGAACGCGATCACGCCCAACGGGATCAATGCCTTGCTGGGCAAGGCAAACGCCGCCTCGCCCTGTCCGCGATCAGCACCCGGCAAGAACTGCGTAGCGGCGAAGATCCCGAGCACCAGCAGCACGGCACCAGCACCGGTGAAATGCGCTTCGACCGGCACCCGCCAGACCTCCATCAGCGCCGCGAGACCCGAGCCCGCCAGTCCGCCGATGTTCCAAAACGCGTGGAACCCAGCGAAAATCGGCCGTCCGTAAGCCTCTTCGACGCGCGCGGCGTGCGCGTTCATCGAGACGTCCAGCAGGCTGTTGCCCACTCCGAGCACGACGAGGGCGGCGACGAACAACGGCGCGTCCGGCGCGAAGGCGACGAGCGGCAAACCGCCGCACAAGACCGTGGCCCCGAAAAGAACCCCGCGCCGGCTGCCGATCTTCGTGATCAACGGCCCCGCCGCCAGCAAGGCGACGACCGAACCGGCGGCGAGCCCAAAAAGGCCGATTCCGAGCTCGCCAGCGCTGAGGCCGAGTTTTCCTTGTACCGCGGGAATTCGAGCCGCCCACGAAGCGAATGCCGCACCGCACACCGCGAAAACCACGGAAACCGCGGCACGCGCGCGCTGTGTCTCCCCCATCCATCCCCCTGACACGAGAAAGGGCCACCCGGAGTTTTCCAGGTGGCCCTTCAGATCCTCGTTACTTCGACTTCGTCGCGGTGCTGCTCCGCTTCGCCGGCGCCTTCTTCGCAGTAGTCGACTTCGCCGCCGCCGACTTGGTCGTGGTCGACTTCGTCGCGGTGGACTTCGCCGGTGCCTTGCGCGTGGTCCGCTTCTTCGGAGCCGGGCCCTTCGCGCGCTTCTCCGCCAGCAGCTCGGCGGCGCGCTCCGCGGTGAGTTCCTCGATGCTGTCGGACTTCCGCAGCGTCGCGTTGTACTCGCCGTCGGTCACGTACGGGCCGAAGCGGCCGTCCTTGACCACCATCGGCTTGCCCGACACCGGGTCGTCGCCGAGTTCCTTCAGCGGCGGACGCGCGGTGGCCGACCGGCCGCGCTGCTTCGGCTCCGAATAGATCTTCAGCGCCTCTTCCAGCGTGATCGAGAACAGCTGGTCCTCGGTCTGGATCGACCGCGAGTCCGTGCCCTTCTTCAGGTACGGCCCGTAGCGCCCGTTCTGCGCGGTGATCTCGTCGCCCGACTCCGGGTCCTTGCCCACGACGCGCGGCAGCGAAAGCAGCTTCAGCGCGTCGTCGAGCGTGATCGTCTCGATCGACATCGACTTGAACAGCGAGCCCGTACGCGGCTTCGGCAGCTTCGCCTTCGCGGCCTTCTTCTGCGCCGCCGTTGCGTCCTCAGGCAGCTCCGGCTCAGGCAGCAGCTCCGTGACGTACGGGCCGAAGCGGCCTTCCTTCGCCACGATCTCGTGCCCGCTGACCGGATCGGTGCCCAGCACGCGACCTTCCTGCGGCGTCGCGAAGAGCTTCTCCGCGATCTCCGCCGTCAGCTCGTCCGGCGGCAGGTCTTCGGGCAGGTTCGCGCGCTGCGACTCGCCGTTGACCTCGCGCTCCAGGTACGGCCCGTAGCGGCCGACGCGCACCACGACCTGGTGCCCTTCGGCGTCGCTGAACATCGGGATCGAGTTGATCTCGCGCGCATCGATGCCCTCGACGCTGCCGTCGACCAGCTTCTTCAGCCCGCCGAGCCGGCCGACCGAACCCTCGACGCCGAAGTCGCCGCCGAAGTAGAACTTCGACAGCCATTCGACGCGGTGCTCGTCGCCGCTGGCGATGCGGTCCAGCTCGTCCTCGAGACCGGCGGTGAAGTTGTAGTCCACCAGCCGTTCGAAGTGCCGCTCCAGCAAGCCGATCACCGCGAACGCGACCCACGACGGAACGAGGGCGGAGCCCTTCTTCCAGACGTAGCCGCGGTCCTGGATGGTCTTGATGATCGACGCGTACGTCGACGGGCGGCCGATGCCCAGCTCTTCCAGCTTGCTGACCAGGCTCGGCTCGGAGTAGCGCGCGGGCGGCGACGTGGAGTGGCCGTCCGCGGACAGCTCGGGCGCGGTCAGGCCCTGGTCCTTGACCAGCACCGGAAGCCGGCTCTGCTTGTCGTCGGCCTCGCCGCCGGCCTCGGAGTCGACTGCCTCGACGTACGCCTTCAGGAAGCCGGCGAAGGTGATCGTGCGGCCCGAAGCGGCGAAGGTGCACTCCTCGCCGGTCGTGGCGGTGCCGATGATGCGCACCGACATCGTGGTGCCCTTCGCGTCCGCCATCTGCGACGCGATCGTGCGCTGCCAGATCATCTCGTAGAGCCGGAACTCGTCGGTGTCCAGCTCTTTCGCGACCTGGCCCGGCGTACGGAAGACCTCGCCCGACGGACGGATCGCCTCGTGCGCTTCCTGCGCGTTCTTCACCTTGCGCGTGTACTGGCGCGGCGACGGCGAGACGTACTCCTTGCCGTACAGCTGCGTTGCCTGGCTTCGCGCGGCCGTGATCGCCGACTCCGACAGCGTCGTGGAGTCGGTACGCATATAAGTGATGTAACCGTTCTCGTACAGCTTCTGCGCGACCCGCATCGTGCGCTCGGAGGTGAAGCGCAGCTTGCGGCCCGCCTCCTGCTGCAGCGTCGACGTCATGAACGGCGCGTACGGCTTCCGCGTGTACGGCTTCTCTTCGACGCTCGCGACCTTGAAGTCGCGGTTCTGCAGCCCCTGGGCCAGCGCCCGGGCGTCGGACTCGCCGAGCACGCGGATGTCCGCGGTGTTGCCCTTGAGCTGACCGTTGGAGTCGAAGTCCCGGCCCGTCGCGAGGCGCGCACCGTCGACCGCGATGAGCCGCGAGGGGAACGTACGCGGCGAAGCGTCTTCGCCAGCGTCCATGGTCGCCGAGATGTCCCAGTACGACGCCGAGGTGAAGCGCATCCGCTCGCGCTCGCGCTCCACGACGATCCGCGTCGCCACGGACTGCACGCGGCCCGCCGAGAGCTTCGGCATGACCTTCTTCCACAGCACCGGCGAGACCTCGTAGCCGTAAAGCCGGTCGAGGATGCGGCGGGTTTCCTGCGCGTCGACGAGGTCGGCGTCCAGCTCGCGAGTGGCCGCGGCGGCGGCCTGGATGGCCTGCTCGGTGACCTCGTGGAAGACCATCCGGCGCACCGGGACCTTGGGCTTCAAGGTCTCCAGCAGGTGCCAGGCGATGGCCTCGCCCTCGCGGTCGGGGTCCGTCGCGAGGTAGAGCTCGTCGACGTCCTTCAGCAGCCCCTTCAGCTCGGTGACCTTGGACTTCTTGTCCGGGGTCACGATGTAGAGCGGCTTGAAGTCGTTGTCGATGTCGACGCCGAGCCGGGCCCACGATTCGCCCTTGTACTGCGCGGGGACGTCAGCGGCGCCGCGGGGCAGGTCCCGGATGTGCCCGACGGAGGACTCGACGACGTAGTTGCCGCCGAGATAAGGGGCGATCTTGCGGGCCTTGGTAGGCGACTCGACGATCACCAGCCGCCGTCGATCGGCACCGTTGCCCCCGGCGCCGCTCTTCTTGGTCCGTGTTCCTGCCACGCTGCCCTGCTCTCCACTCATCTCCGCGCCGCCGCAGCGGCGCTCTCACCCCTGCACCAGAGGGGTACTGCGCCCGCGTCTCGACCTGTCAGTGTGCACGTCCCCAGTGTCCGCGCAGCGCCGAGGTGCCCTGACGAGCCGCCGGGCCCTTGCCCGTCGGATCGCCGCTGACCTCGGCGATGTTTCCTTTCCACACCTAGCACGTGATATCGGACACGTGCCGTGCAGGGTAACCGGTCATACCACCGATACCCTCCGTTAGACGGTGGCGGGTCCAAGGACGTCGACGGTTCACTTATTCCTCCCCCCAGCCGAAAGGAACCCACCATGATCCGCCGACTGGTTGGCACCGCGATCGCCATCACGGCGACGTTCGCGCTGGTCACCGCCCCCGAAGCGAGCGCGGCGACCACCACGTTCACCGGTGCCGTGGCGCTGTCCAACTGCTCTGGTTCGGTCGTGAAACCGGCCGCCACGCCGATGGACGCGCCCGCGATGGTGCTCTCGAACGGGCACTGTCTCGAAGACGGCATGCCCGATCCGGGGCAGGTGATCGTCGGGCAGCCTTCGAACCGCTCGTTCGACCTGCTGTCGCCGGACGGGCAGAGCTCGGTGGGCACCGTGACCGCGACCAAGGTCGTCTACGCGACGATGACCGACACCGACATCTCGCTCTACCAGCTGAGCGACACCTACGCCGACATCGAGCAGAAGTACAGCGTGCCGCCGCTCGAACTGGTCAACACCCACCCGCAGGCCGGCACGCCGATCGACGTGGTGTCCGGGTACTGGAAGCAGATCTACTCCTGCTCGATCGACGGTTTCGTGCACGAACTGCACGAGAACAACTGGGTCTGGAAGGACTCGATCCGGTACGTGCCGGGCTGCGCGACCATCGGCGGCACGTCCGGTTCGCCGGTCGTCGACCGCAACACCGGCAAGGTCATCGGCGTGAACAACACGTCCAACGACGACGGCCAGCGCTGCACGCTGAACAACCCGTGCGAGGTCGACGAAGCGGGCAACGTGACCGTGCGGCCGAACTACAAGTACGGCCAGGAGACCTACGGAATCCCGGCCTGCCTGACCCCGGCCAACGAGATCGACCTCAACCAGCAGGGCTGCACCCTGCCGAAACCGTAAGACACGTCCTCGGAAAGGTCCCTCGTCGCTCCGCTGAGCGATGGGGGACCTTTTTCTGCGCGGCTCTACCCCACAGCCTCCAGTAAATACTGTGAAGGGCTCTCCGCCGGAGCACCTCGGCGCGGCTCCCCCGCCGTCCGTTCGCGGCGTTCCCCGGCCGGCGGCAGCTCCGGCCACGCCGCCTCCGCGCCCGCCGGAGGTTCGCCGATCAGCTCCAGCAGACCGGCCAGCCTCCGCCGCCCGCTGACACGCACCGCGGGCTGCTCCGCCTTCGGACCGAGCAACCGGGCCTGGACGCCCAGCGGCGCGAGCACGGCCAGCAGCTCCTCGTGCATTCCTGGGGCCAGCGGATCGACTCCTAGCAAGTAGCCACCAGGTTCGGGACGACCTGCCGCGAGCGCCCACATCCGGAGCATCGCACCGCTCAGCCGGAAGCCGCCGGGCACCGCCTTGCCCGAATCGTCCTCCGCCGGACCGGTGTGTCCCGGCCGCAGCCACTGTTCGGCGAGCCCGAGCAGATCGACCCGGAACGACGTGCGCACCTGCGGACTGCCGCAGTCGGCCACCGCGACCTGCGCGTCCGCACCCCGGCTCCGGCATTCGCGCGCCAGCACCCGAGCCCGCCACGACTCCTCGACCAGCACCGACAGCCGCGCCGCCGTGCGGCCGAACCCGGTGATCTGCCCTTGACAGCACAACAGCCCGGCCAGGTCTGGCAGGCCCGGGCCGGTCGCCTCCGCCGAGAACAGCGAGATCGTCCGATCCACGCCGCGATGATAGAACACAAGTTCGATTAAAGGCGAGCGTCACACCGAGGTTTTTCCCGGGCACACAGTGTTGCCGGTATAGTAATACCAGCATTGGGGGTTCCTTTGTTCGAAGTCGCCGAACGCGTCCGGGTGCGCGCCGAGCTGATCGCCGCGGCCCGCAACGACGCGGACATCGCAGGTGCCGCGCTGGTCGGATCGGCCGCTCGCGGGACCGAGGACCGCTGGTCGGACATCGACCTCGTCCTTCAGCTCGCGGAGAACGCGGACGAACTCGCAGTCGTCGCACGCTGGACTCAGTCGCTCGACGAGAAGTTCGGCGTCGCCGACACCCTCGACGTGACCTCGCGCGAAGGAGTTCGCTACCGGGTCTTTCTCCTCGGCTCCTCGCTCCAGGTCGACTTGTCCTTCTGGCCCCACGAGCTGTTCCGGGCCACGGAGGACGGTTTTCAGCTCGTTTTCGGCCAGGCCAACGAGCCGACCCGCGCCGCGGAACCGGGCAGCGAGCAGGTGATCGGCATGGCCTGGCTGTACGCGCTGCACGCCCGCTCGGCCATCGCCCGCGGACGGACGTGGCAAGCCGTCCTGATGCTCGACGACCTTCGCGACCAGATCATCGCGCTGGAATGCCTGCGGCACGGCTTGAATCCTTGGCACGGGCGCGAAGTCGACCGGCTGCCCGAACCGGTGCTGGCGACGCTGCGAGACGGCCGGGCGGCGTCGGTCAGCTCGGCCGAGCTCGAACGGTCTCGGCAGGCGCTGCTTCAGCACTACCTGTCCGCCGTCGCGCACCATGACGCGGAGCGCGCCGCCGCGCTTCGACGGGCGCTCGATCCTGATCAGCGTGGCGCGGGCGGGACGACCAGCTGCTGACAGCCCGCCGCGCGCTTGCCCGCCGCGGACAGGGCTGGCGTCGCGTCCAAGCCCTTGAGGACGTCGAGCCGGGAAATCTGGTCGATAGCCGATTTGGCGTCGTCCAGCGCCGCTTTCACCGCGGCCGGATTGTCGGCCGCGTCGAGTTTGCCGCGCACCTCGTTCGCCTGCTGCCGCACCGAAGCGAACTGGCCGAGCAAAGCCGTGCGCGCCGGTTCACCGCCGGGCAGCGGCGCGGGACCGACCCGGTGCAACCCGGACACGGTCTGGTCGATGCCGCGGGCGACCGACGCCAGAAGATCGCTCGACGTGCGAGTGGCCTGCGCTGACGAACTCGGATCGATCGAAGGAAGATTCGCCAGCGCACGAACCAGGTGCGTGACCGCCCCGCAGTATCCGTCGGCCCATTTCGCGGCCGGATCGGACTGGCCCGCGGTTTCCGAGTGCCCGCCGGACACGACCTGCTCGGTCGGCGGCGGCGGTTGCCCGCAGCCCGTGAGCCCTATCCCGATTCCTGTTGCCAGCGCGGCTAAACCGGTCCACCGCGGCCGCACCCGCACCACTCCTGTCCGTCGAGATCCGTGTCCTCCGCACGGTACCGACCCGTCAGTAGTCCGCAACTCGCCCCGGGGAGCGGACGCGAACGGGCCCGGCACGCACGAGGCGTACCGGGCCCGAATGGAGCAATGCGTCAGGCTTTCGCCTCCGCCGGAGTCTCCGACATGACGCTGCCGCGCCGCTTGGACACGACGATCGCCGCGACGATCACCGCGACCGCGACGACCGCGATCACGATCCGCCACGTGGTGTCCGCGCCGCCGCCGAGCGTCAGCGTGACCACCGCGGGCGCGATCAGCACCGAGACCAGGTTCATGACCTTGATCAGCGGGTTGATCGCGGGACCGGCGGTGTCCTTGAACGGGTCGCCGACGGTGTCGCCGATGATCGTCGCCTCGTGCGCGTCGGAACCCTTGCCGCCGTGGTTGCCGTCCTCGACGAGCTTCTTGGCGTTGTCCCAGGCACCACCGGAGTTGGCGAGGAAGATCGCCATCAGCGTGCCGGTCGCGATCGCGCCGGCCAGGTACCCGGCGAGCGCACCGGTGCCGAGACCGAAACCGACCGCGATCGGCGCGAAGACGGCCAGCAGACCCGGCGTCGCCAGTTCCCGCAGCGAATCGCGGGTGACGATGTCGACGACCCGGCCGTACTCGGGCCGCGTGGTGCCCTCCATGATCCCGGGGATGTCGCGGAACTGGCGGCGCACCTCGTACACCACCGCGCCGGCGGCACGCGAAACCGCGTTGACCGCGAGACCGGAGAAGAGGAACACGACCGCCGCGCCGACGATCACGCCGACCAGCGTGTTCGGGCTGACCACCTGGTTGACGAACGAGGACACCGCGGTGACCGCGCCCTCGCCGCGTTCGGCCACGGTTTTCGCGATCGCGTCCGAATAGGACCCGAACAGCGCAGTCGCCGCCAGCACCGCGGTGGCGATCGCGATGCCCTTGGTGATGGCCTTGGTGGTGTTGCCGACCGCGTCCAGTTCGGTGAGGATCTGCGCGGCCTTCTCGTCGACGTCGCCGGACATCTCGGCGATGCCCTGCGCGTTGTCCGAGACCGGGCCGAAGGTGTCCATCGCGACGATGACGCCGACGGTGGTCAGCAGGCCGGTGCCGGCCAGCGCCACCGCGAACAGCGCGACGCCGCCGCCGAGCAGGTAAGCGCCGAACACGGCCGCGCCGATCACCAGCGCGGTGTACACGGCGGACTCGAACCCGACCGAGATACCGGACAGGATCACCGTCGCCGCACCGGTTTCCGACGTCTTGCCGACGTCCTGCACCGGCTTGTGCTCGGTGCCGGTGTAGTAGCCGGTGATGCGCAGGATCAGCGCGGCGAGCACGATGCCGATGATCACCGAGACCGTCGCGATCACCGCGGGGTTGCCGGTGTTGTGCGCGTAGCCCTCGCCGAATTCGGCGAAGCTGTTCGGCAGGTACACGAACGCCGCGATCGCCGACAGCACCGCGGAAATGACCGCGGAGATGTAGAACGAGCGGTTGATCGTGACCAGGCCGCCCTCGCCTGCGCGCGCCTTGGTGATGTAGACGCCGATCACCGCGGTGATCACGCCGATGGCGGGCACGATCAGCGGGAAGATCAGGCCGGACGCGCCGAACGCGGAGCTGCCGAGGATCAGCGCGGCGACGAGCATCACCGCGTAGGACTCGAAGAGGTCCGCGGCCATGCCCGCGCAGTCGCCGACGTTGTCGCCCACGTTGTCGGCGATCGTCGCGGCGTTGCGCGGGTCGTCCTCGGGGATACCCTGCTCGACCTTGCCGACCAGGTCGGCGCCGACGTCGGCGGCCTTGGTGAAGATGCCGCCGCCGACCCGCATGAACATGGCGATCAGCGCCGCGCCGAAACCGAAGCCCTCCAACACCTTCGGTGCCTGGCCGGTGTAGACGAGCACCACGACGGCCGCGCCGAAGAGGCCGAGCCCGACGGTGATCATGCCGACCACGCCGCCGGTGCGGAACGCCACGCGCATCGCCTTCTCGCGCCCGCCCTCCTCGCGCGACGCGGCGGCCACGCGCAGGTTCGCCTGCGTGGCCAGCCACATGCCGAGGTAGCCGATGGTGAACGAGAACGCCGCCCCGACGAGGAAGAAGATCGACCGGCCGATCCGTTCGCTCCAGTCGTCCGCGGGAAGCGCGAACAGGAGCAGGAACACGATCACGCCGAAGATGGCGAGGGTGTTGCGCTGCCGCTTCAGGTATGCGGCCGCACCTTCCTGCACTGCCTTGGCGATGTCCTGCATCTTGGCGGTGCCCTGGCCCGCGGCCAGCACCTCCTTGAGCAGTACGTAACCGATGGCCAGTGCGACAAGGGCGACCACGGCGACCACACCGACGATGGTGTAGCCACCCCCGGAGAGCGTGATACCGCCCTCCGCGAGGAACTGCCGGGACATTCGTCCTCCTGGGAACGCCGTTTGGCCAGCGCGGGCCCGTCGTACCCGGCGCGCCTGCGCTGGCGTGGATCTGTGCCGAAGGACACGCTAGCCGTGCAAGCAATGCACGTCTCACATGACGCTCGCCACAGTGGGTGTGGATCGAGGGAGTGTATTGGTAGTGATCTGCGCGTCCGCAATGCGTCCCGGCGACAGCACGTTCGGTAACCTTGTGCGATTGGTCACTGGATCGATCTCGGCCAGGTTTTGTCGGTGCCCTGTGCGAAGCTTCGGCACGTGGTGGGAGAGCGAGGACGGAGGCTGCTGGACCGGGTCACGGCAGGGATCCCGGCGCACGAGAGTCCGGTGACGCACGTGTCCCGGCTGCCGGAACGCGCGGCCCGGCACGAGCCGTGGCCGGAGTGGGCGGAGCCGTCGGCGGTGGCCGCGTTCCGCGCGGCCGGAGTCGAAAAACCGTGGCGGCACCAGGTCGAGGCCGCTTCGCTGGCGCATGCTGGCACGCACGTCGTGGTGTCGACTGGAACCGCGTCGGGGAAGTCGCTGGCGTATCAGCTGCCGGTGCTCAGCGCATTGGCGACGGACGCGCGGGCGACCGCGCTGTACCTCTCGCCGACGAAGGCCCTCGGCGCTGATCAGCTGCGCGCGGTGTCCTCTTTGGACGTCGCGGGCGTACGCGCGGCGGCGTTCGACGGGGACACCCCGATGACAGAGCGCGACTGGGTCCGCGCACACGCGAACTGGGTGTTCAGCAACCCCGACATGCTGCACCGCGGCATCCTTTCGGCGCACTCCCGATGGACGCAGTTCTTCCGCCGGTTGCGGTACGTCGTGGTCGACGAATGCCACAGTTATCGCGGCGTCTTCGGCTCGCACGTCGCGCTGTTGCTGCGCCGCCTGCGCCGGGTGGCGGAGCACTACGGCGCTTCCCCGGTGTTCGTGCTGGCTTCGGCGACCACTGCTTCGCCAGCCTCCTTCGCCACTCGGCTCACCGGTGTGGAGTGCACCGCGGTCACCGATGACGCGTCGCCGCGTGGTGCGCGGACGGTCGCGTTGTGGGAGCCGCCGTTGCTCGACGAACTGACCGGAGAGAACGGCGCGCCCGTCCGCCGTCCGGCTGGCGTCGAGACCGCGCGGATTCTCACCGAACTGGTCGTCGAAGGCGCTCGGTCGCTGGCGTTCGTCCGCTCCCGCCGCGGTGCTGAGCTGACCGCGCTGGGAGCACGCCGTCTTCTGTCCGAAGTGGACCCTCGGTTGGCGGATACCGTTGCCGCGTACCGATCCGGCTATCTTCCTGAAGAGCGGCGCGCCTTGGAGCAAGCCCTGCTTTCGGGTCGACTGCTGGGTGTCGCGACCACGAACGCTTTGGAGCTGGGCGTCGACATCGCCGGCCTGGACGCTGTGGTTCTGGCTGGTTATCCCGGCACTCTCGCGTCGTTCTGGCAGCAATCCGGCCGCGCCGGACGTTCGGGCGACGAAGCGCTCGTGGTGTTCGTCGCCCGAGACGATCCGCTCGACACCTACCTGGTGCACCACCCGGCCGCGTTGCTGGAACGCCCGGTGGAAACCGCGGTCCTGGACCCGACGAACCCTTACGTATTGGGCCCGCAACTCGCGTGCGCCGTCGCGGAGCTGCCGCTCACCGAACCGGAGCTGGAAACCTTCGGCGGCGAGGCCGCCCGCGCGGTGCTGGCGGATCTGGCCGAGGAGAAACTGCTGCGCCGCCGTTCCAGCGGCTGGTACTGGACTTCCCGCGACCGCCCGCACGGGGAGGTCGGCATCCGCGGCTCAGGCGGCGACCAGATCGCAGTGGTGGAAGCGGACTCCGGCCGAATGCTGGGCACCGTCGATCCCGGGTCGGCTTGCTACTCCGTTCATCCCGGGGCGGTGTATCTGCATCAGGGGTCGTCGTATGTCGTCGATGAGCTGGACCTTGAGACGGGCTTGGCGCTGGTGCACGCGGAGGACCCGGACTGGACGACTTCGCCGCGCGAGATCGTGGACATCTCGGTGCTGTCGACCGAAGAACAGTGCCGCCACGGCGGAGTGACGGTGTGCCTGGGCGAGGTCGCGGTGATGTCGCAGGTGGTGGGGTATTTGCGGAGGCGGCCGTCGGGCGAGGTGCTGGACCACACGCCGCTCGACCTGCCAGAACAGAGCCTGCACACGAGAGCGGTTTGGTACACGGTTTCCGGTGAGCTGCTGGAGTCTCCGGGTGGGGGCGGTGGCGGCGAAACTGCTGCTGGGTCGCCGGGGGCCGACGGCACGACGCCAGCTGCCGGGCATTCCGGCGGCACGGATGCGTTGTCGGCGAGCGGCCAGACGACGGGGGCCGGGAGTGCGTCGCCAGCCGCCGGGGGAATTGGCAGTACCGCTGCGGGGGCAGTGGACCGTCATGCGGCTGGAAAGCCGGTGGGGACCGGGGGTGCCTCGTCGGTTGTCGGGGTAACCGGCGAAGTTTCGGGCGATCCGGCGGATGGGCGGGGGCCTGGTGCCGGGGTCGAGATCGGTGGTGCGGTGGGACCGGCGGGGACCGGGGGTGCTGGCAGAGCACCGGGGGGCGCCGGGTTGATTCCGGCGCGCGTCCCCGGTGCCCTGCATGCCGCCGAGCACGCGGCGATCGGCCTGCTACCGCTGTTCGCTACGTGCGACCGCTGGGACATCGGCGGGGTGTCTACCGCGTGGCACGAGGACACCGGGGAGGCGACGGTGTTCGTGCACGATGGGCATCCCGGGGGTGCGGGGTTTGCCGACCGCGGTTATGCCGCGATTGTCCCGTGGCTGGCCGCTACGCGGGAGGCGATCGTCTCCTGCGAGTGCCCGACGGGCTGCCCGTCCTGCGTCCAGTCGCCGAAGTGCGGGAACGGCAACGATCCGCTGGACAAGGCAGGGGCGGTGGCCGTACTGGGAGCCGTGCTCGGGGCGTTGCGTCAGCACGGGGAACAGTGCGGCCACGGTGGAGCGTGAAAACTTTCTTCGGTTGTCGCGTGCTGCCTGCCGGGGTGGAACCGGAAATCAGGCGGCGGTGCTCTCGACCAGCATCGAGGCGTGCTCGTCGGCGAGGGCGCGGACCAGCACGTCCTGCACCTCGGCGGCCGGCGGCAGCTGCCAGCCGCACACCTCGGGCTTCACGCGCCAGTGCACGACGCCGTGCTGGAACGGCGACGGCGGCAGCGGGATGTAGCTGTCCTTGCCGTGCCACTGCACGGAAATCTGCTCGGCGATTTCGGCGGGCAGGTGCTCGGAGGGCTGGGTGAGAAACAGCCACCGGCCGTTCGGCATCGCGACGATCGGGGCCGGGTGCCCGATGGAACGCAGCAGCCGGGCGGCGCGCTTGCCCAGTTCCTGGTCCACCTCGACCGCGTCGAGCACGGTGCCGGTCGCCACGAGCAGGCTGTGCGTGCGGTCGCTGAACCAGCTGGCGACCTCGTGGGCGTGCGAACCGACCAGCTCACGCCAGTCGTCGCGCACCGGCACCGGCCGGCGCCAGGTCAGGTCGTCCCCCTCCGCGGTGATCGGCTCCGGGGTCGCCCCCGGAAGCACCGGCCAGCCGCGCCAAGCGAGGCCGATCGCCTCCGCACGCAATTCGATGCGGAAGGCGTTCCGCCAGCTGTCCGGCCAATTCGCGTCCAACATTGCTTTCCTGCCTTCGAGGTCCGGTTTTCGCGCCGTCCGGGTCGGGGCCGTGGTGGCGCACGTCTCACTAAACGGCAAGTTGCACATTGCGGGGAAGACTCCGCGCGACAACCGGCCGTTACCGAGCGATGAACGCCCAGTAGCCCACTGTCCGGCCGATAACAAGGTGCCGATCACCGGCCGCTGACCCCGCCGTCCAGCCCGCGAGAACGGGCCCACCACGGGATTCGACACTTTCCCGCCTTTTCGCACGCATACTGAGGCATACCCTTGGACCACCCGCTGACCTGCGGGTTTGACCGTTCGGCGTGCGCCAGCGACCGCTGCTCGTGTTCTTCGCCACTCGTCGCCGGTGCCGGAAAGGTCCGGACGAACCGGGGGTTCCGGCGACTGGTCACCGGTCCGGCTCGTCGCCGATGAACGGTTCCGGCGCGCCGCGGAGGACGGTGCGCGGTGACGGGGTTGGCGAGATGCGTGGAGGCGGGTGGCAGGTTGCAACTCCCTTCGGTGGGGTCGGGCGAGGTCGGCCTCGGTGGCAAACCACGCGTTGGACTGGGGCGGGCGAACTGGGCCGGGGTGGATCGCTGAGGCAGTCCTCGGCCCGAGCAATCGAGGGAAAGCGCGGGTGGTCGCGCGGCAGCTCCGCCGAGCGCGACGAGCCAGAGGCCCCTCACGGAGCACGAACACCGGACCGGGCCGCGCGTCGCTGCCTCCCAGCACCGCTACCGGGCCAGCACCGGTAGCGCGCAAGCGTCGCTGCCTGTCAGGTCCGCCACCGGGCCAGCGCTGGTGCCGCGCAAGCAGCGGGCACGGGTGCTCGACCAGACCCACGCGCCGCTCCCGCTGAACACGGCTGCCGGGCCAGCGCCGGTGCCCGCACACGTGGGTCCGTTGCGGAGCATGGCTGCCGACCAGCCCGCGCGTCGCTCCCGCTGAACGCGGCTGCCGGGCTAGCGCCGGTGTCCGCATACGTAGGTCCGTTGCGGAGCATGGCTGCCGACCGGGCCGGAGATCGCTGCCGACGCGGCTGCCGGGGTCGGTGGGAACCCCCGGCTAGGGAGGCAGGTCCACCGGACCGGCGCGGGATTTTGCGGTGGGGGGTGGCAGGCCGGGGATGGGGGTGGTCCTGGAGCGGACTTCGATGAAGGCGTCGCGGTTGTGCCAGCGGCAACTGGTCAGTACTGCGCGTTCGTGGTCGGCTACCTCCTTGGCTCGGGCGCAGGCGACGGTCGGGCCGGCGGCGGCGTGGGCTGCTGCGGCCAGTGCGCCGAGGTCGGCGGCGGCTTCGGTGCGGTGGCGGGTGGTGATGGCTGCGGCTAGCCACCACACCAGGACTGTCACGGCGATCAGGGTGGCGGCGGCTAGGGCCGTCCAGATCGTGGCTACGCCTGCGTCCGCTGGTTGTTTTTGGGTCATGAGGCTGAGGTCGGTTCGATGATGGCGTAGGCGGTTGCGCTCAGGTGGAGAGCGGACAGGGCGTCGGTGGTTACTTCGGCGGTGAGGCCGTCGCCGGTGCGGTGGATGGTGAGGTGTGCGCCGTGCGGGGCAATGGTTTGGACCACTGCGTCGGCGGCTCCTGGCTGTCCGGCCGCGGTCAGGCGGGCGGCTTCGCGGGCGGCGTCCAGGCATCGGAGGTGACCGGCGATCGCGCTGGTGCCCGCTAGCAGGATCGCCAGCACGGCGGTCAGCGCGCCCAGCGACAGAGCGGCTTCTACCGTGACGAATCCGCCGTCCCGGCGACGGCTGGCCATCAGGTGGCCACCGTCAGGGCTTTGTGCACCAGGCCGGCTAACGTCGCGGAGACGGAGTCTCCGCTGAGCAGCACGTAGAGCGCCACGGCGAACGCTGCCGCGGCTACCGTGCCGATGGCGTATTCGGCGGTGGTGGTGCCCTCGTCTCCGGGCAAGAACCACATGGTCGGATTCCCTTTCTGTCGTGGACGGGTTCACAGCAGGCCGCCGATTCGCCCGGCAAGGCCGAGCACTACCGGCAGCACGCCGAGGGCGAAGAACGCGGGCAGGAAGCACAACCCGACCGGCAGGGCCAGGGCGACTCCGGCGCGTTCGGCGCGTTCTTCGGCCTCGACGCCCAGTCCGTCGCGGATGCGGCGGGCCAGGTCGTCCGCGGTCGAGGCGAGGGCCGCCCCGGACCGCGCGGTTCGGGTGGCTGCGACTGCCAGCTCGGCGAAGCCCGTTCGGGCTCGGAGCGGGGCCCAGGCTGGGGTCGGGTCTGCGCCTAGAGCCAGCAGGTTTGCTGTTGCGTGCAGGGCGGTTTCGGTGGCCGGTGGTGCGCCGGGTGCTACGGCTTCCAGGGCGGTCGGGACTGGCATTCCGGCGCGCAGGCAGGCGGCGAGCATGTCCAGGACTGACGCGGAACGGAGTCGTTCCGAGACGTCGTCTGGGTTTTCGGGGTGGCGGGATCGGCGCAGGAGCCACCATGAGCCAGCACCGGCGGCTAGTCCTACCGGGATTCCGGCGAGGACGGTGGCGGATACACCGCAGACGATTGCGGCGGCGGGGTGCCAAACCTCTGGTCGTGGGGCGCGGCGTGGACGGTTGGGCCGGGCTAGGTGTCGTGGCTGCGCGGTGGTTGGCCAGAGCAGCAGCGCGGTGGCGGCGAGGGCGAGGCTCAGGGCGGTCATGGCGCGGACCTGCGGTTGGTGAGGGCTCTGGACCAGGCGGTGCCTGCCCATAGCAGGGCTGCGCCTGCAACCAGAAACGCTTGTCCGATAAGGGTTTCTGTGAGGACGGCGAGCGGGTTGGCACCGACGAGCTGGCCCATTGCCAGGCAGCCGACGGGTAGCACGGTCAGGACTATCGCGCTCATGCGTGGGCCGGCCATCTTTGCGCGCAGGCGGCGGGCGAAGGCGACTTCGGCGTCGACGTCTCGGCGGGCGGCTTTCAGGGCGTCGGCGATGGGCAGGCCGTGGCGGCGGGCGAGGTTCCAGGATTGGGCGACGGCGGGGAGTGCGGGCGAATCCAAGGCTCCGTCTAGGCGGGCGGCGGTGGCGAGGTTGTGGAGTTCTCCGGCTAGTTCCGGGACTGCGTCCGCCGCTGCTTCGGCGGCGGTTACCGGGTGGGCACCGGCGCGGAGTTCGGAGACCATCGTGCGGAGGACTGTCGCGGTGCGTTCAGCGCGGGTCAGGGTTTCGGTGGTTTCCCTTCTGCTGCGCCATTCCTGACGGACGGCGAGGGTGAGCAGGGCGGTGGCTATCGCGGCGCCGATTCCGCCCAGCGGCAGGGCGACGGCGGCGGGGGCCAGCCAGAGTGCCTGCCGGGGTGGGACGGGAAAGCGGAGGTGGCGGCGGGGCGTCGGAAGAAGGCGGTTGGGGGTGGTTGGCCAGCACAGGATTCCGGTGCCTGCGCAGAGGAACGGCCATGCGGAGATCAACGGGGGTCACCTCGATGCTGGAGCGAATGAGCTAGTCGCGGGCGGATTCGGGAGTGGTCAGGGCGGTGAAGAGGGAGCGGCGGTTCGTCCAGTGGCCGTCGCGCCAGACGGGGTGGGTTTTTACTTCTCCGTGGTAGCGCTGGAGCACTGCGACTTCCGTCAGGCGGCGGCCAGCGGACGTTCGGCGCATGTGGAGGATTACGCGGACTGCTGCGGCTAGTTGGCTGTGCAGCGCGTCTCTCGGCAGACCGCCTAGGGCGGCCAGGGCTTCCAGGCGTGCCGGGGCTTCTGCGGGCGAGTTCGCGTGCAAGGTGCAGGCACCGCCGTCGTGGCCGGTGTTCATGGCGTTCAGCAGGGAGCACACTTCTGCTCCGCGAACCTCGCCGACGATCAGGCGGTCTGGGCGCATGCGCAGGGCTTGGCGGACCAACTCTGGGAGTTCGACCGCACCGGCGCCTTCTACGTTCGCTGGTCTGGCGACGAGGCTTACGAACTGTGGATGGGTCGGGCGTAGTTCACCAGCGTCTTCTACGCAGACGATTCGTTCCGTGGGAGCGACCGCGCTCAGCAAGGCGCTCAGGAGCGTCGTCTTTCCGGCACCGGTGCCGCCGGTGATGAGAAAGGCTAGGCGGTGGTTGAGGATTGCTTCGAGGATGTTCCGGGCGGTTGGGTCGATGGAGCCGTGGGCTTCGAGCGCGGCTAGGTCGTGAGTCACCGGGCGTAGGACGCGCAGGGACAGGCAGGTGCCGTTCGCCGCGATGGGCGGCAGGACAGCGTGGACGCGGATTCGGCCTTGGCGGGCGGGGAGCCAGCCGTCGACGTATGGCTGGGCGTCATCCAGACGGCGGCCGGCGGCGAGGGCCAGACGTTGCGCTAGGCGGCGGACGGCGTCCTCGTTAGGGAAGCGGATGGTCGTGTGGGCGAGGCCTGCGGGACCGTCCGTCCAGACCTGGTCGGGGGCGGTGACCAGGACGTCGGTGACCGTGTCGTCCTCCAGCAACGGGGCTAGCGGGCCCGCGCCTACGAACTCGTCTCGGGCTTGGCGGACGGCGGCCAGTACTGCGTCGTGGCTCAGAGCGCCGCCAGCTTCGGCGCGGACGGCTTCGGCTAGGGCGATCGGGTCGGTGCCGCGGCTTTCGCCGGCCAGGCGGTGGCGGACTCGTTCTACTAGGTCGGTGGTCATTTACGCGGCCTGTGCGGTCGTGAGGGGACGCAGGTTCGCCAGCACGGCACGAGCGGCGGTGGCCAACGCGCCCTTCGGGGGCAGGTCGAACTCGCCGGATTCCAAGGTGGCGGCTACTCGGCGTTCTGGGGCCACGTCAGCGATCAAAGGCGGACCCAGCATGCCCGCGGTTTGCGAAGCCGGGACGCCGTCGATGCGGTGTCCACTTGCGACGACTGCGAAACGCTCGGTATGCGGGCGGAGGCGCGTCAGGACTTGTTTCGCTGCCATACAGGCACGGAACTCGACGGGAACGACTAGCACGACCAGATCGGCGGCTGAGGCGACGGCGAGCGTGCCCTCGTCGAAATGGCGGGGTAAATCGCAGACGACGGTTCGGCCGGCGCGGCTGCCCGCGGCGACTACCGCCGACAAAGCGCGAGGACTCGGACCCTCGCCGGAACGGCCGCAGGACAACACGGGGAGCTTGCCGCGACTGGGCAGTGAGGCGATCAGGGACGGGACAGACACCCGGCCGGACAACCGAACTTCGGGCCAGCGCAGGCCTTTCGTGTGTTCCAGGCCCAGCGGGAGGTCCAATCCGCCGCCTAACGGATCGCAGTCGACTAAGAGGGCGGAGTCGGTACGGGCGGCTTCGACGGCGACCGCTGCGGCCAGCACAGAAGTGCCGGAACCGCCTCGGCCGCCGACGAAAGCGATTACTGGGCCTGGTGATTCGGCTGGTGCGTCGGTGACGTCGGCGAACGCACCGGTCAAGCCCGCTTCGTCGTCAGGCAGGCTGAAAACTCGGCGGGCGCCGAGGGCGGCTGCGCGTCGCCAGGTATCGAGACCGGGTGCGCCTTTGCAGACAAGCACGACGCTGTCGCGTGCTGGCATGGGCGGGCTGTCAACCGAAATGTCCTCGTCCAGCACCACGAGCGGAGCTCGCGTCCATCGTCCGCGTGCGGCGGCCAGATCTGGCGCGTGATCGAACTCGCAGCCGACTACCGCGGCGACGCGGCGGATCTCTTCGAACACGGTGCCTTCGCCGGAGACGACGAGCGGTTGTGCGGTGGCCATGTGCCCCTCCCCTGGGTTTCGCGGGCCGGACTTCCACCGTCGCTCCCCGCCCGCCGACACGGCAACGCCCGTTTTTCCGTCATGTGGATAACCCGGGGGTTGTGGACAACTCGGGGTGCGAAATCGATCCAGCACCGCGGAGTGTCCGCCCGCACCCGACAATGCACGGCTCCGCGCATTCGGGCGAGAAAACGATTGCCGCGAAGAACCTCCGGAAAATCGAGAGCAAAGAAGTAAGTTTGCCGCACCGGCACGAGTAAGGGGCGCCGCGGCCGGAGAAAACACCGGAAAGGTAAGCGCGCGGTTAATTGATCTTGCCCGTAAGGCGCGCGGTGAACGACCGAGACAGCCCAGGTCAGGGCCGCAAAAATGGTCCAGACAACGATATCGGGGCAGAAGTGAAAATTGTTCGCCGACGGGAAAACGGGGGAGAATAGAAGGCGGCCCTCGCCAGGGGGGAGGGACGAGGGCCGCCAGGGGGTTCAGCCCCGGGGGGTCGGACTGAACCAGCCCGGTTCAAGACCGGGTCCGTTCACTGTAACTCCGTTAGCTATGAGTTGGCTGTGTGAGTGACACATACGATTCGATAACGGCACCCGAGGCCGTAAGCGAGCCGATGTCATCGATTTTCCGGCCGTCGCCACGACCGGTGTGCTGCCAACAACACGGCGCGGTACGCCTATCCTGATCACGTGGCCGAACCCCGCAGCGAAGAAGCACCCCGGCGCGTAGCCGCCTTCTTCGACCTCGACAAGACGATCATCGCGTCGTCCAGCGCGCTCGCGTTCAGCAAGCCGTTGCTCCGCGAAGGACTGATCAACCGCCGTGCGGCGCTGCGAAGTGCTTACGCGCAACTGGTTTTCTCGCTCGCCGGCGCGGACGCGGACAAGACCGAGCGGATGCGCGCCGAGGTTTCCGCGTTGTGCGCGGGCTGGGATGTCGCGCAGGTTTCCGCGATCGTGCGCGAAACCTTGCACGACGTAGTCGATCCGCTCGTTTACGTGGAGGCGACCGACCTCATCGCACAGCACCTCGACGACGGGCACGACGTGATCGTGCTGTCCGCGACCGGCGAGGAGGTCGCCGCCCCGGTCGCGGAGATGCTCGGCGCGACCCGCTGCGTCGCCACTCGCATGGAGATCGTCGACGGCCGCTACTCCGGCGAGGTCGATTTCTATTGCTACGGCGAGAACAAAGCCGTCGCCGCGAAGCAGCAGGCCGCCACGCACGGCTACGACCTCGCGGACTGCTTCGCCTACACCGACTCCAGCACCGACATCCCCCTGCTGGAGGTAGTGGGTCATCCGCACGCAGTGAACCCCGACAAGTTGCTGCGTCGCACCGCGGACGAGCACGGCTGGCCGGTCCTCGCGTTCGAGCGGCCGATGTCGCTGCGGACGCGGATCCCGGCGAAGTCCGCGGGCATGGTGGCGCTCGGCGTGGGGGCCGTGGCGGCGGGCGCGACCTGGTACAGCCTGAGCCGGCGCCGCCGGTCTCGGGGCGCCGACAACTGAGCACCCGCGTGGCGGTACCAAAACGCCGGTTTCCGCAGCTAGGTCCGTTGCTGTGGGTGGTGTTGTCACCGGATCGAGCCTCTGTACCGGTGCACCCGTACGCGCACTTGAAGTGACCGCGCTCACGGCGTAGAAAGTAGGTGCGGACGTTGATTCGGCCAGGACAGAGGTAGAAGAGAAGCCTCTGTCACCCCGGGCAACCTCCGTGCGCGGACTCCGGGTACCCACGCGCAGCACGCCGCGGGAGGCTCGTCGTCTAGGGACTGCGTACCGGGACGCCGGACGCCGAGTCCATGAAGGTACGACCAGAGTTGCACGCTTGGTCGCCCGAGATGTTCGCGCTGACTGGCGGCGCCCGTTGGCCTCGGCTGACGGGCGCCGCCAGTGTTATGTCGGCACCCCTTGCGCAGCGGACCGAGCCCGGCTCGAAGAAATCCGCGCGCGGCCTGACGTCCTCCCAGGTGAACCCTCTCGTTCCTGCGCTCGGCCGATGGACAACCCCGTATCGCGGTGAGTAGCTTCCCGATACCGGTGCTGCCCGGTGGACGCTTCACGACTCGCGTCCGCACCCGCGGCGGCACGCGACACTGGGAGGCAATTCGTGACGAACCGACTCGCGCGCACGCGGAGGATGCAGGTGTTCGCCGTTCCCCTTGCGGGGGTGCTCGCCGTCGGGGGGTTGAGTTCCTCGGCGTTCGCGGCGCCGAAACAGCCGCAGCAGACACCCCAGCAGACGGCCGCGCAGCTCGACGCCGCGGCCGCACGGGCGCTGCGCGGCATGAGCCTGGAAGAAAAAGTGGGGCAGCTGTTCGTCACGTGGGTGAACGGCAAGTCCGCGGACGAGGTCAACCCGAAGAACCAGACCGACTTCGGCGTCGACACCGCCGCCCAAGCCGTGCAGAAGTACCACCTCGGCGGCGTCATCTACTTCAACAACTCCAGCCGCGACAACTTCGACGACCCGACGCAGGTCGCGAAGCTGTCCAACGGCCTGCAGCGCGCCGCGATCTCCAGCGGCGCGCACATCCCGCTGCAGATCGGCACCGACCAGGAGGGCGGCACGGTCACGCGGATGGGCGCGCCGGCCACCGAGTTCCCCAACTCGATGGCGATCGCCGCCGGCCGGGACACCGGCAGCGCGACCAAGGCCGCCACGATCCTCGGCCACGAACTGCGCGCGGTCGGCATCAACCAGGACTACGCGCCGGACGCGGACGTCAACTCCAACCCGGCCAACCCGGTCATCGGCGTCCGGTCGTTCTCCGGACGACCCGACCTGGCCAGCAGTTTCGTGACCGCGGAGGTCAAGGGCTACCAGGACTCCGGGCCGGCCAGCCAGACCGTCTCGTCCACCGCGAAGCACTTCCCTGGCCACGGCGACGCGGCCACCGACAGTCACACCGGGCTGCCGAAGATCGACCGCTCCGAGGCGGACTGGCGCAAGATCGACGTGCCGCCGTTCAAGGCCGCGATCGCCGCCGGCATCGACTCGATCATGAGCGCGCACATCCAGTTCCCGAGCCTCGACCCGTCCGGTGAGCCCGCGACGCTGTCGAAGCCGATCATCACCGGCAAGCTGCGCGGCGAACTCGGCTACAACGGCGTCGTGATCACCGACTCGCTCGAGATGCAGGGCGTGCGGGAGCTGCACAGCGACGCCGAAATCCCGGTTCTCGCCTTGAAGGCGGGCGTGGACCAGCTGCTCATGCCGGTGCACCTGGACGTCGCGATCAACGCGGTGATCGCCGCGGTGAAGTCCGGTGACTTGCCGATGCAGCGGATCGACCAGAGCGTGCTGCGGGTGCTGAAGCTCAAGCTGAAGCGCGGAATCCTGTACTCGCCGTTCGATAACCCGTCGCAGGTCATGAAGAAGGTCGGCACGCCGGACCACCTGGCTACCGCGCAGGGCATCGCCGACCGGTCGATCACCGCGATCGCCAACGACGCCGGGGTGCTGCCGCTCAAGCAGAAGCCGTCGAGCGTGCTGGTCACCGGCTGGGGCGCGACCACGACGCAAACGCTTGCCGACCGCTTCACCGCGCACGGCACCAAGGCGACCGCGCTGGCCACCGGGCAAACCCCGACCGACACGCAGATCGCCGAGGCAGCGGCGGCCGCGAAGCAGAACGACGTCGTCGTGGTGCTCACCAACAACCTCGGCGGTTTCCCCTTGCAGGGCAAGCTTCTTCAAGCACTCATGGACACCGGCAAGCCGGTGGTCGCGGTCGCCGCGCAGATTCCGTACGACGCCGGTTACGCGAACCCGGTGCCGACCTGGCTCGCTACCTACGGGTACATCACGCCGTCGCTCGAAGCGCTGGCGAAGGTCGTGCTCGGCGAGACGAAGCCCAGCGGGAAGCTGCCGGTCGACGTCCCGGCCGGGGCGGACGTGCACACCGTCAAATACCCCTTCGGACACGGACTGACCTGGTGACTCTCAACCGCAGGAATTTCCTGGCCGTTCCGGCGCTCGCCGTGCCAGTGCTGGCGAGCAGTTCGACAGCGGCACAGGCAGCCCAAGCGACACCCGAAGCACCGCAAGCCGAGTTGGCACGCCGGGTGCTCACCGGTGCCGAACAGCTCGCCGCGCAGGGCTGGCGTCCGCTCGCCGGACGCAAGCTTGGCGTGCTGTCCAACCCGACGGGCGTGCTCGCTAACGGCGACCACATCGTCGACTCGATGGTCGCGGCGGGCGTACGTCCTGTCGCGGCCTTCGGGCCGGAGCACGGCTTTCGCGGCAGCGCGCAAGCCGGTGGCTCCGAAGGCGATTACACCGATCCGCGCACCGGCATCCCCGTGTACGACGCGTACGGCGCGAACGCGACGAAGCTCGCTTCGCTGTTTCAGAAGGCCGGACTGGACACTGTCGTCTTCGACATCGCTGACGTCGGCGCGCGCTTCTACACGTACATCTGGTCGCTGTACACGGCGATGGTCGCCGCAGCGAAGGTCAACGCGGCCTTCGTCGTCCTAGACCGGCCGAACCCCGTCGGCGGACGACTGTCCGGCCCAGTGCTCGACCCGAAGTTCTCGTCCGGCGTCGGGCTGAAGCCGATCGCGCAGCAGCACGGGATGACGGTCGGCGAACTCGCGCGGTTCTTCGCCGCCGAGTTCCTGCCCGGCGAAGGCGTGAAGCTAGCGAAGCTCGAAGTCGTCGAGGTACGCGGCTGGCGACGCGACACCTTCTTCGCCGACACCGGTCTCCGTTGGGTCCTGCCGAGCCCGAACATGCCGACGCCGGACACCGCGCTCGTGTACCCGGGCACAGGCATGTTCGAGGGCACCGTGTTCTCCGAAGGACGCGGCACCACAAGGCCGTTCGAGATCATCGGCGCGCCGGGCCTCGACTGGCGTTGGCGCGAAGAGCTCGAGAAGCTCCACCTGCCGGGCGCGGCGTTCCGCGAGATCTACTTCGTGCCCACCTTCGGCAAATTCGTGAACGAGCCCTGCGGCGGCGTACAGGTCACCGTCACCGATCCGCGCGCCTTCGACGCCATCAGCACCACCGTCTCGATGTTCGTGACGGCCAAGCGCGTCGCGCCCGACAAATTCGGCTGGCGGCCGGACCACATGATCGACAAGCTGTCCGGATCCGCGCGGCTGCGCACCATGGTCGACGCCGGCGCCGGGGTAGACGAGATCACCGGCGCGTGGCGCGCCGAACTCGCCGACTTCGCCCGCAGACGCCGCCCCCACCTGATCTATCGCTGAGGAGAGCGGTCATGCGTGCTAGGAAAGTGCTCGTCGCGACGTTGGCCGTACTGGTCGCGGCCACGACGACCGCGGGAGCAGCCACGATCGACAACCGACACGGCGGCTTCGCCGGGCGTTTCGACCGTCCGCAGCACGGGTTCGCCCCGGCGAGCACGACGCTGCGCGACGGCAGCCCGGGCGAGGTCAACCTCGATCCGCAGCCGATCCGCGACGCCGAACAGTTCCTGAAGAGCTGGACGCAGCCGGACGCCAGCGGGCATCCGCACTTCTCCGGCGCGGTCGGCCTGCTCGCGCACGACGGCGTGGTCGTGGACCGTTACGCCGTCGGCGGCGCGCTCCGGTATGCCGACGCCAAGGGCACCGAACTGCCGCCGGACCAGCAGGTCCCGATGCGCAACGACACCATTTTCGACATGGCGTCGATCTCGAAGCTCTTCACCTCGATCGCCGCGCTGCAGCTGACCGAGCAGGGCAAGCTGGACGTCAACTCCCCGGTCGTGCGCTATCTGCCGGAGTTCGGCGTCAACGGCAAGCAGGACGTCACCGTGCTGCAGCTGCTCACCCACACCTCGGGCTTCGACGCCGACCCGTCACCGTCGCTCTGGGCTGGCTATCCCGACATCCCGTCGCGGCGCAAGGCCATCCTCGACAGCCCGCTCAAGAACGCGCCGGGCAGCACGTACCTGTACTCCGACCTCAACATGCTCACGCTGGGCCTGCTGATCGAGAAGCTGTCCGGCAAACCGCTGGACCAGGTGGTGCACGACCGCATCACCGCGCCGCTCGGCATGGTCGACACCGGCTACAACCCGCCCGCGTCGAAGCTCGACCGCATCGCCGCGACCGAGTACGAGACGACGCCGCCGCGCGGGCTCGTGCGCGGACAGGTGCACGACGAGAACGCCTGGTCGCTCGGCGGCGTCGCCGGGCACGCCGGCGTCTTCTCCACAGCGAACGACATGGCCGTGCTCTCCCAGGCCATCCTCAACGGCGGCAGCTACCGCGGGCACCGGATCCTGCGGCCGGACACCGTCACGAAGATGCTGACGAACTACAACCAGCGCTTCCCCGGCGACGAGCACGGGCTCGGCTTCGAACTGGACCAGCCCTGGTACATGGGCGCGCTGGCGTCGCCGATCAGCGCGGGCCACACCGGCTTCACCGGCACCACGCTGGTCATCGACCCCGAGTCGCGGTCGTTCGCGTTGCTGCTCACCAACCGCGTGCACCCCACGCGCACCTGGGGTTCCATCAACACCGCCCGCCAGGTCTGGGCGACCTCGCTCGCGAAGGCGATGGCCGTGCGGCCGGTCCAGGGTCCCGATGCCTGGTACGCGAGCCTGGGAAACAACGGCGTCGCTACGCTCAGTACCCAACCGCTTCCAGCAGGTGCACCACTGCGCGTGTCCTTCGCCGCTTTCGTCGACACAGAGGGCCCGAGCGACCCGTTGCAGCTCGAATCGAGCACCGACGGGGTTAATTGGCAACCTGTTCCGCTCCAGGCCCGTGGCCCGGGCGCACCCGGCGACGAGACGTCCGCGCTCGGCGGACACGGGCACCGCTCCTGGTGGCGGGTGTCCGCGGAGGTGCCCGCCGCCGCGGCTACCTCGCTCCGGTGGCGTTACAGCACCGATCCGAATTACACGGGACGGGGAGTTTCCCTCGATAGTGTGAAAGTCACCCAACGCGGCCACGTCGTTCTCGATGGTGAGCGAAACCCCGCGGAGCTGGCCTCTTCGGGCTGGAATTTGAGCGCTCGGTAGGCACCCCGCCGCGCATTGCCACCTTCGTGTCCCCACTCAGTGGAACAAGACTCCTTCGCTAGACACACTTAGTTGCCAAGTCGTTAGCTTGAGGTCGTTAACACCGTGGACTCGGTTGGCGACTTTCTTGACAACGATTAATCGCAAACCGAAGTCCGCAGACACGGACGGGTTGTGGTTCTGCCGAAGGATGTGGGTAGCCTTGTCGCAAATGCCAACGGTTAGTAACTTTCCGACGGCGGATGATGCGGGATCCGTAATCAGCAGCGCACCCTCCGAGCACCTCGCAGGTCAGGCGACGGCGCGCGACGCGGATGCGAGCCCCCTGGTCCGCATTCGCTCGCTGCTGCCCGGACTCGCCCGGGCCGAGCAGCGGGTCGCGAAGGTTGTCCTGGAAGACCCGGCCGCCGTCGCGCGCCGCAGCATCACCGAGGTCGCGCTCGCCGCGAACACCTCCGAGACCACCGTGACGCGCTTCTGCAAGGCCGTCGGCGTCGGCGGCTACCCGCAGCTGCGCATCGCGCTCGCCGCGGACACCGCCCGCACCGAGGCGCGCACCTCGCGCAACCTCGGCGGCGAGATCGGCCCCGGCGACGACCTGGCGTCCGTCATCGGCAAGGTCAGCTTCGCCGACGCGCGCGCCGTCGAAGAGACCGCCGACCAGCTCGACGTCGCCGCGCTGCAGAGCGTGATCGACCTCGTCGCCGAAGCCGGCCGGGTCGACGTGTACGGCGTGGGCGCAAGCGCTTTCGTCGCCGCTGACCTGCAGCAGAAGCTGCACCGGATCGGCCGCGTCAGCTTCTCCTGGTCGGACACGCACATCATGCTGACCTCGGCCGCCGTGCTGAAGCCGGGCGACGTCGCGGTCGGCATCTCGCACACCGGCGCGACCACGGACACCGTCGAGGCGCTGCGGGTCGCGCGCGAGCACGGCGCGGTGACCGTCGCGGTCACGAACTTCCCGCGCTCGCCGATCACCGAGGTCGCCGACCACGTGCTCACCACGGCGGCCCGCGAAACCACCTTCCGGTCCGGGGCCACCGCCAGCCGGATCGCCCAGCTGACCGTCATCGACTGCCTCTTCATCGGCGTCGCGCAGCGGCACATGGAGGCGTCGGTCAGCGCCTTGGACGCCACGAGGGACGCGGTCGGCTCGCACCGGCTCGGGGTCAGACCCGACGGTCGTCGTCGTCCGCGGGAAACCGGCAAATGAACCAAGAAGCGAGGATCTGATGTCCGTCCCTTGCCAGACGGTGCACGTCGATTCGCCCACCGAACAACGAAACCCGCGCACGGTGGACATCGATCTGATGTCCACCATGGGGATCCTCGGCGCGATCAACGCCGAGGACCGCCGGGTGCCGGACGCGGTGGCCGCGGTGCTGCCGCAGCTGGCCCGCGCGGTCGACTACGCCGTCGAGGCGCTGCGCGGCGGGGGGCGCGTGCATTACGTCGGCGCGGGCACCTCGGGCCGCCTCGCGACGCTGGACGCGGCTGAGCTCGTGCCGACGTTCAACGTGCCCGGCGACTGGTTCATCGCCCACCACGCGGGCGGTGAGAAGGCGCTGCGGCAGGCCGTCGAGAACGCTGAGGACGACGCGGACGCCGGAGCGGCGGAAATCGCCGGGTCGGTGCGGCCGGGCGATTTCGTGCTCGGTCTCGCGGCCTCCGGGCGCACGCCGTACGTGCTCGGCGCGCTCGCCGAAGCCAGCCGGATCGGCGCGCACACCGGGCTCGTCTCGGCGAACCCGCGCGCCGCGCAACCGGCGGGCGTGGACGTCCTGATCGCCGTCGCCACCGGTCCCGAGGCCATCGCGGGCTCGACCCGGATGAAGGCGGGCACGGCGCAGAAGCTGATCCTCACCGCGTTCTCCAGCGCGACGATGATCAAGCTGGGCAAGACGTACTCGAACCTGATGGTGAGCATGCGCGCGACGAACGCGAAGCTGCGCGGCCGCACCATCCGGATCCTGCAGGAAGCCACCGGCATGACGATGGCCGACTGCTCGGACGCGCTCACCGAAGCGGGCGGCGACCTCAAGGTCGCGCTCGTGCACCTGCTGTCCGGCTGCGACGTCACGCGTTCCGCCGAGGCACTGTCCGCGGCGGGCGGGCACGTCCGCAAGGCGCTCGACTCGCTGCACCTGCGCGCCGGCTGAGCTCTACCCGATTGTCCGTGAAGGGCCCCTTGCGAGAATCTGATTCCCGCAAGGGGCCCTTCACGGTTTTCCGGCGAGCGAGAGGACGGCGATGACGCAACGGCTCACTCGCGGCGACCGGTGGTCGATCGGCGGCATGGCGGCCGTGATCCTGCTGCTCAACCTCGTCGGCTGGGGGTTGCTCGTGCTGGTGGTCGCGCCTGAGCATTACGCGCTCGGTGCGGGCGGCACCTTCGGCATCGGTCTCGGGGTCACCGCGTTCACACTCGGCATGCGGCACGCGTTCGACGCCGACCACATCGCCGCCATCGACAACACCACGCGCAAGCTGATGGCCGACGGGCAGCGTCCGCTGTCGGTCGGGTTCTGGTTCTCCCTCGGGCATTCGACGATCGTCTTCGCGCTGTGCCTGCTGCTGTCGACAGGCGTCCGCGCGATCGCCGGGCAACTGGAGGACGACGGTTCCGCGCTGCACGAGACGACCGGCCTGATCGGCACGTCGGTGTCCGGGGTTTTCCTGTACCTGATCGCGATCATGAACCTGGTCGTGCTCGTCGGGATCGCGCGCGTGTTCGCCCGGATGCGCCGCGGCGAACTGGACGAGGCGGAGCTGGAACGTCATCTCGACAACCGCGGCCTGATGAACCGGCTGTTGCGCGGAGCCACCAAAGCGGTACGGAAGCCGTGGCACATCTATCCGGTGGGAGTCCTTTTCGGACTCGGTTTCGACACCGCGACGGAAATCGGATTGCTCGTGCTCGCCGCGGGTGCGGCCGCGTTCTCCTTGCCCTGGTACGCGATTCTCGTGCTGCCGATCCTGTTCGCCGCCGGAATGAGCCTGTTCGACGCCGCCGACGGCGTGCTCATGAACTACGCATACGGCTGGGCGTTTTCCCGTCCGATCCGGAAGATTTACTACAACCTCACGGTCACCGCGCTTTCCGTGGCGGTCGCGCTCGGCATCGGGACCATCGAACTGGTGACGCTGCTCGCCGAGAAGCTCGGCATCACGTCCGGCCCGCTCGCCGCGATCGCCTCGGTGGACCTCGACTACGTGGGCTTCGCGATCGTCGGACTGTTCGTGATCACCTGGTCGGCCGCGTTCGCGATCTGGAAATTCGGGAGAATAGAGGAGAAGTGGGCCGCGCGGCTGGGTGCCGCCGACTGACACCGCAGGGGGCATCGTGAAGGGACAACTGCCGATACTGGCCAGAGCGCTGGCGCTCGTGTTCCGCCGCCAGACCGACGTGCCGCCGGACGGCGTCGCGATCCACTACAGCCGCGGCATCCGTCCGCTGTTCTGGGTGATGCTGGCGGTCAACCCGGTCGACATCGTGCTGGTCGAGGTCGTGGTGAAGTCGGTTCCGGTGCGGATCGTGTTGCTGGTGCTGGAAATCCTGGGCGCGCTCGCGTTCTTGGCACTCGTCGCGACGCTCTACAAGTACCCGCACGCAGTCAGCGGCGACGGGCTCCGCGTGCGGTACCTGTCCTTCTTCGACCATCGGATCCCGTTGGCCAGCATCGATTCGGTCCGGCAGGCGAGCCGGTCGCTCAAGGAACGCGGCGGGGTCAGCGTGCCCGAAGACGGGGTACTGGCCGTGGGAATCAGCCAGGCGACCAACATCTCGGTCACCCTGTGCGCACCGCGGCTGGTCGACCTCGGCCGCAAGGGCACCGTCGAGATCACTCGGCTCGACCTCTGGGCCGACGATCCGCGAGCCGCCGTCGCGGCGATCCGGGACCAGCTGCCCGCGAGCGTGTGAAGCTGCCGGGAGCGGCGGCGGATCCCCCTGCCGCCGCCCCGGCACCACCCCCAGTACCCCCAGCGCGCCTCAGAACGAGCCGACCGGCTGGCGGATCGCGGCGTTGAGCCGGTTCCACACGTTGATGCCGGCGATGGACAACAGCAGCGACGAGAGCTCCTTCTCGTCGTAGATGTCCGCGGCGGCGTCCCAGACCTCGTCCGGCACCGGGTCCGACCGGTCGGCGAGCCGGGTCACGTGCTCGGCCAGGTCCAGCGCGGCGCGCTCGGCGTCGGTGAAGTACGGCGATTCGCGCCACGCGCCGACGCCCCAGATCCGCTCGTCCTTCTCGCCCGCTTCCTTCATCTCCCGCGAGTGCATGTCGACGCACATGCTGCAGCCGTTGATCTGGCTCACCCGCAGGTGGATCAGGTGGTGCGTGGTCGCGGGCACCGTGCTGTCGTTCGTGGCCTTGCTCAGCGCCATCAGCGCCTTCATGGCGTCCGGCTGAACCTGGATCGGGTGGGTCATCCGAGCCTGCATGGTGATCTCCTCCTGTCACGCCCGCCTCGTTAGGCGGGTCTTGCTGGTATGACCCGGCCCAAGGAGAAGATGTGACAGTGCGGGACGAAAAACAGGACGAGAATTTTTGGGCGGCTCAGTTCGAGGAGCATCGGCCCAGGTTGCGGGCGGTGGCGTACCGGATGCTCGGTTCGTTCGCCGAGGCCGACGACGCCATCCAGGAGACCTGGCTGCGGGTGACGCGGTCGTCGGGAGAGGACGTCCGCAACACCGGCAGCTGGCTGACGACGATCGTGTCGCGGCAGTGCCTCAACATGCTGCGCTCGCGCGCGAGCAGGCGCGAGGACCCGCTGGACATCCGGGTGCCGGACCCGGTCGTGGAGACCGGGGACGGCGTCGATCCGGCGGAACAGGAGGTTCTCGCGGACTCGGTGGGGCTCGCCCTGCTGGTGGTGCTGGAGGCGCTCGACCCGGCGGAACGGCTCGCGTTCGTCCTGCACGACATGTTCGCCGTGCCGTTCGACGAGATCGCGACGATGCTCGACAAGAACACCGCCGCGGTACGGCAGCTGGCGAGCCGGGCGCGCCGCCGCGTGCAGGGGGTGACCCCGGCCGGTCCGGCGGATCGAGCACAGCAGCGCAAGATCGCGGACGCCTGGCTCACCGCTGCGCGCGGCGGCAACCTCGAGGGGCTCGTCGCCCTGCTGCACCCGGACGCTCTGCTGCGCGTCGACACCGGCGGACTCGGCTCGAAGGTCGTGCGCGGCGCGGCCGAGGTCGCGGGCAGCGCGTCGCAGTTCCGCCCGGACGGTCTGGTGTCGCAGTACGCGACCGTCAACGGCGGTCCTGGCTTCGTCGCCCGGCGCGACGGGAAGGCGGTTTCGGTGCTGTCGTTCACCGTGGCCGACGGATTGATCACGGAGATCAACATCCTCGCCGACGTCGAGCGGATCGCGGCGCTGAACTTCTGAGGTCAGCCGAGCCGGTCCAGGGCAGCTACCGCTTCGGCGGGCAGCTGCACCTGGCCGGCCGCGAGGTTTTCGGCGAGATGCGCGGAGCTCGCCGTGCCCGCGATCAGGAGCGTGCCCGCGTAGCGCTGCAACAGCCAGGCCAGCGCGACCTGCGCCGGGGTGCAGCCGAGTTCGGCCGCGACGCCGGTCACCACCGGATTGCCGCGCACGTCCTGGCCCAGCTCGAACGCGGAGCCCAGCGGGAAGTACGGCACCCACGCGATTTCGTGTTCCCGGCACAGCTCCAGCACGGGTTCCGTGGCGCGGTAGAGCACGTTGTAGGAGTTCTGCACACAGACGATCTCGGCTCCGAGCGCGTGCCGGAGCTGGTCGGCGGACACGTTGCTGAGCCCGAGCGAGCCGATCTTTCCCGCGTCGCGCAGGGAAATCAGCTCGGCGAGCTGGTCGTCGATGTCGACGAGCTGGTCGCCTCCCGCGATCAGGCCGGGTCCGGCGTCCGCGCGGCGCAGGTTGACCACGTCGAGCTGTTCGACGCCGAGCGCGGCGAGGTTGGCCTCGACCTGCGCCCGCAGCTGCTCGGGCTGTTGCGCGAGCCGGAGCCCTTGCGCTGATTCCTCGGCCCCGACCTTGGTCACCACGACCAGGTCGTCCGGATAGGGCGAGAAGGCTTCGCGGATCAGGTCGTTGCAGCGGCCGTCGCTGTAGAACTGGGCGGTGTCGAGGTGGTTCACACCCGCGTTGGCCGCCTCGCGCAGCAGTTTCACCTGGTCAGCGCGGTCGGTTCCGGGGCGGCCGAGTTGCATCACGCCGTAGCCGATTCGCGCGACCTCGCGGCCGGCGAGCTTCGCGGTGCCGCCTGGAGCAGTGGTTGCCGTCATGAGGAAAGACTCCTGCCGTGGCATAGTGGAAGATGATGCGGAGGCGCCTCCGTATTTCCACCGTAGCAGAACCGGAGGACCCTCCACTTTGTCGAGCGCCAAGAAACCGCGCGCGGATGCCGAACGCAACCGGCTCCGCCTGCTCGCTGCTGCCCGCAAAGCGTTCGGCGAAGGCGACGAGCCAGTGACGTTGGAGCGCGTCGCGCGCGAAGCGGGTGTCGGCATCGGGACGCTCTACCGTCACTTCCCTTCCCGCGAAGCACTGGTCGAGGCGCTGTACCGGGACGAGTTGGCGCAGGTCGTCGCGAGCGCGCCGAAGCTGCTCGAGAGCGAGAAGCCGCTTCGCGCGCTGCGCCGGTGGATGGACCGCTTCGCCGAGTACGCGAGTACGAAGTACGACATGGCCGACACGCTGCGCGCGATCATCGAGGCGGGCACGGTCGACATGACGCAAGTCCGCGCCGAGCTGACGGAGGCCGTCCAGCTGATCATGGATGCGGGCGCGGCCGATGGCACGCTTCGGACGGACGTCCGGGCGCAGGACGTGGTCGTGACGGTGGTCGGTGCGTGCAGCATGCGGACGCTGCCGGGCGGGCTGGAGCAACTGGACCGGATGCTCGACCTGATCCTCGCCGGAGTCCGTCAGCCGCCGAGTTGATGCACGCGCAGCGCAAGCTGGATCTCCAGCGAGCGTTCGGGCTCGCGCCAGTCCTCTCCCAACAGCACCGCGAGGCGTTCCATCCGTTGCGCGACCGTGTTGACGTGGACGTGCAGGGTTTCCTTTGCCCGCGCCAAATTCCCGCCCGCCGCGTAGTACGCACGCAGCGTGCCGATGAGGTCGGTGCCGCGGCGGGCGTCGTAGTCGAGGACCGGTCCGAGTGTCGCGCGGACGTAGCCGGACAGGTCGGAATGCCTGCCGAGCAGGACGCCGAGGAACCCGAGGTCGGCCATCGCCGCGCCGTCGCCTTCGCGGCCGAGAGCGAGCAGGGTATTAACACACCGAACAGCTTCAGTGTACGCCTGCGCCAACGCTTCCGGACCGCTCGCCGGACCAGCCGCGCCGACGGTCACCGGACAGTCCACAACGGACTTTAACTCGGCCGCGATCCGTGCCGCCGCAGGCTGATCCGGCGCGAGTGCGACAACTTGCTCCGCGTGAACACCGACCAAATCGCCGTATCGCGCACAGGCTGCAGCGAGCCCGCGTCGAGAAATACCGGACGCGTGCGCGACCAAAACCGCGTGCGGTGCCGACAAATCGACGCCCAATCGGCGTGCGCGAGCGACCAACGAGCCCGGGTTACGGGTCGGCGCGGTGAGCAGGTCGGTCAGCAATTCGCCGCGCACTTGATCCTCGGCTTGCGCGACGGAACGACGCAGCAGCAACAGCAAGGCCGTGACAACCGCAGCCCGTTCAAAGAGCCGACGGTCGTCCCCGGCTAGCTCGGGCCGTCCGGAGAGCGTCAGGCTGCCGAGCAATTCGCGGCCTGCCCGCACTGCGCAGACCCAGACGTCCTTTGTGGACACAGCGCGGCCATTGGCGTGCGATGAAGCAACCGCCGCAGCGTCAAAAGCGACCGCAGTACCGGCCAGCAGCCCGCCTTCCTCGTCGTGCACAGCGATCGATCCGCGCAACACTCCGGCCACTTCCGCTGCCACCGCGGGCAAATCCGCGCCGCCGAGCACCAGGTCCATCAACCGGTCATGCGCGTCGTCGGCGCGGCGCATCGTCGCGTTGGCCGCGTTCAGCTCCGCGGCCGCGGAGCGCGTTTCTTCCAGCAGATGCGCGGTGTCCAACGCGATCGCGGCGTGCGCGGCCAGCGACGACAGCAGCGCGACTTCCGCCGTCGAGAATGCCCGCGACGAACGGTCGGACGCGTACAGCACGCCCAACACCTTGCCACCGATCGCCAGTGGCACACCGAGGATCGCCTTCAACCCCTCTTCGCGGACACCCGCGTCGATCGGGTTTGTGTGCCGGAAGCGCTCGTCCTCGAAGTAGTCCGCGGTCGCGTATGGACGCGCGGTTTGCGCTACCAGCCCGCCGAGCCCCTCGCCCATCCCCAGGACAATCTGTTGGAACAGCGCGGAAACCGACCCGTCGGTGACCCGGATGTACGTCTCGCCGTTCGCCTCGTCGTTGAGGCTGAGGTACGAGACGTCCACGCCCAGCAACGTCCGCGCGCGCCGGACGATCGACCGCAGCACCGCGTCCGGATCGCGCAGCCGGGCGAGGTCGCTGGCGGTGTCGAACAACGCGGTCAGCTCGGCTTCCCGCCGCCGGTGCTCGCTGAGCGTCTCGCGGATCCGCAACGCCAGCTCGGTCGCCGAACCGATCGCGGCGGACTGTTCCGCGGACAAGCCCCGGGCAGCGACGTGCGCCAGCTGCTCGCTGCTCGCTCCGGCGGCGAGCAGTTCGAGCAGCCGGCGATACGCCTCGGCAGTGGGGTCCACACCCGTCATGCTGTCATTGAAGCCTGCCGTTCGGCCGCCGTCTCGTGCAGCGACGCGCCGCGCGTCTCCCGGGCGGCGAGCAGCGCGACCAGCGACAACAGGCACATCGCGACCACGTAGACCGAAACCGGCACCGTCGAGTGGTACGCCTCGAACAGCGCAACCGCGATCAGCGGGGCGACCGCACCGGCCGCGATGGACGACAGCTGGCCGCCGACCGAAAGCCCGGTGTAGCGCACGCGCGTCGGGAATTGTTCCGCGAAGAACGCCGCCTGCGGCCCGTACATCGCACCGTGCACGACCAGCCCGATCACCGCCGCGCCGATCACCGAACCTGTCGTGCGCAAGTCGAGCAGCCAGAAGAAACCAAACGACCAAGCGGCCATCCCGACCACGCCGAACAGGTACACCGGCTTCCGGCCGATCTTGTCGGACAGCAAGCCCCACAAGGGAATCGTCACGAAGTGCACCGCCGACGCGACGAGCACCGCGGTCAGCCCGGTCGCCTTCGGCAGGCCGAGCCCGGTGGTCACGTACACGAGAATGAACGCGGTGATCACGTAGTAGGAAACGTTTTCCGCGATGCGCGCGCCGAACGTCACCGCCAGCGCGCGGAAGTGTCCGCGGAAGACGTCGACAATCGGTGCCTGCTCACGCTCGTCCGCGGCAGCCTTCGCCGCGATGAACACCGGCGATTCCGAAACCGCCAGCCGGATCCACAGGCCGAGCACCACCAGCACGCCGGACAGCAGGAACGGAACCCGCCAGCCCCAAGCCTGGAAAGTCGCGTCCGACTGCGCCGATGCCAGGATCGTGAGCACCGCCGTGGCCAGCAGGTTCCCGGCCGGAACGCCGGTCTGCGGCCACGACGCCCAGAACCCGCGCCGCCGGTCGTCGCCGTGCTCGGACACCAGCAGCACCGCGCCGCCCCACTCGCCGCCGAGGGCGAAGCCCTGGATCAGCCGCAGCAGCGTGAGCAGGACCGCTGCGAGCACGCCGACCGCGCTGTAGGTGGGCAGCAACCCCATCGCGAACGTCGAGCCGCCCATCATCAGCAGGCTCACGACCAGCAGTTTCTTGCGTCCGATCCGGTCGCCGAAGTGCCCGAACACGAGCCCGCCGATCGGCCGCGCGAGGAAGCCCACCGCGTAGGTGAGCAAGGCGAGCAAGGTGCCGGTGAGCGGGTCGGCGGTCGGGAAGAACAGCTTGTTGAAGACCAGCGCGGCGGCCGAGGTGTAGAGGAAGAAGTCGTACCACTCGATGGTGGTTCCGATCAGCCCGGCTCCGACGACGCGCAGCAGCTTTTTGTCCATAATGGACTCCACTCCGTTGTGGGGAAAGGGGGATTCAGCCAGCGGTCCAGCCGCCGTCAACGGGAAGCGACGCGCCGGTGACGTGCCCGGCGGACTCGCCGCACAGCCACACCACGAGATCGGCGACGTCCTCGGGTTCGATCAATCGCTTGATCGCGGCCCGGCGCAGCAAAACCTGTTCCAGCACTTCTTCCGGCGGCACCCCGTGCTCGGCCGCCTGCGCTTCGATCTGCCCCGTGACGAGCGGCGTACGAACGTAGCCGGGGTTCACGCAATTACTGGTCACGCCGTGCTCGGCGCCTTCGAGAGCGGCCACTTTGGACAGTCCCTCGAGCGCGTGTTTCGCCGTGACGTAAGCAGCTTTGTACGGACTCGCCCGCACGCCGTGCACGCTGGACATGTTGACGATCCGTCCCCAGCCGCGCGCGTACATCGCGGGCAGGCACTGGCGGATCAACAGAAACGGCGCGGTCACCATCAACGACTGGATGAAAGCGAACCGCTCCGGCGGGAATTCCGGCAACGGGGCGACGTGCTGCACGCCCGCGTTGTTGACGAGCACATCGACGTCCGCGGGCAGCCTCGCCAGCGCCGCCGGGTCGGTGAGGTCCACGACGTGCGCCTGCCCGCCGACCTCAGCGGCAGCCGCCTCCGCCCCGGCGACGTCCACGACGTGCACCTTGGCCCCGGCGGCGCCGAACGCCCGCACGCAGGCCAGCCCGATGCCACTGCCGCCGCCGGTCACCAGCGCGGTGCGCCCGGCGAGGGAACTGTCACTGGTCATGGCCGGAAACAGTAAGTCGCTCCGACCTGGGCGACCATGGGTCAATCCACCACAGAACGCTGATTCTCTATGTGGTCAGCCCACGCTGGAAGCTTAATCTTCGTCCATCACGATCAGCTCGAACCCGTGGCCGTTGCAGGTGGGACACACCGCGTCGAACACGGCACCACCGCCATGGCAGTCCGGGCAAAGGCCGTCGTGCCAACTGGTTCCCGAGACGTCGCAATGCGGCCGCGGGTAATGGGTATCCGGCAGGCAGCATTCCGCGCCGGTTTCGGCGTGTCGCCGACGGCAGAGGTCGCGTCCTCCAGGCTTGATCATGCCTTCAGCATCACACAGCTCGGCCCGGGTCAGCCAGCGGCCGACGAGATGCTCCGCGCCTCGCTCGCCCCGATTTCGAACGCCTCGCAGCAGAAGAGCAGCCACTCGCGCACGCCGTCGGCCGTCCCGCCAGCGAACCCCTGCGCCAGCTCGACATACCGCGGCACCCGCCGGAAATAGGCGACTTCCGGCACCGTCAACGCCTTCGGGTCAAGCCCGGTGGCCACCATCGACAGGCGAGCCGCCGCCCGGGCGACCACCCCGTCCGCCGAACCGAACGGCGACAGCGCCAGCAGCTCGCCGTGCACCACCGCGGTGAGCACCGGCCCGGGCACCGAGGTCGCGCCGGTGACGAGCTGAGCCAGCATCTCCAGCCGCTCGCCGCCGCGCTGCGGACGGCCGAGCTGGTCCGGATCGGACACCACGTCCGACGCGGCCAGCAAATGCAGCCGGGCCACCGTCTGCAACGGAGCCCGCCGCCACGTCGGCAGCAACGACTCCAGCTTCTCCGCGACCCGCAGCGCCCCGGCGAGCAGCGGGTCGGTCACCGAACCGTCTTCCGGCAGTTCGGGATTGGCCCCGTCGATCCCCGCCGAAGCCCGAGCTGCCCGAACCGAAGCCTCCGCCGCGGTTTCCGCGCCGCCCCGCAGGTTCGCGGGCAGCCGGTGCACGGCGAAGACGGCGTCCTGCGCGGCTTTGGCTGCCGCGGCGACGCCGTCGAGCTCCAGCAACGGCTTCAGGGGATCACTCATGCGTCGAGCACCTGCCCAGCCCGCTCCACCACCGGCGGCAGCACCGACCAGGGAAAGTTGATCCACCGGTCAGTCCGCTTCCACACGTATTCGCACTTCACCGTCGAGGCGGGCTTCTCGTAGACCACCGCGCACCGCACGTCCGCGACGTGGTCGGCGCAGAAGTCGCGGACCAGCTTGAGCGTCGCGCCGGTGTCCGCGACGTCGTCGGTGACCAGCACCTTCTTGTGTGTGAGATCCACCACGTTGGGCACCGGCGGCAGCATGACCGGAAGGTCCAGCCGCTGGTCGACGCCGGTGTAGAACTCGACGTTCATCACGTGCAGGTTCTTCACGTCGAGCGCGTACCCGAGCGCGCCGGCGACGAACAGCCCGCCGCGCGCGATGGACAGGATGAGGTCGGGCGCGAACCCGTCCTCGGCCACCGCCTCCGCCAGCTCCCGGCTCGCCGAACCGAACAACTCCCAGGTGAGGTTTTCTCGCTCCTCGGCCATGCGCGCTCTCTTTCTCGGGTGGTCCGCCGAGCATAAGCGGCCGTAAAGTGGACTGCTGAAATGACTGGGAAATGGCACTTCGACACAGCCACTCGTCGCCGTAGCGTGAGCCCGTGACCTGGAGCGAGCACCCCATTCTGTCCGGCCGCCACGTACGGCTCGAACCCCTCGGCCTCGAGCACGCCGCCGGCCTGCTCGAAGCCGGAGCCGACCCGGGCATCTGGGCCTGGCTGAGCCTCCGCCAGCCCGCCGACCTCGGCGAAGCCGAGACGATGGTGAAGGACGCGCTCGCCGACCAGGACCGCCGCCCGTGGGCGCAGATCGACGTCGCGTCCGGCCGCGTCGCCGGAACCACTTCTTATTACCAGGTAGTAGCGAAGCACCGGATCCTCTCGATCGGGCACACCTGGATCGGCGCGGATTTCCAGCGCACGGCGCTCAACACCGAGTCCAAATTCCTCCTGCTGCGCAACGCCTTCGAGGACTGGGGCGCCCAGCGCGTCGCGTGGGAAACCGACAACCGCAACCTCCGTTCGCAACGCGCCATCGAACGGCTCGGCGCGCTGCGCGAAGGGGTGCTGCGGGCGCACCGGATCCGTCCGGACGGCACGACCCGCGACACGGTGCTCTACTCGATGACGGACGCCGAGTGGCCGGGCGCCCGTGCCCGGCTGCTCGCCCGCCTCGGCTGAGCCTCGCCGCACTCCGCTTGGCGCTGTGCGCGCAACGTGGCTGCAACCTTGTCGTAGGCGGACTAACGTCGCTAGCGTTCCCTGAGCCGCGGGTTCGCACTACAGGAGGCTTTGCACCATGACCGAGCAGTCCCCAGCGTTGGACAACCTGCTCACGGAGAGCCGCACGTTTCCTCCCAGCGACGAGTTCGCTGGTCAGGCGAACGCGAAGGCCGATATGTATGCGACGGCGGACGCTGACCGGGAGCAGTTCTGGGCCGGGCAGGCGGAGCGGCTGTCGTGGGACACGAAGTGGTCCCAGGTATTGGACTGGACCAATGCTCCGTTCGCGAAGTGGTTCGTGGGCGGGAAACTGAACGTCGCGTACAACTGCGTGGACCGGCACGTCGAGTCCGGCCACGGGGACCAGGTCGCGATCCACTGGGTCGGCGAACCGGGCGACACGCGCGACATCACCTACGCGCAGCTGAAGGACGAGGTCTCGAAGGCCGCGAACGCGCTGTCGTCGCTGGGCGTCGTCGCCGGGGACGTCGTGGCGATCCAGCTGCAGATGGTGCCCGAGGCGATTTTCGCGATGCTGGCGTGCGCGCGCATCGGAGCCCTGCACAGCGTGGTGTTCGGCGGTTTCTCGCCGACGGCACTGCGCGCGCGGGTGGACGACGCGGCGGCGAAGATCGTGATCACGTCGGACGGCCAGTACCGCCGCGGCAAGGCCGCGCCGATGAAGGCGAACGTCGACGAAGCCTTGCAGGGCGCGGAAACCGTGCAGAAGGTCATCGTCGTCCGGCGCACCGGCAGCGACCTCGAGGGCGAGACGCCGTGGACCGAGGGCCGCGACCTGTGGTGGCACGAACTGGTCGACGGGCAGTCAACCGAGCACAAGCCGGAAGCGTTCGATTCCGAGCACCCGCTGTTCATCCTCTACACCTCGGGCACCACCGGTAAGCCGAAGGGCATTCTGCACACTTCGGGCGGCTACCTGACCCAGACCGCGTACACCCACAATGTCGTGTTCGACCACAAGCCGGGCGAAGACGTCTATTGGTGCACCGCCGACATCGGCTGGATCACCGGACACTCCTACATCGTGTACGGACCGCTGGCGAACCGCGTGACCCAGGTCGTCTACGAGGGCACGCCGAACACCCCGCACGAGGGCAGGCACTGGGAAATCATCCAGAAGTACAAGGTCTCGATCTACTACACCGCGCCGACGCTGATCCGCACCTTCATGAAGTGGGGCGAGGACATCCCGGCGAAGTACGACCTGTCCTCGCTGCGGGTGCTCGGCAGCGTGGGCGAGCCGATCAACCCCGAGGCCTGGATCTGGTACCGCGACAAGATCGGCGCGAACAAGACGCCGGTCGTCGACACGTGGTGGCAGACCGAAACCGGCGCGATCATGATCTCGCCGCTGCCCGGCGTCACCGCCGCCAAGCCGGGTTCCGCGCAGCGCGCGCTGCCGGGCATCTCGGCGAAGGTCGTGGACGACACCGGCACCGAGGTCCCGCACGGCGGCGGCGGGTACCTGGTGCTGGACAAGCCGTGGCCGTCGATGCTGCGCGGCGTGTGGGGCGACGACGAGCGCTTCCGCGACACCTACTGGTCCCGTTTCTCCGAGCAGGGCTACTACTTCGCGGGCGACGGCGCGAAGTACGACGAGGACGGCGACATCTGGCTGCTCGGCCGCGTGGACGACGTGATGAACGTGTCCGGGCACCGGATCTCCACCACCGAGGTCGAGTCCGCGCTCGTGTCGCATCCGACGGTCGCCGAGGCCGCCGTCGTCGGCGCGACGGACCCGACCACTGGACAGGGCATCGTCGCGTTCGTGATCCTGCGCGGCAACGCGGTCGACGGCGGGGATGACGCGGTGCAGGAGCTGCGCAACCACGTCGCGAAGGAGATCGGGCCGATCGCGAAGCCGCGGCAGATCATGGTCGTGGCCGAGCTGCCGAAGACCCGCTCCGGCAAGATCATGCGCCGGCTGCTGCGCGACGTCGCGGAGAACCGGCAGATCGGCGACGTCACCACGCTCGCCGACTCGTCGGTCATGGACCTCATCTCCTCCGGGCTGAACTCCGGCAAGGAGGAGTAAGTTCTTCACCGTCAGGAAGGGACCCTCCCGGCTGGGAGGGTCCCTTCCTGCATTGATCCCCTGAAAGTGCGGGCATCGAACGCATGTTCTAAGATGCCCGCGTACCCAACCCAGATCCGGGCAAGGAGACGACACGAATGTCCGTGGAAGCCTTGACGCACGACGAGGACACTGCGGCCGGGCCGGCGGCGGAGTCATCGCCGCAGGCCGCCGGCACCCCGGAGGCCCCGGAAGTCGCCGAGCCCACCGCCGCTCCCGAAGCTTCGAGCGCCCCGGCGGACGCCCCGAAGCCGGAGTCTTCGCAGGCTGAGGAGACCCCGGCGGTCGAATCGCCGAAGCCGAAGCGCGGCCGCCCGAAGGCCGCGGCGTCGACGGCGAAGAAGACCCGCACCGTGGAGCTCACGCTCACCGTCACCGGCACGGCGGACGGCGAGTGGCAGGCCGAGCTGAAGAACGGCGCCAAGTGGGTCGCGAAGGGCCTTGCCGTTCCGGCCGCGGCGGTTTCGCGTGCGGCGAAGGAACTGCACGACGACCTGTCCGGCCCGATCGACGAGGTCATCAACGCCGCCCGCGAGGCGCAGGCCGCGAAGGTCGCGCAGCTCGAGGCCGAGCTGGAAGCCGCGAAGGCGGCGCTGGCCGAGCTCGACAACTGAGTCAGACCCGGTTCGCCCGGGTCCGGTGTCCACGGTGGCTCCGGACCCGGGCGTTCGTCGTTTCATCCCCCGCAGAAGTCCGTGAGGGCCACCCTGAGGGAATCAGAGTCAATGAGGGTTCCCCTCACGGACCGCTGGTCTCGCGTCTCGGCCCAGGTGGCGCTCCGNGACCGCTGGTCTCGCGTCTCGGCCCAGGTGGCGCTCCGGCAGCCTATTCGCCCGGTCAGGCAAGGCACAATTCATTGAGGATTGCCTTTCTTAACCGAATTCCTGCAATCCGGGAAAATGTCGCGCGGAAACAATTTCCGTGATTCACTGAAGCCGTGACCGAAACGATGGGCGACGCGGTGCACGCGCACGAACCGCACGAGGACCTCGGCGGCAAGCTGAACTGGCTGCGTGCCGGGGTTCTCGGCGCGAACGACGGGATCGTGTCCGTCGCGGGCATCGTCGTCGGCGTCGCGGGAGCCACCACCGACAGCACCACGATCCTCACCGCCGGAATTGCCGGGCTCGTCGCGGGCGCGTTTTCCATGGCCGGCGGGGAATACGTGAGCGTGAGCACCCAACGCGACACCGAACGCGCGCTGCTGCGGCTCGAGAAGCACGAACTGAAAACGATGCCGGAGGCCGAGGAACGCGAACTCGCGCAGATCTACGAGGACAAGGGCCTCTCGCCGGAGCTGGCGAAGCAGGTCGCGCGCGAGCTGACCGACAAGGATCCGCTGCAGGCGCACGCGGAGGCCGAACTCGGCATCGACCCGGACAACCTCACCAGCCCGTGGCAGGCGGCGTGGGCGTCGCTGCTGGCGTTCTCCGTCGGCGCGCTGCTGCCGTTGCTGGCGATCGCCTGGACGTCGGTCAGCGTCCGCGTCTGGGCGTGCGCGCTGGCGGTGGTCGTCGGCCTCACGCTCACCGGGTTCGTGAGCGCGAGGCTCGGCAACGCGCAGGCGGGGCGCGCGATCGTCCGAAACGTCGGCGTCGGCGCCCTCACCATGCTCGTCACTTACTTCGTCGGAGTGCTTTTCGGCACCACCGTGGGTTAGTGCCCGGACCCCGCCCCGCCACCACCCTCAACGGAGCGGCTGCGCCGCGCTAGTGCACACCCTTCATCAACTTGCGGATGAAGGGGATCAGCGCGAGCAACACCACGCCGACCACGATCGCGACGCCGCCGATGATGCTGAAGTACGGCACCTCGTCGTGCGGGTCGTAGGACTGCGCGAGCTTGCCCGACATCGCCGTGCCCAGCGAAACCGACAGGAAGTTCAGCGCCACCATCTGCGTCCGGAACGCCTCCGGCGCGAGCTTCGTCGACAGCGAAAGCCCGACCGGCGACAGCATCAGCTCGGCGATCGTGAACACCAGCAGGATGCCGGCCAGCGCGAGCAGCGGGCTGCCGTTCTGCCCGGTGTGCGCCATCGGCAGGAACAGCAGGAACGCCACGCCCATGAGCACCGTGCCGAGCACGAACTTCATCGGCGTCGACGGCTGCTTCGGGCCGAGCTTCGTCCAGACCGCCGCGATGATCGGGGCGAACACGATGATGAACACCGGGTTGATCGAGTTGACCCAGGACACCGGCATCGTCCAGCCGAACAGGTCGCGGTCGAGCCGCTGGTCGCTGTAGACCGAGACGACCGTCGACTGCTGCTGGTACAGCGAGAAGAACGCGGCGCTCGCGATGTACATCGGGATGAACGACAGCACCCGGCTGCGCTCGTCCGAGGTGATCTTCTTGCTGGACAGGATCGCGACGAAGTAGACCACCGAGATCGCGACGACCACGTAGACCACGACGTCGGCGAGGTTGTCCGGGGTGACCACGCCGGACATGATCAGCGCGACGACCGCGGCGACGATCACCACGGCCACGCCGATCACGAGCACGCGCTGCGAGGACGGCAGCGGGTTCGGCACCTCGGACGCCTTCGCGCCGAGGTTCTTCCGCCCGATCGTGTACTGGATCAGCCCGAGCGCCATGCCGATCGCGGCGAGCCCGAAGCCGAGGTGGAAGCCGCCGTTCTGCTGGGCGAGCCCGGTCAGCAGCGGGCCGATGAACCCGCCGATGTTGACGCCCATGTAGAAGATCGTGAATCCGGCGTCGCGCCGCTCGTCGCCCTCGGCGTACAGCGTGCCGACCACCGAGGTCGCGTTGCCCTTGAGCCCGCCGGACCCGAGCGCGACGCACGCGAGACCGACGCCGACGCCGGTCAGGCCGGGCAGCACGGCCAGCGCGATGTGCCCGATCATCACCACGATGGCGCTGTAGAACAGCGTGCGTTCGGAGCCGAGCAGCCGGTCGGCGATCCACGCGCCGACGACCGTGGCTAGGTAGACCGTGCCGCCGTACGCGCCGACGATGCCGAGCGCGGCGCTCTGGTCGATCCCGAGGCCGCCCTTGTCGGCCTGGTAGTAGAGGTAGATGGCGAGGATGCCCTGCATCCCGTAGAAGGAGAAGCGCTCCCACATCTCCACGCCGAAGAGGTTCGCCAACCCCCTCGGGTGCCCGAAAAATCTGGTGTCGGCCTGGGCGTCGATAGGGGTGCTCACTACTGCCTCGTCCCTGTATTCAACATCGTTGTCGTTCTCTCCTGGCATGCTAGAAGGCGAACAGGTGAACGAAAAACCGGCGTCAGTATGGACTAGACAACTTGGCCGCGGCGACGGGCTGACCTGCGTTTGCGTACGGCTCGGCCAGATGCGAGCGTCATCGGGCAGTCCTGGGTTGCCGTTCGTCACAACGGGCGGTAGTCGGCGACTGCGGACGGTAAACTGGAGATCGGTGTGCCGGGAAGTCTGGTCGGCGGGAGAGCCGCCGTCCCCACAAGGAGTTTTTCGTGACCCCAGCCCGCGCCGTCGCCGAATTCGCCCGTTTCCTCCGCACGGAAACCACTGGCGGGCTGATCCTGCTCGCCGCCACCGCGGTCGCCCTGGTCTGGGCCAACTCGCCGCTCGCGCCCGCTTACGAGGCATTGCGCGACTTCCGGCTCGGCCCGGAGTTCCTGCACCTCAACCTCACCCTCGGCGACTGGGCGAAGGACGGCCTGCTCGCGCTGTTCTTCTTCGTCGCGGGGCTTGAGCTCAAACGAGAACTGGTGGTCGGCGAGCTGTCGCGGTGGCGGCAGGCGGTGCTGCCGGTGATCGCCGCGGTCGGCGGGATGGTCGTGCCCGCGGTGCTCGCGCTCTCGATCGCCTGGGGCACGCCCGGCGTCGACCGGGCGTGGGCGATCCCGGTGGCCACGGACATCGCGTTCGCGCTCGGCGTGCTCGCGCTGACCGCCTCGAACCTGCCGAGCAGCGCGCGGGTCTTCCTGCTTTCCCTTGCCGTGGTGGACGACCTCGGCGCGATTCTCGTCATCGCGATCCTCTTCACCAGCAGTTTCAACCTGATCGCGGCGGCGGTGGCGGTGGTCGCGCTCGGGCTTTACGCCTTCCTGCAGCACAAGCGCGTCCGGACGCCGTGGCTGTACGTGCCGATCGCGCTGATCACCTGGGTCGCGGTGCATTCGGCGGGCATCCACGCGACGATCGCCGGCGTCGCGCTCGGGCTGCTCACTCGCGTCCGCGAGGACGAGGGCGAGGAGGAAGCACCCGCGGTCCGGCTCGAGCACCGCTTGCAGCCGTGGTCAGCGGCGGTCGCGGTGCCGGTGTTCGCCTTGTTCGCCGCGGGGATTTCGGTGAACGGCGACGCGCTGTCGACGGTTTTCACCACCGCGTTGCCGCTGGCTGTCCTCATCGGACTGGTCGTCGGGAAGTTCGTCGGCATCTTCGGGGCGAGCCTGCTGGCGGTGAAGCTGCACGTCGCGGAAAAGCCCAGCGGGATGAGCTGGCGAGACGTGGCCGCGCTGTCCGTTCTCGGCGGCGTCGGGTTCACCGTCAGCCTGCTGATCGCCGAACTCGCCCTGCCTGAGGACATGGCCGAAGTGGCCAAGGCGGCCGTCTTGATCGCCTCCGCGATCGCCTCGCTGACCGCCGCCGTGCTGCTCCTGCGGCGCAGCCGGGTACACGCGAAGGCGGGTTGATCCCGACACTCCCGCCGGTCCGTCGCGCCTCGCGTACGGCCACGTGGCACGATGACCCAGTGAGCAGCCCCAAACACGAGCGCACCAGCCCCGACGGCGTGGGGGCCGTGCCGTACCTGCCCCTGTCCAGCGACGAGGAAGCCGCGGCGAGCGAGCAGTCCATCGGCAAGCTCGTCGGCGACGCCACCCAGCACCTGTCGACGCTGGTCCGCGCCGAAATCGAGCTGGCGAAAGCCGAGCTGGCGCAGGAAGCGAAGAAGGCGCTCAAGGGGACGGTCTTCTTCCTGATCGCCCTCACCGTCTTTCTGTACAGCACCTTCTTCCTGTTCCTGCTGATCGCCGAGGGTCTGTCGGACTGGTGGGGCATCCGCTGGCCCGCGTTCGCGACGGTGTTCGGCCTGATGCTGATCACCGTGGGCGCGACCGCGTTCCTCGGCTGGCGCAAGGTGAAGAAGCTGCGCGCGCCGGAACGCACGATCAGCAGCGTCAAGGAGACGGCCGAGGCGTTCAAGCGCAAGCCGGTCGAAGACGACGACCTGCCCTCGACGCAGGGCTGACGCCAGCCCGCGCGCCGGTGGTGGAGCTGACGCCGGACCCGTCGAGCGTGCGGGTCGACGGGCCGTGGACGCATCGCGACGTCTCGGCCAACGGCATCCGCCTGCACGTAGCCGAATGCGGCGAGGGCCCGTTAGTGCTGCTCCTGCACGGGTTCGCGGGTTTCTGGTGGACCTGGCGACACCAGCTGCCCGCGCTGGCCGACGCCGGTTTCCGCGCGGTAGCGGTAGATCTGCGCGGCTACGGCGACTCGGACAAACCCCCGCGCGGCTATGACGCGTGGACCCTGGCAGGCGACGTAGGCGGCCTGATCAAGACCCTGGGCGCCCGCCGGGCACACCTGGTAGGCCACGCCTGGGGCGGCATGCTCGCCTGGACAGTCGCGGCACTGCACCCCCGCCTGGTGTCCTCGGTGACCGCCATCGGCGCCGCACACCCGCTAGCGTTCAAGTCGGCGGTGAAGCGCACGAGCAGCCAGATCCGCGCCGCAGGCCACCTTTTCCGCTTCCAGGTACCGATGGCCCCGGAAAAATGGCTGGTCCGCGACAACGCGGCGGCAGTGGAAGAACTGTTCGGCAAATGGTCCGGCGAGACCTGGCGCTCCTCCTCGGACTTCACCGAGACCCTGCCGCCGTTCCGCCAAGCCATGCTGGTCCCAGGCGTCGCCCACTCCGCACTGGAGTACTACCGCTGGGCCTTCCGCGCCCAGTTCCGAGGCGAAGGCAGACGCTTCACCGACGCAGTCAACGCCCGCATCACCGCCCCCGTACTGCAGTTGCACGGCGCGGACGACACCTGCATCCTCCCGGAAACCGCACTGGCGTCAGTCCACTGGGCAGGCCCGCACAGCGAACCAAAACTCTGGCCAGGCATCGGCCACTTCCCCCAGCTAGAAGACCCAGACCGAGTAACAAAGTCCGTTGTGGACTTCATCCGCTAACGACAACAACAACCCGCAACAAACCCACCCAACAAGCGAAGCACCCAGCCCCTCCCCCGCACCCCGATACGAAGCTCCCCTGCGGTCTGGGGGTGCTTGTCAAGGCATCTTTCCCGCCTTGACAAGCACCCCCAGACCGTCAGCACAATCAAGCTTCGGGGTGCCCCACGCAACCAGCGCCCGATGTCGCCGCCAGGCGACGAGAACTCAACTAGCGCAAGCCCCAGTCCCCACCCGAGCAGTCTGCGACGAAGCAGCATCAACCTCACTGCGCACCTGATCCGCGGTCAACGTAAACCCGGTATCCGGATCCTCCACCGCAGCCCCAAACACCACCCCGATGACATCCCCGTCAGGAGTAATCATCGGCCCCCCGGAATTCCCGCTCCGCACGGTCCCCCGCACAGTAAACACATCCCGCTGCACAGTACGAGAGTCATAAATATCCGGCCCCCGCAAATTAATCCGCCCCCGAACCCGAGCCGGAGTAGCCGTATAGGGCCCATCCAACGGATACCCCAACACCACCGCATTATCCCCAGCCCGAGCAGTCTGCGGCGCGAACGGCAACACCGGCGCCTTCAACCCAGGCACCGCCAACACCGCAATATCAACCTCCGGATTGAAGTAAACAACCCGAGCCCGATAATCCCCCGAAGTCGACTCAATCCCGACCTCGTCAGTCCCCGCCACCACATGCGCATTGGTCATAACCCGCTGCGGCGCAACCACAAACCCACTGCCCTCAAGCGCCCGAGAACAAGAAGGCGCGTTCCCCCGAATCTTCACCACACTGGGATGCACCCGCTTAGCCACAGCGGACACATTGAGCGAAGTATCCGGCGGCGGCGTATCCGCCGAAGGCGCCTTCTCAAACGGCGACAACGCAGACGGAAACCCAGACGCGTCAAGCAACTTCCGCAGATCACTGGGAAGCCCCTGCGCCTCAGCAGGCATCAGGTCGTTGACCTCACCCAGCACGACCGACGAGTTGATCGACTTAGCCAACCCGGGAATCGCCGACACCGTAGTCAACGGATTAGCGACCAGCCAAGCGACCACGAACACCGCGGCCGCCTGCAAGATCGCACCGAGCGTCTTGTCGATGCCGGAAAGCTTGTCCGGATTGATCTTCTGCCGCAGCTTCCGCCCGACCCACACGCCGAGCGTCTCGCCGAGCACGATCAGGAACACGACCACCGCGAACGCGAAAGCCACCTTGGCGACCGGACTGTCGAAAAGGCTGATCACGAACGGCGCCAGCTTCACCCCGGCCACCGCGCCCAGCGCGACGCCCACGAGCGCGGGCAGCGCGACGATCACGCCCTGGAACGCACCGGAAACCGCGGCCATGACCGCGAGCAGCAGGACGACGACATCGACCCAGTTCACCGCGCCGTCACTCCTCGATAGAACCGTCCCGGGCCGCCGACCGGCCCTGATGTTCGGCCCACGCTACGTCAAGCTCGCGCACATCGCCGGTGTCCCACTCCCGTTCCCAGCCGCCGAGCGAGAGCAGCACGGACAGCAGACCGGCGGTGAAACCCCAGACGAACAGGCCGTCGACGGTGAACGCCGGACCTCGCCACGACGCGTCGCCGCGGCGCACGGTGAACCGGTTGGCCGGGTCGGCGAGGTCGGCCAGCGACACCCGCGCGACCGCCGCCGTCTCGGCCGGATCGACCGCGCGCACCGGCGACGGGGTGTGCCAATGCGCCAGCACCGGCGTCACCGCGAACCTCGACACCGGCACGAACAGCTCTGGCAGCACCGCGACCGGCAGGATCCCCGACGGGTCGACGCCGGTCTCCTCCTCGGCCTCGCGCAGCGCCGTGCCGACCGGGCCGTCGTCGCCGTCCTCCGCGCCGCCGCCGGGGAACGAAACCTGCCCGGCGTGCGAGCCGAGCGTGTCCGCCCGCCGCTGCAACAGGACGTCCGGACCGTCTCCGCCGGGCCGTTCGCCGAAGAGAATGAGCACCGCGGCGGCGCGGGTGAGCAGGTCTTCCGGCGGGCTGAACCGGGTGAACGTGCGGCTGTCGACCTCGCCGGACACCTTCACCAGCGGCCGCAGCCATTCCGGCACGGCTTCGGGTTCGACGAGCGGTCCGGTGGTCATGAGTAGTCCTTCACAGCAGCGCGCACCTGGTCAGTGTTGTCGAACACCCGCGGGTTCGCGATGAACCGGACCTGGCCGTCCGCGGTGACCAGGTACGACGCGGGCAGCGACGAGGGCACCTTGAGCGCGGTGCGGATGGGACCGGTCTGGCCGTCGCCGTCGTAGAGCGACGGCAGGTGCACGCCGAGTCGCTGGAACAGGCCGAGCCCGTCCGAAGCCGGGCTCGCGACCTGCACGCCGACCACGCGCACCGCACCCGGCTCGGCGGCGTACCGCTGCAGCACCGGCAGTTCGGTGCGGCACGGCTGGCACCACGACGCCCACACGTTGACCAGCACCGGACCGCCGCCGAGGACCTTGCCGACGTCCACCCTGGACCCGTCGCCGAGGCAGTCCGCCTCGATCCCGGACAGCTGGCCGACCGCCTTCGCCGCGGCGGGCGGACAAGCCTGGAGCTTCGCCGCCGCGCGCGCCGCGGTGAGGTCGCCGGACGCGGGCGGCGCGGCCGTCGAATCGCCGCCGCGCAGCGTCAGGACGGCGACCAACGCGGCCACCGCCAGCACCGCGACCCCGAGCGCCCATTTGGTGACTGCAGTCACCCGCGCGCCGCCAGCTCGAGAATGTGGTCCTTCTCCGGGCCCTTGACCAGCTTCGCGGCCACCTCGAACTCGGTGGGCCCGGTGCCGAACGACGGGCAGTCCTTCCGCAGCGGACACGCACCGCAGGCCGGTTTCCGCGCGTGGCACACGCGGCGGCCGTGGAAAATCACGCGATTGGAGAGTGACGTCCACTCTTTGCGCGGGATCAGCTCGCCGACCGCGTGCTCGACCTTGACCGGATCCTCTTCCGCGGTCCAGCCCCAGCGCCGCACGAGGCGGCCGAAGTGAGTGTCCACTGTGATTCCCGGCACGTCGAAAGCGTTGCCGAGCACGACATTCGCGGTCTTGCGGCCGACGCCGGGCAGCGTGACTAGGTCGTCCAGTTTCTTCGGCACCTCGCCGCCGTAGCGCTCCACGAGCGCCGCGCCGAGACCCATCAGCGAATTCGCCTTCGCCCGGAAAAACCCGGTCGTGCGCAGGTATTCCTCGAGTTCGGCCCGCTCCGCTCCGGCGTAATCGGCCGCGGTGCGGTACTTCTTGAACAATGCGGGCGTGACGAGGTTCACCCGCACGTCCGTGGTCTGCGCCGACAACACCACCGCGACCAGCAGTTCCAGCGGATTCGTGAAGTCCAGCTCGGCCTTAGCGTCCGGATAAACCTCGTCGAGGCAACGTTTCATCCGCCGGGCGCGTCTCACGAGAGCGAGCCGGCTTTCTTCGCGGTCCGCGCGGGGCCCGTTCGGGACAACAGGGGGCACCCCGATAGCCTACGGGCGAGTCGGACGAGCCGGTCGGGAGCATCCGCCGGTGGACGGCCGAACCGCCAGAGCACCACCTCTGCGGGCCGCGCGTCCGCCCTGAGCGAGGATCTGGAGATCCATGACCGAGTGCGTCACCGAAAACAGCGGAGCTGTGGCATGACCGTGTGGTTCGTGATCTTGGTCCCGCTGGTGATCATGTTCTTCGCGTTGTTCATGGAACGGGTCGAGAGCAGGCTCAAGCACGTCGCGGTTCAGGAGAACGAGGTCGAGGAGTTCCTGGAGCAGGCCCAGCCCAACGAGGTCAGGGCCCTGTACGGGCACGGGATCGGCCGCGCGCTCGAGCTGTTCCGGCTCCGCAGGCTCGGCGGACGGGCAGCCAGGCTACGCGCGCGCAAGGTGCGGAGTTAGGCTGCTCAGTCGGACGTGATCGTTCCAGGCAGCCGCGCCGGGCGCGGCGAGCTGACGAGCGATCTGCCCGACACGCCCTAGACTGACGCGAAAGTGATCGGCGACACTGCCTTCGACCTGCGAAGGAAGTGATCGTTTCTCGACGAGGAGGCACCCGAGGTGGACGAAACCCTGGCCCGTGCGGGCATTTTCCAGGGTGTGGAGCCGGCAGCGGCGGAGGCGCTGGCCCAGACCTTGGAATCCGTGGAGTTCCCCCGCGGCCATGTCATCTTCAACGAGGGCGAGCCGGGCGACCGGCTGTACATCATCCAGTCCGGCAAGGTGAAGATCGGCCGCAAGTCCCCGGACGGCCGCGAGAACCTGCTGTGGATCGCCGGTCCGTCCGACATGTTCGGCGAACTGTCCATCTTCGACCCCGGCCCGCGCACGTCCGGCGCCACGACGGTCACCGAGGTCCGCGCGGTCACCATGGACCGCCCGGCGCTGCGGCAGTGGATCGCCACCCGCCCGGAGATCGCCGAGCAGCTGCTGCGCGTCGTCGCGCGCCGCCTGCGCCGCACGAACAACATGGTCGCGGAGCTGATCTTCACCGACGTCCCCGGCCGCGTGGCCCGTGCGCTGCTGCAGCTGGCGCAGCGCTTCGGCAGCCAGGAGGCGGGCCTGCTGCGGGTCACGCACGACCTGACGCAGGAAGAGATCGCCCAGTACGTCGGCGCGTCCCGCGAGACCGTCAACAAGGCGCTCGCCGACTTCGCGCACCGCGGCTGGCTGCGGCTCGAGGGCAAGAGCGTGCTGATCCTCGACCCGGAGCGGCTCGCTCGCCGCGCCCGCTGATCTTCCCCCGAGTGGGTTAATCCGCACGGGTTTTTCGAAGGCCACCTCCTACTGGGGGTGGCCTTCGTGCGTGCATACCGGGCTGTCCCCCACAAGAGCGGCATCCCGCTCCGGGCCCGTGTCGCCGCCGGCTTCGGCCGCTCCGGCCGGGAAAATGACAAGGAGCCGGGCGCCACCCCCGACGTGGCGCACCGGCTCCTCGCCTGCGCACGGATCATCCCCCGACGACCCGCGCTCCCCGCCCTCCGGACCAGGCCCCGACCCATATGCCGGAGGGAGCTGGGTGCTGCAGTGCTGTCCAGCCCGTAATGGGCTGTCGTTCAACCATCACGGCCAAAACTCACGAATTCAAGGCCATTCACCCTCAAGGACGCCAAGACCGCGTCTTCGTTGCACGAGTTCACGAAGAATCCAGCTGGTGTTATCGGATCGAGACCTTTAGGTCACGCAACCGGGCCGCCACCGCCGCCGGAGCGGGCTGCTCAGCGATCTGGGCGGCCAGCGCCGCCGCGGACGCCCGGTAGGCCGGACCCGCGAGCACCGTCTGGACCGCATCGAGGATTCCGTCGCCGGAGTCGACCGCGATTCCGGCTTCCGCGGCCTGGATCTGCGCGGCGACTTCGAAATGATCAGTCGCCAGCGGCAGGACCACCAGCGGCACGCCGTGCGCGAGCGCGCCTAGGACGGTCGCCGAGCCGCCGTGGCAGACCACCGCGTCGACAGCGGGCAGCAGCTGCGTCTGCGGCACGAACTGCTCGATCCGCACGTGGTCCGGCTGCTGTCCGAACCGGCCGACGTCGCCGTCCCGGCCGATCGTCGCCACGACGTTCACCGGCTCGTCGCGCAGCGCGGCCACCATTCCCTCCAGCACGCCGGGCCGAGCGTTGTGGGTGGTGCCGAGGGTGACGTAGACGGTCCGGTCGTAGGGCAGCCCGTCGAGGACTGCCGGGCGCGGACCGGGCGTCGGCGTCACGCCAGCGGGCTGGAGCGGCCAGCGCGTCGGGTACTCCCAGGCGACGTCAGGCGGGATCAATCCCGTCGGCCAGAAGTCCAGGTACGGCACGCCGTCGCGCGGCGGCAGCTCGTCGAGTCCGCGTTCCCGGACCAGACCGTTGGCGACTTCCCAGGCCCGCTCCATCGTCGCGGCGGACTTCGGCGGACCGATCGCGTGCATCGCGTACGGGACGCCGGACAGGCACGCAGCCATCACGGCCGCGCGTTCGGCGAGGTTGGCGATGACGAGATCCGGCCGCCAGTCGCGGACGAACTCGACCATGGCGTCGAGCCGCGCGGCCGCGCCGAGCCCGACCATGTACTCGGCGACCAGGTGGGAGAGCCGCTCGTCCGCGGTCATCCCGGCCATCTCCTCGCGAGCCCGCTGCCACATCGAGGCCGCGGCGGCGGGGTCGCTCGGCTGCCCCACCGACACCGCCTGCAGACCGGTGTTTTCCAAGTACTGAACGGCTTCCGGACCGGTCACGAACGCGACCTCGTCCCCAGCGGCGCGGGCCGCCTTGGCGAGCGGAAGCATCGGCGCGAGATGGCTGTACCCAGCTCCGGAGGAGAACATCAGCCGCATCGCGCGAGCGTACTGACTGACCCGATCGGGCGTGACCAAGATGACCGGGAAATTACTGGTACCTCCGTACCAATTTCGTCATACTAGTACGCGTGTCCCAGTCTGCCCACTCCGAAGGCCGCACCACGCTCGCCGACTACCGCGCCGCGCTGACCGCCCCTGGCTCGCGCGGCCCGGTGATCGCGTCGATCCTCGCCCGGCTCCCGATCGCGATGATCGGCATTTCCGCGCTGCTGTACGTGCAGCGCGAAACCGGTTCGTTCGCCGCCGCCGGGCTGGTCTCCGCGAGCTCGCTCGCCGGGGTCTCGGTGGGCGCGGTCGTGCAGGGCAGGCTGATCGACCGGTTCGGGCCGAGCCGTCCGCTGCTGGTCGTCGCAGCGGTGTTCGCGCTGTCGATGGCGTCGCTCGCGATCGCGATCGAGGCGCACCTGCCGACGTTCGTGCTGATCCCGCTGGCCGCCGCGACCGGGCTTTCGGAGCCGATGGTCGGCTCGGCGTCGCGGGCGCTGTGGACGAAAATCCTGCCGGAGGGGCCGGCGCGCAACGCCGCGCTGTCCTATGAGGCGATCAGCATGGAGGTCTTCTTCATCCTCGGCCCCGGCATCGCGGGCCTGCTGATCACCGCGCCGTGGGCGGGCACCGGCATGATCGTCGGCGCGATCACCATGGTCACCGGCGCGGTGCTGTTCGCGCTGAACCCGACCGTGCGCGCGTGGGGTCCGGCCCCGAAGGCGAAGACGCCGCTGCTCGGCGCGCTGGCCAGCCCCGGAATGCGGACGCTCGCGCTGGCCGCGCTCGGTTTCGGCATGGTGATCGGGTTCGTGGAGGTCGCCGTGCCCGCCGCTGCGACGGAATCCGGCCACCCCTCGCTCAGCGGTCTGCTGCTGTCCGCGTGGTCGTTGAGTTCGGTGGCGTTCGGCGTGGCCTACAGCCTGCACCCGTGGCCGCGCCGCCTGGGCCTGCGCCTGCCGATCCTGCTGGGCGGCTTCGGTGCTTTCGTTGCCCTGCTTGCGCTTCCGTCGAGCCTGTGGGCGCTGGCACTGCTGATGCTGCTGGCCGGCGCAATGATCACGCCCCAGTCGACGACCCACTCCGCGGCCATCGAGGTCGTCGCCCCGCGCGGCACCGCGGCAGAGGCATTCGGCTGGGTCCTCACGGCGGTGACGCTGGGGCTAGCGGCAGGCCAATCGGTGAGCGGCTACCTGGTCGAACATTCCGGGACGGCTGCTGCGTTCCTGGCGGCTGGCGTGGCGGGTGTCGCGCTGGCAGTGGTGGTGTGGCTGCTGCGCGGGACTGTGCGGGCTGCTTCGCCGGCGCCTGCTGACGGTGCTCTTGTTGGGGTTGCTGGGTAGCTCGGCTCTTCCTACGGCTGGTGTCGCTTCGTCACTGTTGGGGCACCGCTCGAGCCTGCTTGCCCGCCCCTGCGCGACTCGCTTCTATCCGCGGATGGTGCCCGCCTCGCCACGGTCGAGGAACCACCCGAGCCCCCTTGCCCACCTCACCCGGCAGCGCCGCCGGGTAGCCGTTCCCGGGTTTTCTCGGGCCGGGTGGCCCCATCCTCACTGGCGGGTCTCCTCTGTTTCCGCAGCTCAACCACCTTGTCCGCCGTTTTTGTCGGTGGCCGCCGCTACTTTGCGTGGCATGGATCTCACATCCTTCGTGCGGCCGCTGGCGGCGGTCGCGAGCGCCGCGGCCCGACTCCTGTCGAGGCAAGCCCGCCTGCGTTTGCGGGCGAACGCTGACGGCCTCGTCGTGTCCGGGAGCGATCGTGATTTGGCCGTCCAGTTGTCCTGCCCGGCGACGACCCATCTCGACGGCGAGGTCGTAGTACCAGCCGCGCCGTTCGCCGAAACGGTCCGCATGCTGGATGTCGACCAGGTCCGGTTAGCCGTCGAAGGAACCCGCCTCGCGATCCGAACGGACAGTGCCCGCTTCGCCCTGCCTTTGCTGGACCGCGACCTGCTCCACGTGCCGGAACCGCCACCCCTGCTGTCCAAAGTAGACGGTGCGGCCCTCGGCACGGCTTTGCGCACCGTCGCGGGCACCGCCGCCAAGGACGACCCACTCCCGATCTTCACCGGCGTACGAGTGCAATCAATCGGCGGCGAACTGTGCCTGACCGCCTCGGACCGCTACCGCATGGCCGTCGCCCGCCTGCCGCTGCGGGAGGTCCGGGGACCCATCGACGTCCTGGTCCCAGCCACCCTGCTGACCGAAGCCGCCCGCCACAGCGTCGGTGCCATGGGACTGCACGCCGACCCCAGTCACTTCGCCCTGAGCTGGGCAGGAGGCACCGTCACCACAGCGGTCCTGGACGCAGGCTTCCTGTCCGCGGACTCCATCCCGTCCGACGCGGTAGACACAGAAGTCGAGGTAGGTGCCGACGAGCTAGCCGCAGCCATCCGCCGAGTCGGCGTCTACTCCGAAGACCGCCGAGTCCTGACCCTCGAAGTCGGCGACGCCCACCTCCGCCTGGCCAGCGCCCGCCAAGACACCGGCGAGGCAGAAGAACACCTGAAAGCAAACGTTTGCGGCGGCCGAACGTCCCCGTCCTTCCAGGCCCGGTACCTGCTGGACGCCCTAGCCCCGTTCAGCGGAGAACGCGTCCGACTGGCAATCCAGCCAGGGCTGCGAGCGTGCGTCCTGACCCCAGCCGACGAGGACGGACGGGAGGTGGCATTGAAGTACTACTTGATGCCGATGCTGTCCCGGTAACCGGCGAATGCCGACTCGGGCTTCGGCCTGACGGCTGGCTCGCACCGGGCGGGGTGCGAACCGGAGTCGTCACGGGTTCGGCCGCGTGGTGGCGGCCGAACGGCGGGCCAATGCCGGGGCGAGTGGCCAGGCTGGGCGGACTGCACTGAGCCGGGACGAGTCGAGCCGGACTGGGCTGGCCGAGCCGGGCCGAGCCGGGCCGAGCCGGGCCGGGCCGAGCCGGGCTGGGCTGGGCTGGGCTGAGCGGCGCAAAGCGCAGCCGCACCATGCCCACCTCGGGCCAAGTCGCGCTCAGGCGGGCCGTGGTGGGCCAGAAGCCGTCTCGCACGCTGAGCGTGCTCCGGGGCCGGGGCATGTCGCCGTCGGTTGGCCGTGGGCACTTCCGGCGGTCCGCCGTGCGCGGAAGTGCGCGGCGACGGGCCAGACGCCGTCTGCGCCCATGCCACCCCGGCCTGCTCTGGGGCACCCGAGCGAGCCCACAGCCGCCGAGCCGGTGCGGCATGCCCGGGAAACCGCCAGGGCACTAGGGCTAGGGCGCACCCGAGCGAGCCCGCAGCGGCTGGGCCGGTGCCGCGTGCCCGGGAAACCGCCAGGGCGCTCGGGCTCGCCCGAGCGAGCCCAGAGCAGCGGGCCTGTGCGGCACGCCATGGCACTAGGACGACCCGCGGCACGGCACACGCCCGGCGGCAACGGTCTCGCACGCGGAGCGTGCCAGGGCCTGCGCAGCCACCAGCCGCGCGCCTGAAGCATCCCCAGGCTCCACTCAGCGCGCCTGAAACAACCTCAGGCAGCCGACTCCGCAGCCACCGCAGCCTTGACCTCGTCGAAAGTCGGGTTCACCAACGCGGTCGACCCCACGATTACCGTGGGCACCGTCTCGTTGCCGTTCGCTACCTCGCGCACTCGTTCGGCCGCGCCCGGTTCTTCCCAGATGTTGATTTCCCTTACCGGCAAACCGCTTTCCAGCAGGGGGCGGCGCAGGGCTGAGCAGAAGCCGCAGCCTGGGCGCCAGTAGAACTCGACCTCGACGTTGCTCATTGTCCGTCCTCCGAAGACGCCCGTAGATACTCCAGTTGTGCGCGCACGCTCGCCTCGGCCGGTGCCCACAGCGCGCGGTCGACGTCGGCGTACACCACCTCGACCACTTGCCGCGGCGTTGCGTCTTCGCCGAGCGTTCGCAAGGCGGAACGCACCTGATCCAAGCGCTGTTCCCGGTGCTCCAAATACTCCCGCGCGGTGGCGGGCAGGTCCGGCAGCTCCGGGCCGTGGCCGGGCAGGCCTGGGGTGCCGGTCGGGAGTGCGATCAGTTTGCGCAGCGAGCGGAGGTAGTCGCCCAGGTCGTGCAGGACCGTCGTGCCTCGGCCGAGGATTGTGTCTCCGGTCAGGATCTGGCCTCCGACCAGCAGCGACACTGAATCGTCGGTGTGGCCGGGGGTGTGCAGGACGGTGAAGTCCAGGCCACCCGCCGAGAAGGAGTCGCCGTCGGCGAACGCGGGTGCGTCGATGCAGAGGGAAGCGTCGAAGGCTCGTACCGGCGCGCCGGTTTTCGACGCCAACCAGAGGGCGCCTTCGGCGTGATCCGGGTGGTGGTGGGTCAGCAGGATCAGCTCGACCGGACCGACGGCGGCGAGCTTCTCCAGGTGCTCCAGATCGTGGTAGCCGGGGTCGACGACCACGGCGGCCGCGGCGTCGCCACCGCGCAGCACCCACGTGTTGGTGCCCTCCAGGGTCATCGTCGAAGGATTGTTTTCCAGCAGCACCGACGCGGTTTCGGAAACACGGCGCAGCACGCCATAAGCGGGAGCGGTCACTCAGGACTCCGAAGTATCGAGGACAACGCGGATGTTCTCGCCGTCCCGGACCAGGGTCGGCACAGTCTTCACGATCTCGCGCGGCTCGGCGAGCACCGCATCGGCCTGCGAGAACTCGGCGAGTTCGACGAGCGTCAGCCACGTCGGCGGCATCAACGCGCGACGGCCTTCGCGCGCGTCCGCGACTGCCTCGGCGGGCGGTTGCCAGCCGGCGGCAGCGGCTTCCGAGGTCGCGCCGTCCGCGCGCTGGCCTTCAGGCAGCTTCGCGACGAAGAAGCGGGTGTCGTATCTACGCTGTTCTTGCGGCGGCGTGACCCAGTGCGCGTACGGGTGCAGCAGGTCCGCGCGCAACGTGAGACCGGCGTCGGCGAGGAAACCGGCGAGCGAGATTTCCCGTGATTCCAACGCTTTCCGCGCTTCGTGGTACGGCGTGACGTCGGCGACGACCGCGTCCTCGGTCCCGGCCAGCAGCACGCCGGACTCCTCGAACGTCTCCCGAACCGCGGCACAAACGAGAGCGCGGGCGAGGCTTTCGTCGCAGGTGAACTGCTCGGCCCACCACGACGGCGGCGGCCCGGCCCACGCCACGGAGGCGTCGGCGTCGCGCGGATCGACCCCGCCGCCAGGGAACACCGTCATCCCGCCGGCGAACGCCATGCCCATGACGCGGTGCTGGAGGAAGACCTCCACGCCGTCCGAAACGTCCCGCAGCAGGATCACCGTGGCGGCGTCCTTCGGGGTCGCCGGCGGGCCATCCGCGTTGTCCCGGATCGCGATGCCGGGACGGGCGGGGATGTCGAAAACGAATTCACGCGGCCGTTCCACCCGGGCAACATACCTCGCAATCCGTACGCGTCGCGGATTACTTGTGTCACCTCGCGGCAGGAACCCGCACGGACTCGGAGTCGCTCAGGGCGGACTTCCCGAACCGCAACCCGAGCCAGCCCAGAACCGCCGTCGCGCGCGTCCGGTCGGCCGAAAGCCGTGAAGGGCTCCTTGCGGGAATCTGCTTCCCTCAAGGAGCCCTTCACGGAACAACAAGGGGCTCAGGACCAGTGCTGGTCCCCGCCGGAACGGGACGCGCCGTTGAGCCGCAATCGGGCAGCCTCGGCACGCTCGCGCTCAGCCAGTTCCTCGTGCAGCTCGCGCAGCAGCGCGCGGTCGCGTTCGGACAGGCTCGGATCGTCCAGATCCAGCGCGGGCAGCTCGACCACCTCGTGCATGCTCGGCTTGCCCGCGGCGATCTCGCGGCCCTTCTCCGGGTCCTCGGCCAGCGCGCGCCGCAGCTGCGCCACCTCGGACGGGGTCAGGTCCGACGTGCGCTCGGCACGCGTTTCCGACCCGGCCGTCCTTGGCCGCTCCGAAGACGCGGCGGGCTCGGCCGCCGGCTCCGGCATCGACACCGGCTGTGCGGGCACGGCCTGCACGATCGGCACCACCGGCGCGACCGGGACCACCGGCTCGGCGGCGGCTACCGGTTCCGGTTCGGGCTGACGGTGCCCGTGCCGGCTCGGCGCTTCCGAGACCGGTTCGGGGACCGGGGCCGAAGCGGGCGCCGGGGCGCTGCGCTGCGGCGTCGGTTCCGGCCGGTAGTCGGGGGCCGAATGCGTGCTGCCGGTGACCCACACTGGGCTCGCGACGGCGCCCGCGGCCTGGTGGTAATCCGACTGCGGGATCCCCGGACCGCTCACCTCCACGACCGAGCGGATGCCCGCCCGGCGCAGCGCGGTGTCGACCCGGAACGCGACCGCGGGCGGGTTGCCCTCGGGGCCGAGTTCGACCAGCACGACCCGCTGCGGCAGCGCGCCCGGCACACTGCCCGCCGGGGTGTTGCGCCACACCGCGTGCACGGAACGCACGTCGGGCAGCACCTGCAAGGTCCGGTCGAGCGCCTCGGCGAGACCGAACTCCGGCTGGTTGTCGCCCGTGAACCGGTGCGTGTGCATCGGCTCGTGGTCGGTGACCAGCAGGTCGTTCGCGAGCGTCGCGTCCGACCGGCTCATCTCGAGCACCAGCGCCAGCTCGCGCTGTTCGGCCTCGCTCACCGCGATCCGGCCCGCGATCAACGTGCCGGTGGTGAGTTCCACCGCCTCGTCGATGTGGGCACGGGCGATCAGTTCCCGCGCTTCGGTGAGCGCGCTGTCGTCGATGCGGCCCGCCAGGGCCAGCAACAAGTTATGCAGGCGCAGGGGCACCGAGAACCCGTCCATCGGGCCGTCGTGAACCTCCACCATGGCTCTGCTCCTCCCAGCTCGCCTGGCGGCAACGAGCGTTAAGCGGCGACAAGTCGATGACCGGCGCCCGCGGCGCCTACGCAGACCAGCTCGGACTCGGCGAGCGCGGCCCGGTGGTACCCGGGAAGGTCGAAGCGCGGCGGGATGACCTCGACACTCGGTTCCTCGTCCCCCATGACCCGCAGCACCCGCTGCAGTTCACCGGTGAGCCGGGGCTGTCCCGCGGTCGCCGTCACCAGCAGGACTCGCTTCGCCCCGCCCTCGCCGGAAGCGCCGAGGCGCCGCCAGCTCTGCCGTACTTCCCCCACATCCGCGCGTCCACGCAACGTCGCGTGGAGCAAGACGGACACAGAGTCGACGGAGTTCACCCATTCGGGCGCACTCTGCGTGAATGTGTACCTGGTCTCGGTGACGTCGTCTACCCCCAGGGTCGAACTCACCTGGTGCCAGTCGGCGCCGTGCGGGATCAGACCGGCCACGAGCAGGCGGTACTCCGCCTGGTCCAAATCGATCCTGTGCTTGAGCAAAGACCTCGGCAGGGTCCGCGCGAGCGTCCCCATCGCGCCTTCGCCGAGCCAGTCGCGGAACCGCCACAACAGCTGGTCCGGCGTACGGCCGGCGAGCCGCAGCAGCAGTTCGTGCAGGGACTGTTCGATGTCGGGATCCATCACTTCACCTCCACGATCAGTTCGACTTCCACCGGCGACGCGATCGGAAGCTCCGCGACGCCGACGGCAGAACGAGCGTGCACCCCGGCGTCGCCGAAGATCTCGCCGAGCAGTTCGGACGCCCCGTTCACGACCGCGGGCTGGCCGGTGAAGCCCTCCGCGGAGGCGACGAAACCGACCACCTTGACAATCCGGACAACAGAGTCGATGCCGACGAGGGCGTGCACCGCGGCGAGCGCGTTCAGCGTCGCCGTGCGGGCGTGGCCCTTGGCTTCCTCCGGACTGACCTCGCCGCCGACCTTCCCGGTCGCGGCGAGCGCGCCGTCGACGAAGGGCAGCTGGCCGGAGGTGTAGACGTGCGAGCCGGAGCGCACGGCCGGCACATACGCGGCCAGCGGTGCGGCGACTCCGGGCAGTTCGATGCCGAGCTCGGCGAGCCGGTCGCTCCAGGTCAACGCCGCCCCCTCAGCTCTTCGGCCGCTTCAGGTACGCGACGTGCTGTTCGCCGCTCGGGTTGGGCAGCACGGTCACCAGCTCCCAGCCGTCCTCGCCCCACTGGTCGAGGATCTGCTTCGTAGCGTGGATCAGCAGCGGGACGGTGGCGTACTCCCATTTGGTCGCACTCATGACTCGGGAGCGTAACCAAGCGGGCAAGGCCCCTCCGGACCGCCGCCGCCGAAAGCCCGTCACCCGTCCAGGGGAGCGCCTGGTAGGCCGGGTGAGTGTGGGTCAGTTCACATCCGATCGTCGCTCGCTAGCGTGGGCGCGTGGAGACCTGGCGGATCGTCGCGACCGTGCTGCTCGCCGTGGCCGGGGTGCCGCTCGTGCTGGCCGTGATGGCCAAAACGCGGGACCGGGTCAACGATTCGGGCCAGGTGGCGATCGCCGGGGCGGTCACCCTCACCGGGCTGATCGTGGTGGCAGTGCTCACGCTGACCGTGCTGCCCGGCGTGGTGACCTGGATCGTCGTCGCGGTGGTCGCCGCTGCGGTCAGCGTCATGATGCTGGCCAGCTGAGCACCGGTTTAGTGTTGAGGATGTGACCACACCCTCCGCCGGCTGGACCGACGAGCTCGCCAGGGCCCGGCTGCACTTCGTCACCGGCAAGGGCGGAACCGGCAAGACCACGCTCGCCGCGGCGCTGGGTCTCGCACTCGCCCGCAATGGCCGCCGGGTGCTCTTGATCGAGGTCGAGGGACGGCAAGGCATCGCACAGCTTTTCGACACCGAACCGCTGCCGTACGCGGAACAGCGGATCGCGTCGGTCCCGGGCGGCGGCGAACTGCGCGCGCTGCACATCGACGTCGAAGCGGCGCTGCTCGAGTACTTCGAGATGTTCTACAACCTCGGTTTCGCCGGGCGGACGCTGCGCCGGATGGGGGCGATCGAGTTCGCCACCACGCTCGCGCCGGGCCTTCGCGACGTCCTGCTCACCGGGAAGATCAAGGAATGCGTCGGGCGCACCGAATCCGACGGGCGCCACACCTACGACGCGGTCGTGGTCGACGCGCCGCCGACCGGGCGCGTGGTGAAGTTCCTCGACGTCACCAAGGCTCTTACCGACCTCGCCAAGACCGGCCCGATCCGCGGCCAGGCCGACGGCGTCGTCCGGCTGCTGCATTCCGGCGAGACCGCCGTGCACCTCACCACGCTGCTGGAGGAGATGCCGGTGCGCGAGACCGTCGAAGCGGTGGCCGAGCTCGACGGGGCCGATCTGCGGCCGGGCGCCGTGCTCGTAAACCGGGTCCGTCCGCCGCGGCTGCCCGCGCGTTCGGTGACCGCGGCCGCCGACGGCCGGGTGGACGCCGACCGGGTGCGCTCCGGCCTCGCCTCGGCCGGGCTGAACCTGCCGGAGGCGACGCTCGACGCGCTCGTGGAGGAAACCGTGGAGCACGCCGTCCGGGTCGCCGCCGAGCAACGGGCCCGCGAACAGCTCGCCGAGGCCGATCTGCCGACGCTGGAGCTGCCGGACCTCACCGACGGCGTCGACGTCGCCGCGCTCTACGAACTCGCCGAAACGCTGCAGGAACAGGGGGTGCGCTGATGCCCGCCGACCCGACGCTCGACGTGGACGCCCTCCTCGACGACCCGGACAGCCGCGTGATCGTGTGCTGCGGTTCCGGCGGCGTCGGCAAGACCACCACCGCGGCGGCGCTCGCGCTGCGGGCCGCCGAACGCGGCAGGCAGACCGTGGTGCTCACGATCGACCCGGCACGCAGGCTCGCGCAGGCGCTCGGGCTGCGCGAACTGGGCAATCACCCGAAGCAGGTGCGGGTCGAGGGCTTCGAGCCCAAGGGCGAACTGTGGGCGATGATGCTCGACATGCGCCGCACGTTCGACGACATGGTGCGCGTGCACGCCGGGCCTGAGCGGGCCGAGCAGCTGCTGCAGAACCCCTTCTACCAGACCATTTCCACGTCGTTCTCCGGCACGCAGGAGTACATGGCGATGGAGAAGCTCGGCCAGCTCGCGGCGACCGACGAATGGGATCTGATCATCGTCGACACGCCGCCGAGCCGGTCCGCGCTCGACTTCCTCGACGCGCCGACCCGCCTGTCCACCGCGCTCGACGGCCGGATGATCCGGCTGCTCACCGGTCCGGCGAAGGCGGGCGGCTGGGGTCTGCGCAAGGTGGTCAGCGCGGGGTTCTCGATGTTCGCGAAGGCCGTGTCGACGATCATCGGCGGCCAGTTGCTCGCCGACGCGTCGGCGTTCATGCAGGCCTTCGACAGCATGTTCGGCGGATTCCGCGAACGCGCGCGCAAGACCGCCGAACTGCTGCGGTCCTCGGGCACGTCGTTCCTCGTGGTGGCCGCGCCGGAGCCGGACGCGCTGCGCGAGGCGTCCTACTTCGTGGAGCGGCTCGCCGGCGAATCGATGCCGCTGGCCGGACTGGTCGCCAACCGCACGCATCCGGTGCTCGCGCCGCTGTCCGCGACCGAAGCGCTGACCGCTGCCGAGTCAGTGCAGAACGCGCCGCTCGCCGAGGCCGTGCTGCGGCTGCACGCCGACCGCGTCGCGCTGGCCGAACGCGAGAACCGGCTGCTGGCGCGCTTCACCCGCGCGCATCCGGAAGTGCCGCTGACCCGGGTGCCCGCGCTCGCCGGTGACGTCCACGACCTCGAGGGCCTGCGCGACATCGGAGCAAAGCTGACGTCGTGAGCGGCTGTGCGCGAAACACAGCCGCTCACGAGCAGGTTCAGCCCGCCGCGGCGGCCAGCGCGTCCCGCTTGGCCGCTTCGAGCAGGTCGGTCCAGCTGGTCACGTCCGGACGACGGCGCAGCAGGGCGCGCCGCTCCCGTTCCGTCATCCCGCCCCAGACCCCGAAATTGATCCGGCCGTCGAGTGCCTCGGCGAGGCATTCGGTGCGGACCGGGCACCCCATGCACACGGCTTTCGCCCTGTTCTGTTCGGCACCTCGCACGAACAACCCGTCGGGATCAGCGTCCCGGCACGAGGCATCGACCCGCCAGCCAACCTGATTGGTTTGCATACCCCCAGCTCCCTCATCTGGTGTATGGCACCAGCGAAGGCGAAGCTCCCGCTCCCACCCCCGCGAGCGTTTCCCACTGCGCCGCACGTCGGTGACGGCACCTCCCCGGTGCCGCTGCCGCCGTCCGGACCAGCCAGGCTCCCACCCGGGCTGCTCCGTCTGTCGGCATCTACGTGAGACGTTGACGGACTGTAGGGTCCCTCGGTTCCCTCCGTCGAGACCTAGCATGCATTCCGTTACCAAAGGTCACGACACGGGGGCCTGTTAATGATCGCTCGCGGGGGGCGCGCGGGCGTGAGGTCACGAAGGCGACACGGGGCTTCAGTACCCTGGCTTTCGTGCGCAAAACGGATGGTCTTTTCAAGCTCCTCGGCCTGTGCCTGCTGGCAGGGGTGCTGGTCGCCGGGATCATGTTCCCGGTGGTGGGCGCCGCGGGGGTCGTGTCCAACCAGGCGAGCGAAACGGTCGACAAGACGTCGTCCGACCTCGCCGACATCCCCCCGCCGCTGGTGACGACTATCACCGACTCCGGCGGCAAGCCGATCGCGACGCTGTACAAGCAGTACCGGATCCCGGTCCGCCCGGACCAGATCAACCCGGCGCTGAAGTGGGCGCTGCTGTCGGCCGAGGACAAGGCGTTCTACGAGCACCACGGGGTGAACTGGGGACGGACGCTGCGCGCCGCCGTCTCCAACACCGCGGGCGGGGACACGCAGGGCGCCTCGACGATCACGCAGCAGTACGTCAAGAACTACCTGATCAACGTCGTCTACCGCGGCGACAAGAACGGGCAGGCGAAGGCGCAGGAACAGTCGCTCTCGCGCAAGCTCAAGGAAGCCCGGATCGCGATCAACCTCGAGACCAAGCTCTCGAAGGACCAGATTCTCGCTGGCTACCTCAACATCGTCGAGTTCTCCCGGCAGATCTACGGCATCGGAGCGGCAGCGCACGCCTACTTCAACACCACGCCGGAGAACCTGACCGTCCCGCAGGCCGCGCTGCTCGCGGGCATCGTGAACAACCCGATCGTCCTCGACCCGTGGAACCACCCGGACAAGGCGACCAAGCGGCGCAACCTGGTGCTGGACCGGATGGTCAGCAACCAGAAACTGGCGAAGGCGGACGCGGACAAGTTCAAGGCGGAACCGCTCGGCATCGTGCCGGACACCCCGCAGAAGCCCGCGTCGAACTGCACCGGAGCCGGTCCGGAGAACGGGTTCTTCTGCCAGTACGTCCAGGACTACCTGCTCAAGTCCGGGATGACCGAGGACCAGCTGTACACCGGCGGCTACACGATCAAGACCACGCTGGACGAGAAGGCCAATCACGAGGCGAAGGTCTCGGCCGAAACCCAGGTGAGCAAAACCCAGAAGAACGTCGCGAACACGCTTTCGCTGATCCGGCCCGGCAAGGACCGGCACGAAGTGGTGGCGCTCGCGGCGAACCGGGACTACGGGATCGACGCGGATCAAGGGCAGACCACCTACGCGCTCCCGTCCGGCGTGTTCAACACCGGCGGCGCGGGGTCGAGCTACAAGATCTTCACCACCGCGGCCGTGCTGAACCAGCACATCGCGGGGATCTACAGCAACATCCCGGTCGGCAACAGCTACGTCTCGCACGTCTTCACCGGTGGCGGCAACCACTGCCCGGCGACCGGCCCGCCGCTGAACTCGCGCTGGTACTGCGTGGGCAACGCCGGCAACTACGGCGACTCGACCTCGCTGCAGAACGCGCTGGCGACCTCGCCGAACACCGCGTTCGTGGCGCTGGAGGACAAGATCGGCAGCACCGGGCCGGGCATCGACATGGCGGTCAAGCTGGGCATGCGCGAGACGATGGCGAGCAACCCCGGCGGCGGAAAGGTCGACCCGAAGTCGAACGACTCGGGCAAGAACCAGAGCCAGGCCCAGGCTTACGGCCCCAAGCCGAACTATCCGGGCACGGGTGCGTTCACGCTCGGCTTCAGCCCCACGAGCGGCCTGGAACTGGCGAACGTCGCGGCGACCATCCTGAGCGGCGGCAAATGGTGCCCGCCGACCCCGCTGGCGGCGGTGACCGACCGCGACGGCAAGCCGGTGCCGATCAAGGAAGCGGCGTGCGAGCAGGTCGTCCCGGAAGGCCTCGCCAACACCATGGCGGTCGGGATGAGCAAGGATGACCAGCCCGGTGGCACGTCCGCCAAGGCGGCCGAGGGCGTCGGCTGGAACCGGCCGCTCGTCGGCAAGACGGGGACGACCCAGAACAACGGCTCGGCGACCTTCGTGGCGGGCACGCCGCAGATGGCCGGTGCGGCGATGGTGTTCCGTCCGGAAGGCGGCACTGGCGGTATCTGCGACGGCGGCGTCGGCAACGTCTACACCTGCGGCAGGGGCAACATGTTCGGCGGCAATACCCCCGCACGGACCTGGTTCGGCGCGATGAAGAACATCATGGAGGGCCAGCCGGTCGTGCCATTGCCGCCGGAGGATCCGGCGTATACCAACTGAATCCGGTGAAAACGGGGCGGGAGACGCGATCTCCCGCCCCGTTTCGCTTGTCCGGGTTCACCCGTCGTCGTCCGACTGGTCCAATCCACCTCGACCCCGCGAAGCCCCGGTGAAACGGGAGGTCAAGCTCACCGACTGAGCCGGGGCCACCCCTCCGGATGGCCGAACACGTATCCTCGAACATGTGAGCACGCTCGGTAACGCCAGTCCGCCCGGGGGCACCGCGAAGCGGTTTGCCGTAGGGATCATCGCCCTCGGGGCCGCCACTCTCGGTTACGCCGTCGGCATCGAACGCCGTCGCTACATCCTGCGGACCGCCGAGTTGCCTGTGCTCGCGCCCGGTACGCCGCCGTTCACCATCCTGCACGTCTCCGACCTGCACATGCTCCCCGGTCACCAGGCCAAGCAACGCTGGGTCGCCGCGCTCGACGAGCTCGAACCGGACCTCGTCGTCAACACCGGCGACAATCTCTCCCACCGCACCGCGGTCCCCTCCGTGCTCCGCGCGCTCGGCCCGCTGCTGGACCGGCCGGGGCTGTTCGTCTTCGGCAGCAACGACTACTACGCGCCCAAACCCAAGAACCCCGCGCGCTACCTCATGCCGCGCGGCAAAAAGAAGCGCATTCACGGCACCCAGCTGCCCTGGCGCGACCTCCGCGCCGCCTTCGTCGAACACGGCTGGGTCGACCTCACGCACGTCCGCCGCACGGTCGACGTCGGCGGCCGCGCCGTCTTCGCCGCCGGTGTCGACGACCCGCACCTCCACCGCGACCGGTACTCCGACATCGCCGGACCCGCCGACACCACCGCGGCCGTCCGCATCGGCGTCACGCACTCCCCGGAGCCGCGCGTCCTCGACACCTTCGCCACCGACGGCTACGACCTCGTCCTCGCCGGCCACACCCACGGCGGGCAACTCCGCATCCCCGGCTACGGCGCGATCATCACCAACTGCGAACTCGACCGCAGCCGCGCCCGCGGCGCCTCCCGCTGGGGAGCCCGGATGTGGCTGCACGTCTCCGCCGGACTCGGCACCTCCCCCTACGCCCCCGCCCGCTTCGCCTGCCCGCCCGAAGCGAGCCTGTTGACGCTGGTCCCGCGCGGATCCGGGGCCTCCGACCCCCGCAAACCAGCCCCGCGTAAAGCCGCGAAACCCGTCCGCTAGACTTACTCTCGACCCGCTAAGCAGTACCTCGGGGTGTGGCGCAGCTTGGTAGCGTGCCTCGTTCGGGTCGAGGAGGTCGTGGGTTCAAATCCCGCCACCCCGACGCATGAAGGCCGGGTAGTCACGAGATCGCGACTACCCGGCCTTCATAGTTTCGCCGCCTTCCCGGGTTCGCCCGAGGACCGGCAGTGGCCTTGCCCGGCCGGTCCGGAGCTCCCGGCGCAGTGTTCGTCCTTGATCGCCTGCTCCCCGTGCCGATCGCGAAGTCACGATCCGGGCGTACGCGGAAAGCAATTGCCTTTCTGAGGCAGTGCGAAAATGCGCGGCTCAATTTATCGGCCACGGTATCGTGCCGAAATGCCAGACGACAGCCGGAACTTCCGGACTGCGAGAACGGTAATCCTGGTTCTCGGGCTCGCGCTGATCGCATCGGGAATCGCCGCGGTGTGCGGGCTTGTTTTGCGTTGCGCTCGGGGCGATACCCGTCGTTCTCGCGGCAGCGGGTGTGTTCAGCACGTAGCGGTCAACTCTTGCCAGCACTGCTGAAAGTCCCCCACGGCGGCCGTTCTTGCCCAGGACCAGGCGGAACGAGCCGCGGAGGTCAGTTGGTCACGCTCGTTCGCGCCGGATTCCGACAGGGCGACGGCCAGCCGGGATTCCATGTAGGCGGCCAAGGATCGGTAGGACAGGTCTTCCCGAAAACGAGCGCGTTCGACGATGTCGGTGAATCCTGCGTCGGCGACGTGGGCGGCGATAGCGCGGCCCGCGAAAGGGTCTCCGCCCGCGCGGCGGCGCACGAGGTAGTAGCCGCGCAGTGCGGCGTCCACGTTTGCTGTTCTGGGCCGGATTTTCGCGCGGCTCCAGTCCGGCGCGGCCAACGCCAGCCTGCCTCCAGGGCGCAGGATGCGGCGGATTTCGGTCAGAGCCGCGTGCGGGTCGGACAGATGCTCGAAGAGCGAATGAGAGAACACCACGTCGATCGATGAAGCCGCAAAGGGAAGTGCGTAGACCGCTCCAGCCACATAGTCCGCTGTCGACGGCAAAGCCGGTTCCGGTGGACAGACGTCGACGCAGACCACCCGCACGGCCGGGGTCAGGGCACTGAGAAGCGAACCTTGCCCACAACCCAGGTCCAGGACTCGTGCGCCTGGGGTGAAGAGTGATCGGGCGAACGCGGCGCGGTCACTCGCTGTGCGCGTGTTCATCGTCGACAGCGCGTCTTGGGCATAGCCCGGCGCGTAACCCTCCAGCACCCCGCACAGAGTACGGGTGGAAGGTGGCAGGATCGAGGGGTGAGCACGCAGTCAGGCAACCAAAATCCGCCCGCGGTGGTCCCGGACCGCCTGTTCGACGACCCCGAAGCCGAAAAGCGCTGGCTGGCGCGGTTCCACGCGCCGCGCATCTCGGTGCCCGAGTGGGCCCGCGACGCGCCTGAGGCCAACGTGTACGTCTCCAACGCCAGTGGCGTATGGGAGGTTTACGCGTGGGACCGGGCCACCGACAGTCACCGGCGAGTCACCAACCGGCCCAACGGCACCCTGCACGCGACGCCCTCGCCCGACGGAACAGCCATCTGGTGGTTCGACGACACCGACGGCGACGAGTTCGGGTCCTGGCGCACCCAGCCGTTCGACGGCGACAGTTCCGCGGCGGTCAAAGCACTGCCCGATATTCACGACGGATACCCGGCCGGTCTGGAAATCGGCCAGCGAGTGATCGCGGCCGGTGTTTCGACCGACGACGGCAGCGAACTCTTCGCGAAAATCGACGGTGTGACCGAGCGGTTCTATCAGCACGCGGACGACGCGGGGATCGCGTCGATGTCGCGCGACGAAAGCCTGCTCGCCATTTCCCATTCCGAGCACGGGGATTCCCGGCACCCGGCGTTGCGCGTGCTGTCCACTGACGGGTTCGCCACCGTCGCGGAGAAGTGGGACGGCGAAGGAAAAGGCTTGCAGGCACTGGAGTTCTCGCCGCTGCCGGGCGACCAGCGCGTGCTGGTCCTGCACGAACGCCGCGGTCGCGAAGAACTGCTGGTGTGGGACGTGCAGGCGGACACCGAAACCGAACTGCTGATCGATTTGCCCGGCGAGGTCGTCGCGGACTGGTATCCGGACGCACGCGCGTTGCTCGTCGTGCACTTCCATGAGGCGCGTAGTTCGTTGTACCGCTACGACCTCGACACCGGCGAACTGTCCGCTGTGGACACTCCGGCCGGACGGATCGGCGGCGCGGGCGTGCGGCCGGACGGGACCATCGAGTACTCGTGGTCCAGCGCCGCGGAGCCCGCAGCGGTCCGTGCCCGCGCGGCCGACGGCACCGACTCGGTCCTGCTGACGCCGCCGGGCGAGCGCGCGCCGCGTTCGTCGCCGGTCACCGACGCGTTCGTCGAGGGGGTCGGCGGCCGGATCCACGCGCTGGTTTCCCGTCCGGCGAATGCTCCCGAAGGCCCGTTGCCGACGGTGTTTTCGCTGCACGGCGGCCCGCACGCGGCTGACGAGGACCGGTTCTCCGCCTACCGCGCGACCTGGCTGGACGCCGGATTCGCCGTGGTCGAGGTGAACTACCGCGGCTCCACCGGCTACGGCTCGGCGTGGCGCGACGCCATCGAAGGCCGCCCTGGCCTGACCGAACTGGAAGACGTCGCGGCGGTGCACGACTGGGCAGTCGAAAGTGGACTGTCCGATAAGGACAAGTGCGTCGTGAACGGCGCTTCGTGGGGCGGATACCTGACCCTGCTGGCGCTGGGCACCCAGCCGACCCGATGGGCCGCCGGCGTCGCGGGCGTGCCGGTGGCCGACTACGTGGCCGCGTACGAGGACGAGATGGAGCAGCTGCGCTCGTTCGACCGCGCCCTGTTCGGCGGCTCCCCGGCGGACGTGCCCGCGGTGTACCGCGAGTGCTCGCCGCTGACGTACGTGGACGCGGTCGCCGCCCCGGTCCTGATCCTGGCCGGCGACAACGACCCGCGCTGCCCGATCCGGCAGATCGAGAACTACCTGGACCGCCTCGCCAAGCGCGACGCACCCCACGAGTTCTACCGCTACGACGCCGGGCACGGCTCGCTGGTGATCGCCGAGACGATCAAGCAGACGTCCATCGAGGTGTACTTCGCCTTGCGGGCGCTGGGAATGCGCTGACGGTTCGGGCCGCCCAGGGGTCTGCCCGGATCACAGCCCGCGCTTGGCGCCCTTCAACTGCGCCATCGCGGCATCGTCACCCTCGTAAGTCACCTGCACCGCGTCCCGCCCGAAGACGAAAAGCAGCAGTTCCACCGGCTCGCCCACCACCGTGACCACCGGGGCGCCCGACTTCACCGAAGCCGACTGGCCGTCCGGGGTCCGCAGCACCACCCCGACCGGGGACTTGCGCAGGTTCAGCTTCGCCGTCCGCGTCGCGAGCCGCCACGCCGCCCCGTCCCGCGACGGATCGGCCGGGCGCGGGGTCCAATCCGGTTGTGCCCGGCGGACATCCTCGTGGTGCACCAGGAACTCGGCGCTGTTCGTCGCCTCGTCCACCGGGCCGATGGACGTCGGCCAGAACCGGGACGGGCCTCGGCGGACCTGGGCGACCAGGTCGTCCCACGGACGCGCCGCGACGCCGTCCTGCACCTTCTGCGTGTGCCCGGCCAGCGCGGGCACGACGATCCCCGGCATCGCGTCCGGCCGGTGCTCCCGCACGACCAGATGCGCGGCCAGGTCCCGCGTCTGCCAGCCCTCGCACAGGGTCGGGGCATCCGGGCCGAGCTGCTCGAAGAGGTCGCTCAGCGCTTGGCGTTCATCCTTGGCAAGGCCCATGTCAGCTAGGTTACTCGCCAGTTAATGGTGGAAACCGGTCGACGTGGCCGGGTCGTGCTGCGGGGACGGCTGCCGGTTCAGTTCCGGAAGGATCCGCTTCAGGTCGCCGAGCAGCAGGTCAGCCAGGTCGTGGGTGAAGCCGTTGCGGACGACGACGCGCAGGACCGCCAGGTCGGTGCGGTTGTCCGGGAACGTGTACGCGGGCACGAGCCAGCCGCGTTCGCGGAGGCGGCGGGACACGTCGAAGACGTCGAACGAGGTGACATCCGAACGGGTGGTGAAGGCGAATACCGGCAGCTGGTCGCCGCGGGTGAGCAGTTCGAACGGCCCCAGTTTGGAGATCTCCTCGGCCAGGTAGGTCGCCACGTCGCGGGAAGCTTGTTGCACCACACGGAAACCTTCGCGGCCCAGCCGGACGAACGTGTAGTACTGCGCGGCGACTTCCGAACCGGGGCGGGAGAAGTTGAGCGCGAAGGTTGGCATGTCGCCGCCGAGGTAATTGACGTTGAACACCAGTTCCTCGGGCAGCGCCGCCTTGTCGCGCCACACCACCCAGCCGACGCCGGGGTACACGAGGCCGTATTTGTGCCCGGAGGTGTTGATCGACGCGACGCGCGGCAGCCGGAAGTCCCACTCCAGGTCCTCGTCGAGGAACGGGGCGATCATCGCGCCGGACGCGCCGTCGACGTGCACCGGAATGTCCCAGCCGGTTCGCTCCTGCAGCGCGTCGAGGGCGGCCGCGCCCTCGGCGACCGGCTCGTAGCTGCCGTCGAAGGTCGAGCCGAGGATCGCGACGACGCCGATGGTGTTCTCGTCGCAGAGCTTCACCGCTTCTTCCGCGGACAGGTGGTACCGGTCGCCCTGCATCGGCACCAGGCGCGGCTCGACTTCCCAGTACTCGCAGAACTTTTCCCAGCACACCTGGACGTTGACGCCCATCACCAGGTTCGGCTTCCCGGTGCGGCCCAGTTTCGACCAGCGGCGCTTCAACGCCATTCCGGCGAGCATGCACGCCTCGGACGACCCGGTGGTCGAGCAGCCCATGATGTCGGCGGGATCCGGCGCGTGCCACAGGTCGGCGAGGATGTTGACGCAGCGCCGCTCGAGTTCCGCGGTCTGCGGGTACTCGTCCTTGTCGATCATGTTCTTGTCGACGCACTCGGCCATCAGCTCGCGCGCCTGCGGCTCCATCCACGTCGTGACGAACGTGGCGAGGTTGAGCCGCGCGTTGCCGTCGAGCATCAGCTCGTCGCGCACCAGCTGCAGCGCCGTGTCCGGCGGCAGCGAATCGTCCCGCAGCCGGTCGCGCGGCATCGTGAAGTCCGCGGCGAGCGCCGGATTGCTCCCCGCGTACAACGGATTCGTGCCGGTCTTCCGGTCTGCCCGATCTTGTTTCCCCTGATGCAGCACCATGTCAGCGAACCTACTGCCGGGCACCCGCGACGACCACCGGATGAACGAAAAGCCGTCCGCGACAACGGCGGACGGCTTTTCGTCAGGCGGCGCGGGTCAGGCCTGCTGCGCCTGCCACATCCAGTGCGCCTCTTCCAGCGCGCGGGTGATCTCGATGAGCAGGTCCTGCGTCACGAGGTCGCTCTTGTCGGTCTCGTCGATGCGCTTGCGGAGCCGTTCGATCAGCGCCGCGAGCGTGTCGACGATCGCCGCGATGGTCGATTCGACGGACTGCCAGTTGTCCGGGTACTCCGGCGCACCGGAGGTCGCCACGACGGTTTTCGCCTTGCCGTTGGGCGAAACCCCGATCGCGGCGGCGCGCTCGGCCACCTCGTCGACGTACTGCCGCGCGGTCGACACCAGCTCGTCGAGCTGCAGGTGCGCGCTGCGGAAGTTCTGGCCCACTACGTTCCAGTGCGCCTGCTTCGCGATCAGCGAGAGGTCGATCAGGTCGGCGAGCGTCGCCTGCAGCGCGTTGCCGGTGATCTCCTTGTCGGATTCGGAAAGCGGGCTCTTGATCGGGGAAGTGGTCATCTCGGGTGTCCCTCCTCTGTCTTGGGTCAGACGGTGGTGGTCAGCTCCACCTCGATGTTGCCGCGGGTCGCGTTGGAGTACGGGCAGACCTGGTGCGCCTGCTCGACCAGCTGGTCGGCGTCGGCCTTCGCCAAACCGGGCAGCGAAACGTCAAGGCGCACGCCGAGCTGGAACCCGACGTCCTTCTTGAACACGCTCACCGAACCGGTCACCGTCGCGGCGGGCAGCGCGACCTTCGCCTGCCGGGCCACGGCCTGCAGCGCGCTCAGGAAGCACGCGGAGTACCCCGCGGCGAACAGCTGCTCCGGGTTGGTCTTGTCGCCGCCGGGACCGCCCATTTCCTTGGGGATCGCCAGCGACTCGTCCAGCACGCCGTCCGAGGACGTCACGTCGCCGTTGCGGCCTTCTCCTCGCGCGGTCGCGACGGCGGTGTAAATCGGCTCGGCCATGCGTGTTACCTCCTCATCGGGGACGCCTCCGGAGTCAGCGTCGCAATGAGTTCAACGCCCCGCATCCGCGGAACCGTGCCCCGGCATGGCAGTCATCACCCCGGGAATAACCGGGATTCGAGGAGGGGAAACCTCAGCGTGAGCGAAGCAACGCGTGCTCCGCGACCTGCTCCCCGATGAGCCGCAACGTGCGGACGCTCTTCTCGTCGGACGCGCCGCCGCCCTCGTCGAATTTCGTCTCGGCGGAGTTGATCGAACCACCCAGCGGGGTGGACCAGCCGCGCAACGCGTGCGTGATCGTGCGGAGCTGTTCGAGCGTGGTGACCGCGGCCTGCCAGCCGTACGCGACGGCGGCGAGCCCCACCGCGCGGCCGTCGAGGTAGGGGCGGGTGTCCTCGCGGAGGTCTTCGATGTAGTCCAGGGCGTTCTTGACCAGCCCGGACAGCCCGCCGTGGTAACCGGGCGAGACGACGATGAGCCCGTCCGCCTGGCGCACGCCCTCGATGAGCTTCCGCGCGCGTTCGTCCCGCTCCGGGGTCGCGGTGTCGTAGAACGGAAGGACCAGCTCCGGACCGGGGATCAGCTCGGTCACGACGCCGCGTTCCTCGGCGGCGGCGAGCGCGATGCGCAACGCGCGCTCGGATTGCGAGCCCTCGCGCAGCGAGCCGCCAATGCCCAGCACCTTGACCTTTTGTCCCGAAGTCACTTCCGACCTTCCTCCCCACCACCACCCTCAACGGAGTGGCTGCGCCACGCTGGCCTGTTTTGAGGCTAACCCCTCCACCTAACTGGAGGACCAGGATCTGAGACGGAGGCCTGGGTCACACACCGACTGGACCAACGTACCTACTGGCAAGTAACCTCGGCTCATCCGGCGTTCGAGGAGGAACGATGGCCATTCCGCTGCAGATCCGCGCCCAGGCTGCCGCCGCGCAGTTGCTGTTCTGGCTGCCCAGGCCGGTGCGCAGGCTGATCGCCGGAGCACCGCTGCGGCTGGACGGCCAGGAGCTCGCCCTCGACGCCCAGTTGCTGCTGCGGTTGCAGAAGCTCTCCGGTGCTTCGCTGGTCAACGGGTCGGTCGAGCGGTCCCGGGCGCTGCTGGAAGCGAGCCAGCACCTGGTCAACGGCAAACGGATCGACCCGGTCGCGACCCGCGACGTCGCCATCCCGTCCGGCGACGCGTCCCTCGAAGCCACCCTCTACACCCCGGCCGGCCTGCCGGAACCGTCGCCGCTGCTGGTGTTCTTCCACGGCGGCGGATGGGTCATCGGCAGCCGGGCCACGCACGACAACGCCGCGCGCTACCTCGCGAAACACGCCGGGGTCCGGGTGCTGTCGGTGGAGTACCGGCTCGCGCCGGAATGCCCGTTCCCCGGACCGGTGGAGGACGCGCTGGCCGCGTTCGACTACGCGCACGCCAAGGCGGCCGACCTCGGCGCGGACCCGGACCGGATCGCGGTGGGCGGCGACAGCGCGGGCGGCAACCTGTCCGCCGTCGTCGCACTGGAGGCGACCCGGCGGGGCGGACCGGCCCCCGCGTTCCAGCTGTTGATCTACCCGGCGGTCGACTTCACTACGCGACGCCGGTCTCGCGAACTGTTCGGCGAAGACCTCTTCCTCACCGACGAGGCGATGGTGTGGTTCGAGGGGCATTACGCGCCGGAGGGCGTCGACAAAGCCGACCCACGGATGTCGCCTTTGCTCGCGTCTGACCACAGTGGACTCCCGCCCGCCTACATCGTCACCGCGGGCTTCGACCCGCTGCGCGACGAAGGCGAGGCGTACGCGGAAAAACTGCGTGCGGCGGGCGTTCCGGTGGCGGTCAGCAGGCAGGCCGACCTGATCCACGGATTCCTCAACTTCGCCGGAGTGGGGACCCGGTTCCGCGAGGCGATCGCGGAGATGGCGGGCGCGCTGCGGGTGGGGCTCGCCAAGCGCTCGTGAGCGGGGTTGCCGGTTAGGACGGATGCCCGAGCGCGGACACGCTGCGAGCGGGGCACGCCAACCGCTTGTGAGCGGGGTTGTCGGTCAACATTCAACATCCGAACCCGGACATGGAACGGAGCCTGGCGCGGCGAACCGCACCAGGCTCCGGGCCTTTCCCCCTCCCCGTCAGGCCGTTCAGGTCCCAGGCACTGGCACCGGGGCGGGCACCGGCGGGGCCGGCAGCGGTGGCGTCGGCACCGGAAGCGGCGGTACCGGCACTCCGCCGAGCAGCCCGGCCAGCAGGCTGGTGACCGCGGCGAGCAGGCCCTTGACCAGGTCGCTCACCGCCTTGAGCGGTCCGGGCAGGTCCGGCAACGGCGGGATCGGCAGCGGCGGGATCTGCCGCGGCGTCGCAGTCGGGTCGCCGAGGAGCCGGTTGGACTCGTCCGCGCGGACCTTCGCCGCCGACGAGAGTTGCTGGGTTTCGGATTGGACCTGGTAGCGCTTGCCCGCCGCGATGTCGGCGAGCACCGGGCTGAGCCGGGTGAGGTCCGCCCTCGTCTTGGCGACATCGCCGGCGTACGCGACCTTGGTCAGGTCGTCCCGCATCTGCAGTACCTGCGCGGCGACGGCTTGAGTGGCCGAGGACCCCTTGCCGCCCGCCGGGCTCGCGGAGGCCATCCCCGAGGTGCCGACGGCCAGCAGACTGCCCGCGGCGACCACAGCGATGATCCGCCCGATCTTGCCTTTCATTCTTTACCTCCCTGGCCTCTGGGACCTGCCGGGTAAATCGATACCCGCCGTGTCGGCCCAACACCAGCCGATCACCGGATAGGGAGTTTTTCTAACCCTTACGTGCCGAATCCAAGAATCGGGAACCGGCCCGCAATTGATTAACGTGGACGGCTTGCGCGTCCCCCGACGATCACGGACCGCGGACCTGAATCTGACTCATAGTAGCCGGATTGCCCGAACGGCGGCATCGCTCACCCACACAGGCGTAGTTCGTGATCGATTACCTTCATCACCCTGTCGGGACGCGCGATCTCGCTCGTCCGACCGTGGGGGTCCCCCACGCACGCACCGCCGCCCGCATTCGGGTCCGCTCCCCTTTTTCCTGGGGACCTCCGCCGCTTCGACCGGAAAACTCCAAGGTCGGCGCAGAAATGTGAAAAACTGTTCGCGAATGGGCGGCGAGAATGCTTTTCCGTGCTGCCGATGAAGTTATCACCCAGGTCGCGCTCGCATTTTCCGGGTCCGCCGAACGCCTGCACGACACCCGGACGGGTGGCGGGTGCCGCTCAGCGAGTGTGACGAAAAGAAGTTGCACGCTCGTACCAACTCTTGCTCTCATGGGGTACGTGCCTTTTCAGCCTTATCGCCGCGTCCTGAGCGTCCCCGGCCTCCGCCCGTCGATGGCGCTGATGTTCTTCGCACGCGTGCCCATGACGATGACCGGCGTGACGCTGACGCTGTACGTCGTCAGCGGCCTCGGCCGGGGCTACGGCGCGGCGGGCGTCGTCGGCGCGGCGGTCACCTTGGGCATGGCGCTCGGCGCGCCGGTGATCGGGCGCACCATCGACCGGTACGGCCTGCGCCCGGTGGTCGCGGTGTGCGGGTTGTCGTCCACCGCGTTCTGGTTCGCGGCTCCGCACCTTTCGTACGAGGCGCTGGTGGTGTGCGCGCTGCCTGCTGGCGTGCTGTCGGTGCCCGCGGGTTCGCTGGCGCGGCAGATCCTCGCCGCGCTCGTGCCCGCCGACCAGCGGCGCGCGGCGTACTCGCTGGACACGATCCTGGTCGAGGCGTCGTTCATGATCGGCCCGGCGGCCGGGATCGCGGCGATCTCGCAACTGTCGGCGACGCTGACCTTGAGCGGCATCGGCACCATCTTCGGCGTCACCGCGCTGCTGATCTTCCTGCTCAACCCGCCGATCCGGAACGAGGACGAACTCGCCCCGGCCGGCATCGTGCGGCCGCCGCTGCGGTCCTGGCTCACCGGACGGCTGCTGGCGACCCTGCTGATCGCCGCCGGAACGCTGTTCTGCCTGGTCGGCACGGAGGTCGCGACGCTGGCGGCGCTGCGCTCGCACGGCGACGTCGGCTGGACCGGCCTGGTCATCGCGGTGATGTGCGCGGCGTCGATGATCGGCGGCATCGTGCACGGCGCGGTGCGGAAGTCGCTGCCGCAGGGGTTGCTGATGCTGCTGCTCGCGCTGCTGGTGATCCCGGTCGGGCTGGTGACGCAGCCGTGGTGGCTGCTGATGCTCGTGCTGATCCCGACGAACCTGGTCTGCGCCCCGACGCTCGCCGCCACCACGGAGGCGGTCAGCGAACTCGCGCCGCCCGCCGTCCGCGGCGAGGCGATGGGCCTGCAGGACGCGTCGACGCGGCTCGGGCTGGCCGCGGGGAGCCCGGTGGTCGGCTTCGCGATCGACCATTCGAGCCCGGCGTGGGGTTTCGCGGCGGCCGGATTCGGCGGACTGGCGCTGGCGGCGCTGGGGCTGGTGTGGTCGCTACGCCGGAGCTCGGTGCGGACCCCTTCGCTGGCGGCTGCGGTGCGGGCTCGCCGCTGAGCTGTTGCCGGGCGCGGTCCGCGACGCGGACGTCCGTGAAGGGGCCATTCACGGATCTCTGCGAAGGGTCAGGTGCAGGCTTTGCGCAGCCCGTCGAGCTTTTCCAGGTTCCGTTTGGTCCACCGGGCGATCACCCCGGCGTCCTCGAGGTGTTCCTTCTGCACCTGGACGTACGAATCGGCCATGCCGAGCAGGGCGTTCTTGACGTCCTCTTCCTTGACGTCGGCCGCCAGCTCGCGCAGCCGCCGTTCCTTGTCCTGCGCGCGGGCCTTGAGCTTGTCGCCGTCCACCAACGGGTTCAGGTCCGCGAGGCCCAGAGCTTCGGTGCACGTGGAGACCTTGTCCACCGCTGAATTCGTCTGATTGACCGCCGAATCGACCTGGTCGCATCCGGCCAGCAACGTTCCGGCCGCGACCAAGGCGACCGCCACCCCCCAGCTCTTCATGCCATCAGGGTAGCGGCTCCCGCGGGCGCACCGGCGCGATTCGCCCGCGGGAACCCCTCATCCCTTCACGCACACGACCTGCTTGAGGTGAGCGACCACCTCGACCAGGTCGGTCTGCGCCTGGATCACCGTCTCGATGTCCTTGTACGCGGCCGGGATCTCGTCGACGACCCCGGTGTCCTTCCGGCATTCCACGCCCGCGGTCTGCGCGGCGAGGTCGGCGGCGGTGAAGGTCTTGCGGGCCTTCGTCCGCGACATCCGCCGTCCGGCTCCGTGGGACGCGGATTCGAACGACGCGGTGTTGCCGAGTCCGCGCACGATGTACGAGCCCGTCCCCATGCTGCCCGGGATGATCCCGAGATCGCCGGAGCCGGCCCGGATCGCGCCCTTGCGGGTGACGAGCAGATCGACGCCGTCGTAGGTTTCCTCGGCGACATAGTTGTGATGGCAGTTGCCCGTGAGAATGTTCCCGTCGAGAGCGAATGAATGGGTGTCCTCGACTACGGCACAGAACACCTCCTCGATCTCATCGGTGGCACGCACAGCGCGGACTGTCCAGCCACGCCGTTCGACAGCATCGCGGTTGGCTTCCCAACGGGCCCGGTGCTCGTCGTGGATAAAGAACTCGGGCGTGAGATCAGCTCGCGACAGGCCCATCACAAACACCGGAGTGTCGACCGAGCCGAACCCAGTACGAACTCTCCGCCGGATCGGAAGCGTCCAGATACCCAGCGAGTCACACGCTTCCTTGAAGAACACTAGGTGCTGCCTGTTCGCGGACCAGATCGCAGGACGACCTGTCTTGCCTACCTCCCCGTCGGCCGCGAAGTAGCCCGCGAGCCACCCGTAAAGTTCTGCCGGCGGTCCATCGACGCGAGGGTATTCACGCTTCCACTCGCGAGGAAGACCTCCGAGTCGCTTCATCGTCCCAACCACGACTCCCTCAGACCGAAGGGCTTGGACGTCGTCAGCGGTCACGTGCTTCTTCTTCGCCCCAGCGCTGCTGTACGTGTAGTAGTACGTCCGCACGCTCTCTGCTCGGTCAAAGAAGGGCAGAAGAGCTTCGTCCTTCTTCCCATAGAAGTCGGCATGCGCCATTCCGCGACCAGAAATGGATCCATCACCAAAGACGAATCCACGAGCGATCCCTTCGCGGGACGGCATCAGGCCGGGGCTGCGTGCTGGGAACACGTATGCGAGGCGGTCTCCGACCCGGAGACCTTCCGTTGTCGCCTCAGTCCGGTTGTGCGCCGTCTTCGGCCGCAGCAGCCAACGGTGTTCTCGGGTTGTGCGTATCGTCCGCTCCTCTCCGAAGCGACCAATTACCACCTCCCAGATCGGTTGCTGGCCGAAGGACCTCACCGGTGCCTTCACCCACTCGCCACCTTCGGTAAGCACCGTATGCACACCGCCCGACAGCTCCGAGATCGGACGGCTGCCCGCGTCGGTCATAACCATGGTTTCGGCGGCGAAGCACGAAACTGCGTCATCGAACGTCGTCCCCGGGATCACTTCCGCGACCGCGAGCTTCACCAGCGCGACCATCGTCGCCCGGTTCCGTGCCGCGTAGTCCTGTGCCCAGAAAAGGTCGCGCCGGTACGCCTGCATTTCCGGCGTGTCCGCGACGAACACCGACAGGTCGGGGTCCGGCAGATCGCGGTTGTGCGGCAGTTTCCGCGCGATCGCCATGTGCCGCTCAGCGAGTTCCTTGCCGATGTTGCGCGAACCCGAATGCAGCATCAGCCAGACCCGGCCCTCGTCGGAGCCGCCCTGTTCGAGGCAGACCTCGATGAAGTGGTTGCCGCCGCCGAGGCTGCCTACCTGCAGATGCGCGCGCTTGCGCAGGTCCTGGACTCCCTCGTGCAGGTCGCCGAACGACTTCCAGAACGTGTCCCAGCCGCCGACGCCGTGCACCTTCGAGGTGTTGACCGGCGTCTTGTGCAGGCCGAACCCGACCGGCACCGCCGATTCGATCCGCTTGCGCAGCTTGCCGAGATCGTCGGGCAGGTCGCTCGCGGTCAGCGAGGTCCGCACCGCGCTCATCCCGCAGCCGATGTCGACGCCGACCGCGGCCGGGGAGACCGCATCGCGCATCGCGATGACGCTGCCGACCGTGGCGCCCTTGCCGTAGTGGACGTCCGGCATCACCGCGACGCCGTGCACCCACGGCAGGTTCGCGACGTTGCGCAGCTGCCGCATCGCTTGGTCTTCGACCGACGCGGGATCTGCCCACATCCGGATCGGAACCCGCGCGCCGTCCACTGCCGTGTACATGACTTTCCTTTCCCAGAACGAAGTTTGCCCGCTCAGCATCCGGCACTCGAGCCCTGGCGACAACGGGTTTTCGAACACCGGTGCATCGGTGAAACGAAATCGGCGCTTCCGTCGATAACGGCTCGGACGACCGGTTCGCCGAGGGTGCCGGTCTTGGGGAGGATTCCGTTTTTCCATGAGGTACTCATTGCGGGCGACGCTCGCGGTCTTGTTGCTGGCCGGGTTTCCGGTGCTGATGCTCGCCGTCGCCGGGGCGCTGATCTGGCTCGAGGTCGAGGCGTTCCACGGTCATCCGGTCACCGCGATACGGCTCGGCTTCCTCGCCGTTCCCGTGCTGTACGTGCTGGTCACCGCCCTGCTGACGTTCGAGCGGTCGCACGACGACGTCGACGGTGTGCTCGTCACGCCCGGCGAGCAGCCCGAACTGTGGGCGGCCGTCCGCGAGCTCGCTCAGGAGGTCGGCACCCGGCCGCCGGACGAGATTTACCTCGTTCCGCAGGTCAACGCGGCGGTGAACGAGGAGACGCACTGGGCGGGGCTGCGCGTGCGGCGGCGCCGGATGTTCATCGGCGCGCAGCTTTTCGCCGGGATGCGGGTCAGCCAGCTCCGGGCCATTCTCGGGCACGAGCTCGGCCACTACAGCAATCGCCACACCCGCTTCGCCGGCGCGACCTATCGCGGACGGCAGACGATCGGGCGAGTCGTGAACGGACTCAGCTCGGCTGGGTCCGGCCGGCTGGTGCGGCCGATCTTCACCGCGTACGCCGCCGTGTATTTCCAGGTCTCTGCGCGCGTGAGTCAGCAACAGGAACTCGCCGCCGACACCGATTCCGCACGCGTCGCCGGCAGCGCGGCCGCGGCCAGCGCGCTGCGCGAGGTCGAAGTCCTCGACACCGCCTGGTGGGTGTTCCTGAACGACTACGCGACGGTCGCCTGGTCCTCCGGCTATCTGCCGGCGCGGATGACCGAGGGCTACCAGCTGCTGCTCTCCGACGATCAGCGCGCGGAGGAAATGGCTTCCCTGCGGGAAAATCCGCCGTCGCGGCCTGCCTCGAAGTACGACAGCCACCCGCCGATGGCAGAACGGATCGCGCTGCTGGAAGCCGCTCCGGCCGTCCCGGTTCCGCCCGGCGGCGAGCGACCGGCGATGGACCTTCTCCACAACGGACCGGAGCTGCTCGATGCGGTACTGATCACCGGCTTCACGGAGGGAGTGTCCTCGAAGAAGAAGCTCGACTGGGCCAGCCTCGTCGACATCGGCGTGCGCGATTCGAATCAGGCCGAGGCGCTGCGGATCCTCCGCAGCCGCCGTCTCGACGATCTGCTGGACCTGCTCGACGCCGGACGCCTCGAGGAACTCGCCGACCCCACGGCTCCGCCGGAGGCCCGGGCGCGGCCGGAGCGCGAACTCTACCGAGCGCAAGTCCACTTGAGACTGTCCATTGTGCTGCACGCAATGCTCGCCAAAGCCGTTGCGGCACACTGGGAACTGTCTTGGTCTGGACCAGCGAAGCTGGTGCTGGCCGAACCGTACGCCGCCGAACTGGATCCCGCCGTCGGCGCGGCGATCGACGGGGACACCGCTCCGCTCCGCGCGTTGCTCGCCCCGGTTCGTTCCTGAGAGGAAACCCTTTGCTGGGACTGATCAAGCTCTACACCGTTCCGCGGTGCACGCCGACGCGCTCACGAACGTGGCGTGGCAGATCCGCAGCGCGCGGGGGCGAAGTACGTCAGCGCGGAGCAATTCACGGGATTCCAGCGCGCGCCCTGCAGTATTGGTGTGACAAGTGGTTCGGCACCCACGATCTAATGTGGACCTTCGCCGAGGAGGGGACAAGCGCGTCGAAGCCGCGCTCGTCGAACTCCGGCGTGGCCCCTAAGCGGTGGAACAATTCCGCCACCTCGGCCGGAGCGCGTCCGGACGGGTGTGGTCGTACAGCGGTTACGGAGCCATTCACGAATTCCGGACGCACCGCAACCAAGCCTGCCGGCTCGCCAAGCAGCGGGGACCGGTCCCGAACGACCAGTGGTCTCCTGGCCTGGTTCCCGAGCAAGAGGTGGTGTCCGAGGTGATCCCGTCCAGTCCATCCCAGCCGATGCCCGCGTCCGGCGAAAACGCGGAGCAGGAGGTGCGACGAGGAATCCGGTCGATGCGGTGGGCGATCGGCGGCCAGGCCGTGCTCTACCTGGCGCTCGCGGCGTTCGTCGGTTACCTGCTCGGGCTTGGCGGCACGTCGGGCACCGTGACCCTGCCGGTGACGATCCTGGTAATCAACTCGGCGCTGACCAGTGCGTTGGTGGTGTGCGCCGTCCTGCTGGGCAGGCGGCAGCGCGGGGTGATGCTCGCTCTCATCTGGCTCGAGTGCGGGTTCATGGCGATGCTGCTGCTCGGCGCGATCCTGTCGCTGGCCATGAGTTCGGGAGCCGGGGGCGGCGCGCCGGTCGGGCTGATCCTGTGGGGTTTCCTGATGCAGGCGGTGCTGCGCCCGTTGCAGAAGCCGGAGATCCGGGTCGCGTTCGGACTGAAACCGATCAAGCCGCGGCAGAAGAAGAAGTGAAAACTGCCCGGCCCCTGGACAAGGGGCCGGGCAGTTTCAGCGCGAAGCTCAGCGGTTCTGCGCCACCAGCTCGGCGATCTGCACGGTGTTCAGCGCCGCCCCCTTGCGGAGGTTGTCGGCGGAGACGAACAGCGCGAGACCGCGGCCGTCCGGGACACCCGGGTCGGTCCGGATGCGCCCGACCAGGCTCGGGTCGATTCCCGCGGCCTGCAGCGGCGTCGGCACGTCCGCCAGCTGCACGCCCGGCGCGTTCGACAGCAGTTCAGTCGCCCGCTCGACCGACAGCGGCCGTTCGAATTCGACGTTGATCGACAGCGAGTGCCCGGTGAACACCGGCACCCGGACGCACGTGCCGGACACCAGCAGCTCCGGAATGCCCAGGATCTTCCGGCTTTCGTTGCGCAGCTTCTGTTCCTCGTCCGTCTCGAACGTGCCGTCGTCCACAATAGACCCGGCCATCGGCAGGACGTTGAATGCGATCGGCGCGACGTACTTGGCCGGGGCCGGGAATTCGACCGCCGAACCGTCGTGCGTGAGCGAGGCCGCGCGCGAGGCGACAGCGTTCACCTGAGCGGCCAGTTCGTCGACGCCGGCCAGACCGCTGCCGGACACCGCCTGGTAGGTGCTCGCGATGATCCGCACCAGACCGGCTTCGTCGTGCAGCGGCTTGAGGACCGGCATCGCGGCCATGGTGGTGCAGTTGGGGTTCGCGATGATCCCCTTCCGCACGTCCTTGATCGCCTCCGGGTTGACCTCGCTGACGATCAGCGGCACGTCCGGGTCGCGCCGGAACGCCGACGAGTTGTCGACCACGATCGCGCCCGCCTCGGCGAACCGCGGCGCCTGCTCGCGCGACGTCGCACCGCCCGCGGAGAACAACGCGATGTCCAAACCGGACAGATCAGCGGTCGCCGTGTCCTCGACGGTGATTTCCTCGTCGCGCCACGGCAGCGTGCGTCCCGCTGAACGGGCCGAGGCGAAGTACCGGATTTGCTCGACCGGGAAATTCCGCTCGTCGAGCAGCTTGCGCATCACAGCGCCGACCTGGCCGGTAGCCCCGACCACCCCGACGCGAAGACCCTGCGCCATCAGCGACCACTCCCCGCGTAGACGACGGCTTCCTCGTCGCCGCCCAGTTCGAACGCCTCGTGGATCGCGCGCACGGCCTCGTCCAGCTGCGCATCGCGGATCAGCACCGAAATGCGGATCTCCGAGGTGTTGATGATTTCGATGTTCACGCCCGCGTTGGCCAGCGCCTCGCAGAACGTCGCGGTGACGCCCGGGTGCGAACGCATCCCGGCGCCGACGAGCGACACCTTGCCGACGTGGTCGTCGTACAGCACGGACTCGAAGCCGATCTCCGCCTTGATCTTCTCGAGTTCCTTGACCGCCTTGGCCCCGTTGGCCTTCGACAGCGTGAAGGTGATGTCGGTGCGGCCCGAGGACGTGCTGGACACGTTCTGCAGCACCATGTCGATGTCGATCTCGGCGTCGGCGACCACCCGGAAGATCTTGCCCGCGGCACCGGCGTGGTCCGGCACGCCGGTCACGGTGATCTTCGCTTCCGAGCGGTCGTGTGCCACACCGGTGATCAGCGCTTGTTCCACGGGGATCTCCTCGATCGATCCGGCCACCGTGGTGCCCGGCTTGTCGCTGTAAGAAGAACGGACTCGGATCGGCACGCCGTAACGGCGCGCGTACTCGACCGAACGCAGGTGCAGGATCTTCGATCCGCTCGCCGCGAGCTCCAGCATCTCCTCGTACGGGATGGTGTCGAGCTTTTTGGCGTCCGGCACGATCCGAGGGTCGGCCGAATACACACCGTCCACATCGGAATAGATCTCGCAGACGTCCGCGTTCAGCGCGGCGGCGAGCGCCACCGCGGTGGTGTCGGAACCGCCGCGGCCGAGCGTCGTGATGTCCTTGGTGTCCTGTGCCACGCCTTGGAAACCGGCCACCAGCGCGACGTAACCCTGCTCGAGCGCCTCGGTGACGCGGCTCGGAGTGACGTCGATGATGCGCGCGTTGCCATGCACCGAGGTGGTGACCACGCCCGCTTGGGAACCGGTGAACGACCAGGCTTGCGCGCCCTGCGCGGAAATGGCCATCGCGACCAGCGAATTCGAGATGCGCTCACCGGCGGTGAGCAGCATGTCCATTTCCCGCTCCGGCGGAGCCGGGTTCACTTGCTGCGCCAGATCGAGCAGCTCATCAGTGGTGTCGCCCATCGCCGAGCACACGACGACCACGTCGTTGCCCGCCTTCTTGGTCGCGACGATCCGTTCTGCCACGCGCTTGATCCGGTCGGCACTTTCCAGCGACGATCCGCCGTACTTCTGGACCACGAGGGCCACGCCCGAACCTCCTTGACGGGCCGGGGCGTACTCCTTGGAGGGCACCGAGGAGCGCCCACGGCCCTTCATTTGGAGAAGAGCCTACCGGCGCGAACGGCGCTCGCCACCCCATCGAGTGGTCCGCCACGGCCCGTCAGGAGGGTTTGGAAGTAAATTTTCCTTAACGCCAGGGGAAAGCTCGAAGCCCTTCCTCCGGAGTGACGGAGAGCACTCCCCGGCCGTACTACCTTCGCCGCATGCGCAAACCAGCCGAGACGAGCGTCCCCGTCGCGCCGGCCATCGCCGAGCGGTGGAGCCCGCGGGCCTACGACGAGACCGCCGAAATCACCGGCGCCCAGCTGACCGCATTGCTCGAAGCCGCCAGGTGGGCGCCGTCTTTCGGCAACACCCAGCCGGCCCGCTACCTCGTCGGCCGCCGGGGCGATCCGGTGTTCCCCCGCATCCTCGCGACACTCAACTCCGGGAACCAGGCGTGGGCGTTCCGGGCGAGCGCGTTGCTGATCGGCGTGACGGTCACCACGAATGAGAAGGGCGAGGTGCCCTACGCCGACTACGGACTGGGTTTGGCGACCGAGAACCTCGTCCTGCAAGCGGTCGAACTCGGCCTGATCGCCCACCAGATGGCGGGCTTCTCGGCGGACGCGGTCCGCGCGGAGTTCGGCCTCCCGGACGAGGCGGTGGCCCGGGTCGCGATCGCCGTCGGATCTCCCGCCGACCCGTCCGTACTGGACGACCCGCGCCGGATCGAACGGGAACTGGCCCCTCGGCGCCGGCTGCCGCTCGCGGAGTTCGTCTTCGGTGACCGATGGGGGTCTCCGGCACTGTGACCGTTTCGTGAGCAATCTGGGGAACCGGAGTCCCGCCGTTGAGGTCAGATGGACGCCAAACCGGTCAGGCCGCTGATTCGGTGGGATTCTTCTCAAGGAGTGACGAAATGCGTACAGCGATGCCGGTTGCACTGGCGGTTTCCGCGACGGCGATGGCGTTCGCGCTGTCCGGGTGCTCCTCCGAGGACACCCCCGCCCCGCCGATCGCCACTCCGCCCGCTTCGTCCTCCGCGGCCGCACCGTCCTCCTCGGCCGCCGCTCCCGCCGGCGACTCCGCCTCCGCCGACTACACCAAGCAGGGCACGAAGCTGAAGATCGGCGAGAAGGCCGTGGTGCCGTTCAAGTCGCAGAAGATCACCGGCGCGATCGGCGTGACGGTGACCGGCATCGACAAGGGCGTGGAGGCCGACCTGGCCCCGCTGAAGCTCGGCGACCGGGCCAAGGGGATGACGCCGTACTACATCCAGGTCAAGGTCACGAACGAGACCGGCTCGGACTTCTCGTACAGCTCGCTGGGCCTGATGAACGGCCTGCTCGCGGATGGCACCGACGGCCCGCACGTGACGGTGATCGGCAAGTTCGAGAAGTGCGACCGCGGCAACTCCGGCAAGGCGTTCACCACGAAGGGCGCTTCGTACGACAGCTGCGTGCTGGCACTGGCCCCCGCTGGCACGGAGGTCAAGGGGGCTAGCTACACCGCGAGCACGTACCGGGACCTGGCGCCGAACACTGACTACGGCAAGGACGCCGTGACCTGGCAGTCCTGAACCATAGGCGGGGCGCTGGTCGACGCACCAGCGCCCCGACGCGGTGAATTCAAGGCATCGGGCGGTTCCTTGCAAGTTCCTTGAAAAAATTCAAGGAACTTGAGATGTCGCGAGCAGAATTAAAGCCTTTGCTGATAACCTTTAAAAGTGGAGCTAGAGACCTTCCGTCAGTCGCCGATCGGGCACCTCGTACCCATAACCGGCACCGACGGGCGCACCAAGCAACCGTACCGCCACTTCGCGTTTGTTCCTGACCCGCTTCCCACCGAGGTCGCGCTCACCGCCGGAACCTACAAGCTGCTCAGCGAAGCCGACCGGGCGCTTGGCGCGCTGGATGCCCTGACCGATCAGCTGCCCAACCCCGGACTCCTGGTCCGCCCCTCGCTTACCCGGGAAGCGATCAGTACTTCGGCACTGGAAGGCACCTTCGCCCCCTACGCCGATGTGCTCCAGGCGCAGCAAACCAGCAGGGAGCCGGCCACCGCGGAGATCCGAGAGATCCAGAACTACGTCAAGGCCGCGTTCGAGGGTCTGGACCTCATCAGCAAACTGCCCATCTGCCTGAAGGTGGTCTCGAAACTCCAGCAGATCCTCGTCGCCGGCACGCGTGGCGACTCCTACGACGCGGGCCGGCTGCGCGAACGACTGGTCTGCATCGGCGACCGCGGCCGCGGAATCGAACAGTCTCGTTTCGTCCCGCCGCCGAACGGCGACATGCTCCGAGACGGGGTGAGCGCATGGGAAAAGTGGATCAACGCCGAGCAGGAGCTGCCAGCACTAGTGAAGCTGGCACTCGGCCACTACCAGTTCGAAACCCTGCACCCGTTCAGCGACGGAAACGGCCGGATCGGACGGCTGATCATCACCTTGCAGCTGATCGAGGAGAAGATCCTCAAGTACCCGGTGCTGAACTTGTCGTCCTGGCTGGAACCGCGCAGGGAGGATTACATCGACCACCTCCTGAACGTCAGCAAGACAGGTGACTTCGATCCCTGGGTGCGGTTCTTCGCCGAAGCTGTCAAAGCCCGCGCATTGGCCGCGGGAAACACGATCGGCAGGCTCACCGCGTTCTCCCAGGAAGTGAGCGACACGATGCGCGGCCTCGGCGCACGAGGCGCCGTCCAGGATCTCGCGGTGACCATCATCGGGTACCCGATGATGACGATTCCCGAGGTGCAGAACAACCTCGGCGTGTCCTACCCGACCGCGAGCAACGCGATCAAAAAACTCGAGGAAGCTGGCTTCCTGCGCGAGATCACCGGCGGGAACTACGGACGCCAGTACATCTGCGACCGAGTGTTCGACGAACTGGCCGAAAACTGACCAGTCAGGCGCCCGCGCCCCCGACGCGCCGGATGATCTTCGCCAGGATTCCCGACACGATCAGCCAGAACACCGCCGCGATGCCGTAGTTCACCAGAACGCGCAGTTTCGCGTCGCTCGGCGTGAACAGGTCCTTGAAGCCGAGCGACAGTCCGTCGGCCCAGCCGCGGACGAACGAGACGATGCCGTTGCCCTGGTTTGCCTCGCCGATGACGAAAATCACGTGCAGCACCAAGACCGCGGCGAACAGCAGTCCGACCCAGCGCACCAGCGATGCGAGGAAGGACACCCCGCGCTCACGAGTGCGCCGCCAGTCCACCGGGGTGCGCTGGGGCCGCGCCTTCGCCTCGGTTTCCTGCGCTTCTTCCGCGTGCTCGCCCATGCCGGGCAGTCTGGCACGTCGTTTCGCGGCCCGCTACCCGCTAGTAACAGGTATCAGCCACCCGACGTAACAGTTCGATCGCGACGGGCGGCTTTCCTTTCGCGGCGTCGGGTGGTTACAGTGACCCCGTGGCGCGTGAACTCCTGCTTCGCTGCCGCGACGGGGCCTGATCTGACCGGCTCCTCGTCGCGGGGCTTTGTGGTGCCGGTCGTCCGCACCGATCCCTTCAGGAGATTTTCCCGCGATGAGCACCGACCCCCGCACCACTAACTCCCGTCTGCGCACGCCCTCTCGTCCCGCGCCCGCCGGGCAGCCCTCGTGGAACCCGCAGCGCGGCACGTCCATGCCGGTCCACCGTTACCGCCCCTGGTACGACGTCGTCGAGAACATCGACGTACCCGACCGCACCTGGCCGGACAAGCGCATCGACCGCGCGCCGCTGTGGTGTGCGGTCGACCTGCGCGACGGCAACCAGGCGCTGATCGACCCGATGTCGCCCGCGCGCAAGCGCAAGTTCTTCGACCTGCTGGTCCGCATGGGCTACAAGGAGATCGAGGTCGGCTTCCCGGCCGCGTCGCAGACCGACTTCGACTTCGTCCGCGAGATCATCGAAGAGGGCGCGATCCCGGACGACGTGCACATCCAGGTGCTGACCCAGTGCCGCCCCGAGCTGATCGAGCGCACCTTCCAGGCGCTCGAGGGCGCGCCGAGGGCGATCGTCCACATTTACAACTCGACGTCGATCCTGCAGCGCCGCGTCGTGTTCCGCGAGGAGCGCGAGGGCATCAAGAAGATCGCGACGCAGGCCGCCGAAATGGTCGTCGAGCTGGCGGCGAAGCAGCCGGACACCGACTTCCGCTTCCAGTACTCGCCCGAGTCCTACACCGGCACCGAGCTGTCCTACGCGCTCGAGGTGTGCAACGCCGTCACCGAGATCTGGCAGCCGACGCCGGAGAAGCCGGTGATCCTGAACCTGCCGGCGACCGTCGAGATGGCGACGCCGAACGTCTACGCCGACTCGATCGAGTGGATGAGCCGCAACCTGGAACGCCGCGATTCGGTGATCCTGTCGCTGCACCCGCACAACGACCGCGGCACCGGCATCGCCGCCGCCGAACTGGGCTACCAGGCCGGCGCGGACCGGATCGAGGGCTGCCTGTTCGGCAACGGCGAGCGCACCGGCAACGTCGACCTGGTCGCGCTGGGCATGAACCTCTACAGCCAGGGCATCGACCCGCAGATCGACTTCTCCGACATGGACGAGATCAAGCGGACCGTCGAGTACTGCAACCAGCTGCCGGTCCCGGAACGCTCCCCGTGGGGCGGCGACCTGGTGTTCACCGCCTTCTCCGGCAGCCACCAGGACGCGATCAACAAGGGCCTCGACGCGATGAAGGACGCCGCCGACAAGAAGGGCGTCCCGGTCGACGAGCACCCGTGGGAGGTCCCGTACCTGCCGATCGACCCGAAGGACGTCGGCCGCACCTACGAGGCCGTGATCCGGGTGAACTCGCAGTCCGGCAAGGGCGGCGTCGCCTACATCATGAAGGCCGAGCACCAGCTGGACCTGCCGCGCCGGCTGCAGATGGAGTTCTCGAAGGTCATCCAGGCCTACACCGACACCGAGGGCGGCGAGGTCGACCCGGCCACCATGTGGCGCGCGTTCTCGGCCGAGTACCTGGAGTCGAAGACCCCGCTGGAGCTGATCAAGCAGCGGGTCACCGACAACGGCGGCGGCGAGTACGACCTCGAGGCCACGGTGAAGGTCGAGGGCGACGAGCACGAGATCACCGGCCGCGGCAACGGGCCGATCGCCGCGTTCTTCGACGCACTGTCCACTGTGGGCTACGACCTGCGGCTCCTGGACTACAGCGAGCACACGCTGAGCCCTGGCGACGACTCGCGCGCCGCGTCCTACATCGAATGCGCGATCTCCGACCGCGTGTTCTGGGGCATCGGCGTCGACCCGTCGATCGTCACCGCCTCGCTGCGTGCCGTGGTCAGCGCGGTCAACCGGGCCAACCGCTGACCCGAACCTGATCGTCCCCATGCCACATTGGGTGCGTCACATGCACCCAATGCGGCATTGGGGCGGTTCTGGGCGAGGGAGACGAGGATGCGAGCCGAGCGCCTGGTCGCGCTTCTCTTCACGCTGCACCGCAAACGCGCGGGCACCGTCGGGGAGCTGGCCGGCGAGCTGGGCGTGACCGAGCGGACGCTGCGGCGGGATCTCGCCGCGTTGCGCGAAGCCGGCGTGCCGCTCTGGAGTGAACCCGGGCGGCACGGCGGCATCCGGCTCGTCGACGGCTGGCGTTCGCGGCTCGACGGCCTCACCTCGCGGGAGGCCGTCGCGCTGCTGGCCCTCGACGTGCCGGACGCGCTGGCCGGGCTCGGTCTCGGCACCGCCGTGGCCGCGGCGCACGCGAAAGTGTCCGCGAGCATGCCGAAGCAGCTGCAGGAACAGGCCCGGACGGTCGCCGGGCGGTTTCATCTCGACGCCTCGGCCTGGTTCACCTCGCCGGACGACACGGGCGCGCTGCCCGCGGTCGCGAAGGCGGTGTGGACGCAGCAGCGGCTCGACGTGCGGTACCAGCGGCGCGACAAGGTCACCCGGCGGACGCTCGATCCACTGGGCCTCGTGCTCAAAGCCGGGGTTTGGTACCTGGTGGCGCGCGTCGACGCCGACCTGCGGACGTATCGCGTCTCCCGGTTGACGGCGGTCGCCGAAACCGGGGAAACCTTTGCCCGGCCGGAGGAATTCTCGCTCGCTGACTGGTGGCGCGCGTCGTCGGCGGAGTTCGAGAAGATGCCGCTGCCGTTGAAGGTGACGGCTCGGCTCGACCGGTCCGCGGCGGGGGCGTTGCGGCGGGTTTTCGGGCCCGAGCACGTGAACGAGGTGCTGGTGTCGCTCGGCCCGAAGGACGCCGACGGGTGGGCCGAGGCCGAGTTCGCCATGGAGGGCAAGGAAGTCGCCGTCGGACAGCTGGTTTCCCTCGGCCCCGGCGTCGAGGTGCGCACCCCGCCGGAGATCCGCGCCGCGGTCGCGGAATTCGGTCAAGCGCTGGCTGAGCGCAACAAGGATCAGCGGTAGCCGCTGGCGTCGGCGGGCTTTCCGGGTTCCTGCACCTCCTCGATGTACCGCCACGCGTCCGGACGGCTGCCGTCCACGTCGTCGATCTCGTAGACCTTCGCCAGCTGACCGCTGGAAACGGTCTGTCCGGTCCACCGGTGCCGGTCCGCGTCGGCGGCGAGCGCGACGACCGTGCGGCCGGAGAAGGTCGGCGATTCCGAGATCACGAAGTGCGGCTCACGGACGGTCGCGTCGCGCCAGTTTTCCTCGGTGACCTCGAAAATCTCCAGCATCGCCTCCGAACGCAGCCACCCCGGCGTGAACGCGATCGCGGTGCACTCGTGCTTTTTGAGTTCGGCCGCCTCGCCGACCGCCAAGACGTTGATCGCCGCCTTGGCCAGGTAGTACGGCAGTGACGTGCCCTCGCGGTACTTCTGGTTGTACTCGGCGGTGCCGTCGGTCAGTTCGATCACCAGCCCGCCCGGACGGCGGATGACCAGCGGAAACAGATGGTGGCTGGTGATCAGGTGGGCGTCGAGGGACAGCCGCATCATCCGCAGGCTCGCGTCCAGCGAGTGCTCCCAGACCGGTTTGCCCCACTCCAGGTAACGGTCGCCGCCCCAGATCCCGTCGACCAGGATGTCGAGGCCGCCGTGCTCGACGTCGATCCGCTTGGCGAGCGCGGCGACCTCGTCGCTCACCAGGTGGTCGACCCGCAGCGCGGTTCCCTTGCCGCCCGCGGCTTCGATCCGCTCCAGAGTGTCCTCAATGGTCTCCGGACGGTCCACTTCGGACCGTCCGGCCCGCGTCGTGCGACCGGTGACATACACGTGCGCCCCGGCCCGGCCCAGCTCGACCGCAATCGCCCGGCTCGCCCCGCGCGTGCCGCCCGCCACGAGCGCGACCTTGCCCGCCAGTTCCCCGCTCATTTCGTTCGTCCTCTTCTCTCTCGGTGAACCACCAGCGTGCGCGTGAACCCTGACATCCTCTGTCCGGGTTCCGGAAATCTGTGTCCTGGCTGTGCCTTGCTGTGAAGAGCCGGTGATTGGGACTCATCCGGGCTGGCACGACGGTTAATGGAGATATGGACGCTACGACGGCTGGGCTGGTGGTGCTGTTCGTCGTCTCGCTGGTGCCGGTGTTGCCCACCGAGGTGACTCTGCTCGGCATGGGCGTGGCCGCCGCGCAGCACGGGACCTCGCTGGCCGTCGTGATCGCAGTCGCCAGCTTCGGCTGCCTGCTGTCCGACCAGGCGTTGTACGCACTCGGGCGGTTCGGCGGGGCTCGCGTGCTGGCCCGGCTGGGCCGTCGGCGCAAACTGGCCGCCGGGCTGACCTGGCTCGACGGACGCTTGCAACGGCATCCGCGGCCGGTCCTGGTGGTCGCGCGATGGCTGCCTTCCGGCGGCACGATCGGCGCACTGCTGGCTGGCTCGTTGCGGTGGCGGTTCACCGAGTTCCTGACCGCGTCCGCGGTCGGCGTGCTGCTGTGGACGTCGTACGTCGCGTTCCTCGGCTACGCCGGCGGGCAATTGGTCGCCGAGCCGGGACTGAGCCTCGCGTTGTCGCTGACCATCGCGGTGCTGCTGGGCTCGGCGATCACTATCGGGATTCGACGGCACGCAGCGCCGAGTACAACGCCTTGATCAGCGGTTCGTTCTCCGGCGCGGCCGCGGCGGGGAACGGGATCCGGCGGCGGGTGTAGCCGTACGCGACGCCGTTGCGCGGGTCGGCGAACGCCTGCTGGCCGCCCGCGCCGCTGTGTCCGAAGCTGCCCTGGCCCAGCTCGGGGTAGTACTCGCTGGTGGCGTGGAATCCGATGCCGAACGCCTTGTGCTGATGCAACACCACGTCGTCGCCGGTGGACTGGATTTGCGCGAACTCGGCGGAGGTTTCCGGCTTCAGCAGCGGCGGTTCGCCGTCCAGCGGACTGATCGCGGCGGCGTACATCCGGGCCAACCCGCGGGCCGAGGCGACGCCGCCGAACGAGGCCGGGCCGAGCCGCCGGACCTCCGGGAGATTCGGCAGTTCCCAGACCTCCGGACCGTCCGGATGGTGCCGGTTGAACGCGATCCCGTTCAGGCTGTTGGCGGCGGGCGGGGTGATATGCCGTTCGGGGGTAAGGATCATCGGCTCCGCGCTGGCGAATCGCGGCTCCAGTTCGGCGGGGAGGCCGAGGTAGAAGTCCACTGCGTACGGATCGCGGATCCGTTCGGCGAAGTGTTCCTGGATGGTGCGGCCGGTCGCCCGCAGCACGACCTCGCCGCTGAGCGCGCCGATGACCAGCGCGTGGTAGCCGAACGCGGTTCCCGGTCGCCAGAACGGGCGCTGGCGAGCCAGGCGTTCCGCGACGATCCGGTCGTCCGCGAGTTCCGCGCGGGAGAATCCTTCGTCGGCGCCGACCAGCCCGGCTCGGTGCGCCAGGAGTTCCCTGAGCGTGACGTCTGCCGAGAACTCCGGCCAGTAGTGGCGCACCCGCTGGTCAAGGTCCAGCACCCCGTCCTGCACCAGCAGCGCGACGACCAGATGCGCCGCGCCCTTCGTCGCGGAGTAAGCGCCGAGCAGGCAATCGCCGTCGACGCCGGTCCACAAGTCGACTACTCGCTCGCCGCGGTGGTACGCCACCAGCTGGGCGGCTCCGTCGGCGACCGCCGCGAACGTGTCCCGCACCTGTTCGAAACCGGGCCGCACGGTGCCCTCGATGTTTTCCATGCCACGACCGTACTCCTGTTTGTAACCATTGGTCACTAACTCTGTCTCGGTAGAGTCCGCAGCTATGACCCGACCGCGGCCCGGCCGCCCCGCGCAGCTCGATCGCGAGCGGATCGTCGACGCGGCGTTGTCCACGGGAAACCTCGACACCTTGACCATGCGCGAACTGGCGACGCGGCTGGGCGTGACGCATGGCGCGCTCTACCGCTGGGTCGCCAACCGGGACGCGCTGTTCGATCTGATCAGCGAGGTAGTGCTGGAGCGGGTGCTTCCGGCGGAAGGCCCGCCACGCCGGTCTTGGCGGCCGTGGCTCGCCCAGGTCGCGTGGGCGATGCACGACCAGTTCCTCGCGGTGCCCGGTTACGCGACCCGGTTGTCCCGGCCGCACCGGCACAACGCGGATTCGTTCGGCAGGCTGCGCTCGCAGGTGGTCGCCGCGTTCACCAACGCCGGGGTGTCGCCGGAACTGGCTGAGCAGAGCTGGTACATCTTCATCACGTGCACGGTCAGCTGGCTCGCGGTGCGGGAAAACCCGCTCGATCTCGGGCCGGACGCACCTCGGTTTGAGCTATTTCTCGACACGTTGCTGCGTGGGCTTCCCGCCCGGGAACCCGGTTAGGTCGTCAACGCGGCCACTTCGGCACGCAACTCGTCGATCACAGTCGCGACCGCTGGACGATTCACCGCACCAGTACGGCACACCACTTCCACCAACCGCGCCGCGCGGATACCCGCCAGCGGACGGCCCACCAATCCACTGCCGCGTCGAGTGTCCATTGTGTACCGAGGCATCAACGCGATCCCGTGCCCGGCCGCGACAAGCCGTTCGGTGATGCGGAAATCGTTGATGCGCTGGACGATCTGCGGCCGCACGCCGGTGCGCACGGTGAGCGAGCGCAGGACGTCGTCGACCGGGAAGCCGTGGTCCACCGAGATCCAGCGTTCGTCGGCGAGATCGGCGAGTTCGACCCGGCGGCGGCGGGCGAGCCGGTGATCGGCGGGCAGTGCGACGTCCAGCGGTTCGCGCAGCAGCGGGACGACGTCGAGGCGTTCGGTGTCGAATTCGGGCGCGTGCTCGTCGCGGTGGGCGACGACGACGTCGTAGTCGGCGACCAGGCCGGGAACCTGCGGCGGGACCATGTCGACGTCGCGGACGTCGACGTCGAGATTTTCGTACTGGTCGATGCGGCGCAGCAGACCGGGCAGGAGCATCAGGCCCGCGGACTGAAAGATCGCGATCCGCACCCGTCCGCGCGGGGCGCTGCGGTAGGTGGCCAGTTCCGCTTCGGCCCGGTCCAGCGCGGCCAGCACGTCGTCGGCGCGGGCGACCAGCGCGCGGCCCGCGTCGGTGAGCCGCAGCCCGCGGCCGGCCGGTTCGGTGAGCGCGATGCCGACCTCCGCCTGCAACGCGCGCAACTGCTGGGATATCGCCGACGGGGTGCAGTGCAACGCCCGAGCGGCGGCGGTGACGCTGCCCCGATCGGCGAATTCGCGCAGCGTCCGGAGCCTGCCCAAGTCCATCCGCGCAGTGTATGTGAAGCAGCGCTACACAGTCGGTGCAGTTTTTCTCGCTGGTGCTTCAAGGTTTGCCTAGGCAGAGTGGCGGCATGGCCATCCGGGACCGTCTGCTCGCTGTGTTCGTCGCCGTCTTGTGGGGTCTGAATTTCATTGCGATCCACGCCACACTCGGCCAATTCCCGCCGATGTTCGCGGGCGCGCTGCGGTTTCTGCTGATCGCGATTCCGACGATGTTCCTGGTGCCGCGGCCGCGCGTGAAGCTGCGCTATCTCCTCGGTTACGGGCTCGGGTTCGGCACCGGACAGTTCGCGTTCCTCTTCGTCGCGATGCACCTGGGCATGCCGACCGGGCTGGCGTCGCTGGTGCTGCAGGCGTCCGCGCCGTTCACCGTGCTGCTGGGCGCGGTGCTGCTGCGGGAACGCGTCTCCGGACGGCAGCTGGCCGGGATCCTGCTCGCGGTGGCGGGCATGACCGCGATCGCATGGCAGCAGTCCGCCCACGCCGCGCTGGTGCCGGTGCTGCTGACCCTGCTGGCCGCGCTGAGCTGGGCGATCGGCAACCTGAGCATGCGCCGCGCGGAGCCGGACAACCCGCTGCACCTGACGCTGTGGATGTCGGTGGTGCCGCCGCTGCCGATGCTGGCGCTGTCGAGCATCTTCGAAGGCCCCGGTGCGGCGTGGCACTCGCTGGCGACACTCGGCACCAAGACCGGCCTGATCGGCATCGCGGGTCTGGCGTACGTCGTCATTTTCGGGACCGTCGTGGGCTCCGGCATCTGGACCACGCTGATGCGCCGCAACCCGGCGGGCGTGGTCGCGCCGTTCTCGCTGCTCGTGCCGGTGGTCGGGTTGACGGCGTCGTTCTTCATCCTCGGCGAGGTGCCGACGGTACTGACCCTGATCGCCGCGGCGGTGGTGATCGGCGGGGTTTTGCTGGGCTCGCTGCGGAAGAAGCCCGCGGTTACACCGGAGGAACTGCTGCCGGTGTAAGGGTCAGGCGCTGGGGCGAAAAAGTAACGCGGTCAATAAGTCGAGCGAATGCGCGAGTTTGGCTCCTAGCTCGCTGTGCGCCACCGAAGATAGCTGATACGGCCGCAACAACTCGACGATCTCCGCCTGCTTGTGACGTGGCGGCAAGAAGATCGGCATCGACCGGAGCAGATCAGAGTTGAAATACTGCACCGCAGTGCCGACGGCGTTGCGCCGTAGCCACTCTTGCGCGTCAGCTCCGTTCAAGTAGTAGACGAGGTAATGCGGATCGACGGCCGGACCCGGCCGGAACCCGACGCACCCCGGTCCAAGCAGCCAGCCGGCTTCGCTAGGCCGCACCAACCCGAACCGCCCAAGCGTGCCTGCCCGTGCGCTGACAATGTCTCGGTCCGCCAGCCGGTATCTGACATACCTTGCAACTAATGCTTCGGGAACGAGGTCGAGCTCGCCGTAGTTGACCTGGTGGTTCCGAATATTGCGAGGCAGGACTAACGGCGTACCCGGGCTCTCGCCTTGCCGCTTCACGCTGCCTGGGCCGGGAATAACCTCGCACACTTCACCGAGGCGCACCTGTTCCCCGGTCACCTCCGCCCGGCCCGAAGAGAGCACGGTAGCCGCAGTCGCCTCAAGACCGTCGTTCAGCCGACGTACCTGCTCAGTCAACTCGGCCAACTCACGGCGCGCTGTGGCAAAGGCAGCAGCCGGGCTGTCTTCCCTGCGCCCAGTCCTCCTGGAAACGTACCGTGCGGGCTGAACGTTGTAGTCGTCCTGCTCAAGCTCCGAATAGGGAACCGCGAGAGAGTAGCCTGGACTGCCGCGAAAATTGCCCTTCCGCGAAGTCGACCAGCGGCGGTGTTCAGCGACCACTCGATCGATCGCCGCCGTTGTCAACCGTCGCGCGGACCGGTCGACCTCCGTCTCGTCGCGGGCATCGATGAGCAGCACTTCATCGCTGAACACGCTGTGTCCGGGAGCCCGCAGAAGCCAAAGAGTCACCGGAATTGCGGTGAAACGGAAGAGCCGGGCAGGCAATGCGATGACGCATTCTACGATGCCGCCCTTGATCAAAGCACCTCGAATATGCGCCTCGTTCTTGCTTGACGCAGCTCCCGACGGCATGATCACCGCCGCCCGGCCACTTGGCGCGAGTTTCGCGGCGACATGTTGCAACCACGCGAAGTTCGCGTTCTTCTCTGGCGGCTCACCCCACTGCAAGACCTCCTTGTCCAACTCAGCCGACTTGAGGTTGAACGGCGGATTGGCCAGGATCCGGTCAAAGGTCAGCCCCGGGAAGCTGTCCTTCTCCACCGCGAGCCCGGGCTCGCCAAGTTCTGCCTCGACCCCATGCAGAGCCAAGTTCATCCAGGAAGTCGACCAGGACCACTGGTCGCCGGCCTTGCCGAACACCTCGATGGGAACATCTGCGAGAACGCCAGCTATTCGCTCTGCGGCGACAGTCAACAACTCGCCCGATCCACAAAAAGGGTCATATGCCGAGCGCACCGACTCGTCACCGAGCAGATCGACCATGAGCCGCGCGACCTCGGGCGGCGTGAACTGCCCTCCGCTTCGGCCTGATTGCCGTCGGGTGAGCCCGAGAAGCGCTGAGCCCAACTGTCCTGCGTTATCCTTCGCCGAAAACCGATTCACGAAGTCGACTACATCCCGAAGTGCCGGGTTCGATGATTCAAGCACACGCGTGAACAATAATCGGTCTGGCGCACCAGGGACCGGCACGGAGATGCGACGGAGCACCTCCTGCGCTTCCGGCCAGGTTCTGGTAGCGGTCACCGCGTTCCAGTCCGACGGCTGAGCGAAACGCAAGTACACCAACCCGAGCAGGTAGTCGAGGGCCGCGGAACGGTCAAGCGAGTCGCGCATTGACTCAACCATCTCCCACAGCCGGTCAGCCAAGTCAGCTTCGGTTACCGGCCTGGTACGCACCGTGCTCGCATCGGACAGTTTTTCGGGACCGAGGTTTCGAAGAAGACGATCACCATAGGTGTAGCCGTCCGGCTCGCTGTCTTTCCGTCGGTGAACCGGAATCCGACGCTCCTTCAACCACTCAGCGACCGCCGAGATCTCGAACAGTTCCTTTCCGTCGATTTTGTGCGGCGGAGGAAAGTCCGGCGAACGCGACCGCCAGTTGCTGAAAGCGCTCGCGTTGACCTCCGCTAGCTTCGCCAGATCCGCCGCGGACCGCATACTCTCCAGGAGGCTCATCGACGTTCTCCTCCCAGTTCGGGTCGTCGGGCAAGGATTGTTTCGACCTGGTCGCGCCTTCGCAGATGCACCAACACCTCCGGGCACACGCAGCGGATCAGCCGGAGAATAGTCGCGTGGTCAGCCTCTAGGTGCCGATGATGGATGGGCTCGTAGTGCATGATCCGGTTCCGGAACCTGCGCACCTCGTCCAAGTCGCGGTACAAGGCCGACCTCGGCTGCTTGCGGTGCGGAAAGGCGCGGTGCAGCCACGGCTCCCACAGTGACCGGTGGTACTCCTTGCCCACCAGCCACACCCAGAACCCGAAGGAAAGCTCGGCAACTAGATCGTCGGGCGTGACCGGTCGGCGCTGCCGGAGCTGCCGCCGAACCTTGTCGGCGGCCTTGCCGACCAACGCGTAGTGATGGTCTTCCAGCGGGGCAACCTCCCACCAGTCCGATCGGCCGAACTTTTCCACCAGCTGCCGGTGCAAGGCGTTGCGCAATGCAAGTTCCAGGCAGTGCAACGCGGGGTAGAACGCAGCTGACACTTCCACGTTCCACCAGTAGAGTTCGATCGCTGTCGCGCAGTCCCCATCCGCCTCGCGCAAGTACGGCCGGAACCGCGTCGGCGACAAAGTCTCGTCGATCCACCGGTGCTGAACATCCATCTCTTCGTACCCCCTCATGGCAGCACGAAGATGTGCTACTGTGGTTTTTGTACGCCCCGGGTCGCCCCTGCTTAGCATGCCGCCCGGGGCATAGCTCTATTTACGGCCGCACTTCGTCGCTTGAGGCAGCCGGACTCCCTCGCGGTCTTCCCTAAGGCTAGCGGCCTGTCGCCGCTCGCGCAAGCATTCCAGATACACAGATTTTGTGAACTGCCGAGTGACGGCACGGTACACCAACCTGTGAACAAGCGGCCTTGCTACGAACGGGGGCCGAACGCAACCCGGCTGGGCCCCGCGCGTTCGCGCAGAACCCAGCCGGGTTACTGGCCCCAAGCCACATCAATCGGCCAGGGAAGTTCTTCAGTCGATTCAGGCGACCGCGTCGTTCTTCTCCTCCGACGACGCGGACGAGGCCGATCCCGCCGCGTGGCGGGCCATGCGCTTCTTCAGCACCAGCGTCACCACGATGCCGATCACCAGCGCCGCGCCGAGACCTGCCCACTGGAAGCCCTTCAGCCACTTGTCGGCGACCACGCCGAGGTAGTAGATGAGCGCCGTCGTCCCGCCCGCCCAGACGATGCCGCCCAGTGCGTTCGCGATCAGGAAGCGCGGGTAGTGCATGTTCAGCGACCCGGCGAGCGGGCCGGCCAGGATGCGCAGCACCGCGACGAACCGGCCGAAGAACACGGCCCACATGCCGCGTTTGTGGAACATTTTTTCGGCGCTCGCGATGTGGTCGGGGCCGAAATGTTTCGGGAATTTCCGGCCGGCCCAGGCGAAGAGCCGTTTGCCGCCCTTCTTGCCGATCAGGTACCCGATGCTGTCGCCGATGATCGCGCCCGCCGACGCCAGCACGCCGATCCACAGCGGGTTCAGCCCGCTGTGCGACGACGCCAGCAGCGCCGCGCTCACCAGCACGATCTCCCCCGGCAGCGGGATGCCCAGGCTTTCGACCATCACCACCAAGCCCACCAACAGGTAGACCGACAGCGGAGGGATCGCCTCCAGCACGTGGTCGATGTTCACTGCCAACCCCCTTGTGATTCGTGCCTGGTCTCCGCAGAGTACCCAGCTGACGAGCGTTCTCGCGTCCGCCTGGAGTCGGGGGTGGGGTCCGTCTTCAGGCAGGGGTTTTTCAGGGTTTTTCCGACATAACACGCAAAGCGCGCGATTCGAAGTACTCGCGTTCCGGCAGGCTCGAGGTGCGCTGGGCGGCCCGGAGGTAGCAGTCGCGGGCGCCTCGCGCGTCGCCGGACCGTTCGAGGAGATCGGCGCGGACCACGTCGGCGCGGTAGTGGTCCAGGTGCTCGGACGCGTCCAGTTCGGCCAGCGCGACCACAGGGCCTTCGACGCGGGCGAGCGCTACCAGGCGGTTGAGGGTGACCATCGGGCCGGGCGCGAGCTGCCGCAGGAGGTCGTACAACATCAGGATCTGCGGCCAGTCGGTGTCGTCGGCGGTCGGGGCTTCGTCGTGCACGGCGGCGATCGCGGCTTGCAGTTGGTACGGGCCGACGGGGGTGTTCGCCAGCGCGTGTTCGATGAGTGCGCTGCCTTCGGCGATCGCGGACGCGTCCCAGAGCGAACGGTCTTGTTCGGCCAGCGGCACGGGCACGCCGTCCTGGCCGGTGCGGGCGGGACGGCGGGCGTCGGTGAGCAGCATGAGGGCGAGCAGACCGGCGACCTCGCCGTCAGCAGGCAGCAGCGCGTGCAGTTGCCGGGCGAGCCGGATGGCCTCGGCGGTCAGTTCGACGCGGTTCACCTCGCTGCCGGAGCTGGCGGTGTGGCCCTCGGTGAACACCAGATACAGCACTTGCAGTACCGCGGCGACGCGTTCCGGCAGTTCATCCCGGGGTGGGAGGGCGAAATCCGCACCGCGCAGCTTCTGTTTCGCGCGGCTGATCCGCTGACCGATCGTCGGCTCCGGAACCAGGTACGCGCGCGCAATCTCGGCGGTGGTCAGGCCGCCGACGGCACGCAATGTGAGCGCCACCTGCGACGGGCGGGTCAGCGCGGGATGGCAGCAGAGCAACAGCAAGGTGAGGGTGTCGTCTTGCTGCGGCACGAGTTCGAAGGACGGCGGTTCCAGCGCGGCCACCGTCTCCTCACGACGGATCCGCGCGGCTTCGTTGCGCCACATCTCGATCCGCCGCCGAGAAGCGGTCGTGATGAGCCAGGCCTTCGGATTGTCCGGGACCCCGTCCTTCGGCCACTGCACGGCGGCGGCGAGCAGGGCCTCCTGCACGGCGTCCTCGCATTTGCCGAAATCGCCGTAGCGGCGCACGAGCGCGGTCAGGACCTGCGGGATGAGGTCGCGCAGGAGGCCGTCGATCACAGCTCGAAGTCCACGTCGCCGGTCAGCCCCATCACGGGCCGCACCTCGATCGTCGCGAACGGCGCCTCCGGGATCCGCGCGGCGATCTCCAGCGCACGGGCCTCCGAATCGCATTCCAGCAGGTAGAACCCGGCGAGCTGTTCCTTGATCTCGGCGAACGGGCCGTCGGTGGTGCTCACGCCGTCGGTGCTCACGCGGACCTGCTTCGTCAGCTCCGGCGCGGCCAGCCGCTCGGACACGATCCGCTCGCCGGTGCCCGCCAGCTCCTCGTGGAACCGCTGGTAGGCCCGCAGGCCCTCGGCCTTCTGCTCGTCGCTCATCCCCGCCCAGGCCGCGCGCGACGCCGGGTTGCCGTAGATCAGGACCAGATACTTCATCGGGAGCCTCCTCGAAAAGTTTTTCCACCCCAGATGTCGAAGCCGGACCGGCGGCTTCGACGTCCCGGACGAACACCTAGTCCGGGAAAAGGAGACCACAAAATGTCCGAAAACGAGATCCGCGACCTGCTGGCCGAGCGCACCGCCGCGATGCACGCGAAGGACCCGAAGCGAGTCGTCGCGAGCTACACCGAGAAGGCGGTCAAATTCGACCTCGCCCCGCCGCTGCGCACGACCGGCGCGTCCGCGGAGCACGTCGCGCAGTGGATGAGCACCTTCGACGGGCCGATTTCCTACACGTACCACGACGAGGAGATCACGGTGTCCGGCGATCTAGCGATGGTGGCGGCGCTGACGAAGCTGACCGCGACGCCGCAGGGCCACAACGAATCGTTCACGCTCTGGTTCCGCACCACGTTCGCCTTGCGGCGCAACGGAAACGGCTGGCTGATCGCGCACGAGCACAACTCGACGCCGTTCCACATGGACGGTTCGTTCCGCGCTGCCGTCGACCTCCAGCCCTGAAAAGCCGTGAAGGACTCCTTGAGGGAATCTGACCTGGATCCACCG
>NZ_SDLT01000070.1 GCF_004522235.1 Amycolatopsis nivea
CCCTCGTAAGCCCCTGTCCACCGTTCGGGGTGAACCTCAGGGGGGGTGGTGAGCGGGGTTTCGGTGGTGGTCAGGTGATGGATAATCGCTGCTCGGGTCGTGGTTGTTCGGTTCATGCATAATCCGGTGCCTGGCTTGCGGCGTTGGATTCATGCATAAACTCGGCCCGGCGCGTGGTTGCCTGCCTGCCCTCCGCACGGTTGCCCGACCCATGCATAAACACCGCCTCGACCGCAGCCGCACGACCCGCGCATAAGTCCCCGGCCCGCCTGCAACGCCCGATCCATGCATAATCCTGCCCGGCCTGCGAGTCTCCGATCCACGCACAACCCTCGCCCGCCCGCAACGCCCGGCCCCCGCACAACCCTCGCCTAGCCCGCAGTCACCCGATGCCCGCAACGCCTAGCCATGCATAAATCCCGCGCGGTTGGCAAGCGCCCGGTCCATGCACAATCCTCGCCCCGCCCGCAACGCCCGATCCACGCATCAACCCTCCCGGCCCGCGGTCGTCGCCCGGCCCGCGCGCAACCTCCGGACCACGGCACCCAGCCCATGCATAATCCCGCCCTGCGCACAGTCGCCCGATCCATGCACAATCCCCGCGCCGCGCGCAGTGATCCGATTCCTGCATAAACCCGGCCCAGTTCGCGCAGCATCCGAGCCATGCATAAACCACGCGCGGCTCGCGGTCGCCCGGGCCCGCGTGCGTGCCCCGCACCGCAGTGCCCGGTCCATGCATAATCGCCGCCCCGCCCGCAGTCGCCCCATCATGCATAACCGCGGCCCCGCGCACAGTCGTCCAATCCCTGCATAGACCCCGCCACGCCTACGAGCACCCAACCCACGCATAAACGCCGACCCGCCCACGAACGCCCGACTCATGCATAAACCCCGCCCCACTCGCGAGCACCCAACTCATGCATAAACCCGCCCCACCCGCAGCCACCGCGAACCACACACCAGCCCCGCGCCGAACTCCCTCAAGCGGGCAACCCGAACTCCTGTCTCCCGATCAACCCCCGCATCACCTCGGTCGTCCCGCCGCCGATGGTCTCCAAAACAGACTGCCGCCAAAGGAACTCCGTATCCGTCCCCGCGACCGCCGCTTCCACTCCGCCCAGTTCGATTCCTGCGCGGGCGATCTCCTGGGCCAGCACCGTGCCCGCCAGTTTGTGATACGCCGCCGGGACCGCGGCTGGTTCGCCTCGGATCACCTCGCCCAGCAGGGCCAGCGCGAGCGCGTCGACCTCGGCGAGGCGGACCGACAACTCCCCTACCCGCCGCCGCACTACCGGGTCGTCGGAGACACCGGCTGAGTCCAGTGCGGCCATCAGGTCGTGCAGGTCCCGGCGCAAGCGCTTGGGCGGGAACTGCACATGCCGCTCCACTGCGAGCGCCGAAGCCACGACCTGCCAGCCTTCGTTCTCCGCACCGACCCGGTCCTCGGCCGGGACCCGGACACCGTCGAAGCGGACCTCGTTCAGGCGTCCGCCGTCTAGGGTCGGGATCGGCGACACGGTGATCCCGGGGCTGTCCAGCGGCACGATCAGCACGCTCAGCCCTCGCGACCGGCTGTCCGCCGCGCCGGTCCGGCACAGCAGCCAGATGCAGTCCGACCAGTGGGCATTCGACGTCCAGCATTTCGCGCCGTCAACCACGTAATGGTCACCTGAGCGGCGGGCTTTGGTGCGCACCGCAGCCAGGTCGGAGCCAGCGTCGGGTTCCGAGTAGCCCAGGCAGAAGTTGAGGCGGCCGCGTCGCAGGTCGGCGAGGTAGCGTTCGCGTTGCGCGTCGGTGCCGTGCGTCATCAGGGCTTTGGCCACCAAACCCGGCCCCATCGGCGGGCGCGCCACCCGCGCGTAGGCCATCTCGTCCCAGAGGATGAACTCATAGGCAGGCGAACGGCCGCCGCCGCCGAACTCGGTCGGCCAGGACAGCGACAGCCAGCCGCGGTCGCCCAGCGCGCGGTAGACCCGGCGGACGCCGTCGGCGGTGTCCTTGCCGCGGTGGAAGTAGCCGTTGGTGTCGCGGTATTCCCACAGGAATTCGAGGACCTCCGCGCGGAACGCCTCTTCCTCCGGGGTGAAGCCGAAATCCATCTCACTGCTCCCCGTCGGCGCCGGTCGTCCATCGCGGCTCGCGGCCCTCGGCGAACGCGCGCGGGCCCTCCTTCGCGTCGGGGTGCGCCCAGTGCATCCGCAGCAGCGACCAGCCGTACTCGCACGCCTGCCCGTACCCCATCTCCAGCGAGTTCCAGACCGCCTGCTTCGACAATTGCACCGCCGCCGGCGAGTGCCGCGCGATCTGCTGCGCCATCTTCTCCGCATCGGCCATCAGATCGTCCGAAGTGGACAGTTCATCGACGAGCCCGAGCTGGTACGCGCGCTGGGCGGGCATCCGGTAGTCCTTGCCCATCAGCGTCATCCGCAGCGCCGACCCGAGCGGAAGCCGTTTCGCCAGCCCGATGTTCTCCATCGCGCCGACGAGGCCGACGTTCACGTGCGTGTCCATGAAGGCCGCGTGATCGGCGGCGAGCACGATGTCCGCGTCGACCACGAAGTGCAGCCCGGCTCCGGCGACCAGCCCGTTGACCGCGCTGATCACCGGTTTCCACACCCGGTTCTGCCGCGGCGACCAGAACACCTCGTCGCTCAGCGGCCCGTTCCCGGTGCTCATCCCGCCGCGCCCGGCGACCGCGTGCACGTCGGCCCCGGTGCAGAAATGCCGTTCGCCCGCCCCGATCACGATCGCCGCGCGGACCCACGGGTCGTCGCGGACCTCGGCCCACATCTCGCGGATCACCGGCATCATCGTCCCGGTCAGCGAGTTGCCCCGGTGCGGGCGGTTGAGCGTGAGACAGGCGACGTGGTCGCGCTTTTCGAACAGCACCTCGGGCGCGTCGCTCATCGTTCCTGGCCTTTCCGGCGATACATCGCCGCTACGTTGTCCGCGCACCCCGGCCGCGCGGCCTGGTGCCTGATCCGCTGCGAAAGCGGCCCGATCGGTCCCTCCACGGAGTACCCGATCGCGCCGAACGTCTGGTGCGCGACTTCCGCCGCCTCGACCGCCGCCCGTCCTCCCGAGGATCGTGCGGCGGAAGCCAGCGCGGTCCCGTCGGGATGCCCGTCGTCGAGCGCGAGCGCGGCCATGGTGGTGAGTTTTTCCGCCGCGGTAAGCGAAAGCCCGGCATTCACGAGCGGATGCGCGACCGCCTGGAATGTCCCGATTGGACGTCCGAATTGGACTCGGTTCCGGGCGTGCTCGACAGCGAGGTCGAGCAACCGCCCTCCGGCGCCACTCAGATAGGCCGCCGAAGCGATGTCCGAAAGGGCCGTCGCCGCCTCGACGCGTTCCACCGGCTCAACCCGGGTCAACACGACCCGGCCCCACTGCTCTCCGCCCAGCACCTCCACCGGCTCAACGGAATCAGCCTCAGCCAGCCACGCGCGAGAGCCGTCCGTTTCCACGAAAACGTCCGCCACCGGCGCCCACGGCAGCAAAGGCGGCGCGCCGACCGAGGCCACGCAACTCCCGTCCGCGACCTGGGCAGCCAGCGCAGGCGGAAGCACCTGCGCCGCGAACACTGACGCGGCCAACGGCCCGGGCGCGGCGGCCCGGCCCAGCTCCGTGCAGGCAGCCGCGATGTCGCCCGCTCCCCCGCCTTCGCCCGGCACCGCCAGCGAGAGCACCCCGAGCGAGGCCAGCCCCCGCCAGAACTCCGCCGGGAACGCACCGGAGCGCCACACCTCGTCCGGACAGTGCGTCCGGCAGAAACTCCGGACCACCTCGGCCAGCGCCCGCTGCTCCTCGGTGGGCATCAACGCGACGCTCATACCGCCGCCCAGCGTGCCTCGGCGACGGCCCGGCTCGGCGTCCGCCAGCTGCCCAATTCCGCGCGCACGGTTTGCAACCGCAGTGTCCACAGGTGCAGGTCGTGTTCCTCGGTCAGCCCGATCGCGCCCATGATCTGGTGGGTTTCCCTGGTCACGCGGCCGAGCGCGGACATCGTGTGCGTCGCGGCGACCGCGGCGGCTTCGGCGGGCGCACCGGCGAACGCGGCCTCGTAGACGAGCCAGCGCGCGCCCTCCACGGCCACGTTCACCTCGGCCAGCCGGTGCTGCAGCGCCTGGAACGAGCCCAGCGAGCGGCGGAACACCTTGCGGTCCTTGGCGTAGCCGACCGCGATGTCGACGGCCCGCCGCATCATGCCCACCGCCTCGGCGGACGCGCCGACCCGCCACCAGTTCACCATCGTCGCGGCGCTTCCGGGAGCCAATTCCTCCTGTCCCGCAACGACTACGCGGGCGAGCGGATAGCCGTAAGCCGACGAAACCTGTTCAGCCGCACCGGGATCGAGGTCAGCGGCGAAACAGCGGTCGCCGTCGACGCGAAGCATCCGCGTCGCCTCGCCGCCGTAGCGCACCGGGCCCGGATCGCCTGTCGCGAGCACTACCGGTCCGGCTGGCCGGTCGAGCCCGAGCGCGGGCAGCACCAGCAGGTGCGGCACCGCGCTGACCGCGCCGAGTTCGGCGGCGATCGCCTCCACCGCCAAGGCCGCGTCGAGCGGGCCGGCGTCCTCCGCGGCGAACAGGTCGAGGAAACCGTCGCGCCGCAACGCTTCTTCGAGGTTCCCGTCGTACGCGCCGCGAGCGGCCAGCTCCCGGCTGCGTTCCGGTCCGGCGTGCCGGGCCAGCAGGGTGCCCAGCGCGTCGAGCACCGCGCGCTGGGTCGAGGTCGGTTCGAAATCCACGGCTAGTCCTTCGGCAGTTCGAGGATGAGACGGCTGATCAGGTTGAGCTGCACCTCGTAGCTGCCCGCCGCGATGCCCGCGCCGAGCGAGTTGCGGAACTGCGCGTCGCCCAATGCTCCCTCGACGAGCGCTTCGCTGCCCAGCACGTCCAGCGCGAGGTCGCCCACCGCGCGTTCGGCCTGCACCATCGCGGCCCGGGCCTGGTACGCCATCGGCGAGGGTTCCTTCGCTTTCGCCCGCTCGTCGATCACCCGGTACACCAGCACGCGCGCCGCCTCGCACGCTGCCCGCGCGCGGCCGAACTGCTCCTGGATCCCCGGGTCGGCGAGTTTCCCGGACGCGCCGGCCTCGGCGGCCAGCCGGTCCAGCACCAGTGCCGCCCGCGCGTACCGGGGCGCGCCGACGCGTTCGTAGGCGAGGGTGCGCCGGACGATCTCCCATCCCTTGTTCTCCTCCCCCAGCAGGCAGTCCGCCGGAATCCGGGCGTCGGTCAGGAAGAGCTCGTTGAAGGAATGATCGCCCACGAACCCCGGGATGCGCCGGACCTGCGCCCCCGGGGTGTTCAGCGGCAGCAGGAAGACCGAGATGCCGTCGCGGCCGTCGGCGGCCGAGCCGGTGCGCGCGAGCAGGAAGCAGTAGTCGGCGACGTTGGCGTAGGACGTCCAGATCTTCTGTCCGTTGAGGACGTAGCTGTCGCCGTCGCGGACCGCCTTCGTCCGCAGCGCGGCCAGGTCCGTGCCCGCCTCGGGTTCGGAGAAGCCCTGGCACCAGAACACCTCGCCGCGCGCGATCGGCGGCAGCAGCTTGCGCCGCTGGTCCTCGGTGCCGTACTTGATGATCGCCGGCCCGACCCAGTTGACGTTCATGTACTGCGGCCCGCGCGGCTCCCCGCGCCGCCACATCTCCTCGCCGAGCACGAAATGCTGCCACGCGCCCTGCCCGCCGCCGCCGTACTCGCGCGGCCAGTGCGGCGTGAGCCAGCCCTTGTCCGCGAGCCTGCCGACGAACCCGCGCGAAAAATCGCTGTAGACCGCGCTGCCGAGGCCGGTCTCGGACCGGTCCCATCCGGCCAGCTCGCGGTCGAGGAAGTCCCCCAGCTCGCGCCGGAACGCGACGTCGGCCTGATCCCACGCGAACTCCATCAGCGTCCCTCCGGCCCGCGCCGGCACTCGTCCAGTCGGTGCACGTCGCCGACTCCTCTCGTTCGATGAATAAAGGATACTCAATTAGCCTCGCTACGCAAGCATCCGCTTGGCCGCGCACCCTCGATGCTCCGCAAAACTGCCGGTAAAAGCGCCGGTAACGGAATCGCATCCGGACCCCACACCTCTTGCACTCCGGCTCCTGATCAGTATCCTCAACTCGGTCGCCCACCGCCCCCATTCCCGGAGGTCCCGATGGTCTCGCCCGAACCCCGGCCGCCCGCCCCCGGCAGCGCCGGGTCCCCCGAACTGCGCAAGGTGACGATGTCCAGCCTGCTGGGCACCGTGATCGAGTACTACGACTTCCTCATCTACAGCTCGATCGCCGCGCTCGTGTTCGGGCCGCTGTTCTTCCCGTCGCTGAACTCCTCGACGTCCACCATCGCCGCGTTCGGCACGCTCGCCGCCGGGTACGTCGCGCGTCCGCTCGGCGGGCTCGTCTTCGGCCACTTCGGCGACCGGCTCGGCCGCAAGTCGATGCTGATGGTGACCATGACGCTGATGGGCGCGGCCAGTTTCCTGATCGGCGTGCTGCCGACCTACAGCACGATCGGCATCGCCGCGCCGCTGCTGCTCGTCTTCCTCCGCGTAGTGCAGGGCATCGCGGTCGGCGGCGAATGGGGCGGGGCCGCGCTGATGGTCGTCGAGCACGCGAGCGCGCGCCGGCGCGGCCTGTGGGCGGGCATCATGCAACTCGGGTCGCCGCTGGGCTCGTTCCTGGCCACGCTGGTGTTCGCGCTGGTCAGCCTGCTGCCGAAGGACGCGCTGTTCTCGTGGGGCTGGCGGCTGCCGTTCCTGATGAGCGCGCTGCTGCTGATCATCGGCCTGTACGTGCGGCTGCGAGTGTCGGAAAGCCCGGTCTTCCGCGAGCAAGCGGCCAAGTCCGCCGACCGGAAGCCCGCCGTCCCGGTCCTCCAGGTGCTGCGCCGCCCGCGTGCGCTGATCCTCGCCTGCGCGGCCGGCATCGGGCCGTTCGCGCTCACCGCGCTGGTCAGCTCGCACAGCATCGCCTACGCCAAAACCCTCGGCTACGACGTGTCCGACGTGGCTCGCGCGCTCCTGTTCGTCGCGGGCGTCGGCATCGTCTGCATCCCGACCTTCTCCGCGTGGTCGGACCGCATCGGGCGGCGGGTGGTGAGCCTGATCGGCGCCGTCGGCACGATTCTCTACGCGATTCCCTTGTACGCCTTGGTCAACAGCGGTTCGGTCCTGTTGCTGACGCTCGGGCTGATGGGCGCGCAGGTGCTGCAGAACCTGATGTACGCGCCGCTCGCGCCGATGCTGTCGGAGATGTTCGGCACCGGCGTGCGCTACACCGGGGTCTCGCTGGGATACCAGCTGGCGAGCCTGCTCGGCGCCGGGTTCACGCCGCTGCTCGCGAGCAGCCTGGTCGCCGGGTTCGGCGGGTCGAGCCTGCCGCTGAGCGCCATCGCGGGCGTCGGGGCGGTGATCACCATCGTGGCGATCTGGCGGATCTCGGAGACCCGCGGCAGCGACCTCACCGGCTCGCCCGAGGCCGTCTCCCCCGAACCGGCCGCTCGATGGTCCTGAGCATCAGCGAAGCCGCGGTGGCCCTCCGCTCCGGGAGGACCACCGCGGTGGCGTTGGCCGAGTCCGCGTTCGCCGCCGCCGACGAACACGACGCCGCGCTGGGCGTCTACCTCTCGCGATTCGACGGACCCGCGCTGGCCGCGGCCGAACGGGCGGACGCCGAGCTGGCGGCCGGTGTCGACCGCGGGCCGCTGCACGGGATTCCCTTGGCGGTCAAGGATCTCCTCGCCACCGACGAGGGCGGGACCACGGCGCAAAGCCAGGTCCTCGATCGCGCTTGGGGTTTCCGCGGCGACGGTCCGGCGGTCGCCCGGCTGCGCGCGGCCGGCACCGTGCTCACCGGGAAGACGACCACGATGGAGTTCGGAATCGGCGCGCCGGACCGGACGAAACCGTTCCCGCTGCCGCGCAACCCGTGGCGTCCCACGCATTACACCGGCGGCTCCAGCTCCGGCAGCGCGAGCGCGGTCGCCGCGGGTCTGGTCCTCGGCAGCCTCGGCACCGACACCGCGGGCAGCATCCGGTATCCCGCCGCGTTGTGCGGGGTCACCGGGCTGAAACCGACGTACGGCCGGGTGCCGAAGAACGGCTGCGTCCCGCTCGCGCCCGGTTTCGACCACGTCGGTCCGCTCGCCCGCAGCGCCGAGGACTGCGCGCTCCTCCTGTCCGTGCTCGCCGGGCCCGATCCCGGCGATCCGTCCTCTGTGGACCAACCGGTTGAGGACTACCGCAACGGGTTGACCGAGTCCCTGTCCGGGTTGCGGATCGGGGTGGTGCCGCACGCCGAGGACCGGGTTTTCGAGCAGGCGGTGGCTGTTCTGCGCGAGGCGGGCGCGCGCACGAGACCGGTCAAGCTGCCGTACTACCAAGAACTGAAGACGGTGACCAAGTTCGGTCTCGCGGCGGAGGCTTTCGCTTGGCACCGAACGAATCTCCAGCACCGGTGGCCGGATTACGGCGCTGCCACTCGGATGGCGCTCGCGAGAGGCGCGCTGGTTTCCGCCGGTGATTACGTGCAGTTGCAGCGCGTCCGGCGGGCCGGGCAGCGGCAGCTCGCCCGGCTGTTCGCCGAGGTCGATCTCGTGGTGACGCCGACCGCCACCTGCGGCGCGCCCGAGATCGAACGGCTCAGCACGTCCGGGATGGCCGACGCCGCGCTCACGTCCTGCTGGAACGCGGCGGGCAATCCCGCGCTGTCCGTCCCGATGGGGTTCACCGGCGACGGACTGCCGCTCGGCCTGCAGATCGCCGGGCGGCCGTTCGCCGAGGCCACGGTGCTCGCCGCTGGCCACGCGTACCAGCAACGGACGAGCTGGCACCTCCGGACGCCGTGGGAGAAGGTTCGATGACCGTCGTCGAGGCCCTGCTCGCCGCGGCCGGACTCGCCCCGGCGCCGGAGGAGATCGTGCGGCTGGAGGCCGACTACCCGGGGTGGGCGGCGGAGTTGCGCGCACTGGACGAGGCACGATACGAGGAGCCCGCCCCGGTCTTCCGGGCGGAGCCGTGAAGGAGGAACGACCGTGGGCAACGACCTGACGCTGCCGAGCTGGCTGCGGACGATCGGCGAACAACCGCACGGCGCGCACCGGCGAGCGCTGGCCGACGAGCACGGCGAGCTGACCTTCGCCGAACTGGTCGCCGCCATGGACGCGACCGCGACCGCGCTGCTCGAGTCCGGGGCCGTGCCGGGCGACCGGATCGTCACCGCGATGGAACCATCGGTCCCGCACACCATCGCGATCCTCGGCGCGCTGGCGGCCGGGATGGTGGCCGCGCCGCTGAACATCCGGTTGACCGCGCCGGAAGCTCGCGCGTACCTGAGCGCGCTCGAACCCGCGATATTGCTCGCCGACCCCACGTACGCGCCGCTCGCGCGGGAGACCGGCTACCGGGTCATCGAACTGCCCGCGGCGAACCAGCCCGCGCCGATCGCCGAACGCCTGGCACCGCTATATCGCCCCGGCAGCGACCGCACCGCACCGGACGAGGACGAGTTCGCGATCATTTTCGGCACCGGCGGCACCACCGGCAGTCCGAAGGGCGCGGTGCACACCCATCGCAGCCTGTGGTTGTGGCTGAACACCTGCGCACACGGCAACCCGCGGGTCCCGTCGGATGTCGAGCTGTTCTTCTCGCCGTTCTTCCACATCACGCTCGGCACGAACCTGCTGACGCCGCTGTTCGCCGGCGGCGAGGTCTGGATCCACCGGCGGTTCGACCCCGCGGCCGCGCTCGCCGCGATCGACCAGGGCGCGAGCAGGCTCATGGGCGCGCCGACGATGTTCGCCGCCCTGCGCGCCCGCCCCGAGTACGCGACGACGCGGCGCGAGAACGTCACCGCGATCCGGTTCGGCTCCGCGCCGTCCACCGGCGATTTCGTGCAGGACCTGCTGCGCGACTTCCCGAACGCCCGCATCCGCGCCGGTTTCGGCGCGACCGAATTCGGGTCGGTGGTGGGATTCGACCACGACGACCTGCTGGCGGGCCGGTTCGCCGGGGTCGGCAGGCCGCTGCCGGGCGCGACGGTGCGCATCCTGGACGCCGACGGTCGCGAGGCCGCCCCGGGGGTCGTCGGCGACCTAGTCGTGTCGTGTCCCTGGCAGACCCACGGCTACTACGGCCTCGATTCCGAGACTGCCCTGACATACCAGGCGGATGGTGTCCACATTGGAGACCTCGCGTCGCGGAGCGAGGACGGCTGGGTGACGATCGCGGGCCGCCGCAAGGAAATGATCATCAGCGGCGGGGAGAACGTCTATCCGCGCGAGGTGGAGGAGGTCGTGCTCCGGCATCCGGACGTCGCCGACGCGATCGTGTACGGGATGCCGGACGAGCACTGGGGAGAACGGGTGGAGGCGAGCGTCGTCGCGGTGGCGGGCCGGACGGTGGAACCGGCCGCGCTGCGGGAGTATTGCCGCGCGGAACTGGCGGGCTACAAGATCCCGAAGACGGTCCGGTTGATCGCCGCGGTGCCGCTGACCGCGAACAACAAACCGGACCGCCGCCAGGCTCGTGCCGACGCTCTCGGACAGCGCTGAGCTACTAGTCGACCAAGTCCACATCGGACACCTCAGCCCCGTCGCGCAGCCGCACGAACGCGACCGGCACCTCACCCCACCTCGGATCCGCCTTCGCGACCACCGCCGCCTCAGCGACCGCCTCGTGATCCAGCAGCGCGTTCTCGACCACGATCGACGCGACGTTCTCCCCCGTCCGGATGCCGCACCCGCAAGGCTCCCGGACAGCGCTGAGCTACTCCGCCAGCTTGCGCAACTCCGCCTTGCGGATCTTCCCGGTCGACGTCTTCGGCAACTCCGCGAACCGGATATCCCTCGGCACCTTGAAACCCGCCAACCGCTCCCGCAACCAGCCGATCAAGTCCACATCGGACACCTCAGCACCGTCACGCAACCGCACGAACGCGACCGGCACCTCGCCCCATTTCGGATCCGCCTTCGCCACCACCGCCGCCTCAGCGACCGCCTCGTGGTCCAGCAGCGCGTTCTCGACCTCGATCGACGCGATGTTCTCCCCGCCGCTGATGATCACGTCCTTGAGCCGGTCCCGGACCTCGACATACCCGTCCGGATGCCGCACCGCCACGTCGCCGGTATGCAGCCAGCCGCCGGCGAACGCCGCTTCGGTCGCCTCCGGATTGTCGAGGTACCCCGCCATGACCGTGTTCGAGCGGATCACCAACTCGCCCAGGGTCTCCCCGTCCGCGGGAACGTCGTCGAACTCCGGAGTCACCACGCGCGCCGACTCGACATTGAGTGTCCGAACCCCTTGCCGCGCCATCATTTTCGCCCGCTCCGCCGGTACGAGGTCCTGCCATTCCGGCCGCGGGACGCACATCAGCGAAGGCCCGTACGTCTCGGTCATCCCGTACAGGTGCGTCACCTCGATCCCGATGCCCGCCAGCGCCGCGATCGCGGCAGGCGACGGCGGCGCTCCCCCGACCGCGAACTGCACCCGCTGGGCAAACCGCGCGCCGCCGCTCGCCTGTACCAGCATGTCGAGCACGACCGGAGCGCCACTGAGATGCGTCACCCCTTCCTGCTCGATGAGCTCGAACGCCCGCTCGGCGTCCACCTTCCGCAGCGTGACGTGCCGCGCCCCCGCCGCGGTGACCGCCCAGGTGAAGCACCAGCCGTTGCAGTGGAACATCGGCAGCGTCCATAGATAGCGAGAACTTGCTTTCAGGCCAGTGGAAACAACTTGGCCGAGCGCGTTGAGGTACGCGCCGCGATGCGTGTAGACCACGCCTTTCGGACCAGCCGTGGTGCCGGAGGTGAAGTTGATCGCCAGCGGCTGCCGTTCGTCGCTGGGCAGGCGCAACGGCACCGGATCCGCGGTTCGCAGCCAATCCTCGTAACCGTCGCCGATCACCAGGACTGCCCGCAGCTCCGGCGTCCGCTCGGGAACCTGGGCGACCAGCGACTGGTCGACGATGAGCACCTTCGCGCCGGAAAGCCGCAGCAGCTGCGCGTATTCGTCCTTGGAGAGACGCGTATTCAGTGCGACCAAAGCACATCCGGCTCCAGGAACGCCGTAATGCGCCTCCAGCAGCGGCACGCCGTTGGGCGCCAGCACCGCGACCCGGTCGCCTTCGCCGAGCCCCAGTTCCCGGAGGCGTCCGGCCAGCCGCTCCGCCCGGTCGGCGAGCCGCGCCCACGACAGCCGTTCCCCGGCGTCGGCGACCACGCCGATCCCGTCGCCGTCGAGGTCGGCGGTGCGCCGCAGGAAACTCAGCGGGCTGAGCGGCACGTCGTTCGCGAATTCCATCCCGGTTCCCTTCACACGACAGCGATCGGGCGCAGCGGCGAACCGGTCCCGCCCCGCAGCGTCAGCGGCAGCGCGACGAAGAGGAACGTGACGACGCCGTCCGCCGCCAGGTCCTCGCAGTTCACCCACTCCATGATGTGCACTCCGTGCCGCTGCAGCAAAAGCACGTGCACCGGCAGCGGATTCCCCGGCACCGGCGACGGCCGGACCTCGAACGACATGGTGTCCGCGCCGACGTACCGCACGCCCTTCGACACCAGCCACTCCGCCCCGTCCACGCCCACGCCGCTGCCGCCGCTGCGCTCGGCGATCCGTGCGGTGTCCGGCCAGAACTTCATCTGCCCGGTCCGCACGAGCACGATGTCCGACCCGGTGATCGTGACGCCGCCCGCTTCGGCCGCCTGCCGGAGATGGTCCTCGCCGACGGCGAAATGCGGTGGCAGGACGTCGAGTCCGAGCACCTTCGGGATGTCCAGCAGCACGCCGCGGCCGATGATCGGCCCGAATTCGGACGCGTCGCCGCGCAGCGCGCCGTAGTCGCCGAGCGCGCTGTTCGCCGAGGTGCCGCCGTGCCATTCGTCCTCGCTGCCGCACGTGACGTGGCACAGCGCGTCGATGTGTGTTCCGGTGTGGAGACTGCCGGAGACCAGTTCGGACACGTAGCCGAATTCGACGTCGTTCGTGCCGGGCGAGTCGAACGGGAACCGGCCTTCAGCGCGCTGGCCCTGCGGGGAGTTGTACGTGACGACTTCCAGCTGCGGGTTGCCCGCGAACGTCGGCATGTGCCGCCACCAGCCGGTCGACAGGTCGTACACGGAGCCGGTCGCGGGCAGGCCGAGGCTGCGCACGAGGTCGGCGTCGGGCGGGGTGCTGCGGGAGCTCATGAACACTTCCTCGGGTTCGGTGGGAACAGGGTCAAACGGTGACGGACAGCCCGGCGTCCACCGGGACGACCGCGCCGGTGATCCCCGCGGCCAGCGGGGAAGCCAGGAACAACACCGCCGCGGCGACCTCGGCGGGCTGCACGGCCCGTCCGCGCGGCGTGCGGCCCACCATGCGCCTGCCCGTCTCCGAGGGCAAGAACTCCTTCATCCGCGGCGTTTCCACCAGGCCGGGCGCGATCGCGTTCACCCGCACGCCGAACGGCGCTTCCGCGGCGAGGTACCGGGTGTAGCCGAGCACGCCCGCTTTCGCCGCGGAATACCAGCTCACGCCGCCGCCGATCACCGTGCCCGCGATGGACGCGACGTTCACGACGGCTTCCGCCCGCTCCCGCACCCGGTCCAGCCACGACGTCGTGACCAGCTCGACGAGCCCGAGCACGCCGACCACCCCGTCCGCGAACGGCCGCGGCCGCTGGCTCGACGGACCGGCGTTGTTCACCAGCATGCCCGGCGTGCGCCAGGCCAGCGTGCGGTCGAGCGCGGCCTGCACCGAGGCCGGGTCGGCGGCGTCGGCCTCGACGGGCAGCACTTCCCCACCGGACTCCTCGGCAAGCCGGGCCACCGCCGCCGGGTCGAGATCCCACGCGGCCACGGCGACCCCCAGTTCGGCTGCCCCGAGCGCGACCGCGCGGCCGATCCCGCTGCCCGCGCCGGTGACCAGGACACAGCTTCCGGTTTCAAAACCCATCGTGGTCAGCATCAATACAGTATACTCTTTTATCGAGCCTGATACCAGAACTCGCGTTACAGATCAGTCTGGCGACGCTTGGTACCGCGCCGACGAGCCGAAAGAGTGTACTCTGAGCGGGAGGTCAGGCTTCGGGGCGCAGCAACGCGGCGATGGCCTGCAGGTGCCTGCGCATCCGGTGCTGGCCCAGCGGCGCGTCCCCGGCGACGAGGGCCGCCACGATCGCTTCGTGCGCCTCGTGCGATTCGCGGGCGGCGTCGCGGTGTTCGCCGCCGGAGGATTCCGCGTCCCATTCCCGCTGCACGATGTCCTGGTCGAGTTGCGCGAGGACTTCCACGAACAATGTGATCGCCGGATTTCCGGCGAGTTCGGCGATAACGCGATGCAGATTGCGTGCGTGTCCCCGGGTGAATCCCTGTTCGATGAGTTCGCGTTCGGATTCGAGCGCTTCTTTCAGCCGCACGATTCCCGATTCCGTGAGGTTTTCCGCGGCCAGCGCGATGCCCGCGACCTCGAGCGCGGTCCGCGCCTCCATCAGCTGCTGCCTGCTCACCTCGGCGTGGCGCAGGTACACCCGCGCCGCGTTGCGCACGACGCCCGGATCCGGTTCCGTCACCACGAGTCCGCCGCCGGGACCGCGCCGCATCGCCGCCATCTGCTGGTGCTCGACCAGCCGCACCGCCTCGCGGAAGACGGCCCGGCTGACCCCGTACCGCTCGATCAGCTCCGTTTCCGAGCCCAGCACCGATCCGACGCGCCAGCCGCCGTCGATGATGTCTTTTTCGATCTGCTCGGACACCTTTTCCGCCAGCCGCCGATTGCCGCCTTTTTCCCCGGCCGGCGTGGCGTTCTGCTTGCTGGTCATCGGTCGACCCCTGTCGGTGCGCGGGCGGCGGATCGGTAATCACGTGGGCCGCGCCAGTCTATACCACTCCGGATTTCCGGCGGGGACACCGCATTTCCGGTATCGCTCAGCGGAGATACGGCCGCAGCATCGCCCCGGTCAGCCTGCGCGCGGTCGCCGCCGCGTGCGCGGAATCGCCTTCGACGAGGCCGAGCAGCGGGTCCAGCCCCTCGACGTGCGGGGCCAGCGCCAGATGCGGCAAGACCAGCAGCAGCAACGACAACACGATCTCGACGTCGGTGTCCGCCCGCAGCTGCCCCGCCGCCACCGCCCGCTCGACCAGCGGCCTCAGCACCGCGAGATAGTGGCGGTTGACCGCCTCGCGCACCGGCGTGCGGGCGACCGGATCGGGCTCGAGGTTGGCCGCCGCGGTCATCGCGCGCTCGAGCGGATGGTCGTAGAAGTACCGCACCCACGCCTCGAGCAGCCGGTCGAGCGCGCCGGCGAAATCCTTGTCCCACGGGAGCTTCTCGATCTCGGCCTCCATGGCCGCGCGGATCCGCACGCTCGCCAGCTCCGCGAGGTGCACGTACATGTCGGCCTTGTCGGTGAAGTACTGGAACAGGCTGCCCTTCGACACCCCGGCCTCGCGGCAGATCGTGTTGAGGCTGCCGCCGCTGAACCCGCGCGCCGCGAACTCCGCCTCGGCCGCCGCCAGCACCGCCGCCCGCCGTTTCTCCGGCAGCCGCTCCCACGTTCCCGTCGGCACCGCCGACCTCCTCTTCTTGACTCTCCCCGTGCTCCGATCGTACCCTATGACCGCTGGTCATATGACCACTGGTCACAAGAAGGAGAACGCATGTCCGCGAACAGCTTCCGGGTCTGCGTCGTCGGCGCGGGCTCGTCCGGGATCGCCGCGGTCAAGGTGCTCGCCGAACGCGGCATCGACGTGGACTGCTACGAACTGTCCGACCGGGTCGGCGGCAACTGGGTGTGGGGCAACCGCAACGGGGTCTCCGCCGCCTACCGGTCCCTGCACATCAACACCTCGCGGCAGCGGATGGAGTACAGCGACTTCCCGATGCCCCGGAACCTGCCCGACTTCGCCCGGCACGACCAGATCGCCGGCTACTTCGCGGCGTATGTGAAGCATTTCGGCTTCGGCGACCGCATCCGGTTCGGCACCGGGGTCACCTACGTCGAGCCTCGGCCGGACGGCAGCTTCGCGGTCACACTGTCCACAGGAGACATCGAGCGCTACGACGCCGTGCTCGTCGCCAACGGCCACCATTGGGATCCGCGCCTGCCGGAGCCGATGTTCCCCGGCGCCGAAGGGTTCCGCGGCGAGATCATGCATTCGCATTCCTACACCGAGGAAGCGCAACTGGCCGGACGGCGCATCGTGGTGGTCGGCATGGGCAATTCCGCGATGGACATCGCCGTCGACGCCTCGTACCACGCCGCGGAAACGCACCTGTCCGCGCGGCGCGGGGTGCACGTGATCCCGAAATACGTGTGGGGCAGGCCGTACGACCAGATCGCCGGGAAGGAATGGCTGCCCTCGGCACTGCGCTGGCCGCTCGCGCGCCGGTTGATGGCCGCCGCGACCGGGCCGATGACGCGGTACGGCCTGCCGGAGCCGGACCACAAGTTCGCGCAGGCGCATCCGACGATGTCCAGCCGCGTCCTCGACCGGCTCGCGCACGGGGCGATCACGCCGGCGCCGAACATCGAACGATTCGACGGCGGCGACGTCGTGTTCGCCGACGGCCGCCGGGTCGCCGCGGACCTGGTGGTGTTCTGCACCGGGTACAAGATCAGTTTCCCGTTCTTCGACCGGGACTTCCTCGATCCCTCCGGCGACAACGAAATTCGGCTGTACCGGCGGGTTTTCCACCCCGGCGTGCCCGGCTTGTATTTCGTTGGGCTGGTGCAGCCGCTCGGCGCGATCATGCCGATCGCGGAACGGCAGGCACTGCTGATCGCCGACCATCTGCAAGGCCGCTACCGCCTGCCCGGCGCGGCCGAGATGGCGCGCGAAATCGACACGCACCGCCGACGGATCGCGCGGCGTTACGTCGCGTCCAAACGGCACACCATCCAGGTTGACTACGACGACTACATGCGCGACCTTCGGCTCGAACGCCGACGCGGGGCACGCCGTCCGGCCGGCCGCACCCCCGTTGACCGTCCGGTCGCCAGCGCTCGAGAGGAGATCCTCGCGTGAACGTGTCCTTCCCGGTCGGCGGCGACCAGTGCGCCGCCACGCTTTCCCTGCCAGCAAACGAAAACCCGCCGATCATCGTGATGGCGCACGGCCTCGGCGCAGTCCGCGAAATGGGTCTCGCCGCCTACGCCGAACGCTTCACCGCCGCCGGATACGCGTGTCTGGTGTTCGACTACCGGCATTTCGGCGACAGCGAAGGCACTCCGCGGCACCTGCTGTCCCCGCGAAAACAACTTGCCGACTGGACTGCAGCGATCGCCTACGCGCGCACGCTCCCCCAGGTCGACGGCGACCGGGTCATCGCCTGGGGCACCTCGTTCGGCGGCGGTCACGTGCTCAGCACCGCCGCGAACCGCCCGGCCGGGCTCGTCGCCGCGATCGCGCAATGCCCGTTCACCGACGGCATCGCGTCCGCACTCGCCATGCATCCGGCCAGTTCGGTCAAGGCGACCGTCGTCGCGGCCCGGGACGTGGCCGGGCACTGGCTCGGACGGCCGCCGCGGCTGATCGCCACCGCCGGCCCGGAACGAGGCACCGCGCTGATGACTGCGCCGGACGCCGAGCCGGGGTATCTTGCGCTGGTGCCGCCGGGCAGCGATTTCCGCAACGAGGTCGCGGCGCGGGCGGTGTTCGACATCCTGCGGTACCGGCCGGGCCGCGGCGTCGGCCGGATCGAGGTGCCCACGTTGTTCGCGGTGTGCGAGAAGGATTCCGTCGCCCCGTCCGGGCCGACGCTGCGGTACGCCGCCCGTGCGCCGCGCGGCGAGATACGGACTTATCCGGACGGGCATTTCGCCGTCTACCAAGGCGAACCGTTCGAGCGGGTGGTCGCGGACCAGGTCGATTTCCTCCGTCGGCACGTTCCGGTGACGGCATGACCGGGCGGATCGTGGTGTTCGGGGCGACCGGCTACACCGGCGGCCTGGTCCTGGAGTCACTGGTACGGCGCGGGGTGCGGCCCGTCCTGGCCGGACGGAATCGTGCTGCGTTGGATGCACTGGCCGCGGACCACGGCGACTTGGAGATCGCGGTCGCGGACGTCAGCGACCCGGCGAGCCTCCGCTCGCTGGCCGGGCCCGGCGACGTGCTGATCGCCACCGTCGGCCCGTTCGACCGGATCGGGCACGCGGCCGCGCAAGCCGCCGCCGATGCCGGAGCGCACTACCTGGACTCGACCGGCGAGGTCGGCTTCGTCCGTGATGTGCGTGCCCGACACCATGAGCGAGCAGTCGAAACCGGTGCGGCGATGGTCCCGGCCTTCGGTTACGACTACGTCCCCGGCATCCTCGCCGGCGCCCTTGCCGCGCAAGAGGCGGGCGATGACGTGCGTTCGCTGGAGATCGGCTACTTCGCGACCGGGCCGCTCTACCGAGGCTTGAGCCAAGGCACCCGGACGACCATGCGGGACGGGATGACCCTGCCCTCGCTGCGCTGGCGGGGCCGTCGGCTGGTCGAGGAACGCACCGGCAGCCGGGTGCGCGCGTTCCCGGTCCGCGGCCGGTCCAAGTCGGCCTTCCTGGTTTCCGGGACCGAAGTGCTGTTCCTGCCGGGGAATTTCCCGTCGCTCGACGAGGTGACTGTCTACAATGGATGGTTCCCCGTATTGAGCCGGGCGATGCCCGTGGTGTCCGCACTGGCCTCGGTGGCCGGTCCGGTGCTGCGGGCGATGAGCGGGCCGATGGTGGGCCCGCCCGGAGGACCGGACGCGACCGCACGCGCGAAAACCGGCGCGGAAGTGGTCGCAGTCGCCGATTCCCGGGTCGAGGTGCGGCTTGAAGGACCGAATACGTACACGCTCACCGGGGATCTGCTGGCCTGGGCCGCGATCCGGTTGAGCACCGAGGGCCCGGCGACGCCCGGCGTGGTGGGTCCGGTGGACGCGTTCGGCCTGGAGCCGCTCCGGGACGGATGCGCGGAACTGGGGCTGGTGCGGCAATAGCCGTGAAGGGCTCCTTGACGGAATCTGATTCCATCGAGGAGCCCTTCACGGACCACCCCACACCCCCGGGGGCTATTCCGAGCGGAGCGTGTCCAGCCTCGTCACCTGGCGCAGCAGCGGCAGCGTCAACGCCGTCACCAGCAGCACCGCGGCGACCGCGGCTCCGGCCAGTCCGGCCAGGACCCCGCCGTCCACCATCATCGGCATTTTCGCCAGCCGCAGGATCGGCGCGGTCAGGCCGAGCCCGGCTCCGACGGCCAGCACCACCCCGACGACCACCGGAACCGCGGTCTGCCACAGGGACCCCCTGGCCAGCACCCCGATCGGCACGCCCGCCGCGGACAGCGCCGCGAGCGGGCGGCGGCGTTCGCTGATCTGCTCGATCGACAGCATCAGCAGGCTCATCGCCGCCACCGCCAGCACGAACAGCGACGCGGTCAGCAGCACCGCGCGGAAACTCGCGACCATCCGCTCGTCGCGGCCGGCGTAGTCGGACATGAAGTCCGTCTTGCCGACCTCGGCCTTCCACGCCAGCGGGCGCACCGCGGTCGCGACCTGGTCGATCAGGGCGTCGACGCCGCCGGCGCCCGACACGAACAGTTCCGTCCGCTCGACCGGCAGCTGGACGTCGCCGAACGCGCCGGGCGTGACCAGCAGCTCGCTGGCCGACGCCTTCGCGGTGTTGCTCGCGGGCACCACCCGGACGTTGCCCGGGACTGTCCACATCGGACCCTCGACCTTGTTGCCGTTGCGGTAGCCGGTCAGCCGGTACTCCCCCTTGGGCACGGGCTGGGCCGACGAACCGGTCACGTAGAAAGCGTCCCCGTCGGCGCAGTCTCCGATGTTCGCCTGCGTTTTCAGCGCGACGCAGTCCCCGACAGTGCCGTAGACCTGGTTCTCGCCGGATCCCTGCAGCTGCAGGGCGCGGGCGCTGTGCACGCCGGTCACCCCGGGCGCCCCGGACAGCCGCTGCCGGACCTCCGCCTCGTGCGCACTCGTCGTGTCCACCCGCACCGGCGCGGCCGCGACGCCGGCCGGCGTCTCGTACGACCGCGAGTTGCGGCTGGTCATCGACGTGAGCACGCCCTGGATCAGGATCGTCCCGGCGAGCACGACGACGAGCCCGGACACCACCCGGCTGGCGGTGCCGCTGTCGAGCTGCAGCCTGCGCACCGCGAGCTGCCACGACGGCGGGCCGCCCTGCAGCCGTTCCACGATCCGCTCCACCAGCCACGGCAGCAACGCCGCGACACCGATGAGCAGGAACACGCTGCCCACCGCGAGCGCCATCGCCGCGGCCTGGTCCCCCGACCCCGGCGAGACGACGAGCGTCCCGAGCAGGAACACCACGCCGATCCCGGTGATCGTCCAGCGCCACCACATCCGGCGTCGCACCGGTTTGCCCTGCCGGACCACGCCGAGCGGTTCGACGATCGTCCGGCGCAGGCCGAACAGCGCCGAGCCGACCGCGAGACCGGGCACCAGCAGCACGATCACCAGCAGCGCCACCCACGACGGCGTGAAATCGTCCGCGAAGACGCGGAGGCCGAACGGGAGCCAGTCCCCGATGAACGGCCGCAGCGCGTAGAACAGCGCACCGCCCGCCACGAGCCCGCACACCGCGCCGACCAGCGATTCCGCCGCCGCGACCCGTTTGATCTGCCGGGCGTCCACCCCGATCAGCCGCAGCGCGGCGAGCCGCCGTTCGCGTTGCGCCGCGCCCATCCGCGACGCGGTGGTCACGAAAATCAGCAACGGCAGCAGCAGCACCGCGGCGATCGGCGCGATGACCATCCACATCACCAACGGCAGGGTGAACCCTTCCGGAGGCTTGCCGTAGGAGTAGACGCTGGTGGCGTTTTCCCCTTCGGCCTTGATCTCCGCGGCGGTCGACCCGTAGTACGCCGTCAGGTCGGCCGCGTCGCTGACGCCCGGTTCCCCGATCTGGCCGACCACGTTCCCCGGCAGCCGCGCCTTGATCGACGCGCCCTCGGCCGAGTTCAGCTTCTCCGCCAGCGCGGGCGACACGATCACCTCGCCCGGTGCGGGCAGCCGGGAAAGCCCCGGCGGCACCGGCGAGTTCTCCCCGGTCGCCGCGACCGCGGTCAGCTGGAGGAAGTCCTCGCCGACCGACGGGTACCAGCGGTAGGTCGCCAGCGGCGCGATCCCCTCGCGCGGCGTCGTGTCCTGCTTGATCGCCGCCGCCCGGTCCGCCCGCGCGTTCACCAGGTGGCTCACCGAGGCGGCGGGCAGGAGCACGGCGACCGCGAGCGCGATGCCGAACGCGGTCATCGCGAGCCGCAGGAGCGCCGAGCCGGACATCCGGCCGCCCCCGACGGCCAGCCGGAGTCCCAGCAGCAGATCCCGCATCATGCGACCAGCTCCCGGTCGACCGTGCGCCCGTCCCGGACCACGATCTCGCGGTCGGAGTACGCCGCGACCCGCGGTTCGTGCGTCACCAGCACCACCGCGGCGTGCGTTTCCCGCGCCGCCTGGGTGAGCATCTGCATGACCTTCTCGCCGTTGAGCGAGTCGAGCGCACCGGTCGGCTCGTCGGCGAACACGACCTTCGGCCCGGTCACCAGCGCCCGCGCCACCGCGACCCGCTGCGCCTGCCCGCCGGACACGTCGCCCGGACGCCGCTTCGCCAGGTTGTCGACCTCGAGCCGGGCGAGCCATTCCTTCGCCTTCGCCTCGGCGGGCCCCCGCTTCGCCCCGGTCAGCCGCAGCGGAAGCGCGACGTTCTCCAGGCAGGTCAACTCGGGCACGAGCTGGCCGAACTGGAACACGAAGCCGAATTCGGTGCGCCGCAACGCACTCCGGCCCTTGTCGTCCATCGCGACGAGGTCCTGCCCGCCGTAGTGGATGGTCCCCGCATCCGGCCGGACGATCCCGGCGAGACAGTGCAGCAGCGTCGATTTCCCTGACCCCGACGCCCCCATGATCGCGAGCACTTCCCCCGCCGCGACGGCCAGCGCCGCCCCGTCGAGCGCCCGCGTCTGGCCGAACGATTTGTGCAGCCCGCTGCCCGCGAGCAGCGCGGTTCCCGGCCTGGTCATCAGCGCACCGCTTTCTCGAGTTCGCCGAGCCGGGCCGCGGTGAGCTCGAGCCACCGCAGATCCGCCTCGAGGTGGAAGAGCGCGTGGTCGCAGATCAGCTGATCGGCGAGGTCGCCCTCGTACTTGCGTTTCGTGAGCGAGCGCATCACCTTGAGGTGCTCGCTGCGCTGGACGTCGAGCACGTCGGTGGCGTCGCGCCCGGACAGCAGCGCCAGGACCACCTTCGTGTACAGCGTGTTCTGCAGGTACGGCTCCGGGTTCTCCGGAGTGCTCAGCCACTGCTCGACGTCGGTGATCCCGGCGTCGGTGATCGTGTAGCGCTTCCGTTCCGGCCCGTCGCCGCTCTCGACCCCCGCGACCTCGACCATGCCGTTGCGCAGCAGGCGCGACAGCGTCGAGTAGACCTGGCCGTACGCGAGCGGGCGGTCCTGCCCGAACTGCTCGTCGTACGCCCGCTTCAGGTCGTACCCGTGTCTCGGCCCCGACTCGAGCAACCCGAGCAAGGTATGTGAAACCGACATTCCCCTGTTCCTCCCTTGACCCCGGAATCCCGGGGGTGAAGATCACTATACAACACAGGTATACGCACCGTGTATACCACCGAAGAATAGTGCGTTTTCGCAGGTCAAGGCTCGCTGCC
>NZ_SDLT01000071.1 GCF_004522235.1 Amycolatopsis nivea
GCACGGCACGGCACGGCACGGCACGGCACGGCACGGCACGGGCGAGGATCGCAGCGGGCCCCGAGGAAAGCAAGCCGCGCACCAGACGCTCATCAGGCCCAGGAGAAAGCAAGCAGCGCGCGACATTCACCGCAAACCCGCCAGCCGTCAATCACGCCCTCGCCGCAAAAATCAAGCAGCGGAGCGAAACCGGCTCAAGCCGAAGGCCAGAACTTTCGCCAGCCTTCAGCCTCCAGCGTCGTCGGTTCGACTCCGGCTTTCCGGGCGGCCGTCTCCGCCGCGCGGATGTCGCGGGCGAACTGCTTCGCTACTGCCCGCAACTCTCCCTCGGGGTCCAAGCCGCCCCGGCGGGCGGTGGCTGCCGTTCGGAAGAGTTGGGCTGGGGCCGAGGAGTCTTGCGGGAACAGGTCCAGCGGGATGCCTGCCCGGCCGCTGCGCTGGCCCAGTTTTCCGGCCAGGGCGACCGCGGGCTGGCCCAGTGCGACACCGTCCACAATGGACTTGCGTTGCTTCTCGGCCTGCTTCAGCTCTTCCCACTTCAGTTCCTGGTGCTCCGCAGAGGCGATGCGGGCCGCGTCGGCGAAGACGTTGGGGTGGCGGCCTACCAGTTTGTCCACCAGGTCGCTGGCCACGTCGTCGATGGTGAAGGGCGCGCGGCCGTGTTCGGCGGCTACGCGGGCGTGGAACAAGACCTGCAGCAGGACGTCGCCCAGTTCCTCGCGCAGGGCCGTGCGGTCGTTGTCCTCGATGGCTTCCAGCAGTTCGTACGTTTCCTCGACCAGGTACTGGCGGAGGGATTCGTGCGTCTGCCGGGCATCCCACGGGCAGCCGCCGGGCGAGCGGAGGCGGTCCATGACCTCGACCGCTTCGACGAGCGGGGGCACGGGGGTTTCGATCAACCGTGCGCCGGCGGCGAGCATGGCGGCCGCGGTCGGTTCGGTGCGGGAAGCGGCTAACAGCACGATGTCCGCGAAGGACTCGCCTACCGGCGGGACACCGAACTGCGCGGGATCGACGTCGGTCGCGGCGTACACGGCACTGGTGCGAAGCAGGGGCAGAGCGGCCGCGGGCAGGGTCGCGCCGCGGACCAGGATTACCGTGCCGGTCACTGCTGCGCCGGGGCACCGCCGTGCAGCGGCACGGCCACGCCCGTCACCTCGGCCGCGCTGGGGGCGAGGTTCATGCCGACTGCGTCCCACACGCCGTAGCGCGGGTTGATTTTGAAGTCCACGTTGCCAACGTACGGCTGGAGCATCCGCACGCCGATCGCACCCAGCTGAGCCGCGGTCGGCTGCTGGACCTGGTCGGTGGCGACCTTCGCGTCCGTCGTCCGCTTCCGCACCACGGCGGTGACCCACCAGGTCGGCGCGCTCGCCGGGTTCGGCTGGAACGCGATCGCGGTGTTCGCCGGCACGCCGAACAGCACGGTCGCGGCGTCCTGCGGCGACGACAGCGCGGGAGCCTGCTGGCCCACGTTGCCCTGCGCGCCGCTCTGGATGTCGGCCTGGATCTTGCCCGGGTCGCTCGCGTACTCCTCGGCCTTGGCGATGGCTTGGCTGCGCGCGGCCTTCGGGTCGATCGACGGGGCCTGGCTCTCCGAGGTCGGCGCGCCGATGCTGGTGTAGTCGAAGTTCACCGAGAGCGTCGGGAGGTACTTCAGCGCGATCCGCTGCTGCAGGTACTGGTCGGTGATGGCCTCGCGGTGATCGCGCAGCCGCCAGACGAGCTGGGTGACGGCCGCGGACTGGTCCTGCGTGACGGCCTCGGGCACCGGCGACGCGAGCGGATCTTGTTGCATGGCCTCGCTGACGGTGGCCTCGTCGACGGCAATGCCTTCCTTCTGCGCGGCCTTCACGACGACCTCGTGCAGCAGCGTCTGCCGGACGATCTCGCGCCCGACGAGGTCGAGCTGGTGCCGCGAGGCGAGCTGCCGGGCGTACGGCTGCTCCTGCACGGCGCGGTCGAGCAGCGCCTGAACCTGGTCGATGGTGGTGACCTGACCGTCGACGACCGCGGCCATGCCCACCTGACTGGGGCCGGTACCGCATCCGGCGAGGAGGAAAGCTCCGGCGAGAACGGCGCCCAGCGCACGGCGGCGCCCCATGATCCGCATCACAGGCCCTACCCTCTCACATGGCCTCGAAACGCAACACCATCGAGGCATTCAGCGGGCTATTGTCGACATATGGACTCTTGGTTGTCGATCGAAGTCCTCGACGGGGCCTTCGCGGCGAGCGCGTGGCAACGTGCTCACGGCGACCGTCTGACCGAGGCCGCGCTGACCAACGGCGCCGAGCAGTGGACGTGGCACGTCCATCGCTGGGGCGTGACGCTGGAGATCGAGTTTGCGTCGGAGCAGGCACGAGATCGCTTCCGGCACCTGCCCGCGGTGACCGCCGCCCTCGACGCGGTGCCGGATCCGGAACGCGGCTTGCTTGTGTATCCGGGCCGCGGCGGCGGTTCGGGGGCCCGGGTGCCGCGACATCCGCGGCCGTTGCCGATGTCCGGGTGCGGGGCACTGCCTACGCCGCAGGAGGAAGTGGCGCTGCGGCTGGCCACGGCGCAACCGCCGGGGCTCGAGGTCTGTTCGGCTAGCTGACGCTTGGCCACGGAAAGCACGTCGCGGCCAGGGCGGCAGAACCTCGCCACGGAAACCGACGCGCGCGCCGATTTCGTACGACAGCACGGTGGGCCAGGCCCGCGGCGGCGGTTCGGGAGCCCGGGTGCCGCGACATCCCCGGCCGTTGCCGATGTCCGGCTGCGGGGCACTGCCGACCCCGCAGGAGGAAGTAGCGCTGCGGCTGGCCACGGCGCAACCACCGGGGTTTCGGCTAGCTGACGCTCTGGCCACGGAAAGCACGCCGCAGCCAGAGCGGCAGAACCTCGCCACGGAAACCGCTCGGGGTTAGGTCCGCGGTTCGGGAGCCCGGGTGCCGCGGCGGTGCCTCGCCATCGAGACCGCCGCGGGCAGCGGCGGCGGATCAGGCGAGGCACGCCGCAGCGCTCACACCGCGGCTGGGGTTTTCGTCAACTGCGCCAACAGCTTCGTGCACCAGTCGAGCAGTTCCTGGTCCCGCAGCACCGGCGCGCCCATTCGGCCGCCGGCGGGGCCTTCGGTCGGTTTTGGCACCGACACCGTGTTGGTGATCGCCTTGTACAACGCCTTGGGGTACAAGCGTTTCAGCCGCACCAGCTGCGAGTCCATCAACGGCAGCGGTGCGAACCGGATCGTGTTGCCTTGTGCCGCGACCTCGGTGACGCCTGCGGCACGGCAGGCGTGCCGGAACGCTGCGACTGCGAGTAGGCGGGTTACGGGGGCGGGTGGCTGGCCGTAGCGGTCGACCAATTCCTCGCGTACCGCGTCGAGGGCCGCAGTGTCCGGAGCTGCGGCGATCTTGCGGTACGCCTCCAGCCGCAGCCGTTCGCCGGGGACGTAGTCGTGCGGGATGTGCGCGTCCACTGGCAGGTCGACGCGGACTTCGGCCAGTTCCTCGTCCTCCGCCGGCTCCGCGCCCGCGTGCCGCCGGAAAGCCTCGACCGCTTCGCCGACTAGCCGGACGTACAGGTCGAATCCGACGCCCGCGATGTGCCCGGACTGTTCCGCGCCCAGGATGTTGCCCGCGCCGCGGATTTCGAGGTCCTTCATCGCGACCGCCATGCCCGCGCCGAGTTCGGTGTTCTGCGCGATGGTGGCGAGCCGGTCGTGCGCGGTTTCGGTGAGCGGCGCTTCCGGCGGGTACAGGAAGTACGCGTACCCGCGTTCGCGGCCGCGCCCGACCCGGCCGCGCAGCTGGTGCAGCTGGGCGAGGCCGAGCATGTCGCCGCGTTCCACGATCAGCGTGTTGGCGTTGGAGATGTCCAAGCCGGTCTCGACGATCGTGGTGCAGACGAGGACGTCGTACTCGTTCTCCCAGAACCCCTGGATGATCTTTTCGAGCTTGTCCTCGTTCATCTGCCCGTGCGCGGTGACGACGCGCGCCTCCGGCACCAGCTCGCGGATCCGCTTCGCCGCCTTCTCGATCGACGACACCCGGTTGTGCACGTAGAACACCTGGCCGTCGCGCAGCAGCTCGCGCCGGACCGCCGCGCCGACCTGTTTGTCGTCGTACGCGCCGACGTAGGTCAGGATCGGGTGCCGGTCTTCCGGCGGGGTGAGGATGGTCGACATCTCGCGGATGCCCGCCAGCGACATCTCGAGCGTGCGCGGGATCGGCGTCGCCGACATGGTCAGCACGTCGACGTGCGTGCGCAGCGCCTTGATGTGTTCCTTGTGCTCCACGCCGAACCGCTGCTCCTCGTCCACGATCACGAGGCCGAGGTCCTTGTAGCGGATGCCGGTCTGCAGCAGCCGGTGCGTGCCGATGACGATGTCGACCTCGCCGTCGGCGAGCTGTTCGAGGATCCGGTCCGATTCGGCCTTGTGCGTGAACCGCGAAAGGCCCTTGATGGTGACCGGGAACGACCGCATGCGCTCGGTGAACGTGTTCAGGTGCTGCTGCGCGAGCAGCGTGGTCGGCACGAGCACGGCCACCTGCTTGCCGTCCTGCACCGCCTTGAACGCCGCGCGCACCGCGATCTCGGTCTTGCCGTAGCCGACGTCGCCGCAGATCACCCGGTCCATCGGGACGCCGCGTTCCATGTCCGACTTGACCTCGTCGATGGCCGCGAGCTGGTCGTTGGTCTCGGTGAACGGGAAGGCGTCTTCCAGCTCGGACTGCCACGGCGTGTCCGCGCCGAACGCGTGCCCGGGCGCGGCTTGCCGGGCGGCGTAGAGCTGCACCAGTTCCGCGGCGATCTCCTTGACCGCCTTTTTGGCCCGTGCCTTGGTGTTCTTCCAGTCCGAGCCGCCGAGCTTGTTGAGCGTGGGCAGTTCGCCGCCGACGTAGCGGGACACCTCGTCGAGCTGGTCGGTGGGCACGAACAGCCTGTCCCCGGGTTGACCGCGCTTGGACGACGCGTACTCCAGCAGCAGGTACTCGCGCGTCGCGCCGGCGACCGTGCGCTGCACCATCTCCACGAACCGGCCGATGCCGTGCTGGTCGTGCACCACGTAGTCGCCCGCCTTGAGCGCCAGCGGGTCGACCGCGCCGCGGCGGCGCGACGGCATCTTGGTGTTCAAGTCCTTTGTGGACGATCCGGCGGTGGCGCCGCGGCCGGTCAGGTCGGCCTCGGACAGCACCACGAGCGCGCGCTCCGGCGAGACGAAGCCCTCCGCGAGCCCGCCGCAGGTGACCGTGACGACCCCGGCCGGCGGCACGTCGGCGAGCACCTCGACGTGTTTCGCCGGGACCTCGGCGGCCATCAGCTGCTCGACCGCGCGGCTGGCGGTGCCCTGCCCGGCGACGACGAGCACGCCGGTGCCGCCGGACGCGAGGTGCGCGCGCAGGTCGGTCATCGCGCGTTCCAGCTCGCCCCGGTAGGCGGGCGCCGGCTCGATGCCGACGCGGTAGACATCCGGGTCTTCGCTAGTCAGCTGGGTGAGCGTCCACCACGGGCGCTTCGTCTCCTGCGCGTGCGACGCGATCTCGGCCAGGTCGCGGTACGCCGACGCGCCGAGGTCGATCGGGGCCTGCCCGCCCGCCGCGGCGGTGGTCCAGGAGGCCTCGAGGAACTCCTGCCCGGTGCGGACGAGGTCGGCGGCGCGGGCGCGGACCTTCTCCGGATCGGCCAGCAGCACGTGACTGCCCTGCGGCATCGCGTCGGTGAGCAGCGCCAGCTCGCCTTCGCAGAGCACCGGGATGAGCGCTTCCATGCCCTCGACCGGGATGCCGCCGGACAGCTTGGTGAGCATTTCGGCCAGGTGCGCGTCGGCCTCGTACGTGGTGGCTAGCTCCGCCGCGCGCTCCTTGACGTCCGGCGTGAGCAGCAGCTCGCGGCACGGCGGCGCGGTGACCCGCTGGATCTCACCGGGCAGCGAGCGCTGGTCGGACACCGCGAACGCGCGGATCTCGCTGACCTCGTCGCCCCAGAACTCGACGCGGACCGGATGCTGCGCGGTGGGCCCGAACAGGTCGAGGATGCCGCCGCGGACCGCGAACTCGCCGCGCTTCTCGACCATGTCCACGCGCGTGTACGCCAGCTCGACAAGCCGTTCGAGCAGGTCCTCGAAGCTCTGTTCCTCGCCGACGACCAGGTCGATCGGCGCGAGCGAGCCGAGCCCGGGGGCCATCGGCTGGATGAGGCTGCGCACGGTCGCGACCACGACGCGCAGTTCGTCGTCTCCGGTGTGCAGCCGGTGCAGCACTTCCAGCCGCCGCCCGACCGTGTCCGCGCGCGGCGAAAGGCGCTCGTGCGGCAGCGTCTCCCAGGACGGGAAGTCGGCCACTCGATCCGGGCCGAGCAGCGCGCCGAGCGACGCGGTGAGCTCGTCGGCCTCGCGTCCGGTGGCGGTGACGGCCAGCACCGGACGGCCCGCGCCGCCGCGCTCGGGGTCTTCGGCCAGCGCGGCGGCCACGAGCTGCCGTACGGCGACAGCGCCTTGCAGTTCGAGCAGTGGGGCGCCGGCGCGCTCGACAACGCCGCGCAGCGCCGGGTCGGGAAGGATGGCTTGGAGGAGTCCGGGCAGTACAGCGTCGGTCACCATCCCAGCCTACGTCGCGGCACCGACAAGTTTTCGCTCCCCGGCGATCACCTCCGCCAACAGGGGCAGCTGCTGCTCGACCGCACCGGGTTCCAGGGAGCCGACGCGCAGCAGCACGTGCTCCGCTCCGGCCTCGGCGTAGCGGCGCACCGTTGCCGCGACTTCCGAGATCGGACCGGTCACGGTCGCCTGGATGGTGCTGATCTGCGCCAACGGACGCTGGTAGGTCGCCTGCGCGTAGTCCTCCAGAACGCGACGGCCGCGGCGCGGGTCAGGGTCGACGTAGACCGTCAAGAACAGCGACGGCGTGACCGGGCGATCGCTGGCGGCGCGGATCGTCGCGAGGCCCGACGCGTAGTCCGCGGGGTCCGGCGGATACGGGAGCCAGCCGTCGTAATGCAGCGCGGTGCGGCGGAGCGCGGCCGGCGTCGCGCCGCCCAGCCAGATCGGCGGACCGCCGGGGCGCGCGGGCCGGACCGCCGGCGGCAGCCAGTCGTAATGCAGCACCTTGCCGTGGAACGACTGCGGCTGCCCGGTCCACAGCTCGCGCCAGAGCGTGACGACGTCGTCCAGATGCGAGAACCGCGTCCGGAAATCGACCCCGGCCAGCTCGAACTCCCGTTCGCTGAAGCCTGGGAAGCCCGCGCCGACGCCGACCGCCAGCCGTCCTTCGGAGATCAGGTCGACCGACGCGAGCGTCATCGCGGTCTGCACCGGATTGCGGTGTGCGGGAAGCAGCACGGCAGTGCCGACAGTGACGCGTTCGGTGGCCTGCGCGACCGCGGTGAGCAGGGTGAGCGGTTCGATCCGGGGACGGGAAAGCGAGTCACCGGCCCAGATCGACGCGAATCCGAGCCGTTCGGCTTCGCGGGCCAATGCGACGAGGGCACGCGGGGTGCCGCCTGCTTCGAGCTGTGCCTGTCCGGCAGGAAGAAGAAGTCCGAATTCCACGTCGCCGACGATCCAGCGCGGCCGGGCGTCCCGGCAATTCCCTGCGGGGAATGGCAGGCGGACACGAGCACCGGCCAGAATCGCGCAGTGCCCACTTCGTTCGCCGACGCCTTGCGCGACGCTCGTTCCCGCCGTCGGCTCAGCCAGCTCGACCTCGCGCTGAAAGCCGGGACGACGCAGCGCCACGTCAGCTTCATGGAACGCGGCCGTTCGCTGCCCGGCCGGGGCATGGTGGTGCGCGTCGCCGAGGCGCTCGACCTGCCGCTGCGCGAGCGCAACGCCTTGCTGCTGACCGCCGGATACGCGCCGGTCTACCCCGAAACCCGGATGGACGACCCCGCGCTGACGCCGGTGCTGGAGTCGCTGCGCGCACTGCTCGCCGGGCACGAGCCGTATCCGGCGCTGGTCGTGAACCGCTACGGGGATCTCGTCGCGGCGAACGACAGCTTCGGCCTGCTCACCGAGGATGTCGCGGCGGAGCTGCTGGAACCGCCGGTCAACGTGCTGCGGCTGGCGTTGCACCCGCGCGGGATGGCGCCGCGGATCCAGAACTTCGCCGATTGGGCGCAGCACGTGCTCGAACGTCCTCGCCGCGGTCTGGCGAACGGACCCGACCCGCGCCATCAGGCGTTGCTGGACGAACTCACCGGCTACCTGCCGTCGCCCGGCGAACCGTCCGGCGACCACCTCGGGTTCGCCGTGCCGCTGCAGTTGTCCAGCTCGGCGGGCGAACTGCGGCTGCTCACCGCGATCACGCACTTCGCCACCGCGGTCGACGTGACGGTCGCCGAGCTGAGCCTCGAAACCTTCCTGCCCGCCGACGCTTCCACCGCGGAACTGCTCAAGGCGCGACCCACCCGGTGACCTGCCCCAACGTCAGCTCCACCCCCGCCCACAGCACTGCCGCGCACACGCTTCCGACGAAGAAGCGTCGGTACGACAGTCCGGCGGAGCCGGCGACGCGCGGCACGAGAGTGCGTACGCCCGCGAGGCACCGCCCTAGGACGACTGCTGGCACGCCATAACGCGCGATGGTCGCTTCAGCTTTGTCCCACTTCGCTTCGCCGATCCGCTGTCCTACGCGCGACCGTCGCAGCTTCGGACCCCACAGTCGCCCCTCCCAGTACGCGAGCTGGTCCCCCGCTAACGCCGACACAACGCAGACCGTGAGCGCTGGCCACAGCTGTAAAGTTCCGCGCTGCACAAGGAAACCCATGAGCAGCAAGGTGGACAGCGTCGGCAGCACGATGCCGGGCAACAGCGCCGTCTCGGCCATGATCACCAGCGCGCAGATCAGGTAGACGAGCGGCGCGGGAGCGTCAAGAAGCGGCTGAAGCAGGCTGTCCATAGCGGTCCAGTCCCGACCGCACCGGCAAAGCCGCGCGGTACACGTACGCCGGCGGCAGGTTCCGCCAAACCACACTGGTGCGTTCGACAACCGCGAAGCGGCTTCGCAGCAACCGTGCGAACCGACGCGCTGGCGGCGTCCAGGCGGTGTGGGCGTACGCGAAGGTGGTGAAGCGGCCTTGTGGCGAAAGCACTTCGCAGACGGCATTCAGTACCGCAGCCTGTGGCGCGGCGTGCATGGCTGTCCACGGCAGGCCGGAGACGACAACGTCGACCGGCATGGTCACGTACGCAGCGACGTGTTCCGCGGAGCCTTCCGCAACGTGCAGCGACGGGAATCGCTCGCGAAGCTCCTGTACGAGGTGCCTGTTGATTTCGACCGCAGTGAAATGCGCGTCGCGCTGAAGGATGCGAAGCAGCGCTTCGGTGAACACGCCCGTTCCCGGCCCTAGCTCCACGACGCTGTGCGCGCTTTCGACGCCCAGCCCGGCAGTCATCACTCCGGCCAGCCGTGCCGAACTGGCGGCGATCGCGCCGGTACGCATCGGATGCCGGAAGAACTCCCTGGTAATCGACATGTTTTGTAAGGTAGGAAGCGGCTCGGTCATCGCGGATCGACTCGGTCGGCGGGAAAAGTCGTCCGCTCGGAGGACCACCGCCATCCTCCGGAACGACGCGCGCGACGAGTCCGCGAGTTACGTTCGTTTCGTGCGTGGACTGGTGATGTGGGGACGCAAGCAGCGTTGGCTGCTCGACTTGCCGCTGTACGCCGTCTTCGCCGCCTTCGGTCCCAACATCGCGGATCAGGCGACCTGGCCGATCCGCATGGTTTCGATGCTGTTCCTGCTGCCGCTGTTGGTGCGTCGCCGCTATCCGCGCACTGTCGCGCTCCTGATCCTCATCGGAGTCGCTGTCGTCTATACGAACGAGATCTGGGCGTACGACCGCGGCCGCAGCGACCTCGCCATGGCAGTCATGCTGTACACGCTCGTCAAAGCCGGCGACAGATGGTTCATCGGCTTCGCGGTAGCTGTCGTCGGCCTGGACACTTTCTGGGGATTTACCTGGGGCGCCAACACCCTGAACCCGACGCTCACCATCTTCGGCCCACTGCCGCTGTACCTGGCAGCGTGGGCGCTCGGCGCGTTCTTCCGCACGAAGGAGCAACTGTCCGAAGAAGAACGGCTGAGAGCGGAGCTAGCGGCGTCCGAGGAACAAGCCCGCAGTCGCGCTTCAGTCGCCGAAGAGCGCACACGGATCGCGCGCGAGCTTCACGATGTACTCGCACACAGCATGAGCGTGATCGTCCTGAACGCCGAAGGAGCGAAGCTCGCGCGCCATCACGATCCAGACGCTGTCGACCGTACGCTCGACACCATCAGCAAAACCGGCCGTTCCGCGCTCGCCGAACTACGGCGGCTGTTAGAAGTGATGCATGCTGGCGAACCCGCGCGCGCTCCGCAGCCGACGCTCGACCAGTTGCGCACGCTCGTCGCACAGTCCGGCCGCGAGATCACGCTCGAAGTCGACGGCGACATCGCCGACCTGCCCGCAGGCGTCGCGCTTCAGGCGTACCGCATCGTCCAGGAGGCCTTGACCAACATGCTCAAACACGCGCCGCCCGACGCGACCGGCCGGGTCCGGGTCGCCTTCGCCGGTCCGGAAATCCGCGTCGAGGTGACCAACTCCGGCGGACGGCAACCGGCCGCGGCGGGACTGCCCGGGTCCGGGCGCGGGCTCACCGGCATGGCGCAGCGCGTCGCGATGTACCACGGCAAGCTCGAAACCGGCGCGCTGCCGGACGGCGGCTACCGCGTGGCGGCCACGCTGCGGACGGACGCCGCATGACGTCCGTGCTGATCTGCGACGACCAGGAACTCGTGCGCGTCGGGCTGCGGATGATCGTCGACAGCCAGCCCGACCTGGAGGTGGTCGCCGAGGCGGGCGACGGCGCGGAAGCCGTCGAACTCGCCCGTGCGCGACGGCCGGACCTCGTGCTGATGGACGTCCGGATGCCGGTGCTCGACGGCGTCGCGGCCACCGCGCAGATCTGCGCCGAACTGCCGGACACCTCGGTCCTGGTGATCACGACCTTCGACCTCGACGAGTACGCCTACTCCGCGCTGCGCGCCGGGGCCAGCGGATTCCTGGTCAAGGACGCGCCGTCGGACGAGATGCTGGTGGCGATCCGCGGCGTGCTGCGCGGCGACGCGATGGTGTCGCCGTCGGTCACGAAACGCCTGCTCGACCGCTATCTCAGCGCGCACCGGACGCCGCTGGACGAGCAGAAACTGGAGACGCTGACCGAACGCGAGAAGGACGTGCTCGGCCTGATCGCGCGCGGACTGTCGAACACCGAGATCGCCGGGACGCTGTTCATCGGCGAGACGACGGTGAAAACGCACGTCGGCCGGTTGCTGAACAAGCTCGGGCTGCGCGACCGGGTGCACGCGGTCGTCTTCGCGTATGAATCCGGATTGGTACGTCCCGGCGGCTGAATCGGGGCATGCTGGACCCATGCGTCTCGTCGCGGTGCTCGCCTCGGCCCTGCTGCTCGCCGCCTGCTCGGCGGCGCCCGCCTCGGCCCCCGCCCCGGCCAAGCCGGAGCAGGGCCGGTTCGCCGTGCAGGAGGTCGCGGACGGCCTCGAACACGCCTGGGACGTCGCCTTCCTGCCCGACGGTTCGCTCCTCGTGCCGCAGCGGCCCGGCAAGCTCGCGCTGGTCCGCGACGGCCGGACGACCGACGTGCGTGCCGATTTCTCCGACGTCCTCGTGCAGGGCGAAGGCGGCCTGATGGGTCTCGTGCTGGCGGCGGACTTCGCGACCTCGCGCGAGTTCACCACCTGCCAGACCCACCAGGAAAACGGCCGCGCGGTGGACGTCCGGCTCGTCACCTGGCGGCTCGCCGACGACGGCGCGAGCGCGGCGAAGGTGCGCGACCTGCTCACCGGGCTGCCGGTGAATCCGAGCGGACGCCATTCCGGCTGCCGCCCGACACTCGCTCCCGACGGCGCGCTGCTCGTCGGCACCGGCGACACCGCGCGGTCCACGGTCGCGCAGGACCGGCACAGCCTCGGCGGCAAAGTGCTGCGGATCAACGCGAAGACCGGGGAACCGTTGCCGGGCAATCCCTTCCTTTCCTCCTCCGACCCGAACGAGCGCCGGATCTACACCTACGGGCACCGCAACGTGCAGGGCGTCGCGATCCGGCCGGGCACCGGCCAGGTGATCACCTCCGAACACGGACCGGCGTTCGACGACGAGGTGAATCTCCTGCGCCCGGGCGGGAATTACGGCTGGGATCCGTCGAAGGGCGGCACCGACCCCAGCTACGACGAGAGCGTGCCGATGACCGACACCAAGCGGTTCCCGCGCGCGGTTCGTCCACTGTGGACGACTGGCCAGATCACCGAGGCGACCAGCGGCGACGCCTTCCTCACCGGCAAACAGTGGGGCGCGAACGAAGGCGCGCTGGTCGTGGTCGCGTTGAAGGGACAGAAACTCCTGCTGCTGCACCTGGACGCGGCCGCGAAGGTCACCGGAGTGACGCCGCCCGCGGAATTCAACGACAAATTCGGCCGGTTGCGCGCGGCCCGAAGCGGACCCGACGGCTCGCTGTACGTGACGACCTCCAACGGCAGCAACGACAAAGTGCTGCGCGTGACCCCCGGCTGAGGTCAGCCGACGTATGCGCCGCCGTTCACGTGCACGACCTGGCCGGTGACGTGCCCGGCCTCCGGGGAAGCCAGGAACCGCACCATCTCGGCGACGTCCTCCGGCTTGCCCGCGCGTTTCGTCATCGTGTTCTCGATCAGCCGCTCCTGGCGTTCAGCGGAGAGTTTCCCGCGGAAGAATTCGGTGTCCACGATCAATCCCGGCGCGACGATGTTCGCCGTGATCCCACGCGGCCCGAATTGCCGTGCGGTTTCGGTATTCCACACCTCCACCGCGGCTTTCGCCCAGCCGTACGATTCGGCGCCGGTGTGCCCGGCGATCGAACCGATCGTGACGATGCGGCCGTTGTCGGCGAGCCGGTCCCGCAGCGCCGTCGTCACGAACGCCGCGCTGAACAGATTCGCGCGAAGATTGGCCGTCCAAGCAGCGTCGAGCGCTTTCAGGTCTTGACCGTCTTCGTGCAGGAAATCCGTATTGCCGCCAGCGTTGTTCACCAGCACGTCGATGCGTTCGGGCAGCTGGTCGCGCGCCGCCTCGACCGCCTCGGGATCGCTCGCGTCGAAGCTCACCGCCCGCGCGCCGAGCAGCGCCGCCGCCTCGGTGAGCACGTCCTCGCGCCGCCCGGTGATCGTGACCCGGTCGCCCGCCCTGGCAAACGCCGCGGCGATCGCGTACCCGATTCCGGTGCCGCCCCCGGTTACTACCGCTTCCCGATTCATCCCCACGTCCTTTATTGCTAAAGTACCTCTGGTGGACGACGGTACCGGCGGCGGGGAAAACCCGTCAAGCGACGAGGTGGACGAGATTCAGCGGGCGTGGCTGCGGGAGCGGCCGGGCACGCCGGTGTCGTCCATCGGCGTGATCACGCGGATCTGGCACATCGCGAAACTGCTGGAGGACGACCGGCGCGCGACCATGCTCGACCTCGGGATGGACGCCTCCACCCGCACCCTGCTCAGCACGCTGCGCCGGGCCGGGCCGCCGTACCGGCTCAGCGCGGGCGAACTCGCGAAACGCTGCCGGGTCAGTCCCGGCGCGATCTCCCAGCAAACCGCGCGTGCCGAACGCGACGGGCACGTCCGCCGGGTGAAGTCCACTTCGGACCGTCGCGGGGTGTACGTCGAGCTCACCGACGCTGGCCACGAGTTGATCGAGCACACCGTCGGAGATCTGCTGGAGCACGAGGAAACCCTGGTGTCCGCGCTGTCCCCGGCGCAGCGCGATCAGCTCGCCGACCTCCTGCGCATCCTGCTCGCGGACCTCGACCGGCGGACGCGGAGGTAGGGTGGCGGACATGCCCTCCATCGACAAAGTCGCCTGGCTGCACGTGGTCGACGGCAAGCTGCTCGCCGCGCGCTCGGCGGGCAAGGACACCTGGTACCTGCCCGGCGGGAAACGCGAGGAGGGCGAGTCGGACGTCGAGACGCTGGTCCGGGAGATCGCCGAGGAACTGAGCGTGACGCTGGATCCGGCTTCCGCGCAGCTGGCCGGAACCTGGGAAGCGCAGGCGCACGGCAAGGCGGACGGCGTCGTGGTGCGGATGACCTGCTATACCGCGAAGTACACCGGCGAACTGAAGCCGAGCAGCGAGATCGAATCGTTCGGCTGGCTCGCCCACGCCGATCGCGACCAGGTGTCGGCGACGGTCCAGCTGATCCTGGACGACCTGCACACGCAAGGAAAACTGGTCTGATGCTGCGACTCGGGACAACGGTGCTCGGAGTCGCCGACGTCGAACGCGCGATGCGGTTCTGGTGCGAGGCGCTCGGGCTTGTCGAGGATCCGGAATGGGCGAGCGCGACGTGGAAGACGCTGGCCCACCCCGGCGGCGCGCACGCACTCGGCCTCATGCGAAGCGACTCGCCCGCCGAACCCCTGCCGCGGCTGCACCTGGACCTCTACACCGACACCGCGGACGAACAGCGCGCGGAGGTGGAACGACTCATCGGTCTGGGCGCGCAACGGGTCGACTGGCCGCATTACCCGCCCGAGCCGGACTTCGTCGTCCTCGCCGACCCGGACGGCAACCTGTTCTGCGTCGTGGATTTGAGCAACGCGCCGTCCGGAAGCTGAGGGCTCAGCCGAGCAACCGGGGCTTGTTCTCCAAGTGGGACAACCCGTTCCAGGCGAGATTCACCAGATGCGCGGCGACCTCGTCCCGCTTCGGCTTGCGCGCGTCCAGCCACCACTGCCCGGTGAGCGCGACCATGCCGACCAGCGCCTGCGCGTAAAGCGCGGACAGCTTCTCCTCATACCCGCGCGCGGCGAACTGCTGCGCGAGGATGTGCTCGACCTGGCTCGCGATGTCGTTGAGAACCGTCGAGAAGGTGCCGGTGGAACTGGCGACCGGGGAATCGCGGACGAGAATCCGGAAACCGTCGTGGGAATCCTCGACGTAGCTCAGCAACGCGACGGCCGCCTGCTCCAGCATCACCCGCGGGTGTCCACCGTGGAGGGTCGAGATCATCCGGTCGAGCAGCAGCTGCGTTTCCCGGTCGACAACGACGGCGTAAATGCCTTCCTTGCCGCCGAAGTGCTCGTAGACAACCGGTTTCGACACGTTCGCCCGCGCGGCGATCTCCTCGACCGAGGTGCCGTCGAACCCTTTTTCGGCGAACAATGCGCGTGCCACGTTGAGCAACTGCTGCCTGCGCTCGCTGCCGGTCATGCGCACCCGGGCGACCGGTGCGGCCGGCCGCGCGCCGGTGACCGCCGCTTCTCGTTTCGCCCGTCGTCTCCCCGCCATTCACTGCAGGGTAGTCGTGCGGGGCAATGCCGGTTCTCACCGGCACTGACCGGAACTGCCATTCACACCGTTATTTGCTCTCGGCCGCGATCCGGGCCAGCCGCTGCGGGGTCGGCCACCGCACGTCGTGCACCCAGCCGAACTTCTCGAACATCCAGATCAGCCGCGCCGACATGTCGATCTGGCCGCGCTTCACGCCGTGCCGGGCCGAGGTCGGGTCGGCGTGGTGCAGGTTGTGCCAGGACTCGCCGAAGGAGAAGATCGCCAGCGGCCAGAAGTTCGCCGAACGGTCGCGCGCGGCGAACGGGCGCTCGCCGATCATGTGGCAGATCGAGTTGACCGACCAGGTCACGTGGTGCAGCACGCACACGCGGACCAGACCCGCCCAGAAGAACGCGGTCACCGCACCCCACAACGACCACGAGATCAGGCCGCCCAGCAGCGCCGGCCCGAACAGGCTCACCAGCGACCACAGCCAGAACAGGTCGTCGACCTTGCGGATGGCCGGGTCCTTCACCAGATCCGGCGCGAACCGCGCCTGGTTGCTCTGGTCCCGGTCGAACAGCCAGCCCATGTGCGCGTGCCAGAAACCCTTGGCGATGGCCAGCGGCGAGGTGCCGTACGCCCACGGCGAGTGCGGGTCGCCGTCGCGGTCGGAGAACGCGTGGTGGCGCCGGTGGTCGGCCACCCAGGTGATCACCGGGCCCTGCAACGCGATGCTGCCCGCGATCGCCATCACGACGCGCAGCCACGGCTTGGCCTTGAACGAACCGTGGGTGAAGTAGCGGTGGTAGGCGACGGTGATGCCCAGCCCGCTGATCCCGTAGAACACGACGAAGAGCGCGACGTCCGTCCAGGTCAGCCCCCAGCCCCAGGCGAACGGAACCGCGACCAGCAGCGCCACGATCGGCAGCAGCACCCCGAAGTACACCGACAGCTGAACGCCGATCCCGCGCTGTCCGTCGATGATCGGCTTGGGGCCCTTCGGCGGGTCGCCCGCTGACTGAGAACGATCGAGGGTGGCCGTCATGCGCTCACTTCTTTCCTCTCACAACCCCTTGCGAAGGGTGCCCTTACCTACGGTGTCGTAAGTTACGGTACAGGAGGTTTCCGGCGCTGTGGAGGCCCGAAACGTCCGATTGCCCGATGCCCGGGACGGGCCTGTGGCGCACGCCTCCCCCTCCTGGCGCCCCCGTCCTCGATCATCGCTATCCTGACCTGGACCGATCCGCCGTAGTGTAATCGGCAGCACTTCAGATTTTGGTTCTGACAGTTCAGGTTCGAATCCTGGCGGCGGAGCTGCACATCCGGCGAGGGCGATGGGAGTGGGGGCGGCTGAGCGAGGAACCGAGCGACCCCGCGGGCACCCGTCGCCCGACCCTGGTCGAAATGTCGGACGCGTGGCTGGTCGGGCGCGCGCGGGAACTCATCGCGGCCGTTCAGCGCCAGGAACACGAAAACCAGCTCGAGATCGTCAAGATCATGGACGAGCTGCTCGAGGAAACCCTCCGGCGGGGGGAACCCACGCTCGTCGCCCAGCTGCTGCGCGCCTCCGCGTTCTCCCGGCTCGTCACCCGCGGTCTCGCGGCCGAAGCGGAGCCCCGGCTCGACGAGATGCTCGCGCACACCCGGCGGCACGGCCTTTCGCTGCTGCGCGCGGACGCGCACGCGCTGCGCGGACGCCGGCTGGTGCTCGCCGCGCAGGAGGACGCCGCGCTCACCGAGATCGCCCGCGCGCTCGCGATCCTCGACGACTCCACGATCCCGAACCGCCAGGTCGGCGTCCGCAACTGGAACCGCATGCAGTCGATGGCGCTCATCGACTGCTGGATAGTGCTCAACCAGCTCGGCGTCTACGAGGCCGCCGAAGAGGTGATCGGCCGCGCGCACCAGGCGATCCGGGAAAGCGCGAGCCCGCACGAGATCACCCTGCAGCTGATGAACCGGGTCAAGATGCTGCTCGGCTGGGGTCTCCGGCTCGAGCGGATCGAGCAGTACGACGAATCGGCGGAGAAGTTCCGCACCGCCGCGTCGATGGCGGTCGCCGCCGAGGGCCCGTTCGCCGAATCGCTGTTCCCGCGCAAGATCGGCGTGTCCGCGGTCGACCAGGTCGGCGTGCTGGCCGCGGCGCTCGCGCTGCACGACCCGTCGGCCGAGCACGTCGAACGGTTGCAGGGCATGCATCTCGGCCACCACTACCCGCACGAGCAGGAACTGGTCGCGATCGCGCTGGCCCGCTGCCTCGACGCGGCCGGCCGCCGCTCCGACGCGCTGCAGGTGCTGCGCGAGTCCCGCGACGTGCTGGCCGAGGACGTCTCGCAGCCGTCGATGCGGCTCACCCTCTCCCGCGAACTCGCCCGGCTCGACCCGGAAGCCGCGAGCCAGTCTTTGATCGACTACGCGACCGCGCTGGAAACCGAAATGTGGGCGCTGCGCGAATCGCAGATCGCCACGCTGAACGCGCGCCGCGAGCATGAACGGCTTTCCGCCGAGCACGGTGCGATCACCCAGCAGGCACTGCAGGATCCGCTGACCGGACTGCCGAACCGCCGCGCGCTCGACGAACGCCTGCGCGCGCTGGCGTCGTCGGCGGACGCCCAACCGCTCGCGGTCGCGCTGGTCGACCTCGACGGGTTCAAGGGCGTCAACGACAAGCAGTCGCACGCCGAGGGCGACAACGTTTTGCGTGTTGTCGCAAGCACTCTGCGCGACGCCCTGCGCGGCGACGACGTGGTGGCCCGTTACGGCGGCGACGAATTCATCGTGCTGCTGCCCGGCGCACCGGCGTCGGCGGCGAAGATGGCGCTCGGCCGCGCGGCCAAATCGGTCGCGACACTGCCGCATCACCTGTCGCACGGTGTGACGTTGTCCATTGGCTTGGTGTCGCTGCGTCCGCAAGAGCGGGCCGAACAGGTCCTCGCGCGCGCAGATGCGGCGATGTACGAAGCGAAACGCGGCGGTGGCAACCAGGTGGCGTCGGCCAACTCGATGGCTGGCGACGGCACGAGCGGCTGGCCTGGGGAAACGGCTCCGACCGACCCCGCGTGGAGCGCTGAGGACCCCACGTAGGATCGTTGGTGCTCGTCAACGCACCGGTGAATCGTTGGGAGACTCGTGAGCGGCCCGCTGAGCACGCTGATCCTCGCTGCGGGTGAGGGCACCCGCATGCGTTCCTCCACTCCTAAGGTGTTGCACCCGATCGCCGGAAGGCCGCTGGTGGAACACGCAGTGCGCGCCGCCGCCGGCCTCGCGCCGCAGCATCTGGTGGTCGTGATCGGACACGGCCGCGACGCCGTGCGCGCCGAACTCGACCGGGTCGGCAAGGCACTCGGCCGCGAGGTCGCCACCGCCGTGCAGGAAGAGCAGAAGGGCACCGGGCACGCCGTTTCGTGCGCGCTGGCCGAGCTGCCGGAAGGACTCACCGGCACCGTGGTCGTCAGCTACGGCGACGTTCCGCTGCTGGACACCGAAACCCTGGAATCCCTGCGGGCCGAGCACGCCAAGGCGGGCAACGCGGTCACCGTGCTCACCGCCGAGGTCGCCGACCCCACCGGCTACGGCCGCATCGTCCGCGGCGCCGACGGTTCGGTCAGCGCGATCGTCGAGCACAAGGACGCGACGCCGGACCAGCGCGCGATCACCGAAATCAACTCCGGCGTCTACGCCTTCGACGCGGCTGTCCTGATCGACGGCCTGTCACGGCTGTCGACGGACAACGCGCAGGGTGAGCTTTACCTCACCGACGTCCTCGGCATCGCCCGCGAGGACGGCAAGGGCGTCGGCGCGCTGGTCGTCGACGACCCGTGGGTCACCGAGGGCGTGAACGACCGCGTGCAGCTCTCGGTGCTCGGCGCCGAGTACAACCGCCGCATCGTGCGCCGCTGGCAGTGCGAGGGCGTCACGGTGATCGACCCGAACACCACCTGGATCGAGGCGGACGTCACGCTCTCCCGCGACGTGCTGATCGAGCCGAACACCCAGCTCAAGGGCCATTGCTCGGTCGGCGAGGGCTCCGTTGTGGGCCCGGACACCACGCTGACCGATGTGCGGATCGGCGCGGGCGCGTCGGTGGTCCGCGTGCACGGTTCGGGCTCTGAGCTGGGCGACGGCGTCAACGTCGGTCCGTACACGTACCTGCGGCCGGGCACGAAGCTCGGCGCGAAGGGCAAGCTGGGCGCGTTCGTCGAGACGAAGAACGCGCAAATCGGCACCGGGACGAAGGTGCCGCATCTCACGTACGTAGGCGACGCGATCGTCGGCGACCACAGCAACATCGGCTGTTCCAGCGTCTTCGTGAACTACGACGGGGTGAGCAAGCACCAGACCGTTGTCGGTTCGCATGTCCGGCTTGGGGCGGACAACACGCTGGTCGCGCCGGTGCGGATCGGGGACGGCGCTTACAGTGGAGCCGGTGCGGTCATCCGCGACGACGTTCCGCCGGGTTCACTGGCGCTGTCGGCCGGTCCGCAGCGCACCATCGAAGGCTGGGCGGTCCGGCGCAGGCCGGGGACGCCCGCGGCGGAGGCAGCGGAAGCTGCTCTCGCCGCCCAGCAGCAGGACACCGTTGTGTCCGAGTCAGCAGCAGGAACCGACGGGGAGTCGCCAGCATGAGTCCGAAGTCAGGTACGCCGAAGAAGAATCTGATGCTCTTCTCCGGCCGTGCGCACCACGAGCTCGCGGAAGAGGTCGCCAAGCACCTCAACGTGACGATCACCCCGCAGACCGCGCACACGTTCGCCAACGGCGAGCTGTTCGTGCGGTTCGAGGAGTCGGTGCGCGGTACCGACGCGTTTGTGATCCAGGCGCACACCACGCCCATCAACGAGTACGTGATGGAGCAGCTGATCATGGTGGACGCGCTCAAGCGCGCGAGCGCCAAGCGGATCACCGTGGTCATGCCGTTCTATCCGTACGCGCGGCAGGACAAGAAGCACAAGGGCCGCGAGCCGATCTCGGCGCGGCTCATCGCGGACCTGTTCAAGACCGCGGGCGCGGACCGGATCATGACGGTCGACCTGCACACCGCGCAGATCCAGGGCTTCTTCGACGGCCCGGTCGACCATCTGCTGGCCCAGTCAGTGCTCGCCGACCACATCAAGTCGACCTACGGCGACGCGGACATCACTGTCGTTTCGCCGGACTCGGGCCGCGTGCGCCTGGCCGAGAAGTGGGCGCAGCAGCTCGGCGACCGGCCGATCGCGTTCATCCACAAGACCCGCGACCCGGACAAGCCGAACCAGGCCGTCGCCAACCGCGTGGTCGGCAAGGTCGAGGGCAAGCTCTGCGTGCTGATCGACGACATGATCGACACCGGCGGCACGATCGTGAAGGCCACCGAGGCACTGCTCGAGGAAGGCGCGGCGGACGTGGTCATCGCGACCACCCACGGCATCCTCTCCGACCCGGCCACCGAGCGGCTCTCGCAGTGCAAGGCCCGCGAGGTCATCGTGACGAACTCGCTGCCGATCCCGGAAGAAAAGCGCTTCCCAGGACTGACGGTGCTGTCCATCGCCCCGATGCTGGCGGAAGCCATCCAGCAGGTCTTCGAGGACGGCTCGGTCACGTCGCTGTTCGACGGCAACGCCTGAGTTACAGCAACTTCTGACGACGCGGCCCGGGTTGGCGGCGCGGCCTGGATCAGGTCGCAGCGGCTGGCTCGGGTCGCGTCGTTTGCTGACTGTGCTCGGTTGGCGGGGATGTACGTCGCGGACCCACACGCCCCACACCGCACGCGGCAGAGGGCACGCGCAGCACCCCGCGCGGACCGCTCCGCAGGCGGGGCAGGGCCGCGCGCGGACGGCACGTCGCTCGGGCACAGCCGCACGCGCTCGCCACTGCACCCACGCTCGGTGCCACGCCCGGGCGAAGAGCACACGGCCGATGCCGCACCAGGCCAGAGGACACACGCGCTCAACGCCCCCAGCGAACAGCACCGCACGCGAAGCAGCACCGCGCGTGGGCAGCACGCCACTCCGGCATAGCCATACGCACTTCAGCAACGCACGCAGGCAGCACGGCACTCCGGCGGAGCCGCACGCGTTTCAGCGCCGCACGGACGGCACGTCGCTCGTGCAGAGCCTCACGCGCTCGCCGCTGCACCCACGCTCGGCGAAGAGCACACGCCCGATGCCGCACCAGGCCAGAGGACACACGCGCTCAACGCCCCCAGCGAACAGCACCGCACGCGAAGCAGCGCCACGCGTGGGCAGCACGCCACTCCGGCATAGCGGCACGCATTTCAGCGCGCCACGCGGACCGACGACGCTCCGGCATAACCGCACGCATTCAGCACCGCACGCGAAGCAGCGCCCCACGCGGACAGCACGCCACCCCGGCAGAGCCACACGCACTTCAGCACCGCACGCGGACAGACGGCACATGCGCTCGGCACCGCACGCATTCAGCCCCTCACCCGCGCGCAGCCCCGCACCCGCACGCGACAGCCCGCGCTCACCGCAGCACGCAAGCAGTCCCGCGCCAGCTCAGCGCCACCCGTCTCCGGCACGCGCTCCGAGCAGCCACCCCACTGTCGTCAGCCAAAAGCACCCCTCACCCTTCTCTCCTCCCTCGCACCAGCACGACCTCACACCTCGCCCATATCCGCAGACAACCACCTCTCCGGCCGCATATGGATCTGGGCCTGACCCGTTTTGACGGACATCCGAGATCAGGGGGC
>NZ_SDLT01000072.1 GCF_004522235.1 Amycolatopsis nivea
CAGCACATCCAACGCAACCTGCAACCGCACAACAAACTCCTCACGGTAGAAAGGGAAACGCGACAGGCCACCAACCATCACCCCGCCGCCGGCGCCCGGCAATGCTTCGCCGCATGAGGAAAAACAATCCCCCGATAGGCACAATCAATAACCGTGGGCCGCCGAGGCGCGAGCGGTCCGGGCCTTCGCGACCCGGCAGACCTCGGCCGGCCGGTGCGCGGAGCGTCGGCGATCCGCTGGTCACGCCCGCTTCCCGGCTTTCGTCGGCGCTGGTGCGCACGGCTTCCCGCTCGTCTCGGCCCGGCCGCCGTTCGTCCGTGATTCGGCTCCGGTCGTGCTCGAGCGGTTGCCAGGCCCCGATGCGAGCGAAGAAGCTCTCCGGAGAATAGCCGAGTTCAGGGCGACGATACCGGATAATCGCGCCGGCGGAGCCCTCGGCGGGCAACGGCGCCTGTTTGTCCTGCCGTTGTCGCCGGTCGACCGTGCGGGAGGACCTTATGAGGCGCGAATTGCCGGATTCCATTGTGGCCGAAGTGCCTTCCGTGCCTCGTGGCCGGCGTTGACGAATGTTGATTCATTGCCTCGGGGCCGCCGCGGGCGGCGGCTATCCACAGTGGAATTGCGCCTGCGCCGGGTGCGGCAAGGCCCGCGCGAAGCCGGAGCACGCGACGGCGCACGCCGGGATCGCGGTTTCCGGCGACGGCGAGCGGTGGTTCCTGTTCAACGCGACTCCCGACGTCCTCCACCAGATCGCGGCGGATCCCGTGCTGCATCCCGGTCCGGGCATCCGGGAGACGCCGGTCGCCGGGGTCGTGCTGACCGACGCGGAATTCGACCACACCATCGGCCTGCTGATGCTGCGCGAGGAATCGTCGCTGACGGTGCACGGGACCTTTCCCGTGCTGGAGGCGTTGAACCTCTGGTTCCCGGTGCGGCAGCTGCTGAGCGACTACGCCGACATCTCCTGGTCCGAGGTCCGGGCGGGCGAGCCGGTCGATCTGGACGACCGGGTGCGCGCGACCCCCTTCCTGACCGGTTCCAAAGCTCCCCGCTACGTGGGGAATTCCCAGCTCCGCGAACAGCCGGCGGAATGGGAGGTCGGCTATCGCCTGGAAGACAAGCTGACCGGCGGGATCGCGGTCTACGCGCCGACGGTGCCGCGATGGGACGAGAAGTTCGAGCAGCAGGTGGCGCCGGCCGACTGCGTGTTCGTGGACGGGACGTTCTGGACGGACGACGAAATGTCCAAGACCGGCGCGGGAAACCGGACCGGCCGGTCGATGGGGCACCTGCCGGTCAGCGGGGACGGCGGATCGGCTCGCGCGCTCGCCGCGCTGCCCGCGAAGCGGAAGATCTACACGCACATCAACAACACGAATCCGATTCTCGACGAAGAGTCCCCGGAACGGCGCTGGGTGACGGACTTGGGCATCGAAATCGGCCGAGCCGGCTTGGAGGTGGAAGTATGAGCGTCAGGTCTGCCGAGGAGTTCGAAGCGCACCTGCGGTCCATCGGAGAGAAGCGGTACCACCATCTGCACCCGTTCAACGAGCGGATGCACGCGGGCGAGCTGTCCGAGGCGGAATTTCGCGGATGGGTGCGGAACCGCTTCTACTATCAGATGAATCTCCCGAAGAAGGACGCGTTCATCCTGACCAAGCTCCCTGGCCGGGACGACCGGCGCAGGTGGATCACGCGGATCACCGACCACGACGGCCGCACCGGCGACGAAGGCGGCCTCGAAAAGTGGGTCCGCTTGGGGAAAGCAGTCGGCTTGAGCCGGGAAGAACTGTACGACGTGGACACCGTTCTGCCCGGCGTGCGGTTCGCGGTCGACGCGTACGTCGACTTCTGCCGCCAGAAGCCGTGGCTGGAGGCGGTCGCGTCGGCGCTGACGGAACTGTTCGCGCCGGACCTGCTCAGCAGGCGGATCACCGATGTCCGGCGCCATTACCCGTGGATCGCGACGGAGGGCCTGGACTACTTCCGGGCCCGGCTCACTCAGCAGCCCAAGGACATCGCGCACCTGCTCGAATTGGTGGTCGAAAACGCGAAGACCGAGCAGCAGCAGGAAGCGTGCGGCCGAGCGCTGGAGTTCAAGTGCGACGTGCTCTGGAGCCTGCTGGACGCCGTGGAACTCGCCTACCGCAAGAGTTCGTGATGAACGATTCCGAATTGGCCGCCGTGCCGAAGCTGGCGACGAAAGCGATGCTCAAGCACGACAACGTCCGGGACGTCGAATTGCTCCTGTTGCCCGAACGCGTGGTGCTGCTGAACAAATCCGGGGCGGCGATACTGGGGCTGTGCGACGGCAGCCGGACCGTGCGGCAGGTGGTCGACCAGCTCGAACGCGATTTCCAGGCCGCCGATCTCGCGAACGACGTGATGAAATTCCTGCACGACGCGCGAGGCCGCGGCTGGGTGGTGGTCGCATGAACGGCCTGCCGCAGCCCTATGGCCTGCTCGCCGAGGTCACGCATCAGTGCCCGCTGCACTGCGTCTACTGCTCGAATCCGCTGAACCTGCTCGACCGGCAGGACGAGCTGGCCACCGAGGACTGGGTGCGGGTGATCCGCGAGGCATCCGGGCTCGGTGTCGTGCAGGTGCACTTTTCCGGCGGCGAACCGCTGGTGCGCGGCGATCTGGAGACGCTGGTCGCCGAGTGCCGCGGCCTCGGCCTGTACACGAACCTGATCACCAGCGGCCTCGGGCTGACCGAGAGCCGGGCGGAGGCCCTGGTCACGGCCGGGCTCAACAGCGCCCAGCTGAGCATTCAAGGCGACGCCGCCGAGTCGACGAACCTGGTCGCGGCCAGCAAACGGTTCGACAAGAAGGCGGCCGCCGCGCGCATCATCCGCGACGCCGGCCTGCCGTTGAACATGAACGTGGTGCTGCACCGGCTGAACCTCGACCGGCTCGACGCGATCATCGACGTCTGCGCGGAATGGGGCGCCGAGCGGCTGGAACTGGCCAACAGCCAGTACTACGGCTGGGCGCTGCGCAACCGCGAGCGGCTGATGCCGAGCAAGGCCCAGCTGGACGACGCGGTCGCCGTGTACGAACGCCGGAAGGCCGAACTGGGGGAGCGGATGGAACTCCTCTGGATTCTCCCGGACTACTACGAGCCCTACCCGAAGCCGTGCATGGGCGGATGGGCGCAGAACGCGCTGACCGTCGCACCGGACGGCACGGCGTACCCGTGTCCGGTGGCCGCCGAGATCACCACGATGGCCTTCTCCTCGGTCCGCGACCACGACCTGGAGTGGATCTGGACGAAATCCGAGGCGTTCCAGGCCTTCCGGGGAACGGCGTGGATGCCGGATCCGTGCCAGAGCTGTCCGCGCAAGGAAATCGACTTCGGCGGCTGCCGCTGCCAGGCGTTCGCGTTGACCGGCGACGCGGCGCGCACCGATCCGGTGTGCCAGCACTCGCCGGACCACCACCTGGTCCAGGACGCTCTGGTCCGGGCCAATCACAGCAACGGCGAAGCGGCGGACCTGGTTTACCGGCGTCCGGCCGCGCGGAGGCACTGACGGATGTCGCTGGCAGGCACCACACTCACTAAGGAAGAGGCGGCGGCGCGGTCCGCGACGGTCTCGCGCGTCCGGTACGAGGTGGAACTCGACCTGACGACCGGCGAGCACGAGTTCGCGACGACCACCGTCGTCCGCTTCCACGCGGAGCCTGGAGAGGTCTTCCTCGACTTTGCGGGAACAGCCGCGGCGGTGGAGTGCAATGGCCGTGAACTGGGGTCGGCGGCACAGGCCGGAACCCGCATCCGGCTGGCCGTGAGGCCGGGGGAGAACACGGTGCGCGTGGCCGGGACCGCTCCGTATTCGCGCACCGGCGAGGGCCTGCACCGTTTCCGCGACCCGCTCGACGGGCAGGTCTACCTGCACACCAAGTTCGAGCCGTTCGCGGCGCACACCGTCTTCGCCTGTTTCGACCAGCCGGATCTGAAAGCGACGGCCGGCGTGACCGTGACCGCGGAGGATCACTGGACGGTCGTCGCCAACACCGACCCGGAAAAGCTGGTACCGCTGGAGGGCGGCCGCACCAGCTGGCGGTTCTCGCCCACACCGCCGCTGCCGACCTACTTGGTGGCCTTCGCCGCCGGCCCGTTCCGCCGCGTCCAGGCCTTGCACGAGGGATTGTCGCTGGGCCTCTACGCGCGGAACTCCCTTTACTGCGCATTGACCCGCCAGGCGCCCGAGCTCTTCGAGGTGATCAGCCGCGGGCTCGACTTCTACCGCCGGCTGTTCGACCTGCCGTACCCGTTCGCCAAGTACGACCACGTTTTCGCCCCCGAGTACGCGTTCGGCGGCATGGAGCATCCGGGCTGTGTCACGCTCAACGAGCGGTTTCTGTTCCGGCACCGGGTCACCGAGGACACGCGGCGCAGGCGAGCCGAACTGCTGACGCACGAGATGGCGCACATGTGGTTCGGCGATTACGTGACCATGCGCTGGTGGGACGATCTGTGGCTGAACGAGGCGTTCGCGACCATGATGTCGGTCGTCGCGCAGCCGGAAGCGACGCGGTACGGCGAAGGCTGGACCGGCTTCGCGCATCACAACCTGCCTCTCGCCCGGCACGCTGACCAGTTGCCGACGAGCCACGCGATCCGGGTGGCGACGCCCGACACCGACGCGGCGCGCTCGAACTTCGGCCCGATCGTGTACCGGAAAGGCGCGGCGGTCCTGCACGAGCTGGCGGAGCGGCTGGGCTGGGACTCGTTCGTCGCGGGGGTGCGGAGCTACCTGCGGACGCACGCGTGGGGCAACGCCGGTCTCGGCGACTTCGTGGCCGCGCTGCAGCGGGCTTCCGGCGAAGATGTCGGCCGGTGGGTCGAGGAATGGCTGCTGAGCAGCGGTATCAATACCGTCGAAATGGTCCGGGACCGGCTTGTCCAGCACGCGGATGTTCCGCCGCGGCGGCTGAACCTCCGGGTCGCCGCGTTCGACGACCGCGAGGGCGAGCTGGTGCTGCGGCGGCGCGCGCACGTTTCGCTCGAATCGGCCGAGTGCGAGCTGACCGGCTTCGACGACGCGGATCTGGTGGTGCCCAACGACGACGCGGTGAGCCACGTCAAGGTCCGGCTGGACGCCCGGTCCCGGCAGAAGGCGCTGGCGAGCTTGTCCGCGGTGGACGATCAGCGGGTGCGGGCAGTCGTCTGGGGAGCGTTGTGGGACGAGGTGCTCGACGCGCGCTTGCCGGCGCGGAGCTACACCGCGGCCGTTCTCGCGCACGGGCCGGGGGAGAGCGATGCCGGGGTGCTGGAAGCGCTGCTGGATCGCGCGGTGCGCGCTGTCCGCGTTTACGGGGATCCGTCCCGCCGCACGGAGATGCTGGCGACGCTGGCGCACCAGATGCGAACGCTGCTGGCCGCCGAAGCTCCGGGCAGCGATCGCCAACTGGTCTTCGCCCGCGCCCTGGTCGGCGTCGTCCCGGACGGGGAACACCGTCTGCTGAGCGAAATCGCGTACGGCCGATCCCCGTGGGCGGACCTGGAAGTGGATCGGGATCTGCGGTGGCGTGCAGTGTTCCGCCTCGCGTCGACGGGACAAGACCTCGACGGATGCCTGGAGGTCGCCATGGAGGCGGATCCCGGCGACAGCGGCCGCCGGAACGCCTTGACTGCGGAGGCCGCCCGGCCCGCGGCGGCAGCCAAGGAAGCGGGCTGGGAGCGGCTGTTCAACGGCGAATTTTCGCTCACCGAGCGGAAAGCCGTCATGGCGGGCCTGCCGCAACCCGGGCAAGAGGAAGTGCTCACCCCGTATGCGGACCGCTACTTGAGGACGCTGGAAAGCATGCCGGGCACCGTCGAACCGGAATTCGCGGTGGCCTTCGCCCGCGCGCTCTATCCCCATTTCAGCACTGCTGAGCAGAGTGTGCTGGCGGGCACCGACCGCTTGCTGGAAAGCACGTTGCTGCCGCAGAACGTGGTGAAGGTCCTCCGCGAGGAGCGCACCGAACTGCTGATCATGCGTGCGGCGCGAGCGTGCGACGCCGCGCATCGAACGAAGTGAATGGAAGGCGCAAGGCTTCAGTCGCGTGGGCAGACTGAAGCCTTGCGCCGGCTGAAGCGGCTGTCAGCCTCGGTAGAAGTAACCAGTGGCTTCAGCGCAAACCTCGACGACCGTGTACTCCGGCGTTTCCCACTTCACGTTATTTCCTCCTGTAGAAGGATTCCGGGCGAGTGCTTCGCCGGGAAGCATCTCCGATGCGGCGCAAGTGCGGCCACCGATCTGAGCCGGACGGCCGGAAAGCAGTGACAGACGGCGGTTTTCCGGTGCCGAGTGGACTGAAACCCTTGTCCGCCAAGGTGTTTCGCCGACCGACGGCCAGCGGGGCAAGCCGGAAACTCCCGCAGGTGACGTGCTGTGCACCGTTCGTCTCCGCAGCGGCTACGTTCGTGTCCCTCGGATTGACCGGGCTCACCGGCCAGTGCAGGCTCAGTGCACACCGCGGGTCCAGCGACCGCGGGTCGCGCAGTCCGCGCACCGTCAGTGTCGATTCCTCAGGCACAGTACGACGTATTCCGGAGCGGGAGGGGGAAATCGTGGTTCTTCCCTCAAAAATGCCTCAGCTCGCCGACCTCGATCTGCTGCTGTCCGTCGAACGCTACGGCAGCGTGGGGAAGGCGGCGCAGGCGCACAGCCTTTCCCAGCCCGCGGCCAGCATCCGGATCAGCGCCATGGAACGCAGGCTCGGCCTGCGGCTGCTCGAACGGTCCCCGACCGGGTCGAAGCTGACCGAGGAAGGGGAAATGCTCGCGAAGTACGCCCGCAACGTGATGCACGCGGCGCGGGAGCTGCTGGAGTTCGGCTCCGGTTCGTCCAGCGCGAGCAGGTTGCGGGTCGCGGGCAGCCCGGGCGTGTCCGAGCACCTGATCCCGGAATGGCTGAACCGGTCCGGCCTCTCGTTCGGCGAGGTGCGGGTGGAGGTGCGGACCGGCCGCGTCGACGAGCTGCGGCAGCTGATCCGGGCCGACCAGGCCGACGTCGCGTTCATCGACGGCTGGTGCCAGGCCGGAAGCCAGCTGCCGAAACAGTTCCGGGAAGGCCTGGTCACCAAGTACATCTGCGACGACAAGCTGGCCGTGGTCGTCGGGGCGGTGCATCCCTGGGCGAAGCGGCCCGGCCCGGTGACGGTGGAGGAGCTCGCTTCGGCCCAGCTGGTGGTGCGCGAGCGGGGATCCGGTCTCCGCGAGTTCACCGACGAACTGCTGGGTTCCGCGCGTGCTTCGCGAAGCTACGTCGAACTGCCCTCCAGCGCGGCGGTCAAGCAAGTGGTCGCCGCGGGCAGACGGGTGACCGTGCTGAACATCTCCACCGTCCGGTCCGAGATCGCGGACGGCAGTCTGCGGCTGGTCCCGGTCGAGCAGGAGATGCCGGCGAAGCCGATTTACGCGGCGTGGAGCGAACGCCGGGGATTGCCCGGGCACGCGAAGGAGCTGGTCGAGATCGCGGCGGCGAAGGGCAGTCCCCTGCCAGGCCCGCGGCCTGGCCCGAAAGTCACTAGCACAGGAGGAGTAACAATCGATGTCCACTCTTAACAAGATCGCTCGCATCATGGTCTCCGACCGGCGCGGAATCCTCGCCGCGGACGAGAGCATCGGGACGATGTCCTCCCGGCTCGAAGGGGTGGGCGTCGAAGCGACCGAGGAGAACCGGCGCGTGTACCGGGAGCTGATCGTCACCACCCCCAAGCTCCCGGAATCGGTCAGCGGCATCATCCTCGCCGACGAGACGTTCCACCAGAAGCTGTCGAACGGCCAGACGTTCCCGCAGTTTCTCGCCGACCGCGGCATCCTCGCCGGGATCAAGGTCGACACCGGGGCGAAGCCGCTGGCGGGCGCACCGGGCGAGAACGTGACCGAAGGGCTCGACGGACTGCGCGATCGCGTGAAGAACTACGCGGCGCTCGGGGCGACCTTCGCCAAGTGGCGCGCGACGATCACGATCGGCGACGGCCTGCCGTCGGACCGCGCGGTGCGGGCCAACGTGCACGCGCTGGCGCGGTATGCCGGTCTGTGCCAGGAAGGCGGCATCGTGCCGATCGTCGAGCCCGAGGTGCTGATGGACGGTTCCCACTCGCTGGCGAAGTGCAAGCAGGTGACGACGTCCGTCCTGCGCGCGCTGTTCGACGAGCTGAGCCTGATGCAGGTGCAGCTCGACGGCATCGTCCTCAAGCCCAACATGGTGGTCGCGGGCAAGGACTGCCCGGAGCAGCCGTCGGTCGAAGAGGTCGCGAAGGCCACTGTGGACGCGCTGCGGGAGACGGTGCCGTCGTTCGTGCCGGGCATCGCGTTCCTGTCCGGCGGGCAAAGCCCGGAAAAGGCGACCGAGCACCTCGCGGCGATGCAGAAGCTCGACCCGCTTCCGTGGGAGCTGACCTACTCGTTCGGACGGGCGCTGGTCGGGCCGGCGCTGGAGACCTGGCGAGGCGACGAGAGCAAGCGGGAAGCCGCTCAGCAGGCGCTCTCGGAGCGTGCGGTGGCGAACGCCGCGGCTCGCTGATCGCCCGACGAGAAGACCCGGCCGGTGCGAGCGGCGGTTCGCACCGGCCGGGCCGGGTCGAGGAAATCTGCCCGTTCGCGCACAGGATGGATGTCTATGCAGAGCCAGGAATGGGGCCTTGCCGCCGCGGCGGCTGCCCGGCGCCCGGACGACGCCCTCGCCCTCGAACTCGTGCGCGGCACCGAGGCCGCCGCGCTCGCGGCCGGACGGTGGGCCGGGCACCGCGACGACAGCGCCGAACTGGCCGCCATAGACGCGATGCACACGTCGCTGCGCTCGGTGGCGATGGACGGCACAGTGGTGCTCGGGGTGGGCTCTCCGGACGATTTCCCCGCCCTCTTCCACGGCGCGGAGGTGGGCACCGGCGAAGGCCCGGTGTGCGATATCGCGATCAGCATCGGCGACGGCGCGCTGTCGGAGGCCAGGGATGTGCCCCGCGCGCTGACCGCGGTGGCGGTCAGCGCGCGCGGCGCGATGGCCGGCCTGGCTCCGCGGCACAGCATGGAGAAGCTGGCGGTCGGCCCCGGTCTCGCGGACGTCGTCGACATCACCCGCCCGGTGGCGGAGAACGTGCGGAGGATCGCCGGGGCGAAAGGGATGCGGGTGTCGGAGGTCGTCGTCGCGACGCTCAATCGACGTCGGCACGTGGAGTTCGCCCGCGAAGTCCAGGACGCCGGTGCGCGGGTCCATCTGGTGGAGGGCGGCGAGATCGCGGGCGCCGTCGCCGCGGCGCGGCCGGAGAGTCCGGTCGACATGTTCCTGTGCATCGGGAACGCCGTGGAAGGGGTCGTCGCTGCCGCCGCGTTGTCCTGCCTAGGCGGATCGATGCAGGCGCGGCTGGCACCCGAAGGTCCCGCGGAGCAACCGGCCGCGGTTCTTCGCACCGAGGACCTGGTGGGCAAGGAGAGCGTGGTGTTCTGTGCCTCCGGGGTGACCACCAGCGAGCTGTTGCGCGGTGTCCGGAACGACGGCGAGGGCTGCACGACCACGCGGTCTCTCGTGCTGTGCTCGGATCCGGACACGGTGCGGACGATCCAGTCCGAACACCGGTATGTCAGGGAGCGCGGCCGTGGGTGAGGCCGAACCTCTGCTCGCGCGCTATCGCGGGCTGATCTGCGACCTCGACGGAGTGGTGTACCGCGGGGCTTCCGCTGTCCCGCACGCGGTCGAGACCCTGAACGACGCGGCCGCATGCGGACTGCCTGTCGTCTTCGCGACGAACAACGCGTCCCGTCCGCCCGCGGACGTCGCTGACCACCTGCTTGAGCTGGGCCTCGCCGGGGACGGCTGGTCGGTGGTCACCAGTTCTCAGGCGGCCGCGGCGTATCTGGCCGAGCGGCTGGCTCCTCGCGCGCGAGTGTGCGCGGTCGGCGGCCCGGGCGTTGCCCATGCGCTGGCCGAAGCCGGGTTGACGCCGGTCCGGGTCGCGGACTTGGCGGGCGCGCCAGTCGAGGCGGTCGTGCAGGGACTCGGCCACGACATCACGTGGCGCGAGCTCGCGGCTGTCGGGTATCTGGCGGAAGCCGGAGCTGCCTGGGTGGCGACGAACATCGACCGCACGCTCCCCACGCCGTACGGGAAGGCGCCGGGCAACGGCGCGCTGGTCGCCTTGGTGCAGACGGCGACCAGCGCTTCCCCGCACGTGGTCGGAAAGCCGAAGGCGGCCTTGTTCGACTTGGCTCGCGCTCGGCTGGGCACTGCTCCGCCGGACACTTTGGTGTGCGGAGACTTGCTGGGCACCGACATCGAGGGGGCGAACGCCGCGGGCCTTGACTCGCTTTTCGTGCTGAGCGGATCCTCCCGGCTCCGCGATCTGGCTTTCGCGCAGCGGCGTTCCCGCCCGACGTATGTCGCTGCCGACGTGAGCGGGCTGCTCGCGCCCGCGCTGCCGCTGGGGATCGCCTCGGCCGAGTGCATCGCCGGTTTCGGGCAGGATGGCGTCCCGTCCTTGCCGAGCGTCGCCGACAACGGCCGTTTGCTCCAGGCGGTCGTCGCCGGTGCGTGGGCGGCTCGCGACGGCGGCAGGGAGATTTCCGACGACGCGCGGCTGTGGGAGCGGATCGAACAGCAGCTTGGTGTCGCCGGTCCGGGGTGATCCGGGCGCGGCCGCCGAGAAGGGAGCGCGCCGCGTTCTGCCCGCAGGCTGAGCGAGCCGATCACTCCGCCGCTGTCCGGTTCCGGACAGCGGCGGACGGTCATTTTCCGGGCAGGGCGGGCGGTTCGCCGGTGCGTTCGTACTCCGTCAGCAGGTCGATCCGCCGCTGGTGCCGTCCGCCCTCGAATTCGGCGGTGAGAAACGCGTCGACGATGCGCTCGGCCTCTTCGACGGTGTGCATCCGCGCGCCGATGCCGGCCAGCAGGGCGTTGTTGTGCTGGCGGGCCAGCCGTGCGGTGTCCTCGTTCCAGGCCAGTGCCGCGCGTGCGCCAGGCACCTTGTTGGCCGCGATCTGTTCCCCGTTGCCCGAACCGCCGATGACGATGCCGAGGCTGCCTTCGTCGGCGACGACGCGCCGCGCCGCCTCGACGCAGAACGGCGGGTAGTCGTCGCCCGCGTCGTAAACGGCGGGGCCGACGTCGGTCACTTCGTAGCCGAGGCCGGAAAGCCGTTCGGCGAAATGGTTCTTGAGTTCGAGTCCGGCGTGATCGGAGCCAAGATAGATTCGCACGGCGGCGAGTCTAGTGCCGGTCCCGGCGGATGGGCGGGAAACCTTTGCCGGACAGTCATTGGAATGCGTTATAGGCCGGTGCCGGGGCGTGCGCCGCCGTCGCCGGGGCGTGCGCGGCCGCTCCCGCTCGTCGACGGCGGCGCACCGTTCGGCACCGGTTGCCGACCGCTGGTGCACCGCCGGTTGCTGCCGCCGTGTTAAGGCGAAGAAGCTGGATCGTGACCGGGAGATTTCGTGACGGTGTCGTCGAGATCGAGCGGTTTTCGGGAGCAGCCAGCAGAAGGAGAACGACATCATGTGGGAAACCCCGGAGTACACGGTCATCGAGGTGTGTGCTGAGGCCACCGGCTACTTCTACCGGCGCTGACAGCCCGGCCGCACCGGCCGTGTTCCGCGAATAGGCATGGGCGCGAGGTTCCGGACGCGGGACCTCGCGCCCATCTCCGAGCGCGCTCGATCCCCCTGGAGAGGCGGTCCCCGTGAATCTCGAATTTCTTCCGCTGGTGGCGCTCGCGTTCGGCCTCAGCCTGGACAATTTCCGCTCGTCGATCGCGATCGGAACCATCCCGTTCGGCTGGCGCCGAGCGGTGCAAGTCGCCCTGGTCTTCGGCCTCTGGGACGCGCTGGGCCCGCTGCTGGGCGGGGTCGCCGGCCGCTACCTCGGCGAATTCGTCGGCGACTGGGGCGAGTACGTCGGCGTGGCCGCGCTGGGGTTGTACGGCCTGTATTTCCTCGTCTCGGCGATCCGCAACCCGGAGACGGAAGCGGACGACCTGGACCACCCGTGGGTGACGCTCTTCGGGCTGCCGTTCTCGCTCACCGTCGACAACTTCCTCGCCGGGGCCGGCCTGGGGATCGCCGGATTCTCTTTGGTGATCCCGATGTTCACCTTCGGCGCGATGACGGTGGTGCTGTCGCTCGCCGGGCTGTTCGTCGGCCGGATGGCCGCCAAGGTCATCCGGATCCGGGCGGATCTGCTCAGCGGCATCTCGCTCGTCGGCGCGGCGGTCCTGTTGCCGCTCGCCTTCGACTGAACCGCGGGGGAGGACCGCGATGCCCGAGAATCCCGACACCCACGTCTATCGCACCTACGACCAGGTGCTGGCCGGCTCCGGCCGGTCCGGCAGGCGGAATCCTCCTGCGGCGGGCGGGAAACCCGACGACTGGTGGCCGCACCGGCTCGACCTGAAGGCGCTGCGCCGGAACGTTCCCGCGAGCGACCCGATGGGCGCGGATTTCGACTACGCGCACCACTTCGCGACGCTCGATCTCGACGAACTCGCGCGGGACGTCGACGAGGTGCTGACGAACTCGCAGGAGTGGTGGCCCGCCGACTTCGGCCACTACGGGCCGCTGGTGCTGCGGATGGCCTGGCACGCCGCGGGCACCTACCGCGTCAGCGACGGCCGGGGCGGGGCCGGCACCGGGATGCAGCGCTTCGCTCCGTTGAACAGCTGGCCGGACAACCGGAACCTGGACAAGGCCCGCCGGCTCCTGTGGCCGGTGAAACGCAAGCACGGCCGCAAGATCTCCTGGGCGGACCTGATGGTCTTCGCGGGCAACCGGGCGCTGGAGTCCATGGGCTTCAGGACATTCGGGTTCGGCGGCGGCCGCGCGGACGTGTGGGAGCCCGACGAGACGTACTGGGGCCCGGAACGCAAGTGGCTGGCCGACGAACGCCACCACGGCCTGCACGAGCTCGACGAGCCGTTGGCAGCCGAGGAAATGGGGCTCGTCTACGTCGATCCGCAAGGCCCGGCCACCAATCCCGACCCGGTGCTGGCCGGTCGCGACATCCGCGAGACCTTCAAGCGGATGGGGCTGAACGACGAGGAAACCGTGGCGCTCATCGGCGGCGGGCACACTTTCGGAAAAACGCACGGCCCGGCGGACCCGAACACGACCGGCGGCCCCGAGCCCGAGGGCGCGCCGCTGGCCGCGCAGGGGCTCGGCTGGCTGGGCGGCAAGGGCGCGGACGCGGTGTCCAGCGGGCTGGAGGGCATGTGGACCCGCACCCCGGTCACCTGGGACCACACTTTTTTCGAGACGCTTTTCCAGTACAAATGGGACGTCGAGCTCAGCCCGGCGGGCCTGTGGCAGTGGATCCCGAGCGACGGACAGGGCGAGGGCACCGTTCCGGACCCGTTCGACCCGGACGTGAAACACCATCCGGTCATGCTCACCACCGACCTCGCGCTGCAGGAGGACCGGGTCTACGCGCCGATCGCGCGGCGGTTCCTCGAGAACCCGGAGGAGTTCGAGGACGCGTTCGCGCGCGCCTGGTTCAAGCTGACGCACATCGACCTAGGACCGATCGAGCGCTACCTGGGCCCGCTCGTCCCGGCGGAACGGATGATCTGGCAGGACCCGGTGCCGGAGGCGGACCACGAACTCGTGGACTCCGGCGACATCGGTGCGCTCAAAAGGGAAATCCTCGACTCCGGCCTGTCCGTCGCGCAGCTCGTTTCGACGGCGTGGGCGTCCGCGTCGACCTATCGGGACAGCGACAAACGCGGCGGGGCGAACGGCGCGCGGATCCGGCTGGAACCGCAGCGCGGCTGGGCGGTGAACGAACCTGAGCGGCTGGACGTCGTTCTGGCAGTGCTGGAAGGGATCCAGCGGCGATTCGCCGCGTCCGCGCGAGGCGGCAAACGCGTCTCCCTTGCCGATCTGATCGTGCTCGGCGGATGCGCCGCGGTGGAACAAGCCGCCGCGGCGGGAGGCTGTCCGGTCGAGGTCCCGTTCCGGCCCGGGCGCACCGACGCGACCCAGGAATGGACCGACGTCGAATCCTTCGGCGCGTTGGAGCCGGCGGCGGACGGCTTCCGCAATTACCTGGGCAGCGGGTACCGCGTGCCTCCGGAACACCTGCTGATCGACCGCGCGAGCCTCCTGACGCTGACCGCACCGGAGATGACCGTGCTGGTCGGCGGATTACGGGTCCTCGGAGCCAACCACGGAGGGTCCACAGCCGGGGTGTTGACTGCGGCCCCGGGTTTTCTGACCAACGACTTCTTCGTCAACCTCGTGGACACGGGAACCGAGTGGGCGCCGCGCGGCGGCGGCTACGAAGGCCGGGACCGGGCGACCGGAGAGGCGAAGTGGACGGCGACCCGGGTCGATCTCGTCTTCGGTGCGAACGCCGAGCTGAGGGCGATCGCCGAGGTCTACGCCGGCGACGACGCGCGCGGGAAGTTCGTCCGGGATTTCGCCGCTGCCTGGGCGAAAGTCATGGAACTCGGCCGGTTCGACCCGCGCTGAGGATCCTCTCGTGCTGAGGTCCGTGAAGGGCTCCTTGAGGGAATCTGGTTCCCGCAAGGAGCCCTTCACGACCCTCGCCGCCGATCTGACTCAGGGTTCCCCTCGCAGACGTCAGCTGGAGCGGAGAAGCAACGCGGCCCCGTCGACGCTGCGCATCGCCGTAACGACGCCGCGCGCCGCGCTGCCGAAAAACCCGATGTGTCCATTGTGGACTATTCCGGTGTGGTCCCGCGCACACGAGCGGTACCAGTCGGCGGGGGAACGGCGCCGATCCGCCCTTCGGTGGCAACGGATATCGGAACTCCGCTCCCCGGCGTAGGGTCGGATTTCGTTACCGGCTCGGGAATTTCCCCGGTCGATCCGGTAATCGATGCGAGTGCTTCGGGAAAACTGTCAGAAGGTTCACGTGTGCTGACGAGGAGGTGACGTCCGATGACCATTGCCGAAGAGCGAGAAGACCTCTTGGCGGAACTCAGCGGACAGAACAAGGCGACCATCGGTGCCGTGCTCGGCACGGGCTCGGTCGGCAAGGCGACCGAGCGTGCCGACGGCACGATGGAAGCGACCATCCGGATTCCGGAGGACGCGATGCAGTGGGAGCCGGGGATCCTGATCCTGCCGCACGGCGGCATCCTCGAGTTGACCATCATCAACGACGACAAGAACACGCACGCCTGCCTGCTCCCGAGCAACGGCGACCGGCAGTTCATCGGCCTGCTGAACCACTCCAAGGGCAGCGCGCGGCTCGAACTGGACGGCCCCGGCTGCTACTGGTACGGCTCGCCGGCCGGCAACGACGAGGGCAGGGGCCTGACCGGAGCCATCGTCGTCACCGGCGAGGTGCCGCCGGAAGCCAAACTCGACCGACCCGCCCAGCCGCGGCCGTGAACCGGGAGGAACAGTCATGACCCTCGAATACGTCGACGCCGGCCGGGCGTTCAACCACAACAAGCTTTCCAACATGCCGCACAGCGCTCCGGACGTGACGAGCGGCATCAATTACGAGCGCATTCTTCAGGCGCGCAGCGAATCCCAGAACTGGATCACCTATTACGGCGCCTACGACGGCCAGCGGCACAGTCTGCTGGACCAGATCAACGCCGACAACGTCAAGAACCTGAAGGTCGCCTGGATCCACCAGGCGAGCGCGACCGGCGTGATCGCCTCCACCTCGACCTACGCGTTCGAGGCGTGCCCGATCGTCGTCGACGGCGTCATGTTCGTGACCGGCTGGGACGGCTGGCTCTGGGCGCTCGACGCGCGGACCGGCGAGCAGCTGTGGCGCTACAAGCACGCGATTCCGGTCGACGTGACGCTGTGCTGCGCGAACGTCAACCGCGGCTGCGCGGTCGCCAACGGCAAGGTCTACATGGTGACCCAGAACGCCCAGCTGGTGGCTCTGGACGCGACCAACGGCGAGAAGGTCTGGCAGAAGACCATCGGCGACGTGCGCGCGGGCGAGAGCGCTTCGATCGCCCCGCTGGTCATCAAGGACACCCTCATCACCGGTTCCGCCGGCGGCGAGTACGGCGTCCGCGGCCACATCGACTGCTGGGACCTCGAGACCGGCGAACAGCGCTGGCGCACCTACACCGTCCCGAAGCCGGGCGAGCCCGGCTCGGAGACCTGGCCCGCCGACGGCGAGGCATGGCAGCGCGGCGGCGCGAACCACTGGGTGACCGGCACGTTCGACCCGGAGCTGAACCTCTACTACGCGGGCACCGGCAACCCGGCTCCCGACTTCGACGGCGAGGTCCGCGAGGGCGACAACCTCTACACCGACAGCGTCGTCGCGCTGGACGTCGACACCGGCGAGATCAAGTGGCACTACCAGTTCACCCCGCACGACCTGTGGGACTACGACTCCACGATGGAGATGACCCTCTTCGAGCGGGACGGCAAGAAGCTGCTGGCCCACTTCGACAAGAACGGGTACATGTTCGTCCTCGACCGCACCAACGGCGAACTGCAGCACGTCACCCCGTTCGTCGACCGGATCGACTGGGGCGTCATCACCCGCGACGGCAAGGTGACGCCGCGGAAGTACCCGGACAAGGAAGGCGAGCCCTGCCACTTCTTCCCCGGCCCGGCCGGCGCGAAGGAATGGACGCACGCCTCGTACAACCCGGACCACGACCTGTTCTACGTGCCGGTCGCCGACGTGGGCGCCACCGCCACGCGGCGCCGTCGCGAGTTCAAGGAAGGCATGCCCTACTGGGGAGCCGCCGTCGAGGTCGACATCGACAACATGGCCGGTTCGGTCAGCGCGTTCGACTCGCACGGCGAGGAGAAGTGGCGCTACCGGATGGATCTGCCGATGGCCGCGTCGACGCTCAGCACCGCGGGCAACGTGGTGTTCGCGGGCACGCCCGCCGGCGAGTTCATGGCGCTGCACGCCGAGACGGGCGAGAAGCTCTGGAGCTTCCAGTGCGGCAGCGGGCACCACAGCAGCCCGAGCACCTATTCCCTCGACGGCAAGCAGTACATCACGGTGCCGGTCGGCTGGGGCGGCTGGCTCGAAGGCATTGTGCCCGGCATGTCCGGCCAGGGGCATGGCGCCGCGGTGATCACCTTCTCGCTGTGACCGGAGAATCGGTGTCGGCGGGAGACTTCAGGAAAACTTCCGGGAGTTTCCGTTAGGGCCCGCCCGGTGCTCGAATCGCCCCGACGATTCGAGCACCGGGCGGGCTTTTTTCCCGATAAGCAACGACCGGAAAGGTGAGCTGGAATGAGCCAGTCGTCGACGGCGAATCCGGGACCCGGAGCCGAACTGCTTTCCTGCTGGAATTGCGGGGAGGATTACCGGCAGGAGGACCGTGCGCGCCATACCGAACCGGTGCGGTGCGGGCCGTGCATCGTGTGCGCCGGAAAGCCGGCGTGCTGCAGTTGCCGTCTCATGTATTGCGTGTGCGAGGTGCACCGGTACCGCGGCTGAAGAGCCTCAGATCGCCAGCGCCCGCCGCACCGCCGGGGTGTTCCGCCGGGAAACCGGCACCATGGTCTGTTCCTGGTCGTCCATGACGAGGAACAGCTCGCCCTTGTAGCGGCGTTCGACCTCGCGGATGCGGCTCAGGTTCACCACGTACTGGCGGTGCACTCGCAGGAAGCCGGCGTCGCCCAGTTCGGTTTCGAGCTTGTCGAGGCCGGGAGAGGCGGAGCGCAGCCGTCCCTGGTCGGTCGACAGCCACACGTCATTGCCGTCCGACTGGGCGAAAGAGACTTCCGGAAGCCGCAGCAGCACCATGCGGTTTTCGCGGGTCGCGACCATCCGGTGCGGCTGCGCCCGCTGAGGGCCGTCCTCGCCGGACCGGGGCAAGGGAACGCCTTCCGACGTCCCGAAGGTGACCAGGTTGCCCAGCAGGTGCCCGGACAGGAACACCGGCCGGAAGCTGATCGGCATGGGTTCGGCGGCGAGCCTGGTGAAGATCTGCGTCGAGCCGAGCCAGTCGTGATTGCGCGTCGCCTGTTTCGCGGCGTAGACGGAAGCCTGGATGAATTCCGGCAGTTCCGGTTTCCACCGCACGGCGGGATCGGGGGCGGGCGTCGAGCCGGGAATGCCGAGAAGCACGCTCGCCGTGTCGTCGGCGAGCACCACCCGCCCCGAGGGATCGACCGCGGCGAGCGCCGCGCTCGAGCGCGCCCTGGCGTCGTTGAAGGAAGCCATCAGCTGGGCGCCGTCGTCTTGGGCGCGCCGGCGAAGAATGCGCTGGGTCATCGTGGCTGCGTTGCTGAGCCAAGCCCCGGCCGCGCCGGGAAGATCCCCGCGCCAGCACGAGATGTTGAGCACCGCGACCGATTCCCTCGTCACCACGTCCCGGATCGCGACACCGGCGCAGTTCCAGTCGTGGAACGCCTGGCACCAGTGTTCCGCGCCGCGGATCACCACCGGCGCGTAGGACATCAGCGCGGTGCCCATGCCATTCGTTCCGGTGGCCCCTTCGGACCAGCAGAACCACGGCGCCAGGTTGGCCTCGGCGGCGACGGTGCGGGTGGCCGGGTCGCCCCATTGGGCCAGGACCCGTCCGCTCGCGTCGGTGATGGTCACGATGCCGCCGCCCGCATTGACCTCGTGCGCGAGCGCTGCGGCGCGGAAGCCGAGTTCCGCGATGACGACGTCGCGCTCCAGTGCCTGGTCGACTTCGGCGACGGCGACCGGAGCTTCGGTGAGGAGCGGATCGACCCGGAACTGGTCCCGGCACCGGTGCCAGGAAATCGCGACCTCGGGCCGCACGCCGCGGAGGTCGTCCTCGCCCCGGGCGAAACGTTCCCAGGCCTGGTACACCGTTGCTTCGCCACGGTTGCGTGCTGCCGCGTCGAGCCGGCGTACGTCCGCCATGTGAGACCGCCTTTGGTCCGGTGCAGATCCGAACGGGTGCGGCCCGGGTCGTCCGGGCGCTCACGGAAGCTAAGCTCCGGCTCGGCGCGGCGGCAAGCCGAGCGGGATGACTGCGGGCGAATGCCGGATGAACGGCGGCGGAACGAGGACGACCGGCGGTCGTCCTCGCACCAGCGGCGGACCGGCCCGGACCGGGCCTGCCTGCCCTACCCTTCGGAGCGCGCGGCGTGCGCTTGACCTGGGCGGCGCCGCACGGAACGATTTTCCGCCGAACGGCCACGAGCCGGGAACATCGTCCCGTATGACGGGAAATCCGGATCGCCCGCCCGCGGCGGGACAACGATCTTGTTTGTCTACAACTTCGTGACTGGGCGACGCGGACATGTCTTGTAATGCCGCGCTACGCCGAGTTACGTTGGTTACCGCTGTCACAGCCCGGCGGTCCCAGGGGACCCCGGTGCTCGAGGCGACGAGGAGGTCGCGATGACCGTGAGCGTGCCGCCGTTGGCGATTGCACCGAGTGAGTCCGGCAGACACGGCGACCTGGCGGGCGGCTCGCTGGAAACCTCGTCGTCAGCGAGAGAAGTGGCTCAGGCCTGGGAGAGCTTCGCCGCGGGAGAGGACATCGAAACCGGCGTCCGCCCGGAGATCCTGGCGTCGTGGTACCGGTGCCGGGACCGCTACGAGGTGGACCGGACGCTGGACGTCGCGCCGGGCGCACGGGGCGACGACATCCAGCGCCTCGACAACGGCGTCATCTTCACGACGCTCGGCGGCCTCGGCGCGCTGGCCGGTCGTGAAGTGGAGCAGGACGGCGCCGTGGTCACGGTCGCGGACGGCGACGGGCGCGTCCTCGGCGCGTGGGGCGACCCCAGCGCGCGGCGGCGGGCCGAACTGCACAACCTCGCCCCGTGGTCGTCCTGGTCGGAGCAGTGCACCGGCACGAACGGGATGGGCACTTCGCTGGAAGTGTCCGGTCCGGTGACCGTGACCGGGCCGGAACACTGGTGCGAAGCGTTCCACCGGTGGTCCTGCGCGGGCATCTCGGTCCGCGACGTGGTGACCGGTTCGCCGGTCGCGTCGATCAACATCTCGCGGTGGAACGCGGCGTTGTCCGAACTGGTGCCCGCGTGGCTGACGAAGGCCGCCGCCTGCGTCGAGCAGGAGATCTACCGGCGCGCCATTTACGAGGCCGACAAAGTGATCTCCGAGTTCAACCGCAAATGCGATCAGGTCGCCGATCCGTTCCTGGCGATGGACCGCGGCGGCAATGTGATCGCGGCGAACGACGAGGCGGTGTCGCTGCTCGGGCTGACTCCCGAAAGCGGTATTTCGCCGGGCGCGACCGAACCGGCGAAACGCTGGACCCCGGACATTTCCGGGCTTCCCGAAGTAGTGCGGTGGGCCAAGGAACGCGCGCAGGGGCCGGCTCGCTGGAGCGGCTACGCGTGCCTGCCCGTGAGCCCGGGAGAGGACGCCACCCCGGTGACCCTGCGGCCGGTCCTCGACTCGGACCACGTGGTGGGGATGCTGTGCGTGTTCGGGGTGCGAGAAGGGGAACCGTACGAGGAACGCGCGGAAGCCGCGGTCGGCCCGCTGCCCCGGCGGATCGTCGGGATCCGCAACGAGCGGCTGGTGCTGCTCGCCCCGTCGGAGATCCGCTACGCCGAGGCCGACCGGAACATCGTGTGGCTGAACACGGAACGGGGAAGGATCCAGGCCGCGACCCGGGGACTGGACAACATCGAGCGTTCCCTGCTGTCCTGCGGGTTCAGCCGGGTGCACCGGCGGTTCCTGGTGAACCTGCGCCGGGTTGCCGAGCTGGAACGGGGCATCAAGGGCGAGCTGTTCCTGATCATGGACCCGCGGTCGCACGAGTCGGTTCCCGTGTCGCGGCGGCAGGCTCCCGAGCTGCGGAGGATGCTCGGCATCTGAGGTCCGCGGCGGGAGAGGCGATCGGGCGCACGGGAGCGCCCGGCAGCCGAAGCGCGGCGGCGCGGGCGCCCTCGTGCGGAGGATGCCCGGCGGCCGGACTTCGCGGCGGCAGGAACCCGTGCCGCGGAGGACGCCCCGGCAGCCGGGCCGGTCTCGCGGCCGCGGCCTCCTGCCCCGCGGGGCCGCGGCTCAGCGTTTGGCGCTTTCTGCCTGCCTGCGCAGCCCTTCCACGGCGCGGGCCGGGTCGTCGGCCGCGTACACCGCCGAGCCGGCCACAAAGCAGTCGACGCCGGCCTCCGCCGCCTGTTCGATCGTGTCGCCGTTGATGCCGCCGTCGATCTCCACCACCAGGTTCAGGTGCCCGGTGTCGACCAGCCGCCTCGCGGTGCGCGCCTTGTCCAGGACCTCGGCGATGAACTTCTGCCCGCCGAACCCGGGCTCCACCGACATCACCAGCAGGGTGTCGTAGTGCTTGAGCACGTCCAGATACGGCTCCAGCGGGGTGTTCGGCTTGATCGCGAGTCCTGCCCTCGCTCCTGCCGCGTGCACGTTCTTCGCGAGCATGACCGGATCGTTCGCGGCTTCGACATGCACCGTGACGTTGTAGGAACCCGCTTCCGCGTACCCGATCGCCCACCGGTCCGGGTTTTCGATCATCAGGTGGCAGTCCACCGGGATGTCCGTCGTCGCCAGCAGCGACTGCACGACCGGCAGGCCCAAGGTCAGATTCGGCACGAAATGCGCGTCCATGACGTCGACGTGCAGCCAATCCGCACGTCCGTGCACGGCGGCCGCTTCGTCGGCGAGCCGCGCGAAATCGGCGGAGAGGATGGACGGGGCGATCAATGGTTTATTCGACACGAGACAAATCGTAATTTCGGTTCGCCGCCGCCGGGCATTGCTTGTGCGTATCGGGGGATTGCTTTTGCGCATGTGGCACGGTGTTGCCGGAAACGGACCGGCGAGGCGATGGTGGAACGGAGTTCATCGACGACGGCGAAGGAGTTTGTTGTGCGGTTGCAGGTTGCGTTGGATGTGCTG
>NZ_SDLT01000073.1 GCF_004522235.1 Amycolatopsis nivea
CCACCAGCCACAACCACGATGAAACAACCCCATTGGGGCGCTACCCCACCCACCGAACCGCAGCCGACGCACCCAACAAAGGAGACACCCAGCCCGGCTCCCGCAGCCGACATCGATGCACCAACCGCTCACCGCATCCGATGCACCCACTATCGAGGCACCAAGCCGACCCGCAGCCGATGCACCCAACGAGCGAGGCACCCAGCCCTCCCCCGCACCCCGATACGAAGCTCCCCTGCGGTTCGGGGGTGCTTGTCAAGGCATCTTTCCCGCCTTGACAAGCACCCCCGAACCGTCAGCACAATCAAACTTCGGGGTGCCCCACGCAACCAACGCCCGATGTCGCCGCCAGGCGACGAGAAGTCACCGACAACAGCCCAACCTCAACCACCAGGCCGCCGCTTCTGCCTCTCCGTGTACTCCCGCATCCGCTTCGGATAACCAACCCGCGCAGCCTCATACACCGGAATCGTGTGCTTATGCCCGAACCGCTGCGCCGCGTCGAAGCTCCCAATACGCCGGCGGGTCCATTCCCCGTCATGGGCGACAAGCACCACAGTGGTGTCAGTCACCGTGGTCGGCGGCTCGACATACGCCTCCACCCCACGACGCGCAGCAGCCCATTCCTCCAGGTAACGGGTATCGCTCGAGCCCCCGGAGCGGCCCGCTCCCGTGCCCCCGCCGCGTCTGCCGCGGCGGCGCAACGAGTCGAAGATCCCCACTTCGACCACCTTTCTTCCGGCGAGAGTCCGGACTTCATTATTCCCGGGTTCGTGTGTGGCCGGTGTCGCAGCACCGCCTTGGCCCGGCTAGGTCGCAACGCCGATCGGCGTAGTGACAAGATGGCTGTTGTCGCGCGCGCGGTTATACCGGGTGCCGCGGCGACCGAAGCTCCACCCCTATCGCTGCCGAGGAGTTATTGAAGTGAGCGACACCTCCGCCGACCTCGTGATCCTGGGAGGCGGATCGGGCGGCTACGCCGCGGCCTTCCGCGCGGCCGAGCTGGGCCTTTCCGTCACGCTGATCGAGAAGGACAAGCTGGGCGGGACCTGCCTCCACCGGGGCTGCATCCCGACCAAGGCCCTGCTGCACGCCGCCGAGGTCGCCGACGAGGCCCGCGACGCCGAGACCTTCGGCGTCAAGGCCGTGTTCGAGGGCATCGACATCGCGGGGGTGAACAAGTACAAGGACGGGATCGTCTCCCGGCTGTACAAGGGCCTCCAGGGCCTGGCCAAGGCGCACAAGGTGAACCTCGTCGAGGGCACCGGCCGGTTCGTCGGCGGCACCACCGTCGAGGTCGACGGCACGCGCTACACCGGCAAGAACGTCATCCTCGCCACCGGTTCGTACTCGCGCACCCTGCCCGGCCTGGAGCTCGGCGGCCGCATCATCGCGAGCGAGCAGGCGCTGACGCTGGACTACGTGCCGAAGAAGGTCGTCGTGCTCGGCGGCGGCGTGATCGGCGTGGAGTTCGCCAGCGTGTGGGCCTCCTTCGGGGTCGACGTCACCGTGGTCGAGGCGCTCCCGCGGCTGGTCCCGAACGAGGACGAGTACGCCTCCAAGCAGCTCGAGCGCGCGTTCCGGCGCCGCAAGATCGCCTTCAAGACCGGCGTCCGGTTCACCGGCGCGAAGCAGGACGACAACGGCGTCAGCGTGTCGCTGGAGTCCGGCGAAACGCTGGAGGCCGACCTGCTGCTGGTCGCCGTCGGCCGCGGCCCGAACTCGGCCGGGCACGGCTACGAGGAGGCGGGCGTCCAGATCGACCGCGGCTTCGTGCTCACCGACGACCGGCTGCGCACCAACCTGCCGAACGTCTACGCGGTCGGCGACATCGTGCCGGGCCTCCAGCTCGCGCACCGCGGCTTCCAGCAGGGCATCTTCGTGGCCGAGGAGATCGCCGGGCTGAACCCGCGCGCCATCGACGAGCGCGGCATCCCGCGCGTCACCTACTCGCACCCCGAGGTCGCGTCGGTCGGGCTCACCGAGGCCCAGGCCAAGGAGAAGTACGGTTCGGACGTCACCACGTTCACCTACGACCTCGGCGGCAACGGCAAGAGCCAGATCCTCAAGACCTCCGGCGGCGTGAAGCTGGTGAAGGCCCCGGACGGCCCCGTCGTCGGCGTGCACATGGTGGGCGACCGGGTCGGCGAGCTGATCGGCGAAGCGCAGCTGATCTACAGCTGGGAGGCGTTCCCGGAGGACGTCGCCCCGCTGATCCACGCGCACCCCACGCAGACCGAGGCACTCGGCGAAGCGTTCCTCGCCCTCGCGGGCAAGCCGCTGCACGTGCACAGCTGACGCGCAACCAGCACAATCCAGACCACGTCTTAGCGATCAAGGGAGCCAGCGAACAATGGCCTACTCCGTCACGCTGCCGGAGCTCGGCGAGAGCGTCACCGAGGGAACCGTCACCCGGTGGTTGAAGCAGGAGGGCGACACCGTCGAGGTCGACGAGCCGTTGCTCGAGATCTCGACCGACAAGGTCGACACCGAAGTACCGTCGCCGGTGGCAGGCACGGTCGTGAAGATCAGCGCCAAGGAAGACGACACCGTCGAGGTCGGCGGCGAGCTGGCGGTGATCGACGACGGCACCGGCGGCGTGCCCGAGTCTTCCGCCCCGGCCCAGCAGGCCGAGCCGGAACCGGAGCCCGCGCCGCAGCAGCAGGAAGCCCCTGCCCAGGCCGAATCCGCCCCGGCCGAGTCCGCTCCGTCGCAGCCGGACACCGCTCCGGCCGCGGGCGGTTCGGGCACCGAGGTGAAGCTGCCCGAGCTGGGCGAGAGCGTCACCGAGGGCACCGTCACCCGCTGGCTGAAGCAGGTCGGCGAGTCGGTCGAGGTCGACGAGCCGCTGCTCGAGATCTCCACCGACAAGGTCGACACCGAGGTCCCGTCGCCGGTCGCCGGCACCGTGCTGGAGATCCGCGCGGGCGAGGACGAGACCGTCGAGGTCGGCGGAGTGCTCGCGGTCATCGGCGACGCGAGCGCCGCCCCGGCCGCCGCGCCCGCGCAGGAGAGCAAGCCCGCTCCCGCTCCGGAACCCGAGCCCGCTCCGGCCCCGGTCCAGGAAAGCAAGCCCGCCCCGGCCCCGGCGGCTCCGGCTCCGGCGCCTGCCGCTCCGGCCCCGGCTCCGGCGCAGGAGAGCAAGCCCGCTCCGGCCGCCCAGGCCCCGGCGGAATCCGCCGACGGCCCGTACGTCACGCCGCTGGTGCGCAAGCTCGCCTCCGAGCACGGCATCGACCTCGCGTCGCTGACCGGCAGCGGAGTCGGCGGCCGCATCCGCAAGCAGGACGTGCTCGCCGCGGCCGAGGCGAAGCAGAAGGCGGCTCCGGCCCCGGCTGCCTCCGCTCCGGCAGCCGCCCCGGCCGCCGCCGCTCCGTCCGCGCCGCGCGCCGCCGCGGTGTCGCCGGAGGTCGCCGCCCTGCGCGGCACCGTGCAGAAGGCGAGCCGGATCCGGCAGATCACCGCCACCAAGACCCGCGAGTCGCTGCAGGTTTCCGCGCAGCTCACGCAGGTGCACGAGGTGGACGTCACCAAGATCGCCAAGCTGCGCCAGCGCGCGAAGGCGGCGTTCAAGGAGCGCGAGGGCGTCAACCTCACGTTCCTGCCGTTCTTCGCCAAGGCGACCGTCGAGGCGCTCAAGCAGCACCCGAACGTCAACGCGTCCTACAACGAGGACACGAAGGAGATCACCTACCACGGCGCCGTGCACCTGGGCATCGCGGTGGACACCGAGCGCGGCCTGCTCTCGGTCGTGATCCACGACGCGGGCGAGCTGAGCCTCGCCGGTCTCGCGCACCGCATCGCCGACCTGGCGGCGCGGGCCCGGGCCAACAAGATCAAGCCGGACGAGCTGATCGGCGGCACCTTCACCGTCACGAACATCGGCTCCAACGGGGCCCTGTTCGACACGCCGATCATCGTGCAGCCGCAGTCCGGCATGCTCGGCACCGGCGCCGTGGTGAAGCGCCCGGTCGTGGTGAGCGACGCCGAGGGCAACGACACCATCGCGGTCCGCTCGATGGCGTACCTGCCGCTGACCTACGACCACCGCCTGGTCGACGGCGCGGACGCCGGCCGCTTCCTGACCACGATCAAGCAGCGGCTGGAAGAGGGCAACTTCGAGGACGAGCTGGGTCTCTGATCCGGTAGTTCCTCGGCCGAAGGCCCCCGCACTCACTCGAGTGCGGGGGCCTTCGCCGTTTCTCCTACTTTCGGCTAATCCGGAATTCCGGAATACCGGAGTAGGCTGCTCGGCATGCTCACTCGACGAAGCTTGCTCACGTCGGTCGCAGCAGCGGGGGCCGCCACGTTCGTCCTGCCCTCGCTCGCGCTGGCCGATCCCCCGGACCAATCCACTCCCGAAGGCTGGCTCGCCCGGCTCGCGGCCCACCGCGACGACGTGTCAGCGGTTTTCTCCGACGGCGCCGGCCGCCGGTTCAGCCATCTCGCGGACCGGTCGCTCGTCGTCGCGTCCGCGATCAAGGTGGTCCATCTGCTCGCCTACACGACCGCGGTCGCCGAAGGACGGCTCGATCCGGACGAGCAGGTGCGCGTCGGCGACTGGGACGCCCGGCATCCGTACATCGGCGACGGCGAGGTCGGCAAGGGCGACCACCACACCGCGCTGACTTATCTGGGAATCCCGTGCGACGAGTACGGCGTCGCGACGAATCCGGACCAGCGTGTGCCGCTGCGGAGCATCGCGGAAACGATGATCCTCTGCAGCGACAATGCCGCAGCGGACTACCTGCGCGCCCGGCTCGGCGACCGGGCTTTGCGTGCGGCGGCAGCCCGTGGCGGCTGGCGGATGCCGGACGTGCGGATGTTCGGCGGCGAAACGTTGCTGCTGTTTTTCCCCGAGTACTGCCCGCCGCCAGGCAGCCCGGTCGTGCTCCGCCGCGCGGCGGGAGACGCGCTGTCGAACCGGTTCGCATGCGATCCGTCGTTCCGTGCCCAGGTGCTCCCCCGGGTCGCCGAAAAGCCGCCCTCCGTCGAAGCGATCATGGCGTGGTCGGCCTCGACCGGACAGGGCAGCGCCGAGCAGTTGTTCCGGCTGCACCACGAGATCGCCGCGAACCGCGATCGCGCGGCCGTTCTCGCGCAGCGAGTCCTCGGCGAACAGTTCGCGGGACACGAGCCGTCGGGCACGAAAGCCGTGCTGTACAAGGGCGGAAACCTTCCCGGCTTCCTCGTGCTCGGGTTCGATCTGCTGTGGCCGGACCGCCGTCCCGGCACCTGCACGGTCTTCATCAAGAACTCCACGCCGGAGGATCTCCAGTACGGCGGAGCGCTGCAGCAGTTGTGCGTCGGCGCGCTGTTCCGCCCGGACACCTTCGCGGCTTTGGAGCGTGCGCTGGGACACTGACCGGCATGACCGAAGACCTCGCCGAGCGTGTCGCGGCGCTCGAACGCCGGATGGCCGCATTGGAGGGGCGGCCCGCCGAACCCGTCCAGGACGGTCCGCCGGGGATCGTGGGCTATCAGGGTGAATTGACCGATCCCGAGCTGCGCTGGGAAATCCGGCTCACGACCCCGGCGGTCCTGTCGCTGCCGGACGGGCCGCGCGCCGAGGTGCTCGCCGCGCTGGCGAACACCGACCGGATCGCGCTCGTCCGGCTGCTCGCCCGCGACGGCGCGCAAACCGGGGCCGCGCTGCAGGAAGCCGCGGAACTCAGCTCGCCGGGGCGGCTCTACCACCATCTCAAGGCGCTCACCGCGGCCGGGCTCGTCGAGCAGGACCGCCGCGGCAGCTATCGGCTCAAGCCGACCGCCGCGATCCCCGCGCTGGTGCTGCTGACCGCCGCCGCCGACGTCGCCGGTCAGCTCCGCCCGGGTGTGCGCGAACCGGGCCGATAGGACACGATCAGAGGCATGCGGGTACTCATCGCGGGCTCCGGCGGCCTTATCGGCACCGCATTGACCGGACGGCTGCGCGAATCCGGGCACGAGGTGCGCCGGCTGGTGCGGCGGACCGCGCGGGCGGAAGACGAGCACGGCTGGGACCCGCCGTCGGGACGGATCGACGACGGCGCGTTCGACGGCATCGACGCGGTGGTGAACCTGTGCGGCGCCCCGCTGCTGCCCGGCCGCTGGAGCGGAATGCGCAAACAGCAGCTGCTCGACAGCCGGGTGGAGCCGACCGAAGTGCTCGCCGAAGCGGTGACGGAGCACGGCATCGGGGTGCTGGTGAACGCCTCCGCCGTGGGCTACTACGGAAACACCGGGTCCACTGTGGTCGATGAGGACACCAAGCCGGGCAACGGTTTTCTCGCCGAGATGTGCGTCGAATGGGAGGACGCGACCGCCGCGGCGGCCGGCGCCCGCGTGGTCTCGGTCCGCACCGGTCTCGTCCTGGCCCGCAGCGGCGGCCTGCTCGACGTGCTGCGCCCGCTCTTCCGTTTCGCCCTCGGCGGACGGCTCGGCGACGGCCGCCAGTTCATGCCGTGGATCGCGCTGGACGACGAAATCGGTGCCCTCGTGCACATCCTGGAGCACGAAACGCTGTCCGGACCGGTCAATCTCACCGGTCCGATCCCCGTCTCCAACGCCGAGTTCACCAAGGCCCTCGGCCACGCGGTGCACCGGCCCGCGCCGTGGTGGGTGCCGGAAATCGCGATGAAGATCGCCCTCGGCCAGGCCGCCGAAGAGATGGCGTTGTTCGGGCAGCGCGCGGTGCCGCGGAAGCTCGAGGCGAGCGGGTACGAATTCCGGCACCGCACCGTCGACAGCGCGCTCGCCGCGGCGACGTGACGATGCCGCGCGTCCGGTGGATCGTCACTGGAGTGGTGCTGTTCGCCGCGTTCCTCTGGCTCGGCTTCCTGGTGGACCGGCAGCCGCTGCAGCTCGACGTCGAGGTCGCCACGGCCTTGCGGGGACAGGACACGCACCCGGCCGGTCAGATCGCGGGCATGGTGACGAACGTCCTCGGCCCCGTGCTGCCGTACGTGCTCGGCGTGGTGCTGCTGGCGGTCGTGCTGCGGGACCGGTCGCAGCTCTCGCTGTGCGTGCGGCTCGCCGTAGTGCTGGTGCTGTGCCGGCTGACCAGCCTGGCGTTCAAGCCAGTGTTCCAGCGGCAGCGCCCGCGCGTGTACCCGGATCTGAGCTACCCCAGCGGCCACGTCGTCTCGGTGGCGACGACCAGCCTGGTCGTGGTCCTGCTGTGCGCCTGGCTCCGGCCGCGGGCCGTGCGGTGGGCGATCTGGCTGTCCGCCGCCGCGACCGTGCTGGCCGCGGCCTGCCGGATCGTGCTCGGCGTGCACTGGGTCACCGACACGATCGGGGCCGTGCTCGCGGTGCTCGGCGTGGGACTGGTGTCAGCGACCGCACTCCGGCTGATCCCCTTTCCGGTGCGCGAAAGGCGTAGCCTCGACGGGTGAGTTCTTCGAGCGCAAGCTGCCGCATCGCCACCGAGCCCCTCGTCGTGCGCGAGATCGGGACGATCGACTACACCGAGGCCTGGGACCTGCAGCGGGAGATCCTCGCCGCGCGGGCGGACGAAACCGGGCCGGACACCATGCTGCTGCTGGAGCACCCGTCGGTCTACACCGCGGGCAAGCGCACCGAACCCGAGGACCGGCCCGCCGACGGCACCCCGGTGATCGACGTCGACCGCGGCGGCAAGATCACCTGGCACGGCCCCGGCCAGCTGGTCGGCTACCCGATCCTGAAGCTCGCCGATCCGATCGACGTCATGCACTACGTGCGCAGGCTGGAAGAGGCGCTGATCGCGGTGTGCGACCGGTTCGGCGTCCGCACCGGCCGCGTCGAGGGCCGCAGCGGCGTGTGGATCCCGGCCGACGAGCGCGGCATCGAACGCAAGATCGCCGCGATCGGCATCCGCGTCCAGCGCGGCGTGACCATGCACGGCTTCGAGCTGAACTGCAACGCCGACCTGGCCGCGTTCGACAACATCGTGCCGTGCGGCATCCGCGACGCGGGCGTCACCTCGCTGTCCTGGGAACTGCAGCGCGACGTCCCGGTCGCCGAGGTGCTGCCGCTGGCGAAGAAACTGGTGCTGGCCGCGCTCGAAGGCGAACTGCAGGTGAGCGACGACCGCTGGCTGCCGCGCCCGGAGGCCCCGAAGGCCCCCGGCGTCACCTTCGCCCTGCAGAACTGACCTTCTCCACGACAAAGGGGCCTCCCGCGGGAGGCCCCTTTTCGCGTCAGTCCACCTGCGGTGCGACCTCGGAGGCCACGAACTCGATGTGGTCGAGGTCGGAAAGGTCGAGCACCTGCAGGTACAACCGGGTGATCCCGGTCTTCTCGCGCCACTGCCCGATCCGGTCGACGATCTCCGCCGCGGTCCCGGCCAGCCCGTTGGCCCGCAGTTCGCCGGTCTCCCGGCCGATCGCGGACGCGCGGCGCGCGACCTCGGCCTCGTCCCGGCCCGCCGCGAGCACGAGCGCGACCGAACGCAGGATCTCCTTGGGGTCGCGGCCGATCGCCTCCGCCGCCGCGTCCACCCGCTGGAACTGCGCGAGCGCGGTTTCCGCGTCCACGAACGGCAGGTTGAACTCGTCGGCGTACTGCGCGGCCAGCGCCGGGGTGCGCTTCTTGCCGCCCCCGCCGATGATCACCGGCGGCGCGGGCGACTGCGCGGGCTTCGGCAGCGCGGGCGAGTCGGCGAGCGTGTAGTAGTCGCCGGAGTAGGAGAAGGTCTCGCCGACCGGGGTCTTCCACAGGCCGGTGATCACCGCGAGCTGCTCGGCGTAGCGGTCGAAGCGCTCCTTGAGCGGCGGCAGGGTGAGGCCGTAGGCGGTGTGCTCGTCGTCGTACCAGCCGGTGCCGAGGCCGAATTCCACGCGCCCGCCGGACATCTGGTCCACCTGCGCGACCGAGATCGCGAGCGGGCCGGGGTGGCGGAAGGTGGCCGCGGTGACGAGCGTGCCGAGCCGGACGCGCTCGGTCTCGCGGGCGAGGCCGGCGAGGGTGATCCACGCGTCGGTCGGCCCGGGAAGGCCGTCCGCGCTGCCCATCTTGAGGTAGTGGTCGCTGCGGAAGAAGGCGTCGTAGCCCGCGGCTTCGGTGGTCCGCGCGACCCGCAGCAGGTCGTCGTAGCTCGCCCCCTGCTGGGGTTCGGTGAAGATCCTCAAGTCCATGTCCGCCAGCCTAACGGCGGATCGGTCAGCCCGCGGCGGGCCGTTCTTCGTGTCCCGCGGGGCGGCGCAGCCTCGACAGCATCCGCGTGATGACGTCCTCGATCTCGGCCCCGACCTTCTTCGGGTCGGCCGCGCCCGCGATCTCGGTGGCCGCGCTCGACAGCGCGCCGAACAGCAGCCGCGCGGTGAGGTCGACCGGCACCGGTTCCACCTCGCCCGCGTCGACGAGCAACTGCAGCCCGGACCGCACGAGCCCGAAGCTCGACTGTTCCTCGGCCTCGCGCCAGCGTTCCCAGCCCATCACGACCGGCCCCTCGTGGATGGCGATCCGCTGGTAGGAGGGGTCGAGGCAGCTGCGGATGAACGCCTGCAGCCCGCCCATCGCGCGCTCCCACGGCTCGCCGTCGCCGGTCATGATCTTCTGCAGCCGGTCGTAGACCAGGCTTTCGACCTGTTCGAAGGCGGCCTCGAAGAGCGCCTGCTTCCCGCTGAAATGGTGGTACAGCGCGCCTTTCGTGACGCGGGCGCGCTTGGCCACCTCGTCGAGCGAGGTGCCCGCGTATCCGCGTTTCGTGAACAGTTCGACCGCGCTGTCGACCAGGGCGGATCGGGTCGACTCGGAGTAGTCGAGTCGTCGGGACCTCATTGTCGGCACGCTCACAACCTTACGCCGGGGCCCGACGGACCATACCCGTGGTATGTTGGCTGCGTCAGGTCCGTACCGGGAGTATGCCGCAGACCGGCAGTATGACCCGGGTCACGGAAGGGGAGCCACACCATGAGCTGGACCGACTTCTACCGGCGGCGAGAGATCCTCGATGCCGCTGTCCGCCAGGCGAGGCGCGCGCCGCAGGCACCGCTGTCGCTGGCCGAAATCCCGGGTGCCGCCGACGAGTTCGGCACCGAAGAGAACCTGTTGCTGGCACTGCAGTACAAGTGGACGCAGCTGCTCAGCGGCTACCTGCGCGCCGAGTTCGCCGATCCCGACGAGGCGGATCTTCCCGGTGACCAGGTCGACGCCGTCACCCGCGCGTGGCGGCAGGCGCAGCACGACCACGAAGACCTTCGTGCGGCACTGGACGGCGCGCTGGAGCGCTGCCCCGCGCTGGAACCGCTGCACCGCACCGAACTGCACATGCTGGCGCTCACCGCCGGCCTCGCCGAACCGGACGAGCCCGCCGAAGAGATCGTCAAGGTCGGGCAGACGCTCGACGCGCTGATCCGCGCCGGCGACACCGGCCCGGTCCGCAGGCGCGGCCCGGTCGGGCATCTGATGCGCCTGCTCGCGCCGAGTGCGTGACGTGTAGTTAGCTGGCCCGATGAACGAACGCTGGACCGAGGCCCGGATCCCCGACCAGAGCGGCAGGACCGTCCTGATCACCGGAGCGAATTCCGGCCTCGGCCTGCGTTCGGCGGAAGTCCTCGCCGCGCACGGCGCCCGCGTGCTGCTCGGCTGCCGCTCGCCGGAACGCGGCGAAACCGCACTCGAACGGGTCCGCGCCGCGGCTTCCGGGGCCAAACCCGAACTCGTCCGCGTGGACCTCGCCGACCTGGCGTCCGTCCGGAAAGCCGCCGCGGCCGTGCGCGAACTCACCGGCGACGCGCTGGACGTGCTGATGAACAACGCCGGGGTCATGGCCACCGCACAAGGCCGCACCGCGGACGGTTTCGAGCTCCAATTCGGCACGAACCACCTCGGGCACGCCGCGCTGACGTGGCTGCTGATGCCCGCCCTGCGCGGCGCACCGGCCGGCCGCGTCGTCACGCTGTCCAGCGTCGCCGCCCTCGGCGCACACCTGCACCTGGACGACCCGAACGCCGAACGCCGTCCGTATCGCGCGGCAGCCGCGTACGGCCAGGCGAAACTGTCGAACCAAACCTTCGGGATCGAACTGGACCGACGCCTCCGCGCGGCGGATTCCACCGTGCGCAGCGTGCTCGCGCATCCCGGCTACAGCGCGACCGGCCTGACCACGAACATGGCGAGCTCGTACCGGAATCCCGTGCTGCGCACCGCACTCCGGGAAATCGGCAAGCTCGGCGGAATGCTGCTGGCCCAACGCGTCGAGCACGGCGCACTGCCGCAGCTGTACGCCGCGACTGCCCCCGACGTCGAAAGCGGCGACTACATCGGACCGGTTTTCGCCGTCCGCGGCCGTCCGACGAAGGTGCGCACCCTTGCTCCGGCCCGGAATCCGGAAGCCGGGACCAGGCTGTGGGAACTGACTGCCGAGCTGACCGGCGTCACTCCCGATCCGCACTGAACTCCAGCAGCGGCAACACAATCCGGAAACACGCCCCCTCGCCGACCGCGGTCTCCAGCTCGATCTCGCCATCGTGCGCTCGCGTCAGCGACCGGGCGATCGCGAGCCCCAGACCCGCGTCCGCACCCGGTGTCCTCGCTCGCGAACGATCCGCGCGATAGAACCGGTCGAAGACGCGTTCTGCTTGCGCCGCAGTCATTCCCGGGCCTTCGTCGGCAACCTCCAGCACCGCCCGACCGCCCACAGTCCCGACCCCGATGCGGACCGCGGTGCCCGGCGGAGTGTGCGCGACAGCGTTGCCGACGAGGTTCGTGACCACCTGCCGCAGCCGCGCCTCGTCGGCGTTCACCGGAGCCGGTCCAGGCCCGCCCTCGCCGCCAGGTCCGGTCAGCTCGATCGGCCGTGACGGGTCGAGCGCGCGCAACGCGTGCCGGGCATCGCCAGCCAGCGTGCGCAAGTCCATCGGCGCTCGGTCGAGCTGCGCTTCCGGCGCTTCGTCAAGCTGGGCAAGCAAAAGCAGGTCCTCGGTGAGCGCGGCCAGCCGGACCGCTTCCCGGTCGATCCGGTGCATGGCTTCGTCCACATCGGACTGTTCCGGGAGCGCACCCATCCGGTACAGCTCGGCGGTGCCCTTGATCCCGAAAAGCGGCGTGCGCAGTTCGTGGCTGACGTCCGCGACGAAGGTCCGCATCCGCGCCTCGGAAGCGGTCCGGTCGGCGAACGCGCGCTCCAGCTGTCCGAGCATGGTGTTGAGCGACCCCGCCAAGCGGCCGATTTCCGTTCCCGGCGCGGCGATCCCGGGCACCCGGCGGCTGAGGTCGCCGCCCGCGATCGCCGCCGCGGTGTGCTCGATCCGGCGCAACGGACGCAGCCCGCCGCGCAACGCGAACCAGCCGGCCCCGGTCAGCAGCACGAGCAGCACGGACCCGGTGACCACGCTGCTGGTCCGCAACCGGGAGATCAGGGCGTCCGCCTCGGCGAGCGGAGCCGCCGCGATCACCGTCCCGCCCGGTGCCGGTGCCGCGACCGCGCGCCAGCGCTCCGAACCGTTCGCGGCCCGCAGGTCGGCAGGCGGGCCGTGCACCGGTACCGATCGCAGTTCCTCGGGCGAGGGCAGGGTTTCCGCCGCCAGCCGTGAAGAATGGATGCCGCCGGTCACCGCGCCGTTCGCGCCCAGATAGACCACGTACGGGGCGCCGATCAGGTCCAGCGCCGGGTCCAGCGCGGACGTCCGGGGGTCGCCCGCGGGCAGCACGCCGGACGGCACGCGCGCGATCAGCTCGGTGAAACCGCGCAGCTGGGTGTCGATCCGGTCGAGCTGGTAGCGCTCCAGACGGTCCGAGACGACGGCGCTGATCAGCGTCAACCCAGCCAGCAAGAGACCCGCCGTGATGAGCAGAAGCCGGGTGCGCAACGACATCCGGCGCAGTGGATGCCTCACCGCCGCGGTTCCCGCATCACGTAACCGACGCCGTGCACGGTGTGGATCAGCTTGGGCTCACCGGTGTCGACCTTGCGCCGCAGATAGGAGACGTAGGTGTCGACGATGCTGGCGTCGCCGCCGAAGTCGTACTGCCACACCCGGTCGAGGATCTGCGCCTTCGACACCACGCGCCCGGCGTTCTCCATCAGATACCGCAACAGCCGGAACTCGGTGGCGGAGACGCGGACCGGCTGCCCGGCCCGCGTCACCTGATGGCCTTCCGCGTCAAGCACCAGTTCGCCCACCGTCACGACCGCCTGGCGTCCTTGCGTGCGCCGGAGGATCGCGTGGATCCGCGCGATGAGCTCCTCCAGGTCGAACGGTTTGGTGACGTAGTCGTCGGCGCCCAGCGACAGGCCGGCGACCTTGTCCGCCTGCCGGTCGCGGGCGGTGAGGAAGAGCACCGGCACCGGTCCGCCGCGGCCGGGCCGATGCCGTTCGCGCAAACGCCGGGCGACCTCGAAACCGTCCGCGTCCGGCAGCATCACGTCGAGCAGCACCAGGTCAGGCGGCTCTTCCGCAGCGGAGGTGACTGCCTCGCCCGCCGTCGCCGCGGACCTCACCTCGAACCCGGCGAACCGCAACGCCGCCGACAACAACTGCCGCACGGTGGCCTCGTCGTCGACCACCAGCAGCCGAGCGGGCGTCATCCCTGCCATGAACGCCAGCGTACGGAGACCACGGTCACACGTCCCGCCTGCGGAACGCCGCGAACGCGACGGCCAGCACCACGGCCACGCCGACGTACAGGCCGGCGAGGTTGAGCCACGGATCCGGGTACGCCGGATCGACCTTGCCGGAGAAAATCGCCGCCGCGCCCTTGGACGGCCAGAACGTGAACAGCCACTGCATCCAGGACGGGAAAAGGTCGGCGACCGCAGGCACCAGCAGCACGATCCCGACCAGCGCGGCCAGCGCACCCGCGGTCGCCCGGATCAGCGTGCCGAGACCGACCGCGAGCAACGCGATCGCGGCGAGGTACAGCCCGCCGCCCACCACGGCACCGAGCACGCCAGCGTCGCCGAGACTCACGTGCGGCAACTGCTGCCCGGCGAGAAACCCTTGTCCGATCAGGAAAGCAGCGAACATCAGCACCTGCCCGGCCACGACGGCGACCGCGGCGGCGAGCACCACCTTCGCCGCGAGCAGCCGGGACCGCCGCGGCGTCGCCGTGAGCGATGTCTGGATCAGCCCGGTCGCGTATTCCGACGTGACGACCAGGACACCCAGCACCCCGATGATCAGCTGCGCGACGATGAAGGACTTCAAGCTGAGACCGGTCGGATCCCAGGCCGCGCGTTCCGCGGCCGTCGCCTTGGCGTACTCGGCACCCGCCGAAGCCGTCGCCAGCGCGGTGATGCCGAGCCCGGCGGCGAACAGGCTGGCCACGGTGTACCAGGTGGAACGCAGGCTGCGGAGCTTGATCCACTCCGATCTGAGCGTGCCGGAGACGATCATGCGGCAACCCCCTGGTACTCGATGCTGTCCTCGGTGAGCGCGAGGAACGCGTCCTCGAGCGAAACCCGCTGCGGCGTGAGCTCCCCGAGCGCGACCCCCTGGTACGCGGCCAGTTTTCCGATCTCGTCGCTGGTCAGGCCGGAGACGACCAGCGCGTCTCCAGCGCTGTCCCGCACGGCGGCTCCGGCGGCGAGCAGAAGGCGGGCGAACCCGTCCGGATCGGCGGCGCGGACGAGCACCGAACCCGCCTGACCGGCCAGTTCGGCGGTGGCGGTGTCGGCGAGCAGCTTGCCCCTGCCGATGACGATCAGCCGGTCGGCGGTCTGCGCCATCTCGCTCATGAGATGGCTGGACACCAGCACCGCGCGGCCGTCGCGGGCGAGCGAGCGCATGAAGTCCCGGATCCAGCGGATGCCCTCGGGGTCGAGGCCGTTCACCGGTTCGTCGAAAATCAGCACCCGGGGGTCGCCGAGCAGCGCGGCCGCGATGCCGAGCCGCTGCCGCATCCCGAGCGAAAACCCGCCTGCCCTCCGCCCTGCCACGCTCTCCAGACCGGTGCGCGCGAGCACGTCGTCGACCCGGCTCCGCGGCAGCCGGTTGCTCGCCGCGAGCGCGAGAAGGTGGTCGCGCGCCTTGCGGGCCCCGTGCACGGCACCCGCGTCGAGCAGCGCGCCGACCTCCGTGAGCGGCACGGCGAGGTCCCGGTAGCGCCGTCCGCCGATCGTCACCGACCCGCGCGTCGGGGAGGCGAGACCGGTGATCATCTTCAGCGTCGTGGACTTGCCCGCCCCGTTCGGCCCGAGGAACCCGGCGACCTGCCCGGGCTCGACGCTGAACGACAGGTCGTCCACCACGGTGTCGGGCCCGTACCGTTTCGTGAGCCCGCGTACTTCGATCGCTGTCATGCCGGCGAGCGTGCCCGGCCGGTCCGGGCGAATCCGCAGAGCTTCTGGGAGAACCCTGTGCGTTTCCGGTCGTCCACGGGCTGGATTGGGTCCCGTTCACAGGAAAACCTCGGCGTAGGGTGGGGATCGTGACTGCTGCACCGGAGGGGCGGAAGTTGTTGCGGCTTGAGGTGCGCAACAGCGAGACGCCGATCGAGAAGAAGCCGTCGTGGATCAAGACGCGGGTGCGGATGGGGCCGGAGTTCACCGAACTCAAGGGGCTGGTCAAGCGCGAGGGTCTGCACACGGTTTGTGAAGAGGCTGGTTGTCCCAACATTTACGAATGCTGGGAAGACCGGGAGGCCACGTTCCTGATCGGCGGGGACCAGTGCACGCGGCGCTGCGATTTCTGTCAGATCGACACGGGCAAGCCCGCTGCGCTGGATCGCACGGAGCCGCGGAAGGTCGCGGAGTCGGTGCAGGCGATGGGCTTGCGGTACTCGACCATCACCGGCGTCGCCCGTGACGATCTCGAGGACGGCGGTGCCTGGCTGTACGCGGAGACGGTGCGTCAGATCCACGTGCTGAACCCCGGCACCGGTGTCGAGTTGCTGATCCCGGACTTCAACGCCGAGCCGGACCAGTTGGCTGAGGTGTTCGGGTCTCGGCCGGAGGTTTTGGCGCACAACGTGGAGACGGTGCCGCGGATCTTCAAGCGGATCCGCCCCGGCTTCCGCTACGCGCGCTCCCTGGACGTGATCACGCAGGCCCGCGCGGCCGGGCTCGTGACGAAGTCGAACCTGATCCTCGGCATGGGCGAAACCCCCGAGGAGGTCAGCGTCGCGCTGCAGGACCTCTTCGACGCAGGGTGCGAGATCATCACGATCACCCAGTACCTGCGGCCTTCCCCGCGGCACCACCCGGTCGACCGCTGGGTCAAGCCGGAAGAATTCGTGGAACACGCCAAGACCGCCGAGGCGATCGGCTTCCCCGGCGTCATGGCCGGTCCCCTGGTCCGCTCGTCCTATCGCGCCGGACGGCTCTACGCCCAGACCAAGGCGCACCGCGGCGAGGAACTGCCGGAGAACCTCGCCCACCTGACCGCCGAAGGACCCGCTGCGCAGGAAGCCAGCAGCCTGCTGTCCCGCTGAACCCGTACCGACGAGGGGCCCCGGTTACGCACCGGGGCCCCTTATTCGTCTCCGCGTCCCCTGAACGTGGCACGCTATTCCCAAGAATCAGTAAAGTGATGGTGTGGCCTTAGTAACGGACATCCTCGACTGGTTGCAAGCACTCCCCCAACCGGGTCTCGTCGCGGCGGCAGGCGGGCTCGTGCTGGCCGAGTGCACGATCGGCCTCGGCTTCATCGCCCCGGGCGAATCGGGCCTGCTGATCGCGGCGACCACGGCGACGTCCGTGCCCCGCTTCCTGACACTGTGGGCGGTCGTCACCGTCTGCGCGGCGCTGGGCGATTCGATCGGGTACGCCCTCGGCCGGAAGTTCGGGCCGCGGCTGCGGGAGACGAAGCTCATCCGCAAATACGGCCTGGACGCGTGGGACAAGGCCACCGGCGTCCTCGAACGCCGGGGCGCGTGGGCGGTGTTCTTCGCGCGGTTCCTGCCGGTGCTGCGCACCCTGACGCCGGCCGCCGCGGGAGCGTCGAACCTGCCGTTCCGCAAGTTCCTCCCGGCGACCGCCGCCGGCGCGTTCTGCTGGTCGCTCGTGCACATCAGCCTCGGCGCGGCGCTGGGCGAGGCGGCCAAGCAGGTCGAGAGCGCGATGAACACCGGGTTCCTCGTGGTGGCCGCGCTGGTGATCGGAGTGCTGGTGTTCTTCTTGCTGCGCATGAAGAAACGCAAGACGCTGGGCATCACCGGTCCCGCCGCTTCGCCGGACGAGCAGCCGGAAGAGCCCGCCCGCACCGGCAATTGACCGAGGTCACTCGAAGTCACCCGCCCGGGAGCCGTCCGGCTGGTTAGATTCGACCGTATGCAGGCACTTGCCCTCCCGAAGCCGGTCGCGTTCGTCCTCGGCGGGGGCGGCAGCCTCGGCGCGCTGCAGGTGGGCATGCTGCAAGCCCTCGACGAAGCGGGCATCGCGCCGGATCTGGCGGTCGGCACGTCCGTCGGCTCGCTGAACGCCGCGGTGCTCGCCTTGGCCGGCGACGACCGGCTCCGGCGGCTCCGCGACATCTGGGCGCACATGACGAAGGCCGAGGCTTTCCCCGGCGGCGTGCTCAGCCAGGTCCGGACGCTCCGGCACAGCAAAACCCACCTGTTCCCGAACACCGGTCTGGCCAGGATCATCGACGACCACCTCGGCGCCGGCCGCCGGTTCGAGGATCTGGCGATGCCGCTGGGCGTCGTCACCACCGACGTCGACACCGCCGAACCGGTCCTGCTCACGTCTGGTCCGCTGCAAGCACCGCTCCTGGCGAGCTGCGCGATCCCCGGCATCTACCCGCCGGTGCCGTACGAGGACCGTCTCCTCTACGACGGCGGCCTGGTCGCCAACGTCCCGATGCGGCAGGCGTTGCGCATGGGCGCGAAGTCGCTGGTCGTCCTGGACTGCGCGTTCCCCGGCAAAATGCCCGGCGCGCCCCGGACGTTCGCCGAGGTGATGATGTTCACCGCGATGATCAGCATGCGCAACCAGGCCGTGCTGGAAGCGCCGGTCGCCGCCCGGACGGTGCCGGTGGTCTACCTGCCCGGCCCGGCGCCGGTCCAGGTGAGCCCGCTGGACTTCTCGCGCACCGACGACCTGGCGTCGCAGGCCTATCACGCCGCGCGAGACCACCTGAAGGAGCTGACCGTCGACGGCCCCGGCTTGTACGGGGCGCCCGGATTGCTGCGTCCCTGATCTGCGCGCCGCGGAATTCGCGAACGTGATCCGCGTCACCCTAATGCACCGATCCGCCGGTCGGGGCGTCTTTCCGATCGCGTAGTTTTGCAGTTGAACCTGCCGGTCCTGGACCCTCACAAAAGAGACATAATGTTCCCGAAGAAGACATTTTTTCCGCTCGCCGGAATTCTCGCGGCGACCGTGCTGCTTTCCGCCTGTTCCTCCGGGGACGGCGGCAGCAACGCTGGCACGCCCGGTGCGCCGGGCGGGTCGAGCCAGACCGCGACACCGGCATCGGTGTCGATCGAACCGGCCAACGCGTCCGGGATCAGCCCGAGCACGCCGATCGTCGTGAAGGCGGCGAACGGGAAACTCACGGACGTCACGGTCACGAGCTCCAAGGGCAAAGCCGTCGCGGGCGAGTTCTCTCCGGACAAGCTCAGCTGGACGACCACCGAGGTCCTCGGCTACGGCGGCACGTACCAGGTGAAGGCGCATGCCCAAGGCGCGGACGGGAAATCCGTCGAACAGCAGGGCCAGGTGACCACGCTGTCGCCGAAGAAGCAGGCGAACGCGAACCTGATCCCGGCCCCGAACGCGGTGAAGAGCTCGGGCGTCGGCGTGGGCCAGCCGATCGTGTTCAGCTTCGGCGTCCCGGTGAAGAACAAGGCCGCGGTAGAGAAGGCGCTCACGGTCGAGTCGTCGCCGAAGCAGGACGGCAGCTGGTATTGGATGGACGACAAGAACGTCCACTACCGGCCGAAGGAATACTGGAAGCCGGGCACCACGCTGACGGTGACCGCGAAGATTTACGGCGTCGATTTCGGAAATGGCGTGTACGGAGCGGACGATCGCACCGAAACGTACAAGGTGCACGATTCGTGGATCGCGAAAGCCGACGGCAACAGCGAACAGATGCAGATCTTCCACAACGGTTCGATGGTGAAGTCGATGCCGATCTCGATGGGCAAGGACGCGACCCCCACCCACCTCGGCCCGCACGTCATCTCGGACAAGCAGGCGAACTACACGATGGACTCCTGCACGTACGGCGTGTGCCCGCCGGACCCGAAGGCGTACCGCTCGAACGAGAAGTTCTCCGAACGCATCTCGAACGACGGAGAGTTCGTCCACGAGAACCCGAACAGCGTCGGGCAACAGGGCAGCTCCAACGTCTCGCACGGCTGCATCAACCTGAACGCCGCCAACGCGGAGTGGTTCTTCAACAACTTCGGCCTGGGAGACGTCGTAGAAGTCACCAACTCAGGCGGCCCGCAACTCCCGGTGTGGGACCTGTACGGCGACTGGTCCAAGTCCTGGACCGACTGGCAGAAGGGCTCGGCCCTGAAGTAGCCCCTTTCCGGCCTGCTTGGGTTGGGCAAGGTTGAGGGCTGGTTCGGCTGAACGGTTCGACAGAGAAGGGTGCCGGAGCTTCTTGCTCCGGCACCCTTTTTGCTGCCCTGGGGTGGGAGGGGTTACCGGGGCTGGGCTGCGTTGCTGCGAAGTAGTGATCGGGACCGGGCCGCGTTGCCGCGGAGTAGTGAGCAGCTCCGGGCCGTGTCTCCGCAGAACAGTTAGCAGCACCGAACCGTGTCTCCGCAGAACAGTTAGCAGCACCGAGTCGCGTTGCCGCAGAGTAGTGAGCGACACCGAGTCGCGTTGCTGCGGAGCAGTTAGCGGCACCGGGCTGTGTCGCTGCCGAGCAGTGACCGACACCGGGCCATGCCGCTGCGGAGTGGCTATCGGCACCGGGCCGCAATGCCGTCGGATCGGCTGCGGAGACGAAGCCCGGCCCCAGGACGGGCCTTCCGTTGCCGGTCTTGCTGCCTCGATCTCATCGCCTAGTGCTGCCCATTGCTCCCTGGCGCGGACGCCTTCCCTCGCAGCGCCGCTTTGCCGGCGGTGCTGGACGTTTCTCTGCGTGTCGCATCGCTTCCCCGCCGCCGGTGCTGGGAGCCGCTACCTCCGTGGTGAGCGCACAAGGCAGGCGAAGCTCGCCCAGGACTAGTTGCTCCGTTGTCTGCCCTGCTGGCTGGATCTTGTTGCCTCGTGCCGCCACTGCCTGCACTGCTGAATGGGGCCAACCAGTTGCTCGCTTCCGCGGGATGCGTTCCCCTCTCACGCTCCTGGGGTCTTGAAGCCCAGTCCTGCGCGCGCCGCGGCGCGATCCAGTTGCAGCTTTCGGGAGGTTCCGAAGAAATAGCTTGGGCATGACGAAGGCCCGAACCCGTTGCCGGGTTCGGGCCTTGTTCTGGTCCGGATACGAGTCTGGGCCCCGGGAGAACCACCAGGGGTTCTCGGACCGGGGCCCAGACTGTCAGGTTAAGTTCGGCGGTGTCCTACTCTCCCACAA
>NZ_SDLT01000074.1 GCF_004522235.1 Amycolatopsis nivea
ACACCTCAACGACCCTGTCCGTCAAAACGGGTCAATCCCAGATCGCCATGTGCTCCCCCAGTTGCGTCCGCTCGAACTCCACATACCCCGCCACCTTGTCGGCAGGCAGGTACCGCGCAGCCATCTCCCACGTCAGCTCACGGCTGCCCGGGCGGGTCCGCACCACCGGGCCTTCCACCGACACGTACCGGACCGTCGGCTCGACTCGCTGCACCATCAGGCTGAACCGTCCCGCCGCCTGGATCGCCTTCGCCTTGCGCGATTCCGGCGGCGTGATCACCCACAGTTCGCCGCCCGGCGTGTACTGGTACCAGATCGGCACCGTCAACGGCGCGCGGTCCGGGCGCTCGACCACCGAGAGCGCGCCGATGTGCGGTTCGGCCAGAAACTGTTCCCGTTCTTCCCTCGACAACACCATGCCCTCGAAGCTAGCCACCAGGTACGACAAAAACCGGGTTCCGCCGGCGGCGAAAACCGGTGCGTCACCCGTACGTGAGTGGCTAGCGTCCTAGCCATGGGGAAATTCGAATTCGGCGTCAGCCTGCGGCTCACGGCCAACGGCACTGAGTGGACCGCAAAATGCCGGCGGGCCGAGGAGCTCGGCTACGACCACCTGACCGTTCCCGACCATCTCGGGCCGGGGCGGCTGTCGCCGTTTCCCGCGCTCACGGCTGCCGCGGCGGTGACCGAGCGGGTGCGGGTCGGCACGTTGGTGTCCAATGTGCCTTTCTACAACCTCGCGCTCTTCGCCCGCGATGTCGCCACTACCAACAAACTCACCGAAGGCCGCTTCGAACTCGGTCTCGGCTCGGGCCACATGAAGCACGAGTTCGACGACGCCGGGTTGCCGTGGCGCAAAGCCGCCGACCGGATCACCTACCTCACCGAAGGTCTCGCCGAACTGCGCACGCGCGTCGAGGACGAGGGCGGCATGCCGAAGCTGCTGATCGCGGGCAACAGCGACGGCGTGCTCAAGCTCGCGGCGGAACAGGCGGACATCGTCGGATTCGCCGGTCTTCGCCAGGACCGCGGCCGTCCGCCGGGCACGTTCGTGCTCGACAACGACGTCGCGATGGACGAGCGGGTCGCGTATTTCCGTTCGCTGGCAGGGGATCGCGAGATCGACTACAACATGCTGATCCAGCGCGTCGTGGTCACCGACGACCGGCGCGAGGCCGCGGCGGAATGGCACGCCGAGACCGAGGAACGCAGTGCGGCGGACGTCGACGAACTGCTCAACGCACCCCAGCTTCTCTTCGGCACGGTGGACGAGATGGTGCAGCAGCTGATCGCGCACCGCGAGCGGTACGGCTTCTCCTACTTCACCGTTTTCGAGGCGATGATGGAGACTTTCGCTCCGGTGGTGGCTGAACTGCGAGGTCGCTAGCCGCCTGCACCTTCGCGACGGCGTCTCCGGCGATGAGCGTGAGCACCCGGCCGAGGAGCCCGTCCGGCACGGCTTCGTCGTCGATTTCGGCTTCCACGGCCAAACCGTTGCTCAACGCGAGCAGCACGACGGCGAATTCCTCGGCAGGCAACGGAAGTTCGAGGTCCAATCCCTCGGCGAGCCGGTTCAAGGCACGCGCGATCGTGTCGCGAACCTCCCGGCGGCGCCGGCGCAACGCGTCGCGCCGCCGGTCGTCTTGGTGCGCCATCGCGAAAAACTCGGCCAGCAGCCGGTGCCACACCGCGTCGGCACGCATTTCGTACATCAGCACCGCGGCGACGTTCGCCAGCCCGGCGCCGCCGTCGTCCGCTTCGGCGAAACTCGCCAAACTCGCTTCGAGCCGGTGCGCAGCGTGCTCCTCCATCAACGCCAGCACCAGCTCGTCCTTCGACGCGAAGCTCGAGTAGACCGCGCCTTTCGTCAGCCCGGCCGCCGCGGCCACCTCGGTCAGCTTCGTCGCGGCGATTCCCTGTTCCCCGAACACGGCGAAGGCGGCGTCGAGAATGCGCCGCCGGGTCTCCGCGCGCGTCGGCCGCGTCCGGCCGGTCATCGGCTTCTCCCTCATCCGGGGGTTGACACTGGATCTGCTCGCTCAATACCTTCAGGTATCCAATACCCCAGGGTATCCACTGTCAAGGACGACAGGGAAGGACCGCTCCGATGAGGTTGCGCATCGTCCTGGCCGCCGCGGCATTGCTGACCGCCGCGTTCGCCGCCCCAGCCACGGCCGCCCCGACCGGCGGCGTCAACGATCCGGCGTGCCGGCCGAGCAGCGCACACCCGCGTCCGGTGGTGTTCCTGCACGGGCTCGGCGCGACGTCCTATGAGGACTTGAACTACCTGCAGGATCACGTCGCCGCCAAGGGATACTGCACCTTCAGCCGCACCTACGGCGCGTACCCGCAGTTCCCGGTCGTCGGCGGGCTGCGCCCGATCGCCGACTCCGCAACGGAAATCAAGCAGTTCATCGGCGAAGTGCTGAACGAAACCGGTGCGGCGCAAGTGGATCTGGTCGGCCACTCCGAGGGCGGATTCCAGACCTTGTACGTCACGAAAACCCAAGGCATCGCCGACCGCATCGGCTCCGTCGTCGCCATCGCGCCGCCCACGCACGGCACCACGTTCGCCAATCTGACGAAACTGGCGTACCTGCTGGGAATTCGCGATGAAGTCGGCAAGGCGCTCACCGCGTTCGGCTGCCCGGCTTGCGACAACCTGATCACCGACGGCAGCGCCGTCCAGACGCTCACGAACGGTCCCATCGCGCAGCCCGGCGTCCGCTACACCGTGCTCACGTCGCGGTTCGACGAACTGGTCACGCCCACCGAAACGTCTTTCGTGCGCGAACCGGGCGTCACGAACGAATACGTCCAGGACACCTGCCCGTTCGATCCCGTCGGGCACATCGGCGAGGCCTACGACCTCAACGTCTGGAACCTCGTCACCAACGCGCTCGACCCGGAGCACGCCACGAAATTCCTGTGCACGGCGGGATCTCCCGGCTGACGCGCGAGGCGGACCCGGTGGCGGCACGAGCGCCACCGGGTTCCGCGCTCAGTACGCCAGGGTGAACCGGGCGCGCGAGTGCTTCGGCTCTTCGATCTCGTCCACGAACGCGATCGCCAGGTCCGCGCCGCTGATGTGCGAGCGGCCGTCGGCGTCGCTGACCAGCACGTCGCCGCCGAGACGGAACTTGCCGGTGCGCTCGCCGGGGATCCAGGAACCGAACTCGGCCGCCGGGCTGACGTAGAACCAGTCGACGTCGTCCGGCAGCTCGCGCAGCGCCTCCAGGACGAGGACGTGGCTGCCCGCCTCCGGCTTGTACTCCTCCGGGAACTCCGGCGTGTCGATCACCCGCGGCCCGTCCTCGCTGACCCGCAGCGAACCGGCGCCGCCGACGACCGCCAGCCGCGCGCCGTTCGCGCGGGCCGCTTCCACCAGCGTCGGCAGGGCGTCCACCAGCCGGCGGCCCTGGTCGTCCGCACGGCCCGGCGTCGCGATCACGAGCACGTCCGCGCCCTTGGCCACCGACGCGACGAACTCCGCGTCATGCATCGACCCCGAACGCGCTTCGACCCCCGACGGCAACCCCTCGGCCTTGCGCGCGACCCCGGTCACGGAGTGCCCGCGCCGCAGCGCCTCGTCGGTGATCCGGCCACCGGCGAATCCCGTCGCGCCGAACACCACCAGCTTGCTCATTGCCGCTCCTCGCAAAGAAAATCCGTATCGACGCCACCGATGGTAAGGACCGGTCTTCGGCTACTTCAACGGAAGAAACGCACCTCGAGGTGAGCGTGCAGGTCAGCCGCCGAGCGCGGCGAAAGCGGTGGCCAGCTTTGCCTTCACCGCGTTCGCGTCGACCGGCGAACGCACCTCGGCGACCGCCGTCGGCTTCGCCAGCACCTGGTAGCTCGCGGTGCGGTTGGGCAGGGTGAATTTGACCGAACAGGACATCGTGATGGTCGCGTCCGCGGCGGCGTCGCCTTCAGTGGCGCAGCTTTGCGAGCCGAGCGTGTCCGCGCTGATCTCCACCGAAAGCTTGATGTGCACGGTCGGTTTCGAGCCCGGCTGATTGCCGACGACGCTGTTCGAAACGTCCACTGTGGTCTTGCAGGAACCGACGTAGTCCTGGCAGTCGAGTTTGTCGTTGAGGACCGTGACGCTCGCCTGCGCGAGCCCGTCGAACGGCTGCCCGATCGCGTCGACCGCGGCGTTGAAATCGGTGTGGAACTGCTTGATCTCGGCGTCGGACAGCGGCCGGACCCGGAACGCCGCGCCCAGCTTCGGGCCGCCGCGCGGATCGAGCAGCGCGGGCGCGAACCCGGTGACCCGGTGCGGTTCGGCGGTGGTCACCTGCAGCGCGCCGCCGAGGTCGTACACCTCGGTGCCGTCCGGCAGCTTCTGCTTTTGCGGCGCGCCGGTGCCGAGTCCGCCGAGTGCCTTGCGCAGTTCGCCGGCGAGCTTCGGCGGGGACATCCGCGCGGCCGGGTCGACCGGCAGTTCGCTGCCGACGGTGTGCACCCATCCGCTGCCGAACTGGGTGCTGTTCTCCTCCAGCCCGTGCGACTTCCAGTAGTCCGCGTCGGCCGCGAGGTAGAGCTGCCCGTCCGGTTCGGTCAGTCGCACCGACTTGCCCTCCAGTGGCAACGCGCCGAAGCCGTTGCCGTCGCGCGCGACGCGGTACGTCAGCGTCGCCGGGTTGCCGGCGCCGTCCTTCAGCGTCGCGTCGTATTGCAGTGCCGGTGCTTGCTCCAGCGCCTGCAGTGCGGCGTCGACCGCCGTCTGCTGCTGCGCACGCTCGGCAGCCAGCTGCCGGTCGGCATCGGACAGTCCCGCCGTGCCGGTCACCGCGACCTGGCAGCCCGCGAGAAGCCCACCAAGCAGCACCAGTGCTGTCGCAGTCCATCGAGCCCGCATGTCGGCCGCCCCTCTTTCCGCGGAAATCATGCCACTCCCACCAGATCGGCGGGCGGGACGGGATTTGTGTCGTCACCCACCCGCGCGGGGGAGACTGCCCGGACCCGGTGCGGGCCCGCGCGGACCGGCTGGTTTACACTTCTCGGGTTGTCTCGGCGAGGCGGGTGCGCCTGTAGGTGCCCGGCGTGATCGACGCGGCGGCTCGAGAAGCCCCGTGGTCCGCTCACGCCCGCAATCTCGCCGCCGTGCCAACCGCCCCGAGCAGAGATCGACGATCCCCGCCGCCCCCTGCCGCACGTCGTGTGATTTGAAGGAGTGCTAAACCGTGTCCGAGGTACGTCTTTCCGTCGAACCGCGCACCGAGTTCGGAAAGGGTGCCGCCCGCCGCACCCGTCGCGCCGGCAAAATCCCCGCGGTGCTCTACGGGCACGGCTCGGACCCGCGGCACTTCGCGCTGCCGGCCATCGAGTTCGCCCGCGTCGTCCGCGAGAACGGCACCAACGCCGTCATCACGCTGGACCTGGAGGGCGCCAGCGAGCTCGCGCTGACCAAGACCATCGTGGTCCACCCGCTCAAGAACTACATCGAGCACGTCGACCTGCTGGTCGTCAAGCGCGGCGAGAAGGTCACCGTCGACGTCCCGGTCGTCGTCACCGGCACCGCGGGCCCGGGCACCCTGGTCGCCCAGGACCTCGACACGATCCAGGTCGAGGTCGAGGCGCTGCACATCCCCGAGCAGTTCGAGGTCTCCGTCGAGGGCATCGAGGCCGGCACCCAGATCACCGCGGGCCAGGTCTCGCTGCCCGCCGGCGCCGAGCTGGTCACCGACGCCGAGGCGCTGGTCGTCGCCGTCAACGAGGCCCCGCGCGGTGCCGCTGACGAGGACGCCGAAGCCGAAGAAGCCGCTGAAGAAGCGGCCGAATAGACTCGCTTTCGTGAGTGAAGACCTGCCCGGGGCCGGCGAGCTGATCCTGCTCGCCGGCCTTGGCAATCCAGGACCCCAGTACGCCGGGAACCGGCACAACGTGGGGTTCATGGTGCTCGACGAACTGGCCGGCCGGGTCGGCGGGAAGTTCAAGGCGCACCGCAGCGGGGCCGAGGTGCTCGAAGGCAGGCTCGCCGGTTCCCGCGTGGTGCTGGTGAAGCCGCGGTCGTTCATGAACCTCTCGGGCGGCCCGGTCGTCGGCGCGGCCCGGTTCTTCAAGGTGCCGCCGTCCGGCGTCGTGGTGGTGCACGACGAGCTGGACGTCGATTTCGGCGCGCTGAAGCTCAAGCTCGGCGGCGGCGACAACGGGCACAACGGACTCCGGTCCATCACCAAATCGCTCGGCACGCGTGACTACTACCGCGTGCGCTTCGGCATCGGGCGGCCGCCGGGCAGGCAGGATCCGGCGGATTTCGTGCTGAAGGACTTTTCGACGGTCGAGCGCAAGGAGCTCCCGTTCGAGGTCGACCGTTGCGCGGATGCGGTCGAGGCGCTGGTTTCGCGGGGCCTGGCTGCGGCGCAGAACGCGTTTCACGCTGCCTGACCTGCTGGTTTCGACCCAATGTGGCATTGGGTACGTCAGATGCACCGAATGCCACATTGGGTGCGTGCGATGCACCCAATGTGGCATTGGGGTTTCTCGGTAGCTGCTTGCGCGGCCTCGCTGCGGCGATGCGCCAGCATCCGGCCGGGTCGCGTGGCCCCGCTGACCCAGCCCGGCTGGGCTCCTCGGCCAGGGGCAGCTTCGCGCGGCCGCCCGTCTCTGCTGCGGCGAGTCCGGCGCGGTGGAGAGGTCCGTGAAGGGCTCCTTGAGGGAATCTGATTCCCTCAAGGAGCCCTTCACGGACCTCGGCAGTCAGAAGCCGCCCGGCGCGTCTCCGTGGCCGGTGCTCCCCAGCGCCCTGACCAGCACCGCTAACGCGACCACGCCGCACGCCGCGCCACCGCCAAAACCCCGACATGGCATCCGGTGCCTCCCCGGCCCCCAGTGCGGCATTCGGGCCGATTGAGCCGTTGTGCCTGTGGGTGAGTCGTTGTGGCCCTGCGTGATGGATTTCTCACTCGATGGGCGTCTTCTGGGGCCCTGATCGAGTCGTCCGGGTGGGTGCGGGCTTCCCGGGGTGGCCGGGACCGGTTAGGACGGACTGCAGGAGTTCGCACCACCCCGACCCTGAATCGGAGAATGATCCATGCCGTTTACCGCCGAGGATCTCGCTGAGGTCGCTTTCGGTAACGCCCCGATCGGCCGCCGCGGCTACGCCAAGCAGGAGGTCGACGACTTCGTGCGGCGGATCGCCAAGACGATCGCCGACGAGGACGATCTCACCGCGGCCGAGGTCCACCACGTGCTGTTCTCCAAGCCGTTGATCGGCAAGCGCGGGTACGACGAGCGCGAGGTCGACGAGTTTCTCGACCAGGTGGAGACGCAGCTGGCCGACCGGTCCGGACGGCGGGCTCCGCTGATTCCAGGGAGCCGGGACCACACCGAGGCCACCGCGGGACGCGCCGCGTGGCCCGTCGTCACCGAGGCGCCGGCGGAGCGGCTGCCCGGCCGATAATCCCCAGATCTTGCCGCGAAGGCCGCTTCGAGGATTCGAAGCGGCCTTCGCGCGTTCAAGCCCGGATCAATCGGCCGCGTTCTTGGCGATCTTGTCCGCGTACTGCACCGCGGTAGCGGCCCGCTTGACCTTGCCGGACGGGGTCTTGGGCAGGCTTCCAGCCGGAAGCACCACGACCGCGAAGGGGCGCATGTCCACGGCGTCCCGGACGCGCGCGGCGATTTCCTTGGCCAGGCGGTTTTCCTCAGCGGCGTCACCGGCCAGTTTGGACTCCACGACCACGGCGAAGCGCTCGCGGCGGCTGCCCGCGTCCAGGCGGACGGCGACCGCGTTGCCTGCCCGGACGCCCTCGACCGAACCGGCGGCGCGTTCGATGTCGGTCGGGTACAGGTTGCGGCCGCCCATGATGATGACGTCCTTGCGGCGGCCGCAGATCACGATCTGGCCGTCGACCAGGTAGCCGAGGTCGCCGGTCTTCATCCAGCCGTCCGCGTCCTGGGTGTCCAGCGGGCCGTCGACGGTCAGGTAGCCGGGCGTCACGGCCTCACCGCGCAGGCGGATCTCGCCGACCTGCCGTTCGCCCACCACGGAACCGGATTCGTCCACGATGTCCGCTTCCAAACCGTCCAGCGGACGGCCGAGCAGGGCGAACGAGCGGACCTCGTCCGTGCCGCGGCGGGGGTCGCCTTCCGGCACCGGCACCGCGCGGTTGTCGGCTTCCAGCGCGTCGGCTTCGACGACGTCCAGCGTGAGCCCGGTGAACAGCGGCGCGAACGAGACCGCCAGCGTCGCCTCCGCCATGCCGTACGCGGGGAACACGCACTCGGGCGGCATCTTGAACCGCTTGCCCGCGTCCACAAAGGTCTCGACGGCCGTCTCGTCGATCGGCTCCGCGCCGTTGAGCGCGATCCGCAGCTTCGACAGGTCGTAGGCGTTGTCGTCCTCGACGCGGGCCATGCGCTTGCCGACGATGGCGTACGCGAAGTTCGGCGCGGCCGTCGTGGTGCCGCCGTACTTGCTGATCAGCTCCGGCCAGATCAGCGGGCCGGTCAAAAACTCGACCGGGGTGATCTTGACCAGTTCGACGCCGAACGTCATCGGCACGGTCAGGAAGCCGACCATGCCCATGTCGTGGAAGGTCGGCAGCCACGACACCATCACGTCGGTGTCGAACTCGAACTCGGCGCGGTCGACCATCGCCTTGACGTTGGTGTACAGGTTGCCGTAGGTGATCCGGACGGCCTTCGGCTCCGCGGTCGATCCGCTGGTGAGCTGCAGCAGCGCGGTGTCGCTCTCGGCCGTCCGCACGATCTCGGCCAGCGGTTCCGCGCCGGCGAGTTCGGAGATCAGCCGGTAGCTGATGCCCTTGCCTTCGAGCACCGGGGCGAGCTGGTCGAACGGTTCGCCCAGCACGACCAGCTCGGCCCCGATCATCTCGAGCACCTTGACCGTGTCCTCGGCCCATTCGGCGAGGTCCGTGCGCGGCGTCGGCTGGTGCAGCATCGTCACGCTGCCGCCGGTGAGCCACACCGCCTGCACGGTCGGCGCGATGAGCACCGGCGCGGCGGCCAGCACCGCCACCGCGCTTCCCGGCTTCAACCCGCCGCTGACCAGCCCGCCCGCGATCCGGCGCGCCTCGTCGTGCACCTGCGCCCAGGTCCGGCGCACCGGCTCCTTGGGCTCGCCGGTCACCATGCCGCGCCGTTGCCCCCGGTCCGCCGCGTTCCCGACGAGTGTGTCCACAAACCGACTCATGTGCGTCAGATTACTGTCCGGTTTTTCCGGCACTGCCCGCGGCGGCGTGAACAGCGGATGTCCGGCGTCAGGCGGGTTGCGGACGCACCCGGTCCAGATAGGCCTGCGGCAGCTCGGCGCGGGTCAGTTTCCGGAATTCCAGCGGTCCGGACGTGTAGGAATCCTCAGCGGTGATCAGGCCGTCCGCGTCGACCGGCCACACGATCAGCTGCCTGCTGACGTACAGGTAGTCCGCGTCCGGATCGGCGGCAGGGAAACCCATCTGCTGTGCGGTCGCGCCGGGAAGGAGCATGTGCAGATCGCCCTCGGTGACCAGCGCATGATCGTCAACAACGAGCCGGTCCATCCGGTATTCGAGGTGATTCGCCTTGCCCGCCACGAATGCCGCGTAGTACTCGCGGACGCCGTCGTGGCCCTTCGGTCCGGTGTCGCCGCTGGCGCCCCAGAAGTGATACGCGGCGTCCTTGCTGACCGTCGCCATCAGCCGGTCGAGATCGGGTTCCGCTTCGGCCTTCATGTGTTCCAGGACGATGCCGAGCACCTGCCGGTGCCGGGGGTTCGCGGTCGTCTCGAGCCGCTGTTCGAGCATCTGCCAGGTGCGGGCGGGGTCGATCATGGGCGTCCCTCCGGGAAACGCGCGTCGTTGCGCGTGCTCGATCGTCGCTGGCGAGCCCCGGCGGGTCAGCCGACGCGCGTCGCCGGATCCGGCCGGTCCGGGCGACGGGCGTCGCCTACCCGACGTCGCCCAGCGTGCGATCCGACGTCACCAACCGCCGGGCCAGCAGCGCGAACGTCGCTTGGAACCGGTCCATCGCGTCCTCGAGCCGCCAGCCGGTCGCCGCTTCGATCCGGTCCAGACGAGCCGCGACGGTGCTGTGGTGGAGGTTCAGTTCGGTCGCCGTCCGCCGGAGCGCGCCGAACACGCAGTACGACTCAAGCGCTTCGACGTCGAGCGCGCCGCCGGGGGTGCGGGCGTGGGCTTCGAGCGCCGCGACTCCGGGGGTCGCCACGAGCCGGGACGGCGGCAGTTCCGCAAGCAGGACAAGGACTCCGAGCGGTCCGTACGGCACGGCCCGGCGACCGAACACAGTGGACGATGCGAAGCGCAGCGCGGTGCGGGCTTGCTGCCACGACACGGGTGCGTCGGCCGCCGCTGCTGGTTCGCCGAGGCCGATCCAGACGTCCACGGCTCGGTCCAGTCCGGTCGAGGCGGGATGGCGGGCGGCGAGGTCGTCGTGCAGGTGCCCGGCCAGTTCGCGCGGGGCTGGACCTCCTTGGGTCAGTGCGAGGGTCAGGCGGCCTAGGCGGTGGTGTTGCAGCCGTCCGGCACCGGCGCGGGCGAGTGCGTCCAGGCCGTCCTCCGGAGCACCGGCGAGGACGAGCGCGACGACGGGCTGATCGAGGTCGTAGCCGAGCAAATGCAGTGCGCGCAAGCGATCCCGGCGTTGTTCGCGGTCCGAGACGGCGATCTCCAGCAGACCGGGTTCGCCGAGCCGGAGCGGCGGGGCGGGCCGGGTCGCGCGCAGGGCGCGGCGGAGCTGGTCGAGCAGGACGACGTCGAGCGGATGCGGCGCTGGCCGGTCGATCTGGACGTCGTCCAATGGCGGGCCGGAAACCGGCAAACCCGCGCCGTCGAACCACACGCTCTCGCCGTCGATCACGGCACCGACCGGACAGCCCGCGACGAGCGCTGCCGACCGGACCACCGCGTCAGGCGCGAGGCCGGTCAACGCGTCGAAATACGCGATCAGCCGCAGCACCGACGTGGTGTCGGCGGGCAGCGTCGACAGCCGCGGAACGTCGTCGTCCATCCGCCGATTGTCACTCGGCGAGTTCGGATGTCTCCAGCCACCGCGCTTCGACGTCGTCCTTCTCGGCCAGGACGGCCTTCAGGTCGGTGTTCAGCTCGATCAGCTTCTCCGGGTCGGTCGCCGCCTCCGCCAGCGCGGCGTGCAGCTTCTCTTCCCGCTTCGCGAGCTGATCCAGCTTCCGCTCCAACCGGCCCAATTCCTTTTGCGCCGCACGGGTTTCCGCCGCACTGCGCTTGGCCTCGGTCTTCTCCGCCGGAGGTGCCTCGCGACGCGGCGCGGCCTCCTTCGCGCGGGCGCGGCGCTGCAGGTACTCCTCGATGCCGCCCGGCAGGTGGGTGACCTTGCCGTCGCCGAGAAGCGCGTACGTGGCGTCGCAGACGCGCTCGACCAGGTACCGGTCGTGCGAGACCACCACCATCGTGCCCGGCCAGCCGTCGAGCAGGTCTTCGAGCTGTTGCAGGGTGTCGATGTCCAGGTCGTTCGTCGGCTCGTCCAGCAGCAGCACGTTCGGCTCGGCCATCAGCAGCCGGCACAGCTGCAGCCGGCGGCGTTCGCCACCGGACAGGTCGCCGACCGGCGTCCACTGCCGAGCCGCCGGGAACCCGAGCTTCTCGCCGAGCTGCGACGCGGTCATCTCCTGCTTGCCGAACACGACGCGGCCGGAGATCTGCTCGATCGCTTGCAGCACGCGAAGATCGGCGGGCAGGTCGTCGAGTTCCTGGCGCAGGTGCGCGAGCGCGACCGTCTTGCCCTGCACCCGCCGTCCGGTCGGCGATTCGACGTCGCCGCCCAGCAGCTTCAGCAGCGTGGTCTTGCCGGAGCCGTTCACGCCGACGAGACCGATCCGGTCGCCAGGGCCGATCCGCCACGTGACGTGGTCGAGCAAGGTCCGGTCGCCGACCCGCAGCGACGCGTCTTCCAGCTCCAGCACCGTCTTGCCGAGCCGGCGTTTCGCGAACGCCATCAGCTCCACCGAATCGCGCGGCGGCGGCACGTCGGCGATCAGCGCCTCGGCGGCTTCGACGCGGTACCGCGGCTTCGAGGAACGCGCCTGCGGTCCGCGGCGCAGCCACGCCAATTCCTTGCGCGCCAGGTTCTGCCGCTTCTCCTCCGCGGTCGCGGCGAGGCGGGCGCGTTCGGCGCGCGCGAAAATCCAGTCGGCGTAACCGCCTTCGTACTGCTCGACCCGGCCGTTCGCGACCTCCCAGGTGAGGCTCGCGACGGTGTCGAGGAACCACCGGTCGTGCGTCACGACCACGACCGCGATCCGGCGGCCCAGCAGATGGTCGGCGAGCCAGCGCACGCCTTCGACGTCAAGGTGGTTGGTGGGCTCGTCGAGCACCACGAGATCCAGTTCGCCGGTCAGCGCGGCGGCCAGCGCGACGCGACGGCGTTCGCCGCCGGACAGGTTCGCGGTCGGGGTCTCGAGGCCGATCGCGGTGATGCCCAGACCGTCCACAATAGACCGGACGCGCGCGTCGGCGGCCCATTCGTGCTCGGCCCCGTAGCGCTGCAGCACCACGTCGCCGACCGTGCTGCCCGCGGGCAGTTCGGTGCGCTGGGTGACCACCGCCATCCGCAGGTCGCGCACCTGGCTCACCCGGCCGGAATCCGGCTCGCTCAGTCCGGAAAGGACTTCGAGCAGCGTCGTCTTGCCGCCGCCGTTGAGCCCGACGACGCCGATGCGCTGCCCCTCGGCGACGCCGAGCGAAACGTTGTCCAGCAACGGCTTCACGCCGTAGGACTTGCTCACCGATTCCAGGTTGACCAGGTTGGCCATCCGGATCCTTTCCACTGTGGACTGTTGATTCGAGCTTTCAGGCGTGCACGCGCGGCGGCGCGTTGCGCGGGGCGTCGTCGCCGCCGACCACCCGGGCCCCCGGCACCGGGCCGTGCGCGACCCGCACCGTCCGGCACACTCCCGCGCCGGACAGCTCAGCGGCCACCTCGACCGCGGTTTCCGCGTCGGAGCACAGGAACGCGCACGTCGGCCCGGAGCCGGACACGCATCCGGCGAGCGCGCCCGCGTTCACCCCGGCGCGCAGCGTGCGGCGCAGGCCGGGCCGCAGCGACACCGCGGCCGCCTGCAAGTCGTTGCCGAGCAACAGGGCGAGTTGGCGAGGATCACCCGACGCGAGCGCCTCCACGACCGGCGTGTGCGACCCGATCCGCGGCGGTTTGCCGTCGGCGCGCAGCCGGTCGAGTTCGCCGAACACCTTGGGCGTGGACAGGCCTTCCTCGTCGAAGGCGAGCACCCAATGGAACGTGTGGCGCGCGAGCACCGGAACGAGCTGCTCGCCGCGGCCGGTGCCGAGCGCAGTGCCGCCGTACAGCGCGAAGGGCACGTCGCTGCCCAGCCGGCCGGCGATGGTGGCCAGCTCGTCGCGGGTGATGTCGAGCTTCCAGAGCGACGAGAGCCCGACCAGCGCCGCCGCCGCGTCCGCGCTCCCGCCCGCCATGCCGCCGGCGACCGGAATGCCCTTGCGCAGCACGATTCGCACCTTCGGCTCATCCGCGTCCGGCCGTCCGGCGTAGGAGGCCAGTTCGCGTGCCGCGCGCCAGGCGAGGTTGGCGCCGTCGGTGGGCACGGTGCGCTCCCCCTCGCCGTACACCTCGAGCCCTGGCTCGTCGGTGGCGGAGACGGTCACCTCGTCGGTGAGCGAAAGCGCCTGGAAGACGGTGACCAGCTCGTGGAACCCGTCCGCCCGCAGGTCGCCGACGGCCAGGTGCAGGTTGACCTTGGCCGGGACCCGGACGGTGACTGGTGGTGGTACGACGGCGAGCACCCGTCCAGCCTACGTGGCTGGCGCTGACCAGGTGTCGCCAGGAGAAAACGTCGGCACGGAAGTTCCCCCAACCGTCGCTCCGGAGTGGCCATCCGGACTAATTTGGAACTACTTTGGAACTATGCGCGCGCCGGAGGTCAACCTGTCCGAGTTGTCCCTGCACCCGCGCCGGGTCGTCGACCGGCTCGAAGGTTCGCCGACCCGTTCGGTCCGGATTCGCCGACGGGAGAAGGACAAACCCGATCTGCTGCTCGTGACCGCCGAGCGCGCCGAACAGGCGGCGGCCGGGTTTTCGGCGACCGTCACGATCCTCGCGGAGCTGGTGCGCCGCAGCGCCGAGACCGCCGCGCTCGCCGCCGGGGCGCTGCCCGCCGCGTTCCCGTGGGCGCGGTACCTGTCCGCGGAAGAAGTACGGACATTCGTCGGCGAACTGGCCGAAACCCTGGAGCGAGCCGAATCCCTCGGCAACCCGGTGCCGTTCGCCGCCCTCGTGGCGAAGTGGAAACAGACCGCCGAGGCGCACGCGGATCCGGAGCTGGCGGAGATCCTGCGCCGGAACGACCACAATGGACAGACTTCAGGACACTTGTCCTGAAACTTTGACCCGGCGACCTGATTTCTCGGGCGACGCGTCCCGCCAACGCGGCGAGGGCCGCCCCAATCAAATGGGACGACCCTCGGAAAACCGCTCAGTTCAAGGGAAATCAGGCGGCGACGACGCTCTGCGGACCGCGAGCCGGCTGGCTCACGTGCGCACCCCGGTCGGAGATCCAGGACAGCGCGGCGTCGGCCCGCTCGCCGCGGACGCCGAGGCGGAACCGGGCGATCGGGGTGTCCCCGATGCGGGTGAGGCCGCCGCCGATGGTGGCGAGCTCCACGTCGAACCGGCTGGCCGCCTCGGGCAGCAGGGCGCCCACCGAAGCGAAACCGATCAGCACGACGTCGACCGCGCGGTCGTACTTCGCGGACTGGGCGCGCGAGGTCTCGACCGACGGCAGCACCGCCTGCGCGGTCCAGCTGTCCGGCGTCGAGATGAGGTCGAGCACCGTGCCGCGCTCGACGATCGCGCCGTTGTCGAGCACCGCGACGTCGTCGCAGACCCGGCGGACGACGTCCGCGTCCGGCGTGGTGACGACGACCGTCACGCCCAGCTCGGCCCGCGCGCGGTCGAGCACGGCGAGCACCGCGCCCGCGTCCTCGGCCGCGACCCCGGCGGTCGGGTCGTCGGCGAGCAGCACGGCCGGTCCGGCGGCGAGCGCCCTGGCGACCGCGACCCGGCGGAGCTGGCCGTCGGTGAGTTCTTCCGGCTTCTGCCCGGCGCGGGCGGTGAGGCCGACGAGGTCGAGCAGCGAGCCGACCCGGCTGCGCCGCTGCGGGCCGTCGACGCCGAGCTGCTCCAGCGGGCTGGCGATGTTGCCCGCGATGGTGCGCTCGGCGATCAGCTCCGGCTTGGTCCCGACGACACCCAGCTGGCGGCGGATCTCCCGCAGCCGCTTGCCGTCGAGCGTCGCGGTGTTGAGGCCGTCGAGCCGCACGACGCCGCGGTCGGGGCGCTCCTGCAGCGCGATGCAACGGGCGAGGGTCGACTTGCCGGAACCGGACGGACCCACGACCCCGAACAGCGAACCGGCTTGCACGTCGACACTCACGTCGCGCAGCGCGGCGACCCGATTTCCGTGGAAGGGAAAGGACTTGGACACGTTTTCGACAGTGATCACGAAAGGGCTCCAGGCAAACGAGGCGCGGCGCCGATTCCGGGCGCGCCAGGCGTCATCGAATTACCGTCCACTGTGGACGGCGCAAGAAACTGCGGAAAAAACGATCAGGCGATGACCATGGAGCGTTGACACGCACATACCGAGCGGCGACCTTCGTCGACTACGCGCCGGCGGGTCAGCAGGAGCGGGCGGGTGACCCTCTTCATCGAAAACAGCCTCCATCGGTCCTGGCGGTAGCACCTGCCCTGCGGAGGGTGGTTGCTGCGACTTCGGCGAGCCAGGTCTCTCAGTCGCTCGGGATGGACGCTTTCGAGTAAAGCCGATCCCATTGGCTGAACGCAAGCGCGTTGGTGCAGATCACACGTCTGGTGGTGCCCGCATACCGGAACACCGCGTCCAAAAACCGGAAGCCCGGAACCTCGGCCGCCGAACAGTGCCTCGACCTGCGAAACGCTCGCCACGGGCACCGGCGGCGAACGGGTTTGTTCCACTGTGGACGATCAAGGATCTTTGTGGAACAAGAGTTTTCTCGTTGTCAAGGGGCGATGGTTCGCGGGCCTCGACGCGCGGTGCACCGGGGCCTCGACCGAGCCGAGATAGGTCAGCGAAGCGAAGCACCTCGGGTCAGCCCCGCGGAACAATCCCGGGCGTGGAGCAGTCCGACTCCCCCGAATGCCGAGCTGCTCGTCACAGGTGGGCGGCTGTTTCAGCCGTGCTCGCGTGGTCACCAAGCGTAGCCAAGCAGCAGGGAATGACCCACAATCAGCGACGACACAAGATCATCGGAGAACGCGGCGAAACCAGGGAATACCTGCTCCGACGCCGCCGTTGGAAGTCGCAAGGCGAGCACCCTGGGGGAGGTGGGTCACATTCCGGCAGCCGCGATCCGCGCGAAAGCGTGCACGTCCAACTGCTCCCCGCGCGTCTTCGGGTCGATCCCCGCCTCGGCGAGCAACTCGCCAGCCCGCTCGGCGGAACCAGCCCACCCGGCCAGCGCGGCCCGCAATGTCTTGCGCCGCTGGGAGAACGCCGCGTCGACCACCGCGAACAGCCGGGCCCGATCCACTCCGGAAACCGGGTCGGTCCGGGTGAACGAGACCAGAGCGGAATCGACGTTCGGCACCGGCCAGAACACCGCGCGCGGCACGGCGGCCACCTTGCGAGCAGGTCCGTACCAAGCCAGCTTCACGCTCGGCACGCCGTAAGTGCGGCTGCCCGGCCCGGCCGCCATCCGGTCGGCGACCTCGGTCTGGACCATGACGAGCCCGCTGCGCAGCGACGGCAGCTCGGCCAGCAGATGCAGCACCACCGGCACCGCGACGTTGTACGGCAGGTTCGCAATGATCGACACCGGCTCAACGGGCAGATCAGCCGCCCGCACCCGCAGCGCGTCGGCGCCGACGACGGTCAGCCGGTCCGCGGCCTCAGGCGCGCGCTCGGCCACTGTGCGCGGCAGGCGGGCGGCCAGCACCGGATCGATCTCCACAGCGACGACCTGAGCGCCCGCGGCCAGCAGGCCCAGCGTCAGCGAGCCGAGACCGGGCCCGACCTCCAGGACGACGTCCCCTGGCTGCACGCCGCCGAGTTCGACGATGCGGCGGACCGTGTTGGGGTCGTGCACGAAGTTCTGCCCGAGTTTCTTCGTGGGCCGGACGTCGAGTTCGTCGGCCAGCCCGCGGATTTCGGCAGGCCCCAGCAGTTCCACCACCGGACGAGCCTACCCAGCGGCGGCGCGGCGGACGAAAACAGGCGGCCGGGAGCGCGAGGCTCCCGGCCGCCTGCCGGAAAATCAGAGCGTGGCTCAGGCCTTGTAGCCGCAGCCCCAGGCGCTGTAGCCGCCGCGGGCGTCGCGCACCTTCTCGGCGATCGCGATCTGCTGCTCGCGGGTCGCCTTGTCGGCAGTGGGGGCGTACTGCTGGCCGCCGTAGGCGTTCCAGGTCTGCCGGTCGAACTGCAGGCCGCCGTAGTAGCCGTTGCCGGTGTTGATCGACCAGTTGCCGCCCGACTCGCACTGCGCGATGCGGTCCCACGCGCCGGTGTCGCCGATGGCCGGGGCCGGCGGCTTCTTGGTGCCGACCTTGATGATCTTGGCCTTGGCCTCGACGAGGACCTTCTCCGAGACGTGCTCGCGCGCGATCTCTTCGCCGTTTTTCTTCGTGACCTTGTAGGTCACCAGCTTCTTGCCCGGCGTGCCCGGGTCCTCGACGCTCTGCTGGCCCTGCAGCTGCGTCGGGTCGTCGACCTTCTGCACCTCGGGGTCGATGGTCTCTTCCTGGTTGACCATCGACACGCCCATGCGGCTGACGTGGACCTCGGCGCCGTTCTTCAGGCTGACGTCGAGACCGCCCTCGATCGCGTCGTCCGGGCCGAGGTTCAGCTTCAGGTCGGAGGCGAGCTCCTTGGTGGTCACCGCGGTGGTGTCCACCTTGCGCGGCGCGTTGGTGCCGTCGAAAAGCGTGATGTGCTTGAGGGTCTTGACCTGGACGGTCGAGCCCTCCAGCGGCAGTTCGCCGGACGACGGCATCGACGTCCACGCGCCCTGGGAAAGCATGCTGCCCATGCCGAGCTGGTTCATGGCCTCGCCGAGCGTGGTCGCGCGGACCCAGGAGGGCCGGGACACGCCGTCCACGACGAGGTTCAGCTGACGACCGCGCTCGAGCTTGATGACGCCGCCGTCGCCGACCGCCGCCTGCGGCGAGGGCGAAAGCGCGTCGTGCTCGCCGACCGAGAGGCCCGCGTCCTTGAGCACGTCGCCGACGGTGCCGCCGAAGCTGTGCACGGTCTGCTGGTGGCCGTCGACGTCGACGGTGATGCTCTTGTTCATCGCGAGCGCCGCCGCGCCGCCACCGCCGACGGTGACCAGCAGCGAAAGCACGGCACCCTTGAGGAAGCGGCGCTTCCAGGTCTTGGTCGCCTCGCGGAGCCCTTCCTCGACCGCGGCCTTCTTGGCCTGCGGGGAGGCGGTGCGGTCCTGCTCGACCTCGTCCGGGAGGACGAGCGGCGGAAGCATCGTGGTTTCCGCGTTGATGAGGCGGATCAGCTCGTCGACGTCGACGTCGATTTCCGACATCAACAGGTCGGCGTCCGGGCCGAGCGCGGCGAGCACGTCCTGCTCGGTCACGCGGAGCTCGTCGGAGAAGTCAAGCTGCCCGTAGGCGGTGTCCTCGAGCTCGCGGTCGAGCACGGCCACCGAGGATTCGGAGGAGGAGAAATACGCCGAACCCGCGTCAAGACGCGAATCATCCTGCCGACTACCAGTCACCGGGTCGTTCCCTTTCCCAAGACATCGCGCGTACCTCGCGCGTCGTCCTTCGTTCGCGACGCACCCTCGGGCGCGCCTCTCAAGTCCGACACCCCCAGCCAGCGCCATCGTCACGGTCCCAGGTCGTACCAACCCCGGTTCCGCTTCCCCGACGTGCACTGACGTGACTGGTGGGCGTATCAGCCGGTTCCGCTGCGCGGTACCGACCGGCACGATCACGGGACAGTAACGGGTGTCGGCAGGTTGCGCAAACACCCCCCGGAGTGTCGTGACTTGCGTCACTCATCAGGTGGACGAATGCGCGGTCTCGAATGTCGCAATCCGTGCAACCCGTTGTGACACTACGGAATCACGCAGGCAGCCGGTATGCGCGTTCGGCAGTGGTCCGGACCGCTTCGGCCACCTCGTGGACCGCTTCGCCGCGCAGCTGAGCGAGGAAGCGAACGGTGTAGGCGGTGCAATACGGCTCGTTCGGCCGCCCACGGTAGGGATGAGGCGTCAGAAACGGCGCGTCTGTCTCCGCGAGGAACTGCCCACGCGGCACAAGACGCGCGGCCTCGTGCAGCCCGCGCGCGTTCTTAAAGGTGACCGTGCCCGCGAAGGACAGGATGTAGCCCTTGTCGACACAGCGCCGCGCGATGTGCTCGTCGCCGGAGAAGCAGTGGAAGACGACCGTCTCGGGCGCACCTTCCTCGTCGAGGATGCGAAGCACGTCCTCGTGCGCGTCGCGGTCGTGGATCATCAGCGCCTTGCCAAGCCGCTTCGCAAGGTCGATGTGCCAGCGAAACGCAGCCTGCTGTGCATCGTGAGGCGAGTAGTCCCAGTAGTAATCAAGCCCCGTCTCACCGACCGCGACGACCCGTTCCCCGCGCGCCAGACGCTCCACTTCGGACTGTTCGGCGGGCCCGAATTCCTTGGTACGCGTGGGATGAATAGCCACCGCAGCGAAGACCCGCGAGTCCCAGGTGGACGCTTCGGAAGCCCAGCGAGCAGCCGCGAGATCATCCGCGACAGTGACAACACGCGCAACGCCAGCCCGCTCGGCACGGTCGACCATCGCGGCAACATCAGCCGCAGTCTCGGCCCCGCACGCGTCGAGATGAGTGTGCGCGTCAACCACCGTCACCGGCAGCCGATCAGGAATCGGAGGAAGTTCGCGCTTTTCGGCACCCATGCTTCCAAGCTACTGCGCCCTCGCCTCGCGAATGCCGTGAGGGGAACCCTCACTCCCCCAGAGTTCCCCTCACGACCCGCGACGGCCGTGAGGGACCCCTTCACGGACTTAGATTCCCTCGAGGAGCCCTTCACGGACCCGCTCCGCCCCCACCGCAGCCGTCGGCCGGATGCCGTCCCCAATGTGGCATTGGGTGCATGGGACGCACCGAACGCCA
>NZ_SDLT01000075.1 GCF_004522235.1 Amycolatopsis nivea
GTCCAACTTCCGGGGCCCAGTTCACTCAGGGTTCCCCTCACATACATCAGCGGGAGTGGGGTGCCGGCGCTACTTCTGTTCCGCCGCTTCCAGTTCGATCGCCTTGCGCATGGTCGCCCGCGCCCGCCGCCGGTCGCCCGCGATGTCGTACGCGTACGCCAGCCGGTACCAGGGCCGCCAGTTTTCCTGGTCCGCCTCGACTTCCGCGCGGCGTTCGTCGAACCACGCGTCCGCGGCGTCGCGGTCCACGCGGCCGGACGGGCGGCGCGGCAGGTCCGACACGTCCGGCAGGCCGCCCTCGGCGTCCAATCGCCGCGACAGCCGCTGGATCTGCATGCCGGAGCGCCACGTCACCACGACGATCCACACGCCCAGCAGCGGCAGCAGGAAGACGCCGATGCCCAGCGCGATCCCGGCCGGCGTCCCGGTCTGCAGCAGCGCCACGGCCCGGTCCGCCAGCAGGACGAGGTACACCACGAGCGCCGCCGTCATCAGCAGCGCGAAATTGCGAGCTTTCACAGGTCGAGCACGTTCTCCAGGCCGACCGTCAGGCCGGGACGCGACACCACCGAGCGCACGCCGAGCAGGACGCCGGGCATGAACGACGTCCGGTCCAGCGAATCGTGCCGGATGGTCAGGGTTTCGCCCTCGCCGCCGAACAGGATCTCCTCGTGCGCCACCAGGCCCGGCAGCCGGACCGAGTGCACGTGGACGTCCTCGACGGAGGCGCCGCGGGCACCGTCCAATTCGGACGTGGTGGCGTCCGAGCCGGGAGTGACCCCGGCCTCGGCCCGCGCGGCGGCGATCATCCGCGCGGTGTGCGCGGCGGTGCCGGACGGGGCGTCGGCCTTGCGGTTGTGGTGCAGTTCGATGATCTCGGCCGAGGCGTAGAACTTCGCCGCCTGCGCCGCGAACCGCATCGCCAGCACCGCGCCCAGCGCGAAGTTCGGGGCGATCAGCACGCCCACCGACGGCTTGTCCGCCAGCAGCCCGCGCAGTTCGGCCAGCCGCTCCTCGCTGAAGCCCGTAGTCCCCACGACCGCGTGCAGGTCGTGCGCGATCAGCCAGCGCAGGTTGTCCATCACCGCGTCCGGATGCGTGAAGTCCACGACCACCTGGGCGTTCTCGAGCGCGGCGAAATCGTCGCCCGCGTCCAGCGCGGCCACCAGTTCCTGGTCCGCGGCGCCTTCCACGGCTTTCACCACGGTGGCGCCCATGCGGCCGCGTGCGCCCAGCACGCCGACGCGGATCGGGGACTCGGTCATGACGCGATCACCTCGTGCAGATCGTCCGGCAGGTCGTCGGCGTGAGCGTACGGCCCCACCACCGCCGCGGACGACACCCCGCCGGGGCGCCGCAGCAGAGTGCGAGCGAGCGCACACACGTCTTCGGTCGTGACCGCGTCGATCCGCGCGATCGTGTCGTCCACGCCCAGGTACCGGGCGTAGTTCAGCTCGTTCTTGCCGATCCGGGACATCCGCGACGACGTGTCCTCCAGGCCCAGCACGAGCCCGCCGCGCAGCTGTCCCTTGGCGCGCGCGACCTCGGCGTCGGACAGCCCGTCCGCGGCGACCGAATCGAGCACCTCGCGGATCACCCCGGCGACCTGGCCGAGGCGCTCCGGCTGGCAGCCCGCGTACACCGACATGTGCCCGAGGTCGGCGTAGCTCGCCACCGACGAATACACCTGGTACGCCAGGCCTCGCCGCTCCCGGATCTCCTGGAAGAGCCGCGAACTCATGCCGCCGCCGAGCGCCGCGTTGAGCACCGACAGGGTGAACCGGCGCTCGTCGTGCCGCGGCAGCGCGCGGAAGCCGAGCATCACGTGCGCCTGTTCGGTGTCGTCCGGGTGCAGCGCCAGCTTCGGCACCGTCTTCAGCCGCGCGCGGCCGGACCGCGGCGCGACCGGCGTCGCCGTGCCGCCCAGGCGATCGTTCAGTGCGCGCTTGACCAGCCGCAGCACCTGGGCGTGTTCGACGTTCCCGGCGACCGCGAGCACCATCCGCGGCAGGGTGTAGCGACGGCGGTAGAAGCCGCGCAGCGCGACCGGCGACATCTCGGTGATGGACTTTTCCGTGCCCAGCACCGGACGGCCCAGCGGGTGGTCGCCGAGGATCGCGCTGACGAACTCCTCGTGCAGCAGGTCTTCCGGGTCGTCGTCGCGCATCGCGATCTCTTCGAGGACGACGCTGCGTTCCATGTCCATGTCGCGATCGGTGCACTGCGCTTCGAAGACCACGTCGGTGACGAGGTCGAGCGCCAGCGGCAGATCCGCGTCCAGGACCTGGGCGTAGTAGCAGGTGTGCTCTTTCGCGGTGAAGGCGTTGAATTCGCCGCCGACCGCGTCGATCTCCTCCGCGATCTGGGTGGCGTCGCGGTGGGCGGTTCCCTTGAACAGCAAGTGTTCCAGGTAGTGCGCCGCGCCCGCGACCGGCGACGGCTCGTCCCGCGAACCGACCCCGACCCACAGCCCGACCGTCGCCGACCGGGACGCCGGGACGTGCTCGGTGATCACCCGCAGGCCGCCGGGAAGGACGCTCCGCTTGACGACCGCACCGTCCGAAGTGGACTCGAGCGTACGGGTGGTGCCGACGGGCTGCTCGTGCCCGGAAACCTGCCGTGCCAATGGATTCCTTTGCTCACATGCGGTGAAGGCCCCCTCCCCGGCCGGAGAGGGGGCCTTCACGGACCAAGCTGTGCGGGGCGCGAGCCTTACTTGGCTTCGGCCTTCTCCGCCTCCGCGTCGCCCTCAGCGGGCTTCGCCGCGTCTTCTTCCTTGACGACGATCAGGCTGATCTTGCCGCGGTTGTCGATGTCGGCGATCTCGACGCGGATCTTGTCGCCGACGTTCACCACGTCCTCGACCTTCGCGATCCGCTTGCCGTTGCCCAGCTTCGAGATGTGCACGAGGCCGTCCTTGCCCGGCAGCAGCGAGACGAACGCGCCGAACGCGGCCGTCTTCACCACGGTGCCCAGGAAGCGCTCGCCGACCTTCGGCAGCTGCGGGTTGGCGATGGCGTTGATCTTGCCGATCGCCGCCTCCGCGGACGGGCCGTCGGCCGCGCCCACGTAGATCGTGCCGTCGTCCTCGATCGAGATGTCGGCGCCGGTCTCCTCGGTGATCGAGTTGATCATCTTGCCCTTCGGCCCGATGACCTCGCCGATCTTGTCGACCGGGATCTTCACCGACGTGACGCGCGGGGCGTACGGGCTCATCTCGTCCGGGCCGTCGATCGCCTCGGCGATGACTTCCAGGATGGTGAGGCGAGCGTCCTTCGCCTGCTTCAGCGCGGCCGCGAGCACCTCGGACGGGATGCCGTCCAGCTTGGTGTCCAGCTGCAGCGCGGTGATGATGTCCTTCGTGCCGGCGACCTTGAAGTCCATGTCGCCCAGCGCGTCCTCGGCGCCGAGGATGTCGGTGAGCGCGACATAACGCGTCTCGCCGTCGACCTCGTCGGACACCAGGCCCATGGCGATGCCCGCGACCGGAGCCTTCAGCGGCACGCCGGCGTTGAACAGGCCCATGGTGGACGCGCAGACCGAGCCCATCGAGGTGGAGCCGTTGGAGCCCAGCGCCTCGGAGACCTGGCGGATCGCGTACGGGAACTCGTCCCGCTTCGGCAGCACCGGGACCAGGGCGCGCTCGGCGAGCATGCCGTGGCCGATCTCGCGCCGCTTCGGCGAGCCGACGCGGCCGGTCTCGCCGGTGGAGAACGGCGGGAAGTTGTAGTGGTGCAGGTAGCGCTTCGTCGTCTCCGGGGACAGCGAGTCGATCTGCTGCTCCATGCGGAGCATGTTCAGCGTGGTGACGCCCAGGATCTGGGTCTCGCCGCGCTCGAACAGCGCCGAACCGTGCGCCCGCGGGATCACGGCGACCTCGGCCGAGAGCTGGCGGATGTCGGTCAGGCCGCGGCCGTCCATCCGGATCTTCTCGGTGAGGACGCGGGTCCGCATGATCTTCTTGGTCAGCGCCTTGAACGCACCGCCGACCTCCTTGTCGCGGCCCTCGAAGGCTTCGCCCTCGCCGAGGCCGAGCTTCTCCAGGACGGCGGCCTTGACCTCGTCGGTCGCGGCGTCGCGCTCCTGCTTGCCGGCGATCTGCAGCGCCTTGGCGAGCTCGTCGGACGCGATCGCGGCGACGGCCTCGTAGATGTCCGGCTGGTAGGCCGGGTACAGCGGGAACTCGCCGGTCGGCTTCGCGGCGTCGGCGGCCAGGCGCTGCTGCGCCTCGCACAGCACGCGGATGAACGGCTTCGCGGCCTCGAGGCCCTGCGCGACGGTGGTCTCGTCGGGCGCGGTGCCGCCGTCGGCGATCAGGTCGAGCGTGTGCTCGGTGCCCTCGGCCTCGACCATCATGATCGCGACGTCGTCGCCGACGATGCGGCCGGCGACCACCATGTTGAAGGTAGCCTTCTCGAGCTGCGGCCAGGTCGGGAACGCGACCCACTGGCCCTCGATCAGCGCGACGCGCACGCCGCCGACCGGGCCGGAGAACGGCAGGCCGGCGATCTGGGTGGAGGCCGACGCGGCGTTGATCGCCAGCACGTCGTACGGGTCGTCCGGGTTGAGGCTCTGGACGGTGATGACGACCTGGATCTCGTTGCGCAGGCCGTCGGCGAAGGACGGGCGCAGCGGGCGGTCGATCAGGCGGGCGGTGAGGATCGCGTCGGTCGACGGGCGGCCCTCGCGGCGGAAGAACGCGCCCGGGATGCGGCCGGCGGCGTACATCCGCTCCTCGACGTCCACGGTCAGCGGGAAGAAGTCGAAGTGCTCCTTCGGGTGCTTCGACGCCGTGGTCGCCGACAGCAGCATGGTCTCTTCGTCCAGGTACGCGACGACGGCGCCGGCGGCCTGCTTGGCGAGCCGGCCGGTCTCGAACCGGACGGTGCGGGTGCCGAACCGGCCGTTGTCCAGAACGGCTTCGGTCTCGAACACGGTGACTCCGGTGGAGTCGGTCATATGGTCAATCTCCTCTTTGGTTCCTTCGTACGGCGAGAGTCTCCCACTGTGGGACCCGGTTCGCCCGAGGACGCTCGAGGAGGTGTGAGGCCGGTCTTCGATCGAAGCCCCCGGGTCCGTTGCCCGGGAACCACTACCGAGGACCGGCGAGATCGTTCCTCCAGCGCGCTCGCGCCGTGTGGGGGGTGTGCTTGCGGCGAGGGGGAGCGGCCGAAGCCGCTCCCCCTCGTCAGCACGCTATCGGCGCAGGCCGAGACGCTTGATCAGGTCCCGGTACCGCGCCACGTCCACCTTTTCCGTGTAGTTCAGCAGCCGGCGGCGACGGCCGACCAGCAGCAGGAGACCGCGACGGGAGTGGTGGTCGTGCTTGTGGGTCTTCAGGTGTTCGGTGAGGCCGATGATCCGCTTGGTGAGCAGCGCGACCTGGGCCTCGGGGGATCCGGTGTCCGAGTCGTGCAGCCCGTACTCGGCGAGGATCGTCTTCTTCTCATCGGTGGACAGCGCCACTGGTGGTGCTCCTTGTGCATCTAGTGCCGTGAGGCCCGCACCGCGCCACGCGGCCGGGTGAGACGGTCACGGCCGCCACGGACTGCAGCCGGACCCGATTGCGAGGTTACCAGCCGGTTGAACTGCGGCTTCAGCCGCGTGCGGCTAGCTGGGCAGCGTCGGCTCGCGGCCCGCTCCCGCGCGGCGCAGCGGCCAGGACCGCAGCGTGCGGTACGGGCTGCCGCCGCCCATCAGCTCGACCCGGTCCGCGGTCCAGGCCCGGCCGCGGAAACCGGCGAGGTGTTCCGTCCACGCCGTCGGCGGCCGCGTGCGGGAGCATCGCGCCAGCGTCAGGTGCGGCCGGTACGGGCGTTGTTCGCCGGAGCCCATGGCCGCGGCCGCGGCGAGATCGGCGAGGTCCTCCCCCGCCACTCCCAACCACAGCACTCCCGGGAATGTTCCCGAACCCCGCAGCCGGACGTCAACGGATTTTCGGCCGTCGAGCGCCCGGTCGAGGAAGGCGGCGCAGCCGGCGGGGTCCGCCTCGCCGTAAAAGGCCAGCGTGATGTGCCAGCCGGCCGGATCGGACCAGCGCAGCAGCCGGTCCCGTTCGCCGAGCGCGTCGGCGATTTCCGCCGCGACGTCGGCGGGCGGGCGCAGTGCGGCGAACAGCTGCATCGGCTACTGGCCCGAGGCTCCCGCGCGGCGGAGCAGGTCGGCGATCGCCGGGAAGTCCTCGTCGAGCAGCTTCGCCGCCTCGGCCAGGTTCTCGTCCTCGGCGACGTCCCGGATGCCCGCGAGCACGATCTTCTCGTCCGAGTTGACCGGGATGTTGTCGCGGCCGACGGTGGGCCGCGAATCGCGCACGTCCTCGAGCGCGGCCTGCATCGCGTCGCGGTCGCCCGCGGCGACCTCGGGCACCAGGATCTTGCGCTCGAGCATGATCATCCTGGCCAGCACGACCGGATTGCCGATCTTCGCCCGCCGCCCGCTCATCACCTGGCTCAGCATCGGCGCGCTGATCCCCAGCACCTCGGCCAGGAACGCCTGCGACACGTCGAAGGCCACGACCAGCCTGCGCACCCGATCGCCCAGCGGCTCCCCGTACCACTCCCGCTGCAGCGCGATGTTCCGCTGGACGATCTTGTGGTCCTCCACCTAGCTCCGCTCCCCTAGCGCTGTCGTCCCCGCGGCCCGGTGCTGCCGGCCCACTTCGCTTCCCCGGCCCGGCGCCGCCGGCCCATCTTGCCACTCCGGGCGTCCCCCGCGGGCCGGAACGCCCGATTCGCCCCGCGCCCGGCCTGTCCCGGGACCGGGTCCGCTCAGCTGTCCGAGCCGAGCGCTTCCCTGGTCCGGGCCACGTCCTCGTCGATCTTCCGCACGAGATCGGCCGGTGCCCCGAACCGCGCCTGATCCCGCAACCGGGTGACGAAGTCCAGCGCGACGTGCTGGCCGTAGAAGTCCTCGTCGACGTCCAGGACGAACGCCTCGACGGTGCGCTCGCGCCCGGAGAACGTCGGGTTCGTGCCGACCGACACCGCCGCGCGCAGCCGCCGGTCCGGATCGGACAGCCGGGTGAACCACGCCGTGTAGACGCCGTCCGCGGGCACGGCGGCGAAGCGCGCGGTGGACAGGTTGGCCGTCGGGTAGCCGAGGTCGTGGCCCCGTCCGTCGCCGCGCACGACGATGCCTTCCAGCCGGTGCGGGCGGCCGAGCGCGTCGGCCGCGGCCACCACGTCGCCCGCGTCGATGCACGAGCGCACGTACGTCGAGGAGAAGGTGATGTCGTTGGCGCCGCGGTCGTCGTCGAGCGAACGGCCCTGCAGCTCCGCGCCGTAGGCGACGAACCCGAAGCGGCGGCCGAGTTCGCGCAGCAGCGCGACGTTGCCCGCGGCCTTGGCCCCGAAGGTGAAGTTGTCGCCGACCAGCACCGCGGCCGCGTGCAGCCGGTCGACCAGCACCTCGTGCACGAACTCGTGCGGGCTGAGCCGGGACAGCTCGAGGGTGAAGGGCAGCACGCAGAACACGTCGACGCCGAGCCCCTCGACCAGCTGGGCCTTGCGCCGCAGGGTCGTCAGCTGCGCGGGATGGCTGCCCGGCCGCAGCACCTCGGACGGATGCGGGTCGAAGGTGAGCACCACGCTGGGCACGCCGCGTTCGGCGGCCGTCGCGACGGTGCGCTTGATCAGTTCCTGGTGCCCGCGGTGCACGCCGTCGAACACGCCGATGGTGACCACGCACCGTCCCCAGCCGCCCGGGAGGTCCCCGAGCCCACGCCACCGCTGCACTGTTGTCAACTCTCCCCGAGCGAGGTGCCTTTGCCTCCCACCCTATGCGGGCAGGAGGACCACCACCGAACGGGTCACTCCCTCGGTGTCGGAGGCCAGCGCGAGCACGTGGCCGTCCGGCGCGAAAAGGCCGTACGTGCCGGTGATCCCGGCGGCCGGGATGCGCCTGCCGTATTGCACTGCTTTGGCGGTGGCGGCGTCGAGATCGCGGCGCGGGAACGCGGCGGCGACGGCGGCGTCGAGGTCCAGCGACAGTTCTGGCTTTTCCTCGAGCTGGTCGAGCGTGCGCGCGCGGGCGAGCGTGAACGGCCCGACTGTGGTGCGGCGCAAGGCTTTCAGGTGCCCGCCGACGCCGAGCCCGGCGCCGAGGTCGCGAGCGAGCGCGCGGACGTAGGTGCCGGACGAGCATTCGACGATCGCGTCGAGCTCGATCCGGTCGTCCTCGCGGCGGAGACCGAGAACGTCGAACCGGTGCACGGTCACCGGCCGCGGCGGGAGGACGACGTCCTCGCCCGCGCGCACCCGGGCGTAAGCGCGCTTGCCGTCGATCTTGACCGCGGAGACGGCGCTGGGCACCTGCTGGATGTCCCCGGTCAGCGCGGTGATCCCGTCGCCGATCTGCTCGTCGGTGACAGCGGCCAGGGTTTCCGGCGCGGCCTCGGCGCCGAGCGGTTCGCCTTCGGCGTCGTCGGTGGTGGTGGACCGGCCGAGCGACAGGGTGGCGAGATAGGTCTTGCGGTCGAGCGCGAGGTGGCCGAGCAGTTTGGTGGCGCGCTCGATGCCGAGCACCAGCACCCCGGTCGCCATCGGGTCGAGCGTGCCGGCGTGGCCGACCTTGCGGGTGCCCATGATCCGCCGCGCCCGCGCGACCACGTCGTGCGACGTCATGCCCGCCGGTTTGTCGACGATGAGCAGTCCGGGAGGAGGGGCGGGACGACGCGGTTCTTTCGGGCGAGACACGGCGGAAACCCTACCTAGACCGGATTCCGCGGCTGGCGCCCGGTTCTGGGCGGGGGTGCGGGGCGGAGGGGGGTTGGGTTCGGGGCTGGTCCGGGTGGTTGGTCGGCTGGGCGGGCGGTTCGGGCGGGTGGTCCGGGCAAGTGCCCTGGGCGGTCGACCGGCTCGGGCGAATGAGCCGGACGATCGCTCTGGGAGCCGAACCGACTGGGCCACAACGTGCCCGAGCAACCAGTTCGGGCGAGTGCCCTGGGCAGCTGACCGGCTCCAGCGAATGAGCCGGGCAGGCGCCCTGGGCAGTCGACCATCTCGGGCGGACGATCCGGGCAAGCGCCCTGGGCGGGCGGCTCGGGCGGATGGTCCGGGCAAATGCCCTGGGCAGTGGACCGGCTCGGGCAGATGGCCCGGACGATCGCCCTGGGAGCCGAACCGACTGGGCCACAACGTGCCCGAGCAACCAGTTCGGGCGAGTGCCCTGGGCAGCCGACCAGCTTGGGCGGACGATCCGGGCAAGCGCCCTGGGCAGTCGACCTGGTCTGGGGACCGACCGGGCGAACGCTCCAGGCTGCCGATCTGCGCGGTCGGCCAGGGCGAGTGTCCCGGCCGACCGCCCTGGGCGACCGAAGCCTGGGGCGGTCGCCGCAGATGGACTCCCCCAGCGAGTGACCTCGGTGCCTGGGCAGGGCGACTGGCTCGGGCGGTCGCCCCGGACGCATGCCCGGGGCGGTCGAACCGGGTCAGCGCGGGTGGCTCAGGCGGCGGCCACGGCCTCTTCCGGGGCGCGGTCCCAGCGGTGCCGCCGGATGCGGACCGGGACCTCTTCGCCTCGGGCTTCCGCGGCGAATACGTGGGCGCGGGCCCGGCGCCACCACACGAGCATTCGCGAAGCGCCCAGTGCCAGCATGGCCACGACGACCAGCAGCGCGATCCGGAAGTTGCCGCCGGTTGCCTGGAGGAGGATGCCGATCAGCAGGGCGGTCACCGTGGTCGCCAGGAAGCCGCCGACGTTCACCACTCCGGTCGCGGTTCCGACGCGGGACAGCGGGTTGTAGTCGCGGGCGATGGCGAAGCCGATCATCGACGCCGGGCCGCCCAGGGTGAGGAAGGCGAATGCGGGGACGAGGACGCCTACCGGGATGTGGCCGTTCCAGCCGAGCAGCACCGCCCACACGATCGCCGCTCCGGCGAGGTAGCCGATGACCAGCGGCACTCGCAGCACTGGGGCGCGGCCGATCACCGCGCCCAGGAGCGGGCCGCCTGCCATGGAGCCGAATACGAAGACGGTGAGCAGCGCGCTGGCGGTCGCCGCAGGCAAACCTTCGCCCTGCACCAGGAAAGGCACGCCCCACAACAGGGTCAGCACGTTCGGCGCGAACATCGTCGAGAAGTGCACCCAGAAACCCAGCCGGGTGCCGGGAGTCCGCCAGGCCAGTTTGACCTGCCTGCCAAGTTCCGCCGGGCGCACGGGTTCGCGCTTGCGTTCCGGTACGCCTTCGGGGGTGTCGCGGACGCGCAGCGCGACCGGCACCGCATAAAGCACCGTCACCGCGCCGACGGCGAGGAAGGTGACTGTCCATCCTGGACCGTCGAGGAGCAGGGTGAGCGGGACGGTCGCGGCGAGGTTTCCGATGTAGCCCACACAGGAGGTGAACGACGCGAGCAGTGCGTACCGGTGCGCCGGGAAGTGCGCCGCGACGAGGCGCAGGACGCTGACGAAGGTGAGCGCGTCACCGAGGCCGAGGACGCCGCGGGCCACCAGGCCGAGTGCGTAGGTGTCGGCGACGCCGAGCAGCAGCTGCCCGGAGCCGAGGATCAGGACGGCGGCGGTGAGCACGCGGCGCGGGCCGTAGCGGTCGACCAGCACGCCGGTCGGGATCTGCATGGCCGCGTACACGCCGACCTGCAGGACGGTGAAGATGCCGAGCGCGGCGGACCCGACGCCGAAGCGTTCGGCCGCCTTCAGCCCGGCGACGCCGAACGAAGTGCGGTGGAAAACGGCGAGCAGGTACACCGTGACCGCGGTGAGCCAGATGAGCCAGGACCGGACAGGGGCGCGGCCGGCGGGCGTCAAGAGTTCCTCCAGTAAGCAGGCGAGCGTCGGGCTAGGAGGACGACGACGCTGCCGCCTCGATAGTTGTATCGCCTCAGCAACCTCGAGACATAGCCGTGACCGGGGTGTGCTTCACCACAGATCCGCTTCGCCCCGGATTCCGACGACCGTTTCGCCGCCGACCCACACGTCGTCGCCGTCCCGTTCGACGTGCACCCGCCCGCGCCTGCCGAGCCGCGTTCCCTGCGCCGCGACGTACGACTCGGGCGCGATGCCGTCGCCGATCAGCCACTGGCCGAGCGCAGCGTTGAGGCTGCCGGTGACCGGGTCCTCGACGGTGTCGCTGAACGCGCGGACCTCGAAGGCCGTGTCGGATCCGGCGGGCTGCGCACCGGCGACGCCCACCTTGAACTCGCCGAGCGCGGCGAAGTCCGGCTCGATGGCGAGGACGGTCGCCGCGTCGCGCAGCAGCAGCGCGACCCAGCCGGGGCCGTTGTCCGCCCAGCGCGCGTCGAGGACGTCGGCGTCGCCGAGGTGCAGACCGCGCTTCACCGCGGCGAGGTCGGCCTCGTCCACCGGACCGCTGCGGCGCAGCGGAGGCGCGGCGAACGCCAGCCGGTCGCCGTCGCGGCGCACCCGGACGAGCCCGGCCCCGCATTCCTGCACGAGGTGCCCGGCTTTCGGCTCTCCCCCGGCGGCCAGCCACGCCCGCGCCGACCCGAGCGTCGGATGCCCGGCGAAGGGCAGCTCGCCGTGCGGCGTGAAGATCCGCACGCGGTAGTCGGCGGCCGGGTCGGACGGCTCCAGCAGGAACGTGGTCTCGCTGAGGTTCGTCCAGCGGGCGAACGCCGCCATCCGCTCGTCGGACAGCGCGTCCGCGTCGTGCACGACAGCGAGCGCGTTGCCTCGGGTGAGCTCGTCGGTGAAGACGTCGACCTGGGTGAACTTCGGCATGCGCCCACCCTCGCATCCGCCGGGCGCCGGCGGCGAGCGGGTTTCGCCGTTATGCCATCACGCCTCCCGCACCGCGCCGACCACGGCCCACCGCCCGGACCGCCATCGCGCCACCACCGCCGCCAGCCGGAACACCATGAACAGCGACAACCCGCTCCAGATCCCGCTCAGCCCCCAGCCCAGCGCCAGCGACAGCCAGATCAGCGGCAGGAACCCGAGCCCGGCGCTGACGAGCGTGGCGGTGCGGAGGAAGGCGGCGTCCCCCGCACCGAGGAGGACCCCGTCGAGCGCGAACACCACCCCCGCGATCGGTTGCAGCGCCACGAAGAACCACCAGGCGTGCGGGATTTCGCCGAGCACTCCCGGATCGGACGTGAACGCGTGCGGCAGGACACTCCACAACGCCGCGAACAGCACGCCGAGGAAACAGCCGAAAATCAAGCCGTATCCGGTGATCTGCGTGGCCACCCCGCGCGCCTGCCGCGCCGCTCCCGCGCCGAGCGCCGCACCGACGAGCGATTGCGCGGCGATCGCGACCGAATCGAGCACCAGGGACAGGAACGTCCAGAGCTGCAGGACCACCTGGTGCGCCCCGACCGCCTCGGTCGAGGTGCGCGCGGCCACCGCGGCAGCGGACACAAAGCACGCCTGGAACGCGAAACTGCGCAGCACCAGGTCCCGGCCGAGACCCAGTTGTGCCCGCATCACCGGGAAATCCGGCCGCAGCGGCACCTTTTCCCGCACCAGCGCGGCGACGAACATCGACGCGGACACGACCTGCGCGACGACGTTCGCGATCGCCGACCCCTCCAGCCCGAGATCGGCGACATACACCAGCACCGGGCACAGAACGGCGGAAATTCCGTTGCCCGCCAGCACATAGCGCAGCGGACGGGTGGCGTCCTGCACGCCGCGCATCCAGCCGTTGCCCGCCATCGTGACGAGGATCAGCGGCGCGCCGAACAACGCGATCCGCAGCCACGACACGGCCGCCGCGGCGATCTCGTCGCTGCCCGAAAGCGCGCGGGCGATCGGCCCGGCCAGCAGTTGCCCCGCCACCAGCAGCACCAGCCCGACCAGCACGCCCAGCCAGGTGGCCTGCACGCCTTCGCGGACCGCGTCGGCGCGCCTGCCCGCGCCGTGCAGCCGCGCGGTGCGCGACGTGGTGCCGTAGGACAGGAAGGTGAGCTGCGTGGAGACCTGCGACAACACCACGCCGCCCAGCGCGAGGCCGGCGAGCGGCAACGCCCCGAGATGGCCGACGACGGCGGTGTCGACCAGCACGTAGAGCGGCTCGGCGGCGAGCACGCCGAGCGCGGGCACGGCGAGGCCGAACACTCGGCGGGGCGGGATGCGGTCACCGCTTACGGCGGTGGTCGTGGCGTTTTCGGACACGGGAGGAGAGTAACTACCGGCACCGACAATTCCGGCGGCCCGGACCGCGAGGGCGACCGGATGCGGGCAAGCGGGACCCGAGATTCGCTTATCGGGCAAGGGAATCTAGGACAGGCGGGCGTCCTCTGTGGCGTGCTCCGGCACGGGCGGCTGTCTCAGCTGCGGCCGGGCAGCAGGATTTTCGCGCCACCTCGTGCAGTACGATTGAATTGGAGACGATCTCCGCTTGCCGACGGGAGGGCAGCGCATGACCGCGGGCAAGCCGCTGCGGGCCGACGCCCAGCGCAACCGCGACCTCCTGGTCGCCAAAGCGCGCGAGATCTTCGACGCGGGCGAGTTCTTCGACCTGCGCTTCGACGACTTCGCCAGCCTGGCCGGGGTGGGCACCGGCACGCTGTACCGCCACTTCCCCACCAGGGAGGCGCTGGCCGAGGCGGTCTACCACGGGGAAGTCGCCGCGCTGTGCGACCGCGCCCGCGAGTTGCAAGCCACGCTGCCCGCGGCGGAGGCGCTGGCGACGTTCCTGCGCGGCATGGTCGACCACATCGACGCCCACGCCGGCCTGGCCCGGACGCTGGCCACGCTCATGGCCGACCGCTCGAACGCACTGGCCGGGGGCAGCCAGGCGCTGGAGGAGGCCGTCACCGACCTGGTGGCCGCTGCCGTGCAAGACGGCGCCGTTCGCGACGACGTGGATGCCGGTGCCGTGATGATGGCTCTGCACGGCATCGGCGCGGCCCACGACCGTCCCCGGTGGCGGGCCGAGGCCGACGACGTCATCACCCTCGTGCTGGACGGCCTGCGCCGACCAAGCTGACCAGGCCGCGTCTTCCGCGAGCGCCGGACCCAGTCAGCAGTACGACACGGGTCCAGCGAAGCTTCCGGACGCGGCTGCGCTGATGCTGCCGTCGAACGCGCCCAGCCCGGTTCAGGAAGCCCGCAACAGCGGTGCCCGTCCCAACGCCTTCCGCAGCCGGTCCAGCACCTCCTCCGCCGGACCTTCCGCCGTGCACCCCGCCGCCATCCGGTGCCCTCCCCCGCCGAACTCCGCAGCAGCCGCGGACACGTCGATGTCTCCGGCCGAGCGCAGCGAGACCGTCCACACTGGACCCGGCCCGGCCTCCTTCAGCACCGCCGCGACACCGGCCTCCCGGGTCGCGCGTACCACGTCGATCACCGACTCCACCTCTTCGAGCCGCACCGTCGCCGCGGCGGCCGCGCGCACCACCGTGTGGACGAAGCCGAATCCTTGCGCCCCTTCGGGTTCCAGCCGGGCCTCGGACAGGACCGTCGACAGCATCGGCAGCCACGCGAACGGGTGATCATCGACGATGCGGCGGGCCACCTCGCCCGGGTCGGCCCCGGCTTCCAGGAGGCGGGCGGCGATCCGGTGCGTTTCGGGGCTCGCCCGTCGGAAGCCGCTCGTATCGGTGACCACCCCGGCGTACAGGCAGCGCGCGGCCGCCGCGTCCAGTTCGACCCCCATCGCCTCGACGATCCGCGTGACCAGGATCGCCGTCGCTTCGGCGGTGTCGTCCACGACGTGATGGGTGCCGTAGCGGGCGTTGGTCGCGTGGTGGTCGACGACCAGGACCGAACCGCCCGCGTCGCGGACCGCGGCGACCCGCGGGGCGAGCCTGCCCAGGCGGGCCAGGGTCGGGGTGTCCAACGCGACCAGCAGACCGTCCGTCGGAGGGAGGGCGCCGACGGGAGTGATCAGGCCGTCGACGTCCAGCCACGCCAGTGTTTCCGGGGCCTCGTCCGGCTCGCCGAAGGCGACTCGCACGTTCGCGCCGCGGCGATGCAGCACGTGGCCGAGGGCCAGCGCGCTGCCGAGGGCGTCCGCGTCGGGGCGCACGTGGCCGAGCAGCGTCACGTCGGTGGCCCCGGCCAGCAGTGCGGCGGCGGCCTCGATGTCCTGTACCAGGGAAGCTGTCACGAAGTGTCACGCTACGCTCTGCGGGATGCCTGAGTACGTGATCCTCGTTCTGCCTTCCGCCAACCGCGTGTACGCCGCCTCGTCGCCGGCGCTGCTGCGCGCCGAACTGGCGGCCTTCGGCGCCGGCCTGTCCGCCGAGGTGTCGGCGATCGAAGAGATCGAACTCGGCGGGGTCGGGTACGTGAAATTCGCCTGCGCCGCCCCGCTCGGCGAGCGCGACCTGGCGCTGCTGTCGAACCTGTCCTCGCTGTACGCCCTGTTCGAACTGGGCGACGGCGTGCTGCGGCCGGTCGCCGTGCACCCGCTGGCGAAGGCGGACTCCGACCTGCTGACCATTCAGAAGTACCCGGGCAAGACCAACGAGCAGTTCACGAAACTGCTGCTCAACCTCACCCTGCTGGCGACCTCGCGGCCCGCGGACTGGCCGGACCGCGAACTGCACGTCCTCGACCCGCTGTGCGGGCGCGGGACGACGCTGAACCAGGCCGTGATGTACGGCTTCGACGCGACCGGCCTCGACGTCGACGCGCGCGATTTCGAGGCGTACGAACAGTTCGTGAAGACGTGGCTGCGCACGAAGCGCGTGAAGCACACCGCGGAATCCGGCCAGCTGCGCCGCAACAAGGTCCGCCTCGGCCGCCGGCTGGACATCGAGTACGCGTTCGACAAGGACGACTACAAGTCCGGCCGCACCCGCCGGCTCAGCTACCTGAACGCGGACACGCTGACCACCGACGAGGTCCTCCGCCCGGCGTCAGTGGACCTGATCGTGACCGACGCGCCGTACGGCGTGCAGCACGGCAGCCACCGCGAGACCGGTCTGGCCCGCAGCCCGCGCGACCTCCTCGCGGCGGCGATCCCGGTGTGGAACCGCGTGCTGCGGCCGGGCGGGGCCATCGGGATCTCGTGGAACACGCATGTGCTGCCGCGCGAGGAACTGGTGGCGATCCTGGAACGGGCAGGGCTGGCGGTGCGGTCCGGCGGGCCGTACGAGGAGCTGGCGCACCGGGTGGACCAGGCGATCGTCCGGGATCTCGTGGTGGCGGGAAAGCCCAACTGATTTCGCGCCGGACTGGCAGAGCCCGCTACGCCAGCCGCGGCCCGAGGAATCGCAGGACTTCCGGCAGGACTCCCTGCCAGTACTCCGCCGTGTGCTTGCCCGCCGTGATCCGCGAGACCTCCGGCTTGGCGCTGGTGATCAGCTTCCGGTTGGCCGCCAGGAACGGATCGCCGTCGCCGCACCACACGCCGAGGCCTCGGGTCGGGAGTTCGTCGACGTGCCGCAGCGGTTCGGCGGCGGTCCAGTCGTCCTCGGACGCGAAGATGTGCCGCGACCGGGCTTCTGGCCACGTGCGGAACAGGGCCGCGCTGCAGGTCGCCACGGCGGTCACGTCGCGGCGGTGGAGGGCAAGGTTCAGGGCGCCGAAGCCGCCCATGGAGATGCCGAGGAGGCCGGTCATCGGGCGGAGGCCCGCCTCGGACAGCCAGCCGGGGAGTTCGTCGGTGAGCATGCGGTGCGGGTCGTCGTCGCCGTCGGGCATCCAGTAGTGGCTGCCGTCGACCGCGACGACCGCGAACGGCGGGATGCCCGAGCGGACCGCGGCGGTGAGGGCCGCGGGCACGCCCAGGTCCAGGAACGTGCGGGCGTTCGACCCGCGGCCGTGCAGTGCCACGCAGACCGGCAGGCCGGTGCTGGGGACGTCGTCGGGCGTCATGAGCACGACGTCGACGTCCCGGCCGCGGGCCGCGGAGTGCCTGCGGTGGATCGTGACGGACGCCTTCAGGGGCGACGGGCTGGAGGCCGGGGCAGCCGAGGTCGGCGCAACCACCGGGGCGGAGCGCCCGGTGCAGGCGGAGACGAGCGCCGCGGCACTGCCGAACAGCAGGCCGCGTCGCGTGACACCGGGCTTTGACCGCATCGCTTCAGCCGCGCGTCTCCTCTTCTGTTTGCTCCTCGTCCTCGTCGGCCCGAGGAGCTTTGTAAGGGTCCGCTTCGCCCGCGGGCTGGGCTCCGGTCGCCCGGCGGGCCACCTCGGCGTCCGATTCGCGGGCTTTCGCGAGCAGTTCTTCGATGCGGCGGGCGTCGTCCGGGACGCTGTCCGCGACGAAGGTGAGCGTCGGGGTGTAGCGGACGCCGGTGCCCTGTCCCACCTTCGTGCGCAGGACGCCGCGCGCGGCTTCCAGGGCGGCCGCGGCGCTCGCGAAGTCCGGCTCCGCGTCGAGGCTTTCGCCGAGCACCGTGTAGTACACCGTGGCGTCGTGCAGGTCCGCAGTGACGCGGGCGTCGGTGATGGTCACCGAGCCCAGTCGCGGGTCCTTGACGTCGTGTTCGATCGCCGAGGCCACGATCTGCGAGATCCGCTTGGCGAGCTTGCGTGCCCGAGCGGGATCGGCCATGGCTGAGGTCTCCTTCTCCGGATTTCCGGGTGTTCTAGTCGTCCGGGCCGAGCAGCCGGCGGCGCGCGGACAGCAGTTCGAACTCGGGGCGGCCCGCCGCGAACCGCTCGCACGCGTCGAGCACGTCCCGGATGTGCTCGCCGTCGGGGGCGACCGCGGCGACGCCGATGAGCGCGCGCCGGTGCAGGTCCAGATGTCCCGCCTCGGCGACCGAGACGGAAAAGCGTTTCCGCAGTTCGGCCACCACCGGCCGCACCACGGATCGTTTCTGCTTCAACGAATGCACGTCGTCGAGCAGCAAGTCGAGCTCCAAAGCTCCAACGAACAAAGCTAGTCAGCACCTACCAAACTCGACGGAACAGCCCGACTGGACCCCGCGCGGGGGTCCAGGGGGCTTGCCCCCTGGCGGGGGCGCGGGGGTTCGACCCCCGCACAACACCGGGGAAGGCGGGAGGGGCGAGCGCAGCTTGCGAGCACACCCCTCCCACCGACGAACCCCCTCAGCTACGGGGCTTCTCCCGCTGTTCGTAGGTCTCGATCACGTCGTCGACCTTGATGTCGCTGTACGAGCCCAGCGTGAGACCGCACTCGTACCCTTCCCGGACCTCGACCACGTCGTCCTTGAAGCGGCGCAGCGAGTTGATTGGCAGGTTCTGCGCGACCACGTTGCCGTCGCGCAGGAGGCGGGCCTTGGCGTTGCGCCGGATCTCGCCGGACATGACCAGGCAACCCGCGATCGTGCCGATCTTGGAGGACTTGAAGACGTCCCGGACCTCGGCGCGGCCCAGTTCGACCTCTTCGTACTCCGGCTTGAGCATGCCCTTCAGAGCCTGCTCGATCTCTTCGATCGCCTGGTAGATGACCGTGTAGTAGCGCACGTCGACACCCTCGCGGGTGGCCCGCTCGGTCGCCTTGCCCTGCGCCCGGACGTTGAACCCGAGAACGATCGCGTCGGACGCGGTCGCCAGGTCGATGTCCGATTCGGTCACGCCGCCGACGCCGCGGTGCACGACGTGCAGTTCGACGTCTTCGCCGACGTCCAGCTGCAGCAGCGCCGCTTCGAGCGCCTCGACGGTACCCGAGTTGTCGCCCTTGATGATCAGGTTGAGGCTGCTCGTCTCCTTCAAGGCGGAGTCGAGGTCCTCGAGGCTGACCCGCTTGCGGCGCGACGCGTTGAGCGCGTTGCGGGTGCGAGCGGAACGGCGCTCGGCGATCTGCCGGGCGACGCGGTCCTCGTCGACCACCAGGAAGGTGTCGCCCGCTCCCGGCACCGAGGTGAACCCGATGACCTGGACCGGACGCGAGGGCAGCGCCTCGGTGACGTCCTCGTTGTGCTCGTCGACCATCCGGCGGACGCGGCCGTAGGCGTCGCCCGCCACGACCGAGTCGCCGACGCGCAGCGTGCCGCGCTGGACCAGGACGGTGGCCACCGGGCCGCGGCCGCGGTCGAGGTGCGCCTCGATCGCGACGCCTTGAGCCTCCATGTCCGGGTTGGCCCGGAGGTCCAGAGCCGCGTCCGCGGTCAGCAGGATCGCCTCGAGAAGCCCGTCGATGTTGATGTTCTCCCGTGCGGAGATCTCGACGAACATCGTGTCGCCGCCGTATTCCTCGGCGATGAGGTTGTACTCGGTGAGCTGCTGCCGGATCTTGTCCGGGTTCGCGCCCTCCTTGTCGATCTTGTTGATCGCGACCACGATCGGGGCCTTCGCGGCCTGCGCGTGGTTGATCGCCTCCACCGTCTGCGGCATGACGCCGTCGTCGGCCGCCACCACGATCACCGCGATGTCGGTCGAGTTCGCGCCTCGGGCACGCATGGCGGTGAACGCCTCGTGACCCGGGGTGTCGATGAAGGTGATGAGCCGCGGCACGCCTTCGAGCTCGGTCTCGATCTGGTAGGCGCCGATGTGCTGGGTGATCCCGCCGGCCTCGCTCTCGCGGACCTTCGTCTTGCGGATCGTGTCCAGCAGCCGGGTCTTGCCGTGGTCGACGTGACCCATGATGGTGACGACCGGCGGACGGACCTGCAGGTCCTCCTCGCCGCCCTCGTCCTCGCCATAGGTGATGTCGAAGGTCTCCAGCAGCTCGCGGTCCTCCTCCTCGGGGGAGACGACCTGGACGACGTAGTTCATCTCGCCGCCGAGCAGCTCGAGGATGTCGTCCGACACGGACTGCGTCGCGGTGACCATCTCGCCGAGGTGGAAGAGCACCTGCACCAGCGAAGCCGGGTTGGCGTCGATCTTCTCGGCGAAGTCGGTCAGCGAAGCGCCGCGCGGCAGCCGGATCGTCTCGCCGCTGCCCTTGGGCAGGCGGACGCCGCCGACGCTGGGCGCCTGCATGTTGTCCATGTACTCCTGGCGCTTCTGCCGCTTCGACTTGCGGCCCTTGCGCGAGGGCCCGCCGGGACGGCCGAACGCGCCGGCCGTGCCGCCGCGACCGCCGGGGCCGCCGCGACC
>NZ_SDLT01000076.1 GCF_004522235.1 Amycolatopsis nivea
CGAACAACTAACCACCCAGGTTCCGCAACACCCTCTCAGGGTTCCCCTCACGGACATCACCTGGAGCGGAGAAGCAACACGGGCCGGTCCGCATCGCACCTGCCCTCCCCGCGCGGGGAGTTGCCGTTCCGGCAAGATCGCGTGCGCTCCGGGCCCGGCTCCGGCGACGCTGGACGGACCCGACCCGAGGAGCCGACCGATGACCACCGACGCGACCCTGTTCTGGGACGAAGTGCACGCCGCCCGGCCGCCCGCGGACCCGAAGCCGAACGCCCGGCTCGTGGAAACCGTCTCCGGCCTTCCCCCTGGCGCCGCGCTCGACCTGGGCTGCGGCAACGGCGGCGACGCCCGCTGGCTCGCCGGCCGCGGCTGGACCGTGACCGCCACCGACATCTCCGCCGTCGCCGTCAACCGCCTCTCCGGCCCGAGGATCACCGCGGTGCGGCACGACCTGCGGGTCAGCTTCCCGGCAGGCGAATTCGACCTCGTGACGGCGCACTATCTGCAGACCCCCTTCGAACTGGACCGGTCGGCGGTCCTGCGCACCGCCGCGCACGCACTGCGGCCGGGCGGCCGGTTGCTGGTCGTGGACCACGGCTCGATCGCGCCGTGGTCGTGGAACCAGGACCCGGACGCGCATTTCCCCAGTCCGGCCGAGATCGCCGAAGACCTCGCCCTCGACCCGGCGCGGTGGGCCGTCGAGCGCGCCGACTCCCCCACCCGCCTCGCGACCGGACCGAACGGCCAGGTCGCCGAGGTCGTCGACCACGTCCTGCTGATCCGCCTGAACCCCTGAGGAGACCACTGTGGCCCGCCGTCGCGACACCCCGCCGCCCCGCACCGGAAGCAGCGAAACCGAAGTCCTGCGCGGATTTCTCGACTATCTCCGCACCTCAGTCGCCGCCAAGGTCGACGGCGCGCCGGAACCCGAAGCCCACACCGCCATGGTGCCGTCCGGGACGAATCTGGCCGGCCTGCTCAACCATCTGACCTTCGTGGAGCGGTCGCTGTTTCTCGGCGAAACCGTCAAGAGCTGGCCATCGACCTTTCGCACCAAGGACAATGTCGCCGACGTCGTCACCCGCTATCGCGAAGCGGTCAAGCTCGCCAACGAAGTTCTCGACAACTGCCCGGATCTTGCTTCGGCACTGCCGGGTCGCGACGGCCCGAGCGTCCGCTGGGCGCTGACGCACATGATCGAGGAAACCGGACGGCACGCCGGGCACGCCGACATCCTGCGCGAGCTGATCGACGGCACGACCGGACGCTGAAAACCAGTGGCCCCGACCCGGCGCGCCCGGCCATCATGGAAGGCATGACCACCGCACGCATGGCGAGCCCCGACCTGGGGCCCGTTCTCGTGCGCTGACACGACCAGCCCCGGCCGTCGCCGGGGTCTCTCCGCCGTCGTCCGAGGGCGGAGAGGGTTGTCCATGACCGACTTGATCACCACCGCGATCCCTTATGTCAACGCGGAACCGCATTTGGGGCACGCGCTCGAACTCGTGCAAGCCGACGTCCTTGCCCGGCACCGACGGTTGCGCGGCGCCGAGGTCCACCTGCTCACCGGCACCGACGACAACGCGCTTAAGAACGTCACCGCGGCGAAAGCGGCAGGCGTGCCGGTGCAGGAGTTCGTGAACCAAGGCGCCGCGCGATTCGCCGCGCTACAGGAACCGCTCGGGCTCGCCGTCGACGATTTCCTCCGCACCAGCACCGATCTCCGCCACCTCGACGGCGTCCGGCGCCTGTGGCGAGCCAGCGCCCAACGCGGCGACTTCTATCTCCGCGACTACACCGCCCGCTACTGCGTGGGCTGTGAACAGTTCTACGCGGACGACGAACGCTGCCTGGAACACGAAACCCCGCCGGAAGTCGTCACCGAACAGAACTGGTTCTTCCGGCTTTCCCGCTATTCCGGAGAAATCCGGGACCTGCTGGAATCCGGCCGACTCCGGATCGAGCCCGCCGCCCGGCTCCGCGAGGTGCTGGGCTTCGTGCGCTCCGGGTTGTCCGACCTCAGCGTGTCCCGGCCCGCCGCGCGCTCGGACGGCTGGGGCATCCCGGTGCCCGGCGACCCGGACCAGGTGATTTACGTCTGGTGGGACGCACTCGCCAACTACCTCACCGCCGATCCGGCGCGCTGGGCCGAAGCAGCCGAACGCGTGCACGTGATCGGCAAAGGCATCCTGCGGTTCCACGCCGTGTACTGGCCCGCGCTGCTGCTCTCCGCGGGCGAACGGCTGCCGGACACCATCTTCGTGCACGACTACCTGACCCTCGACGGCGCGAAGATCTCCAAGAGCACGGGCAACACCGTCCGCCCGACGGACCTGATCGGCCAGTACGGCGCGGACGCCGTCCGCTGGTGGCTGCTGCGCGAGGTCGCCCCGCTCGGCGACACCGACTTCACCGAAGCACGGCTGATCGCGCGCGCCGACGACGAACTCGCCAACGGTCTCGGCAATCTCGTGCACCGCGTGCTCAGCCTGGCCCGCCGCACCGACCGGATCGCCCCGTCGAGTCCACTAAGGACCGTGCACACGCTCGCCGACCGGATCGACTCGGCACTCGCCGACTTCGACTTCCGCGCAGCCACCGGGGCGTTGGTCGAGGTAATCACCGACGCGAACCGGTACGTCGAACAGACCCGGCCCTGGACGTTGCACGGCACCGAACTGGAAGAGGCATTGGGTACCGTCGTAAGCACTTGCCGGGAACTGGCAACGGAACTCAGCCCGTTCCTCCCGGACGGCGCCGCCCGCCTGCGCGCCCAACTGGACCGCGGCGAACCGGCGCGCCTCTATCCCCGGCTACGTCAGCAAACGGGGCACTAGGCGGACGTAACAGACCATGCCGACCACCTCGACCAGCGTCTGCGTCACCACCACGACCGCCGCGACCGCGAACTCGTCCGGCAACGCCAGCGCCAGCGGAAGCACCACCAGCGAATTCCGCGTGGCCCCGGTGAAAACGATCGCGCGCCCGCCAGGAACGTCCAACCGGAACAGCCGCGCGACGCCCAGTCCGGCGAACGCCATCACCGCCAGGAAAACCACGGAGAACGGCACCACCGACGCGACCGGGCCGAGTCCGCCGTGGAGCTTCGGGGTTTGCGACGCGACCACCGTCGCCAGCGTCGCAGCCATCAACGGCACCATGGCGGACCCGGCCGCGTCGGCGAACCGGCGGCCGGTCGCGGCCCGGGCCGCCCAGGCCTGGGTAAGCCAGGCCAGCGCCAGCGGGATCGCGATCAGCACGAGGAACGCTTCGAGAAACGGCCCGGGCCGCACGACCTGTGCCAGGTCCGCGCCGAGGAAGAGGAACAGGAATCCGGGCAGCAGGATCATCTGCGCCAGCAGCAGCAACGGCGTCGCCGCGAGCAGGCGGCGGCTGCTGCCTCCGGCAAGACCGCTGAAAACGATCACATAGTCCACGCACGGGGCCAGCAGCACGAGCAGCATGCCCAGCCGAAGCGCTTGTCCAGCCGGGAAGAAGGCGGACATCGCCGCGACGACCAGCGGCACCACCACGAAGTTCACCGCCAGCGCGGCGCCGAGGAACCGGCCGTCACGCAGGGAGCGGCCCAATTCGGCGGCGGGCACCTGGAGGAACGTGACGTACAGCAGCGCCGCCAGCACCGGGTTGATCGCCGGTTCCAGCCCCGGCCCGGCGGACGGAGCCAGCCAGCCGGCCAATGCGCCGACGGCGAGCGCGCCGAGGTAGATGACGACCTGGTGCCGTTCCATCCGCGACACCAGACCTGACGACTGCGACAACGGGCGCGCTCCTCGGTCCGGCCTCGTGCGTGTTCATCCGGGTCCAATCGCGACAGACACTCACGACAGTCCACTGAGGATAGCGTCGATGCCGAACCCGAACGCCTCGTCCGAATCCCCGCTGTGCGACGGATCCTCCTCGACGATCCCGGCGCGCACCAGCTCGGCGTGGTTCTGTTCCTCCGCGACGAACCCGAGTACATAGTGGACAACGGTGCGCGCCGCCCACTCCGCGTGCCGCTCGTCGTACTTCCCGGTGAACAGGCGGCGCAACGCGTGCGTGGGCACCAGCAGATCCGGCCGGTACGCCTGCACGAACGACACCACCTCGGCCCCGTCGCGGACCTGCAGCAGCGCCGAGCGGAAGTCCCCGGCCGCCTCGCGCGGGTCCTTCGCCACCCCGGGCAGCCCCTTCAGGATCCGCGCGGCGACGACGGCGAGCAGCTCCTGTTTGTTGGCGACGTGGTAGTACAGCGCGCCCGGCTGGACCCCCAGGTCGAGGGCCACCCGGCGCATCGACAAGCTGCTCAGCCCCGCTTCCCGCAAAAGCTCGTACGCCCGGTCGACGATCTGGTCTCGCGTCACCTTCACCCCTCTCATTCTGCCCGCCGCTTGCTTCCGGCCGATCGGCCGCCTAGGATTTGATAGGTGTTCAAAACCTTCGACGACCTGGCCGACCGGCAGCTGGCCGGCGGCGTACTCGACCGAACTGACGCCCGCGCGGTGCTGGAAGCGCCGGACGAGGACGTGCTCGGCCTGGTCGCGGCGGCCGGGCGGCTGCGGCGCGCGCACTTCGGCAACCGGGTCAAGGTCAACTACCTCGTCAACCTGAAATCGGGCCTGTGCCCCGAGGACTGCGGGTACTGCTCGCAGCGGCTCGGGTCGTCCGCGCAGATCCTCAAGTACTCGTGGCTGTCCGCCGAGGAAACGGCGCGCCAAGCCGGCGCGGGCATCCAGGGCGGCGCGTCGCGGGTCTGCCTGGTGGCGAGCGGGCGCGGGCCGAGCGACCGCGACGTCGACCGGGTCGCCCAGGCGGTCGAGGCGGTGAAGTCCGCGCATTCCGACGTGGAGGTGTGCGCCTGCCTCGGGCTGCTCAAGGAGGGGCAGGCCGAGAAGCTGCGCGACGCCGGGGTCGACGCGTACAACCACAACCTGAACACGAGCGAGTCGCGGTACTCCGAGATCTGCACGACGCACGGGTACGACGACCGCGTCGACACCGTCGAAAAGGCCAAGTCCGCGGGGCTTTCCGCGTGTTCCGGCCTGATCGTCGGCATGGGCGAGACCGACGACGAGCTGATCGACGCGATCTTCGCGCTGCGCGACATCGGCAGCGATTCGATCCCGGTCAACTTCCTGATGCCGTTCGAGGGCACGCCGCTCGCCGGGACGTGGGAACTGAGCCCGCTGCGCGCGCTGCGCATCCTCGCGCTGGCCCGGTTCGCTTGCCCGGCAACGGAAGTCCGGATGGCCGGCGGCCGCGAGATGCACCTGCGGTCGCTGCAGCCGCTCGCGCTGCACGTGGTCAACTCGCTGTTCCTCGGCGACTACCTCACCAGCGAAGGCCAGGCCGCGAAGGCCGACCTGGAGATGATCGCCGACGCCGGCTTCGAGGTCCTCGGCGCGGGCGAACAGCAGCAGGCCGCGCACGCGACCCCGGCGCTCCGGGAACGCGGGGCGGGCACCGCCGCCGCACCCAACGCGTGACCGCCATGGTGTCGATGCACGACTGGCTCACCGCCGCCGAACGGGACCGGCACGTCGCCGGTCTCGTCCGGCGGACCGATGATCGGCGGCATCCGCGAAAGTCCACATTGGACCTCGCGTCGAACGATTACCTGAGTCTCAGCACCGATCCTCGACTGCGCGCGGCCGCCGTCCAAGCCGTCGAGAAGTACGGCGTCGGCGCTGGCGCGTCCCGAGTCGTCACCGGCACCACACCGTGTCACACGGAACTGGAACGGGAACTGGCCAGCCTCACGGGGCAACCGGCCGCGCTCGGTTTTTCCAGTGGCTACACGGCAAACATCGGCGTGATCACCGCACTCGGCTCGCCGGACACGCTGCTGATCACCGACGCGCACATCCACGCCTCGCTGATCGACGGCGCGCGGCTGTCCCGCTCCCCCGTCGCGATCTGCCCGCACAACGACCTGGACGCCCTCGAGCGCTTGCTGCGGGACCGATCGCAGGAACGGGCGATCGTGGTGGTCGAGTCGATCTATTCGGTGCTCGGCGATGCCACGGACCTCGTGCGCGCCGCGGCATTGTGCACTGAATACGACGCTTTCCTGGTGGTCGATGAAGCACACGGCATCGGCGTCGCAGGCAACGGCCGGGGCGCGGTGCACGCAGCCGGTCTCGCAGGAGCGCCGCACGTCGCGGTCACCGCCACGCTGTCGAAAGCTCTGGGCGCACAGGGCGGCGCGGTCTTAGGATCGCCGCTGCTGCGCGAACATCTGGTCAACACAGCGCGGACGTTCATCTTCGACACCGGCCTCGCCCCCGCCGCGGCAGCGAGCGCGGCGGAAGCGTGCCGGATCATCGCGGCGGAGCCTTCGCGGGTCGAGGATCTGCACCGCGCCGCCGCCACGATCGCCGCCGCCGCAGGGGTTTCGCGCGCGCCGGGTGCGGTGCAGTCGATTCCCGCGGACTCTCCGGAGCAGGCCGTGGCTGCCGCGAATCAGCTGTACGAACGAGATATCGTCGTCGGCTGCTTCCGCCCGCCAAGCGTCCCGGACGGCATCTCCCGACTCCGGCTGGTTGCCCGTGCCGGGGTTGACGTGGACCGCGCCGAGGACGCTGCGCGACTGGCTGCGCAGTGGTCGCGCGCGGCGAGCATCGTCTGAGCAGACGCCCCGCCGCCGAGCCTCCGTCGATCGCACCACGCAGGGATTGCCGACACCGCAACGGTTTCGCGAACCCCCGACGCGATGCAGCCAATCCCCGCGGAGCGCCCCGGACGTCTTTTCCCGGCCCTGGCTCGCCGCGCAATAGTCACGCGCGGCGAGCCTCGTCTGACCGCCTCTCGACCGGCATTACCCGGCTACTCGCCCCCGCCAGGACTGACCTGCACCGCGCTCAGCGCTCCCCGCGACTCCCCACTCACCACACCCCGCGCGTCGTCCGACCGCTTCCGGAACAACGCGTCCACTGCCAACGCCCCCGGCCCGGTGAAGGCCAGCAACAGGAACGCCCAGCAGAACATCGCCGCGGGTTCCCCGTGGTTCTGCAGCGGCAGCAAGCCGTCCGGCTGGTGGACGACGAAATAGGCGTACGCCATCGAGCCGGACGCGAGCAGTGCCGCGATCCGGGTGCCGAAGCCGAACGCGACCAGCAGGCCGCAGCCGAGCTGGATCACCGCCGCGTACCAGGACGGCCACACGCCCGCCGCGACGGTTCCGCCTTTCGGGCCGCCGCCGAAGACGCCGAACAGCGCCGCCGCGCCGTGGGCCGCGAACAGCAGCCCGACGACGATCCGGAACAGGCCGAGCACGAACGGGACGGCCCGGTCGAGCGCACGCTCTGGCATGGGTCCTCCTCGGAGAGTCACTAAGGTTAGCCTTGCCATACCGTACGCACCGAGACCTCTCCCGTCCAGACGCTGTGCCGTTTAGATAAATCCGGCTGAACCGTTCTGGAGCCAGCCGCGTGTCGGAGAAAGGGCGACACCCACGCACCACTGGAGGCTGGGATGACTGGCACAACCCCAAGAACTTTCGGACTGCTGACCGCGCTGGCCGCGGCAGGCCTGTTCGCCGCGGCATGCGGCGGCGGCAACAGCGGCGGGACAACCGCCGCACCACCCGCCGCGCCGACGCATTTGACCGACAGCAAAGGCGACACGATCTACCTGTTCGCCGCGGACCACGACGGCCAGTCCGCCTGCGCCGCGAGCTGCGCGAGCTACTGGCCCCCGGTCGCCGCGGGCACGCCGCTCACCGGGCCGGCCCAGGGCAGCGTCGGCGCCATCACCCGGCCGGACGGGTCCAAGCAGGAAACGCTCGCCGGCCATCCGCTGTACCGGTACATCGGCGACAAGTCCGCAGGGCAGACCAACGGCCAGGGCCTGAACCTGAACGGCGGGCTCTGGTGGATGGTCGCCTCCGACGGCACCGCGATCACCACGACCAGCTCCGCCCCGGCGGGCGGGTACGGCGGCGGCAGCTACTGAACGGCGAAGTAACACCCTTCCGGGTAGGTGCTGTCTCAATTGGGTACCTCTGATCAGGGGAACTTGACCAGGCAGCCGAATAAGACCAAACTTCGCTAGTGATATAAGTACTCCCGTCGTCCCCGCATCGAAGGAGTTCGTCAGTGACCTCGTCGTTCGTCATCATCGGAGCCGGGCTGGCCGGAGCGAAGGCCGCGGAAGCGTTGCGCGACAAGGGATTCGACGGGAAGATCACCATCGTCGGCGACGAGCGGCACCTGCCCTACGAGCGTCCGCCGCTGTCGAAGGACTACCTCGCGGGCAACGCGGAGGCCGAGAGCTTCCAGGTGCACGACGCCGCGTGGTACGCCGAGAAGAAGGTCGACCTGCGCCAGGGCGTCAAGGCGACGGCGATCGACCGGGACCGGAAGCAGGTCGCGCTCGACGACGGCACCAGCCTCGGCTACGACAAGCTCCTCCTGGCCACCGGCGCGAGCCCGCGCGAGCTGCCGGACACCGCGGGGATCCACTACCTGCGCCGGATCGAGGACGCCGACCGGCTCAAGGAGCTGTTCGGCACCGCCTCGAAGCTGGTGGTCGTCGGCGGCGGCTGGATCGGCCTCGAAGCGACCGCCGCCGCGCGCCAGGCCGGGGTGGAGGTCACCGTGGTCGAGGCGCTCGAACTGCCGCTCATCACCGCGCTCGGCCGCGACGTCGCCCCGGTGTTCGCCGACCTGCACCGCGCACACGGCGTCGACCTGCGGCTCGGCGTCCAGGTCGAGCACATCACCAACGGCGGCCAGGGCAAGCGGATCCGCCTCGGCGACGGCAGCGTCCTCGACGCGGACGCGGTCCTGGCCGGGATCGGCGCGAAGCCGAACGTCGAACTGGCCGAGGCGGCCGGCCTCGACGTCGACAACGGCGTGGTCACCGACGCGAGCCTGCGCACGAGCGACCCGGACATCTTCGCCGCGGGCGACGTCGCGAACGCCTACCACCCGTTCCTCGGCAAGCACCTGCGCGTCGAGCACTGGGCGAACGCGCTCAACCAGCCCGCCGTGGCCGCGGCCGGGATGCTCGGCAAGGAGGAGTCGTACGACGAGCTGCCGTACTTCTTCACCGACCAGTACGACCTCGGCATGGAGTACCTGGGCACGATCGAGGGCCACGACCGCGTCGTGTTCCGCGGCGACGTGCCCGGGCGCGAGTTCATCGCCTTCTGGCTCAAGGACAACCGCGTCCTGGCCGGGATGAACGTCAACGTCTGGGACGTCACGGACCCGATCAAGGCGCTCATCCGCTCCGGCAAGGCAGTGGATCCGGACCGCCTGGCCGACCCCGAGGTCCCGCTGGAGGACCTCGCCTGATTTCGGTGCCGGCGGGCCGTTCCGGACTGGTTTCCGGAGCGGCCCGCTAGGCTTTCCCGCCGTGGCGACCGAAGTTCTCTCCGCCGGGTGGGACTCCCCGTGCTACGTCGTCCGGACCTCGGCCTTCGACGCGAAGTTTCTCGTCGGCGGCGGCGAGGAACCGGACGAGGTGGACAATGTCGACGTCGAGGTCCACTACCCCGACGGTTCCCGGTGGAGCGCGACGATGTTCACCCTCGACGAGGTGGACCGGATCATGCGCCGCTGGGAAGGCACCGGCGAGTGCGCCGGTGGCAGCTACTTCGCCGTTCCAGACGGGCTGATCGTCCGCGAACCCGGCGTGCGGAAGATGACCGCCGTGCTGATCGCGATGCACGACAGCGGCGAACTGAGATCTCATCTGCTGCGCTTGGCCGACTAGCCCCGGGGCAGCAACCCCTCCAACGCCAGCTCCAGGAACCGCCGCCAGTCCCCGCTCCCCGTGCGGACCACCGACGACAGACAGCCGACGAGCAGATACACGTCCCCCACCGTGCAATCCGCGCGGAGCACCCCCGCCGCCTGGTCCGCCACGATCGCCTGCGCCACCACGATTTCCAGCTCGGCCAAGGCGTCGCCACGCGGTTCGCTCCCCGCCGAACCGCGCGCCATCTCGATGGCCGACGACAGCGCCCGGTCCCCGGACAGCACCTCGCCGACGTGCCGCAGATAGCGCTTGACGCCGGATTTCCCGTCGAGGCACCGCTTCCGCGCGTACTCCGCGATCTCGGCGAACCGCTGCTCCGCCAACGCTTCCACGAGCGCCCGCCGGTCCGGGAAGTTCCGGTACACCGTCCCGACGCCCACCCCGGCCACCCGCGCGATCTCCGGCAACTGGACGTCGTCCTGCTCGGCGAGCAGCGCACGGGCCGCCTCGAGCACCCGCGCCCGGTTGCGTTCCGCGTCCGCCCTCGGCTTGCGCTCCGTTGACAACCGACGCCCTCCTCCGGTTAATCTGGAAACGGACTCCGCTTCCACTATGTTTGCGAGGATACCCCATGACGAAAGACCGTTTCCTGCTCCTGCAGCCCGGCGAGGCGCGACCGGGCCGGGTGCCGCTGCCGCCCGCGTTCGCGGTGAAAGCGATGACCGGCGACACCGAGACCCGGTTCTCGCTGCTGGAGGTGACGCTGGCACGCGACATCCCGCGCCACGTCCACCACGAGGCCGACGAATGCATTTACGTGCTCGAAGGGGAACTGGGCATCGACTTCGCCGACGAGACTCACGTCGCGGCGAAGGGGATGTTCGTGCTGCTGCCGCACGGGGTTCCGCATGCGCTGCGGGCGGTTTCGGACCCGCCGCCGCGGTTGTTGCAGATCTCCTCGCCGGGCGGGTGGGAGCACTATCTGGAGGATCTCTTCGAGGCCGGTCCGGCGGTGCTGACGGACGGCGCGGTGGACCCGGTGAAGATCAATCCGGTGGCGGCTCGGTATTCGATCACCTACGGGGAATGAGGGTCAGTTCTGCGGCACCGGCCAGACCGCTGCGGGATGACAGTGTTCCGGGCACGCGAGCAGGTGCACCGCGTTGCCGAGTAACAGCACATAGGAGTCTCCATAGGAATCGTGGCGCTGGTCCGCTCGGCCGGGCCGCCTCGAGAATTCGGTGCACTCCGGAATCTCGCACAAGAACGCCATCTCGGCACCGCACGCGCAGACGTGCCGTTGCGGATCCTGAAGCCAGCACGGCAGCCCGCCGACTTTGAACTCCATCCGGCCGGTGCTCCGTTCGGTGAACCCTTCGCGCGGGACAGGCCGCCACACGGTTTCCATCTCATACTCCGGAGAACGCGCCGGGGTGATCCAGCACGTGTGGATTTTCCCAGTAGCGCTCCGGAAGCTGCTCCGGATCTCCGGGCAGGCAGGCCGCGTCGTTGTGCATCGGGCACTGGAACACGAGCAAGTGGTCGCCGCCGAACCGCGGGATGTCCTGCGGGACGTCCAACTGGAAGAACAACGTCATCCGCTCGCCGCAATAGCACTCCGGCCAGTCCTCGCCCTCGGGCAGGATCGGCCTGCCGCCGAAGGTGTTCCGCGAACCGGGGCCCGCCGGAGTGGACGGGTTTTCCACCAGATACATCGGCAGATCGGAGCGGCGGACCGCGGGCGACGGTCCGAAGGCAGTCACCGGATCAGCCTAGGGCAGCCCGGAATTCCCGTCCGGCTTTCCGCCGAAAAGCCCGGCAAAGAGCGGGCACCGCCGTGAAGTCCGGTGCCCGCTCGTGCCGGTCACGCCGTCCGCAACCGTCGCCACTCCCACGTGGCCAAGCCGGCGAACAGCACCGTCGCCACGCAGGCGACCGCCGTCAGCAGCCACTCGGCTTCCCCGCCTCCGCCGTCCGGAGACGCGCCGGTCGTGCGTTCGATCCAGTCCGGGACCGTGAGCGTCAGCACCAACGCGACCGCGCTGAGCACCGCGAGCGCGGCCTCCGCCGCGATCCGGAACTTCTGTGCAGTGTTCATGACACCCTCCCTGCTCTCAGTACTTCGCCGCGTTGAGACGGGTCCGCCAGGTGTTGCCCGCGCCGGCGTATTCGCCGTAGCTCCACACGGTCCGGGAATCCGACGGGTCCCGGCCGATGCCGAAGTAGTCACCCCATCTGCCGCCGGTGTAGGCGCTCTGCCCGGCGATCACCGAAGCGCTGCCCTGCAACGTGCCCGGCGGATCGGTGGCGAGGCGGCCGGTCTGGCGGAAGTGGCCGTACTCGTCGGCGGCGGACCGGCCGAACGCCACGTGGGCGTTGCGGGAAATGTCGGTCTGGATCACCGGGAAGAAATAGTGCCTGCCCGGCGCGCCGAAGGCGCCCTGTTGCGTGATCGCGTGGCTGGGCACGTCGATCTCGTACCACTGCACCACTGACCGGGCTTCGGTGTCGCCCCGCCAGCTGTACGCGGACGTGTGCGTCGTCCACAACCGCTGGGTCCGGCCCGCCGCCTGGAAGACCGCGTTGAGCAGCCGGGTGTCGTTCGTGGCGATTCTCGTTGTCCCGCCGTCCTTTTGCACCGCGCCGGGCGGCAGGTTGTAGCTGCGGCACGGTACGGCGGTCGCGGCCAGCGTCGGCGCGCCGCCAGACCACAGGCCCAGCGGGTTCGACAGCGTCCACAGCGTCAGGCTCGACCCCGACGGGAACAGCGAGTTCACCAGGTAGGCGCGCGGATTCCCGCCCACGCCTTGGAAATGGCAGGCCGGCTGGACGGAGAACGCGGCGCTCCCGTCGGGGTTCTTCAGGCCCCAGAAGTCCCACCAGCGGATTGTGTGGCCGCCGCCGGACCCGCCGCCGTACAGCTCCGCCTTGTTGAAGATCCGCAGTTTCGCGTAGGCGAACCCGCCGCCGAAGGCGAATTGGTTGGTGGACACGTAAATCGCCTGGCTGTCGAAGCCCAGCATCGGGTAGTCCGACCAGTTGCCGGTGGCGGTGGCCCCGTTCGCGGTCGCGTCGGTGCTCCAGATCCAGTACGCGCCCGCGGGGTCGGCCGTCTGCGAGACGCCGAGCATGATCCACGATCCCTGCGGGTTCGCGCGCCGGGCGGCGATGCAGACGATCCAGCGGCCGCTGTAGTGGTCGTAGGCCAGTTTCGGGTCGAACAGCTGCGCCCCGGCGGGCAGCACCGGGTTGAACATCGCGGTGAAATTGGCCCACCGGAACTGTTGCAGCCCGGTCTTGTCGTAGCCGACCAGGTCCACGTTGACCGCGGCCATGACCTGCTTCGGGCCGACCGCGACCGTGCAGTCCGGCGGCCGGAACGCGGTCTGCGAAATCCCCTCGAAACTCGCCGACGCCGCCGGGGCGAGCCCCTCGACGATCTCGTCCTCCGGCGGGTTCTCCTCCGACAGTTCCGCCGCCGCTTCCTCGTCCAGCTGCGCGTCGAGCGCGTCCCCCGGGGCCAGCGCCTCCGCGCCGTGCTCGCGCGCGCCGGTCTTCAGCCGGTCGTACTCCTCGACCGGAACCGGGAACCGTTGCGCGAACAACGGCGACCGTTCCGGGGACAGCGGTTCGGCGAGCAGTTCGCCGACCGTCAGATCCGCCATTTCCCGCGACGCGCCCCCGGCCGTTTCCCCTGCCTGGCCTTCGAGCACCTGTGCTTCAGGCATCACGGTGATCACCCTCTTCCTCCGCGGCCTCGTCGCCGGCCCGTGCCGGGGCGTCGGCCTCCTCCTCCCGATCGCGGTGCCGCTCGGCGGCCGCCTTCAGCCGTTCCAGCTCGGCGGCCGGGACCGGCATCCCGATCGGAATCTCGTACCCCGCTTCCGGTTCGGCGGGCGCGTTTTCGCCCGCCGGGCCGCTTTCCGCGCCCTCTCCGCGTCCGGCCCCGGACCGCGGCCCTTCCGGTTCGCTCATCGTTCACTCCCGGGAATTCCGCCCGAAAAGATCAATTCCGGCGAGGTTCACGAAAAAGGTCGCACCAGACCCGGCGACGGATACGGGACGCCGCCACCTTCAGCCGAACGGCGCAGCGGAAATCGATTGCAGCATTTTTTTCCCCGATTCGCCCGGAAGGCGCATAAAAACCGACCGGAAACAGTTCCGAAGAACCTTTCCAGCCATCCGGAGCCGCCCGTCCGGACTCGCCCCGAACGCCCGAATGCTGGCGGATCAAGCATCCCCGGCCCGTTCGCCCGGCTTGCGCCGCGTTTTCGGATCATCCCCTCAGGCGCCCAGAAGGCACGTCCACCTTGCGCATTTTGCCGTCCGACAAGTTGAGCACCCGGTTAATTCTTCACGCATTCCTTCGAAGGTAGGTAGTGCGCTTGCCCGGAATCGGCGGACGCTGGCGCGACCGTGCTCCAGGGAGGAGATTTCCGATGTCCCGACTTGCCCGTTTCGCCGCGCCTGCCGTCATTCTGGCCGGTTCGCTCGCTTTGGCCGCGCCCGCCGCGCACGCCGCCGTTCCGCACGCTCTCGCCGCTGCCTGCTCGCAGTCCTATCTTCCGCTGCCCGACCCGGCCTGCACGCCCGGCGCGACCAACCCGGACGTCACCCAGGACACCATCGGCGACACGATCTGCGTCCCCGGCTGGACCGCGACCATCCGCCCGCCGACGACCTACACCAACAAGCTCAAGAAGCAGGGCATCATCGACTACGGCTACTCCGACACCTCGCTCAGCTCGTACGAGGAGGACCACTTCCTGCCGCTCGAACTGGGCGGCGCGCCGAAGGATCCGAAGAACCTCTGGCCCGAGCCGCACGACGGCGACCAGAACTCCTACAGCAAGGATTCCGTCGAGAACGCGGTGAAGAAGGCGGTCTGCGCCGGGAAAGCCACCCTCGCCGACGCGCAGCACGCGATGCTTGCCAACTGGACCACCGCCGAGTCCGTGCTCGGCATCGACTGAGCGGGACGTGAAGGGCTCCTTGACGGAATCTGATTCCCTCAAGGAGCCCTTCACGGACTTCTGCCGAACGCGACGGCCTAGGGCGAGCCGTCGGCGGGCCGCGAAAGCACGGCCAGCCGCGGACGTCGCGTCTCCCCCAGCCCCGGTCCCGGACGATGGGCCCGGCACACCGTGCACACCACCGCGTGGCTGACCGGCGTCCCGTCCTCCTGCACCAGCCTGCCCACGTGCACCGCCTCGCGCCCGCACTGTCCACAGGGGACGGTCGCGCTCTCCGGGTCCACCAGCAGCCTGCTCATCTCGTGCTCCCTCCGACGTGCTCCGGCGAAAGCGTCCGGTTACCCGGCGTCTTCCGGGGCAAACCGGACGCCTCCGCCGTTCCGGTTTGGCCTGGCCGGGAACGGGTAAGCCGTCGGTCAGGCGGAAGGGAGCAGGCGATGGCCGCGCACCGGCAGCCGGATCCCCACCGGGCGCTGCGTTCGATGGAACGCGAGCTGCTCGCCACCGACGCGCTGTGGATGCGGCGCGCCTTCGGACAGGCGGCGTGGCCGCTTCGCCGGGTTTGGCCGGTGGCGTGCTGGGCGCTGACCGCGGTCGCGGCCGCCCTGGTCGTCTGCGGGATCGTCTTTCCGCCGGAGGTGCCGCTCGCGCTGCTCGGCTTCGTGCTGGGGGCGATCGCGGTGTGCGGGCACGTCGCCCGCCAGGAGTGTCTGCGTCCGCCGAGCCGCCGGACTCCCGGTCCGGGGAAAGGATTTCCATGCCGCCCGTCGTAGTCGTGACCGGGGCCAGCGCCGGAGTGGGCCGGGCCGTCGCCCGAGCGTATGGCAGCCGCGGCGCGAAGGTCGCCTTGCTGGCGCGGGGCGAGAAGGGGCTCGCCGCCGCGGCGGAGGACGTCCGGGAGGCCGGGGGCACGCCGCTGGAATTGCCGACGGACGTCGCCGATTTCGCCCAGGTCGACGCCGCCGCCGCCCGCGCCGAGGAGGAGCTCGGGCCGATCGACGTCTGGGTCAACGTCGCGTTCAGCTCGGTGTTCGCCCGCTTCGCCGACGTCAAACCGGACGAATACCGCCGGGTCACCGAGGTGACCTATCTCGGTTTCGTGCACGGCACGATGGCCGCTCTCGCGCGGATGAAACCGCGGGACGCGGGCACGATCGTCCAGGTCGGCTCGGCGCTCGCGTATCGCGGGATCCCGCTGCAGAGCGCGTATTGCGGGGCCAAGCACGCCATTCAGGGCTTCAACGAGGCGCTGCGCTGCGAACTTCTCCACGAGCACAGCGGAATCCGGACGACCATGGTGCAACTGCCCGCGGTCAACACGCCGCAGTTCACCTGGCTGCTGTCGCGGCTGCCCGAACACGCCCAGCCGGTCCCGCCGATCTACCAGCCCGAACTCGCCGCCCGCGCGGTGCTGCACGCGGCCGATCACCCGCGCCGCCGCGAGTACTGGGTCGGCACGAGCACCGCCGCGACGCTGCTGGCCAACGCCGTCGCGCCCGGCCTGCTCGACCGGTACCTCGCCCGCACCGGCTTCGGCGCTCAGCAAACCGGCCAGCCGCAACGGCCGAGCCAGCCCGCGAACCTATGGGAGCCCGCGGACGGCCCGCGCGGGTTCGACTACGGCGCGCACGGGGAGTTCGACCAGCAGGCGAAGACGCGAGACGTCCAGCCGGTGCTGAGCCGCCATCACGGTGCGGTCGCCGCCGGGCTCACCGCCGCCGTACTCGGCGCCGGGGAACTGCTGCGCCGCACCGCGCAGAAGCGAAATCGGCCCGCGGCCCGCGTAGCCGCTGGTCTGGCCACTGTCCGGCAAACGCTCCGGCGCGCCGCGAAGAAGGGTCGCCGGTGAGACCGTTCCGGGACCGCGCCGACGCGGGCGCCCGGCTCGCCGCCGCCCTGGCCTGCCGGGAATGGGCGGACCCGGTGGTCTTCGGGCTCGCCCGCGGCGGGCTTCCGGTCGCCGCGCCCGTCGCCGAAGAACTGGACGCACCGCTGGAACTGCTCGTCACCCGCAAAATCAGCGCACCGGGACAACCGGAACTCGGCCTCGGCGCCGTAGCGGCGGACGGGCCGCCGTTCTTCGACCGCGCCGGGCTCCGGGCGCTCGGGCTCACGCCGGAGGACATCGCCGGCCAGGTCGACCACGCCCGCACCGAGGCCCGCGACCAGGTCCGCCGCTACCTGGGCAGCCGCGCCCCGCGCTCGCCGGCGGGGCACGACGTCGTGGTGGTCGACGACGGCGTGGCCACCGGCGGGACCGCGATCGCCGCGCTGCGGGCCCTCCGGGCGCACGCACCGCTGCGGCTGGTCTTCGCCGCTCCCGTCGGCGCACCGCCCGCGCTGGACAAGCTCTCCCGCGAGGCGGACGAGGTGGTCTGCCTGCGGGAGCCGGAGGAATTCCGCGCGGTCGGCGAGTTCTATGCGGACTTCAGCCCCACCAGCGACGAGGAAGTTCTCGCCCTGGTGCCCCCGTGATCAGTTGAACGCGGACAGCAGCCAGAACATCAGCGCGGCGACCCCCGCCGCCGCCGGGAACGTCAGCACCCAGCCGAGCACGATGTCCCGCGCGATCCCCCACCGCACCGCCGAAAGCCGCCGCGTCGCGCCGACGCCCATCACCGCCGCCGTGATCACGTGCGTGGTCGAAATCGGCGCCTTCACCGCGAACGCGGTCAAGTACAGCACCGACGCCCCGACCGATTCCGCCACGAACCCGTGCGGCGGGTCGAGCGGGAAGACGCGGCGGCCGAGCGTCCGCATGATGCGCATGCCGCCCGAGCAGGTGCCGAGCGACAGCGCGCCGGCGCACACCAGCGTCACCCACAGGGGCACCGCGAACGTGTCCTGTTTGCCCGCCGCGATCAGCGCCAGGACGAGCACGCCCATGCCCTTTTGCGCGTCCTGCAGCCCGTGTCCGAGCGCGAGCGCCGAGGCCGACACGATCTGCATCCGCCGGAACACCCGGCCGCTGCGGTGCGGGTTCGCCCGGCGCAGCAGCCAGAGCACCGCCACCATCGCCGCGTAGCCGAGCACGAGCCCGAGCAGCGGCGAGGCGACCATCGGCACCAGCACTTTTTCCACGATGCCGGTCCAGTGCACGGTGCTCGCCGCGGCCAGCGCGGCCCCGACCATCCCGCCGATCAGCGAATGCGACGACGAGGACGGCAGCCCGAAATACCAGGTCACGAGGTTCCACGCGATCGCGCCGACCAGCGCGGCGAGCACCACGGTCAGCGCGCCCGGACCGGGCGGGACGTCGATGATGCCCTTCGCGACGGTGGCGGCGATCCCGGTCGACAGCAGCGCTCCGGCCAGGTTCATCACCGCGGCCAGCACGAGCGCGGTGCGCAGCGGGAGCGCCCTGGTCGAGACCGCGCTGGCGATCGCGTTGGCCGCGTCGTGGAAACCGTTGGTGTAGTCGAAGAAGACCGTCAGCACCACGACGGCGACCAGCGCGGCGGTGCTGTCCACTCAGGACTCCTTGACCGCGATGGTCTGCACCACGTCCGCGACGTGCTCGAAGCCGTCGGCCGCCAGTTCGAACTGTTCGACGACCTCCTTCGCCTTGAGCACCTCGAGCGCGTCGGCTCCCGGCTGGAAGAGGTCGGCGAGCATCCGCCGGTAGGTGTGGTCCGCCTCGTTCTCCAGCGCGTTGATCTCGATCCAGTACGGCGACAGCTCGCCGACCTTCGAGAGCCCCGGCATGGATTCCGCGGTCAGCTCCGCCGCGCGGCACAGCACCCGCAGCATTCCGTCGGTGCCCGGCGGGAACTTCTCGAGCCGGTACAGCACCGCGAGGTCGGCGGCGGTGTCCACAAAGTCCAGCACGTCGTCGATCCGGGCGGCCAGCGCCTGGATGTCCTCGCGGTCGAACGGCGTGACGAACGTGCTGTTCAGCTCGACCATGATGGTGTGCGTCAGGTCGTCGCCGGCGTGTTCGACCTCGTGCAGCCGGGCCGCGATCGCCTCCCGGTCGGGCGGCGACGCCTCGGTGAGGTCCCGCAGGAGCGCGGTGGCGGTGACGAGGTTCGCGGCCGCGTCCGCGAGCAGCTGGAAGAACTGGCTTCCGCGAGGTTTTATGCGCATCGGAGCAAAAGCTACCCCGTAACCCCTTCGCTCACACCGGCGCGGTGTGCCGCGCGCCCGGATTGGGTACCCGCCGGGCAACAGGGAGGAAGGAGCGCCGATGCGTCCGGTGTGGCAGGGTGCGCTGTCGTTCGGGCTGGTGAACGTCCCGGTGCGGATGTACAAGGCGGTCGAGGACCATGCCGTGCACTTCACGCAGTTCCAGCGCGGGACTCAGGACCGCATCCGCTACCGGCGGGTGAACGAGCGGACCGGCGACGAGGTGTCCTACGACGACATCGTCCGCGGCCGGGAGGTCGGCGACGACGAGTACGTGCTGGTCGAGCAGGAGGAACTCGACGAGATCGCGCCGGGCCGGTCGAGGTCGCTCGAGGTGGAGAGCTTCGTGGACCTCGAGGAGGTCGACCCGCTGTTCTTCGACCGCGCGTACTGGCTCGCGCCCGCCAAGGAGGAAGCGCAGCGCCCGTACGTGCTGCTGCTCGACGCACTGTCCAGCCGGGACAAGGCGGCCGTCGCGAAGTTCGTCTTCCACGGCCGCGAACACCTCGCGCTCGCCCGCGCCGGCGACGGGGTGATCGTGCTCAACACGCTGCATTACGCCGCCGAGGTGCGCAACGCGGACGACGTGCCGCAGCTGCCCGCCAAGGCCAAGACGAACCAGAAGGAACTGGACCTCGCGGTCAAGCTGATCGACGCGATGACCGAGCCGTGGAAGCCCGACGAGTTCCGCGACACCTACCGCGAGCGGGTGGAGGAGCTGATCGAGGCCAAACGGGCCGGGAACACCGTCACGCCCGCCGCCGAGCCGGAGCAGCCGACGAAGGTGGTCGACCTCATGGAGGCGCTGGCGAAGAGCGTGCGCGGCAGCCGCAAGCAGCGCACGCCGGATCTGTCCGAGCTGTCCAAAACGGAGCTGCAGAAGCTCGCGAAGGAACGCGACGTCAAGGGGCGTTCGAAGATGTCGCGGGCCGACTTGGAGGCTGCGCTGAAGGCCTCCTGACCAGTGAAAGACATCCCAGGAGCTTGAATGTCAAGCCGCAACG
>NZ_SDLT01000077.1 GCF_004522235.1 Amycolatopsis nivea
AGCCGCTTGACAAACAAAACCCAGGGATGTCTTCACGGACGTTTCTGCCGCACCGGGGAGGTGGCGCGGGGAGAAAGCTCAGTGGCGGGGGACGGCGGCCGGGGTCCAGCCGCGGTAGTTGTTGAAGTAGCTCGTGGAGCTGCCGTGGCCGATCTTGCCGCCGACGCTCGTGGCGTAGAAACCGCCGTTGCCGTCCGCGATGCCGACGTGGCCGTAGGCGCTGATGTTCCAGTACACGAACGAACCGGCGGGCGGTTTGCCGCTGGTGTGCTTCGGGCTGGCGCCGTTCCAATGTGCGTTGGCCGACGCCCACACCCCGGTGACGCCGTAGGAATTCTCCGCGGCCTTCTCGCAGTAGTGCTCCCACCCGGTGCTTCCGGCGTGCGCCTTGTACCAGGCGACCGCGCCGGCCGGGGTGCCGTCGCCCGCCCCGGTCAGGTTCGCCTCGGACAGCTCCGAGAACGTTCCGGCGGCGGGGTTCACGTCCGCCGCGGTGATGCCGCCGGAAGCATTCGCGGCAGGCGCGAAGACCGCGGCGGAAGCGGCGAGGGCGAGCGCCGCGGCCGGCTTCGCGAGCCGGGTGAGCAGGTCGGTCGTGCGCATGTCCGGACCTCCAGAAAGTGAGCGATTCACGAACTCGGCCAGCTTCACGCCAGCGGGTACAAAATCCGTACAATGCGAATGTCCTTCACTACCCACGGTCGCGACCGGCGGCGGAATACCTGGTCACCGGGGTGTGTTGAAGCCCTTGTCAGCACGTCTGGCAGAATGACCCGCTGAAGTCCGGCACCGGTTCACCCCGTACTGGGGACCCGGGGCCAACGAGAGAGGACACCATGAAGAGCGGTATTCACCCCGAATACGTGACCACGACCGTCACGTGCAACTGCGGGAACACCTTCGTCACCCGCAGCACGAAGGAGTCGGGTCAGATCCACGTCGAGATCTGCTCGAACTGCCACCCCTTCTACACCGGCAAGCAGAAGATCATGGACACCGGTGGCCGGGTTGCCCGGTTCGAGAAGCGCTACGGCAAGCGTCAGCAGAAGACCGACGCCAAGTAGCTTGTCCAACGGCGCCCACCCGCACGCCCGGGTGGGCGCCGTTGTTCTGTCCGGGCCTGTTCGCGAGAGGGAGACGGCGAAGTGGATTCGAGTTCGCTCAAGGGGCTGCTCGACGAGCACGCACAGCTGGAACAGCAGCTCGCCGACCCCGCGGTGCATGCCGACCAGGCCAGGGCCCGCAAACTGGGCCGCCGCTACGCCGAGCTGAGCCCGGTCGTGCGTGCGGTGCGCGAGCTGGACCAGACCCGCGACGACCTGTCCGCGGCGAAGGAGCTGGCGACCGAGGACGCGGCGTTCGCCGCCGAGGCCGAGGAGCTGTCGGCGAAAATCCCGCAGCTCGAAGCGAAACTCACCGAACTGCTGCTGCCGCGCGACCCGTACGACGGCTCCGACGTCGTCATGGAGATCAAGTCCGGCGAGGGCGGCGAGGAATCCGCGCTGTTCGCCGGCGACCTGCTGCGGATGTACCTGCGCTACGCCGAGCGGCACAACTGGAAGGCCGAGGTGCTCGACTCGACGGAGTCGGACCTGGGCGGCTACAAGGACGTCACGCTGTCGCTCAAGAGCAAGACCGCGGACGTCGAAGGCGTCTGGGCGAGGCTGAAGTTCGAGGGCGGCGTGCACCGGGTGCAGCGCGTGCCCGCGACGGAATCGCAGGGCCGCATCCACACGTCCGCGTCCGGCGTGCTGATTTATCCGGAACCGGAAGAGGTCGAGGTCGAAATCGACCCGAACGACCTGCGCATCGACGTGTTCCGCTCGTCGGGCCCCGGCGGGCAGAGCGTCAACACCACCGACTCGGCGGTGCGGATCACCCACCTGCCGACCGGGATCGTCGTGTCGTGCCAGAACGAGAAGTCGCAGATCCAGAACCGCGCGCGGGCGCTGCAGGTGCTGCAGGCCCGGCTGCAGCAGGTCGCCGAGGAAGAGGCCGCGGCGAAGGCGTCGGACGCGCGCCGTTCGCAGGTCCGGACGGTGGACCGTTCGGAGCGGGTGCGGACGTACAACTTCCCGGAGAACCGGATCTCGGACCACCGGGTGAACTACAAGGCGTACAACCTGGACCAGGTCCTCGACGGCGAACTGGACGGGGTGCTGGACGCGCTGGCCTCGGCCGACCGGGAGGAACGGCTCGCCGCTCAGTCGGGCTGACCAGCACCGAAATCGGTGCCAGGCCAAGCAATCCGAGCGGCGCGCTGTCCGTCCACAATGGAATCGGCGGCCGCGGTTTTCCTTGGGTCAGGCACTCACGAGGTCGCCGCGGCGAACGCCGTCATCCGTTCCTCGTATCCCTTGTCATCCCCGAAATGCACGGCCACCGCGTCCGCCCCGGCGTCCCGGTACGCACGGTAGGTCTCGACGGCAGTTTCTTCGTCGTACTGCTGCCTGGCGATCCGCCGCACGCGCCGCTCCGGGTCGAGCTGGGACAGCTTCGCGACCCGCTCCGCGAAAACCTCCGGTGAGAGGCCCGCGCTGAGCCATTGGTCTCCGGCCCGGACAGCTCGGCGCAGCGCGACCGTCGAATTCCCGCCGACCAGAATCGGGATCCGGCCCTCCGGCCGTGGTTCGAAATACCCGCCGGATCGGCCTCGTCCGGTGGTGAACAGCTGATCCAGCAACGAAAGCGTCTCGTCCAGCGTCGCGCCGCGGCGGGGGAAATCCGCGCCGATCTCCGCGAACTCCGGCTCGTTCCACCCCGCGCCGACGCCCAGCACCAGCCGGTGCCCGGACAGCCGGTCGATCGTCGCGGCCTGTTTGGCCAGCAGGTGCGGTTCGCGCAGCGGCACGATCACCACGGACGTGCCCAGCTGCACGCGTTCGGTCGCCGCGGCCAGATAGGCGAGCGTCGCCAGCGGTTCGTACACGCCGCCGAAGACCTCGCCGAACGGCTCGGGCGGCAGCACGTGGTCCGGCAGCCACACGGATTCGTACCCCAGCTCCTCAGCCAGCCGGGCGAGATCGGCGAGGCGGCGCGGGGTCAGGTCGGGGGACTCGTTCGGCAGGACCACCTGGCGGCTCATCGCAGCACCTTCCGGATCGCGGTGAGCCAGGCTTCCGGCGCTTCCTCGCCGATGCCGTGCCCGGATGCGATTTCGACCAGCTCCGCGCCGGGAATTCCGGCGGCCAACTCCTGCGAGTGCTTTGGCGGCACGAGGGAGTCCAGCGTCGTGGCGATCACCAGCGTCGGGACCGCGATCGACGCCAATTCCGCCCGGGTGTCGACCTTCCGGACCAGCTCGACCTGCTTCGCCGTCCCCGCGGGCACCGACGCGGCCAACCCGGCGACCGCCTCGGCGACCTGCTCCGGCGTCAGCGCGGCGAGGAACGGCTCGCTGACCGCGGTCAGCATCAAGTACTTGGCGAGCAGAGTGCGGTCGCCTTTCAGCAGCTCTGCCCACACATCCAGCGCCAGTTCCATCCGCGCGTCCGGCCGGGCGAAGCCCGCGGTGAGGATGAGGCCGGTCACGCGCTCGGGATGCCGGGTCGCCACGCGGATCGCGACGGCCGTGCCGAGCGAGTAGCCGAGCACGGCGAACTTCTCGACCCCGGCGTCGACGGCGGTCGCGACCAGCCCGTCGGCCAGTTCGTCGAGTGTGCCGCCCGCGACCGGGTAATCGGCCCCGACCACGGTGTGCGTGCGGGCGAGATCGTCCAGCAGCGGACCGAAATTGGCGGTCACGCCGCCGCCCGCGCCGTGGGCGAGCAGCAGGCCGGGGCCCTGTCCGGCGACGAGGGGCGCGAAATGTTCTGTCATGTTCGCGACGTTAAGGATTGACACCAGTGTGAAGGCCAGAAGCAGGAGAAAATCGGATGCTGATCGGCGAACTCGCGCAGCGCACCGGCGTCGCGCCGCGGCTGCTGCGGTACTACGGCGAACAGGGCCTGCTGGCCTCGGAGCGCAACACGAGCGGGTACCGGGTGTACGACGAGGAGGCCGTCGTCCGGGTGTGCCAGATCCGGAAACTGCTGGCCGCGGGCCTGACCACGGAGATGATCGCCGGGATGCTCGACTGCGCGAGCGGACCCGCCGCGCACCTCGACCTGTGCCCGGAACTGGTGCGCAGGCTGCGCGGGGAACTGGCCGAGGTGGACCGGCGGATCGGGGATCTCGCCCAGCGGCGCGAAGTCCTGTCCGGATATCTCGGCCAGGCGTGACCCCCGCGCGGCCGGGGGTCGATACGCTGGGCAGCACCCCCTCCGGGGGCAGTTTCGACGAGTGAAGGACGACCAGTGAATCGGCAGCCGCTGCGCCTGGCCATCATGGAGGCCACCCGGATCCTCACCGAGGCGGGCGTGGAATCGCCGCGGTCGGACGCGGATCTCATCGCCGCGCACGTACTCGGCGTCGAACGGGGCAGGCTGCCGATGGTGCCGCTGGTCGACCCGCCGGTGATCGACGCGATCGGCCAGCTCGTCGCGCAGCGCGCCAAGCGGATCCCGCTGCAGTACCTCACCGGCTGGGCCGCGCTCGGCAACATCACGGTCAACGTCGGCGCGGGCGTGTTCGTCCCGCGCCCGGAAACCGAACTGCTCCTCGAATGGGGCGTGAAGTTCCTCCAGGGCCGCGAATACCCGGTGGTGGTCGACCTGTGCACCGGGTCCGGCGCGCTGGCGCTGGCGCTCGCGCACGAACGCCCGGACGCGGTGGTCTACGCGGTCGACGTCGACCCGCAGGCGCTCGCCTGGGCCCGGCACAACGCCGACGTGCACACCGCGGCGGGCAACACCCCGATCCGGCTCTACTCCGGCGACATCGCGGATCCGACGATGTTCGCCGAACTCGACGGTCTCGTGGACCTGGTGCTCTGCAACCCGCCGTACGTCCCGGAGGGCACCCCGGTCCCGCCGGAGGTAGGCGAACACGACCCGGCCCGCGCGGTCTTCGCGGAGGAAAGCGGTCTGGCAGTGATCCGGCACGCGATCGCAGCCGGCGCGCGACTGCTGCGCCCGGGCGGCGGCCTGGCGATCGAACACGACGACACGCATGGCTCAGCGGTGCCCGCACTGGTCCGGGCGCGCCGGGTGCTGACCGGGGTGGAGGACCATCCCGACTACAGCGGGCGCGCGCGGTTCGTCACCGCTCGCCGACTGGGCTGAGCCCCGCTTCGCGCAACGCTCGTGAAGGGCTCCTTCACGGACGGTTGCGGGTCGTGAGGGGAACCCTGGGGGAATCTGCGTTCGTGAGGGTGGCCCTCACGGACCTTGCCGTGTCTGGATGTCCGTGAAGGGCTCCTTGAGGGAATCTACGTCCGTGAGGGAGCCCTTCACGGCCCGCAGGCGTTCGTGAGGGGAACCCTGCAGGAATCAGCGTCAGTGAGGGTGGCCCTCACGAACCTTGCCCTGCCCGGACGTCCGTGAAGGGCTCCTTGAGGGAATCTACGTCCGTGAAGGTGCCCTTCACAGCCCGCAGGCGTCCGTGAAGGAGCCCCTCACAGACTCCCCGCGTTGCTGCCCACCCCCCGCACTGGGCCATTCGCACCTTTGCCTTCGTCTTGCCCGACTTTCGTCGTGCGGCAGCGGGGTGGATTTCGTTCGCTCGCCTAACGATCACCGTTAGCGTCGGGCCTCGGGACCGCCGGGCGGACCGGCGGAGAAGTGAGGAGCGACGATGAGATCCCCCTTACCCCGCCGGATTCACCGCACTCGCACGAGGCGCGGCCGGGTCGCTGTCGTCGTGGCGGTCGCGGCGCTGGCTCCCGCGTTGCTCGCCGGGACCGCCGCGGCTGATCCGATCGGGCGGGGCTGGCCCGCGCCGCTGGACTCCGCGCACTGGGCCGACCAGGCGAGCATGACCTGGCAGGACTACCGCCACGTCCCGGGCACCAACTGGGCCGACCCGTCGCTCAAGCCGACCGTGCGCAAGTTCAAGGGCGCTGTCGTGCTCGCCGACTACCCGGACGCCGATTTCGTGGTCACGAAGCCGCCGCATTCGACCGTCTTCGGCAATCCGTCGCCGTCGGCCAGCAATCTGCCGCGCGAGAAAGTCGCGCAGCATTACCAGGATTTCCTCAACAAACCCGAAACCCTCAACCACGGCCACACCATCAACGAGTACTGGATGGAGGACTCCGGCGGCCGGTTCGGCGTCGACCTCACCGCGTTCGGCCCCTACCGGATGCCGGGCAAATCCTTCGAGTACGGCATGGAAATGCAGCCGCAGGACTGTCCGGCGGACGCCGACTGCACCCGGGACCTGCGCAAGGACGCGGGCGACGCGTGGCGCGCCGACGTCGGTCCGGTCGCCGACCAGTTCGACTTCGTCTTCTTCCTTTCCGCGGGCCAGGACGAAAGCTCGACGTGGCAGGAATTCGGCGAGATGAAATTCGGCTCGAAGGAGAACGTGCCCGCCGAATTCGGCCCGCCGGGCAGCAAACCGGGCGACCAGAACTGGGCGCACACGCGGTACGTGCCGTGGACGTCGTGGGCGTCGGCGTCGACCATCTGGCCCAACGCGGCCAACGGATCCTCGACGCAGGCGGAAAGCTCCGGCCAGGGCGTGTTCGCGCACGAGTTCAGCCACATCCTCGGCATCGGCGACAACTACAACAACCCGTTCGGCGATCCGCCCCGCCGGTCCTACACCGGACCGTGGGAAATGTTGTCGCGCGGCAGTTTCAACGGTCCCGGCGGCCCGCACACGCGCTGGCAGATCCCGGCGACCGAAGGCGGTTCGATGGGCGCGCACCACATGCTGCGCAACAAACTCAAGCTCGGCATCGTCGATCCGAAGTCCGTCCTGAACCTCGACCGGAACCAGCTCGCCACGACCGGTCCGGTCACCGCCCGCGTGACCGCCCGGGAGGCGGTGCCGGAGCAAGGCGCGTACGCGGGCATCACGATCGCGCTCACCGGCGGGGACCGTTCGCCCAAGTGCGATCCGGCGAAGGACCCGAAGTGCGACGGCGGCGGATATGACCACTACAGCGTGGAGGTCGTCGACCGGATGGGCTCGGACTCGTTCGCCCCGGACTCCGGTGTCCTGCTGGCCAAGACCAAGAGCCGCGACGCCGCGCCGTTCGAATGGATCGTGGACGCGAACCCGCAGGACATCGGCCTGACCGACTACGTCCGCCCGGACGGCACCCCGGTCAAGATCACCGTCGGCGACTATCGGCAGCTCAACGACGCCACGTTCAAGGCGGGCACCGGCGCGTCCAGCGGTTACGAGTACACCGACGAGGCCAACCGGTTGCATTTCCTCGTCACCGACCTCGACCGCGACAGCCGCGGCGTGCTGTCGTACACGGTCACCGTCGCGTCGCTCGACGGCGCCGGACCGCAGGCGCGCGGCGCGTGGTTGTGGCCCGCACTGCCCGCGTTCGCCCGCGGCGGCCTCGCTACCTGCGACTTCCGCCTGTCGAACCAGGGTTCGGCACGCGGCGCGGCAGCCCCGTACGACCAGGACACCTACCGGCTGACCGCGTCCACCGACACCCGCGGCTGGGAAGTCCGGCTCCCGAACGCGTTGACCACCGCCAAGTTCGGCGGCTCGACGCAAATCCAGGCGTACGCGAAACGCTCGGCGGGCGCACCACACACCGCGCGTGTACGGCTGACCGCGACGTCGATCGCCGACCCGGCGAAGACCACGACGACCGCCTGTACCGCGATCGGGTTCTGAGTCACGAAAGGCGTCATCCGTCCGAACGGCGGATGGCGCCTTTCGACCGGGTTGCCCTCTATCGAGCGACCCCCTACCTTGAGGCGGCCGAACAATCAGACTTCTGGGGGAGTCCATGTTCTTGCGTCATCGCATCACCGCCGGCTGCGGAGCGGCGCTCATCGCCGCCAGCGCGCTCACCGCGAGCGCCACCAGCGCGTCCGCCGCCGCCGGACCGACCACCCTCCCGGCCAGCGAATACACGCTGACCTCGGACTACCACAAATACGACGCGGTCTACTCCGGCCTCGCGGGGAAGCTGCACACCGTGCCGGTGCACACCGTCATGGACAACGCGAACCACGACCGCCAAGCGCTGCCGTCCACCTTCAAACCGGCCGGGCTCACCGGCGGTTTCCGGTTCGACGACGGCGACAACAGCGACTGCACCAATTACCCGCAGGGCATCACCACCAGCCGCGACGCGGTCGGCGGCGACAACGGCGGCAACTACGACGGGCACCAGCTCGTCGCGGTCAGCTGGTACACGCGCGACAAATGCGGCGGCAAACAGGTCCGCAGCCGGATCACGCTCGCCGACTGGGACGCGACGTACCCGAACAAGTACCGCAAGATCCTGCTCGTCGAACCGACCGGCACCAACGCATCGCCGAACTACAAGGACATCCCGATCCACGCGGGCGGCGTCTCCTGGTACGGCGACTACCTGTACGTCGCCGACACCGGCGGCGGCATGCGGGTCTTCGACATGCGCAAGATCCTCGAGGTCAACTCGGGCGGCACGGCGGACCAGATCGGCCTGTCCGGCGGCCAGTACTACGCGCACAACTACCGCTACGTGCTGCCGCAGGTGGGCACGGTCGCCGCGCACACGACGTCCGGCACGAACCTGGTCTGGTCGAGCATCTCGCTGGACCGGGTCAGCAAGTCGATCGTGATGACCGAGTACACCTGCAAGGCCGACTGCACCGACTACCCGAACCGCGCCCCGCGCGCGGTGCGCTTCCCGTTCGCCTCGGGCGCGACGACGTTCGCGGCCTCCACGACGGCGAGCCAGGCGCTGAAGCTGCCCTGGTACAACCTCAACGGCGTCGCCTCGCACAACGGCCGCTGGTGGTTCAACTCGTCCGCCGCGAAGCAGCTCTACTACTGGACCCCGACCGCAGGCCCGGCCACGCACTCCTGGGTGAGCAGCGGGGAGAGCATTTCGTACTGGGAGGACCCGAAGGACGCGGATCTGCTGTGGTCGCTGCAGGAGGGCGCGGGAAACCGCAACGTGTTCGCGGTGAAGCAGGCCAGTTACGGCGCCTGACCGCTGACTGTCCGTGAGGGGAACCCGCATTGACTCTGATTCCTTCAGGGTTCCCCTCACGTACCTCGGCAGGGCCCGCCCGGGGTGGCGGGGGATAGGCTTCGCGGCATGAGTGCGGTCTACGACTGCGGCAAGCGCGAATCCCGAGCCGAAGGCCTGTCCGCGGCGGCCGCCGCGGTGCGGTCGAGCCGGCTGGTCGTCCTGCCGACGGACACGGTGTACGGCATCGGTGCGGACGCGTTCGACTCCGGCGCCGTCCAGGCGTTGCTGCGGGCGAAGAACCGCGGCCCGGACATGCCGGTCGGTGTCCTCGTCGGCTCCTGGTCCACTGTGGACGGTCTGGTGCTCGGCGTTCCGCCGCAGGCGCGGGCGCTCATCGAGGCGTTCTGGCCGGGCGACCTTTCGATCGTGCTGCCGCACGCGCCGAGTCTGCAGTGGAATCTCGGCAACTCGCGCGGCACGGTGATGCTGCGGATGCCGCTGCATCCAGTCGCGCTCGAGCTGCTGCGCGACGTCGGCCCGATGGCGGTGTCGAGCGCGAACGTCTCCGGGCGTTCGCCCGCTTCGACCGTCGAAGACGCGCAGGAGCAGCTCGGCGATTCGGTGTCGGTGTACCTCGACGGCGGGTCGAGCGGGGAAACGGTGGCTTCGTCCATCGTGGACCTGACCGGCGACAAGCCGCTGGTGCTGCGCGAGGGCGCGGTCACGAAGGCGGCCATCGCCGAGGTGATCGGCGTCGCCGAGGAGACGCTGGACTGAGCCGCGGAAGTGACTGCCGTTCACCGTGGCCGCACGCGGGCGCGGTAGCGTGGCGCGGTGACTCCGACCTCCCGGCGGGCGTGACGCGGTCATGCCTGTAGTCCAAGGACTTCTCCCGATCCGGGAGTACTTGCTCGTCGCGCTGACCGCGACCGCGGTGACCTATCTGCTGACCGGCGTCGTGCGGCGCGTGGCCATCCGGATCGGCGCGATCGCCAACCCCCGCGCGCGCGACGTGCACGTCAAGCCGATCCCGCGGATGGGCGGCGTCGGCATCTACCTCGGGATCGCCGCCGCGATGGGCCTCGCGCACCAGCTTCCCGCGCTCAGCCACGGTTTCGACGTCTCCTACGACGCGGTCGGCGTGCTGCTCGCGGCGGGCGTCATCTCGCTCATCGGCATCCTGGACGACCGGTTCGAACTCGACGCGTGGACGAAGCTCGCCGGACAGGTCATGTGCGCCGGGATCCTCGTCATCTTCGGCGTGCAGTGGGTGTCGTTCTGGGTGCCGTGGGGCGGCAACGGCGATTCCATCGGCTCGGTGCTGGTGCTGGACAAGAACCAGGGCGCGCTGCTGACCGTCGTGATGGTCGTGGTGATGGTCAACGCGATGAACTTCGTCGACGGCCTCGACGGGCTGGCCGGCGGGCTCGGCTTCATCGCCGCGGCGGCCACCTGCGCGTTCTCGATCGGCCTGCTCGACAACGCGGGCGGCGACTTCGGCGCCTACCCGCCCGCGCTCATCGCCGCCGCGCTCGCCGGGGCCTGTCTCGGTTTCCTTCCGTACAACTTCCAGCCGGCCAAAATTTTCATGGGCGACTCCGGATCGATGATGATCGGGCTGATGCTCGCCGGGGCCACCACGTCGGCGAGCGGACGGGTCAACTACACCCGGTTCTCCGCCTCGGACGCGCTCGCCCTGCTGTCCCCGCTGGTGGTCGTCGTGGCCGTGCTTTTCGTGCCGGTGCTCGACCTCGTGATGGCCGTCGTCCGGCGCACGCGGCGCGGGCAGAGCCCGTTCGCCGCCGACAAAATGCATCTGCACCACCGGCTGCTGGAAATCGGCCATTCGCAACGGCGCGCGGTGCTGCTGATCTATTTGTGGGCCGGAATTCTCTCTTTCGGAGCGGTCTCCATCACGATTTTCGACAGCCCGGTCGTGTTCTGGGCGATTGCCGCCGCACTGGTGGTCGCGGTGCTCGTTTCTCTCGTGCCGCGACTGCGTTCCCGGCACCGCCACGGCGTCTGAGCCCGCGGGCGGTCTATACTGGCGGGTCGAACCGAACGAGGAGCGATTGCAGTGAGCGACACCGAGACGCCGGAGACGACGCCCGAGACGTCCCAGGCCACGGCTCAGGCCAAAGCTGCGTCCTCCGCGGAGAACCCGCACGCCGCTCCGGTGCGCCAGCTCGCGCGCTCGATGACGCGCGCCTCGCTGCTGTTCACGCCGCCGTTCATCCTGGTCTGCATTGTGCTTTTCACCGTCCTCAACGGACTGCACGGCTTCCTCGGCGCCCTGGTCGGCGGCGTGCTGGCGATGGTCGCCTCGCTGTCGACGCTGGGCATGATGAAGGTATCCGCCGGACAGGACCCCTCGCTGGTGATGCTCATCGCTCTCGGCGGTTACGCGGCGAAGGTCATCCTCCTGTTCCTCGCGCTCACTCTGCTCAAGGGCGTCACCGTGCTGCACCCGCTTTCCCTCGGGATCACGATGATCGTCGCCATTCTCGTAGCGGCCGCTGTGGAGTTCGCGACATTCCGCAAAGCGCGTATCCCGACCATCATTCCCGCCTCGAATTGACGGATTCGGGACAAGGGTCCCAGCCGGATCCGGGACTTAGGTCCTGGACCGTTCGGCTGGTAAGGAGTACGCCTGTACGGCAGTGATTGACCTGCTGGTATGGTCCGCGTCATGGGTGGCGGCCTCGGCCGCGCACTCCCGACGACGAACCGCGATCAGCAGTGTGGCGACCGGATGGTTCCGCCTCTCTCACCGGCTGGTCCGAAGTAGACCGCAGGGCAGTGTTCACGCGAGACATCCCTCGAGCGCAGACCGGTGTTTGGCTCCGCGCACGGTGGGTACCGCCGCCTCCGGCGTCCCGATGCGTATCGGGTACGTTAAGTCCAGATCGTGACGATTCCCCCGGCGGAGTGAACGCCGGCCGGGAGAACCGGGAGGAGCCCAGTGGCCGCGCTGGTACTGACCGAGGGTGCGACCTTCGCGCCCCCTGGCGCCGAAAGCTTTGAGCTGCCGCCGTTGTTCGGCTTCGTCACGAAGCCGATGCTCCTGGTGGTGCTCTCGGTGATCATCATCGCGGGGTACTTCCTGCTGGCGACGCGCAAGCTGAAGGTCGTTCCGACCAAAGGCCAGTTCGTGGCCGAAGGCATCTACGACTTCGCGCGCAACAACATCGCCCGCGAGCAGATCGGCTCGAAAGACTTCCAGCGCTTCGTGCCGGTCATCTTCGCGTTGTTCACCTTCATCCTGCTGAACAACCTCTACGGGGTCATCCCGTTGCTGCAGTTCCCCACCATGGCGCGGTTCGGGTTCCCGATCGCGTTGTCGGTGCTCGTGGTCTACCCGATGTACCACTACGCCGGGATCAAGAAGCACGGCGTCCGCGCGTACTTCAAGAAGGAGCTCGCGCCCGCCGGGGTCCCCGGTCCGGTGCTTCCGCTGTTCGCGGTGATCGAGTTCGCGGAAAAGTTCTTCCTCAACCCGCTCACGCTCGCCATCCGTGTTTTCGCCGCCATGTTCGCGGGTCACCTGATCCTGGCGGTCTTCACCCTCGGCGGCACCTTCCTGCTGACCGAGACCTCGAGCATCGCGCTGAAGCCGGTGTCGCTGGTGGCGTGGATCTTCGCCATCGGCCTGACGTTCCTGGAGGCGTTCATCCAGTGCCTCCAGGCGTACATCTTCGCCCTGCTCTCCGCGGGGTACATCGGCGCCGCGCTGGCGTCGGAGCACTGAGAACACCTAAAGACCCCGATCCGCGTGAGTGCGCGGACCGAAGTGAAGGGAAACGCACGTGAGCAACATCGTTCTGGCCCAGCAGGCCGCCGAAGCCGTCAGCATCAACAAGGGCCTCGCCGCGATCGGCTACGGCCTGGGCGCGATCGGCCCCGGCATCGGTGTGGGCCTGATCTTCGCCGCGGTGATCAACGGCACCGCGCGCCAGCCGGAGGCCCAGAGCAAGCTGCAGGGCATCGGTTACGCCACCTTCGTGCTCACCGAGGTGCTGGCCCTGATCGGTATCGTCATCTACTTCATCGCCTCCGCCTGAGTCGTCCGCTCTCGCGTAAGGAGACGTTGTGCTGAAGACCGAAGTGGTGCTAGCGGCAGAAGCCCACAACCCGATCGTTCCGGAACCCTCGGAACTGATCCTCGGCATCGTCGCCTTCCTGATCCTGCTGTTCATCCTCAAGAAGTACGTCGTCCCTCGTTTCGAGAAGACGTACGAGGAGCGGGCGCAGAAGATCGAAGGCGGGATCGAGAAGGCCGAGAAGGCTCAGGCAGAGGCCGAGAAGGCGCTGTCGGAGTACAAGGCGCAGCTGGCGGACGCCCGTTCCGAGGCCGCGAAGATCCGCGACGACGCCCGGCTCGAAGCCGAGCAGATCAAGGCGGAGCTGCGGGAGCAGGCCGAGGCCGAATCCCAGCGGATCGTGGCGCAGGGCCACGCCCAGCTGCAGGCGCAGAAGGCGCAGATCGTCGCCGAGCTGCGGGCCGAAATGGGCCGCAACGCGGTCGAGCTGGCCGGCCGGATCGTCGGCGAGTCGCTCGAGGACGAGGCGCGCCGTCGCGGCACCGTCGACCGGTTCCTCGCGGAGCTGGACACCGCCGGTGCCACCAACGGAGCGGGGAAGTAACCAGAGATGACGCTGCATGCTGCGAGCCGTGAAGCGCTCGACCTCGCCGAGCGCTCGCTCGGCGAGGTGCTGGCCGGAGCGGGCGCTGACCCCGCGAAGGTCGGGGACGAGCTGCTCTCGGTCGTCGACCTCCTTGACCGCGAAATCGGCCTGCGCCGCGCGGTCGGCGATTCTTCGGTCGCTCCGGAGAGCCGCCAGGGCCTGGTCCGCCGCCTGTTCGACGGAAAGCTGAGCGAGCAGGCCCTGAAGGTGCTCGACACCGTGGCGGGCAGCCGCTGGTCCAGTCCCCGCGAGCTGGTGGACGGGCTCGAGTCGGTCGGCCGTTCGGCGCTGCTCACCGCCGCCGAAAAGGCCGGGAACATCGAAACCGTCGAGTCTCAGCTGTTCCAGGTCGCGCGGATCGTCGCGGGCGCCCCGGAACTCGAGGCGGCGCTGTCCGACCTGAGCGCTCCCGCCGACGCGAAGCGGACCCTGGTCCGCGGGCTGTTCGCGGGCAAGGTCGACGCGGTCGTCGAGACCCTGGTCGAGCAGGCCGTGCAGCGCGCCAAGGGGCGCGGCATCGGCAACGGGCTCGACAAGCTGGTCGCGCTGGCCGCGGAGCGGCGCGAACGCTCGGTCGCGTACGTGACCTCGGCGAACGCGCTCACCGACGAGCAGCGGGCCCTTCTCGGGACCAAGCTCGACGGCATCTACGGGCGGCCGATCGCGCTGCACGTCGAGATCGACCCGGCACTCGGCGGCGGCCTCGTCGTCCGCGTCGGGGACGAGGTCATCGACGGCAGCACCTCCGGGCAGCTGGCGGCGGTGCGCCGCACGCTGAGCCGGGCCTGAGCGGCACAACAGACTTTGCACACTGGACAGAACAGAAGCGAGAGCGGGAACGAAATGGCGGAGCTGACGATCTCCTCGGACGAGATCGCCCACGCGATCGAGAATTACGTCTCGAGTTACGCCCCTTCGGTGGAGCGGGAAGAGGTCGGCGTCGTCGCCGACGCCGGTGACGGCATCGCCCACGTCGAAGGGCTGCCCTCGGCCATGGCCAACGAGCTGCTCGAGTTCCCGGGCGGCGTCCTTGGCGTGGCGCTGAACCTGGACGCGCGCTCCATCGGCGCGGCGATCCTCGGCGACTTCGAGAGCATCGAAGAAGGCCAGCAGGTCAAGCGGACCGGTCAGGTCCTCTCGGTGCCGGTCGGCGACGGCTACCTCGGCCGGGTCGTCAACCCGCTCGGCCAGGCCATCGACGGCCTCGGCGAGATCGAGACCACCGGCCGCCGCGCGCTGGAGCTCAAGGCCGCCTCGGTGGTCGAGCGCCAGCCGGTGTCCGAGCCGCTGCAGACGGGCATCACCGCGATCGACGCGATGACCCCGATCGGCCGCGGCCAGCGCCAGCTGATCATCGGCGACCGCAAGACCGGCAAGACCGCGGTCGCGGTGGACACGATCATCAACCAGAAGGCCAACTGGGAGACCGGCGACCCGAAGAAGCAGGTTCGCTGCATCTACGTCGCGGTCGGCCAGAAGGGCTCCACGATCGCCTCGGTGAAGTCGGCGCTCGAGGACGCGGGCGCGATGGAGTACACCACCATCGTCGCGGCCCCGGCCTCGGACTCGGCGGGCTTCAAGTGGATCGCCCCCTACACCGGCTCGGCCATCGGCCAGCACTGGATGTACGAGGGCAAGCACGTCCTGATCGTGTTCGACGACCTGACCAAGCAGGCCGACGCCTACCGCGCGATCTCGCTGCTGCTGCGCCGCCCGCCGGGCCGCGAGGCGTTCCCCGGCGACGTCTTCTACTTGCACTCCCGTCTCCTCGAGCGCTGCGCGAAGCTCTCGGACGAGCTGGGCGCGGGCTCGCTGACCGGTCTGCCGATCATCGAGACCAAGGCCAACGACGTGTCGGCCTACATCCCGACGAACGTCATCTCGATCACCGACGGCCAGTGCTTCTTCCAGTCGGACCTCTTCAACGCCGGCCAGCGCCCGGCCATCGACGTGGGCATCTCGGTGTCCCGCGTGGGTGGCGCCGCGCAGGTCAAGGCGATGAAGAACGTCGCGGGCTCGCTGCGCATCGACCTGTCCCAGTACCGCGAGCTGGAGGCGTTCGCCGCCTTCGCCTCGGACCTGGACGACGCGTCGAAGGCGCAGCTGGAGCGCGGCGCCCGGCTGTACGAGGTGCTCAAGCAGCCGCAGTACTCGCCGGTCCCGGTCGAGGAGCAGGTCGCCACGGTGTACCTGGGCACGAACGGCTACTTCGACTCGGTCCCGACCGAGGACGTGCGCCGCTTCAACCTCGAGTTCCTCGACTCGGCGAAGCGCAAGCACGCCGAGGTGCTGGGCGCGATCCGCGACACCGGCAAGTTCGAGGACGACACCCGCGACGCGCTGATCGCGGCGGTGAACGAGTTCAAGAAGGAGTTCACCACCTCCGAGGGCAAGCCGCTCGAGTCGAACGCCGACGCGATGGCCGCCGAGAAGGTCGGGCAGGAGACCGTCAAGGTCAACAAGCCCGCCCCGAAGAAGTGAGCTGGTAGCCCATGGCCGCACAACTCCGGGAGCTTCGCTCGCGCATCAAGGCGACGAAGTCGATCGGCAAGATCACCAAGGCGATGGAACTCATCGCCACCGCGCGCATCACCAAGGCGCGCGCGAAGGTCGCCGCTTCCCGGCCGTACGCGGACGAGATCACCAAGGTGCTCTCGGCGCTGGCCGGCGCGGCGGCCAACCTCGACCACCCGCTCCTGGTCGAGCGCCCGAACCCGAAGCGCGCCGCCGTCCTGGTCGTCACCAGTGACAAGGGCCAGTGCGGCGGTTACAACTCGAACGTGCTGAAGGCGACCGAAGAGCTGCTTGCCCTCCTGAAGAAGGAAGGCAAGGAGGTCGACGTCTACACCACCGGCAGCAAGGGCCTGAACTACTACCGGTTCCGCAACCGCGCGGTGGCGGGCAGCTGGACGGGCTTCTCCGACCAGCCTGCCTACCCGGACGCGGTCACCGCGGCCGAGACGCTGGTGCAGTCCTTCAACGCCGGGGTCGACGACGCTTCGGGCAACGCGGACGGCATCACCGGCGTGGACGAGATCCACGTCGTCTACACCGAGTTCGTGTCGATGCTGACGCAGCGCCCGGTCGCCAAGCGCGTCGCGCCGCTGGAAGTCGAGTACTCCGACGGCGAGGACGAGAAGCCTGCCGGTCTGCTGCCGAGCTACGAGTTCGAGCCCAGCGCCGACAAGCTGCTCTCCGCGCTGCTGCCGAAGTACATCAACACCCGGCTGTACTCCGCGCTGCTCGAGTCCGCGGCGTCCGAACTGGCCGCCCGCCGCACGGCGATGAAGGCCGCGTCGGACAACGCGAACGAACTGGTGAACACGCTGACGCGGGAGGCGAACCAGGCCCGGCAGGCGCAGATCACCCAGGAGATCTCCGAAATCGTCGGTGGCGCGAACGCGCTCACCGCAGCAGGAAGTGATGACTGATGACCAGTACTGAAGCCCCGCGCGCCAAGGGGCGCATCGTCTCGGTGACCGGGCCGGTCGTCGACGTCGAGTTCCCGCGCGGTTCCGTTCCCGACCAGTTCAACGCGCTCAAGGTCGACATCGAGTTCGAGCAGCTGCGCAAGACGGTGACCCTCGAGGTCGCCGCGCACCTCGGCGACAACCTGGTGCGCACGATTTCGCTGCAGCCGCAGGACGGCCTCGTCCGCGGTGCGGAGGTCACCGACACCGGCGGCCCGATCACCGTCCCGGTGGGCGACAAGGTCAAGGGCCACGTCTACAACGCGCTCGGCGAGTGCCTCGACGAGCCTGGCTACGGCGAGGACCTCGAGCGCTGGGGCATCCACCGCAACCCGCCGCCCTTCGACCAGCTCGAGGGCAAGACGGAGATGCTGGAGACCGGCCTGAAGGTCGTCGACCTGCTGACCCCGTACGTGCAGGGCGGCAAGATCGGCCTGTTCGGCGGCGCGGGCGTGGGCAAGACGGTGCTGATCAAGGAAATGATCACCCGTGTCGCCCGGAACTTCGGCGGTACGTCGGTGTTCGCCGGCGTCGGCGAGCGCACCCGTGAGGGCAACGACCTCTTCCTGGAGATGTCCGAGGACGGCGTCATCAACGACACCGCCCTCGTGTTCGGCCAGATGGACGAGCCGCCGGGCACGCGTATGCGCGTCGCGCTGTCCGCGCTGACCATGGCGGAGTACTTCCGCGACGTCCAGAACCAGGACGTGCTGCTGTTCATCGACAACATCTTCCGGTTCACCCAGGCCGGTTCCGAGGTGTCGACCCTGCTGGGCCGCATGCCTTCGGCCGTGGGCTACCAGCCGACGCTGGCGGACGAGATGGGCCAGCTGCAGGAGCGGATCACCTCGACCCGAGGCCGTTCGATCACCTCGATGCAGGCGATCTACGTGCCCGCGGACGACTACACCGACCCGGCCCCGGCGACGACGTTCGCCCACCTGGACGCCACCACCGAGCTTTCCCGGTCGGTGTTCCAGAAGGGCATCTTCCCGGCGGTGGACCCGCTGGCGTCGACGTCGACGATCCTCGACCCGGCGATCGTCGGCGAGGACCACTACCGCGTCGCGTCCGAGGTCATCCGGATCCTGCAGAAGTACAAGGAGCTGCAGGACATCATCGCGATCCTCGGCATGGACGAGCTTTCCGAAGAGGACAAGCTGACCGTGCAGCGGGCGCGCCGGATCGAGCGGTTCCTGTCCCAGAACATGCTGGTGGCCGAGGCCTTCACGCAGATCCCGGGCTCCACGGTGCCGCTGGCCGAGACGATCGAGTCGTTCGACCGCATCACCAAGGGCGACTTCGACCACTACCCGGAGCAGGCGTTCCTGGGCATCGGCGGGCTCGAGGACCTCGAGAAGAAGTACCACGAGATCACCGGCAAGTGAGTGCGTGAGACCGGCGGGGGCACTGTCCATTGTGGACATCGGCCCCCGCCGTTCTCGTAACCGAAGCAAGACCTATTACACTCGGTGGTGACACCCCGAGCGAAGGAGTGCTACGTGGCTGAGATGTCCGTGGAGCTGGTTGCCGTCGAGCGCCGGCTCTGGTCGGGTACCGCCGCCTTCGTGGTGGCGCAGACCACCGAGGGCGAGATCGGCATCATGCCCGGACACGAGCCGGTGCTGGGCCAGCTCGTCGAGGGTGGCGTGGTGAAGGTGACCACGACGGACGGCGACGTGCTGACCGCGGCGGTGCACGGCGGGTTCCTGTCCGTGACCGCGACCGGGGTGAGCGTGCTCGCGGAGAGCGCGGAACTGTCCGACGAAATCGACGTGGCCGCCGCGAAGGCAGCCCTCAGCACCGGCGACGAGGCCGAGCGGACGAGGGCCTCGGCCCAGCTCCGCGCGGCTGGACAATCGGTCTGAGCGGACTAGACGGGCAGGAGCCGGGCCGTGCAGATCGCTGTGGTGGTGCTAGTGCTCCTGATCGTGCTCGTCGTCGTGGTCGGCTGGTACGGCCAGCGGTGGATCCGGATGCGCCGCGGCGGCGGCGTCAGCGTGGCGCTGCGGTGGCGTCCGGACAGCCCGCGGTCGAGCTGGCATCTCGGCCTCGGCCGGTACGAGGGCGAGAAGTTCGTCTGGTACCGCGTGTGGAGCCTGCGCACCGGCCCGGACCGCGTGTTCCAGCGGGAAAGCATGCAGATCGCCGACCGGCGGGACCCGTCGGGTTCCGAGGCGTACGCGGTGCCTGAGGGCTCGACGGTGCTGCGGTGCGAGTCCTCGGGCCAGGAAGCGATCGAGATCGCGATGGGACCGGGCGCGCTGACCGGGTTCCTGTCGTGGCTCGAATCGGCCCCGCCTGGTCGAAGGCTGCCGCGGGCTTCGTGATTTTGCCGGCCCGCCATCGTGTCTCCACGATGGCGGGCCGTTTGCTTCTCGTGCGCCGGGTCGACCGGCGCTACGCTGGGAACATGGACGCCCGAGAACGGGAAGACCGCGCGCGCCGGTGGCAGACCCTGCCTAAGCCGGTGCGGCTTGAGGAGCTGACGGTGGCCCAGGCTGTCGAGCCAGGCCACGATTCGACGTGGGACGTCGATTACGAGCGCTACTGGGCTGCTCAGGAAGCTAACTGGGCCCGGTAGTCAGAGCACGGAGCGGACGATTTCGGCGAAC
>NZ_SDLT01000078.1 GCF_004522235.1 Amycolatopsis nivea
TTCAGAGGGAATCCGATTCCCTCAGGGTTCCCCTCACGTACCTCGAAAGCCGCCCCCGCCCAGACGACCCCGTCTCGGGACCGGGTGTCCCTCGCGCACCGCCGAGGGAACGCACCGTGATTGCCGAACTACGGAAAGTCATCCGCGCCGCTCGCCCGAATGACGGCGCCTGCGCCGCCGGCTGATCGCGCCGCGCCGCTCTGGTGCCGCCGCGAGCCCGTCTCGTTGACTGGCCTGGCGCGAGCGATGTCGCGCGGACCAGGAGGTACGGGAAATGTTCGGCAAGGCACTAGCGGCGGCGGTGCTCGCGGCGGGCGCGATCACCGCGTCGGCGGCGACAGCGTCGGCGGCACCGGTTTCGCCGGTGAAGGCGGATGATTTCGGCGCCTGCATGGACTACGCGGTGGGCGAATACGACGTGGAGCCCTGGCTCGCGCACGACGCGTGCGATGCCGCCACGTTCGAGGACTGCTACTGGGTCCTGCGCCGCGCCTACGTTCCGGCGCAGGTCGCGGCGACGGCCTGCCGGCTCTCGTTCGACTGATCCGCCGAAGGGTGCGGCCGGTCTGCGAAGGCAGGCCGGCCGCGCTCAGGCGGTGAGCAGTTTCCGCACCGGAACCGCGCCGCGCTCCCGCTTCCGCCACTCGCGCGGATAGCCGAGCGAGACTTCCTCGAATCGCACGCCGTCGGCGGACGTCGTGCGCGGGATGTGCAAGTGTCCGTAGACGGCCAGTTCGGCCCGGTAGCGCAGGTGCCAGTCCTCGGTCTGCGTGGTGCCGCACCACAGCGCGAAATCGGGGTAGTACAACGGATTCGTCGGGTGCCGGTGCAGCGGCCAGTGCGACATGAGGATCGTGCGGCGGTCGGCCGGGATCGCGTCCAGCCGGTCGCGGCTCACCTTCAGGCGCTGCTCGCACCAGGCCGCGCGCGACTCGTACGGGTCCGGATGCAGGTAGTACTCGTCAGTGCACACGACGCCGATTTCGCGGGCGTGCGCGAGCGCTTCTTCGCGGGTCTTGCCCTCGGTCGCCGGGGTGCGCCAGCTGTAGTCGTAGAACACGAACAGCGGCGCGATGGTCAGCGGTTCCGGGCCGAAGTCCCACACCGGGAACTCGTCCTCGGGCGTGAGGACGTCGATCTCGCGGCACTGCTCCACGAGGAATTCGTACCGAGCCTGGCCGCGCAGCTGGCACGCGTCGTTCGGCGTGGTCCACAGCTCGTGGTTGCCCGGGACCCACACGACCTTCGCGAACCGCTCGCGCAGCCTGGCGAGCGTCTCGCGGATGACCTTGGCGGACTCGGCGACGTCGCCCGCGACGAGCAGCCAGTCGCCGGGATCGTCGGGCACGACCTCGTCGACGATCGGGCCGTTGCCCTCGTGGGTCACGTGGAGGTCGCTGGTGGCGAAGAGAGACGGCACTCGTCCACCGTAACGACTTTCCGCGCCCGGGAGCGCCGGAACCGCCCATTCCCCCACCCCAGAACGACCAGCCCGGCGCTCACGTGGAGGCCTGCCTGCACGTTCAGCAGCACTGTCGGCCCGGTCACCGCGACGAGCGCGCCGGCCAGCAGCGAACCGGCCGCCGTGCCCGCCGCCATCAGCGCGTACACCGTGCTCAGCACCCGTCCCGCGCGATCCGGACCGGTCTCCGCCTGCACGTGCGACAGCAGCCCGGCCCCGGCCACCACGGCGGGCGCGCCGACCGCCATGAACAGCCCGACGTACACCCCGAGGACCGTGGTCGCGCCCGGCAGATTCCAGATCGCCGCCGACATCAGCCCCGCCGCGACCAGCCCCCAGCCCTGCAGCAGCACCGGCGCGACCCGGCGCGCCAGCGTCGCCACCGCGAACCCGGCGGCCAGGCCGCCGATCGCCTGCACGCCGCGCAACAGCCCGGCGTCGGCCTCGCTGCCGCGCAGGATGTCGAGCACGAACACCACGAACAGCACCAGGAACATGCCCTGCGCGAGCGAGGTCAGCAGCGCCGACACACTCGTCGCGCGAAGCCGCTTTCCCGCCAGATCGCGGACGCCCGCGAGCCAATCCGTCTGCTCGGGCGCGGTCTTGCGCACCGCCGCCCGGCGGAAGGGGAACGCGAGCAGCATCCCCGCGGCCGCGAGCGCGACGAGGTAGCCGATGATCACGCGCTCGAGACCGCCCCAGCCCAGCAGCGCTCCCCCGGCCCAGCCGCCCGCGAGCCGCGCGACGCTGCCGTTCACGCTCATCAGCCCGTTCGCCGGGGTGACGTCCTCGACGCCGACCAGCTCCGGCACCAACGCACTGCGCGCCGGTTCGAACACCGACGCCAGCCCCGCTTGCGCCGCCATCACCGCGTAGACCGCCGCGACCGGCAGCTCGGAACTCGCCAGCAGCGGCAGCACCACGACCGCCTGCCCGACGCACACCGTCGCCAGCACGACCCGGCGGTCCCACCGGTCGGCGACGATCCCCGCGACCGGGCTCAGCAGCACCGCGGGCAGCAGGCCGAGCACGATGCTCAACGCCGTCGTGACCGCGGACCCGGTGCGGACGAACAGGTACACCGGCAGCGCGACCTGCAGCATCCACTCGGCGGTCTCGCCGAAGAACGCGGAGACCCAGAGCCGGGCGAATCCCGGTGCCGCCAGCAGCCGTCTCACGCCGGTTTCCCGTCGTGCCCGATCCGGCGGAAGGCACGCATCCCGAGGAAGACCGCGCGGGCATCGGCGGGCGCGTCCTCGCGGATCGTGCTGACGTACGGCCGGACCAGGTCGTCGATCGCCTTCGTCAGCGCGCTGACTTCCTCGGGCGTCGCTTTCAGGCCGTAGGAGAAGAACCCGCCCGCCTCGCGCCAGTCCTCATCAAGCCGCTCGACCGTGTCGAGGTACCGCTGGGTCAGCTCCTGCTCCTCGGCCAGCTCAGTTCCCGCGACCGCCAGCTGCGCCGCTTCCAGCGCCGGATCGCCGTCCGGGCTGCCGAGCACCAGCCCGACCTGGCAGGCCCGCCACGGCCGCTCCCGCCCGTCGCCGCCCTCTGCTCGCTCGACCAGGCCGTGTTCGGCCAGCTTGCGCAGATGCCAGCTGCAGTTCGACGCCGTCGAGCCGACCGCGTCCGCGCACTCGCTGGCGGTCGACGGGCCGACCGCCATCAGGTGGTGCACCAGCGCGGACCGCAGCGGGTGCGCGAGGGCCCGCAGCAGCTCGACGTCGTCGATCCGCTTGCGCGGGGGCAGTTCGGTCATCGGCCCGCCTAACTCTGAAGGGTTTCTTTCGAAACGATTCTTTCAGAGTTGCAGGCGGCCGCCCCCGCGTCAAGCCGCCCGGCTAGAGCGAGGCGAGGAACGAGCGCACGCGCTCCAGGAGCAGACCGGCCGCCTCGGGGTCGTACGCGGCCAACGAGGAGTCGGCGAACAGGTGCTGGTCACCGGGGTAGACGAACAACTCCGCGTTCGCCGCGGAGCTGACGAGCTCGCGGGCGGACGGCAGGTCCTCCTCGAAGAACTCGTCGTTCTCCTTGCCGTGGATCTGCACCGGAACCCCCTCCGGCCACGCCGTCCCGAACTCCTTGACTGGCAGGCAGGAGTCGAAGAACAGTGCGCCGCGCGCTCCCGGCCTGGTCTGCGCGAGGCGCTGCGCGACGGTGACGCCGAACGAGAACCCGGCGTACACGAGGTCCTGCCCCAGTGCCTCCGCCTCGGCGATCCCGCGTTCCCGCACCTGCTCGAAGCCGGTCTCCCGGGCGAAGGCGAAGCCGTCTTCGATGCTGGCGAACGTCCGGCCCCCGAACAGATCGGGAGTGTGGACGGTGTGCCCGTCCCGGCGCAGTTCGTCGGCGAAATCGCGCACGCCGTCGGTCAAGCCCTGGATGTGGTGGTACAGCACGATTTCGGCCATGCCGGAAATCCCCTCAGTGAACGAACCAGTTATGTGGAACGTTCGGCAACGCTAGTCTGTTCAGCCATGGCGAACAACCCGCCCGACTACGCACTCGCCGATCGGCTGGCGTTGACCGAACCCGCGCAGGTCAAGGCGCTCGGACACCCGTTGCGCACCTCGATCCTGCAGTTGCTGCACGAGCGAGCCGCGACCGTGAGCGAGCTCGCGGCGGCGGTGCGCCGCCCCAAGAGCACGGTCGCGCACCACGTGCACGTGCTCGAGGTCAACGGCCTGCTCAAGGTCGTTCGCACGCGCCGGGTCCGCGCCGTCGAGGAACGGTTCTACGGCCGCACCGCGCGCATGTTCTTCGTCGAGCCGGGGCCGGCCATGGGGAACGCGAGGGATTTCAACGACTTCGAGGTCGCGGCCCGCGAATCCGCCGAGGCGTTCGAGGCAGGAAAGCTGTGGGGCTTCATCCGGCGGGCACGCATCTCCCCGGACCAGGCCTCGCAGTTCTGGGACCGGATGGCCGAACTCGTCGAAGAGTTCGACCGGCTGCCCCGGTCCGGGGACACCACCTACGGCTTCGCGGTCGGCATCTACCCCACCGGCCATCCGGCCTTGCCGCCGCGAGAATCCTGACCAGCGGGAACCGAGCGCCCGAAAAACCGGTTGCGCTCCCCCGCCGTCCCCGCGTTAAGCTCCCGCCCATCATGGACAGCTGAGCCGAGCCCTCCCCGCATCGAGGCCGCTCCCGGTCGAGCCCCGCTCCCGGGAAGCCGCGCGTTGCCCGTCGGGGATTTCGCTTCCACCGCAAAGGCCCGGTGATCGCTCATGTCTACTGTCCTGCACGCCTCCGACCTCGTTTTCGGTTACGGCGCCCGCACCGTCCTCAACGGCGTTTCGCTCGTCGCGTCGCCCGGGAGGCGGATCGGTCTCGTCGGCGAAAACGGCGTCGGGAAATCAACCTTGCTCCGGCTGCTGGCCGGGCTTGAAGTCCCTCGCGGCGGCGATGTCGTGCGGCACGGCGACCTCGGCTTCCTGTTCCAGGAGCTGCCGTTCGACGGCACTGCACGGGTTTCCGACGTCCTCGACGAGGCGCTCGCCGAGATCCGCACCGCCGCGGCGACGCTCGACAAGCTCGCCGCCGTGCTCGCCGAGCGCCCCGACGACCCGGAGGTGCTCAGCGAGTACGGCCACGTCCTGGAATGGGCGCAGGCCCACGACCTGTGGGACGCGGACCGGCGCGCGGACCTCGTCCTCGCCGGTCTCGGGCTCGGCGACATCAGGCACGACCGGCGGCTGCACACGCTGTCCGGCGGCCAGCGGTCGCGGCTCGGGCTGGCCGCGCTGCTGGTGCGGCGGCCGCGCATCCTGCTGCTCGACGAACCGACCAACCACCTCGACGACAACGCCATGGAATTCCTCGAGCGCCACCTCGCGGAGCTGACCGGCGTCGTCGTGCTGTCCTCGCACGACCGCGTGTTCCTCGACGCGGTCTGCACGGACATCGTGGACCTGGACCCGGTTCCGGCGGACCGCCGCGTCGGCGGCGCGACGCGCTACGGCGGCAGCTACACCGACTACCTCGGCCAGAAAAAGGCCGAACGGGCCCGCTGGGAACAGCGGTTCACCGAAGAACAGGAGGAACTCAAGCAGCTGCGGGAATCCGTGCACGGCACCGCGCGCCGCGTCGCGCACAACCGGGCGCCGCGGGACAACGCGAAGATGCTCTACGACTTCAAGACCGGTCGCGTGCAGAAACAGATTTCCCGCCGGGTCCGCAACGCCCAGCTCAAGCTCGACACCCTGGAGCGCGAGCAGGTCCGCAAACCGCCCGCGCCGCTGCGGTTCCGGGCCACGCTCACCGCGGACACCGGCGGCGAAGGGCCGGCGGTGTCGGTGCGCGGCATCGCGGTTCCGGGCCGGGTGCAGCTGGACGAGCTGGACGTGGACCGCAGCGCGCGGCTTCTCGTGACCGGCGGCAACGGAGCGGGCAAATCCACGCTGCTGTCGGTGCTGGCCGGCCAGCTCACGCCGTCGGCCGGGACCGTCCACTTCGGACCCGGCGTGCGAGTGGGGTTGCTGGAGCAGGACGTCACGTTCGCTCGGCCGAAGCGGACCGCTCAGGAGGTGTACCGCGCCGCGGCCGGCGAAGCGGCGCCCTCGCTGTCCACACTCGGGTTGCTGCCGCCGAGGGAACACGACCGGCCGGTCGGCGAGCTTTCGGTGGGTCAGCGGCGCCGGCTGGCGTTGGCGGTGCTGCTCGCGGAGCCGCCGGACGTGCTGTTGCTCGACGAGCCGACCAACCACCTGTCGCTCAGCCTGGCCGAGGAACTGTCCGAAGCGCTCGACAGCGCGCCGGGTGCGGTCGTCTTGGCTTCGCATGATCGGTGGTTGCGCCGCCGCTGGGAGGGCGACCACCTGGCGCTGGCGGACGGCCAACGCCAGGATGTATAGGTCGTTATACAGTTAGAACAGCGGGCAGTGGCCGGAAGCGTGTTCCGGCCACTGCCCGGTCCCGGAAAGCTCAGAGCACGATGCCCAGCAACGCGTCCACGGCCTCCTTGATCAGGCCCGGGGCGGCCTGGTCGGTGCCGTCGCGGCGCAGCGCCGACGTGACCCACGCGTCGATCGCTGTGAGGGCCTTCGGCGTGTTCAGGTCGTCGGAGAGGTGGTCGCGCAGCCGCGCCACGGTGTCCTCCGCGTCGGGTCCGGCCGGCAGCGCGACGGCTTCGCGCCAGCGGGCCAGCCGTTCCTGCGCGTCGACCAGCAGCTGGTCGGTCCACGCCCGGTCCTCGCGGTAGTGCCCGGCGAACAGCGCGAGCCGGATCGCCGCCGGGTCGACGCCGTCGGCGCGCAGCCGCGACACGAAGACCAGGTTGCCGCGGGACTTCGACATCTTCTCGCCGTCGAGCCCGATCATCCCGGCGTGCACGTAGTGCCGGGCGAACGGGTGGTCGGCGGCGACGGCCTCGGCGTGCGCGGCGCTGTACTCGTGGTGCGGGAAGATCAGGTCGGACCCGCCGCCCTGCACGTCGAAACCGAGCCCGAGGCGGTTCACCGCGATCGCGCTGCATTCGATGTGCCAGCCCGGCCGTCCGGCGCCCAGCTCCGACTCCCACGACGGCTCGCCCTCGCGCGCGACGCGCCACAGCAGCGCGTCCAGCGGGTGCCGCTTGCCGGGACGGTCCGGGTCGCCGCCGCGCTCGGCGAAGAACTTCGCCATGGTCTCGGCGTCGTAGTTCGACTCGTAGCCGAAGCGGCCGGTCGCGTTGTGGTCGAAGTAGACGTCCGGGAACTCGGCGTCGTCCGCGCGGTAGGCGCTGCCGTCGGCGAGCAGCTTCGCGATGACCTCGACGATCTCCGGGATCGCCTCGACCGCGCCGACGAACTGGCGCGGCGGCAGCACCCGCAGGGCCTCCATGTCCTCGCGGAACAGCGCCGTTTCGCGCATGCCGAGCACGATCCAGTCGTCCGAATCGCGTTCCGCGCGCTCGAGCAGCGGCTCGTCGATGTCGGTGACGTTCTGGACGTAGTGCACCTCGTGCCCGTTGTCCCGCCACACCCGGTTGACCAGGTCGAACGCGAGATAGGTGGCGGCGTGGCCGAGGTGGGTGGCGTCGTAGGGGGTGATGCCGCAGACGTACATCCGGGCGGCGGCTCCGGGTGCCGTCGGGCGGACCTGCCCGGTCGCGGTGTCGTGAAGCCGGAGAGGACGGGGCGTGCCGGGCAGCCGGGGCACGGCGACGGATGACCAAGTCTGCATGCCTCCGACTGTAAGCGTGACGTCCGTCCGCTTTCCCACCCGGTGGGAGGGACAGCCGCGTGTCCCTCCCACCGGTACGGTCAGGCTCGCTGCCGGACGGCGTTCGCCCGGACGGCGTCGCGCACGTACGCCCCGATGCCGGGCCGCTGCTCGTCCTCGCGGACCAGGAAGGCCAGCTGCGCGGGCTCGTCCGCGTACAGGTCCGCGATCTTCTGCTGCATCTCGTACCCGCACTCCCCCATCACCGCGGACAGCATCGCCCGGTGCTCTTCGGCAAGCTGCCCGGCCGCCGGGCTGTCCGCGGGCTCGCCCTTGTCGACCAGCGCGACCAGGCGGCTCACCCAGTCCTTCCGCTGCCGCTCCGCCTCAGTCCACTGCTCCTTGGTCTCCGGCAGCTGCGACTGCTGCCACTCGGGGCAGCTCCCCCAGCGCCGGACGGCCTCCTCCGAGTAGCCGTCCGGCACCTGGAACCCGCCGAACACTTCGAACTTCTCCTCGGGCGTCAACGCGTTGCCCATGGCTCTCGCCTCCAGCAATCGATCGACGGCCGCGACCATGCGCTCGATCCGGTCCGCCTGCGCCACCAGCAGCTCCCGCTGCCGTTTCAGGTGGGCGTCGGCGTCGGTTCCCGGATCCGCGAGCACGGACGCGATCGTCTCCAGGGGAAGGCCGAGCTCCCGGTAGAGCAGGATCCGCTGCAGCCGGTCGAGATCGGCCTCGTCGTAGCGCCGGTAGCCGGACGTCGTCCGACCGCTCGGCGACAGCAGCCCGATCTCGTCGTAGTGGTGCAGCGTGCGCACGGTGACGCCGGCCAGCGCCGCCGCCTCGCCCACCCGGTAGCCCATCGCTCTCCCCTGTCGTTTCTTCGGCCGAATGGCCCTTGCGAGAACCACGATCACGCCTCACGTCGCGTGAGGGTCAAGTCTGGTGGACACCGCGCTCCGGCGCGAGTACGAACGAAGCATGGCTCTGCGCACGCCGATCCGCGCCCGTTCCGCCCTCCCGCCCGGTCCCCGGCTGCCGATGGCGGTGCAAACCCTCCTTTTCGGCGCTTTCCGCAACTCCCTGCTGCCGCTGCTGCGACGGCGCTACGGAGACGTCGTGCGGCTGAAGTTGTATCCGGAGCGTTCGGTGGTGCTGGTCGGCGACCTCGACCTGGTCCGCGAGATCTTCGCCGGTCCGGTCGAGACGTTCCACGCCGGCGAGGGCAACATGGTGCTCAAACCCATGCTGGGCGGGCATTCGGTGCTGCTCACCGACGAGGAGGAGCACCGCAGGGCGCGGAAGCTGCTGATGCCCGCGTTCAACGGCGCGGCGATGCGCGGGTACCGGGACATGGTCACCGAGCTGACGGTCGCGGAGCTGGAACGGTGGCCGCAGGGCCGGGCGTTCCGGGTGCACGACCGGATGCGGGCGCTGACGCTGGAAGTGATCCTGCGGGTCGTTTTCGGCGTGACCGACGGGCCGCGGCTGGCGGAGTTGCGCGTGGCGCTGGAGCAGGTCATCGACATCAGCGCGCTGGATCTCTTCGGGTGGCACAGCCCGGCGTTGCAGAAGTTCGGGCCGTGGCGGCGGAACCGGGAGCGGCAGGAACGGGTCGACGAACTGCTGTACGCGGAGATCGCCGAGCGGCGAGCCGCGCCGGATCTGGCGGAGCGGACCGATGTGCTGTCCCGGCTGCTGACCGTGCCCGGGGAGGATCAGCTCAGCGACCTCGAACTGCGCGACCAGCTGATCACGTTGCTGCTGGCCGGGCACGAAACCACGGCGACCGCGCTGGCCTGGGCGCTGCACGAGCTGGCCCGGGATCCGGTCACCGCCGCGACCACCGCGCGCGCCGCGCGCGAGGGCGACGAGAAGTACCTGGAAGCGGTGGCGAAGGAGGCGATGCGGCTGCGGCCGATCATCTCCGAGGTTTCGCGGAAGCTCACGAAGGACGTCCAGGTCGGGCCCTACACGGTTCCGGCCGGGCACATGGTGCTGCCGTCGATTTCGATGATCCACGCGGACGCGGCGCACCATCCGTCGCCCGAGGTGTTCGACCCGACGCGCTTCCTCGGCAGCGGCCCGCCCGCAGGCAGCTGGTTCCCCTTCGGCGGCGGCGCACGGCGCTGTCTGGGGGCCGGTTTTTCGCTGCTGGAAGCGACGATCGTGCTGCGGGAGCTGTTCGCGCGGTACCGGGTCAGCGCGCCCAGCCCGCGGCCGGAGCGGGTCAAAACCCGGCACATCACTCTCGTACCCGGCGACGGCGCGCGGATCATGGTGCACCGCCGCTGAATCCCGTGAAGGACTCCTCCAGGGAATCTGATTCCCTCAAGGAGCCCTTCACGGACCTTCACGGAACGGGTCAGCGGCGGCGGGTGCGGAGGTAGTCGCCCACTACCGCCGCGCCGAGGCCGTCCAGGTCGGGGGCTACGACCCGGCCGCCGGAGCGGCGGGCGATGGTGTCCACGAACGCTTCCAGGCGCGGGTCGTCGCCCAGCCGGAAGACGGTGACCGACGCGCCCAGTTTGGCGATCCGGTCCACTTCGGACAGTGTCTTGTAGATGGTCGCCGGTTCGGGCGGGTAGGAGAATTCCGCCTCTCCATCGGGTTCCAGGTGCGCCGTGGGTTCTCCGTCTGTGACCATGAGGACCACCGGCTGGGCATCCGGGTGCCGACGCAGGTGCCGTCCGGCCAGCAGCAGCGCGTGGTGTGCGTTGGTGCCTTGTTCCCAGGTGCCTTCCAGACCGACCAGTTCCGGCAGCTCCACGGGCATCGCGTAGCGGCCGAAGGTGATCAGCTGCAGGGCGTCGTTGCGGAATCTCGTGCTGATCAGCTGGTGCAGCGCCAGCGCGGTGCGTTTCATCGGCAGCCAGCGGCCCTCCTGGACCATCGACCACGACGTGTCGACCAGCAGCGCGACCGCGGCTCGCGAGCGGTGTTCGGTCTCGATGACTTCGACGTCCTCGACATCGAGGCGAACACTTCCCGCACCGACCGCGGTGGAGCGCAGCACCGCGTTGCGCACGGTGCGCGGGACATCCCAGGGTTGCATGTCACCGAATCGCCAGGGACGGCTCGAACCGGTCGGTTCGCCTGCCGCGCCCGCGGATTCGGTCTCGCGCTCCCCGGTTTTGCCGCGCAGCGAATTGACCACATCGGACAGTGCGGTCTCGCCCAGTCGGCGCAATGCCTTGGGAGACAACCGCAAGGTGCCGTCCGCGGCACGCTCGAACAAACCCTGCTGACGCAGTTCTCGCTCCAATTCGGATAGTCGGCGAGCGTCGACTCCTGCGTCCGGACCGAGTTGGCGTTCCAGCGCTTCCAGGTCGATGTCCTCCAGGCGCGCGCCGGGATACGACTGGCCCAGTTGCTCGGCGAGAGCGTCCAGCTCGGCCAGGTCGGCCATGGCCTGCGCGCCTTCGCCGAGCCCCAGCGGGTCCTGGCCGCGGAAGCGCGAGGACGACGTCCAGTCCTCCCCCGGCCGCAGCGCACGCAGCTGGGAGTCCAAAGCGGACAGTTGCTGCGCGAGCCGCGGATCGCCGAAGGCTTGCTGCGCCAGCTCGGCCAGCTCCGCCCGCTGTTCCTCGGACATCGAGTTCAGCATGCGTTGCGCGGCGGCGGACCGGGCGGCCAGCACGTCGATCAGCTCGTCAACGTTCTGCGGGTTCTCCGGGAAGAACTCGCCGTGCCGCCGCATGAACTCGTCGAAGCGTTCGCCGATGTCGCTCGCGCCCTGTGCGTGCGCGGACAGCAGCGCGTTGAGGTCGCCGAGCATCTGGTTGATCCGCTCGACGTCCTGCGGGCCGGCGTTCTGCATGGCCTGCTTCATGCCTTGGAACCGCGCGTCGAGCATCTCGCGGCCGAGGAGGTCGCGGATCTGCTCGTACTTCTGCCGGGCTTCGTCGGAGCGCCAGTCGTACTCGTTCAGCTCGCGCACGGCAGCGGCGGTGCCGGGCGGCAGCGCGTCCAGCTGGGCTTCGCGGAAGCGGGCCTCGTCGTCGGGGTCCGGGAACAACTCCCGGCGCTCGGCTTGGAGTGCTTCCTGCAGCAGCTGCTGGACTTCCTGGAGCGTGCCGTCCAGCCGGTGCCGCCGCTGGATCTGCGAACGGCGCTGCCACAGCTGCCGGGTCAGCTCGTCGAGGCCCGCGGTGCGTTCGGTGCCGCGGCGCAGCAATTCCTCCAGCGCCGAACGCGGGGACGAGCCGCCCATGACCTCGCGGCCGATCTCGTCCAGCGCGTCCCGCAGGTCCGCGGGCGGGGCCAGCGGATCCGGCCCGTCGTGCCACGGGCCGTAGGAATATCCCTCCGGTAAGAGCGGCATTATTCGCCGTACACCGTCGTGCCGTCGTCGGAGTCCTTCGCCAGCCTGCGGGCGAGGAACAGCGACTCCAGGGCCAGTTCGACCGCCGCCGCGATCCGGCCGGCCGGTTCGTCGGCGGACACTCCGGCGCGCTGGGCGACCTCGTGCAGCACCGGCAGTTCCGGCAGCGCGGCAAGGACTTCCGCGCCGGGGACGCGCTCGCCGGTGGCGACCAGGTGGCCGTCCGCCACCGCGTCGGACAGCGGGCGCAGGTCCAGCCCGGCGAACCGTTCGCGGGCGGTTTCCGCGATCGCGCGGCGCATCAGGTGCACGAGGTGCTCGACCTCGCGGCCCTCCTCGCCGGGCTCGAACTCGACCTTGCCGCGCAGCACGGCGGGCACGGCTTCGAGGTCGACCGGACGTGCGACCGCCGGGTCCTCCCCGGTCACCGCGGCCCGGCGCAGCGCGGCCGCCGCGACGGTTTCGGCCGCCGCCACCGCGAACCGGGCGGACACGCCGGAACGCTGGTCGATCACCGGCGACTCGCGCAGGTTGCGCACGAACCGGGCCAGCACCTCCAGCAGCGGCTCGCCGACCTCCGCGACGAGGTTCGCCTCCTGGCGCACCACGGCGACCTCGGACTCGACGTCCAGCGGGTAGTGCGTGCGGATTTCCGCGCCGAAGCGGTCCTTCAGCGGCGTGATGATGCGGCCGCGGTTGGTGTAGTCCTCGGGGTTGGCGGTGGCGACGAGGAGCACGTCCAGCGGCAGCCGCAGCGTGTAGCCGCGGACCTGGATGTCGCGTTCCTCCATCACGTTCAGCAGCGCGACCTGGATCCGCTCGGCGAGGTCGGGCAGCTCGTTGATCGCGACGATGCCGCGGTGCGCGCGCGGCACGAGTCCGAAGTGGATGGTCTCCGGGTCGCCGAGGCTGCGCCCCTCGGCGACCTTCACGGGGTCGACGTCGCCGATCAGGTCGCCCACGCTCGTGTCCGGCGTGGCCAGCTTTTCGGTGTAGCGCTCGCTGCGGTGCCGCCAGGCCACCGGCAGGTCGTCGCCGAGTTCGGCGGCGCGGCGGATCGAGGCGGGCGTGATCGGGTCGAGCGGGTGCTCGCCCAGTTCGGAGCCCTCGATGACCGGGGTCCACTCGTCGAGGAGGCCGGCCAGGGTGCGCAGCAGGCGGGTCTTGCCCTGGCCGCGCTCGCCGAGCAGGACGACGTCGTGGCCGGCGAGCAGGGCGCGTTCGAGCTGGGGCAGCACGGTGCGGGAGAAGCCGACGATGCCGGGCCAGGCGTCGCGGCCCTCGCGCAGCGCGGCGAGCAGGTTGTCGTGGATCTCGCGCGCGATGGGGCGCGGGGCGTATCCGGCGGCGCGGAGCTCGCCGGCAGTACGGGGAAGAGCGTCGGGAACAGCGTTCACCCCTTTGACGCTACTGACCGTTCCGGCATCCGTCGATGTGGAGCGGCTCCAGCCGGGCGGGGATCGGCGGAGCCGGGAGGAACCGGTAAAATCAGCGGTCGTGTGCCGACCCAGTGCGACCCTCGCCGTCTGGTCCTCCGCGTGGCTGAACGGGGCCGCGGCGTCCGACGACGTCCTCGACGCCTTGCAGGACTGGGCCGAGGCCCACGACGTGGTCGCGGCCGATCCCGCTGCCGCCGACGCCTTCGATCTCCCGCTCGCTTTCCACCGGGCGGCTACTCCCGTGCAGCTGCTGCTCGCGCTGCGGGCGCAGGGGGCGGTGAGTGCGCAGCTGGTGCTGCCGGTGCCTGGCGATGTTCGGGGTCTCGGCGGTGGCGGGCCGTTTGCTGACGCGGCGTTGCGGTGCGGCGAGGCTGTGGTGCTCGGCGGGCTGGCGTTCGGGTTGGTGCCGGAGCCCATCGCCGAAGGGCTGATGCGGTGGACGGTGTATTCGCTTCCCGCGCCGGTCTCGTTGGAGTATCAGCCGATGCCGGATGCCGAGCACGGGTTGACGGATGCCATTCGGGCGAGTGCCGGGGCGTTGCAGGCGTTGGACGTGGCGAGCGATCGGCCTGGGGTTCGGGCTGAGTTGTCGGCGCATTTGCGGGCTCGGCCTCAGGTCGAGTGGCCTGCCGGGACGCCCGGGCGGGCGTTGCGGGTGTTGCAGCGGGCCGAGGAGATTTCGGCGATTTTGGCTGTGGCGCAGGCGGATGATCCGGGTGGGGCGTTGTCGGCTTCGGCAGTGAATCGGCGGGCTGAGGCGTTGCGGCCGTTGGCTGAGGCTGTTCGGGGGGCGCGGACTGCTTCCGTTAATGAGGCTGTGCGGGTGTTTGCGGAGCAGGGGGATCGGCAGGTTTGACTGCTCGTCGCCTGGCGGCGACATCGCTTGGTGGTTGCGTGGGGCACCCCGAAGCTTGATTGTGCTGACGGTCTGAGGGTGCTTGTCAAGGCTGGAAAGATGCCTTGACAAGCACCCTCAGACCGCAGGAGAGCTTCGTATCGGGGTGCGGGGGTGGTGTGGGTGCACTTCGAGTTGAGTGCATCGGTGGCGGTTGCGTTCGTGGCGGGGCTAGCGCCCCAATGTGGCATTGGGTGCATGTGACGCACCCAAAGTGGCGTTCGGTGCGTGGGGTGCACCCGATGTGGCGTTCGTTGCGTCTGATGCACCCAANAGTGGCGTTCGGTGCGTGGGGTGCACCCGATGTGGCGTTCGTTGCGTCTGATGCACCCAATGCCGCATTGGGGCGGCATCCCGAGCGGGCGCGGGGAGGGCGAGCGCGCGCTGTGAAGGGGCCCTTGAGGGAATCCAGGTGCGTGAAGGTGGCCCTCGCGACCGGTGGTGGGTCGTGAGGGGAACCCTGGGGGAATCTGGTTATGTGAGGGTTCCCCTCACGGACGGTCAGCGGGTGGGGCGGCGCGGGGGTTCGCAGCAGGCGACTGCGCAGGGGGCGCCGTTGACGGTGCAGCCTGCAGCGGGAAAGGGGGAGAGCTTCCGGGCGGGAGCGTCGGAGAGGTGTTCGCGGACCAGCTCGACCACCATTTCGGCGAACCTCGGGTCGGCGTCGGGGGTGGCGGCGCGGGCAAAAGCCATGCCGTGTTCGGCGGCGCGGTCGGCGGCTTCGTTGTCCAGGTCCCAGATTACTTCCAGGTGGTCCGCGACGAAGCCGATCGGGCTGACCACTACGGATTCCACACCTTGAGCGTGCAGGGCGTCGATGTGGTCGACGATGTCCGGTTCCAGCCACGGGATCTGCGGCGGGCCGGAGCGCGACTGCCAGACGACGTCGTACTCGGCGATTCCGGCTTCGGCGGCCACGAGGCGCGCGGCTTCGGCGATCTGGCTCGAGTAGCGGCGGCCGCCTTCGGAGGGTGGGCCGGAGGCAAGGTCGGCGCTTTCCGGGATCGAGTGGGCGGTGAAAACCGTGCGGGTGCCGGGGCGGTCGCCGAGTTTCGCGTGGGCGGCGCGGACCGCGTCGGCGACTGCGGAGACGAACAGCGGGTGGTCGAAGAACTGGCGCAGTTTCACCAATTCCGGCGCGCCGTCGCCGACGGAGGCGCGGGCTCGTTCGATGTCCTCGTCGTACTGGCGGCACGCGGAGTAGCCGCCGTACGCGCTCGTCGGGAACACCAGCGCGCGGCGCACGCCCGCGTCCTTCATCCCGGCCAGGGTGTCCTCGACCATCGGTGCCCAGTTGCGGTTGCCGAAATGCACCGGAAGCTCGATGTTCTCCGCCGCGAGCTGCTTCTCGACCGCCGCGATCGCGGCCCGGTTCAGCCGGTTGATCGGCGAGACCCCGCCGAAGTGCTGGTAGTGCTCGGCAACCTCGAGCAGCCGCTCCCGCGGCACGCCCCGCCCTCGGGTGACGTTCTCCAGGAACGGCATCACCTCGTCGGGCCCCTCCGGACCCCCGAACGAAAGCCATAGCAACGCGTCGTAACCCACGGTGCTCATCCTGCCCCTGTGGCGCTCCGCACGCCTCGGCGGCCCGGTTATGTACTGGCCTATCCAAAATGTGTTAGCGTGGTCGGCATGCCGAGGCCACGAGAGTTCGACGAAACCGAAGCACTCGAAGGCGCAATGAACGCCTTCTGGGCGCGAGGATACGAAGCGACCTCGACCGAGGAACTGTGCGCCGCCACCGGACTGGGCCGCAGCAGTATCTACAACACGTTCTCCAGCAAGCACGAACTGTTCCGCCGCGTGCTGGGCCACTACTCACGCCGCGGCATCCGCGTCCGGGAAACCCTGCTGGACAACGCCCCGGACGGACTGGGCGCCATCCGCCTGCTGCTCGCCTCGACCATCGACGACGAACTGGAAAACGGCAGACGCGGCTGCCTGATGGTGAACACCATCTCCGAATTCGGAACCACCGATCCAGAGGTAGCCGCACAAGTGAACGCGGACACCGAAGCGCACCTCTCCGCACTGATCCACTTCGCCCGCACCGGCCAAGCAGACGGCAGCGTCACCCGCGACAGAGACGCAACCGACATCGCCAACTTCATCCACGCCACCATCTCGGGAATCCGCACCATGTCCCGCCGCGGAGCAGAACGAAAAGCATTGACCTCAGTAGCAGAACTAGCGACAAGCGCAATCGCCCGCCGCTAACCCGCTAACCGCCACCGCCGCCCACCCGCAGCCGCCGCGATGCGCCCCAATACGGCATTGGGTGCATCCCACGCACCGAACGCCACATTGGGTGCATCCGACGCACCCAATGCCACATTGGGGCGCTAACCCCCCACCCAAACCGCAGCCGAAATACCCAACAATCGAGGCACCCACACCGCCCCCGCAGCCGGTGCGCCCAACGAGCGAGGCACCCAGCCCCACCCGCAGCCAGTGCACCCGCTATCGAGGCACTCACACCACCCCGCAGCCGATGCACCCGCTATCTAGGCACCCAGCCCCTCTCCCGCAGCCGATGCACCCGCTATCGAAGCACCCAGCCCGACCCGCAGCCGATGCACCCAACGAGCGAGGCACCCAGCCCTCCCCCGCACCCCGATCCGAAGCTCCCCTGCGGTTCGGGGGTGCTTGTCAAGGCATCTTTCCCGCCTTGACAAGCACCCCCGAACCGTCAGCACAATCAAGCTTCGGGGTGCCCCACGCAACCACCAAGCGATGTCGCCGCCAGGCGACGAGGCCCCCATACATCCACATTTTGTACTACAAGTTCCAGAAAGAGAGCCCACCCGTGCCCCCAGCCGTCTTCGTACTCGGCCTCAGCATCTTCGCCCTGGGCACCTCCGAGTTCATGATCACCGGCCTCCTCCCCGGCATGGCCGCCGACCTGAACGTAACCATCCCCGACGCAGGCCTCCTGATCTCCGCCTTCGCCATAGGCATGGTCATCGGCGCCCCCTTGCTAGCAATAGGCACAATCCGCCTCCCCCGCCGAACCACCCTCCTAGGACTCCTAGCCGTCTTCAGCGCCGCACACGTCATCGGCGCAATCGCCGACGGCTACCCCCTCCTCTTCGCCACCAGAATCATCAGCGCAGTAGCCTGCGCCGGTTTCTGGGCAGTAGCCGCCGCAACCACCGTCAACCTCGTCCCGGAAGCCCGCCGCGGACAAGCACTAGCAGTACTGGTCGGCGGACTGACAATCGCGAACGTCGTAGGCGTCCCCGCAGGCACCCTGCTAGGACAACACGCAGGCTGGCGCAGCGCCTTCTGGGCAGTAGCCGCACTAACCATCATCGCCGCCCTCGCCGTCCTGCTGTCAGTCCCCCGCACCCCCAAGGAAACCGAAGCACCGAGGATCACCGAAGAACTACAGGTATTCCGCCGCAGCCGCCTATGGCTAGCACTGGGCGTGATCGCCCTCCTCCAGGCAATGGTCTTCGCGACGTTCAGTTACCTGGCACCCCTGCTGGTCTCCGTAGCCGGACTCCCCGAAGCAGGTGTCCCAGTAGTCCTCGCCCTCTTCGGCGGCGGCGCAGTCATCGGAATTTACGCAGGCGGCAAACTAGCCGACAAGTACCCGTTCGCCACCCTTTACGGCAGCCTCGGCATCGCCCTCGCCGCCCTCGTCGCACTAGCCTTCGCCACCACCCCAGCGGTAGCAGTAACCGCCGTCCTCATCCTCGGCGCAGCCGGATTCGCCGCCAACCCAGCACTCAACGTCCGCGCCTACGCCGCAGCATGAGGTTCACCCCGAACGGTGGACAGGGGCTTACGAGGGT
>NZ_SDLT01000079.1 GCF_004522235.1 Amycolatopsis nivea
TCACCCGGCTGACCAACCTCCCTGGACATCACAGCTAGCCCACGCCGGAAAGTGTCGGTGGTGGTGCGTAGCGTGGGCGTCGATGGAAGGGGGCGGCGTGAAAGAACAGATGGGGTTCGACTTCGGCGTCGAGCAACCGCAGCGGCTCACCAAGGTCTCGCCCGCGCGGCTGAGCACCTTTGACGATTGCCCGCGCCGGTACCGGCTGGCTTATCTCGACCGGCCGACACCGCAGCGCACCGGGCCGTGGGCGCACAGCACGCTGGGCGCGGTGGTGCACAACGCGTTGCGGGCGCTTTTCGACCTGCCGGTGGCGAAACGGACGCCGCAGCGCGGGATCGCGCTGGTGGCCGAGCACTGGAAAGACGCCGGTTTCGCCGACGACGAACAGGCCGCGCGCTACCGTGCGCGCGCGAAGGGCTGGGTCGCGGAGTACGTGGAGGACAACGACGTCAGCGACGACCCGGTCGGCCTGGAACGCTGGGTGTCCGCCCCGGTCAGCACCACCGGCGGCCGCCCGACGATGATCATCGAAGGCCGAGCCGACCGGATCGACCAGCGCGGCGGCGAACTGGTGATCGTGGACTACAAAACCGGCCGCCGAGCCCCGGACGAACACGAGGCCCGCGCGTCGCAAGCGCTGGCGATGTACGCCGTGGCGGCCACGCGCACGTTGCGCATGCCGTGCACGAAGGTCGAACTGCACCATTTGCCGTCCGGCACGATCGCCGCGGCGGAACACACGCCGGAAACCTTGAAGCGCCACCTGGAACGCGCCGAGGAGACCGCGGGGGATTTGCGGTTGGCAGCAGATACCCTTGACGCAGGCGGCGACGGAGACACGTTGTTCCCCGCCCGCCCCGACCGCCGCTGCGCATGGTGCGACTTCCGCCCGAGCTGCGTGGCGGGACAGCAGACCGCCCCTGCCGCGCAACCGTGGGATTTGCTTGCGCCGTAGGGGGTTTCCCGAGACGTGGATTGGACCCGAGGATCGTGGCGTCACCGGACATCGAAAAACCGTCCCGCGGCGGGGCTGGTGCCGCGCATGGTCGCGACGCTGGCCGGGGCCGTGGAGTCGCGGGTGATGGGTCGGTTCACGGCGTAGCAAGGAAGGATTCTGCTGCTGTGTCGACGAATCTTGCCGCGGGATCTGGCGGGGTTCGTGACGGTCGTCGTGTCAAGGACGCCAGCTCGCATGCGGTCAGCACGGCGGGGAACGGCCGTGCGGACACGCGCGGTGCCGCGATGTCGCATGGTGGAAGCGATAGCGCGGCATGGGGCAGCGGTGTTGCGGCGGAGGATGCTGCTCTGACTGGTTCTGAGGCGAAGCGGACTGCGATGGCGTCGCGGAGTTCAGCGGCGGAGGGTGCTGCTCTGACTGGTTCTGAGGTGAAGCGGACTGCGATGGCGTCGCGGAGTTCAGTGGCGGAGGGTGCTGCTCTGACTGGTTCTGAGGTGAAGCGGACTGCGATGGCGTCGCGGAGTTCAGTGGCGGAGGGTGCTGCTCTGACTGGTTCTGAGGTGAAGCGGACTGCGATGGCGTCGCGGAGTTCAGTGGCGGAGGGTGCTGCTCTGACTGGTTCTGAGGTGAAGCGGACTGCGATGGCGTCGCGGAGTTCAGTGGCGGAGGGTGCTGCTCTGACTGGTTCTGAGGTGAAGCGGACTGCGATGGCGTCGCGGAGTTCAGTGGCGGAGGGTGCTGCTCTGACTGGTTCTGAGGTGAAGCGGACTGCGATGGCGTCGCGGAGTTCAGTGGCGGAGGGTGCTGCTCTGGCTGGTTCTGAGGTGAAGCGGACTGCGATGGCGTCGCGGAGTTCAGCGGCGGAGGGTGCTGCTCTGGCTGGTTCTGAGGTGAAGCGCGCTGCGATGCCATCGCGGAGTTCAGCGGCGGAGGACAGCGCCAGGTTCGAGGTTATCCATGACTCGACCGCCGCCGATGGTCTTGTGCCTGGCGAGGATGCGGTTATCCATGAATCACCCGCGCGCGACGACGCGACCGGAGAAGACGAAGCGCCAACCAAGGCGGCACCCGAGCGCCATGAGTCGTCCGTCAAGCGGAAGCCGCGTGGGCGGTGGTGGCGCGGGTTCACCGGGTCGGTCGCCGCGGGGCTGGCGGTCCTGGCCCTCGGGGTGCTCGTGGTCGGCGTGTTGTGCCTCGTCAACGGAGCACCCGGGCCAGGTCCGCTCAAGCTGGTCGGGCATCCCGTCGCCGCGGTGATTGCGCTTGTGCTGCAACGGGTTGCCGACCGTCGCGTCGGGAAAGTGGCGGTCGGGGCGGGTGCCGGGGTGCTGGTCGTCGCGGGAGTTGCGTTCAGTCTGTTGTGGTGGTTCTGAGGGAGGTCAGCGCAGGGCGGCGAGGGTTGGGCCGCGTTGTTCGAGCAGTACCGGGCCTAGTGCGGTGAGGCGGACTGGGCCCGTGTAGGCACCGCGGTCGATGCCGACTGTGCGCAGCGTTGCGCCGTTCATTTCGTTCAGCACGGCCAGGCCGCCGCGGATGGGCACGACCAACTGGGTCGCGAAGGTGATTCCCGGGCCGAGCGTGCCGTCCAGGGTCCAGCGCGGGGACAGGTCGTCTCGGGACAGGGCAACGGTTTTGGAGCCGGTGTACCAGTAGATCCCCGCAGCGGTGCGGGTCGTCGCCTCGGTGCCGCCGACCGGGTCGTTCGCGGTGTCCGCGGCGGGGAGATCCATGGGGTAGGCGGCTTTTTGCGAACCGTCCGCGCCGTACACGACGTACAGCTTCTGGTCGGGCAGCAGCACGCCGGTGAGGTCGCCCGACATCGCGATGACCCGGGCCCGCTTGCCGGCCAGCAGGGCGGTGTAGGTGACCTTCGGTTCGTCCTCGTGCTCGGCGGTCGCCTTGTAGACGGTCAGGCGGTCCGTGCGATCGCCGGGGCAGCGTTCGATCACGCCGATTTTGTCGGCGCCCGCTGCTACCGTGCCGTAAGTGCAGTTGGGGCGGGGTTGTTTGTTCGCGTTTTGCAGGAAGGGGACTTTGCCGTACTCCATGCTCTTCACGAGATCGTCGCGCCACGTGTCGAGGAGATGTTTGCCGGTCGTCGTGACGTGGCTGCCGTCGTTGATCAGGCGGGTGCCCAGTTCGGCGTCGCCGTTGCGCTGAGCGGTGATGCGGCCGGTGGCAGGGTCGAGCTGCGTGACCTCGCTGCAGCCCATGGACTTGTGGTACACCGCGTTCACCCGGCCCCATGCGGTGTCCACAGTGCACAGTTGCAGGTTTTCGCGGGTGTAGTGCCAGCGGATCTGCCCGGTGAGCGGATCGCGGCCGGCGACCTCGCTGCCGTCCGCGGTCACGACGGAGTCGGACTGTCCGATCGGGATCGGCGTCGCGGAACTCGGGGCCTGCCACAGCTGTGTCATCGACCCAGGAACGGAGGTCGGCGGCGTGGGGAGGGCATGCGGCGGATCCGCGAGCGCGCGGCTGGTGTGCAGATTGTCGCTGTTCATCGCGACGATCGCGGTGACCACCGCGACCACGACCACGATCGCCCCCGCGATCACCCGGTCCCGCCCCCGGTTCCACGGCGAGCGACGGGCTTTCCCCGGCGGCGCAACGGAATCCGCGGCGGCGGGCGGGCGGGGGAGAAGGTTTTCGGAACCGTAGGACTCGGCGGAGGTGCTGCTGACCCCGGCGGGTTCGTCGGTGACGCGCGCGATCGGGCCGGTTTGCTCCTCGGGAGTGACCGGGGGACTCGCGGCGTGGGCACCTGCGGGGGAAGCTTTTTCGTGCGCAGGCTCGATCGGCTGGCCGGTTTGTGGGCCTGGCGCGGCGGGAGTGTCTCCGGCAGCGCGGGAGGCTGCAGAGAGCCGGTCGGGCTCGGCGGGAGCTTCGTCGGCGGTGTGCGCGGCGGAGTCTCCGGGCTGCGAGCCAGGAGCGGCTGATGCTGCGGGAGTGTTTCCAGCAGCGCTGGAGACTGCAGAGGACCTGCGGGGTTCAGCGGGAGCTTCCTCGGAGGAGTCTCCGGCCTGCGAACCAGGAGCGGCTGATGCCGCGGGAGTGTTTCCGGCGGTGCTGGAGGGCCGTTGGGGTTCGGCGGGAGCTTCGTTGGCGGCGTGTGCGGCGGTGTCTCCGGGCTGTGTGCCGGGAGCGGCCGGTGCTGCGGGAGTGTTTCCGGCGGTGCTGNTGTCTCCGGGCTGTGTGCCGGGAGCGGCCGGTGCTGCGGGAGTGTTTCCGGCGGTGCTGGAGGGCCGTTGGGGTTCGGCGGGAGCTTCGTTGGCGGCGTGTGCGGCGGAGTTTCCGGGCTGTGTGCCGGGAGCGGTCGGTGCCGCGGGAGTGTTTCCGGCGGTGCTGGAAGGCCGGTGGGGTTCGGTGGCAGCTGCGTCGGCGGCGTGAGCGGCGGAGTCTCCGGGCTGCGAGCCAGGAACGGCCGGTGCCGGGGAAGCGCTTCCAGCAGCACCGGAAACCGCCCCGGTAGAGCCCGCAAACGGCTCCTCTGCCGCAGCGGAAGCACCGTCGGCAGCGGAAGCGGCCGAGCCCCCGGCCTGCGACCCCGAAGCGTCCCCACCAGAACCAGAGCCCACAACAGCGGAATCCCCAGACAACGAAACGCCCCGCTCAGCGGAAGGCACCTCGCCCACCCCAGCAGGGGCCTCGTCCGAGACGTGCTCCCCGGCCGGATTATCCGGCCGGGGGCGTTCGTCGGGATTCGCGGGAGTGCCCGCTACGTTCGATCCGGGTTCGGGGGGCGTTTCGTCGGTGCCGTTCCCGTGGTCGTTCACGTAACTGACTCCCGGTGTGTCGCTCAGTCTGCCGACGCAGGTGTATCAGATGCGGACGGACGACGGCGACGGCGGCGGCGTGCCGGGCGGTCTCCGGTTTCTCCGGAGTCGGACGTCGTCGCGGGGGTGGCGTTGCCGGCGGAGGTCGCCGGGCCGGTCGCGTCTGCTCCCGAGCGGGTGCGGCGGCGGGTCCGGGGGCGGTCTTCCTGCTGGTCCGAGGCAGTCGACGCGGCGTCGGCGGCTTCGATGGCCGCGGCGGAGCGGGCGCCGCCGCGGGTTCGTTTGCGCGGGGTGCGGTTGCGCTTGCGCGGGGCTTCCTCTTCCGCAGCGGGCGAGGAAGGACCGCTAGCACCGCGACGGCCTCGGCGTTTGCCGCCCAGGTCTTCTTCCTTCTCGGCGGACAGGCCGGCCCGCGTGCGCTTCGACAGCGGCAGGCGGCCCTTCGTACCCTCCGGAATGCCCAGGTCGCTGTACAGGTGCGGCGACGACGAGTACGTCTCCACCGGCTCTGCCAGGTCGAGGTTCAGCGTGTCCGAGATCAGCTTCCAGCGCGGTTCCTCGTCCCAGTCGACGAGCGTGACCGCGACACCGGTGCGGCCCGCGCGGCCGGTGCGGCCGATGCGGTGCACGTAGGTCTTCTCGTCCTCCGGGCACTGGTAGTTGATCACGTGCGTGACGTCGTCGATGTCGATGCCGCGCGCCGCGACGTCCGTGGCGACCAGGACGTCGACCTTGCCCGAGCGGAACGCGCGCAGTGCCTGCTCGCGGGCGCCCTGGCCGAGGTCGCCGTGCACCGCGGCCGCGGCGAAACCGCGTTCCACCAGGTCGTCGGCGATCTTCTGCGCGGTGCGCTTGGTGCGGCTGAAGATCATCGTGAGCCCGCGGCCCTCGGCCTGCAGCGCCCGCGCGATCAGCTCCGTCTTGTCCATCGAGTGCGCCCGGTAGACGAACTGCGAGGTGCGCTCGTGGATCGCGCCGGCGTCGTTCTCCTCGGCCCGGATGTGCGTGGGCTGGTTCAGGAACGTGCGCGCGAGCGTGATGATCGGGCCCGGCATCGTGGCGGAGAACAGCATCGTCTGCCGCTCGTCCGGCACCATCCGGAGGATCCGCTCGATGTCCGGCAGGAAGCCGAGGTCCAGCATCTCGTCGGCCTCGTCCAGGACGAGCCCGCGGATCTTGCCCAGCACCAGGTGCTGCTGCTCGGCGAGGTCGAGAAGCCGTCCCGGCGTGCCGATGACGACGTCGACGCCCTTGCGCAGCGCCTCGATCTGCGGCTCGTACGGCCGCCCGCCGTAGATCGCCAGCGTGCGGATGCCGAGGTGCTTCCCGGCGCCCTTCAGGTCGTTCGCGACCTGGATGCACAGCTCGCGCGTCGGCACCACGACCAGCACCTGCGGGGTGCCGTCGCCGGGCACCTGCACGCGGTGCAGCAGCGGGACGCCGAAGCCCAGCGTCTTGCCCATGCCGGTGCGGGCCTGGCCGATGAGGTCGTCGCCGGCCATGGCGAGCGGCAGGGTGAGCGCCTGGATGGCGAACGTGTGCACGATGCCCGCTTCCGCGAGCGCTTTGACGATTTCCGGCTTCACACCGAAGGACTCGAACGTCGGCGCCTCTTCGGTCACCGGTGCACCGGCCTGCAGCGGGTGCGACGTGTCCAGCGCGGCCGGTCCGTTTTCGCTGTGCTCGAGAGCGACAGCGGCGGTGGCCTGCGCGGTTTCGGTCTGTTCGGTTGTGGACTGTTCTGCGGTCAGGGTGATCGCCTCTCTCGTGACCAGCGCGCACAGGCCGGTTGTCACTCGACACTCGACCGGGGGCCTGACTCACGCCGCGGCCTCGTCTGCGGAGGCCTGTGGCGCCGGAGCCGCCCTCCCGGGAATGCCGCTAGGAGGCGTGCACGCACACTTGCGGCGAACCCCGGCCGCCCTGGTGGCACCGGCCGTTCGCCTGGTTCCCGCCGCTGTCGGGGCCCTCGAAAAAGGGCGGTCCGGCGCGGCGAAGCTCTGTTTATCCGACCCCACTGTACCTGGTCAGGTGTTTTCCGGGGAATACCGGGAGCGGGCGGCGCGGCGTGGGATCGGTCTCTTCGCGGCGCGGGCCTGCGGTTCGGCGATACCCTCGTCGCCGTGACCGACCCCGCCGAAGCCGCGCCCGCAACTTCCCCGCCCGCGATCAGCGAAGGCGTCGTCGACCTGCTCGGCGTGATCGCCTACCTCGAACTGTCCGCGTTCGACCGGATGGCCGAGGACGCCCGCAGCGCGCCGACGCTGGCCGGCCGCGCCGCGCTCGCCTCGATGGCGGCCGCCGAGATCGGGCACCTCGACCTGCTGACGAAGCATCTCGCGGCGAACGGCGTCGCGGTCGAGGACGCGATGGCCCCGTTCGTGTCGCAAGTGGACGCCTGGCACGGCTCCACCCGGCCGAAGTCGTGGCTGGAGTCGCTGGTCAAGGCGTATGTCGGGGACGGGCTCGCGGCCGATCTCTACCGCGAGATCGCGAACTGGCTCGATCCGGAGACCAAGGACCTGGTGCTGACCGTGCTCGCCGACACCGGGCACTCCGCGTTCGCCGAACGCGAAGTCGCCGCCGGGATCAAGGCCGATCCGAAGGCCCGCGACAAGCTCGCGCTGTGGGGCCGCCGGCTGCTCGGCGAGGCGCTCACCCAGGCCCAGTACGTGGTGGCCGAGCGCGATGGCCTGGCCGAACTGATCGTCGCCGGGTCCGGCGATCTCGCGGGAATCGGCGCGCTGTTCCGCCGGTTGCAGCAAGGGCACACCAAGCGCATGCAGGCGCTGGGGCTGGGCTGAGCGAGTGGTCGCGAATCACCTGCTGGTCGCGCGCCACCGCGGCGGCCCGCTTCGGTTAGCCTTGCCGGGCGTAGTCACAACGAGTTTCCAGCGGAGGTCCCACGTGGAGGTCAAGATCGGCATCAAGGACACGCCGCGCGAGCTGGTGGTGTCCAGTGGCCAGACTCCCGAAGAGGTGGAGAAGCTGGTCGCCGAGGCGCTGACGGCCGGTGACGGGCTCTTCCGCCTCAACGACGAGAAGGGCCGCAAGTACCTGGTCCCGTCCGACCGCATCGCGTACGTCGAGATCGCCCCGTCCGACGTCCGCAAGGTCGGGTTCGGCGTCGGCGACTGATTCAGCCGTACACGCGAAAGGCCGCTCCGGAGCACAGCTTCCGGAGCGGCCTTTTTCGTGGTCAGGCTGTTGCTTCTTCGACCTCGGCCAGCGTTTTCGGGACCGAGAACGGGGGCGTGGACGTGCCGGTGAGCCGGTAGCGGCCCCACGGGTCCGGATCGGACAGCTCGCCCTCGGCGGTGTGCTCGCCGACCCGCACCTCGCACGCCTTCTTGCGCCCGCCGACCGCCTCGGCCAGCTTCGGGTTCGCGGCGACGCGGCCGTACCAGTGGTAGTACCCGTCGATCGGCTGGAAATAGCCGCGCAGATCGAGGTCCGCGGCGATCTCCGTGCCGTCGACGACCAGCGTCGCCGAGCCCGTGTAGCCGTCTTCGTCGCTCATCCGGGGTCCTCTCGTCAGCCGGCCTCGTCGCCGGCGGCGGTGTCGTTCTCGGTGCGTCCGAGCTGGACGACCTTGTTCTCCTCGAGCGGCAGGTTCGGGTCGATCACCACGCCTTGCTGGCGGGTGAGCCCGTCGATCGCCGCCCAGATGATCTGGGTGAGGTACTCGACCACCGAATCGCGGCCCATCGAACGCCGGTCCAGCCACCATTCGCCGGTGCTCTGGACCATGCCGACGATCCCGTGCGCCCACGGTTCGGCCGCGCCGGAGTCCATGTTGAACATCCGCATGTAGTCGCCGAGCAGGGCGGTCAGCGCGGTCGCGATGACCTCCTTGTCCTCCGCGACGACGTCCGAATCGGTGGTTTTGCCCGGCAGTCCGCCGTGTGCCAGCAAGCGGTACAGGTTCGGGTGCTCTTCGATGACGCCGAAGAACGCGTCGAGCGCCATCCGGATCCGCGGCACCGGCGCGAGTTCCGCGTTGATCGCCGGGATCAGCCGTTCGAAAAGGATCTCCGTGCCGCGCTGGCCGAGTGCGACGTACAGGTCGGCCTTGTCCTCGAAATGCCGGTACAGCACGGGTTTCGTGACGCCCGCTTCCGCGGCGACGTCCTCCATGCCGAGGTCTGGACCGTGCGCGTCGAGCGCGCGCAGGGCCGCTTCGACGAACTCCGCGCGACGGGCGATGCGGTGCTTGCGCCAGCGATCGCGGCGCGCGTCCCCGGTGCTCGTTTCGGTGTCGGCCGCCTGCTTGCCGGACTGCTTGCTGGAGCGCTTGACACGTTCGATCACGGCGGTCATGCTACCAGAGGTAACTGTTACCACGGGTTACATGTTCTGGAGCACAGAGCCCGGGGCAACAGGCGGGACGCGGCTTCTCGATTCAACGGCGAGTCAGGCGCTGGAAGGGGCTGATGATGACGCGGACGCTCAAGGTGACCGACCGGGAGGCGACGGCACAGCGGTTGCTGAAGTCGGCGGCGAACAAGTTCTACGACCCGGACGTCGACATCGACTGGGACGCGCCGCTGGTCGAGGGCAAGCGGTACATCCTGCCGGAGCGCTCGTCGCTCTACGGCACCCCGCTGTGGGACCGGCTGAGCCCGGAACAGCGGATCGAGCTGGGCAAGCACGAGATGGCCAGCATCGCGACCACCGGGCTGTGGTTCGAGATCCTCCTGATGCAGATGCTGCTCAAGGAGGTCTACGCGCAGGATCCGACGACGGCGCACGCGCAGTTCGCGCTCACCGAGATCGCCGACGAGTGCAGGCACTCCACGATGTTCGCCCGGATGTCCGCGCGGATCGGCTGCCCGACCTACGGTCCGGTGCCGGTGCTGCGGCAGTTCGCGAAGCTGATGCCGACCATCTCCTACGGCCCGGCGCGCTACGGCGCGATCCTGGTCGCCGAGGAGGTGCTCGACCGGCTGCAGCGCGAGCAGATGAACGACGACCAGATCCAGCCGTTGGTCCGGATGGTCAACCGGATCCACGTGCTGGAGGAGGCGCGGCACGTCACCTTCGCCCGCGAGGAAGTCACCCGCGGGATGGCGAAACTCGGCCGCGCGGAGGTCGCCTACCAGCAGTTCAGCATCGCGCTGATCTCGTACTTCGTGACGAGGGCGTTCATCAACCCGAACGTCTACAAGGCGGTCGGGATCCGGCCGCGCGAGGGCGTCGAGACGGCGCTGAACAACCCGCATTGGCGCGCGACGATCGCGTGGGCGGGGGAGAAGATCATGCCGTTCCTGCAGGAGTCCGGTCTGGTCGGGTTGCCAGGGAAACCGTTCTGGCGCAAGTCTTTCCTGCTTCCGGAGGGCAAGTGACTACCGTAGAGCGGCTGCGCAATCCGGCTCGTGAGCACCGGTTCGTGACCAGTGACGGCTGTGCGCTGCACGTCGAACTGAGCGGCCCGGCCGACGCCGCGGTGACGCTCGTGCTGGTGCACGGCTGGACGCAGGACCACCGCACGTGGGACGGCGTCATGGACCACCTCGGCCCCGGCGTCCGGACGCTGCGCTACGACCTGCGCGGACACGGCGGTTCCGCGCCCGCGACCAAGGAAACCGGCACGATTCCGCGGCTGGCCGACGATCTGGCCGAACTGATCGCCGCGCGCGTGCCGTCGGGTCCGCTGGTGCTCGCCGGGCATTCGATGGGCGGCATGACCATGATGGCGCTGGCCGAACGGCATCCGGAACTGGTCCGGGACCGGGTGGTCGGCGCGGCGTTCGTGGCGACGTCCTCGGGGCAGATGGACCGGATCACGTTGGGGCTGCCCGGAATGGCGGGCCAGTTCTCCGCGCGGTTCGAGCGCAGGCTGGCGAAAGCGTTGTCGCACCGCAAGGGCGAGCGGCTGCCGTTGAGCCCGGCGATGGTGCGTTCGGGCGCGCGGTTCCTCGTGTTCGGGGAGCATCCGCGCCGCGCGGACCTGCGGCTGGTGGCGGATCAGCTGTTGTGCGCGCATCCGGCGAGCCTCGGCGCGTTCCAGGACGCGATTTCGACGCACGACCGCCGCGTCGCGCTGGCGACCTTGCGCGGTACGCCGTCCGTGGTGCTGGCAGGAGAGAAGGACCGGCTTTGCCCGCTGCCGCACGCGAAAGTGATCGCGGACGAGCTGCCGGACGCGGAGTTTGTCCGTTTTCCCGGCGCCGGGCACATGTTGCCGCAGGAGCGCGCGGGCGAGGTCGCGAAACGCATCGGGGCGCTGCTGCGGGTTTCGTGACCCTTCGCGTTCGCGCTCGTACCTGTCTGTCGGCTGGTCCCGGCCGCCCGGCGCTGTCACGCTGGGTGGCTGGGATGTCGCCGACAGACAGGACGGGTGCATGGGGCAGCCGCTGAGCGCGCACGTCAACCGCAGCCTGATGGCGATTTCCCGGCGGGCGGAGAGCGTGGACCGGCACACGCTGGCCAAGACCTTCGTGGTGGCCGGGTCGTTTTCGGCGATGCTGCATTCGGCTGACCACCAGATCTTCTACGGCCGCCGCGGCACCGGGAAAACGCACGCCTTGCTGTATCTGGCCGATCTGGTCGAGGAAACGCACGATGTCGCGGTGTACCTGGATCTCCGCATGATCGGGTCCACCAGCGGGCTGTATGCGAATCAGCAGCTGCCGGTGTCGCTTCGGGGCACGCAGTTGCTGGTCGACACGCTGGAAGCGGTGCACGAACAGCTGCTGACCACGGCGATCGAGACGCAGGTGTCCGATCAAGGAGGCTTGCTGCAGGGCCTCGACGAGCTGACCGAGGCGGCGACGACGGTCGAGGTCGTCGGCAATGTCGAGCGGGAGACGACCGTCGGCGGTTCAGCCGAGCAGGCGACCAGTGCCGGGGCTTCGGCGTCCTGGGGACCGGGCGGTCCGCGCGGCCGGGTGACGATGTCGGGCAGCAGCCGGCAATCGGTGACGGCTTCGGATCGCTTGCGGCGCACCGGAACCGAGCATCACCAGGTCATTTTCGGGCCGCTCAGCCGGGCGCTGGCCCGGGTCACGGCCGCGTTGGCGCCGGCCCGGCTGTGGCTGCTGCTGGACGAGTGGAGCTCGATTCCCCTTGAGCTGCAACCGTTGCTGGCGGATCTGCTGCGCCGCAGCGTGCTGCCGACGCGCGGGACGACGGTCAAGATCGCGGCGATCGAACGCCGGTCCCGGTTCCGCGAACCGGGCCGCGACGGCGATTACGTCGGCATCGAGGTCGGCGCGGACGCGGCCTCCGCGGTCAGCTTCGACGACGTGCTCCTGTTCGATCACGGCCGGACCCAGTCGAGACAGTTTTTCGCCGAACTCTTCCTCAATCACGTACGACCGCGGATGCCGATGACCGACGACCCGGCGGAATTCGTGGCCACGGCGTTCAGCCGCACCGCGTTTCCCGAACTCGTGCGCGCGGCCGAGGGCGTGCCCCGCGACGCGATCAACATCGCCGCGTTGGCCGCGCAGCACGCGAATACCGCGACGATCGGGATCCGGCACGTCCGGCAGGCCGCGCAAGATTGGTACCTGCGCGACAAGTACGCCGCCATCGCCGGGAACGAACCGGCCTTGACGACGCTTCGCTGGCTGGTGGACGAGGTGGTCGGCCGGCGCCGCTCGCGTACTTTCCTGCTCGAGCACGCCAGCGGCGCACACGACGAGACCATGCGCGATCTGCACGACGCCCGGCTCGTTCACCTGGTGCGGCGCGGGATCGTCAACCGCAAGCGGCCGGGAACGCTCTACGACGGGTTCGCCATCGACTACGGCTGTTACGTCGCCTTGTTGTCAGACAGCGAACAACCGTCGCGGCGAAGCAAAGCCGACGCCTGGCTGACCGATCCGCACGGCGCGCTGCCGGACCATCTCGAACAGCTGCTGGTCGAACTGCCCGGAGCGGCGAGATCGGTGCCCCGCCAGCGAAAACCGCGCGAATGAACTAGCGGAGCCGTTCGAGCGCGGCGACGGTGGCCGGGACGTCCTCCCAGATCGGCGAGTGCCCGGTCTCGACGGTGACGAGTTCGCTGTCCGGCAGGTGGTCGACGAGGTGCTGGGCGTCCGCGAGCGTGCGGGCGCGGTCGCGGATTCCGTGCAGCACCGCGACCGGGCAGCGGATCGCCGCGAGCCGCGGCGTGAGGTCCAGATCCCGTTGGCTCGTCAGGACTTCCAGCGCGGCTTCGGCCGGGACGCGGGCGGCGTAGTCGAGCAGTTGAGCCCGCAGATCCGGCGGCAACGGCGCGGCGAAGGACCGGTCGAGGACGGCTGCGTGCAGGTCGGGACCCCATTCGGTGGCGATCGTGGCGAGGATCCGGTCGACGTCGCCGTGACCGCGCATGTGCGCGCCGGTGTTCGCGAGCAGCAGCGCGGAAACCAGGCCCGGCCGGGTGGCCGCGACCGTCGCCGCGACGCAGCCGCCCGTGGAGTGCCCGATCACGGTGACCGGGCCGCCGTGCTGTTCGATGCGGTCGGCGACGCGCGCCGCGATGTCCTCGATCCGCCACGGACCCGGTGCGGTCATCCAGTCGACCGCGTCCAGTCCGCCGGGCAGCGCGGCCGCCAGCGGTGCGTAGATCAGCGGGCTGCACAACGTGCCCGGCACCGCGACCACGCGCACGGGCGTCAGTTGTCCTTGAGCGGGAAACCGCCGCCGATGCCGCGCCACGCGAGGTTCGCGGTGAGCGCCACCGCGTCCTCGCGGCTCATCGACTGGTTGTGCTGCAGCCAGTAGCGCGCGCTGACCTGGCTCATCCCGACCAGGCCGACCGCCAGCAGACGGGCCTTCTCCTCGTCCAGCCCGGCGTCGGAGGTGATCGTCTCGGTGATGGCCTCGACGCTCGCCGAGGTCGCGCGGTCCACCGCCTCCTGCACGGCGGGCTCGCCGCGGAGGTCGGATTCGAAGACCATGCGGAACGCGCCGGCGTCGTTGTTCACGAAGTCGAAGAACGCCCCGACCGTGGCCGGGACGCGCTGGCGGTTGTCCGTGGTGGAGTTCAGCGCGCCCTGCACGCGGCCGACGAGGTCGTCGACGTGGCTTTCCAGCAGCGCGATGTACAGGTCGAGCTTGCCGGGGAAGTGCTGGTAGAGGACCGGTTTGCTGACCCCGGCCTCCTCGGCGATCTCGTCCATCGCCGCCGCGTGGTAGCCGTGCTCGGCGAAGACGCGCTGCGCGGCCGTCAGCAACTGGGCCCGGCGCTCCGTCCGGGGCAACCGGACGCCTCGTTGCAGTCGCGCCATCTCCGTCATTCTTCCTCCGTCCGCAGCCTTCGCCGGGCGGGTTCACCACCGCGTGAAGTGAATCTGACATTACCCGTGGGTACGCCCGAAATGCCAAGGGTCAGGCATCCTGGACCGGTGACCACCACGACCTCCCGCCCCGCCGCCGCGGCGGCGGTCCGCCCGCCGGTGACCCAGGTGCCATTGTCGACTACGCCCCTTCCGCCGCTCGACGGGGCGCTGCCTGCCTGGCCGGGAACGGTCGAGGACGGCCTCCACATCCGGCACACGCCCGGTCCGGACGGCACGCCCGCGGTGTACGTGCACGGGCTCGGCGGGTCGTCCACGAACTGGACCGACCTCGCCGCGCTGCTCGCCCCGACTGCCGCCGGACAGGCCGTTGACCTGCCCGGATTCGGCTATTCGGAGCCTGCGGAAGGATTCGCCTACAGCCTCGACGACCACGCCGACGTCATCGCGAGCAGGCTGGAACGGCTCGGCGAGCCGGTGCACCTGCTCGGCAACTCGATGGGCGGCGCGATCTCGCTGCTGGTCGCGGCGCGGCGGCCGGAGCTGGTGAGAACTCTCACCCTGATTTCCCCGGCGATGCCGGACCGCCGCCCGGACCCGCGCAGGCTGTCCGATCCGCTGATGGCGCTGGCCTACCTCCCGGTGGTCGGGGCGCGGGTGCGCCGCCGGATGGCCGGGATGACCGCCCGCGAACGCGCCGCGCAGGTCATCAAGCTGTGCTTCCACGATCCGTCCCGCTTCCCGGACGCCCGGCTGGACGAACTGGTCGAGGAGCACGCCGCGCGCGCCGGGTTCCCGTGGGCGCTGGCCGCGATGGAGCGCAGCACGTTCGGCATCTTCCGGCGCTGGACCGCGCTCGGCGCCGCGTCGCTGTGGTCGGTCGCCAAACAGGTCAAGGCCCCGACGCTGGTCGTCTGGGGTCTCCACGACCGGGTGATCTCGGTCAAGCGCGCGCTGCGGACCGCGCAGACGATTCCGCACGCCCGGATGCTGGTCCTCCCGCGCACCGGACACGTTGCGCAGATGGAACGTCCGCAGGTGGTGGCCAAGGCCGTGCTGGGTCTGTGGGAGGGCGCGGACAAGGGCTCCTGGTAGCCCGGACGGGGGACCGCGGATCGCCGGGGAGCCCGCCAGTCGCTGCCGGGAACGTCGCCGTCGTGTGGCACCCTGGGTCGGTGGACCGGCTGAAGCAGGACGCGCGAGCGAAGGACCGGCGGGGCCCGACCGCCGGGTCGGCCCGGCGTTCAGCGTCCTCGGGGTCGGCGGGCTCCGGCGATGCGGAGGCCGACTCTCCGCGCGTCGGCCAGTACCGGCCCGCGCGCAAGCCCGCCCAGCGCGTAGCCGACGACCGGTACCGGCCGGGCGGACGCCGCACCAGCGCCGAGCCGCTCGCCGCGTCCTGGAAACCCAAGGACGGCGGCTCCGAGAAGCGCCCGGCACCGAAGAAGAAGCAGTCGCCGTTCGCGCGATTCGTGAAGACCTACGGCTGGCGCGTGTACGCGCTGCCGATCCTGGCCGTGATCACCGTGCTGGTCGCGGTCAACACCGCCTCCGGCCCGTCCGACGCCGGGGTCGCCGGCAGCAGCGGCGAGGTCGCGTCCGGCGACACGTCCTCGGGCGCGATCGACGGTGGCGGCGGCATCCCGGAGAACCCCGCGCAGCCGGTGAACCTCAACGTGCCCACCGCGGACCTGCCCGCCGGCGGCCCCTTCACGCAGACGGGCAAGGGCACCTGGCACGTCGTGCCGGGGTCCAGCGACGTCGTGGGCAAGGGCGGGAAGCTCTACACCTACACCGTCGAGGTCGAGGACGGCATCGATCCGTCGAGCTACGCGGGCGACGACAGCTTCGGCACCGCGGTGCAGGGCATTTTGTCCGATCCGCGCAGCTGGACCTGGAACGGCGAGATCCGGTTGAAGCGGGTCGACGCGAGCTATCCGGACCCGGATTTCCGGGTGAGCCTCACCACGCCGGACACCACGCACCGGCCGGACGCGTGCGGGTTCCAGATCAAATTCGAGGCCTCGTGCTACCGGCGCAGCATGGGCCGGGTGCTGATCAACCTGTCCCGCTGGGTGCGCGGCGCGAAGGTCTACATGTCCGACATGACCGGGTACCGGCAGTACGCCATCAACCACGAGGTCGGGCACGCGCTGGGCAACAATCACGTGGGCTGTCCCGGAAACGACCAGCCGGCTCCGGTGATGATGCAGCAGTCGTTCGGCGTCGCCGACGACTACGTCGCGATGCTCAACAACATCCCCGGCGGCGACAAGGGCAAGGTCGCGGCGGACCATCGCGTGTGCAAGCCGAACGCGTGGCCGAACCCGACCCCGCCGGGCCAGTAACAACGTCCCACGATCTGAGAGCAGGGAAGTCTCCCTTGCGGGCGGGCGTTGAACATACTGGGATCGACTACGCGACCCGCGCGAGTATGGAGGACCCGATGTCAGACACGGCACTGCCGCCGCTCGTCGAGCCGGCAGCCGAGCTCACCAAGGAAGAGGTGGCCCGGTACAGCCGTCACCTGATCATCCCGGACGTCGGGGTGGTCGGGCAGAAGCGGTTGAAGAACGCGAAGGTCCTGGTCATCGGTGCGGGCGGCCTCGGAAGCCCGGCGCTGCTGTACCTGGCGGCGGCCGGCGTGGGCACGCTCGGCATCATCGACTTCGACGTCGTCGACGAATCCAACCTGCAGCGCCAGGTGATCCACGGCCAGTCCGACCTCGGCAAGCTCAAGGCCGCGTCGGCGCAGGAATCGATCGCCGAGATCAACCCGCTGGTGAAGGTGCACCTGCACACCGAGCGCCTGGAATCGGCGAACGCGCTGGAGATCTTCAGCCAGTACGACCTGATCCTCGACGGCACGGACAACTTCGCCACGCGCTACCTGGTCAACGACGCGGCAGTGCTGGCGGGCAAGCCGTATGTGTGGGGTTCGATCTTCCGGTTCGAAGGCCAGGTGAGCGTCTTCTGGGAGGACGCCCCGAACGGCAAGGGCCTCAACTACCGGGACCTCTACCCCGAGCCGCCGCCCCCCGGCATGGTCCCGTCCTGCTCCGAAGGCGGAGTACTGGGCGTGCTGTGCGCGTCGATCGGCTCGATCATGGTGACCGAGGCGATCAAGCTCATCACCGGCATCGGAGAGCCGCTCCTCGGGCGGTTGATCTCCTATGACGCGCTGGAGATGAAGTACCGCGAGGTCAAGATCCGCAAGGACCCGGAGACCCCGAAGATCACCGAACTGATCGACTACGAAGCCTTCTGCGGCGTCGTGTCGGACGAAGCCGCCTCGGCCGCCTCGGGCAGCACGCTGACCCCCGCGGAACTGAAGGCCAAGTTCGACGCGGGCGAGGACTTCGCCCTGATCGACGTCCGCGAACCGCACGAGTACGAGATCGTCAACATCAAGGGCGCCACGCTGATCCCGAAGGACCGCATCCTGTCCGGCGAGGCATTGGCAGAGTTGCCGCAGGACAAGCCCATCGTCCTGCACTGCAAGTCCGGCGCCCGCTCGGCCGAGGCACTGGCCGCGCTGCACGCAGCAGGCTTCAAGGACGCCACCCACCTAGGCGGCGGAGTCCTGGCCTGGGCCCGGCAGATCGACCCGAGCCTGCCGACTTACTGAGCACCGTTTGGCCGTGAAGGGCTCCTTGAGGGACTTAGATTCCCTGAAGGAGCCCTTCACGGCTTTTTTGGTGACGTGAGGGCCACCCTGAGGAACTCTGATTCCGTGAGGGTTCCCCTCACGACCAGCCGACGGTCCGTGAGGGACCCCTTCACGGACCTGGATTCCCTCAAGGAGCCCTTCACGGCCCGCCCGCTCGCCCCGTGCCCGCCCCGCGCCCGCTCGGGATGCCGCCCCAATGGGGTTGTTTCATCGTGGTTGTGGCTGGTGGG
>NZ_SDLT01000008.1 GCF_004522235.1 Amycolatopsis nivea
TTCAGAGGGAATCCGATTCCCTCAGGGTTCCCCTCACGTACGTCTAGTCGCTTACTGCAGCCAGCCGGCGAACATCGCGGGCGAAGCCGCCAGCAGGCTGAACCGCACCCACCGCCCGGCGAGGCCCGCGGCGAGGAACGTCGTCAGCCGCATCCGGACCATCCCGGCGAGCACGCTCGTCGCCATGAACGGGGGCAGCCCGACGAGCGAGCTGACCCCGTAGGTGCCGGTCATCCAGTGCGGATGGCGCTGGCAGCGTTCGCGCAGCGCCTCGATCTTGCCGCGGATCACCTTGGTGCGCAGCTGCCAGCGGACCCGTCGCGGCGTCATCGGGCGTTCGCGGTGCAGCCGGTCGTGAAGGAATTTCGGGAGCCGGATCGAGCCGCGTGCGGCCAGGTAGTACATCAGTTTCCCGGCGATCTGCCCGACCGCTACCGCGCCGCCCAGCCACAGCCAGGGCACGCCGGGCTGGCTCGCGCAGAGGCCGATGACGAAGAGCTCGGCGTTGATCAGCGGCACGATCGCCGAGCCGAAGGCGACGCCGAGGGTGATGAGCACCCATCCCATCGCGCCACCCCCTCCGTGTCCGTGCTCACTCCAAGCTATCAGCCATCACGAAAAGATCACGGGGGTTAACCCCACTCTTTCCCGGGGAGCCAACCCCAGAAGATCACCTGGCCGACCGGTCTCGGACACCTTCTGCTGCCACTCTCGAACCCGTGCCTGAGGTGCCGATCGCCGACCGTTTCGCCGGGTTGTGTGCCGCCGTCGTGCGCGTACTGCCATTCGGGTTGCCGCGGATCGTCGCGCCGAGTTTCCTCGGTTTCGCGGTGATCAACGGCTTCACCTTCGGTGTCGATCTTCTGCTGCTGACGCTGTTTCACGGCGGGTTGAAGTGGCCGGTGTGGCTGTCGATCAGCGTCGCATACGTGGTCGCGTTCGGGTTGAGTTTCGTGCTGAACCGAGCGCTCAACTTCCGTTCGCACGCGCCGGTGGGCCGCCAGGCGGTGCTGTACGTGGCGGCGATCGCCGTGAACTACCTGGCGTTTTTGCTCGGGCTGGGCGCTGGATTGGCCGCGCTGGGCGTCGAATACCACCTGTCGCGGCTGATCGCCGGGGCGTGCGAGGGCGTGTTCATGTACTCGGTGATGCGCTGGGTGGTCTTCGCGAAGCGCGAAGAGCCGGTCAGTGTGTGAGTTCCAGTTCCAGGGTGCCGGTGAGCCGGACCTCGCGCAGCGTGCCGCGGCCGGTGTCGAGGGTGCGGACGGTGCCGTCGGGAGACCAGCCGGCGCGGCGGTAGAAGCCGAGCGTCGCGTGGTCGGACTGCGCGACCCAGGTGATGCCGCGGCTGAGCCCGTTCGCGCGCAGGTCGGCGGCGGCGGTCGCGAGCAGCCGCCCGGCGTGCCCGCGACGGCCCCAGCGCGGCTCGACCACCAGCGACGCGATCAGGCCGGGAGCGTCCTCGGGCGCTGACCCGTCGGCCGCGGCGGCTTCGTCCTGCGGGGCCGGACCCGCGACGCAGTAGCCGACCGTGAAGGAGCCCTCGGTGGCCAGGTAGACGCGGGAGCCGGGGTACTCGATCGTCTCCGCCCAGGTGCCTTCGAGGTCGGCCTTGTCGAGTTCGTCGATGGCTTCGTCGCCCAGCAGGCCGGCGTAGGCGGCCCGCCAGGTCAGCCGCTGGATGCGGGCGATCTCCGCGGCGTCGGACGGGTTCGCGGGGCGGACTTCGGCGGCACTCACGCGGGCAATGTACCGAAACTGTCGGGGGTGGCTGGCACCATGGCGGAATCATGCAGACGATCAGCCTTTCCGCCGCCCGCCGCACCGCTCTGGCCGCGCAGGGGTTCGCCGACCCGCGGCCCGCCTCCGACCCGACCCGGCGGCACCTCGCCAAGGTGCTGTCGCGGGTCCAGTTGCTGCAGCTGGACTCGGTCAACGTCGCCGTGCGCGCGCACTACATGCCGCTGTTCTCGAGGCTGGGCGCGTACGACCCGGCGCTGGTCGACGACGCCGCGTGGAGCCACCGCGCACGACGGCCGCGGCTGCTGGTCGAGTCGTGGGCGCACGAGGCGAGCCTGCTGCCGATCGAAGACTGGCCGCTGCTGCGGTCCGGCGCGAAGCGGGACGGCTGGTGGCGGAACTACACCAAGGTGGTCGACACGATGCCCGGCCTGCTCGACGACGTGCTGGCGGTCGTCAAGGAACACGGCCCGATCGGCGCCGGAGCGATCGAGAAGGAACTGGAGACCGAGGCGGTCCGGCGCGGGCCGGGTGCGTGGTGGGAACGCTCGGTGGTGAAGAAGGCGTGCGAGTACCTGTTCGGCGTCGGCCAGCTGAGCACCGGAACGCGGCGGTCCTTCGAGCGGCTGTACGACCTGACGGAGCGAGTCGTGCCGCCGGAGATCCTGTCCCGCAAGGTTTCCGCGGAGGAGGGCGCGCGCGGCCTGATCGACCGTTCGGCGCGGGCACTGGGCGTGGCAACGGAAACCGATCTGCGCGACTACTACCGCCTTGGCCCGGACGTCTCTCGGCAAGCTGTCCAGGAACTGGTCGAGGAAGGCGTCCTGGAGCCGGTCCAGGTGGCCGACTGGCGCGCGGTCGCGTACCGGCACGCCGACGCGCGGACGCCGCGGGCAGTGTCCGGGCGGGCTTTGCTGTGCCCGTTCGACCCGCTGATCTGGGAACGCGCGCGGACGGAGCGGTTGTTCGGATTCCGGTACCGCATCGAGATTTACGTGCCGGAACCGAAGCGGGAGTACGGGTATTACGTGTTCCCGTTCCTCCTGGACGGCGCGCTGTCCGCACGAGTGGACCTGAAATCCGACCGGGCGGCCGGGGTGCTGCGAGTGCAGGGCGCGTTCGCCGAACCCGGCGCCGACCAGCCGCGAGTGGCAGCGGAACTGGCCGGAGAACTGCGGACGATGGCGGAATGGCAAGGCCTGGACGGCGTGACGGTGGGGGAGCGGGGTGACCTGGCCCGGGCATTGCGACGAGCGGTGAAGTAAGCGGGGGCTAGTGGGTGTTGGTGCTTACCGGAATTGCCACTCACGACGGCCGCGGAAGTCTTTGCCGTGGCGGGTGAGGTTGGCGGGCGCGGAGGTCTTTGCTTGGCATGCGGGAGGTTCCCGGCGGCTCGCGGAAGTTCCCGGTGGTTATGGCGTGGCGCGCGGAAGTTTTGGCAGCTGCCGGGCGTGAGAAAGCGTGCTCGGCTGCGGAGGACTCGTAGGCCAAAACGGCCGCCGAGCTTAGACCCGGCTGAATGAAGCAGGCCTCGCGCGCGCAGGACAACCCTGACCCGTCCTGAACCCATTGCGGCACCCCGCATCCGGCCCATCACCGCCAGAAACGCTTTGCCCCGCCAGGAAAACCCCCGCGCAGCACGAAGCGGCGGGCCGCCCGGGATGCCTCCGGTGCGGCCCGCCGCCTCCCCCTTGCATCCGTCTGCTCGGCGCACTCGGGGTAGTGGAGTGTGCAGGCCAAAGCAGACGGGATGTCAGCCCGCCGCGCGGGTCACCACTGCGTTGCCGGTTCCGGTGCGGGCGCGGACTTTCAGCGCGACCGCGCCCTCCGGCGGCGTTTCCGAGACGTCCAATTCGCTCGAAACCCGCCCGGCCGCCGACGCCAGTTCCACTTCCGCTCGCACTCCGCTCCGGATGCCGACGCGCACCTCTCCCGAGCCGGTGATCAGTTCGAGCGAGCCGGATGCCGCGTCGGCCACCGAGAGGTCGCCGCTGCCGGTGCGGGCCATGACGTCGCCCTCGACCGCGCCCAGCCAGACGTTTCCGGTGCCGGTGCCGAGCGTTGCCGGTCCGGCGATCGACGCCGCTTCGACCGAGCCGCTTCCGCTGCGCAACTGCAGTCCGGCCAGGGTCGGGCCGAGTTTCACGGCTCCTGTTCCGGTCCGGATGGTGGCCGCGCCGTCCGCGCGTTCCAGCGACACTTCGCCGGACCCGGTGAGGATGTCCGCGCGACCCGCGGCGCCGGTCACCGTGACGTCCGCCGAACCCGCGCGCACTTCGAGGTGCGACCCGGCCGGCGCGTGCACCGTCACCGCTACCGGGACGTTCCGCAGCTGCCACGCCTTGGCCGCCCGAACGACGACCCGGTTGCCGGTCTTCTCGATCCGCGCCTGGCGCACCGCGTCCGCGACCGAGAACTCCGGCACGCCGCCGAACTGGTCCCCGAACTTCTCGCCGACCCACGACAGCAGGCTGCTGACCCCGTTCACCCACGACGGCTGATCGCCCGCGTCGTGCTGCAACCGCACCGTCACCCCGGACTCCCGCCCGAGCACGACCTCGACCCGCCCGATCGTGACGCCCAGGTCCAGTTCGACCGGACCGTCCGCCTCGAAGTCCTGCAGCCGCACGTACGGACCCGGTTCCGCGCTGTCGGAACCCGCCGAAGCGTCGTCCGCGGAACTGTCCGAAGTGGACGCAGCTTCGCCTGTCGGAGCAGCAGATTCGCTGGCGGCCTCCGAAGCGCCGTCGCCCGCCGAGCTGTCCGGAGCGGATGCAGCTTCGCCCGCCGGAGTGGACGCCGCTTCGCCCGCCGGAGCGGCAGATTCGGCGGATGTCGTCGAAGCAGCGTCGGCGCTGGCCGCTTCCTCCGTCCCGAAGCCAGGTTCCCCAACTCGGTCTTCGGTGTTCTTCCCCTGGTCTTCCCGGTTTTCGCCCATGGTGGTGCCCCCTTCTAGCCTTCGACCCAGCCGTGCAGCTTGGTCTCGGTGCGGCCCCCGCCGCTGCTGCTGTCGTGCCAGCGCTGGTGCCGTTGCTGGTGCTGCTGCGCCTGGCCGAGCGCCCCCTGCACGGCCTGCGCCACGAACGTGTTCAGCGAAACCCCCTGCGCGGCGGCCGCCTGTTCGGCCTGGCCCTTGATCTGCTCGACCAGCCGCAGCGTGATCCGCGAGATGTCGCCGCCGTCGATCGGCGGGGCGGGCGGTGGCGGCGGCGGGGGAGGCGCGGACGAAGAACGGTCCTCGCCGCCGGTCACGACCACGCGCACGTCCCGGCCGTCGAGCCGGACGTCCACGACCTGGCCGGGCAGCGCGGCGGTCACCTCGGCCGCCAGGTCGGCCAGCGCGTTCATCAGCGTCAGCCGGACCGCCGGCTCCAGAGCAGACGACAGCAGTGCGGCCGCCCGCCGGGTCTGCTCGTCCCCGGCGGAGGCCGTGTTCGCGAGGTCTTCGCGAAGGTTCGCGATATACGGCGTCAAGTCCATGACACCACTATGGCGTCACCAATGACGTCACGTCAAGGCGCGGTGATGTCACCCGTGCCGCCGGGTTAGGCTGGCGGAGCCGACATGAGGGGAGCGAGACCGGTGCCGCCCAAGGTGCAGCTGATCGCGAAAACCGAGTTCTTCCCGCCCGAGGACGTGCCCTGGTCCACCGACGCCGACGGAGGCGAAGCGCTCGCCGAGTTCGCCGGCCGCGCCTGCTACCAGTCCTGGGAGAAGCCGAATCCCGCGACCGCGACCAACGCCGGGTACCTCGAGCACGTCATCGACGTCGGCCACCTCGCCGTGCTGGAGCACGGGTCGGTCACCTTCTACCTGTCCGGGATCTCCCGCTCGCTCACCCACGAGCTGATCCGGCACCGGCATTTCTCCTACTCCCAGCTCTCCCGGCGCTACGTTCCCGAGCGCGACGCCGAGTTCGTCGAGCCGGACGTCATCGCCGAAGACCCGGTGCTGCACGAGAAATTCGTCAAGGCCACGCAGGCCAGCGCGGCCGCGTACGACGAGCTGCTCGCCGGGCTGGAGGAGAAGTTCGCGGACACGCCCAGCGCCACCCTGCGCCGCAAGCAAGCGCGCCAGGCGGCCCGCGCCGTGTTGCCGAACGCGACCGAAACCCGCATCGTCGTCACCGGAAACTACCGAGCCTGGCGGCATTTCATCGCGATGCGCGCCACCGAGCACGCGGACGTCGAGATCCGTTCGCTGGCCATCGAATGCCTGCGGCAGCTGCACAAGGCGGCGGCCAACGTGTTCGCCGACTTCACGATTTCGACCCTGCCCGACGGCACCGAGATCGCCTCGAGCCCGAAAGTGCTGGAAGGCTGACAACGCACTGATGAAACACCTGACGATCGACCTCCGCCCCGGCCCCTACTCGGTCGTGCGGCTGCCCGCCGACGCCGCCGTTCCCGCCGAACTGCTCGAACCCGGCGAGCCCGCGCTCGTGTCGGTCACCCGCACGCCCGACGAACTGTCGGTGATCTGCCCGACCGGCCGTGAACCCGAGGGCGGCACCGTCGAGGACGGCTGGCGGCTGTTCACCGTGCGCGGGCCGCTGGAATTCACCCTCACCGGCATCATCTCCGCGCTCGCCTCGGAGCTGGCGGCGGCGGGTGTCGCGCTGTTCTCGCTGTCCACCTTCGACACCGATCACATCCTCGTGCGCTCGGACGACCTCGACCGCGCCGTGGCGGCGTTCCGCGACGCCGGGCACGAAGTGCTCCTGCCTGCCTGACGAAAGTCCGTGAAGGGCTCCTTGAAGGAATCTGATTCCCTCAAGGAGCCCTTCACGGACCGTCCCGCCGCGCCCGACGCGCGATGCCGACGTCTGCGAGGGCGGGCGCGGCGTGGCGCAGCACACCCTTGCCCCGCAAAGTTCGGCATGCCTAAACTTCGAGTTGGGGCGACCGATACCAGGGAGTGGCGCACATGGCGGTGGCGGAAGCGGCACGTCCGCGCGGCGTGGCCCGGCTGCGCGCCGGCTGGGCGCTGCTCGGACCGGCGTTCGTCGCCGCGATCGCCTACGTCGACCCGGGCAACGTGGCGGCCAACGTCAGCGCCGGGGCGCGCTACGGCTACCTGCTGGTGTGGGTCATTGTCGCGGCGAACCTGATGGCCGTGCTGGTGCAGTACCTGTCGGCGAAGCTCGGTCTCGTCACCGGCCAGTCGCTGCCCGAGGCACTGCGCGACCGGCTGTCCGGCCGGGCGCGGCTCGCGTACTGGGCGCAGGCGGAGATCGTCGCGATCGCCACCGACCTGGCCGAGGTCGTCGGCGGCGCGATCGCGCTCAACCTCCTCTTCGGGCTCCCGCTGGTCGCGGGCGGGCTCATCACCGGGCTCGTGTCGCTGGTGCTCCTCGCGGTGCAGGACCGCGGCGGACAGCGCCCGTTCGAACGCGTCGTGACCGGCCTGCTGGTGGTGATCGCGGTCGGGTTCCTGGCGAGCTTGTTCGTCGAATCGCCGTCGGCCGCCGGGATCGCGAACGGCCTGATCCCTCGTTTCAGCGGCGGCGACAGCGTGCTGATCGCGGCCGCGATGCTGGGTGCGACGGTGATGCCGCACGCGGTGTACCTCCACTCCGGACTGGTCCGCGACCGGCACGGCAAACCGGAACCCGAACGGCGCAGGCGGCTGCTGCGGGCGACCCGCTACGACGTCGGGTTCGCGATGCTGCTCGCCGGCGCGGTGAACCTCGGCATGCTGCTCGTGGCCGCGACGAATCTCCAAGGCCAGCAAGGCGTTGACACCATCGAAGGCGCACACGGCGCGGTCGCCGCCGCGCTCGGGCCGGGGGTCGCGCTGCTGTTCGCGATCGGGCTGCTCGCGTCCGGGCTGGCGTCCACGTCGGTCGGCGCGTACGCGGGCGCGATGATCATGCAAGGCTTGCTGCGCAAGAGGATTCCGATCGTGGTGCGGCGGCTCGTCACGCTCACTCCGGCGATCGTCGTGCTGGCGCTGGGCGCCGATCCGAGTGCCGCGCTGGTGGTTTCGCAGGTGGTGCTGTCGTTCGGCATCCCGTTCGCGCTCGTGCCGCTGATCCGGCTCACCGCCGACCGCGGACTCATGGGCACGGACGTCAACCGCCGGACCACCACGGTGCTCGCCGCCGTCATCGCGGCGGTGATCATCCTGCTCAACGTCGTGCTGATCGTGCTCACCTTCACCGGCTGACGCCGTCCTAACCGGACGGAACCGGCAAGGCTGCCGGACGGTCGGACTAGCATCTGCGCGAAGCCGACCGAGGAGCCCGACCCCGTGACCGACGAACAGACCCGCCCGCACGACCCGAACCGCACGGCCCCCGCCGGCCGCGTGGTGGCCGGCCGCTACCTGCTGCTCGGCGAACTGGGCCGCGGCGGCATGGGCATCGTGTGGCGCGCGCAGGACCAGGTGATCGGGCGGCAGGTCGCGATCAAGGAGCTGCGGCTGCCCGAAGCAGAAGGCGCCGCGGTGTTCTCGGAGCGGATCCTGCGCGAAGTGCGCGCGGGCGGGCGGCTCAACGACCCGGCCGTCGTCACGGTCTACGACGTGGTCACCGACCAGGGCACCACCTGGATCGTGATGGAACTGGTCGAGGCGCCCACGCTCGCCGACCTGGTGCGCACGCACGGCCCGATGCCCGAGCAGCAGGCGGCGGTGATCGGGGAGCGGGTGCTGTCGGCGCTGCAGGCCGCGCACGCCGCCGGGATCGTGCACCGCGACGTCAAGCCGGCCAACATCATGGTCGCGCCGGACGGCCGGGTGAAGCTCACCGACTTCGGCATCGCGCACGCCATCGACGACCCGCGGCTCACCACGAGCGGGATGATCGTCGGCTCGCCCGCGTTCATGGCCCCGGAGCGGGTCGAGGGCCGCGAAGCGATGCCGGAATCGGACCTGTGGTCGCTCGGCGCGACGCTGTACTTCGCGGTCGAGGGGATCGTCGCGTTCGAACGGCCCACCACGGCCGCCACGTTGCACGCGATCATGACCGAAGTGCCGTACCTGACCCGCGTGCAGGGGCCGCTCGGCGCGGTCATCCTCGGCCTGCTGGTGGCGAACCCGGAAGCCCGGCTCACCGCGGCGCAGGCGCGGGCGCAGCTCGCCCACGCCACCGGTCCGCAGCAGCGTCCGGCCACCGCGGTGATGCCGCAGCAGGAGACCCGCGTCGGCGGGCAGCCGACCCGGCTGGCGGCGAAGCCGGACGGCAAGAGCAGGCGCGGCCTGTGGGCGGGCGCTGTTGCGGTGCTGGTGATCGCCGCGCTGGTCGGCGGGTTCTTCCTCGGCAAACCGGTGTGGTCGCCGAAGAAGGACGAGCAGCAGGCCGAGACGGTCACCTACGGTCCGGACGGCTATCTCAAAGCCAAGTTCTCCTCGTACGAGATCTGCTACAACGCGGTCGTCCAGCCGGGCGTGGTGATCAGCTCGGACAACAACGTCGACTGCAAGAAGAACCACACGCTCGAGGTCTACGACGCGGCCGACCCGCTGCCGCTGGAGAACTGGAGCAACGACGACGCGGCCGTCGCCCCGTATCCCGGCCTGGAGGACATCAGCCGGGCCGCCGAGGCCCGCTGCGCGGCGACGTTCCACTCCTCGGTGGTGCCGCAGCAGCAGCGCGCCGGGCTGTCGTACCGGGCGATCGTGCCGACCCAGCAGGGGTGGCAGGTCCAGCCGGACAGCGACAGCAGCAGCGGCCCGAACCGCAAGATCTACTGCGTCCTGTCGCGGGCCAACAACGACCAGATCCCGGCGCAGATCACCGCCAAGGTCAAGTAGCCGCGCGAGAAGTTCCGCCGCGAGCGGCGCGGCGGCGGAAATTCTCCGAAGTTGCCGGTGGCACACCAGGTCGAGGCCGGGTTCGGCGCTCCGACGAGGTACCGTCGTGGCCATGTCCACCTCACCTGCCGCCGCGCCCGGACGTCCGTTCGGCCGCGTGCTCACCGCGATGGCGACCCCCTTCGACCGAGCCGGGGCGCTGGACGTGAAGCGGGCCCAGGAACTGGCCGAGTACCTCGTGGACCTCGGCAACGACGGCCTCGTCGTCAACGGCACCACCGGCGAGAGCCCGACCACCTCCGACGAGGAGAAGGCCGCCCTGGTCCGCGCCGTCGTCGAGGCGGTCGGCGACCGCGCGACCGTCGTCGCGGGGGCGGGCACCAACAACACCGCGCACAGCATCGAGCAGGCGCAAGCCGCCGCCGAGGCGGGCGCGCACGGCCTGCTCGTCGTCACGCCCTACTACTCGCGGCCGAGCCAGGCCGGGCTGTACGCGCACTTCACGACGGTCGCCGACTCGACCGAGCTGCCGGTCATGCTCTACGACATCCCGCCGCGCTCGATCGTGCCGATCGAGGTCGACACGCTGCAGCGGCTGGCCGAGCACCCGCGGATCGTCGCGGTCAAGGACGCGAAGGGCGACCTGATCGCCGGCTCCGAGGTCATCGCGAACACCCACCTCGCCTACTACTCCGGCGACGACGGCCTGAACCTGCCGTGGCTGTCGGTCGGCGCGGTCGGCGTGGTCAGCGTGATCGGGCACGTCGTGGCGGGCCGGATCCGCGCGATGATCGAGGCCTACGAGGCAGGCGACACGTCCACCGCGCGCACGAACCACCGCGCGATGCTGCCGGTGCTGCGGGCGATGTCGCGGGTCGGCGGCGTGGCGTTCAGCAAGGCTTCGCTGCGGCTGCGCGGGTTCGACATCGGCGACCCGCGGCTGCCGATCGTCGCCCCGTTCGACGACCAGTTCGAGCAGATCGCGGCCGATCTCGCCCAGGGCGGCGTGCCGCTGGAGGACAGCGCGGCCTCGGACTGGCATGGTGCACGGGTGGCACAAGCAGATTCGCAGGCGGCCTACACCGCCCCCACCTCGCACACCAGCGTTGGGACAATGCCCCGGTGACCTCACTTCCCGCCGGACCCGGCCCGACGCACCTCCCGCCCGCCCTTCCCGAGGGAGCCCTGCGCGTCGTCGCGCTCGGCGGCATCGGCGAGGTCGGGCGCAACATGACCGTCTTCGAATACGACGGCAGGCTCCTGATCGTCGACTGCGGCGTCCTCTTCCCCGAGGACGACCAGCCGGGCGTCGACCTGATCCTGCCCGACTTCCGCGCGATCGAGGACCGGCTCGACGACATCGACGGCCTTGTGCTCACCCACGGGCACGAGGACCACATCGGCGCCGTCCCGTTCCTGCTCCGGCTGCGCCCGGACGTCCCGATCTACGGTTCGCGCTTCACCAACGCGCTGCTCGCGGCCAAGGCCAAGGAGCACCGCCAGCGGCCGAAGCTGATCGAGGTGCGCGAGGGGGAGAAGCGCAAGGTCGGCGCGTTCGACCTCGAGTTCTTCGCGGTGAACCACTCGATCCCGGACGCGCTCGCGGTCGCCATCCGCACGCCGGCCGGCGTCGTGCTGCACACCGGCGACATCAAGCTCGACCAATTGCCGCTCGACGGCAGGCTCACCGACCTCGCGGGCTTCTCGCGCCTCGGCGACGAGGGCGTGGACCTGTTCTGCGTGGACTCGACCAACGCCGAGGTGCCCGGGTTCGTCATGCCCGAGCGCGACATCGGCCCGGTGCTCGACGACGTCGTCCGGCGCGTGGACCAGCGCGTCATCGTCGCCTGCTTCGCGAGCCACGTGCACCGCGTGCAGCAGGTGCTGGACGCCGCCGTCCGGCACGGCCGCCGGGTGGCGTTCGTGGGCCGGTCGATGGTCCGGAACATGGGCATCGCGGCCGAACTGGGCCTGCTGAACGTGCCGGAAGGCCTGCTCGTCGACCTGGACCAGGCGAGCAACCTGCCCGAGAGCAAGGTGCTGTTCGTGTCGACGGGTTCGCAGGGCGAGCCGCTGTCGGCGCTGTCGCGGATGGCCCGCGGCGAGCACCGGCAGATCTCGATCCGCGCGGGCGACACCGTCGTGCTGGCCAGCTCGATGATCCCGGGCAACGAGACCGCGGTGTTCGGCGTCGTGAACGGCCTGACCCGGCTCGGCGCGAACGTCGTGCACCAGGGCAACGCGAAGGTGCACGTGTCCGGCCACGCGTCCGCGGGCGAGCTGCTGTACCTGTACAACGCGGTCCGGCCGAGCAACGTCATGCCGGTGCACGGCGAGTGGAAACACTTGCGCGCCAACGGAGAGCTCGCGATCCGCACCGGCGTCGCGCCGGACAACGTGGTGATCGCCGAGGACGGCGTGGTCGTGGACCTGGTCGACGGCAAGGCCTCGCGCACCGGCCGCGTCGAGGTCGGGCACGTGTACGTGGACGGGCTGTCCGTCGGCGACGTCGGCGAGTCGACTCTGTCCGACCGGCTCGTGCTCGGCGAGGGCGGGTTCATCGCGATCACCGTGGTGATCGACTCGAACACCGGCCGCGCGGTCAGCAGCCCGACGATCTCCGGCCGCGGCTTCTCCGACGACCCGAAGGCCCTGCACGCCGTCGTGCCGCTCGTGGAGATGGAGCTGGCGCGGACCGAAGCCGAGGGCATCACCGACACCCACCGCATCGCGCAGGCGGTGCGCCGGGTCGTCGGCCGGTGGGTCGCCGACACCTACCGCAGGCGGCCGATGATCGTGCCGACGGTCATCCCGGTCTGATTCAGCGCCGCGCGCCCGCCAGCAGCAACGCCATCACGACGATCGCTGCCTGGCGGGCGAGCGCGTTGCGGGCTCTGCGCTGTTCGGCCCGGCTCGGTCGGTGGTCCATGAGATCCCCCAGGTGTCTCGTGCGGCTCGCTCCAGTGTGGCGGGCCCGCGGATAGGACACATCCCGCGCGAGGTTGGTTCCCGTCTCCGTCCGGAGAGGGAGTCAGGCGACCGCAGCGGTCTGTCGTTGGACCAGGTAGGCGCCGCCGAGCAGCAGCGCGGCGCCGACCGCTTGCGGCCAGTCGAGGGCTTCGCCGAGCAACGCCCACGCGAACGCCGCGGCAGCGACGGGTTCGAGCAGCCCGACGACGCTCGCCACCGAGGCGGGCAGGTGGCGCAGCGCGGAGATTCCCGCGACGTACGGGATCGCCGTCGAGAGGATCACCAGGCCGAGCAGCAGCAGCCACAGCGGCGGGGTCCACGCTCCGAAGGGGACGGTCTGGCCCGCTATCCCCAGCGGCAGCGTCCACGGCGGCGCGGCGACGCTCACGAGCACCCCGCCGATCACCATGCCCCAGGTGACCAGCCCGAGCGGTTCGCGGTCGGCCACCGCGCGTTCGCCGAGCAGGAAGTACCCGGCCGAACAGAGCGCCGCGCCGAGGCCGGCCAGCAGCCCGATCGCGTCGAGTCGCAGCCCCTGCCAGACCTGCGCGACCAGCGCCAGTCCGACCATCGCGACCGCCATCCCGAACCACAGCATGCGCGGCAGCCGCTTCTTGCGCACCACGCGCACCCACAACGCGATCAGCACCGGCGACAGGAACTCCAGCAGGATCGCGATGCCGACCGGGATCCGTTGCGCGGCAATGAAATACAGCAGCTGCGTACCGGCCACACCGAGCGCCCCGTACGCCAGCAGCATCGGCCATTCCCCGCGCCGGACGCGCAGCGTGTGCGGCGCGAAGAGCGCGGTGCCGATCAGCAGCAGGACTCCCGCCGTCCCGATCCGCAGCACCGCCACCTGTTCCGGCGTCATGCCCGCGCCCATGACCGGTTTCGCGAGCGTCCCGGAGGTGCTGAAGAAGACCGCGGCGAGCAGGACGAGCGACAGCCCGCGGCCGCGGTGGATCACCCGGGGTTGTTCCAGGACGGGGAGTTCGGTGGTCACGCGCGCGACATTACGGAGCGGGACGACCGAGCGAAACTGAGTTATTCCCCGGTTTTACTAATCCGACCAAAAGTAGGCCGACCCCGACCGCGGCACGTAACCGTTGCTACGAAAGCCGTTCGGCCGTGGCTGTGGTCGGATTAGTAATGATCGGCACAGTCAGGCCTGTCGCGACGTGTGTCGTGATGGTTGCCAGCCGTCGTCCCTGAATCCGCAGTGCCTGCAGTGCGGTGGCATCCGGCGCCGCGGATTTGCGCGAGACGAACGAGCCGCCGTACGGGTTGCCGGACTCCATGAGGTGCGGGTCCGCGTAGCCGAGGGGGAGGACGATCGCGCCCCAGTGGTAGAAGATGTTGTTGATGGCCAGCACGGTCGCTTCGAGGCCGCCGTGCGCGGTGGACGCCGACGTGAACGACGTCGCCACCTTGTCGGCCAGTTTCCCTTGCGCCCACAGGCCGCCCGTGGTGTCCACAAAGGACTTCAGCTGCGCGGCGGGCCCGCCGAACCGGGTGGGGCTGCCGAGCGCGAGCCCGTCCGCCCATTCGAGATCGGCCAGCGCGGCGAGTTCGTGGTGCGGCCCGGAATCAACCCAAGCCTGCCAACGCCGATTGCTCGCGACCGCTTCCGGCGGCGCGCTCTCGGCCACGGTGCGGACGCGGACCTCCGCCCCGGCTTCGCCCGCCCCCTCGGCGAGCGCGCCGGCGAGGGCAGCGGTGTTCCCGGTGGCGCTGTAGTAAACGACCAGAATGCGGGTGCTCACACCTCGCGACCCTAGCCGGGCTCAGCGAGGCGTCCCACGATCCGGACTCAGCGCTGCGGCTTCCAGGGACTGACCGTGTCGGTCGGCCGGGTCGGATCGTAGAAGCGCGGACGGATGGGTTCGTGGCGGCGCAACGGAACCAGTCCGTCCGTGATGGCCTGCATGATCTTGGCGTGCGCGCGAACGCCCGCGCCGGGCCGCTCCGGCTCGACGTCGGAGAGGTCCACCGGCGCGCCGAAATGCACCTTGAACCGGGGCCGCCGCAACGGCGCGCTCAACCCGGACTTCGCCAGCGGCAGCAGGTCCGCGGGCCCGTTCACGGTCTCCGTGCCCCAGTAGACAGCCTCGTGCGCGCCCCACTGGCTGATCGGGATCACCGGCACGCCCGCGGCGAGCGCGAGCCGCGCCGCCCCGGTCTTGCCGCGCTCGGGCCACAGCCCCGGGTCGTGGCTGATCCGCCCCTCCGGATAAACGACGATCGGCTCGCGCGTCGTCCGCAACGCCTCCGCGGCTTCGGCGAACTGCCCGATCGCGGTCGCCGCCTTGGCCCGGTCCACGCGCAAATGCCCGCTGACCTTGAGCGCGGGCCCGATCACCGGCGCGTCGAGAATCCCGCCGGCGAGCATGAACCGGGGATTGATGCCGATCCGCTTGCACGCCGCCATGAGCACGAAGGCGTCGAACACACCGATGTGATTGGCCGCCATGAGCAGCGGCTTCCCCCGGAGCTCCCGCGGCACCGCCCCGGTGACCGTGAGCCGCCCGACGAGATTCACCAGCCCTCGGTCGAGGTTGAGCATCGTCCGCCAGATCGCGGGGGCACGGCGCGAAGCCTCGTCCTGTTGGAGCGCGAACATGAGCAGAGCATTTCACGGGCGGAGCCACCTGCGGCAACGCGGTTCTCGGTGCGGTGGGGGCGGTGTGGGCTTCGGATGCTGTTGTGGCTGCTCAGAGCGCGTGCGGAGGGGCTCGGCCTGGTTCGTGGTCAGTAGTCCCATTCCCAGCCGAGGCTGCCGTTCAGGTACCCGTTGGCGGCGGTGAGCAGGAGCGTGCCGTGCGGGTTGGGGGTGTCGACCACGAGCTGACCCGTGTACTTGCTGCTGGGCGCGAACTGGAACGGGAGCTCCTTGACCCGCCATTTGCATGGACTGTTGTACTCGGCCTGGTTGGTGAAGCCGTCCTCGCCGCGGGTCGAGAACCGGGTCTCGTTGAGCACGTCATTGCCGAAGGCGTAGATGTCGGACGGGTCGCCGCCGGCGGCGGGCATCTGGACGGTGAAGTCGAGCACCAGCGTGTGCATGCCCGGCTTGCGCGTCCCGGGCCGGTCGCAGGCCGGGTCGACGGTGATTTTGGTCAGCCACGCGGTGATGCGCGGTTCGCCGGTGGCGGGGTCGCGGGTGCCCCAGACCTGCCCGACGGATTTCTTCAAGTAGGTATCCGCTGCCATCGCGCTGGTGGTCGGCACCGCCGCGACGCTCGCGGGCGCAGGGGAGTCGGCCACGGGGGACGACGCTGGGACGGAAGCCGCCGGACGGGAAGCCGGTGGAGCGGGAGACGCTGGAGCGGGCGCATTGTTGCCGCACGCGGAGAGCAGCACTGTCAGCGTCGCCGTGCCGAGGGCGAGGCCGAAGAGAGTCCGGATGGTCATGCTTGCTCCAAGCCCTGTCGAAGAGTGCTTCGATGGGTCGCGTTGATCACGCGAGCTGTTACGGCACGAATGTCCGGAAGGAGAGCGGCCGCGCACCCGGATTCATGGGCGGGGATTGAGCGGTTGTCGCTGGTCAGGAAACCTCAGCGGGTCGCAGCTCAGTGGAATCCGAATACCCGGACTCAAGCCACCGAGTACAGCCCGACACCGTCGCCCCGTCGACGTCCCGGGTCTGCAGCAACATCCCGGTCTCCGAATCGAACACCAGTTGCCGCGTCCCAGCCCGCGCCGAATCCGGGACACTCACCACAACCCCCGGCAACTCCGCGTCATCCAGGACCAGCCCGGGCTGCTCCGCCAACCACAAGAGCAGCAATCGCTGCAGTTCAGGCGTCACCACCTGCGTAAGCCACACAGTGCTGAAAGCCTTGACCACCCCAGCCGGACTAATCCGCCGCCGCAGTTCTGCGCTCACCGACGGCAGATCCCGGCCCACCAGGAAGTCGCTCATCAATCCGCCCGCCGGGAAGTTGCCGCTAGGCCGCACAGGCGTCCCAGCCTGCGTCACCAGCAACCGACCCGAACCGTCCGCGGCGATCCAGTCCTCGCGCTCGAAGAATTGAGTGCTCGCCGACAGAACCCGCCCCGAAGCGGTCCGGTCCGTGTGCCCGGCCCAGCCGGACTTGCGGAGATAGTGGTACCGCCCCGTACCCCGAGGTGCCGCAGCGAAAACGGTCCGTTCGGCAAGCAGTCGCACGATCTCGGCAGGGCTGGGCATGGAGGGACCTCGCCTTCCCAGGAGACCCCCGATGCTTCCACAAGATCCACTGTGATCCGGGACGATTGTTTCGGGTGCGCTGCGAGTGGCACATGTGACTATCGGTCCTCGCCCGTTACCGTGGAGGCATGGCTGGGTCGGCGACGAGAAAGCGGAGCACTGCGGGAAGCGGCGGGAAGGCACCGGCGCGTAGTTCGCGTACGCCGGCGAAGTCTCGGGCCGCCGCGTCGAGCAGGTCGTCGAAAGGCCGTTCGACCAGGGGCAGTTCGCGGCCGCGGACGTCCAGTGCCCGGCGCCCGGCGCCCCGGCGCAAGAACGGCGCGTTCGGGCGCGGCGTGCGCAGCACCTGGAACCTCGTGGCCAAGGGCGTCGGTTCGCTGGCCCGCACGGTCGGGCGCACGCGGGAGCTCGAGGCCGAGCACCGGCGCGACGGGCTCGCTCTCGGGCTGATCGCGCTGGCCATCGTCGCCGCGGTCGGCGTCTGGTGGCGGGCGGCCGGGCCGATCGGGGCCGGGGTCGAGATCGCGACGCGGACGGTGCTCGGCGCGGGAGCGGTGACGCTGCCGCTGGTGCTGCTCGTGGTCGCGGTCGCGCTGATGCGGTCCGAACCTAGCCCGGAAACCCGGCCGCGGATGGTGATCGGCACGCTGCTGGTCGTGCTGTCCGTGCTCGGGATGCTGCACATCTTCACCGCGCTCCCGGACACCAACGACGGCCGCATGTACGCGGGCGGCATTCTCGGCGCGTTCTCCGGCGGGCTGCTCAGCAAGGGCGTCACCACCTGGGTCGCGGTGCCGTTGCTGATCCTCGCGCTGCTGTTCGGCGTCCTCGTGTTCACCGGCACGCCGGTGCGCGACATCCCGCACCGCCTGCGCACCTGGGGCCTCGACGAGCACGAGCTGGCCGAATACGAGGCCGGTCAGCACGACGACGAGCCCGAACCCGAGCCTGAGGCCGACCCGAAGTCCGTCCGGCTGCGCAAACCGTCGCGCCGCCGCCAGGCCAGTGCCGACAAGGACGGCGAGCAGCTCGACATCGACGCCGCGCTCGCCGAACCGGCCACGCCGATCCGGCCGCCGAAGCCGGTCGCGCCGCCTGCCGACGTGCCGGAGAAGAAGCCGAAGAAGGCTCCGGAACCCGCGCTGTCGGTCACCCGCACCGTCGAGGGCGACTACGCGCTCCCGCCGCCCGACCTGCTGAAGCTCGGCGACGCGCCGAAGTCCCGCAGCAAGGCCAACGACCAGATGATCGAGGCGATCACCGGCGTCCTCGACCAGTTCAACGTCGACGCGCAGGTCACCGGCTTCACCCGCGGCCCGACGGTCACCCGGTACGAGGTCGAGCTCGGCCCGGGCGTGAAGGTCGAGAAGATCACCGCGCTGACCAAGAACATCGCCTACGCGGTGGCCACCGACAACGTCCGCCTCCTGGCGCCGATCCCGGGCAAGTCCGCGGTCGGCATCGAGGTGCCCAACTCGGACCGCGAGATGGTGCGCCTCGGCGACGTGCTGCGCGCGCCGACCACGGTCAAGGACAACCACCCGATGCTGATCGGGCTCGGCAAGGACATCGAGGGCGAGTTCGTCACCGCGAACCTCACGAAGATGCCGCACTTGCTGGTGGCGGGTTCGACCGGTTCCGGTAAGTCCAGCTTCGTGAACTCCATGCTGGTGTCGCTGCTGGCCCGGTCGACGCCCGCCGAATGCCGGATGATCCTGATCGACCCGAAGATGGTCGAGCTGACCCCGTACGAGGGCATCCCGCACCTGATCACGCCCATCATCACGCAGCCGAAGAAGGCCGCCGCCGCGCTGGCCTGGCTCGTCGAGGAGATGGAGCAGCGCTACCAGGACATGCAGGCCAACCGGGTCCGGCACATCGACGACTTCAACGCCAAGGTCCGCTCCGGCGACATCACCGCGCCGCCGGGCAGCGAACGCGAGTACCAGCCGTATCCGTACATCATGGCGATCGTCGACGAGCTGGCCGACCTGATGATGACCGCCCCGCGCGACGTCGAGGACGCGATCGTCCGGATCACCCAGAAGGCCCGCGCCGCGGGCATCCACCTGGTGCTCGCGACGCAGCGGCCGTCGGTCGACGTCGTCACCGGCCTGATCAAGACCAACGTGCCGTCGCGGCTCGCGTTCGCCACGTCGTCGCTCACCGACTCGCGGGTCATCCTCGACCAGCCGGGCGCGGAGAAGCTGATCGGCATGGGCGACGCGCTCTACCTGCCGATGGGCGCCGGGAAACCGGTCCGCATCCAGGGCGCGTTCGTCGGCGACGAGGAGATCGCCGCGGTCGTCAACTTCGCCAAGGAACAGGCGCAGCCGGACTACAACGAGGGCGTCACCAGCGCCAAGGCGGGCGAGAAGAAGGAGATCGACCCGGACATCGGCGACGACCTCGACGTCCTGCTGCAGGCCGCCGAGCTGATCGTCACGTCGCAGTTCGGCTCCACCTCGATGCTGCAGCGCAAGCTCCGCGTCGGCTTCGCCAAGGCCGGACGGCTGATGGACCTGCTGGAAAGCCGCGGCGTGGTCGGCCCGTCGGAGGGCTCGAAGGCCCGCGACGTGCTGATCAAGCCGGAGGAACTGGAGTCGGTGCTGTTCATGATCCGCGGCGGCTCCGACGCGGGCGGCTCGCCCGCCGGCGGCGAGGACGAAGACTTCTGAGCCGGGCGTGCAACCCGGCGGCGCGTCCGGCCCGTCCACTGCGCATGGACCTCAAGAAGCTCGCACTGGGTATCGGGACGGCCGCCGCGCTGGCCGGGTGCGCGGGCGGAACGGCCGCCATCGCGCAGACACCGTCGCGCCCGCCGGCCGCTGATCCGGGCGGAAACGTGGCGCTCACGCCCGGCCAGGAGGTGCAGGTCGCCGGACGGGACCTGACGGTGCGCTACCGCCAGCTGGTCTCGGATTCGCGCTGCAAGCCGGGCAGGCAATGCTTCGTGGCGGGGGAGGCCGTGGTGGCGCTGGTCCTCACTGAACCGGGCCGGGGCGAGCACACGTCCGTCCAGCTTCATACCGGCCGTCAGGGTCCGGACACGACTAGGTTCGCGGGGACGACGGTGAAGCTGGCCGCGGTGGACGGGTCGGGGAGCCACATCCTGGTGCGGTTCTCCTGAGGGGCTCGGAATTCGAGCAGCGTCCGGGAGTTCTCGGGATGCCCCGGGTCGGCGAGTGCGGCATTTCTTCGTGACACCGGGGCGAGCACACGTCCGTCCAGCTTCATACCGGCCGTCAGGGTCCGGACACGACTAGGTTCGCGGGGACGACGGTGAAGCTGGCCGCGGTGGACGGGTCGGGGAGCCACATCCTGGTGCGGTTCTCCTGAGGGGCTCGGAATTCGAGCAGCGTCCGGGAGTTCTCGGGATGCCCCGGGTCGGCGAGTGCGGCATTTCTTCGTGACACCGGGGCGAGCACACGTCCGTCCAGCTTCATACCGGCCGTCAGGGTCCGGACACGACTAGGTTCGCGGGGACGACGGTGAAGCTGGCCGCGGTGGACGGGTCGGGGAGCCACATCCTGGTGCGGTTCTCCTGAGGGGCTCGGAATTCGAGCAGCGTCCGGGAGTTCTCGGGATGCCCCGGGTCGGCGAGTGCGGCATTTCTTCGTGACACCGGGGCGAGCACACGTCCGTCCAGCTGCACACCGGCCGTCAGGGTCCGGACGCGACCACGTTCGCCGGGACGACGGTGAAGCTGGCCGCGGTGGACGGGTCGGGGAACCACATCCTCGTGCGGTTTTCCTGAGGGCGCTCAGAACTCCAGCAGCATCCGCGAGTTCCCGAGGGTGTTCGGCTTGACGTAGGGCAGGTCGAGGAACTCCGCGACGCCCGGGTCCAGCGACCGCCGCATCTCCTCGTACACCTCGTGCGACACCGGGGCGCCGTCGATCTCGACGAATCCGTGCCCGGAGAAGAACGACGTCTCGAACGTCAGCACGAACAGCCGCTTGAGCCCCAGCTCGCGGGCTTCTTCGACGAGCCTGCCGACCAGCGCGCGGCCGATCCCGCGGCCGCGCGCCGCTTTGTCGACCACCACGGTGCGCAGTTCGCCGATGTCCTCCCACAGCACGTGCAGCGCGGCCGCGCCCAGCACGTCGTCGGTGCCGTTCTCCTCGTCGGTCGCGACCCAGAACTCCTGCACCGCCTCGTAGAGCGTGACCAGATCTTTCTCGAGGAGCACGCGGCCCGCGTCGGAATCGACGAGGGCCTTGATCTTGCGGACGTCGGCGATCCGCGCGCGGCGGACGGACGGGGAGCGGGAATCGGGCACCTGGTCAAGATAACGACCGCGAGGACCGGCCGCGCCGAGCGGCTCCATCGGGGGACCCCGGATGCGTGACGCCGCGAGCCGTCACGTATAGCTAGTGAACGCACATGACCAGTAGTCGGCGGCCCGGCCCGCCGCCGGCCCCCGGGAGGAACCTGCATGTCCGGCACCACGGTGGCTGCCCCGGAACGGCCCGGCAAACCTCCCGCCGGGCCGAGCGCGCAAGCGCGGTTCCGGCCCGAGCTGCAGGGCGTGCGGGCGCTGGCCTCGGTGCTGGTCGTGGTCTACCACGTGTGGTTCGACCGGATCTCCGGCGGCGTCGACGTGTTCTTCCTCGTCTCCGGGTTCCTCATCACCGGGCAGCTCTACCGGGCGCTGCTGCGCGGCCGCATCGAGCTGCGCGCCACCTGGGCCCGGATGATCAAACGGCTCTTCCCGGCCGCGATGACCGTGCTGCTCACCGTCGTGGTCGTCTCCCAGCTGCTGCTGCCGCAGGACCGCTGGTTCCAGACCATCCGCGAGGTCGTCGCGTCGGCGCTGTTCTACGAGAACTGGCAGCTCGCGGCCGATTCGGTGGACTACTTCGCCCAGCACAACAGCGCGAGCCTGGTACAGCACTTCTGGTCGCTGTCCATCCAGGGCCAGTTCTACGTGCTGTGGCCGCTGCTGTTCGTCGGCCTCGGCCTGCTCGTGCGCCGGCTCGGCTGGTCGCTGCGGCGCACGGTGAACCTGCTGCTGATCGTCCTGTTCGCCGCCTCGCTCGCGTACTCGGTGTACCTCACCGCCGCCGACCAGCCGCTGGCCTACTTCCACGGCCTTACCCGGGTGTGGGAATTCGCGCTCGGCGGCCTGATGGCGATGTTCCTCGACCAGGTCACGCTGCCGCGCCTGCTGCGCATCGTGCTCGGCTGGGTCGGCGTCGCGGGGCTGGTGCTGTGCGGCGTGCTGCTCGAGGTCGACAGCGTGTTCCCCGGCTGGATCGCGCTGTGGCCGACCGTCTCGGCGGGCCTGGTGCTGGTCGCCGGGCAGACCGGCAGCGTGCTCGGCGCGGACCGCTGGCTCAGCTCGAAATTCCTCGGCTACGTCGGCAACCTCAGCTTCTCGCTGTACCTGTGGCACTGGCCGGTGCTGGTGTTCTACCTGATCGTCCGCGACCGGGTCGCGGTCGGCCTGCTCGGCGGCGCGTTCGTGGTCGGCGTGTCGTTCCTGCTCTCGATCCTGACCTACCACCTGATCGAAAACCCGATCCGGCTGTCGAAGATCGGCACCGCGAAACGCTGGGGCGCCTACCGGTTCGGCGTGCTCGCGCTGGCCCCGGTGCTCGTCGCGAGCGGCGTCTGGCAGGGCGTGAGCAGCGCGCGGGCGAACTACGAGATCGCGATCGGCGACCCGGACCACCCGGGCGCGGTCGCGCACGCGCCGGGCTTCGTCTACCGCGGCACGCCGTCGCCGTCGATCGTGCCGCCCACGGTGAAGCTGGCCGACGACTGGGCCCGCACGCCGCTGGACCAGTGCTCGATCTCGCCGCGCAACAAGGAACTGCAGATCTGCTCGGAGTTCCCGGAGGGCCCGCCGACGAAGCGGGTCGTGCTGGTCGGGGATTCGCACATCCAGCAGTTCCTCGCGTCTTTCCGGCCCGCGATCGTCTCGGACGGCTGGGAAGTCTCGACCATGCTGAAGGGCGCGTGCCCGTACTCGTCCGGCTCCGAGCTGATGCCCGGCGACCAGCCCTGCCTCGACTGGAACAAGGCCGTCACCGACGAACTGCTCGACACGCGCCCGGACGCGGTGATCATGCTCGGCACCATCAACTCGAAGCCGGGGCCGCACGAGACGACGCCGAAGGGCTTCGCCGACGTCTGGTCCACTTTGGACAAGGCGGGCATCCCGGTCGTGGCCGTGCGCGACAACCCGCGCTACACGTTCAACATGGCCAGCTGCGTCGCGCAGAAGAGCCCGGCCGACCCGTCGTGCTCGGTGCCGCGGTCCGCCGCGGTGGCCGCGACGCCGTCGTGGGAGCAGATCGAGGACGTCCCGGACAACGTGACCTTCCTGGACTTCACCGACTACTACTGCGACCAGAAGCGCTGCCGCGCGGTCGTCGGGAACGTGCTGGTCTACATGGACGACAACCATCCGTCCGCGACCTTCAACACGACACTCGCGCCGATCGCGGTCAAACAGCTCAAACAAGCCCTGCGGTGGTGACCGCGCGCGGGGCGGGAAGGGACGAGTTCGGCGGCTAGCCGTCGCGGAGCGTCCCGGGTTGGGCACAATGGGGCGGCGGCGGGATCGCCGCACGGGCACCTGAGGGGGAGCTGGTCTTTTTGACGCGCGCAGGGTGGGACGCATTCCAGGCCGCACAGTCCGAGGCGGCGGCGGGCCGGACGGCCGCGCTGACCGGCCCGGACGGCGTCGGATGGCTGCTCGTCCCCGGCCAGGCGTGGCAGCGCAGGCTGCCGGACGGGAACTGGCAGTACACGCAGCCGCCCGCGGATCCCGGCTACCGCGGCGCGGCCCGCCTCGTGCCGCCGCCCGCTCCCGGCACGCCCGCGCCGGGCTACGGCGCGCCGCAGCAGTACCCGGGCGGCCAGCCGGGCTACGCCGGTCCCGGCAACGGAGGTCCCCGGCCGCCGTATCCGGGTCCGCCGAGCAACCCGGGCGGTTTCGCCGCGCCCCAGGGCAATCCCGGGTACGCGGGGCCGCCGCAGGGCTATCCCGGACCGCAGGGCGGCCCCGGCGGCTATCCCGGACCCGCCGCGCCGCAAGGCAACGGATTCGGCGGCCCGCCGCCCGCTCCGCAGGGCTACCGTCCGCCGCCGCCCGGCTACCAGCAGCCGCAGGGCGGCCCGTGGTCCGGACAAGTGCCCGCGCAGCCGCCGCCCGCCGCGCCTCCAGCACCGCAGCCGCCAGCCGCGCCTTCGGGGCCTCCGCCGCTGCCCGCCGCCGGGCCTCCGGGATCGGTGCCGCCGGTCCCCGCGAGCGCCCCGAATCCCGCTCAACCGCCGCAGATCCGGGTAGAGAGCCTCGGTCAGGCGGGGATGTTCGTCGCCGGGACCGAATCGATGGCCGAGTTCGTCACGCGCGCCACCCGGGTGGTCGCCTGGGCGGACGCCACCCGGCACGGCACGGCGAACGGCCCCGGCGAACCGCCGCCGCCCGAACCGGAACGGCCGGGTTCGGACGGCAACGGCAACAACGTGCTCGGCGACATGGCGCGGCACAGCCGGTCGGTCACGCTCGACCTGCTCGCCGCGGGCAACCGCATGTGGCAGCGCAAGGAGCAGTCCCGCTACGAAAAGGCCTACGAGGAGTGGCAGAAGGCCTACGCCGAATGGGAGAAGCGCGAAGCGGCCCGGATGACCGCGGGCACCAAGCAGCCGAACCCGTTCATCCTGCTGATCGGGGAAGCGAACACCGGCCAGCGCCGGTTCACCCGGGCGCTGAAGGCGTCGCTGACCGAGGCCGAAGTCGGGTTCGACAACGCCGAGTTCTTCGACTGCGCCGTCCTGGTCGCCGAGTACGGCGACGACCCGATCGAGCGTTCCGTGCCGACGACGATCAACGAGATCGAGAACGGCGGCTCCGCGCTCATGCTCGCGGAGCGGGTCGACGCGCTCTTCGAGAAGGACCTCGCCGGCACCGTCCGGCTGCTCCGCAACTACGCGCGCGACCAGGACAGCTGCCGCCTGATCGTCTTGGACGGCACTGAAAAGGTCCTCGAACAGCTCAGCGCCGAGGCCCCCGACCTGGTGCAGAACATGCTGCAGTACCGGCTGCCCCGGTTCGACCGGCCCGCCGAAGCGGCCGCGCTGCTCGACGTCCTCGCCCGGGAGCGCTCGTTCGGCCTGCCCGCCGACGTGCGCGACCGCCTCGCCGCGCTCGTCAAGGAACCCAGCGCCCGCACGGTGGAGGCGCTGCTGGACGCGGCCTCGCGGCAGGCGATCAGCCGGGGCGCGATGCCGGGCACCCGGATCGAGATCGGCCACCCGGACATCGAGCCGCTCGTCGCCGCGGCCGGCCAGCGCGGCGGGTCCTCGATCGAGGAGCTGCTCGCCGAACTGGACGGGATGATCGGCCTCGCCGCGGTCAAGGAGCGGGTCCGTTCGCTGACGTCGGAGATGACGATCGACGCGCGGCGCCGCGAAGCGGGCATGAAGGTCGCCGTGCGCAGCCGCCATCTGCTGCTCACCGGCAATCCCGGCACGGCGAAGACGACCGTCGCCCGGCTGCTCGGCAAGATCTACCAGGCGCTCGGCGCGCTGCCCAAGGGCCACGTCGTCGAGGTGACCCGCACCGACCTGGTCGGCGAGTACGTGGGCCAGACATCGCTGAAGACCCGCGCGGCGGTCCAGCGGGCCGTCGGCGGCGTGCTGTTCCTCGACGAGGCCTACAACCTCGTGAACGACAAGGACGACGACTTCGGCCGGGAAGCGGTCGCGGAACTGCTGGTGCAGATGGAAAACCACCGCGAGGACCTGGTGGTCTTCGCGGCCGGCTACCCGAAGGAGATGGACGCCTTCCTGGAGTCCAACTCCGGCCTGCGCTCGCGGTTCGCCGGGTCCATCGAATTCCCGGACTACTCCAACGACGAGCTGGCGCAGATCTTCCGCGCGATGGCGAAGGGGCAGGGCTACGAGCTGTCCGCGGACCTGCTCGCGGCGCTGCCCGAAGCGGTCCGGCGGATCCCGCGCGGGCGCGGCTTCGCGAACGGCCGGTCCGCGCGCGTGCTGCTGGAAGCGGCGATCGGGAAGCAGTCCACCCGGTTGACCACCGACGGCGGCGCGGACCTGGTCACGCTCGTCGCCGCCGACCTCCCGCAGCCCGGCGAATCCGGGGTGGGCGCGGTGGACGACACCGGACCGCGGCGCAGTCTGCCGGAGCTGCTGGCCGAACTGGACGCGATGATCGGGCTCGGCTCGGTGAAACAGCGCGTGCGGTCCATGGTGGACGAGATGGCCGTCGACGCGCGGCGGCGCGAAGCGGGCATGAAGGTCGCCGTCCGCAGCCGCCACCTGCTGTTCACCGGCAACCCGGGCACGGCGAAGACGACCGTGTCGCGGCTGGTCGGGCAGATCTACCGCGAGCTGGGCGTGCTGCCGTCCGGGCACCTCGTGGAAGTCGGCCGCGGCGATCTCGTCGCCGAGTTCACCGGCCAGACCGCGCCGAAGACCCGCGAAGTGTGCGAACGGGCCGCGGGCGGCGTGCTGTTCATCGACGAGGCGTACAACCTCGTGCGCGACGACAACGACGACTACGGCAAGGAAGCCGTCACCGAACTGCTGGTGCAGATGGAGAACCACCGCGAGGACCTGGTGGTCTTCGTCGCGGGCTATCCCAAGCAGATGGACGAGTTCCTCGAGTCCAACCCCGGCCTGCGGTCGCGGTTCTCCGGCCGGATCGAGTTCCCGGACTACACCAACGAGGAACTCGCCGGGATTTTCACCGTGATGGCGAAGAGCCAGGGCTACGAGCTGTCCGCCGACCTCGCCGCCGCGCTGCCCGAGGCGATCCGCCGCATCCCGCGCGGCCGCGGGTTCGCGAACGGCCGGTCCGCGCGCGGCCTGCTGGAAGCCGCGATCAGCGGGCAGTCCAGCCGGCTCGCCGCCGCCCCGGACACGCCGCCGGACCAGCTGGCCGTCCTCGTGGCCGCGGACCTGCCGGGCGAGGCCGGGGTCGCGGTCAGCGACGACGCCGGACCGCGCCGCGGGCTGGACGACCTGCTGGCCGAACTCGACGGCATGATCGGCCTGGACGGGGTGAAGGAGCAGGTCCGCGCACTGGTCGCGGAAACGCGGCTGGACGCGCGCCGCCGCAAGGCCGGGCTGCCGGTCGGGGCGCGCAGCAGGCACCTGGTGTTCACCGGCAACCCCGGCACGGCGAAGACGACCGTCGCGCGCCTGATGGGCCAGCTCTACCGGGAGCTCGGCGTGCTGCCGTCCGGGCACCTCGTCGAGGTCGCGCGGCCGGACCTGGTCGGCGAGTACATCGGCCAGACCGCGCCGAAGACCCGCGAGGTGTGCGAGCGGGCGATCGGCGGGCTGCTGTTCATCGACGAGGCGTACAACCTGGTCCAGAGCTACTCGAACGGCACCGACTTCGGCAGCGAGGCGGTCGCCGAACTGCTGGTGCAGATGGAGAACCACCGCGAGGACCTGATCGTGATCGCCGCGGGCTACCCGGCGGACATGGACCGCTTCCTCGACGCCAACGCGGGCCTGCGGTCCCGCTTCGGCGCGACGGTGCACTTCGCCGACTACGACAACGACCAGCTGGCCGCGATCTTCACCGCCATGGCGGGCAAACAGGGCTACCGGCTCGACCCCGGGCTCGTCGAAGCGCTGCCCGGGTTCATGGCCGGCCTCGACCGCGGAACGGGTTTCGCCAACGGCCGTTCGGCCCGCGGCCTGCTCGAACGCGCGATCCGGGCGCAGGCGATGCGGCTGGCCGGCCCGGACGTCGACTTGGAGGCGCTGGACGACGCGGAGCTGACCCTGCTGACGGTCCCGGACGTGTCCGCCGCGGAATGACCCGCTCGGACGACCGGGTTTGCCGTCCGTGAAGGACTCCTTGAAGGAATCTGATTCCCTCGAGGGGCCCTTCACGGACGGCGAACCCGGCGCCGGAGGAGACCGCGTCACCGCACTGGGCGACTCCGTCTCGGGGCGGTCCGGACACGACGGCTACCCTGAACGTCGTGCCTTCTCCAGCCGCTGACTCCGCTCGCGCCCGCCGTGTCTCCCTCGTGACCTTGGGCTGTGCCCGCAACGAGGTCGATTCCGAGGAGCTGGCGGGCCGGCTGGCCGCGGGCGGCTGGGAACTGGCCGCCGAACCGGAGGACTCCGACGTCGTCGTGGTCAACACGTGCGGGTTCGTCGAATCGGCCAAAAAGGACTCGGTCGACACGCTGCTCGCCGCCGCCGACACCGGCCGCAAGGTCGTCGCGGTCGGCTGCATGGCCGAGCGCTACGGCACCGAACTCGCCGACAGCCTGCCCGAGGCCGACGCGGTGCTCGGCTTCGACCACTACGCCGACCTCTCGTCGCGGCTGGACGACGTGGTCGCCGGCCGCGCGATCGCCTCGCACACCCCGTCCGACCGCCGCAAGCTGCTGCCGATCAGCCCGGTGCAGCGGCCCGCCGCGACCGCCGAGGTCGAGGTGCCCGGGCACGCGCAGCACGGCTGGGGCCCGCGCGTCCTGCGCACGCGGCTCGACGATTCCCCGGTCGCCGCGCTGAAGATCGCCTCCGGCTGCGACCGCCGCTGCTCGTTCTGCGCGATCCCGTCGTTCCGCGGGTCGTTCGTGTCCCGCCAGCCCGACGAGATCGTCGCCGAGGCCGCCTGGCTCGCCGAGAACGGCGCGAAGGAACTGTTCCTGGTCAGCGAGAACTCCACGTCGTACGGCAAGGACTTCGGCCGCGACGGCACCCGCGCGCTCGAACTGCTGCTGCCGCGGCTCGCGGAGATCGACGGCATCGAGCGCGTCCGCGTCTCCTATCTGCAGCCCGCCGAAACGCGGCCGCAGCTGGTGCGGGCGATCGCGACCACGCCGGGCGTCGCGGACTACTTCGACCTGTCCTTCCAGCACTCCAGCGAGCAGGTGCTGCGCCGGATGCGCCGGTTCGGGTCCACCGACTCGTTCCTCGCGCTCACCGAGCAGATCCGCGAGTACTCGCCCGAGGCGGGCATCCGCACCAACGTGATCGTCGGCTTCCCCGGCGAGACCGAGGACGACCTCGCAGAGCTGGAGCGGTTCCTCACCGGGGCCCGGCTCGACGCGGTCGGCGTGTTCGGCTACTCCGACGAGGACGGCACCGAGGCCGAGACCTTCGAGGGCAAGCTCGACCCGGCCGTGGTCGCCGAGCGCGTCGCGCGCATCTCGGCGCTGGTCGAGGAGCTGACCGCGCAGCGCGCCGAGGACCGCATCGGCACCTTCGTGGACGTGCTGGTCGAGCACGACGGCACGGACGGCGACGACGCGGTCGGCCGCGCCGCGCACCAGGCCCCTGAGGTCGACGGGGAATGCGTCATTCTCGAGGACGAAGAGACCAAGCCGCTCTCCGTGGGCGACATCGTCCGCTGCGAGGTCGTCGACTCCGCCGGCGTCGACCTGGTCGTCCGTCCGGCACCGGACGCCGGCCGGTGAGTGCCGCGCCCAGCGGGGCTGGCGAGGGCGTGCCCCGCGCCGCGTCGGAGGGCGGGGCCCAGCTGCCCGAGGCGACTCCGGTCCCGACGCTGAACCTGGCGAATCTGCTCACCATCTCGCGGCTCGTCCTGGTCCCGCTGTTCGTGGTCGCGCTGTTCACCGGCCACGGCGAGGACACCACCTGGCGCGCGATCGCCACCGGGCTCTTCGCCATCGCCTCGGCCACCGACCAGGTCGACGGCTGGGTCGCCCGCCGCTACGGGCTCATCACCGACTTCGGCAAGATCGCCGACCCGATCGCGGACAAGGCGCTCATCGGCGCCGCCCTGGTCGGGCTCAGCGCGCTGGGGGAGCTGTCCTGGTGGGTCACGATCGTGATCGCGGTGCGCGAGATCGGCGTGACCCTGCTGCGGTTCTGGGTGATCCGGCACGGCGTGATCCCGGCCAGCCGCGGCGGCAAGGCGAAGACGATGGCGCAGATCATCGCGATCGTGACCTATCTGCTGCCGCTGCCGGCCGGCGCGGACCCGGTGCGCTGGGCGCTCATGGGTCTCGCGGTGGCGCTGACCGTGATCACCGGCGTCGACTACCTGATCCGCGCGATCCGCCTGCGCGCCGCCGGCCGGCGCGCGATGGGCTCGTGATGACCGAAGCGCGCGAACTGGTCGCGACCCTCACCCGCCGGGGGGAAACCGTGGCCGCCGCGGAGTCGCTCACGGCCGGTCTCGTCTGCGCCACACTCGCCGAGGTGCCGGGCGCGAGCGCGGTGCTCCGCGGTGGTCTGGTGGTCTACGCCACAGAGCTGAAGGCCGCGCTCGCCGGGGTCGACGAACAGCTGCTGGCCGAGCACGGCGCGGTGCACCCCGACGTCGCCGCGCAGCTGGCCAAGGGCGCGCGGGAGCGCTGCGGGGCGACCTGGGGCCTCGGCCTGACCGGCGTCGCCGGGCCGGATCCGCAGGACGGCGTGGCCCCGGGAACGGTGTACGTCGGGCTCAGCGGACCCGGCGTGGACACGGTGCGTGAGCTGGCCGAGACCGGTGACCGGGACACGATCCGGACCGCGTCGGTGCGCGCCGCGTTCGCGCTGCTCGGGGAACAATTAGACTGAAAACGGCGTTCGCCCTTGGCGTACGTACGTGTCAAGTCCTGCACTCGGGGTACCGCTCTGGGTAACGTAGGAGGCACCAGTTCGGGAAGGGAGGCGCGTGATGACCGTGCTGTTGCGCGAGGCGATCGGTGATCGGCTCCGTCATGCCCGCACCAACCAGCGTCGGACGCTGCGTGACATCTCCCGCGCCGCCCGGGTGAGCCTCGGCTACCTGTCCGAGGTCGAGCGCGGCCAGAAGGAAGCTTCCAGCGAGCTGCTGGCGTCGATCTGCGAGGCGCTGGAGCTGCCGCTGGGCGAGCTGCTGCACAAGGTCGCCGCCGACGTGTCGGCCCTCGACAAGGTCGAGGTCGCGCCGGTCGAAGAGGTGGAGACCGCGCCGGCCCAGACTGTTCCGGACCGGGGCGAGGCCGGGTTCGAAGGCGGCCGCCTGGTGTCGGAGCTGATCGGCGACGACCTCTCCGACCTGCGGCTTCAGCCCGCGCCGCGGATGAACACGACGTTGCGGACCACGATCGGCGCGCCCAAGCTCGCGTCCACGATCGCGGCGTAACGCCGGCGCTGTTTCGCTGCACGGCCCCGGGGATCTCCCCGGGGCCGTCGGCGTGCGCGGGGTTCCCCTCCGGGCCGGTCCCGGCCGCCGGTCAGGGCTGACCCTGAATTCCCCCGGGGTCGCCTGGAACGGCGGAGGCCGACCTGACACGATGGAACCCAACGCCGGGGTCGGTACGTTGTGCGACTAGGGGAGCGACGCCCCGCCCCGAAGCAATCAGGGCCCGTGGGACGCAAGAAGGCAGGCGGAGGAGATGGCCAACCCGTTCGTGAAGTTCTGGAAGTACATGATGGCGGCGTTCTCGTCGAAGATCGACGAGCACGCCGACCCGAAGGTACAGATCCAGCAGGCCATCGAGGAGGCGCAGCGCAACCACCAGGCGCTGACGCAGCAGGCCGCCTCCGTGATCGGCAACCAGCGGCAGCTGGAGATGAAGCTCAACCGCCAGCTCGGCGAGGTCGAGAAGCTGCAGGCCTCGACGCGCCAGGCGCTGGTGCTGGCCGACGAGGCCCGCAGCAAGGGCGACGAGGCGAAGGCGACCCAGTTCGAGACCGCGGCGGAGAGCTTCGCCGCGCAGCTGGTCACCGCCGAGCAGAGCATCGAAGACCTCAAGACGCTGCACGACCAGTCGCTGCAGGCGGCGACGCAGGCCAAGCAGGCCGTCGAGCGCAACGCGACGATGCTGCAGCAGAAGCTGGCCGAGCGCACCAAGCTGCTCTCGCAGCTGGAGCAGGCGAAGATGCAGGAGCAGGTCTCCGCGTCGCTGAACCAGATGAGCCAGCTGGCCGCGCCGGGCAACACGCCGTCGCTGGAAGAGGTCCGGGACAAGATCGAGAAGCGCTACACCACCGCGCTGGGCTCGGCGGAGCTGGCGCAGAACTCGGTGCAGGGCCGCATGATGGAGGTCCAGGAGTCGGCCACCCAGATGGCGGGCCACTCGCGGCTCGAGCAGATCCGCGCGTCGATGCGCGGCGACTCGGTCGCCCAGGTCACCGACGGCAGCGCGTCCGCGGGCGCGGGTGCGGCCAAGCCGGCCGCCGCCTCCGGCGACATCCAGCGGGAGATCCAGGCCCGCGTGCAGGCGGAACAGGGCAAGAACCCGGCCTGACCGGCCGGGCACGAGCGGCGCGCAGGGGGTAGGGCCGGATGACCAAGCGACGGGACTTCAGCGAGTTCAACGCGAAGCTCGAGAAGCACATCGAGCGGTTGCCCGACTACGCCCAGCGCGCCCAGGAAAAGCTGCAGCGGTACTTCCCGCCCGCCGACGAGGCGGGCGGGAAGCCGCAGCAGAACGGCCGGACCCAGCGCGGTCCGGTCTCCCCGCAGCCGCCGGCGCCGCGCCGCCCGTCGGCCCCGGCCGCGTTTTCCGCGGTGGCCGGACAGGTGCCCGCGGTGGCCGAGGTCCGCGCGAAATGGCAGCGCTGGAACGAGCCGAGCGCGAAGCACCAGCGGCGGGTCCGCCGCACCTCGCGCGTGCTGACGCTGTGGGTGCTGGTCACGATCCTGTTCGGGGTCCTCACCGTGCTCACCGCCACCGGCCTGCTCGGCGGGGCGGTGGCCGGTCCGGAGATCGGGCAGGCGGTGTTCTCCGGGTTCGCGACGCTGGTGTTCGGCACGTTCAGCGTCCGCACCGGGATGCGGCTGCGAGAGCTCAAGAAGGTCGAACTGCCCGCCGCGCCCAGCGGCCCGCCGCCGCTGCCCGCCGCCGGTTCGGCCGCGCGCGAGCCGATGGAGCGGCTGGCCGAGTCGGAAGCCTCGCTGCGCGAACTCCTGAAGCAGCTTTCGGTCCCGACTTCGCTGGGCACCACGGCGGTTCCCGAGGTTTCCGTCGCCGACGCCCGCGCGACGGCCGACGAGGCGGCCCGTGCGCTGCGCGGCCTGGCCGACCGGATCCAGGCGATCGAACGGGGCCGCAATTCCGCGCCGGAGCGCGAACGTTCCGCGCTGCAGGCCGCGATCGCGAAACTGCGCGAACAACTCGACGACGGCATCGAGGGCTACGGCGGCCTGGTCGCCGCGGCCGGTCGTGCCGTGGCCGCGAGCAGTGACGGGATGGTCACGTCGCGGGAGGCGCTGACGGACGCGACGGACCGGCTCGCCGGGTTGGCGCTGGCGTTGAAGGATCTCGGCTGACCCTGGTCCGTGGGCTCCAGGTGGCTGACTTGCGACCGGGGAATCCGCTGTGAAACGCCCGATCCAGGGGTGAATGTGGTACGGGCCTGCTGCTTCGCGACGACTCCGGGAATCGCAGCGACCGGGCGGGATCACCGTCCTGATGGCCGAGTTTGGGATTCCGGTCGGCGCAACCGGACAGTCCGGCCGCGACGGTGCGTGAGTTTCCCCCGCACACCGCAACAATCGCGTAATCCGATCCTGCTGGTGACGGAAACGTCTGCGGTTTAACGTTTTTCTCATGAGGTCGGTGTTGGCACCCGCCAGGCCCGGCGTCGCAGGCTGAGGTTCGCGGCGCCGGACGTACACAGTGGACTCCTCCGATCCCGCCGAGGAAAGGACGCCCTCGTGACTACGCTCCCGCCGGAACCTGATCCTGTTCCCGTCCCTCCGCCCAGCTCGCACGAGCGGGTCCGCACCGCGTTCGAGCTGCTCGCGAAAGCCGACCGCCCCGGACTCTGGGCTTCGGTGCGGACCATGGAGGAAGTGCTCGTCGAGGCGAAAACCGTCGACGAACGCGTCCACGCCGGAGAAGACCTGCCGCTCGCCGGAATCGTCTGCGCGGCCGACGCCGACGGCCCGCCCGCGCTCGCGCGGCTGACCGACGCCGGCGCGGTGGTCCTCGGAACCACTGTCGCGGACCCGGAAAACGCGGTGGTGGGACTCGAGATCGTCGACCTGGCACTGAATTCCGCCGCCCGCGAGATCGCCGCCCCGCCTGGCGTGCTCACCCTCAAACCGACGCCCGGGCTCATCCCCGGCCCGACCGTTTCGGTGTCCGCGCACCGCCTCGCGTCCGCCCAGCGCGCGATCGCGGCGATGCTCGGCCCCGATGGTCTGGACCCGGCGGCCCGCGAATGGCCCGCCGACGTCCGGCTCGCCGCCGGGCAGCACCCGCGCCTCGGCATCCCCGCCGAGGCCAGCCTGCCGCTGCCCGCGAGGAGGGCGTTCGACGTCGCCGCGGCCTCTCTGGAGGCTTCGGGTGCGGTGCTGGTCCCTGTGGACGTCAGCGCGCTTTACCGGGCCGGAAACGCCCCTGCGGCGCGCTCGCTGCTGGCGGAGCTGGACGCGGTTCTCCTGCCGACCGTCGGAGTCCTGGACGCGACGCTGAACGCCCTGGATCTCGCTGCGGCGACCGTGCCGGGGGACCGGCGGCCGTACGGGATCACGGTGGTGACAAGGGCGTTCGAGGACCAGATCGGGCTCGACCTGGCTTCGGTGCTGACCGGCGAGCAGTCGCCGGATCCGTATCCGTGCGAAAGCGTCGACGTCGTGGTGTTCGGCGCGCATCTGTGCGGCCAGCCGCTGCACGACGAACTGCACGGCGCCCGGTTCGGCGGTCTGGTCCGGACCGCCGAGCGCTACCGGATGGTGCTGCTCGACGGGGTCACGCCGCCGCAGCCCGGGGTGGTCTCCGGCTCGGCGGGCGTGGACGGCGAGCGCTGGCGGTTGTCTCCCGCGGCGTTCGGCCGGTTCGCGGCCGGCTTGGCCGCGCCGTTCGTGCTGGGCCGGGTCGAACTGGAAGACGGGAGCACGCCGCTCGCGGTGCTGTGCGAACCAGCGGCCGCGGCGGGCGGGGAAGGTCTGGACCGGTACGCGTCCTGGCGGGGGTACCTGCGGTTCGTCAGCACTGGCGGACCGCGGTTCCCCGGCTGAGGCCGGGCGGTCGCTTTCGGCGCGGGGGCCCGAGTCTTCGTGGGCGGACTCGGGCTCGGCGCTGTGCTACCGGGCGGCGAGCCCCCGGCCGACGCGGCGGACGAGTCCCGGCCCGTGCAGGGCGAAGCCGGTGTAGAGCTGCACGAGGCTGGCCCCGGCGTCGAGCATGCGGCGGGCGTCGTCCGGGCCGAGGATGCCGCCGACGCCGATGATGGGCAGCTTGCCTTCGGTCTTCTCGTGGACGAAGCGGACGACCTCGGCCGAACGCCGGGTCAACGGACGGCCGGAGAGCCCGCCGGTTTCGGCGGCCAGCGCGGCTTCGGTGGGGTCGATGCCTTCGCGGGAGAGAGTCGTGTTGGTCGCGATGATTCCGGCGACGCCGTGCTCCAGGCAGACTTCGAGGAGCTCGGCGAGCGCGTCGTCGGTGAGGTCGGGGGCGACCTTGACCAGCAACGGAGTGTTGCCGCCCAGTTCGGCGCCGGTCTTGCGGAGTTCGGCGAGCAGTTCGGCGAGCGCGGCTTTGTCTTGCAGCGCACGGAGACCCGGGGTGTTGGGGGAGCTGACGTTGATCGCGAAGTAGTCCGCGTAGGGGTGCAGGGCGCGCAGCGAGAAGCGGTAGTCCTCGACGGCCTCGTCCAGCGGCGTCACCTTGGACTTGCCGATGCTGATCCCCAGCGGGACGGCGGGTTTTCCGTCGGCGGCCAGGCGGTCGGCGAGGGCTTGGGCCCCGTCGTTGTTGAAGCCCATGCGGTTGATGACCGCGTCGGTGGCCGGGAGGCTGTAGAGGCGGGGTTTGGGGTTGCCCGGCTGGGGATGGCGGGTGACTGTGCCTACTTCGACGAACCCGAAGCCCAGGGCGGGCCAGGCGTGGAGGGCGCGGCCGTTTTTGTCCATGCCCGCGGCCAGGCCGATCTTGTTGGGGAAGGTCAGGCCGAGGACGGTGGTGGGGTCGGCGGTGCGGTACAGCTTCGAGATCGGGCGGAGGGATTTTCCGGCTCGGCTCAGCAAGGTGACGGTGCGTTCGTGGACTACCTCGGGGTCGTGGTAGGCGAGCCGGTACATCGCTGGGCGGACGATCCTGTCGAAGAGCACGTCGTCCATGCTGCCGTATGGGGGGTGGGCTGGCTGGGGTGGATCTCGGTTGGTGTGGTGGGGGTCGCGTTGTGCGGCTCGTCGCCTGGCGGCGACATTGCCTGCCTTGGTTGCGTGGGGCACCCCGAAGTTTGATTGTGCTGACGGTCTGGGGGTGCTTGTCAAGGCGGGAAAGATGCCTTGACAAGCACCCCCAGACCGCAGGGAGGCTTCGTATCGGGGTGCGGGGGAGGGGCTGGGTGCCTCGCTCGTTGNGCTGGGTGCCTCGATCGTGGGTGCATCGGCTGCGGGTTGCTTCGTGGGATGGGGCTTCGCGGCTCTCGAGAGTTGGCGAATATTCGGCGAGTTGCGGCGCAACGCGCGCTGCGCCACCACTCTGCTCCGGGCACTGCTCCGTGCTCGTTCACCAGTGTGATCAGGGCAAACCAGGATGAAGGATCCCCAATGTGGCATTGGGTGCGTGCGATGCACCCAATGTGGCGTTCGGTGCGTCTGACGCACCCAATGCCGCATTGGGGCGCGTCCCTGCGGTTGCGAGGGCGGGTGAGTGGGGCGGTGGTCCGTGAAGGAGCCCCTCACGGCCAGCGCGGATCAGTTTCGCCTCGCGGCACCGGCTTTCCACTCGTCTTCCAACATGGCGTAGACCAGTTCGTCGGTCCATTCGCCCTTGACGATCTCGTTTTCCCGCAGGCGTGCTTCCTGGCGCATGCCCAGCCGTTCCATCAAGGTCGCCGACGCGGTGTTGCGGCCGTCGCAGCGGCCGATGATGCGGTGCAGGCCCAGGTCTTCGAAGCCGAGGCGCAGGACTTCGCGCGTTGCTTCCAGGGCCAGGCCTTTTCCGTGGTGGTCGGGGTGGAAGACGAAGCCGATCTCGCCCTGGCGGTGTTCGGCGCTGAGGTATTCGAGGTTGAGGTCGCCGATGAGCTGCCCGGTTTCGGCGAGTTCCACGGCGACGGCGAGGAACTGGCCTTCCTCCGACAGCGTCGCGCTGTGCACGCGCTTCGCCAGCGCGGCGGCGGATTCCGCGCGGCTGCGCGGTCCCCAGTACAGGTAGCGGACGACGTCCGCGCGGGACTGGAACGAGTTCAGGGCATCGAGATCGTCGTCCCGGAACGGGCGGAGGAGCAGGCGTTCGGTGCTGATCGGATAGTCCGGCCTGAGCATCCTCCCAGCCTAGCGACTTCCGCGTGCCCGCAGGAACCGCCGCGGTGATCGCCTGGCGCGGAAAAAACACGCGCGGAGCCGCGTGCGGACATGGAAATTCCCGGGGCGCCTCCTGGACGCCGTCAGCGTCCAGGCTCGAGCCGGACCGGTGCTCGAGAACCCCGGGAACCCGGTGACTGCCTGGTATTCGTCAGCAGGCAGCACGTGAAGCAGGCGATGAGCCGAAGGTGGCTCTTGTTGCATCGCTGCTCAAAGTCCCAACACGTGCCATCCGCTAGCGGACAGCCACCTCACGAGTCCTGTGTGAATACAACTTAGGACCACCTCCTCTCTCGTGTACTGCCACGCTAACCGCGAACCTCTAGATACGGCAACATCATTTGCGCGGCGGTCCATCGGCCGGGACGGGGCCGGGCTGGCAGCGCGGGCAGCACCAGGTCGGGCGCTGGTACTGGCCGTCGCCCTGCTGGCGCACCAGCAGCGGGCCGCCGCAGCGGAAGCAGCCTTGGCGGGTGCGTTCGTAGACCCAGGTGCGGCGGCCGCGGCGGAGGTCGCCGGTGGTGGCCTGTTCGTGCCGCCAGGCGTTGGCGACCAGCAGCTTCCGGGCGAGCGCCACGGCCCGTGCGGGGTCCACTTCGGACACTGGGGTCCACGGGGAAACCCCTAGCAGGAAAGATATCTCGCACTTGTAGAGGTTGCCGACGCCGGCCATGATGCGCTGGTCGAGCAGTGCGTCGCCGAGTTCGCGGTCCGGTTTCGCGGCGAGGTTGGCGGCGGCCAGCGCGGCGTGCTCGTCCGTCCACTGTGGATCGAGCAGGTCCGGGCCGAGGTGGTCGACGAGAGTGTGTTCCTCGGTGGTGGGCAGCAGTTTCAGGTCGTGCAACCGGAAACCGATCGCCTGGACGTCGTCGGTCATCAGCACGACGCGCGCGTGATGGGCGGGCATCGGCCACTTCGCGCCCGCGGGCTGGATTTTCCACGAGCCGTCCATGCGCAGGTGGCTGTGCAGCGTCAGGTCGCCGGAGAAGCGCGTGAAGAGATGCTTTCCGACGGTGCCGACGCCGTGCACCTCCCGGCCCGCGAGGTCCACAGTGGCCAGTTCGGGGTGCCGGAACTGCCCGCGCACCAACGTTTTCCCGGCGAGCGCGCGGTCGAGCAGTTTTCCGGCCAGGAATACGGTGTCGCCCTCGGGCACGGTTCAGCCCGCGGTTTCCGACACTTCCGCCTGCACCGCTTCCTCCTCGGCGCGCACGCGGTGCCGTCCGGCGCGGTTGGAGCGCAGGATCTTGGCGAGGACCATGTTGAAGGTCAGCGCGATCTCTTGTGCGCCAGGGGAATGCCATTCGTGGATCGGGCTGCACGCGCCCTGGGCCTGCTGCACCGCGAGCCGGTCCGGGATCGCGGTCGGCATCACCAGCGAACCGAAGTTCTCGCGCAGTTCCGAGACCCGGAACTGGTGCTCGTACGACCGCACGCGCAGCTTGTTCACGAGCACGCCGATCGGGCGCAGCGACGGATTGCTGTCCTCGCGGATCCGTTCGATCGCCTCGAGCGCGCGCTGCGCACCGGCGACGGCATACATTGTGGGTTCAGTCACAATGAGCGCGCTGTCGGCCGCGACGAGCGCCGATTTGGTGAGCCGGCCGAGCGACGGCGGGCAGTCGATGATCGCCAGCTCGTACGGATCCTCGCGCAGCGGGTGCTGGTGCAGCTCGTCGAGCGCGCGGGAGAGGTTTTCCAGGCGGCGGCCGTCGGAGTCGGGTTCGTTGAGCGACTCCAGCTCCTCGGCGCCGACCAGCACGTCGATGTCCTCGCTCCAGACGCTGGGCGCGATCGCGCGTTCGAGGACGGCCCGCGCGGGCGTCTCGAGCACGTCGGCGAGCGTCGCGTCGGTGAACGGCGGGTCGAGCGAGGTGGTGGCGTTGCCCTGCGGGTCGAGGTCGGCTACGAGCGTGCGGGTTCCCCTACGCAGCGCGGCCGACGCGATACCGAGCGCGACCGTCGTTTTGCCGACACCACCCTTGAGGCTGAGAACGGCGACCGTGTGCACTCGACACAGCCTACGGGCCGTGCGCCGGGGCGGTAGCCCGGAAGGTGGCGAACGCCGCTGCGGCGCCACGCGGGTCACGGCAAGTGACCGGCGGCCATTACCCTGTCGGCCATGAAGACCGACACCGTGGCCGCCCGGGGTTCGGGCGCTGTTCGCCGGGCGCTCGAGGCCGAACTGCGGGCCGCCCGCGCCCGCGGCGTGGAGCAGCCGGTCGTCGTCGACGTCGGCGGCGGGAGCGGCGGCTGGGCGGTGCCGTTCGCCTCGGCCGGATGCCTGGTCACCGTGGTCGAACCGAACCCGAACGCGCTCGCGACGCTGCGCCGCCGCGCCGAGGAGGAGGGCGTCTCCGGCCGGATCACGGTGATCGCGGACGACTCCGACGCGCTCGCCGCGCACGTCCAGGCCGGATCGGCGGACCTGGTGCTGGCGCACGGCCTGCTGGAGGTCGTGGACGACCCGCGCGCCGTGCTCGACGCGCTCGCCGCCGCTGTGTCGCCGGGCGGCGCCGTGTCGGTGCTGGTGGCCAACCGCAACGCGGCCGTGCTGCATCGCGCGCTGGCCGGGCGGATCTCCGAGGCGCAGCAGCTGATGGAAGGCCCGGACGGCATCGTCGCGGGCGACACCGTACTGCGCAGGTACGACAGCGCCGGGCTGACCGATTCGCTCGTGGCGGCCGGCCTTGAGGTCACGCTGCTGCAGGGCGACCGGGTGATCTCGGACGTCGTGCCGGGCGGGGTTCGCGAGGACGAGCTGGCCGAATTCGAGCTGAGCGCCTCGGCGGTGCCCGCGCTGCGCGACGTCGCGGGCCGCTTGCACGCCATCGCCCGGCGGGGCTGATCCGCTCCGCTCTGCCGCGGTAGCCGTCCCGGACCACCCGTAAGCGTGGTCGCCGGTGCTCGCGCGCCGGGAATTGTCGGTGGCGGAAGGTAGCGTCCGGAGGCGTGGGGAGAAACGCCGAACTGCCGAGCGGGATGGCCCGCTACCGCGTCACCACGGGCGCGACCGAGCTGCCGGACGACACCGGCTGCTCGATTCTGCACGTGGACATGGACGCCTTCTTCGTGTCGTGCGAACTGCGCACCCGGCCGGAGCTGGCGGACCAGCCGGTCGTCGTGTCCGGCGGCGGCCCGCGCTCGGTCGTCGCCGCGGCGAGCTACCCGGCGCGGCGCTTCGGCGTGCGCTCGGCCATGCCGTTCGCCACCGCCAAACGGCTGTGCCCGCAGCTGGTCTGCATCCAGCCGACGCCCGGGCTGTACGGCGAGGTGTCGCGCGGCGTCATGGGGATTTTCCGGCAGCTGACGCCGCTGGTGGAGCCGCTGAGCCTGGACGAGGCGTTCCTGGACGTAGGAGGCGCACTGCGGCGGCTGGGGACCACTCCGGGTGCGCTGGGGGCGCGGATTCGGGAGCGGGTGGAGGCCGAGCACGGGATCACGTGCTCGGTCGGGGTCGCGAAGGTCAAATTCGTGGCGAAACTGGCTTCGGGGATGGCCAAACCAGACGGGATGGTGATCGTCCCCGCGGCCGAGACGCTGGAGTTCCTGCACCCGCTGCCGGTGTCGGCGCTGTGGGGCGTCGGCAAGCGGACGGAGGAACAACTGCGCCAGCACGGCTGGCACACGATCGCGGACATCGCCGCCACCCCGCCCGCCCGGCTGCGGCGCGCGGCGGGCCGAGCGGTCGGAGATCACCTGTGGGCGTTGGCGAACGGCCACGACGACCGGGCGGTGGAACCGGAGTCGGCGGAGAAGTCGATCGGAGCCGAGCACACCTTCGACGTCGACGTCCTGAACCGCGGCGAGCTGAGCCTGGAGCTGCTGCGCCTGTCCGAACGAGTCGGGGCGACGCTCCGATCGCGCGCGCTGCGCGGGAGGACGGTCTCGATCAAGGTGCGGTTCGCCGATTTCCGCACGATCACCCGAGCGCGCACCGTGCTCTCCCCGACGGACGTGGCCCGCGACATCCACCGCACGGCAGTCGAGCTGCTGACCGAACACGCACCGACGGGAGCGGTCCGGCTGATCGGAGTGCGAGTGGAAAGCCTGGACACCGGCGACGAGGGGGAGCAACTGTCCTTCGCGAACGACGAACCCCGATGGCGGGACGCGGAGGTGGCTGCGGACGTCGCAAGACTGAAATTCGGCTCTGCGGCTATCCGGCCTGCTTCGCTGCTTTCTCCCCGGGAGGAGTGAGGGCGGCGAGTGCGGGAGCGAGGTTGGGGCGGGGAGCGGCTCGGCTGGCCTGTTCGGATGGAAGCCCGAGGTTTGATCCCTGGCCGGTGAACGCTCCGCAGTGGCGTTGCGGGGTGGGGAGCGGGGCCGGGGTTGGCCTGGTCGGTTGGGGAGGTCGAGCTTTGTTTCTTGCGCGGAGCCTTCGTTCGTGAGCGCTTTGCTGGGGCGTTGCGGGGTGGGGAGCGGCGCTGGGGTTGGCCTGGTCCGTTGAGGAGGCTGAGTTTTGTTTCTTGCGTGGACCCTTCGCTCGTGAGCGCTTTGCAGTGGCGTTGCCGGATGGAGAGCAGCGCTGGCCTGTCCTGCGGGACGCCGAGCTTTGCGTCCCGCAGGACAGCCGCTCCCATCAACGCCCCGCAGCGACGCTGCGAAACCTGTGTCCGCTCACCCGCGCGGCACCCGTCCTCGCCTTCCTCGAAATCCCGCCCCCCGCTGTCTGCCACGGTGTCCCGGGCAAGACCGGCTTCGGGGCCGGGAGCTGAGCGCGCCGGGAGGTCTCGGCATCGCCGGGAAGCCCAGGCGACTGCTCGGCGTGGGGCCGACGCCGGTCTGGCACGGCGCACCTTCGGACGGCAGCGGCGGGACACGCCCGCACGCGTCCGGGCGCAGCCTTAGCTGTCCGGTCGTCCGCTGCCGGGTGCAGTCCGGCCGGGCGGCCTAGCCGGATTCATCCGCCTCGACGGATTCGTGGGCGATTCACCGGAATGACCGCCCAATCGACAATCGATGCCCGGTTCGAGGCGATCGACCAAGGCCCGGAACAGGGTTCGTCGGTCGCGCTGAGTTAGCGGGAGCCGGGCCGTTCGAGCGGTGAGGAATTGCCGATCCCGGATACCTCCGGGTGAATGAATCGCGGACGGTATCGATCGGCGGAAGATCGGCCCGGCGGGGGCGTCGGCAGGGCGGGTGGTCGGCGCGGAGACGGTTTCTCTCCGTGACGAGGGACCCCGCCCGGGGGAGGCCGACGGGGCGGCGCAGGGCCCTGGACTGCGCCGATGGGGGTGACTTCCGTCGCGGTGACGCACTGTCAACCCGCATTGTGCGGGATTTCCCCCGATTCGATCATTTCCGGATCGGGGATCGGGTAGTCGGACGAGCGCGGGGCTCGTATCCTGGACAGTGCCACCCCGCCTGGGGTTGGCTGTTGGGTCCAGGACGTTGCGCGGCCCGGCGCCCGCGACAGCTGTGCCGGAGGAGGAAAGATGCCACTCTCCGAGCATGAGCAGCGGCTGCTCGACCAGATCGAGCGCGAGCTCTATGCCGAGGACCCCAAGTTCGCATCCACGGTGCGCGGCACCCGGTTGCGCCGACCCGCGCGCCGTCGGCGCATCCAGGGGATCGCCCTGTTCGTGGTGGGCGTTGCGCTGCTGGTGCTCGGTGTGGTGATCCCGGTATTGCGGGTCGCCGACGTGCCGGTGGTCAGCGTGCTCGGGTTCCTCGTGATGTTCTTCGGGGTCATGATGGCCGTGACGTCGCTGCGCCACAGCGACAGCGGCGGCAAGAACAGCCATGACGACGGAGGCGGCGGGGGGAAGCAATCCGGCCGCAAGAGCTCCTTCACGCAGCGCATGGAGGAACGTTTCCGCCAGCGCTTCGAAGGCCAATAGCACGACGGCGAATCCGCGCTTCTCCCTTCGGGGCGGAGCGCGGTTTCTCGTGCGCGGGCACGGACTGCACCGGCTAGCGGGACACCCGTTCCCGCCCCGGCTTGTCGGGGCAGACCTGGCTCGTGTGCGCCCGGTCGGGATGCGCGACGAGGAGTTGCGTCGCGCCCCGGGGCCATGCGGTGCTGCCGAATACGGCACCGGATCGGGCGAGGTGTCGCAGCGTGCCGGGGTGAGCGGATTCGCCGAGGTCGATCAGGGCCAGCAGGCCGCGCGGAGTTCGTGGAAAACGGCCCCGAGAGCGGCGAAGGCGCGGCAGTGCAAAGGCTGAGGCGGGACAGCGGTCTGGGATTTGCCGCGGCCGAACGCATCCGGATGGTTTGGCTCGTCCCACCGCACCCAGCAAATGCACCACCGCGATCTGCGCGCGCCGCTTAGGCAAGACCAGGCCGCGCTGGCTCAGGCTTCACACCCCAGCCAACGCGACCCCCGTGAAGCTCACCGTCGTCGGCGAATGACCGATCGAGGGAACAACCGCCCCCGCATCGACAGCGGGGCCGTCCGGCGCAGGCTTTCCCGCAGCTGCCCAAAGGCGGGCTCCAGCGTCGCATCCGGAGTCGCCTCGTCGCTGTACCAGCTGCGTTCCACCGCGCCCAGCACAGTGCGCAAAGCCTCCCGGCCTGAGTCGTCCAAACGGTGGCGTTCGGCGATCTTCCCGCCCGCCACGCGGACCGTGTCGCTGTCGGAGATCGGCAGGTCTCTGTCCGCGCACTCCGCCTTCAGCTCGCGCCAAGCCGCGTCGGCGGCGCCGGACGAGTGCGTTGCGATGGTCTGGAGGTGACGGCGGCGCGTCAGGTCGCGGAGCGCCGCTGGGCCGCCGGTCGCGGCGAGGATCAGGACCACCACCGCGGCGAACCACCATGACACCGTGCCGGCCAGCAGGCCGATCGCGGCGACTAGCAGGACCGCTCCGGTCAGCGGCAGCCACAACGCGGCCAGGTGCAACGGGGTCGGGGCGGCGACCGGGTTTCTGACCAGCACGTTCCCGTCCGGCGTGGCGCCCGGCGGGACGCCGGACGGGGCCATGCCGGGACGCGGGCGGCGGCGCAGGAAGTACGACGTGGCCACGGCGGCGGCGCCCAGAACCGCGAGGGCGAGCGCCAGCCAGGTCATCCAGCTGTCGTCCGGGGTCGTGTCGGCGGGGGTGGCGGGCGCGGCCTGGTCGTGGGTCTTGTCGGCCGACGCGCCGGTCGACGGGGAGGCGGAGCGCGGGGCCGTCGGGAGGTCGTCGGTCGCGTTGGGCTGTTGCGGGTTCTGGGTGTTCTGCTGGAGATACGGCGGGACGATGCCGCGGCCGTCGGCGAGCGGCGTCGGGTCGAAGCTGACCCAGCCCTTGTCGCCGAAGTACGCCTCGACCCACGCGTGCGCGTCCTGCGAGCTGATCGACTGGTAGTCGCCCTTGGAAACGCCGGGAGTGAAGCCGATCGCGACGCGCGCGGGGATGTGCGCGACCCGCAGCATCACCGCCATCGCCGACGCGTATTGCTCGCAGTAGCCCCGTTTTCCCTTGAGGATGAAGTCGGCGAGCGCGTCGGCGTCGGTGGCGTCCGCGGTCTTCGTGTCGTACACGAAACCGTTCTGCGCGCTGAAGTACTGCCACAGCGCGGTCGCCCGGTCGAAGTTGTTCGACTTGCCCGCGGTGAGCTGGTCGGTCAGCGCCGTGACACGCGGGTCGACCTGGCCGATCCGCGTGTACAGCGCGGGGACCTCGTCGGATTTCGGGGCGGCGTCGCGCAATTCGGCGGCGGTCGGCTCCTTTAGCGACGCGGTTTCCACGTACGCCGGAGCGGGCTCGCTCGTCGTGGTGAACACCGAGCCGCTGACCCGGTCGTACAGCCACTGCGGCGGCACGCCCCGGAGCGCGCGCGGGGCGCCGTAGACCGGCAGCCAGTTGTCGACCCAGCGCGTCGGCTGGATCTGGATCTGCCGCGACACGCCGGTGCCGTCGTCGCCGGGCGCGGCGGGCAGCGTGCTGTTCGCGAGCACGCCGGTCTGCGCCTGGCCGCCGGCGCGCAGGCCCCAGCCCTTGTTCGGGGTGTAGGTGTCCAGGGTGAACGCGCGCATCAGCCGCCGGTCCGGGCCGAGGCCGCGGACCTGGAACAGTTCGGTGTTCTGGCCCTGGTCGAGCAGTCCGCGCAGCTGCGTGAACGGCGCGATGCCGAAGCCGCCGGTCCCGTCCCCGTCGCCGCCCGGGCCGGAGCCGAACGGGATCTTGCCGACCGTCCCGACCATGGTGATCCCGCCGCCCAGCAGGCCGAGCACGATCGCCGAGCTGACCACGGCCACCGGGGCCTGTGCGAGCCGCAGCATGCCGCCGGAGCCGGGCGCGTCGCGGTTGCGCCAGCGGCGGTGCCGGTGGTTTCCGTCGAGCGCGAGCAGGCACGCGAAGGCGCCGGCTCCGAGCACGAACGTCCACCACGGCATCAGGTCGTCCGAGAGCGCCGCGGGCACCGCGTACACGCAGAGCAGCACGAGCCCCGTCGCGGCGGGTGCCGCGGCGGCGACAGCGAGCGTGTCGACCAGCACCGCGACCAGGCCGATCGCGATCGTGACCAGGCACAGGATCGGCTGGGTGCTGTCGACCGGCGGGAGGCCGGTCCGGATCTGCTCGGCCGCGGCGGTGAGCGTGGCCTGCAGTTCGCCGAAGGCGGTGGGGCCGGGGAAAATCGTGAGCACGCCCTGGGTCGTGAACGCCCCGGTGATGAGGAACAGCAGCACGAACAGCTGCCCGAACCCGGCGACGACGGTCGGCGCGCGCAGCGACCGCAGCGCCAGCCCGGTGCCCGCGACCAGCACGACGGCGACGAAGATGTACCCGAACCACGCCCAGCCGGAGACGACGCTGGTCAGCGACGTGGCCGCGCACAGCGTCGCGAGCCCGGCCGCGATCGGCGGCAGCACGCTGCTCCGCCACGCGGGCGGCGGATCGGTGGGCTGCGGAGTCGGGGTGTGCGGGATCGGCGGCGCGCTGGACGGGCGGGGAGCGGTGGTGGTCATCGGATCCCCCTGCGTGCTCGTGCGCGGCGACGCCGGTGAGAACCGGCATCATCGCGCACGACGGTCTTCGTCAGTTTCATCGCGTCCCGCCGATCACCGTCGACCGGTGGGTCCCCGCGCGGCACAGCAGCCCCCACACCTCGGGCATCGGCGTCCGCGGCCCGGCCACCACGACGCCCCAGCCAGCTCCGCGCAGCAGCTCCGCCGATTCCTCGGTCGCCGCGGCGAGGTGGTCCGGCGAAGCCGAACCCGCCCAGGCCGGAGTGTCCAGAAGGACGGCGAGACTGCGGACTCCGCGCGCCCGGTACCGCGTCAGCTCGTGCACCGATTCCGCGCTCACCGTGCCCAGGATCGCGATCAGTTCCTGTCCTTCGGCCGGGTCGTGGCCGAGCGTCACGTCTCGCTGGTGCGCGGGCTGGAGCGCGGCCAGCGCGTCGAGCACCAGATTGTCGTAGCCCTCGCCGCCGTCGGCGGGAGAGTCGGCGAGCGAGATGCCGTGTTCGGTCACCAGCCGTACCCGGTGGCCGGTCCGCCGCAGATGCAGCGACACCGAAGCGGCGAACGAGACCGCCCACTCCAGGCTCGCCGCGGGCCCGCTCCCGTGGTGCGCCGCGGCGCGGTGGTCCAGCAATACTGTCGTGCCGCCGCGCCAAGGGCGTTCCTCGATGCGGACCATGATCTCGTCGCGCCGCGCGGTCGACCGCCAGTGGACCTTCCGCATGTCGTCGCCGGTGCGGTAGTGCCGCACGATCACGTCCGGCTCGCCCTGCCCGGAATGCAGCCGGACGCTTCCGTCGTCGCCCGCGCCGGCCCCGGCGCCGCCGGGCAGCCCCCACAACGGCACCGCGCGCGGCACGACGACCAGCCGCGAATGGCCGATCAGCTCGCGTTCGAATTCGCACAGCCCGAACGGGTCGGTGATCGTCGCGCGCAACGGGCCCACCTGCTGGATCCCGCGCATGGCCGGGCGCAGCGGATACCGCAGCAGCACGCGCCGGTCGTGTGGCAGCCGTTCGACCACGAACCGCGGGCGGGCGCCCAGCGCGTACGGCACGCCGTCCTCCAGCAGCACCTCGCCGCCGGGCAGCCGTCCGCTGCGCCACAGTTCAAGGTCGACCTCGCCGGTCGCGCCCGCCGCGACCCGGTCCGGGCGCAGGGAGCGCGCGGCGCCGAGACGCAGCCGGGTCGCCGAAATGTAGGCGGCGACCAGCAGCGGCAGGGCGACGACGAACACCGCGACCCGCAGCAGGTCGCGTTCGTTGAGCACCAGCGAGCACACCGCGGCCGCGATCCCGGCGGCGAGGAGGCAGCGGCCTCGGGTGGTGAGGCCGGAAAGCGCGCGCAGCATGCGGATTCCCTACTCGGGTAGCGGGACGCGCCTCAGCGGGCCGAGCCCTGGGGGACGGGGACGCGGTGCAGCACCGCGCGGACCACGTCGGTCGCCGAACGGCGGGCGGCGTGCGCCTCGGTGGTGAGCACCAGCCGGTGCGCCAGCACGGGCACGGCGACCGTGTGCAGGTCGTCGGGCACCACGTAGTCGCGCCCGGACAGCGCGGCCTGCGCGCGTGCGGCCCGGACCAGGTGCAGCGTCGCCCGCGGCGAGGCGCCGAGCCGGATCTCCGGCACCTGCCGGGTCGCCGACACGACGTCGACGGCGTACCGGCGGACCTCCGGCGCGATGTGCACGCCGCGGACGGTCTCGATCAGCCGCAGCATCGTCTCGCCGTCGGACACCGGCTCCAGGTCCGCGAGCGGGTTGTGCCCGGAGTGCTCGTCGACCATGGCCAGTTCGGCCTGCTGGTCGGGGTAGCCGATGGACACCCGCGCGGTGAACCGGTCGCGCTGGGCCTCGGGCAGCGCGTAGGTGCCCTCCATCTCGATCGGGTTCTGCGTCGCGATGACCATGAACGGCGCGCCGAGCCGGTAGGTGCTCGTGTCGACCGTGACCTGGTGCTCCTCCATGCACTCCAGCAGCGCGGACTGCGTCTTCGGCGAGGCCCGGTTGATCTCGTCGCCGACCACGATGTTCGCGAACACCGGGCCGGGCCGGAACTCGAACTCGCCGGTCTGCCGGTTGTAGATGGAGACGCCGGTGACGTCGCTGGGCAGCAGGTCGGGCGTGAACTGCACGCGGCTGACGGTGCAGTCGATCGAGCGCGCGAGCGCCTTCGCGAGCGAGGTCTTGCCGACGCCCGGCACGTCCTCGACGAGCAGGTGACCCTCGGCCAGGAGGGTCACCAGCGCGATCCGGATGACGTCCGGCTTGCCGACGAGGACGCGTTCCACGTTCGCGGCGATCCGGCGCGCGGCGTCGTGCAGTTCGCCGAGCCCGGCCGCCGGGACCGCTGCCAGCCCGTCCGGGGACTCGACCGCCGGGTACGGCGGCTGCCCGGACCCGTTGCCGTGACCTCCGGCGGGGGAAGCGGACTGGATTCTCGACGTCACTCGACCTCCTGGTGGCGCAATGGCTGGGCGGGAACCGGCGGGGATGCGCGCCTGCCCAGCGTGCTCCCCAGTGTGTCAAACCCGGGAGAACCGGGCGGCGGAACCCCGAGATCGTTTCATGGTGACGCCCAGCCACCTCAGCACTCCTTCTTACGGGTGATTATGAGGCATTTTCAGGTGATCCCGCTGACCGTATGCACTGTCGTATGCTCCGAAACGAAGTCGCCCGACCACGGTTCGACGTCGGAAGAGGTGCATCCGCGCATGAGCGAGGCCGAGGCGGAACGGAAAGCCGGGCTCCCGGGACTGTCCGGCGGCCGGTTCGCGGTCACGCCCGAACTGGCGACCGCGACGTACGCGAAGCTCGGCGAGCTGCAGGACGTCGTCGGCGAGATGGTCCGCGAGGCCGCGGTGCTCGGCCGGTCGGTGCCGCTGGGCGGCGGGTACGCCGGCGAGGTCGGCGCTTTCATGGCGAAGTACGGCCTCGGCCGCGACGGTTCGGCGGTCGACAGCCTCACCGCGTTCGGGAAGGAAATCGCCGGGCTGAAGAAACGCATCGGCGGCGCGCTCGAGAAATACCGCGACCAGGACAGCGAAGCCGCCGAAGGCGTGGACTGCACCGGTGGCTGACCGTTCCGCGGCGCGCGCCGCGCTCCTTTTTCTCCCGCTCGCCGGGCTGACGATGCTCGTTTCCTGCGGCCGGATGCCCGGCCTCTCGCACGCCGCGCCCGCCGACGGAGGCCCGCCCGCTCCGCCGCCGTCCTCCTCCGCTCCTTCGCTGGCCAAGCTCGACCCCTGCACGCTGCTCTCGCCGCAGGACCGGTCGTCGGCCGGGCTCACCGGGCAGGGCAAGCCGAAGACGATCGGCGAGGCGCGCGCCTGCGACTGGACGGTGCCCTCGACCTTCGGCGTCACCGTCACCCTCGACGAAACCAACGGGCTGGCCAACCTCGACCTCTCCGACGGCAAGCGCACCAAGAAGGAGGTCGGCTCGCACCAGGCGGTGCAGGTGTCCGGCCGCCGCGGCACGTGCGCGGTGCTGCTCGACGTCGGCGGCGCGCAGAGCGTGCAGGTCGACGTGAACAACGCGAACTTCGCCGACTCGGACCTCGCCTGCTCGCGGGCGGGCGACGTGGCCGGGCTGGTCGAGCCGAAGCTGCCGTGAACCCCGTGCGAGGAGGAAAGTCGTGACCGACACCCCGGCCCCCGAGCCGACGGCCCGGTACGAAGCGTTCAGCCACGCGGCGCTGGCCGCGCAGGCGGTCGACGGCAACGACCCGGCCGCGGCCGGCGAGTCGGGCACGCGGTGGGCCGGGCTGTCGCAGCGGCTCGAGGACTCGCTCGGCGGGCTGATCGCGCTGTCCGCGGGCAGCGAGGAAGCCTGGCAGGGCGACGCCGGCGACGCGATGCGGAAAGTGCTCGGCAAGGCGTCCGGCTGGCTGGCCGAAACCTCCGTGGTGTCGGCGAAGGTCGGGGAGGCCGTGCAGGGACAGGCCGAGGTCGCCGCCCGGGCGCGCGCGGACATGCCCGCGCCGGTGGACTTCGACCCGGCGGCGATGATCCGGTCCGCCGCGGCGAGCGGGGACCTGGTGCGGCTGGCCGGGCTGTCGTCCGCGATGGACGAGCGGCGCGCCGAAGCCGAAGCTGCCCGGCAGAAGGCGATCGACGTCCTGCGCACCCGTGACACGGCGTTGCGCGGACTCCTGCCCGAAGGCGAGTTCCCCGCGGTCCCGCCGCTCGGCGCGGGGCCGGCTTGATCAGCCTGTCGGCGTCCGCGTTCGACATCGTCTGGGCCGACCTCGGCCTCGACGCCCCGCCCGCGCCGCTGGCGGTGCGCAGCGTGGGGGAGACCGACGCCGACCGCTCCGCGATCCGCGCGGAGGTCTACCGGAACCTCGGCGACCGCGGCCTCTTCGACGGCCGTCTCGACGCCGCGCTGGAGAACAGCCTCCGCGTGCTGGCGTCCGCGGAACGGTATGTGGAGTGCGAGGCGCTCGCCGACATGACCGCCGACGAACCGTTCCGCGCGGTCGCCGCTCTTCGCGGACGGAACGCGGTGCTGGCGGTGCAGCCGGCGCGGACGATCGGCGTGCGCGGCATCGGGGAGAGCGAACTGGCCTCGGCGATCGTCGACGTGCTGCCCGAACTCTCGGCCGGACCCGGTTACGGCGTCCGGCTGCCCGCGGCGGGGGAGCCGCCGGGCGGCGCGCAGGGGGAGGAGCTGCGGGCGATCCAGTCCCGGCCGGTGTACGCGGCGGGCCAGTTCACCGTCCACGTCCGCGACCGGGCGGGCAAACTCACCAGGACCGGCGGGCTGACCTGGTTCGACACGGACGCCGGGGCTTATTCGGCGGTGAGCTCGCCGGGGCGCGGCGGGCAGGAGTGGGTGACGGTGTCCCCGGTCGACAGCGCGCGGCTGGCCGAGCGGGTCATGGAGCTGGTGCCGCGCTGACCCGGCGCGTCTGAAGTGGACGGTGGCGGCCGCGCCGGTGTCGCGAGTGGACGGTCGACCGGCTGGCAGCGGACTCGTGCGCGGCGATGCCGGTTCTCAGCGGCATCGCCACTCACGACCGCGGTTGGCCGCCGCTTGCGCCGGACTCCCCGCCGAGCCCCACCCGGCTGGCCCCACCACCAGGCCTCGCCGCGGCTCCCCACCTGCCCCCATGGCGGCCCCCACCAAGCCCCACTCGCTTTGCATCGCGCACTTCCCGGACCTCGCGCCGACTCCCCACGACGCCCCCCACCAGGCCCCACCGCGGCTCCCCACCCCGCTCCACCCGCGTCCCCACCAGCCCCCACCGGTTCCCCCACCCGTCCCCACCACGGGTCCCCACGCTGCCGAAACGCGGACGTTTCAGACCTTCCGAGGTTGCGGGAGACCCCGGTGCGGGGGATCTTCGCCACGGTCCCCCCACCGCGCCCCCACCTGGACCCACCTCCGTGACCTGCGCAAACGCGCCACCCGACGGAGTGGTACGCGCGCAAGACTCGTTGACTGTGGTGAAAAGTGGGGTACGGTGGTGGCCAGTGGGGCGGAAGGGAGCCCCCGAGCCGGGACCGGGCGGGGAGCCAACCGGATCCGGTAGGGAGGTGGAGGCCGGTGTTCCTCGGCACCCACACCCCGAAGCTGGACGACAAAGGGCGGCTCACGCTGCCCGCGAAGTTCCGCGAAGCCTTGGCAGGCGGGCTGATGGTCACCAAGGGGCAGGACCACTGTCTCTTCGTCTTCCCCCGAGCCGAGTTCGAGCAGATGGCCAGGAAGGTCGCCGAAGCCCCGTTCACCAACGAGGCGGTGCGGGCCTACCAGCGCTACCTGTTCGCGGGGACGGACGAGCAACGTCCGGACGGGCAAGGGCGCGTCGCCATCGCGCCGGAGCTGCGCCGGTACGCGGGGCTCAACAAGGAGTGCGTGGTGATCGGCGCGATCACCCGGCTCGAGATCTGGGACGCCCAGGCGTGGCAGGGCTACCTGGACGAACACGAGGACAGCTACGCACAGGCTCGGGAGGAAGTTCTGCCGGGCGTCTTCTAGGAGACGCCCTGAGCGCACCTGCGTCGTCGGGGGACGCGGGTACGCCGTTCGACGCGGATGCCGTGAGGCCTCTGTCCGCTCTTTGACCCTGGCGCACCTTCCCCGGTGCCAGGTCAGCAAGCGGGCGGGCAGGGACCTGACGGCATCCGCCGCATCTTCCCCGGAAACACTCGCGGCAGAAAGGGGGAAGACATGGCGGACGAAGCCGAGCACGTACCGGTGCTGCTGGACCGCATCGTCGAGCTGTTCGCCCCCGCGCTGGCGGATCGCGACGCCGTTCTCGTCGACGCGACCGTCGGCCTCGGCGGCCATTCCGACGCGCTGCTCGCCGCGTTCCCCCGGCTCCGGCTGATCGGTCTCGACCGCGATCCGGCCGCGCTCGAGCGCTCCGCGGAGCGGCTCGCGCGGCACGGCGACCGCGTCGACCTGGTCCACACTGTCTACGACGGACTGCCCGAAGCGGTGTCCGGACTCGGACTGTCCCAAGTGGACGGCATCCTGTTCGACCTCGGCGTCTCGTCGATGCAGCTCGACCGCACCGAACGCGGGTTCGCCTACTCGCAGGACGCGCCGCTCGACATGCGGATGGACCCGACCACCGGCTTCACCGCGGCCGACGTGCTCAACACCTACGCGCCCGGCGAGCTGATCCGGATCCTGCGCGACTACGGCGAGGAACGGTTCGCGCAGCGGATCGTCCGCGCCGTGGTGGCGGAACGGGAGAAGGAACCGTTCACCCGCAGCGGAAGGCTGGTCGAACTGCTCTACTCCGCGGTGCCCGCGGCGAGCAGGCGCACCGGCGGGCATCCGGCGAAGCGCACGTTCCAGGCGCTGCGGATCGAGGTCAACGGCGAGCTGGAAGTGCTGCGCCGGGCGATGCCCGCGGCGCTGGGCACGCTGGCGATGGACGGCCGGATCGTCGTCGAGTCCTATCAGTCCCTCGAGGACCGGCTGGTCAAGCAGGCGCTCGCGGAACTGGCGAAATCCCGGACGCCGGAAGGGCTTCCGGTCGAACTGCCCGGGCACGGGCCGGAACTGAAGCTCCTCACCCGGGGAGCGGAGAAGGCCGGCGAGCGCGAGATCGAGCACAACCCGCGGGCCGCCTCGGTACGGCTGCGTGCAGCACAACGGATCGGAGAGCCGCGATGACCGCACCTACGAAGTCCCGCCGCTCGTCGTCGACCGCTGCGGAGCGGGCACCGCGGAACACCGTCGCCGAGACCGACGCTCCGGCGCGGCGGCGCACGACGGCGGCCGAGCGCGCGTACGCCCGGCGGGCGCAGCGGGCCGACCTGCTGCGCCAGCGTGCGCCGAAAAAGCCGGTCGCGGAACCGGAACGGGTCGAGACCAAGACCGTGCGCACGCGGTTCCAGCTGCGCTGGCCGCGTTCGCGCGCGTCGTTCGTGCTCGTGATGATGGGGCTGCTGGCGGTCGGGGTCGCCGCGACGCTGTGGTTCACCACGCAGGCGATCGCCGATTCGTACCGGCTCGAAAAGCTGCGCACGGACAGCGCTTCGCTGATGGAGACGAAGGACCGGCTGGAGCGCGAGGTCGCGAAGGCCCAGTCCCCGGCGTCTCTCGCGCCCGCGGCCAAGCAGTTGGGCATGGTGCCCGGCGGCGACCCGGCGCGCATCGTCGTCGGCAAGGACGGCAAAACGACCGTCGTCGGCGAACCGAAGAAGGCCCAGCCGGACGAGCAGGACACGGCCGCGCCCCCGGCGCAGCCGGCCGCTCCGCCGGAGGGCGGCATCGAAGGCGACCTGTCGGGCACGCCCGCGGGGACCGCAGGAGGGCAGTGATGGCGGCAGGCGGCAACAGCCGTTCCCGGGCGGCGGGCAGCGCGCGGCGGACCTACGCCGCGGGCACCCGCCGCGCGGTCGCGAAACGGGGCAACGGCGGACAGCGCAGCCGGTTCTCCGCGGTGCGCATCATGCTCGTCGTGCTGATGGTGGTGGCGGGCGCGAAACTGGTGCAGGTGCAGTGGTTCGAGGCCCCCGCGCTGTCCGCGGCGGCCGAACGGCAGCGCACGCTCACCATCGACATCCCGGCGCAGCGCGGGTCCATTGTGGACCGCAACGGGGCGAAACTGGCGTTCAGCGTGGAAACCCGCACGCTGTCGGTGAACCTGCGCGCGCTGCACAAGACGATGGACGAGTACGCGAAGAAGTACCCGGACAAGGGCCGCACCTTCGAAACCGAGGTGGCCGGCGCGGCGAAGCTGATCGCGCAGAAAGTCCCGCACCTGACGACGGAGGCCGAACAGCTGGCACTGCTGCACAAACAGCAGTCCTTTACCTACCTCGTCGACAACGTCGAGCCTTCGGTGGCCGACCAGATCGTCAAGAAGTACGCGTGGATCAGCGTGGAGAAGCGCGCCAAACGCGAATACCCGGGCGACAACCTCGCGTCGAACATCGTCGGCCTGGCGAACTGGCGGATGGACGACCCCGACGTGTCGAAGCACAACCTGCACGGCGTGATCGGGCTGGAGAAATCGCGCGACGCGGACCTGGCGGGCACGCCCGGCCGCGAGATCGTGAACACCCAGAACGGCAACGACAACCTGTACCTGCCGGGCACCGAGCACGTGCTCACCGCCGCCGTCCCGGGCTCCGATCTGGAGCTGACCATAGATTCCGACCTGCAGTTCGAACTGCAGCGCCAGCTGGCCGACTACGTCGCGAAGGCGAACGCCAAGGGCGGCCAGGCGGTCATCATGGACGCGAAGACGTCCGAGGTGTACGCGCTGGCCGACGCGAGCACGTTCAACCCGAACGACCCGTCCACGATCAAGGACGACCTGCTCAACAACCGCCCGGTCACCACGCCGTACGAGCCCGGTTCGGTGAACAAGGTGGTCACCGCGACCGCGGCGATCGACGACAAGATCGCCACGCCCACCTCGACGCTGGAGGTGCCGGGCTCGATCAAGGTCGCCGACCGGACCGTCCACGACGCGTGGGTGCACGGCACGCAGACGTTCACCACCACCGGCGTGTTCGCGAAATCCTCCAACGTCGGCACGCTGGAACTCGCGCAGCAGGTCGGCCCGGACCGGTACCTCGCGCTGCTGAAGAAGTTCGGCATCGGGCAGAAGACCGGCATCGGCCTTCCCGGCGAGAGCTCCGGTTACGTGCCGCCGCGCAAGGACTGGTCGGCGTCCACGTTCGGCAACCTGCCGATCGGGCAGGGCCTTTCGATGACCGTCGTGCAGATGGCCGGGATGTACCAGGCGATCGCGAACGACGGCCTGCGCGTCGAGCCGCGGATCGTGAAGGCGAAGAAGAACCCGGACGGCACGGTCACGCCGGAAGCGCCGCCGAAGACCGAGCGCGTGGTCAGCCCGGAGACCGCGAAAACGGTGCGGGACATGCTGCGCGCGGTGGTGCAGAACGCGAAGAGCCCGAACGCGGGCACCGCGCCCTCGGCCGGGCTGGAGGGCTACCAGATCTCCGGCAAGACCGGCACCGGCCAGCAGATCGACCCGCGCACCAAGGCGTACAGCTCGAGCCTGGCGAACATCACCTTCGCCGGGATCCTGCCCGCCGACCACCCGCGGTTCGTCGTCGGCATCCGGCTCGACGCGCCGGACACCACGTTGCCCGCCGGGCATTCCGCGGGCCCGCTGTTCCACTCGATCGCGTCGTACCTGTCGCAGCGGTACCAGATTCCGCTGTCCGACGGCCCGTCGCCGGTGGTGCCGCTCGTCGTCGGCTGACCGCCCCGGCCGCATCGGTTGTCCGTGAAGGGATCCTTGAGGGAATCCGATTCCCGCAAGGAGCCCTTCACGCATTTCCGCGGGGAGCAGGGCGGCCGCCGCTGGTGTGCACCGCACTGCGCGTCGGGTGCGTTCACTGCGGCCGACATAGCGGCCAGGCGGCGAATGCGGACGCACCGCAGGCGGCGGATCCGGGCCGGAACGCGCGCCGATCGTCCACACGGGCCGGTGCGGCGCCGGGGAAAGGGTTGCGCCGCAACGATCTTGACCGCCCCGCCTACCACACCCGGGGCGGGGGCGCGCGTTCGCCGTACCGCGTTGGGTCACCCGGATCCGGCCTCGGTAACCTCTCCGGCGTGTCCGTGTCCTCGTCCCAGCCCCGAAGCGGGCCCGCTGCCGCGTCGCTGCCGGACAGCCCGGCCAAGGCGGCCGCCGCGCCGCCCCGCCCGGCCCGGATCGACCCGGTCCCGCTGGCCACTCTGCTCGCCCGTGCGGGAGCCCGGCTGATCGCCGACCGTCCTGAGGCCGCCGACCTCACCGTCACCGGCACCACGCTGCGTGCGCAGCACGTGCTCCCCGGTGATTTGTTCGCCGGCCTCCCCGGAGCCCGCGCGCACGGCGCCGACTTCAGCGACCAGGCCCTCGCCGCCGGAGCCGCGGCCGTCCTGACCGACCCGAGCGGAGCCGACCGGCCCGCGCTGCGCGACGCGCCGGTGCCGGTCCTCGTGCACCCGGACCCGCGCGCCGCGCTCGGCGAGATCGCCGCGTGGATCTACGGCGAGCCGTCGCTGAGCCTGTCCGTGCTCGGCGTCACCGGCACCTCCGGCAAGACCACCACCTCCTACCTGGTCGACTCGGGCCTGCGCGCCGCCGGCCGCACCACCGGCCTGATCGGCACGGTCGAGACCCGGATCGCGGGCGAGCGCCTCGCCAGCGGGTTCACCACGCCGGAGGCCCCCGACCTGCAGGCGCTGCTCGCGGTGATGCTGGAGCGCGGCGTCACGCACGTGCCGATGGAGGTGTCCAGCCACGCGCTGGCGCTCGGCCGGGTCAACGGCACCCGGTTCGCGGTGGGCGCGTTCACCAACCTGTCGCAGGACCACCTCGATTTCCACAAGGACATGGAGGAGTACTTCGCCGCCAAGTCCCTGCTGTTCGACGGCCGCTCGACCACCGAGGTCGTCGTGGTCGACAGCGCGTGGGGGCAGGCGCTGCTCACGCCGCAGACGGTGACCGTCTCGATCGAGGCCGGCGCCGACGCCCTGTGGCGGGCCGCCGACATCGCGGCGACCCCGGCGGGGGAGCAGACCTTCACGCTGCTCGGGCCGGACGGGATCGGCCGCGCGGCGAAGATCCCGCTGCCGGGCACGTTCAACGTCGCCAACGCGGTGCTCGCCGCGGCGATTCTGGACAGCGCGGGCATCGACGCCGACGACATCGTCGCCGGGCTCGCCGCGGTGGAGGTGCCCGGCCGGATGGAGCGGGTGTACCTCGGCCAGGAGTTCACCGCGGTGGTCGACTACGCGCACAAACCGGCCGCCGTGGCGCAGGGCCTCGACGCCCTGCGCGCCCGCACCGACGGCCGGATCATCACCGTGCTCGGCTGCGGCGGCGACCGCGACACCGCGAAGCGCCCGATGATGGGCGAGGCCGCGGTGCGCCGCAGCGATCTGCTGATCGTCACCGACGACAACCCGCGTTCGGAGGACCCGGCCGCGATCCGCGCCGCGATGATGGCCGGCGCCCGCGCGGTCGGGCCCGCGGCCGGCGGCGAGGTCGTGGAGATCGGCGACCGGCGCGAGGCGATCGCGTCCGCGGTGTCGCTCGCCCGGCCGGGGGACATCGTCCTGATCGCAGGCAAGGGCCACGAGACCGGCCAGGAGATCCAGGGTGTGGTGCACCCGTTCTCCGACCGGGACGAACTGGAGGCCGCCATCCGCAAGCGTCTCGAGGTGACCGCGTGATCGAGCTGAGCCTGGCCGAGATCGCCGACGTCGTCGGCGGCAGGCTGCACCGCACCGACGGATCCGCTGTCGTGACCGGCAGCGTCGAATTCGACACCCGCGAGCTCGGCCCCGGCGGGCTGTTCCTCGCCCTGCCCGGCGAACGCGTCGACGGGCACGATTTCGCCGCGAAGGCGGTCCAGGCCGGCGCGGTCGGCGTGCTCGCCGCGCGCGAGGTCGACGCGCCGGCGATCGTCGTGCCGCCGCTGCCGCCGGGACAGGGCAACGCCGGGTCGGTCGCGCTGACCGGCGACAAAGACGGCTCCGGCGCCGCCGTGCTGGCCGCGCTGGCCAAGCTGGCCCGGCACGTCGTCGACCGGCTGGCGGCGGGCGGGCTGACCGTCATCGGCGTCACCGGCTCGTCCGGCAAGACCTCGACCAAGGACGTCATCGCGCAGCTGATCGAGCCGATGGGCCCGACGGTCGCGCCGCCCGGGTCGTTCAACAGCGAGCTGGGCCATCCGTGGACCGCGCTGCGCGCCGACGCGTCGACCAGGTTCCTCGTGCTGGAGATGTCCGCGCGCGGGGTCGGGCACATCGCCGCGGCCGCCGAGACGACGCCGCCGCGGATCGGCGCGGTGCTCAACGTCGGCAGCGCGCACGTCGGCGAGTTCGGCTCGCGCGAGGGCATCGCGAAGGCCAAGGGCGAGCTGGTCGAGGCGCTGCCGGAAGACGGCCTGGCGGTGCTGAACCTCGACGACCCGCTCGTCTCGGCCATGGCGAGCCGCACGAAGGCCCGCGTCGTGGGCGTGGGGGAGTCGGCCGGGGCGCAGGTCCGGGCCGCCGACATCACCGTCGACGACGAGGCCCGCCCGTCCTTCCGGCTGATCACGCCCGAGGGCGAGGCCCAGGTGACGCTGCCGCTGCACGGCGAGCACCACGTCGGCAACGCGCTGTCGGCCGCCGCCATCGCCCGCGAGCTCGGCGCGACCACCGAGGAGATCGCGCAGCGGCTGTCGTCGCTGCAGCGGCGCTCGGAGCGCCGGATGGACGTCACCACCCGCGCGGACGGCGTCACGATCCTCAACGACTCGTACAACGCCAACCCGGAATCGGTCCGGGCCGGCCTGAAGGCGCTCGCCTCGATGAGCCGCTCCGGCCGCCGCGCGTGGGCGGTGCTCGGCGTGATGGGCGAGCTGGGCGAGGACTCGGTGACCGCGCACGACTCGATCGGGCGGCTCGTGGTCCGGCTCAACATCGAGAAGCTCGTCGTGGTCGGCCAGGACGCGGCCGCCATGCACCAGGGCGCGTTCCAGGAGGGTTCCTGGGGCGAGGAGTCGGTGCTGGTACCCGATGTCGAGGCCGCCGTCGCCGTGCTGCATGATCAGCTCCGTCCCGGGGACGTGGTGCTGGTCAAGGCGTCCAAGGCCGCCGGTCTGTGGCGGGTGGCCGAGGCGCTGCTGGCCGAACCCGGGAACCTCTCTTCCTCGTCTTCCGAACGCTCGAACGGTGGTCACGCGTGATCAACATCATGATCGCGGCCGCGGCGGGTCTGCTGGTCTCGATCCTGCTCACGCCTTACCTCATCCGGGTCTTCTCGCGGCAGGGCTTCGGCCAGGAGATCCGCGAGGAAGGCCCGCAGGGGCACAAGTCGAAGCGCGGCACGCCGACCATGGGCGGCGTCGCGATCATCATCGCGATGGTCGTCGGCTACTTCGTCGCGCACCTGATCACCTGGATCGGCAACTCGCGCTCGGCCGCGCCCTCGGCGTCCGGCCTGCTCGTGCTGATGCTCGCGGTGGGGCTCGGCGTGGTCGGCTTCCTCGACGACTTCATCAAGATCCGCAAGCAGCGCAACCTCGGGCTGAACAAGACCGCGAAGCTGGTCGGCCAGCTCGTGGTCACCATCCTGTTCGCGGTGCTGTCGCTGCAGTTCAAGGACGCGCAGGGGCTCACCCCGGCGTCGCAGAGCCTGTCCTACGTCCGCGACCTGGCGCTGATCACGTTCCCGTCGGTCGTGTTCGTGATCTTCTGCTACATCGTCATCTCCGGCTGGTCGAACGCGGTGAACTTCACCGACGGCCTCGACGGCCTGGCGGGCGGCGCGGCGGCGATGGTGCTCGCGACGTACGTGGTCATCTCGTTCTGGCAGGCCCGGCTCTCCTGCTCGACCCAGCCGCTCCCGGCCTGCTACGACGTGCGCGACCCGCTCGACCTCGCGGTCGTCGCGGCCGCCGCCACCGGGGCCTGCATCGGGTTCCTGTGGTGGAACGCGGCTCCGGCGAAGATCTTCATGGGCGACACCGGGTCGCTCGCCCTCGGCGGCCTGGTCGCCGGGCTGTCCATGACCACCCGCACCGAACTGCTCGCCATCGTCATCGGCGGCCTGTTCATGGTCGAGATGATCTCGGTGGTCACGCAGATCGCGGTCTTCCGCACGACGCGGCGGCGGCTGTTCCGGATGGCGCCCTTCCACCACCACTTCGAGCTCGCCGGGTGGGCGGAAACCACGGTGATCATCCGGTTCTGGCTGCTCTCGGCGATCTGCTGCATGTTCGGGCTCGGGCTGTTCTACAGCGAGCAGCTCAACTTCGGAGGCTGAGCCTTGCAGCTTGAGGGCAAACACGTTCTCGTCGCGGGCGCGGGCGTCACCGGGAAATCGGTCGTCCCCGTGCTGCGCGAACTGGGCGCGCGGGTCACGGTCACCGACGGCAACGCCGAGCGGCTCGCCGAACTGGAGGACCTGGACGCCGAGCTGGTCCCCGGCCTCACTGAACCGCCGGCGGACACCGCGCTCGTGGTGACCAGCCCCGGCTGGCGGCCGACGTCCCCGCTGCTGGTCGCGGCGGCCGAGGCGGGCGTCGAGGTGATCGGCGACGTCGAGCTGGCGTGGCGGATCGGGCAGCTGCGCGAGCATCCGCCCGCGTGGCTGGTCATCACCGGCACGAACGGCAAGACGACCACGGTCGGGATGCTGGAGTCGATCCTGCGCGCGGCCGGCGCGGACGCGGTGGCCTGCGGGAACGTCGGCTATCCGGTGCTGGACGCGGTCCGCGGCGGGCACCAGGTGCTGGCCGTCGAGCTGTCGAGCTTCCAGCTGCACTGGTCGTCCACGATCGCGCCGGACGCGTCGGTGGTGCTGAACCTCGCCGAGGACCACCTCGACTGGCACGGCTCGATGGAGGAGTACGCCGCCGCGAAGGGCCGCGCGCACGAGCGTTCGCGCGCCGTCGTGCACAACGTGGACGACCCGTGGTCCGCGCGGATCGCCGAGGAGCACGCGCCGGACGGCGCCCGGCGGATCGGGTTCGTGCTCGACACCCCGCGCGCCGGCGAACTGGGCCTGGTCGAAGACCTGCTGGTGGACCGTGCTTTCGGGGCCGACCCGGAGACGAGCGCGGAGGAACTGGCCGAGATCGCCGACGTCCGCCCGGCCGGACCGCACAACCTCGCGAACGCGCTCGCCGCGGCCGCGCTCGCCCGCGCGCACGGCGTGACTCCGGAGGCGGTGCGCGCGGGGCTTCGCGCTTACGAGCCCGCGCCGCACCGCGCGGTGGAGGTCGCCGAGGTCGGCGGAGTCCGCTACGTCAACGACTCGAAGGCCACCAACCCGCACGCCGCGCTCGGCTCGCTGCTCGCGCACGAAAGCGTGGTCTGGATCGCCGGCGGGCAGCTCAAGGGCGCGTCGGTGGACGAGCTGGTCGCCGCGGTCGGCGGACGGCTGCGCGCCGCCGTGCTGCTGGGCGTCGATTCACCCGTGATCGAGGCCGCTCTCGCGCGACACGCGCCGGATGTCCCGGTCAACCGCCTCCTTCCGGGTGACGATGAGCCCATGACTGCGGCGGTGAATGCGGCCAGCGCCCTGGCTCGTCCTGGTGACGTGGTGCTCCTCGCGCCCGCCGCCGCCTCGCTGGACATGTTCTCCGGCTACGGAGCGCGCGGCGACGCGTTCGAAGCCGCGGTGCGTGCTCTGGACGACGGCGCGGCGGGGGCGGCGGATGACGGTCGTTGACGGAGACAAGCCCCGGCCGCGGCGCGTCCGCAAGGAAAGCCCGTTCGTCGCGCTCCGGACCGCGCTGACCGCCTGGCTGTCGCGGCCGCTGGCGTCGTTCCACCTGGTCCTCGCGCTGACCGGCATCCTCACCGTGATCGGCGCGGTGATGGTGCTGTCCGCGTCGTCGGTGGCCTCCTACAACCCGAAGACCGGCAGCGGCGTGTACGCGCTGTTCTTCCGGCACCTGATGTTCGTCGCGATCGGCGGGATCGTGTTCTGGGTGGGCCTGCGGGTCCGGCTCGAGCGGGTCCGCCGGATGTCGGCGACGATGACGGTCGCCTGCCTCGGCCTGCTGCTGCTGGTGCTGACGCCGCTCGGGTCGACGGTGAACGGCTCGCAGGGCTGGTTCAAGCTCGGCGTGTTCACCTTCCAGCCGGTCGAGGCGGCGAAGGTGGCGCTGGCCTTCTGGGGCGCGCACATCCTGGTGATCAAGTACAACGTGCTGCACCAGTGGCGGCATCTGCTGGTCCCGGTCGTCCCGGTGGCGCTGCTGATGTTCGCGCTGGTGATGCTGCAGCCCGACCTCGGCGGCACGATCACCCTCGCGGTGGTGCTGCTGGGCCTGCTGTGGTTCGCCGGCGCGCCGAAACGGCTCTTCGGGGTGATCCTCGCCGGCGGCCTGAGCGGCGTGCTGGTGCTGGCGATCATCGCGCCCTACCGGCTCGCGCGGGTGATGTCGTTCCTGTCGCCGGACGCGGACACCTCGGCCGAGGGGTTCCAGGCGAACCAGGCCAAGCTGGCGCTCGCCGACGGCGGGCTGTTCGGCAAGGGGCTCGGGCAGGGCGCGTCGAACTGGGGCTACCTGCCGAACGTGCAGAACGACTTCATCTTCGCGCTGATCGGCGAGGAACTGGGCTTCGTGGGCTGCGCGGTCGTGCTGGCGCTGTTCGCCGGCGTGGCCGTCGTCGGCCTGCGGATCGCCACCCGCAACATCGACCCGTGGATCCGGATCGTCGCGGGCACCCTGACGGTGTTCCTCGTCGCGCAGGCGGCCATCAACATCGGCTACGTGGTCGGGCTGCTGCCGGTCACCGGCGTCACGCTGCCGCTGATCTCCTACGGCGGCACGTCGCTCGTGATCACCATGCTCATCATGGGCGTGCTGGCCAACGCCGCGCGGCACGAACCCGAGGCGGTGGCCGCACTGCGCTCGCACGGGCCGGGTAAATTCGGACGCCTGCTGCGGCTGCCCGCGCCCGATCCGTACCGCCCGCCGTCCACCCGCAAGGGAACGCGCGGAGCGGGGACCGGGACGAGGGCGGCCCGGCCGGCGCCGCGTGCGGCCCGGCCCGCACCGGCACAGGAACGCCGCCGGTCGGCGCGGCGGACTACAGCGAACCGCGGTGCCCGGAGCACCGCGAACCGGAGAGGTCATCGGTGAGCAAGCCCGTCAAGGGAACGCAGCGGTCGGCAGCGGGCCGGGCGCCGGTCGTCGTGGTCGCGGGCGGGGGCACCGCCGGGCACATCGAGCCCGCGCTCGCGCTGGCGGACGCCGTGAAGCGGCTGCGCCCGGACGCCGAGGTGATCGCCCTCGGCACGGAACGCGGACTGGAGAACAAGCTCGTGCCCGCGCGCGGGTACCCGCTGGAGCTGATCCCGCCGGTCCCGATGCCGCGCAAGCCGACGCCGGAGCTGCTCCGGCTGCCGCTGAAGGTGCGCGATTCGGTCCGCCGCACCCGCGAGGTGCTCGACCGGGTGCACGCGGACGTCGTGGTCGGCTTCGGCGGCTACGTCGCGCTGCCGGCGTACCTCGCCGCGCGCGGCCGCACGCCGATCGTGGTGCACGAGGCGAACAAGTCGGCCGGGCTGGCCAACAAGGTCGGCGCTCGGTTCGCGTCCCGCGTCGCGGTCGCGGTGCCGGGCACGCCGCTGCCGAAGGCCGAGGTGGTCGGCATTCCGCTGCGCCGCTCGATCACGTCGCTGGACCGGGCCGCGCTGCGCGCCGAGGCCCGCGCATTCTTCGAGCTGGACCCGGACGCGCCGACGCTGCTGGTGTTCGGCGGTTCGCAGGGCGCGGCGTCGATCAACTCGGCGGTTTCCGGTGCGGCGAAGGACTTCGCCGAGGCGGGCGTCGGCGTGCTGCACGCGCACGGGCCGAAGAATTCCCTTGTGGTGCAAGAGTTTCCCGGCCGCCCGCCGTACGTGCCGGTGCCGTACCTGGAGCGGATGGACCTGGCCTACGCCGCGGCGGACGCGGTGGTGTGCCGGTCCGGCGCGATGACCGCGGCCGAGGTGTCCGCGGTCGGGCTGCCCGCGGTGTTCGTCCCGCTGCCGCACGGCAACGGCGAGCAGGCGGTCAACGCCCAGCCCGCGGTCGACGCCGGCGCCGCGCTGATGGTCGCCGACGCCGACCTCACCGCGGAGAAGGTCGCCGAACTGGTGATCCCGCTGGTGACCGACGCCGACCGGGTCGCCGCGATGAGCGCGGCCGCCGTCGGGCTCGGCCACCGCGAGGCCGACGAAACCCTCGCCCGCATCGTTTTGGAGGCCGCCGGTGCCTGACACGCCCGAACTGCCCGCGCAGCTGCGCCGGGCGCACCTGATCGGGATCGGCGGGGCCGGGATGTCCGGCATCGCGCGGATCCTGCTCGCCCGCGGCGCGGCCGTGTCCGGGTCGGACGCCAAGGAATCGCGCGCGCTGCTTTCGCTGCGCGCGCAGGGCGCGACGCTGTTCGTCGGCCAGACCGCGGAGAACCTCGCCGAGCTGGCCGAACCGCCGTCGGCCGTCGTGGTGTCGACCGCGATCAAGGAGACCAACCCGGAACTCGCCGCGGCCCGCGAGCGGGGCATCCCGGTGCTGCACCGCGCGCAGGCGCTTGCCGGGCTGATGGCCGGGCACCGCGTCGCGTGCATCGCGGGAACGCACGGCAAGACGTCGACCACGTCGATGCTCACCGTGGCGCTGCAGAACTGCCGGATGGACCCGTCGTTCGCGATCGGCGGCGACCTCAACGAATCCGGGGCCAACGCGCACCACGGCGAGGGCGGCGTGTTCGTCGCGGAAGCCGACGAGAGCGACGGCTCCTTCCTCACCTACACGCCGTCGGTGGCGGTGGTGACGAACGTCGAGCCCGACCACCTCGACCACCACGGCACCGCCGAGGCGTACGTGAAGGTGTTCAGCGACTTCGTCGGCCAGATCGAGCCGGGCGGGCTGCTGATCGTGTGCGCGGACGACGAGGGCGCGGCCCGGCTCGGCGACGAGGCTGCCGCCGCCGGGGTACGGGTGCGCCGCTACGGCCGTGCCGCTTCCGGCGAAGGCGACGTGCGCGTGCTCGACTACACGCCCGCGCCGGACGGTGGCGTCGTGCGGATCGCGCTGGACGGCGAAGAACACGACCTGCGGGTCGCGGTGCCGGGCGAGCACATGGCGCTCAACGCGGTCGCCGCGCTGCTCGCCGGGCTCGAACTCGGCGCGCCGCTGGACGGCATGGCCGCCGGGCTCGCCGCGTTCGGCGGGGTGCGCCGCCGGTTCGAGTTCAAGGGCCGCGCGGGCGACGTCCGGGTGTACGACGACTACGCGCACCACCCGACCGAGGTGGCCGCGCAGCTGCGCGCGGTGCGCACGGCGGCGGGCAGCGGACGGGTCGTCGTGGTGTTCCAGCCGCACCTGTACTCGCGCACGCAGACTTTCGCCGCCGAGTTCGCCGAAGCGTTGTCGCTGGCCGACGAGGTCGTGGTGCTCGACGTGTTCGGCGCGCGCGAGGAGCCGGTGCCGGGCGTGACCGGTGCGCTGATCGCCGACCGGGTGACCGTGCCGGTGCACTACCAGCCCGCCTTCGACGTGGCCGCCGGACTGGTCGCGGACCTCGTCCGGCCGGGCGACCTCGCGATCACCATGGGCGCGGGCGACGTGACGCAGCTCGGCCCGGAGATCCTGGCCGAGCTGGACCGGAGGGCCTCGGGAGCATGACCGGGACCCGGCAGCGCCGTCGCTCGCCCGCGCCTCGCGCGGGCGAGGAGCAGCGTGCCGCCCTGGCCCGGGAACGCCGCGGGCGGCGGACCGAGGAGGAACGCCAGCGCACCCGCGCCCGCACTTCCGCGCGATCAGGCCGCTCGACGCGGGCTTCCGCGCGGAAGTCCCGGCCCTCGCGCGGCAAGGAGATCCGCCGTCGCTGGGTCGCGTTGCTGACCGTGGTCACCCTGGTCGCGCTGGGGTACCTGCTGTTCTTCAGCTCGCTGCTCGCGGTGAAGGCGATCGAGGTGCAGGGCGCGAAAACCGTGTCGGCGGACCAGATTCGCGCGACCGCCGCGGTGCCGCCCGGGCAGCCGATGCTGCGTGCGGACGTCGACGGGATCCGCGACCGGGTGGCGCAGATGCCGGGCATCGCGACGGTCGAAGTGTCCCGGTCGTGGCCGACGACGCTGGAGATCGCGGTGACCGAACGGACCGCGATCGCGTTCTTCGACAGCGGACCCGGCGGCGACGGGGTGCACCTCGTCGACGGCGGCGGGGTCGTGTTCAAGACGGTGAAGACCCGGCCGGTCGGCTTGCCCGAGCTGAAGCTGCCGAAGGTGTCGGTGGACGACCCGGTCACCCGCGCGGTGACCGCAGTGCTCGGGGTGCTGCCGGAGCAGTTGCTGAAGCAGACGAAGACGGTCACCGCGCAGACGCCGGCGAGTGTCGAGTTCACGCTGTCCACCGGCAAGACGGTGCGGTGGGGGAACGCGGAGAACACCGACCGCAAGGCGAAGGTGCTGGCCGCGCTGCTGACGCAGCAGGGGAAGATCTACGACGTTTCCGCGCCGGAGTTGCCGACTATCACCTCGTGAGTGCCGGGTTCTCACCGGCATCAACGCTCACGAGGCGCGGGACCTGGTGACGCAGCCTGCGCGCGGCGGGAGCAACTCGTGCGGGCGGGCGCGGGTGTGCGGGGAGGCAGACGCCGTTCTCACCGGCACCGCCACGCGCGAGGTTTTCGTTGCGCGGACTTCTCGTATGGCGTACGCTTGTCGGGTTCGTACGCCATACGAGAAGGTGGGGGCATGACGGTTCTGGTGACGGGTGCGACGGGCAACGTCGGGCGGCTGGTGGTCGACGAGCTGGTGGCTCGCGGGGTGCCGGTGCGGGCGTTGACCGTGGATCCGGAGCGGGCGGCGTTGCCTGGCGGGGTTGAGGTGGTGGTCGGGTCGCTGGCCAAGCCGTCGACGTTGCCTGCTGCGTTGGACGGGGTCGAGGCGGTTTATCTGGCGCCTTATGCGCGGACTGTTTCGCGGTTTTGCGAGCTGGCTTCGGGGGCTGGGGTTCGGCGGGTGGTCGCGTTGTCCGGGTCCAGCGTGGGGGATACGCATCCGGCTTCCAGCGGGCATGGGTTTGCCGCGGTTGAGGATGCGGTTCGGGCTGGCGGGTTTGCGTGGACGTTTTTGCGGCCTGGGGCGTTCATGATGAATTCTCTGGGGTGGGCGTCTTCGATTCGGGAGCGTGGGGAGGTTCGGTCGGTTTATCCTCGGGCTACTCAGACGCCTATTGATTTGGGGGATATTGCTGCTGTTGCCGCTCAGGTGTTGGGTAGCGAGGGGCATGTGGGGCGGGTCTATGAGTTGAGTGGGCCGGAGGGGATTTCTCTTGAGGCGATGGCTGCGGCTATCGGGGGTGCGTTGGGGAAGACGCTGCCGTTTGTGGAGTTGACTCCGGAGGAGCAGGTTGCCGAGTGGGTGGGGGCTGGGTATCCGGAAGGGGTTGCTTCGTGGTTGCTGGAGAATTTCGCGGTTACTGATCGGGAGCCGCAGGTGCCTACTGGGGTGGTTGAGGAATTGCTGGGGCGGTCGGGGGTTTCTTTTGCTGAGTGGGCGAAGGGCAATGTGGCTGCGTTTTCCTGAGGCGGCTCGTCGCCTGGCGGCGACATTGCGCCGTGAGTGGTGAGACGGGGCACCCCGATTTTTGAGTGTGACTACGGCGCGGGGGTGCTTGTCAAGGCGGGAAAGATGCCTTGACAAGCACCCCCGCGCCGTGTTTTGGGCTTCGTATCGGGGGTGGGGGAGGTGTGGCTGCCTTGAGGGGTTGGGTGTGCTGGCTGCGGTTTGTTTTGGGTTTTTAGTTGGCTTGGTCGATGAGGTCTAGGTCTCGGACGCAGAAGCCGTGGTGTTCGAAGGTTTCGTTGAGCACTGTGCGTAGGCATTGGCGTACTGTGCGGCCTCTTGCGTAGGGCGGCCAGACGTCGTCGTCGGGTACTGGGGCTGGGGCTGCCAGCTCGGCGGCGGTGATCTCGTTCAGCCAGGTCTCTAGTTCGGCGGTTTGTGCGTCGCGCACGGTCGCGATTTCGTCCAGGGACGGAGTTGCCGAGAGGTTCAGGCCGTGTGCTTCGCGGTAGGGCTCGACGGCCGGGCCGATGCCCATGGGGGTGAAGAGTGCCGTCGAGCCGCGGCAGCAGCGGCGGAACCAGGAGTCGTGGACGAAGACCAGGTGGCGCATCGTTTGGGCGGCCGACCATTCGTCGTTCACGCTGCGGTGTTCGATGCCTGGGGTGCGGCGGATGCGCTCGATCGTCGTGGTCCAGTCGGCGCGGAGTTGGCGTGCTGCTTCGCGCAGGTCGGCAAGGTCGTCGGAGCGGATCAGTACTCGCACCGGGTGGCGGCGGTCCAGTTCTGCTTCGACGTAGCCGCTGACTTCGACGCCGTTCACCACGAGGTTGGAGACGAGTCCGTCGATCACGGCGTCCTGCATGACCACGCCGATCAGGCGCGCGCCGGTCAGGTCGCATTCGCGGAACTCCGCGTCGTGCAGGTCTTCGTCGACATGCTTTTTCATGATCCGCATCGTAGAAGCGGCCACCGACAAAACCGGGCGCCGCGAGTCGTGCGGGGGGAACGTCGTGAGGGGAACCCTGACGGAATCGGATTCCGTCAGGGTTCCCCTCACGAACTACGGTCAGGCCAGTGCGGCGTCCAGGGTGATGGTGGTGCCGGCGAGGGCCTTGGAGACCGGGCAGGTCTGTTCGGCGGTCTTGGCCAGCTCGGCGAACTGGTCCGCGGTGACGCCGTCCAGTTTCGCGCGCAGGGTGATGGCGATGCCGCTGATTTCGAAACCGCCGCCGTCGGCCGGGCCGAGGGTCACTTCGGCGGAGACGTCGATGTACTCGGCTTCCAGTTTCTGGGACTCCAGCACGCCGGAGAGGTTCATCGCCAGGCAGCTCGAGTGGGCCGCGGCGATGAGTTCCTCGGGGCTGGTCTGCCCGTCCGGGTCGCCCGCCCGGGTCGGGAAGGACACCTCGTAGGTGCCGAGGTTCGACGAGTCGAACGTGACCTCGCCCTTGCCTTTCTGCAGTCCGCCGGTCCAGTGGGTGGTCGCGTCGCGGCTGGGCATCGCTGTCTCCTTCGAAACGGTTGGGGGTGCTGCTCCCATGAAGGTAGTGCGCAATTACATTGCGCGCAAGTTAAATCGCGAAAACGGGTGGCCGGATGCGGCAGACTGCGAACTGTGACCGATGCTCCTGAACGTCCCGACCCGCCGATGGCGGGGGACGAGCGCACCCAGCTCACCGGCTTCCTCGACTTTCTGCGCGCCAGCGTCGTGTGGAAATGCTCCGGCCTCACCGACGAGCAAGCCCGCCGGACGCACGTGCCCAGCGAGCTGACCACGATCGCCGGGCTGTTGTGCCATCTCACGCTCGTGGAGAACTACTGGTTCCGCGTCGTGCTCGACGGGCAGCCGGACGAGTGGGCGGACCGGCTCGAGATCGACCGGGACGCCGAGTTCCGGCTCGCGCTGGAATTGCCGATGACGCAGCTGATCGCCGACTACGAGGCGGAGACCGAGAAATGCCGCGAGGTCGTGGCGGCGCGAGGGTTCGACGACACAGTGCTGTTCAAGGGGGACAAACCGCTCACGGTGCGCTGGGTCGTCACGCACATGATCGAGGAGACCGCGCGCCATCTCGGGCATCTTGACCTGCTGCGCGAGCTGACCGACGGTCTCACCGGGGAATGAGCCTCGAACTGCTGCGCGCGACCGTGGCGTGGACGTGCTCCGAGCGGTCTTTGGACGATCCGGTGGGGTTCGCGGGCGACCGGCTCGTGACGGTGGGGACCTAGCGGCGTCTCGTGTTGCTGCGCGGGCTCACCGGGGAGTGAGCTTTTTCGGGGGAAGCGGGACGAAACCGCTGGTGCGGGCGATGTAGTCGGCGTAGCCGGGGCGAGTCTGCCGCATGCCTTTTTCCAGCATGGGCTTGCCGGTGCCGCGGGCGAGGGTGAAGGTCATCGCGACCGGGGACAGGATCGTCGCCGCGCCGGGCCAGGTCGAGCAGGCCAGCAGGTAGAGGCCCCACCAGACGCAGGCGTCGCCGAAGTAGTTCGGGTGCCGGGAGTAGCGCCAGAGGCCGGTGTCGAGAACTTCGCCGCGGTTGGCCGGGTTCGCGCGGAAGCGGCGGAGTTGCTCGTCGCCGACGGTTTCGAAGGCGAAGCCGACCAGCCAGACCGCCACGCCCAGCCAGGCGGTGACGCCGAAACCCGTGCCGGACATGGCGAATTGCACGGGCAGCGAGACGAACCACAGGACCACCGCCTGCATCAGGTAGGTCCGCACGAAGATCCGGACGCCGGGGTTGGGCCCGGCGCGTTCGGCTATCTGCTGGTAGCGCGGGTCTTCCGGCTTGCCGCGGTTGCGCAGGTGCAGGTGGACGGCCAGCCGGACGCCCCAGACGACGGTGAGCGCGGCGGCCGTCAGGCGCAGGGCGAGCGGGCCGGTGCCGAACGGGAACGAGACCACGGCGACGAGGGCGAAACCTAAGCCCCAGAACGTGTCGATGGTGTCGTAGCGGCGGCGCAGGCGCGCGATGCCGAAGGTCACGGTGACCGCGACCAGGGTGACTCCGCCGGTGAGGGCGAGCAGCGCGATCATGCCCACTCCCTCGTCCACGGCAGGGCGGAGCGGCCGGTCGCGTCCGGGCGCACCGCGAGGATCTGGTCCACGCCCATGCGGTTCTCCTCGAAGGCGAGCGCGCCGCCGACCAGGTACAGCCGCCAGACCCGGGCGCCTGCCTCGCCGATCAGCGCGACAGCCTCGTCCCAGTGCCGCTCCAGGGTGTCTGCCCACGCTCGCACGGTCGGGACGTAGTGCTCGCGCAACGCGTGCACATCGCGGATTTCGAAGCCGGCGGTTTCGAGGTGGCCGAGCGTACGGCTGAGCGGGCGCATGGTCATGTCGGGGGCGATGTAGCGCTCGATGAACGCGCCGCCGCCGGGTGCGACCGCTCCGCGCGACATTTGCTGCAGCAGCAGGCGTCCGGTGGGTTTGAGCATCCGGTACAGCGTGCTGGCGTACGTCGGGTAGTTCTCTTCGCCGACGTGTTCGCCCATCTCGACGGACGCTACGGCGTCGAAGGACTCCCCGGCGAGTTCCCGGTAGTCCTGCCGTCGCACCTCGACGCGGTCGTCCAGATCGTGCTGCGCCAGCCGCGTTTTGACGTGTTGCACCTGCTCGGCGGAGATGGTGACGCCGACCGCTTCGACGCCGTGGTGCTTCGCCGCGTGCACGACCAGCGAACCCCAGCCGCAGCCGACGTCGAGCAGGCGCATGCCCGGCCGCAGGCCGAGTTTGCGGCAGATCAGCTCGAGTTTGTCGTGCTGGGCGCGGGCGAGATCGGCGGTTTCGGACCAGTAGCCCGAGGAGTACGCCATCGAATCGTCCATCAGCAGCTGGTAGAAGGCGTTCGACAGGTCGTAGTGGTGCGAGATCGCGGAGCGGTCCCGGCCGAGGGTGTGCAGCTTCCCGCGCAGCCGGGCCTCCTCGGCAGGCGGTTTCGGCGGCAGGCCGAACACCCCGAGCCGGCCGGCCAGGCGGACCGCCTCGCCGAAGTCCCGTGCGGACAGGTGCGGCCGGTAAGCCCAGGCCCGGCGGAAGCCCTCGGTGAGATCGCCTTCGACGTCCAGGTCGCCCGAGACGTAAGCGCGGGCCAGGCCCAGTTCACCAGGGGAGTACAGCAGCCAGCGCAGGGCGCGGCGGTTTTTCAGGACGACGGTCGGCCCGGCCGGCCCCGCCTGGTGCCCGTCCCAGGTGCGGACGGCGACCGGCAGCGGGCCGCCGAGGACGCGTTCGGCGAAGTCGGCGAGTCGATGGGCTGCGGATTTCGGCATGCGGGGGATTCGGAGCCGAGGTTCGCGCGGATTGGTACCAATCCGGCCGGGCCGCCGCGCCGAATGCCTTCCGTGCACCACACCACGGGACAACGCATCGCTGTCATCGGCAGCGGGGTCGCCGGCCTCACCGCCGCGTACCTGCTGCAGCGCCGCTACGAGGTTCTGCTGTTCGAGGCCGACGACCGGCTCGGCGGCCACGCCCACACGCACGACGTGCCGAGCGCGCACGGCGGGACGGTCGCCGTCGACTCCGGGTTCCTCGTCCACAACGAGCGCACCTACCCGACGCTGCTGCGGCTGTTCGGCGAACTCGGCGTCCGCACTCGCGAGACCGAGATGTCGATGAGCATCCGCTGCGACGGCTGCGGTCTGCAGTACGCCGGGGCGAAAGGCGTGCGCGGGTTGTTCGCGCAACGGAGCAATGCCGCGTCCACGCGCTACCTGCTCATGCTGGCCGAAGTGAAGCGGTTCCACCGGCACGCCGCACGACTGCTGGCGCGCCCCGAGGCCGGCGACGTGCCGCTCGGCGCGTTCCTGGCGATCGGCGGATATTCGCGGTATTTCGTGGACCATTTCGTGCTGCCGCTCGTGTCGACCGTGTGGTCCGCCGATCGCACCGACACCATGCAGTATCCGGCGCGGTACCTGTTCGAATTCCTCCGCAACCACGGAATGCTCAGCGTGCGGAATTCGCCGACGTGGCGGACGGTTGTCGGCGGTTCGCGGGAGTACGTCGAGCGGGCGGCCAAGCAGTTGACCGCGGTGCACTTGTCGACTCCCGTTCGCGCGGTGCGGCGGACCGCGCGCGGCGTCGAGGTGCGCGACGATGCCGACACGGCGCACCGGGTCGACCGAGTCGTGGTCGCGACGCACGCGGACCAAGCGTTGCGATTGTTGCCGGATCCCACTGCGGCCGAACAGAAGCTGCTCGGTGCTTTCCGCTACTCGCGCAACGAAGCTTGGCTGCACACCGATCCCGCCGTGCTGCCGACTGTGCCGGGTGCCCGGTCCTCCTGGAATTACCGGACCCCCGGCTGCGGGGCGGATCTGCGTGCTGTCCAAGTCACGTACGACCTGAATCGCTTGATGGGCCTCGACGAAGCGACGACGTACGCCGTCACCCTCAATCCGAGCGTCGGCCTCGATCCGGACGCGGTGGTCGCGAAAATGTCCTACGAGCATCCGGTTTACACGCCGGAATCCGTTGCCGCGCAGCGGAACCTGGCGGAGTTGAACGACGGCGTCCTCGCCTACGCGGGCGCTTATCAAGGCTGGGGATTCCACGAGGACGGCTGTTCCTCCGGCGTCCGCGCCGCGGCCAGTTTCGGGGTGACCTGGTGACCGCTCTCTACGACGCCACCGTCGCGCACGTCCGCCGGGCCGACCCGCCGTACTCCTTCGCGCACCGGATGTACCTGTGGCGGACCGAGCTCGACGACCTGCCGCGGCTGCCGTGGTGGCTCCGGCCGTTCGCGCGCTTCGACGGCCGCGACCACTTCGGCCGGGACGAACCCGGCGACATCCGGTCCAAACTGGACGCTTGGCTCGCGCACCGAGGGGTGGACTTGCGCGGCGGGCCGGTGACGATGCTCGCGTCGGCGCGCGTTCTCGGGTACGTGTTCAATCCGATCACGGTCTACTGGTGCCACACGCCGGACGGCGCGCTCGCCTGCGTGGTCGCCGAGGTGCACAACACCTACGGCGGCCGGCACGCCTACCTGCTCCGGCCCGGCGAAGACCACGGGGCCCTCCGGACGGAGAAGGAGTTCTACGTGTCGCCGTTCCAGGAGATGGCGGGGGAGTACCGGATGCACCTGCCGCGGCCGGACGCGCTGCTGGCGTTGACCGTCGTCCTGCAGCACGACGGAGACGCCGCCCTGACCGCTACGCTGCGAGGAGTCCGCCGTCCGGTCGGGATCCGCACGCTCGCGCGCTTCCTGCTGGGCAGGCCGCTGCAGCCGCAGCGCGTCGCCGCGCTGATCCGCCGCCACGGACTCGCGCTGTGGCGGCGCAAGGCCCCGCTCGCCGCCCGGACCGGACAGAACACGGCAGGAGCCCTCCATGGATGAGAGCGCACGCCCGGCGGACCGGCTCTCGGCGGCGCCGCCGACGAGTGCCGAGGATTTGATGGCGCTGGTCGCGAAGGGGGACGAACGCGCCTTCGAACGGCTCTACGATCAGCTCGCCGGTCCCGTCTACGGGCTCGTCCGCCGCATCGTGCGGGACCCCGCGCAGTCCGAGGAGGTCGCGCAGGAGGTGCTCGTGGAGCTGTGGAAGACCGCGACGCGCTATTCGCCGGGGAAAGGCAGCGTCCTGAACTGGGCGATGACCCTCGCGCACCGCCGCGCGGTCGACCGGGTCAGGTCGGCGCGGGCGAGCACCGAACGCGAGCGGAAAGCGACCTTCGAGGCCGCGCGCGGGCGGCCGTTCGACGAGGTCGCCGAATCCGTCGCGACCCGGCTGGAACGCTCGCAGGTGCGGCGCTGCCTGAAGACGCTGACCGAATTGCAGCGGGAATCCGTCCTCCTGGCCTACTACCAGGGCTATACCTATCGCGAGGTCGCCGACGTGCTGGACACGCCGCAGGGGACGGTCAAGACCAGACTGCGCGACGGGTTGATCCGGTTGCGCGACTGCCTGGGGGTGACGGCGTGAGCAGTCCGGAGATGCACACGTTGGCCGGCGCGTACGCGCTCGACGCGCTGTCGGAGGTCGAGCGGGCCCAGTTCCGCCGTCACCTCGAACAGTGCGAGGCCTGCGCGCAGGAAGTACGGGAACTGAGCGAGACCGCGGCGCGGCTCGGCGCGGCGATGGACGAGCAGCCGCCGTCCGGTCTCAAGGACCGGGTGCTGGCGGAAATGCGCACGACGCGCCAGCTGCCGCCGCGGACCGGCGCCGCGGAACCGCGTCCGCGCGGACCGCGTCGCTGGCCGATGCTGATCGCCGCCGCGGCGGCCGTCATCGGGCTCGCCCTGGCCGGCGTGTTCGGCGGGATCGCGCTGCACACCAGCAGCCAGCTGAACAGCGCACAGTCCGAATTGGACGCCGCGCGCGACCGCTACGCGCCGGTGGCCGAGCTGCTCGCCGCGCCGGACAGCCAGACGTCGCACGTCGCGTCGCCGCGCGGAGGCGGCGGGACCGTGGTGGTTTCGCGGAAGCTGGACCGCGTGATGTTCATGCAGTCCGGGCTGCCGCCGGTGCCGTCCGGGCAGGTGTACGAGGCGTGGCTGATGGGCCCGGAGCTCGCGCCGCGTCCGGCCGGTCTGCTGCCGGGCGGACCGTCGGGTTCGCTGGTGGTGGCGGACGGATTGGCCGGTGCGCAGCAGTTCGCGGTGAGCGTGGAGCAGGCGGGCGGGTCGCCGTCGGGGAAGCCGTCGAAGGACGTGGTCCTGGTCGCTTCGGTGCCCGCATAGCAGACCGCGCGCCGGGCCTCGCGGCGGGTTCCGGCCTTGCGCGCGGCTTCGCGTTGTGGCAAAACACCTTTGCCGCTCACGGCGTGGCTACTGGATTAGAGCTTGCGCGGCGCCTACCGTCCTGCCTTGACGCCGGTGGTTGACATAACTCTCACTCTCGGGTTGAGGTTGAGGGTTTCCGGCCCCGGCGGGCGGCATGTGCACATCACGATCAGGAAGGCGGACCCGATGACGCCCCCGCACAACTACCTTGCGGTGATCAAGGTCGTCGGCATCGGCGGCGGCGGCGTGAACGCCGTGAACCGGATGATCGAGGTCGGCCTCAAGGGTGTCGAGTTCATCGCGGTGAACACCGACGCGCAGGCACTGCTCATGTCCGACGCCGACGTCAAGCTCGACATCGGCCGGGAACTCACCCGCGGACTCGGCGCCGGAGCCGCCCCCGAGGTGGGGCAGAAGGCGGCCGAGGACCACCGCGAGGAAATCGAAGAGGTCATCAAGGGCGCCGACATGGTGTTCGTGACCGCGGGCGAGGGCGGCGGCACCGGCACCGGCGGCGCGCCGGTCGTCGCGCAGATCGCCCGCAAGCTCGGCGCGCTCACGATCGGCGTGGTGACCCGCCCGTTCACCTTCGAGGGCAAACGCCGCGGCAAGCAGGCCGAGGACGGCATCCAGCAGCTGCGCAACGAGTGCGACACGCTGATCGTGATCCCGAACGACCGGCTGCTGCAGCTCGGCGACATCGGCGTGTCCTTGATGGACGCGTTCCGCTCCGCCGACGAGGTGCTGCTCTCCGGTGTCCAGGGCATCACCGACCTGATCACCACGCCGGGTCTGATCAACCTGGACTTCGCCGACGTCAAGAGCGTCATGTCCGGCGCGGGCTCCGCGCTGATGGGCATCGGCTCCGCGCGCGGGGAGGGACGGGCGATACAGGCGGCGGAGAAGGCGATCAACTCGCCGCTGCTGGAAGCGTCGATGGACGGGGCGCACGGCGCGCTGCTGTCCATCGCGGGCGGATCGGACCTCGGGCTGTTCGAGATCAACGAGGCCGCGTCGCTCGTGCAGGAATCGGCGCACCCGGACGCGAACATCATCTTCGGCACGATCATCGACGACTCCCTCGGCGACGAGGTCCGCGTCACGGTGATCGCGGCCGGCTTCGACGCGGGAGCGCCCACCCACAAGAAACTCGACCCGCCCGCGTTCGGCGGCAAACAGGGCAACGGCACCGCGTCCGCCGCGGCGGGCCAGGTCGGCGGCGGTTCGGCCGCGCAGACCCCGCCGCAGACCGGGGCCACTCCGGTGCCGCCCGCGGGCAGCTCCGGCTACCCGGTCGCGCCGCCGCGGACCCCGCCCTCAGGCCTGCCGCAGCCGGGCACCGGCACCCCGCCGGGCGGCCTTCCCCAGCCGGGCGGCGGCTCGCGGGGGTATTCGCCGATCGGTTCCGGTTCCGCGACGGGCGGTCTGCCGAGCCGCCCGACGACGGTGCACGACGACCCGACCGACGACGACGTCGACGTGCCCCCGTTCATGCGGCGGTAAGCAAGGACTCGCGAGCAGCGGCCGCCCCGATCTGTCCGGGGCGGCCGTTGCCGTGTCCGGACCTTCGTGGGTGTTGGTGCCGGTTCTCGCCGGGGCCGCCGCTCGCGACGCCGTCTGGCGGTGCGGAACCTCGGGACTTCCGTGGGTCTCGTGCGCAATGGCTCCGGCGAGAACCGGCATCGCCGCTCGCGAGACTCGCCTCAGCGGCCGCCGCGGTTTTTGGCAGGATGGCGGGGTGCGAGTACGACGAGTGGTCACGACCAGGGCGGGCGGGGCTTCCCGGCCGCCGTACGAGAGTTTCAACCTCGGCGACCACGTCGGCGACGACGCGGGCGACGTCTACGCCAACCGCAAGCGGCTGGCGTCCGAACTCGGTCTCGCCGAGGACAAGCTGGCCTGGATGGAGCAGGTGCACGGCCGCACCGCGACCGTCGTGGACGGCACCGAGACCGCCGCGGCCGAAGCGACTGACGCGCTGGTGACCGACCGTCCTGGCGTCGCGCTCGTGGTGCTGGTCGCGGACTGCGTCCCGGTGCTCATGGCGGATCCGGAAGCGGGCGTCGTCGCCGCGGTGCACGCGGGCCGGGTCGGCGCGCGCGTCGGCGTGGTTCCCGCCGCGCTGGAGGCGATGCGCGATCTCGGCGCCGAACCGGGCCGCGTCGAGGCGCTGCTGGGCCCGGCCATTTGCGGCGACTGCTACGAGGTCCCGGCCGCGATGGCCGCGGACGTCGAGAAACACCTGCCCGGCAGCGCGTGCAAAACGCGCAAGGCCACGACCGGTCTTGACCTGCGCGCCGGGCTCTGGCAGCAGCTGGCCGACCTCGGCGTCGGACGCGTCGGCGCGGATCCGCGCTGCACGGCGGAGGACAAGACGTTGTTCAGCTTCCGCCGCGACGGCACCACCGGCCGCATCGCCGGCATCACCTGGCTTGAAGAGGAGAAAGCGTGACCGAGGACCCGGCAGAGAAGCGGCGGGCGGAGCTGGCGGCGGCGCTGGCCGCGGTCGAGGAACGCATCGCGAACGCCTGCGCCGAGGCCGGCCGTTCCCGCGACGAGGTGCGGTTGCTGGGCGTCACCAAGACCTTCCCGGCGAGCGACGCCGCGCTGCTGACCGACCTCGGGCTGCTGAACCTCGCCGAGAACCGCGACCAGGAAGCCGGTCCGAAGGCCGCCGAGGTCGCGCAGCTGCGCCCGGACGCCGCGCCGCGCTGGCACATGGTCGGGCGGCTGCAGCGGAACAAGGCGCGTTCGGTCGTGCGCTGGGCGGTCGAGGTCCAGTCGGTCGATTCGGCGCGGCTCGCCGACGCGCTCGCCCGCGCGGTCGCCGCCGCGCAGGAGGCGGGCGAGCGGACCGGACCGCTCGACGTCCTGGTCCAGGTGAGCCTCGACGGCGACGTCGCGCGCGGCGGGACCCCGCTCGAGGAGCTCGACGCCCTCGCCGACCGCATCGCCCACACGGGGGAGCTGCGACTGCGAGGCGTGATGGCGGTGGCCCCGTTAGGGGAGGACCCGGGCACTGCTTTTGCCCGCCTGTCCCACGCAGCGGAAAGAGTCCGCGCCCGGCATCCCGAAGCGGCTGACGTGTCCGCCGGAATGAGCCATGATCTGGACCAGGCGATCCGGCACGGCTCGACGTGTGTGCGTGTCGGAACCGCGTTGCTCGGCGGGCGCGGTTTAGCCTCGCCGTAGGGAGTCCGCCCGGTGGTCACGTTTCGTGTCCGGCCGGGCGGGGCACAACGGTGCGGGAGCGGCAAGGGCTAGGGAGAGGCTATGAGCGCGCTGCAGAAGCTGAAGGCCTACTTCGGGATGGTGCCCGCGGACGAAGACGGCTACGACGACGGTTACGACGACTACGACGACGGCTACGACCAGCCGCCGGCGCGGTCCCGGGCGCGCTACCGCGACGTCGAAGAGGCTTACGACGAACCGGCCGCGCGCGTGCGGTCCCGGTCGATGGCGGCCGAGCCGGCGACGCACGGCGCGCTCGCCGTGGACCGCCAGCCGGAGCCGGTCGCCCGGCTGCGCCCGGTCGCCGAACCGGTCGCCGCGCCGGCGAGGGACCCGCTCAGCCGGATCACCACGCTGCACCCGACGAGCTACATCGAGGCGCGGGCGATCGGCGAGCACTACCGCGAGGGCATCCCGGTGATCATCAACCTCACCGAGATGGACAACGCGGACGCCAAGCGGATCGTGGACTTCGCGGCGGGCCTGGCGTTCGCCGTGCGGGGGTCGATGGACAAGGTCACCAACAAGGTGTTCCTTCTCTCACCGCCCGACGTGGACGTGACCGCCGAGGACCGCAGGCGGATCGCCGAGGGCGGATTGTTCCTGCGCGGGTGAACGGGCACGGACCGCTGGGCGCAGCCAGACGTGATTTTGTCGACTATGTCGCCCTCAGGGCGACTGGTCGCGCCCAATCCGGCCGTCCCCCGCTAGAGTGGTCGCCGTGAATGCTGTGTGGCTTGCGATCTGGTACGTGCTGTTTGCCTTCTGGCTGCTGCTCACGGCCCGGATCGTGGTCGAGCTCGTGCGGACTTTCGCACGGGAATGGCGTCCCGCCGGAGGGGTTGCGGTGACGCTCGAGACCATCTACACAGTGACCGACCCGCCGGTGCGGTTGTTCCGCAGGATCATTCCGATGGTCCGGATCGGCGGCGTAGGACTGGACTTGTCGATTATGGTGCTGCTGTTGGTTGTGTTCTTCGCGATGCAACTGACACCCAGGTGATCGGGGAAAACCCGGGTGTGTCCTGCAGGCCATGGAGTGCGTGAGGTGATCTGATGTCGTTGACCCCCGCTGACGTGCATAACGTCGCGTTCAGCAAGCCGCCCATCGGCAAGAGGGGCTACAACGAGGACGAGGTGGACGCGTTCCTCGACCTGGTGGAGACCGAGCTTGCCCGGTTGATCGAGGACAACAACGAGCTGCGCCAGCAGGTCGAGCAGCTCGACTCCGAGCTCGAGTCGACCCGCTCGGAGCTCGAGAACGCGAAGGTCGCCGGCCCGCCGCCGGGCCGCGACCCCGAGCCGTCGCGGCGGCTCGCCCCGGTTCCGCCGCCCGCTTCGGCGATGGAGCAGACCCAGGCGCACTCGATGGTCCCCGACAGCGGCGAGCCGAACGTGCAGGCCGCCAAGGTGCTCGGCCTGGCGCAGGAGATGGCCGACCGGCTCACCGCCGAGGCGAAGACCGAGTCCGACGGGATGCTGGCGGAGGCGCGGACCAAGTCCGAGCAGCTGCTGTCCGATGCCCGGGCGAAGTCCGACTCGATGGTGAACGAGGCGCGCACCCGCGCCGAGACGATGCTGAACGACGCGCGCACGCGCGCCGAGACGCTGGAGCGCCAGGCGCGCGACAAGGCGACCACCATGGAACGCGAGTCGCAGCGCAAGTACACCGAGACGATGAACAACCTGAACGCCGAAAAGGGCGCTCTGGGCAAGAAGATCGAAGAACTCCGCACGATCGAGCGCGAATACCGCACCCGGCTGCGCGGATTCCTCGAGTCCCAGCTGCGCGAGCTCGACGACCGCGGCTCCGCGGCCCCGGCGTCGGCCTCTTCCGGTTCGAGCCAGTCCTCGACCGGCAGCAGCGGTCAGGGCTACTCGTTCGGCCCGCGCGCCGAGGCCGGCTGACCCACCGCCGTACGCACCCCGCCGGAAGACCTTCCGACCCGGCGGGGTTTCGGCGTGTCCGGGTCCGGTTCCCGCCACGGTGGGGCATCGGCGGAGCACGCCGCGTGGGCGGGTCGCGCCCGGTTGGCGGGCCGCGCGTGTTGTAATTCAGCGTGCTCTACATCGTCCTCCTTCTGGTGCTGGCGGCTCTCGGGCTGCTCGTCACGGCGCTCATCACGGGCACCTCGCTGTGGGCCTGGGTTTCCATCGGCCTTTCCGTGCTCGCCGGGCTCCTTCTGCTCGTCGACTGGCTGCGCCGGCGCAAGCGCGCGGACCGCGGTACGGACGCCGAGGAGCCCGAGGACTCCGAAGCCGCCGATTCGGATGCGGCGGAGGAGAAGGACGAAGCGGTCCCGGCCGAGGAGGACGCCGAGCAGACCGCGCTGATCCCGGCGACGGGCGAGCTGGGCGATCCGGCGGACGTGCCGGAACCGGAGCTCGAGAAGCCCGCCGCGGAAGCCGAGCCCCAGTCCGAGGCGAAGGCGGTGCGCGACACGCCGCCCGGCGTCGAGGAGACCGCGCCGGAGGACCTCGAGGTGGTCAAGGAGCTCGAGGACGAGGTCGTGGTCGTCGACGAGTACCCGCGCTACCACCTGGTGGACTGCGGCTGGCTGTCCGGTCGCGACACCATCCCGATCGGCGTCGGCGAGGCACGCCAGCTCGGCTTCACGCCGTGCGCGCGGTGCGGTCCGGACGCTGTGCTGGCCGCGGCGCATCGCTGACGCCGAGCACCTCTTCAAGTACCTTCGCGCCGCTTTCGGTGAGCTGAACGGCTCGGTGCGCCTTCGCGCGTGACCGCAGCCAGCCCGCGTCCATGAACCGTCGCGTCACCGCCGCGCCCAAGGCTCCGGCCAGGTGATGGCGCTGCTCTGTCCAATCCAGACAGAACCGCAGCAGCGGGCGACGGCTCTCCGCGGCCGCTTCGACATCCACGCCTAACGCGGCGAACACGTCGTCGGCAGCGGGCCCCAGCACGTACGGATGTTCTTGCAGCTGCGAGGAAATCCGGTCCCCGGGCCGCCGCTGCGTGGTCGGGTCACCGTCCACAGTGGCCAGCGCGCCGCGGTCGAGCAAGGCGGCCGTGACGGTGACGCCGAGTCGTCCGGCGACGTGGTCGTAGCACAATCTCGCGGTGCGCAAGGCTTCCGCGCGCGTGCCTTCCCGCAGCGAGCGGACCGGGCGCGCGGGGGAGTGCCGGGCGAGTGCTTCCAGCAGTTCCGGGGCCGCTCCGGCGATGCGGTAGAACCGGTGCCGGCCGGACTTTTCCGCCGTCACCAGCCCGGCGGCCAGCAGTTTCGACAGGTGCGCGCTCACGCCTTGGGCGGTCAGACCCGCTTCGCCGGCCAGCACGGACGCGGCGAGCGACCGGCCGTCCGCGAGGGCCATCAGCACGCGGACCCGCGCCGGATCGGCGAACAGGGCGGCGGTGCGCGCGATGTCGGCGTCTCCTTCCATGCCTCCAGCATGCCCCCGGCACACTTCCACCGCGACGGAAGCGTTCCCGGTGTCTGCTGGACCCATGCGCACCGCGATCTTGTTCACCATGTGCGCCGGGATGTTCCTGGTGCAGCTCGACGTCACTGTCGTCAACGTCGCCCTCCCGACTCTTGGCAGCGAACTGCACGCGGACGTCCCGCAGCTGCAGTGGGTGGTGGTCGGCTATTCGGTCGTGCTCGCCGCGTTGCTGCTGACCGGGGGAGCGCTCGGCGACGTCCTCGGGCACCGCGGCGTGGTGCTGACCGGGCTGGGCGTTTTCGGGGCCGCGTCGGCGGCGTGCGGGCTCGCGCAGTCGGCGGGTTGGCTGGTCGCGGCCCGGGCGGTGCAAGGGGTCGGAGCGGCGTTGTTGCTGCCGGGCACGATGGCCGTGATCTCCGGGGCGTTCCCCGGCCGTACCGAACGCGCCCGGGCGCTGGGGATCTGGGCCGGGATTTCGGCGCTCGCCCTGCCAGCCGGACCGTTGCTGGGCGGGATTCTCGTGCAGACGGCCGGATGGCGGCCGGTGTTCTGGCTGAACGTCCCGATAGTCGCCGCGGCGGCCGTCGCGACCCGGCGGCTGGTGCCGCGAGACGTGCGGAAACCGGGCCGCGTGGACGTTCCCGGCGCGGCGACCGCGGCGTTGGCGCTCGGCTCCGCGGTGTACGCGGTGATCGCGGGGACGCCATGGGTCGGTTTGCTCGCGGTGGCGGCGGCCGTGGCGTTCGTGGTGGTGGAACGGCGTTCTGTGGCCCCGATGCTGCCGTTGCCGCTGCTGCGGTCCCGGCAGGCGGCAGGCGCGAACCTGGTGTCCGCCGCGATGAACTTCGTCGGCCTGGGTTCAGTGCTGGTGTTCACGCTGTACTTGCAGGACGTGCTCCACGCGGACCCGATCGCCGCGGCCGCGGCGCTGCTGCCGATGTTCGTCCCGATGGTGCTGCTCGGCCCGGTCTCCGGACGGCTCACCGCGAGGTTCGGCCCGCGCCCGCAGATCGTGACCGGGCTCTTGCTGGGCGCGGCGGCGATGCTGAACCTGCTGCGCATCGGCCCCGGGACCGGGTACTGGACGCTGCTGCCGACGCTGTTCGTGCTCAGCATCGGAATGGGACTGCTGACCGCCGCCGTGGTGACCGCCGCGGTCGCCGACGCGCCGGACGAGCGGGCAGGCATCGCGGGCGGAATCAACAACGCGGCGCGACAGGCGGGCGGTGCGCTGGGCGTGGCGGTTTTCGGTGCGGTGGCGGGGGAACCGGGGGCGCGCGGGTCGTTCGTGCACGGTCTGCACTTGCTGGGGTTTGTTTCGGGTGGGTTGTGGGTTGTGGCCGCGGTGCTGGCGGTCGTGACGGTGCAGAGGCGGGTGCGCGGGAAGCGGCTTGAGCCGACGGGGTGAGCTGAGGCGGGGTCCGGCGAGAGAGCACCTTCCGCCGGGGCCTGCGAGAAAACCCGTGGGCACGGCGGCCGTGGGGCTCACGGCAACGGCGGGGAGAAAACCCCGGCGAGAGAGCACCCTCCGCCGGGCTCACGGGAGAACCCGTGGGCCCGGCGAAAGGCCTTACTCCGCGTCGAGATTCGCCAGGATGTATTCGAGCCGTTCGATCTGTTCCGTCGCTTCCGGCGGCAGGCCTTCGATCGCGGCCTGCGTCGCGGCGCGGGCTTCGGCGGGGCGGCCCAGGTCGACCAGCAGCCGGGCGCGCAGGCCCGCGGCGATCGCGGCTTCGGTGGTCGCGTCGAGGGCCAGGAACAGTTCGACGGCCGCGGTCGCCCGGGGCAGCGCTTGCGCGGGCCGCTCTGCGGCACCCAGCAGTTTGCCGCCGTTCAAGGCGACCATGGCTCGTTCCCAGCGGATCGGCGGCTCGTCGCCGTCGAGGTCCGCGGCGCTCTTTTCCGCTTCTGCCAGCACCGAAAGCGCCTGATCCGTTTCCGTCGCCCACTGCCACGACAGCGCTGCCTGACGGAGGTTGCGCACGGCGTCGGCCGGGAGCTCCGCTGCCGTGTAGTACTCCGCTGCGCGCCCGTAGGACGAGGCGGCCTCGCCGTCGCGGTCGAGTTCGTCGAGGAGGTCGCCGATGGTCTCGGCCGCTTGCCCGGCGGCGGGCTGGTTGCTCGCGGCGGCGAAGTGCCCGAGCACCTGCTCCAGCAGGGTCAGCGCCGGATCCGGCTGGTTGAGTGCGCGGTGCGCTCCGGCGAGCAGGTAGCGCGCCCGGGCCAGTTCGTCCTCGTCGTCGCCCTGCTCCAGGACCTCGATCGCGGCCTCGGCGGCGTCGGCGGCGGTCAGCGGGTCCCCGGCGCGTTCGGCCGCGGACGCCAGTCCGAGCTGGGCGAGCGCGGCGCCGGACAGGTTCCCGGCTTCGACCAGGTCAGCGACCTCGCCGCGGTAGTGGGCCACCGCCTCCTCCCGCAGGTCGAGGTCGGACGCGAGCAAGCCGAGCGTGTGCCGCACCTGGGCGCGCAGGCCAGGGGAGGCGGCGGACTCGGCGGGCCGCACCGTGGCGTAAGCCGTCTCGAGTTCGCCGCTCGCGGCGGCCATCCGCCCGGCGATGAGCCGCGCCCACGCCTCCTGCTCGGCCAACCCGGCTTCGGCGAACAGGTCCACCGCGCGTCCGGCCGGTTCCCGCGCCTCGTCCAGCCGGCCGCTGCGTGCGGTGAGTTCGCCGCGCAGCAGCAAAAGCCGGGCGGTCAGCTCAGCGGGAACCTCGGTGGCGGCGGCTTCGGCGCGGCCGAGAATCTCGAACGCGGCGTCGAGGTCGTCGTTCCCGGAAAGCGCCAGGGACCACCGCAGCAGCGCGCGGACGTGCTGTTCCACGTCGCCGAGCCCGGCGAGCGCCTCGGCCGCGCCGGCGAGGGCGGCGAGAGCGGATTCGGGCTCGCCCAGCTGGTAACGGGCGAGCCCGGCCTTGCTCGCCGCGGTGTGCCGGGCGACCTCGTCGCCTTCGGCCGCGAACAGTTCGGCCGCGCGCAGCCAATCCCGCACGGCGGCCTCGGGGTCGGTGTCCACGATCGCGGTCGCGGATCCGGACAGCCGCCGGGCGAGCAGCGACCCGGCCGGTTCCGGGCACAGTTCGTCGAACTTCGCCCACGCGGCGTCGGCGGCCTCGTAGGCGCTGAGCCGGGAGTGCTGGTCGGCGAGATCGGCCAGCTCTTCGGGAGTGTCCGGAAGGGACGGTGCGACGGGCGTCCGCGGCGGGGAAACCGGACGCGGACTGGTCAAGGACAGCGGAAGGTGGTCCACGATCGGGTCGGCGGCGAGGACGTCGCGGATCAAGTCGCTCTGCTCGCTCGTCCCGTTCCGGGCATCGAAGCGGGCCGCGATGCCCAGGGCGCGCTCGGAAAGCTCGTCGTGCAGTGCCTGGACGGAAATCTCGCCGTCGGTCCGGCGCACCGTCGTGCCGCCGTGCCCGGAATCGGCGACCAGGCGCAGGTTGAGCGCGGCAGCGGCGCAGAACTCCATCTCGACGTCCGGAGAGGGCGCGTCGGCGAGCCAGCCGAGATGCCGTTCGAGGATTTCCAGCCCGCGCACGTGGTTGCCGGTGAGCGCGCAGAACCGGAGGTGGCGGGGGAGGAGATCCAGGTCCAGCCGGTTGTGCCGGATCGTGCGGTACACCTGCCGGTGGGCTCGCGCGGCCTCCTCGAGCCGTCCGGTGCGGACGAACGGGAGCAGCAGCGAGGAGAGGATCCCGTTCGGCTGCTCGCTGCAGGTGAACGTGCCGCCGAGGACGGGTTCGGCGACCTCGATCGCCTCCTCGAACCGGCCGTAGCGGCTCAGGTGGGCGACCTTGGCGGACGGTTCGCAGCCGACGCAGTCCGACATCTCGCCGCGCGGGGCCGCGGCCCAGAGCCGGTACTGCTCGACGGCCGTTTCGTGGTCGCCGACGTGCCGCGCCACGATCTGCCGGTGCTGGTGCACCGGGTTCATCGCGTACCCGGCCGCCCGGTACCGGCGCTCCATGTCGTCGAGCACGGCGTAGGTGCGGTCCAGCGGCACCTCGGGAAAGTCGGTCAGCGACGTGACGATGGACTTGAACGACCAGAAGAGGATGTAGTCCCACCGCTCGTTGCCCTCGCCCTGGTCGTGCTTGGCGAGGCACCAGGCGAACGGCACGAACGACTTCGCCGGCTCGCCGCCGTGCGTGTACGCGCGGACGAGCGAGAGCCGGGCGGCGTACTGCAGGTCCGGCAGTCGCTCGGCGTCGGCGGTCCGGACCAGGCTCTCCGTCGCGGCGATCTGGCCCTTGCCGAACGGAAGGGCCCGGGCCGACCCCAGCCGGTTCCACAGGTCCTCTTCGGTCGGTGCGGTCATCAGTTCTCCCGGTTCGGGACGGCGTGGTCGAGAAGGCTGAGGAAGGCCCGGTTGAGCAGCGCGGAGTCGGCGGGCCGGATGGGGTGCTTGCCGAGCAGCAGCGCCTGGCCGTAGAGGGATTCGACGGCCAGCGCGGTCAGTTCCGCGTTCTCGAGCCGGGAAACGCGCCGCACCAACGGGTTCCGGTAGTTGAGCACGAGCTGCGGGCGGTCCCGTTCCGGCTTTTCGAAGGCCGAGAGCACCCCGGCCCACAGCTCGTCGACGGCCTCCTTGGTCGCGCGCAGTTCGCCGGCGAACGAGGCGGCGCGGTCGACGAGATAGAGCACCGGGAGCGACGCGGGCTCGAATTCGCGCAGCACGACCTCGCAGCCGAGCCGGTCGACGCAGCGTTGCGCGGCCGCGACGAACGGCCGGACCGCCAGCGCGGTGTCCGGGGCGAGATCGGCGAAGGCGGTGGTGAGGTCGCTCGGGTCGAGCCGGTCGACGCGCACCCCCGGTTCGAGCGCGCCGACGCGTTCGACGAGTTCGCTGTCGTAGGTGTAGCCGCCGTTGATCACCGGCAGGTTCTGCGCGGCGGCGACCCCGGCCAGCTGGTCGAATTCGTCGGCGGTCGCGCAGTAGCGGAGCACGCCGTGGCGCGAGCGGAACTCGGCGAGCGTCATCCGGCCGACGTTCGTCTCCAGCGGCCACCACTCGTCGACCAGCCGCAGCATGTCGTCGTCGTGCAGCGCGAGCGCTTTGACGCCGAGGTGGTGGATCTTCAGGAACTGGTTCAGCCGCCGCGGGCTGGTCGCCGAGAGCCCGACGAGCCAGCCGCGCAGCTGCTCGCCGAGCGCTTCGCGGGTCGCGGCGAGCTGGTCGTCGTCGTAGAGCGCCTCGCGGCTCGCGGTGGGCCGCAGCTCGCCGGTGTCCACGACGCAGCGGGCGAAGAACGCCCAGTCCGGCAGCAGCCCGGGCGCGTTCTCCGCGAGCAGCATCCGCTTGAGGTACACGCGATGCCCGGCGCGCTCGGCCGGGTTCGCCGGGAACGGCAGCACGTAGGCGACGCCGGTGAGCCCGGCCTCCGGCACGTCGAGGTCGACAATGTCGAACGGGGTGAAGCCGAGGACCTCCTGCGCGTAGCCGACGAGGTCCGCGGAGCGGTGCCCGGGGGAGCGCTCGTCGGCCTGCCACGGGATGCCGGCGCCGCTGATCGCCTTGCCGTTGACGGTGATTTCGAACGGCAGCATCGAGCCGTACAGCGTCGCGAGATCGGCGACCGTCTCCGGCACGAACCACTGCTCGGCGCCGCGGCGCGCGGTGAGGGTGACGGTGGTGCCGATCGTGTCCCGTTCGCCGGGCCCGACGGCGTAGGTGCCGTCCGCGCGGCCGGTCCACGAGACCGCGGGAGCGCCGCTCGCGGAACGCGTGACGACGCGGGTCTCGTCGGCGACCAGGAAGGCCGACAGCAGCCCGATCCCGAACTGGCCGAGGAAATCCCGCCGTCCGTAGCCGAGTTCGTCCCGTTTGGAGCTGCGGCCGATCGTCGCGAGCAGTTCGTGCACCTGCGCCTCGGACAGGCCGATGCCGGTGTCGGTGATCCGCAGCGTCCCGTCGCCGGCTTCGATCGCGATCTCCGCGGGCGCCGAAGCGTCGGCCGCCCGGCGCGCGGTGACCGCGTCGACGGCGTTCTGGAGCAGTTCGCGCACGTAGACGCGGGGACTGGAATAGAGGTGCTGGCTCAGCAGGTCGACGACCCCGCGAAGATCCACCTGAAAACTACGGTTCACCCGTGCTCGACTCCTGTGCTGTGGCCGGAAGGAAGATCTGCCCGGCACATCCGCCGCGCACGCCCGGTCGTTACCGTATCGGCGGAACCCGGTGCCGGACATCGGTTTTCGCCTTTCCCCCGGCGGCGGCGCGAGCCCGGCCGGGGCAGGGCGAAAGCGGGTTGCGGCGACGGGTTAACCTGGAGTCAGCAAGGCGTCGATCCGGCCATCACCGGGGAGCCTCCGGAAGAACCGGGCGGTCGCCGCCCGCAGTAGAACCGGACGGGTGCGGCCCGTGACAGCCGCGCAACGAGTGGCCCGGGAGCAGTGCGCCGGGCAAGCGGGGTGGTACCGCGTGACGCGCCAGCGTCTCGTCCCCGTGTGGGTGGCCGCCGGTCGCCCGTACGAGCGACGAACGCAAGGAGCACCCGGATGTACCCCCAGGCTTCGCCGGGCGGAGAGACCACGGTCCCGTCCCAGCCGTCGTTCCCCGCGCTGGAGGAGAGCGTCCTCGCGTACTGGGAGAGCGACCGGACCTTCCAGGCGACCATCGACGCCCGTCCCGAGGGCACCAACGGCGACAACGAGTACGTCTTCTACGACGGCCCGCCCTTCGCCAACGGCCTCCCGCACTACGGGCACCTGCTCACCGGGTACGTCAAGGACATCGTCCCGCGCTACCAGACGATGAAGGGCAAGCACGTCGACCGGCGGTTCGGCTGGGACACCCACGGCCTGCCCGCCGAACTCGAAGCGATGCGGCAGCTCGGGATCACCGAGACGACCGAGATCGAAGAGATGGGCATCGCGAAGTTCAACGAGGCCTCGCGCGAGTCCGTGCTGCGCTACACCGACGAGTGGCGCGACTACGTGACCCGCCAGGCCCGCTGGGTCGACTTCGACAACGACTACAAGACGCTCGACGTCACCTACATGGAGTCGGTGCTCTGGGCGTTCAAACGGTTGTGGGACAAGGGACTCGTCTACGAGGGCTACCGCGTCCTGCCCTACTGCTGGCGCGACGCGACGCCGCTGTCCAACCACGAGCTGGGCATGGACGCCGACGTCTACCGCAACCGGCAGGACCCGGCCGTCACGGTCGGATTCCGCCTGGAGGGCAACGACAACGACCTCGACGGCACGTACCTGCTGATCTGGACCACGACCCCGTGGACGCTGCCGTCCAACCTCGCCACCGCGGTGCACCCCGAGGTGCAGTACGTCGTGGTGGAAAGCGACGGCAAGCGCTTCCTGCTCGCGGAGGCCCGCGTCGCCGCGTACGCGCGCGAACTCGGCGAGGAGCCGGCCGTCGTCGCGCGCTACACCGGCGAGCAGCTGCTCGGATCCCGTTACGCGCCGCCGTTCCCGTACTTCGTCGGCACGGAGAACGCGCACCGCGTGCTGTCGGCGGACTACGTCACCACCGACGACGGCACCGGCGTCGTGCACATCGCGCCCGCCTACGGCGCCGAGGACAAGGTAGTCACCGACGCGGCCGGGATCGCCCCGGTGACGCCGGTGGACGACCACGGCAAGTTCGACGAGACCGTTCCGGACTACGCCGGGCAGCTGGTGTTCGACGCGAACCCGAACATCGTGCGGGACCTCAAGAACGGCACCGGCGGCGCGGAGCGCCAGGGCGCGGTGCTGCTGCGCCACGAGACCTACGACCACTCGTACCCGCACTGCTGGCGGTGCCGGAACCCGCTGATCTACCGCGCGGTGTCGTCGTGGTTCGTCGCGGTGACGCAGTTCAAGGACCGGATGGTCGAGCTGAACCAGCAGATCACCTGGTACCCGGAGAACGTCAAGGACGGCCAGTTCGGCAAGTGGCTGGAGAACGCCATCGACTGGTCGATCTCCCGCAACCGCTACTTCGGCACGCCGATCCCGGTGTGGCGCTCGGACGACCCGGCCTATCCGCGCATCGACGTCTACGGCTCGCTGGACGAGCTGGAGGCCGACTTCGGCGTGCGGCTGGACAACCTGCACCGGCCCTACATCGACGAGCTGACCCGGCCGAACCCGGACGACCCGACCGGCAAGTCCACGATGCGCCGCGTGCCGGACGTGCTCGACGTGTGGTTCGACTCCGGGTCGATGCCGTACGCCCAGGTGCACTACCCGTTCGAGAACCGCGAATGGTTCGAGCACCACTACCCGAGCGACTTCATCGTCGAGTACATCGGGCAGACCCGCGGCTGGTTCTACCTGCTGCACGTGCTCGCGACCGCGCTGTTCGACCGGCCGGCGTTCCGCACCTGCGTGTCGCACGGCATCGTGCTCGGCTCCGACGGCCAGAAGATGTCGAAGTCGCTGCGGAACTACCCGGACGTCAACGAGGTCTTCGACCGCGACGGGTCCGACGCCATGCGGTGGTACCTCATGGCGAGCCCGATCCTGCGCGGCGGCAACCTCGTCGTCACCGACCGGGGGATCCGCGACGCGGTGCGCCAGGCCGTGCTGCCGCTGTGGAACTCGTACTACTTCCTTGCCCTGTACGCGAACGCCGAAGGCAAGCAGGGGCAGTGGCGCACGGATTCGACGCATCTGCTCGACCGGTACGTGCTCGCCAAGACGCACGAACTCGTCACCGACGTCGAGTCCGCGATGGACGGCTACGACATCGCGGGCGCGTGCCAGACCGTGCGGGACTTCCTCGAGGTGCTCACGAACTGGTACGTGCGCCGGTCGCGCGACCGGTTCTGGGCGGGCGAGCAGGACGCGATCGACACGCTGCACACCGTGCTGGAGGTGACCTGCCGGGTCGTCGCGCCGCTGCTGCCGCTCACCACGGAAACCGTGTGGCGCGGGCTGACCGGCGGCCGTTCGGTGCACCTGACCGACTGGCCGAACGCGCTCGACCTGCCCGCCGACGCGGCGCTGGTGACCGCGATGGACAAGGTGCGGCAGGTGGCGTCGTCGGCGCTGGCGCTGCGCAAGGCGAACAAGCTGCGCGTGCGGCTGCCGCTGGCGAAGCTCGTCGTCGCGGCCGAGGACGTCGAGGCGCTGCGCGGGTTCACTGAGATCCTGCGGGACGAGGTGAACGTGAAGTCGGTGGAGCTGACCACCGACGTCGCCGCGCACGGCACGTTCGAGGTCGCGGTGAACGCGCGGGCGGCCGGGCCGCGGCTGGGCAAGGCCGTGCAGCAGGTGATCAAGGCGGTCAAGGCGGGCGACTGGACGACCAACGCGTCCGGCGCGGTCGTGGCGGCGGGCGTCGAACTGGTCGAGGGCGAGTACGACCGGCGCCTGGTCGCGTCCGGCGGCGGCGCGGCGGCCGAACTGCCCGGCGGGGCCGGCCTGGTCGTGCTGGACACCGAGGTCACCGGGGACCTGGCGGCCGAGGGCCTTGCCCGCGACCTGGTCCGCGTGGTCCAGCAGGCGCGCCGCGAGGCCGGTCTCGACGTCGGCGACCGGATCTCGCTGACCGTGGACGCCGCCGACGAGGTGACGGCCGCGGTGCGCAAGCACGAGGAGTTCGTGGCGTCCGAGACACTCGCGACGTCGGTGTCCTACGGCGAGGTGGCCGAGGGCTTCGACGGCACGGTCGGCGAGGGCGTGAAGGTGCGCGTGGCGGTCGCTAAGGCGTGACGAGCCGCGGTCTTGCTCCGGTCCTCCGGGGCAAGACCGCGGTTTCGGCAAAAATTCTTGGCGGAAACCGCAAAGCCGCCCGCACCATGTGGGCATGAGCGAAGAGTTCGACGCCGTGCTGGCCGCGGTCGGGCCGCGGCTGCGGGAGCTGCGCCGCCGGACCGGGATCACTCTCACCGCGTTGTCGGAGACCACCGGGATCGCGGTGAGCACCCTGTCCCGGCTGGAATCCGGGCAGCGCAAACCGGGTCTGGAACTGCTGCTCCCGCTGGCCAAGGCCTATCAGGTGCCGCTCGACGAACTCGTCGACGCGCCGCCCAGCGGCGACCCGCGCGTGCATCTCCGGCCGTTCGACCGCAACGGCATGACGGTCCTGCCGCTGACCCGCAAACCCGGCGGGCTGCACGTGTACAAGCAGATCCTTCCCGCCGGGCGGACCGACCGGCTCGACCCGGATCCGCGTTCGCACGAGGGATACCACTGGCTGTACGTCCTGAGCGGACGGCTGCGGATGATCCTCGGCGATCAGGATTTCGTGCTGAAGGCCGGCGAGGTCGCCGAATTCGACACGCATCTGCCGCACTGGTTCGGCAACGCCGACGAGCACGCGGTGGAATTCCTCAGCATCCTCGGGCCGCAGGGCGAACGATTCCACCTCAGGGCCCGCTACCGGCCCAGCCGGTGACTCCGGACGGACGGGCCTCGGCTCCTGCGCCCGGGGAAGCGTCTGCTAGGGATTTCCCCATGACTTCGAAAGCCGCCGCCGAACCGGCCGCCGCCGAACCGGCCGCCGAGGGGCTGGCCGCCGGCCTGCGCCAGCGGCACCTCGCCATGCTCGCGATGGGCGGCGTGATCGGTTCGGGACTGTTCGTCAGCTCCGGCGTCGGGATCAAGCTCGCCGGGCCCGGCATCGTGCTGTCCTTCGTGCTCGCGGGCACGCTCGCGATGCTGGTCATGCGCATGATGGCGGAAATGGCCGCCGCGATCCCGTCCAGCGGGTCGTTTTCGGTGCACGCCGAGCGCGCGTTCGGGCCGTGGGCCGGGTTCGCCATCGGCTGGCTGTACTGGGCCGCGCTCGTGGTCGTGCTCGCCGTCGAGGCCACCGCGGCCGCGATCATCGTGAACAGCTGGCTGCCCGGCATTCCGCAGTGGGCGCTGGTCCTGCTCTTCATGGCCGTGCTGACCGCGGTCAACTTCACCGCGGTGTCCCGCTTCGGCGAGCTCGAGTTCTGGCTGGCGCTGATCAAGGTCGTGGCGGTCGTGGCCTTCCTCGTCCTCGGCGTGCTCGCGTTCCTCGGTGTGCTCCCGGGAACGTCCTTCGTCGGCACGACCAATCTCCTCGGCAACGGCGGGCTGCTGCCGAACGGCTGGGAAGGCGTCGGCACCGGCTTGCTCGCGGTGGTCTTCACCTTCGGCGGCCTGGAAGTGGTGACCATCGCGGCCGCCGAATCCGACGACCCCGCGCACGCGGTCGGCAAGGCGGTCCGCAACGCGGTCGTGCGGATTTCGGTGTTCTACATCGGTTCCATGCTGGTCATCGTCTCGCTGCTGCCGTGGTCGAGCGTCCACATCGGACAGAGCCCGTTCGCCGCGGTGCTCGAGCGGATCGGGATCCCGGCGACCGGGCAGATCATGAACGTGGTCGTGCTGTTCGCCTTGCTGTCCACGCTGAACACCAACATGTACGGCGCGGCCCGCATGGTGTACTCGCTGGCGCAACGCGGCCACGCCCCGCGCGCACTGACCAAAGTGGACCGCAACGGCGTACCCGTCTTCGCGGTCGCGGCTTCGGTGCTCTTCGGGTTCGTCGCCGTGGCGCTGAACGCGCTCTGGCCGGACACCGTCTTCCAATACCTGCTCAACGCGGTCGGCTCGGTGCTGCTGATCGTGTGGATCCTGGTCGCCTGCACGCAGTTGCGGGTGCGCAAGCAGCTGGAACGCACCGCGCCGGAGAGCCTGACCGTGCGCATGTGGGGCTTCCCGTACCTGACCTGGGCGACGCTCGCCGCGATGATCGCGATCCTGGCGGTGATGACCGGCGACGCCGACGCCCGGATCCAGCTGATCAGCTCGGGCGTCCTCGTGGCGGCGCTGGTCGTGGCCGGGGTCTGCTGGCAACGCGCCCGCCGGGCGGCCGACCAGACTGTATAACGACCTATACGGCCCGGCGTTGATCACGAATCCGTCGCGTTCCCCGAGGTAACGCCCGGTCCCGCGATGCGATGGGCAAGCTGAGCCAGCGACGCGGGCGGACCGCGTGGGCGAGGGGGAGGCGACGGTGAGTCCTGCCGGGAAGAAGGGCGTGCTGATCGGGGGCGCGCTGGTCGTGGTCGCGATCGTCGTGGCCGCGGTCGTGCTGCTCAACGGTGGCGGAACGACAGCGGCCTCACCAGGCACGGAGCCGGCCTCGACGGCTGCGGAGCCGAGCGATCCGACGTCGGCGGCCCGCACGTACCTGCTCGCTTTCGCGGGGAAGGACGCCGACGCCGCCAGCAAAGCCACCGACGCTCCGATGGACGCCTCTACCGCACTGCAGGACGCGTGGGCGACGCTCAAGCCCAAGGAACTGACCGCGAAGCTCGGCGACGTCGGCGCGGCGCAGGGCGACAAGGCCACCGCCGGCTACACGATCACCTGGAACCTCGGCCCGGGCCACGTCTGGACGTACACCGGCAGCCTCGGGCTCGTCCAGGCGCAGGGCAAATGGCGGGTCCACTGGGCCCCGACGGTGCTGCACCCCAAGCTGGAAGCGGGGCAGCGGCTGGCGATCGCGTCCTCGGACGTCCCGGCGGTCGTCGACCGCGACGGCAAACCGCTCGTCGTCTCCGGCGGCGGGGGACTGAAGCTGGCTGACGACAAGGCGTTCCCGCTGCTCCGTTCGGCGCTCACCGGGCACGGGCAGTCGTCCGAAGCCTTCGCGGTCGAGCGTGTGGACGCCTCGGGCAAGAACCTCGAAGCACTGTTCGGAAACCCCGAAGGCGACCACAAACCGGCTGCCACCGGGCTCAGCGTCGCGACGCAGAACGCGGCTCAGGCCGCCGTCGACGGGTATCACGGCAAGGCCGTCCTGGTCGCCATCCAGCCGTCCTCCGGCGACCTGCTCGCGGTGGCGCAGAACGCCAGCGTCACCAACGCGGCGTCGGCGTTCAGCGGCCAGTACGCGCCGGGGTCGACGTTCAAGATCGTCACCGCGACCGCGGCGCTGGAAGCCGGGATCGTCACGCCGGATTCCACGGTTCCGTGCCCGCTGACCGACCGGATCGGCACCCGCACGCTCTCCAACGAGGGGTTCGACCTCGGCACGACGACCGTGCACAAGGCGTTCGCGAAGTCCTGCAACACCACGTTCGCCCGGCTCGCGTCGCAGCTGCCCGCCGACGGGCTCGCGAAGGCGGCCACCCAGTTCGGCCTCAACGCCGACTTCTCGATCGAGGGCCTGTCCACCGAGATGGGCCGCGTCGACCCGGCGGCGAACGCGGACGAACAGGTCGAGGACGGCATCGGCCAGGGAAAGGTGCAGGTCAGCCCGATGGGAGCGGCGGTGATGGCGGCGACCGCGGCGTCCGGGCGCGCGGTCGTGCCGCGGCTGTGGGAGGACGGCACCAAGGTCAACACCGGCTACCACCCGCCGTCCGGCCCGGTCCTGGCGGCGCTGCGCGGGATGATGCGCGAGGTCGTCACCGGCGGCACGGCGACCGGCCTGGCACACTCCGGCCCGGTGTTCGGCAAGACCGGCACCGCGCAGTTCGGCGACGGTGCGGAGGCACACGGCTGGTTCGTCGGCTACCGCGGCGACCTGGCGTTCGCGGTGTTCCTGGAGGGAGCCAACGACTCCAAACCGGCCGTCTCGCTGGGTGCCAAGTTCCTCGACGCGCTGTAGGGACTCAGCAGCGCGGGTGTGCGGCGGGTTCCTCTCCCGTTGAAAGTCCGTGAAGGGCTCCTTGAGGGAATCTGATTCCCTCAAGGAGCCCTTCACGGACCTCGCAACCGCGCCAGCTCCGCGAGCCGCGATGCGTGTCGGCGGGTGCGGAGAAGCCACGAAGCCCGGCTGATGCCGCGCGTCGCGGCAACCAGGGCGCACGCCGCGGCTGCTGAGAAACCTCACTTCGGCCGCGGCCGAAGCGTCCCCGCTCTACCGTGGGCACATGGAAACCGTCGCATTGGCCGAGGTCGCCGCCGTGCTCGCCGACCCGAGCCGCGCGACCATGTGTCTCGCCCTGCTCGACGGGCGGGCCTGGACGGTCGGCGAACTGGCCGCCGCGGCGCGGATCGCGGTGTCTACGGCCAGCGAGCACGTGACGCGGCTGGCCGAGGCCGGGTTCGTCGCCCGGGTGAAGCAGGGGCGGCACGCGTACGTGCGGCTCGCGAATCCGCGGGTCGCGGAGCTGATCGAGCATCTGGCGCAGCATGCCGAACTGAAACGGCCGTCCGGGCTCCGGACTTCGTTGCGGGTGCAGCGTTTGTCGTTCGCGCGCAGTTGCTACGACCATCTCGCCGGGACCCTCGGCGTCGCCTTGCGGGACGGGATGGTCGAGCGGGGCCTGATCGACGTGTCGGACGGGCTCGCGCTCACCGACGCCGGACGCGACGTGCTGGCCGATCTCGGCGTCGCGGTGCCGGATCGGCCGCGGCGGCCGCTGTTGCGCGACTGTCTGGATTGGACAGAGCGGCGGGAGCACCTCGCCGGCGCGGTTCCGGCGGCGGTGCTGGAGCGGGCGGTCGAAGCGGGATGGCTGACGCGAGACCAGCAGCGCGCGGTCCGCGTCTTGCCGGGCGCGCGGGGTCCGTTCGCCGCGCTCGGTGTCGATCTCGCGACGGTGAGTGCTGCCGAGGCTTCGTAACACACCGGCGAGGTCCCCCGGACCGGTGGTGCGCGCTCGGGAACCGGACACTGCCTCACTATTCTGGACGCCTGCGGGCGACCGGGAGGGAGGCGGAGGGTGAACGAGCTTCCCCTGGTGCTGGGCGTCGGAGCGCTGGTTCTCGTCGTCTCGGTCGTCGCGGTGCGGGTGTCCATCCGGCTCGGATTCCCGTCGCTGCTGCTGTATCTCGGGATCGGCGTCGTGCTCGGCGAAGCCGGGTTCGGCATCCGCTTCGACAATCCGGCGCTCACCCAGTCTCTCGGGCTCGCCGCGCTCGTCCTGATCCTCACCGAGGGCGGGCTCACCACGCGCTGGTCCGCGGTGAAACCCTCGCTGGGGCCCGGAATCCTGCTGTCCACAGTGGCCGTGGTGATCAGCATCGCGGTCACCGGCGCGGCATTGCACTGGCTGCTCGGCCTCGACTGGCGGCTCGCCCTGCTCTGGGGCGCGGTTCTCGCGTCCACCGACGCGGCGGCGGTGTTCTCCGTGCTGCGCACGGCCGGGGTCGGGAAACGGCTCGTCGGCGCGCTGGAACTGGAATCCGGCATCAACGACGCGCCCGCCTACATCGCGGTCGTCGTGCTCGCGTCCGGCGAGGCGGTCGACTGGTCGCTGCCGCTGCTGGTGGTCTACGAACTGCTCACCGGCCTCGTGCTCGGCCTCGCGTTCGGCTGGCTGGGCGCGCAGGCGCTGCGCCGCGCCGCGCTCCCGGCGACCGGTCTCTACCCGCTCGCCACGGTCGCGGTGTGCGTGCTCGCGTACTCCTCGGGTCAGCTGGCGCACGCGTCCGGCCTGCTCGCCACCTACGTCGCCGGCCTGGTGCTGGGGAATTCCAAGCTGCCGCACCGGTCGGACACCCTGTCGTTCGCCGAAGGGCTCGGCTGGCTCGCGCAGATCGGGCTGTTCGTGCTGCTCGGCCTGTTCGCGTCGCCGACCCGGCTGCTCGAAACGCTCATCCCCGGCCTGGTCGCGGGCGCGGTGGTGCTGCTGCTCGCCCGGCCGCTGTCAGTGGTCCTGTCGCTGCTGCCGTTCCGCTTGCCGTGGCGGGATCAGGCGTTCCTGTCCTGGGCGGGCTTGCGCGGTGCGGTGCCGATCGTGCTCGCGATGATCCCGCTGTCCGAGGGCGTGCCCGGTGCGCAACGGCTCGTGGACGCGGTTTTCGTGCTCGTCATCGTGCTCACCGTGCTGCAGGGCGCGACGCTCAGCCCGCTCGCGCGGATCCTCGGGCTGGCGAAGGCGACGCAGGCGCACGAGATCGAGGTCGACGCCGCCCCGCTCGACGAGCTCGGCGCCGAACTGCTGCAGGTGCGCATCCAGAAGGGGTCGAAGCTGCACGGCGTGTACCTGTCGGAGCTGCGGCTGCCCGCCGGGGCGACGGTCAGCCTCGTGGTGCGCGGCGGGACGGGCTTCACTCCGCAGAAAACGAGCCGCTTGCAGGTCGAAGACCAGCTTCTGGTGGTCACGACCGCCGCCGACCGCGACGCGACCGAACGGCGCATCCGGGCCGTCGACCGGGCCGGCCGCCTCGCGCGCTGGCATGGGGAATCCGGAGCCTGATCTTTCTGTCCTTTGTGGACACACCCTGTGACTGCCGTCTCAGATCACGAGACGGGTCTGGTTTCTCCCGGGGGTCGTCCGCTATCTTCGGTTCCAGGTCATGAGTGCCAGCGCGAAGCCCCGGCTTGCTGGCCGGCAACCCTCCTACCGCGGTGGGGTGCCCCGGGTGAGGACCAGGCCGGTCGCGCAGTGCGGCGGGCAAGCGCGGGCCCCTCGCCGGGGGTCCCCCGGAACGCCGAGGAGGCGCCGTCATGACTCTCGCACTCGACCGGTCCACGGAAACTGTTGCCGCTGCCGTTCCCGCTGTCGCCGGTGCGACGCTGCGGGTCCCGCTGGTCACCGGCGGCGACATCGGCTACGCCAACCTCGACCACGCGGCGAGCGCGCCGTGTCTGGACGCGGTGCGTTCGGCGGTCGACGAGTTCCTTCCCTGGTACGCCAGCGTGCACCGCGGCGCGGGCTTCGCTTCGCAGGTCTCGACGCGGCTGTACGAGCGGACGCGCGACGTGCTGCGCCGGTTCGTGGACGCTCGCAACGGCGACTCGGTGATCTTCACCCGCAACACCACTGACGCGTTCAACCTGCTGGCGAAAGCATTGCCGCGCAAGACTTCCGTGGTGGTGTTCGACAGCGAGCACCACGCGGCCTTGCTGCCGTGGCGCGGCCCGAACGTCCGGCGCGTGCAGCTGCCGCGGACCCGGCTCGCCGCAGTGTCCGTTGTGAACGAAGCGCTCGCGGAATGCCCGCAGGGGCCGCGGTTGGTGGTCGTCGCCGGTGCGTCCAATGTGACCGGCGAGCTGCTGCCGGTGGCCGAGATCGCTGCGGTGGCCCGGAAACACGGCGCCCGGGTGGCCCTCGACGCCGCGCAGCTCGCTCCGCACCGGCAGATTTCGTTGCGGGAGCTGGATGTTGACTATGTCGCGCTGTCCGGGCACAAGCTGTACGCGCCCTTCGGGGCCGGTGCGCTGATCGGGCGCAGCGACTGGTTGCGGGCGGCCGAGCCGTACCTGGCCGGTGGTGGCGCTACGAAACTGGTGACCGAGGAAGCCGTGGTGTGGAACAGCGGCGAAGAGCGGCACGAGGCCGGATCGCCGAATACCGTTGGCGTGTATGCGCTCGGGGTGGCTTGCGAGCAGCTGGCGGCTCAGTGGGATGCCGTGGGTTCGCACGAGGCCGCGTTGCTGGATCGGTTGCGCAAGGGGCTTGAGAGCCTGCCGGGTTTCGCCGAGCTGCGGTTCTTCGACGCGCCGGTGGACCGGGTCGGCACGGTGAGCTTCGTGGTCGACGGGTTCGAGCCCGGATGGCTGGCCGCGGTGCTGTCGGCCGAGTACGGAATCGGCGTGCGGGACGGGGCGTTCTGCGCGCACGTGGCCGCCCGGCGGCTGATCCGGGAAGCCGGAAGCGAAGGCCAGCAGGCGGTCCGGGTGAGCCTCGGGCTGGGGAGCACCGAGGAACACGTCGACCGCTTGGTGCTGGCGCTGCGGCAGATCGTGGCCCGGGGAGCCCGCTGGGAGTACGCGAAGGTGGACGGGCGGTGGGCGCCGGTCGGGGACCCGCGGGAGCTGCCGCCGTTCTGCGCCTGACCGGGCTGGGTTTAACCGCGTGAGCTCGCATTGTGGTCGAGTTGGGATCTGCAGGCGGCCCGGATCGCCTCTTTGATCTGCTCTTCGGTGCGGCCCCAGCCTCCGTCCCACTCTTCGTCCGCCAGCCAGACTTGGGCGAGCGGCAAGGAAGTGGCGCTCTCCGCGTAACCGGTGCGCAAGATAACCGCGTGCAGGTCGTTCAGCAGGCCGCGCTCGCTGAGATGGCCGTTGAGGAACAGCCGGGCCAGGTGAGTGAACGCGGCTTCGGCTGCGTCGGCCACAGCGGGAATGGGCGTGCGGCAGTCGGCTAAGGCCGCCTCCTGCACGTCGTGGATTTCCCGTGGTTCGCTGCGGGACAGCCCGGCCAGGTGGCGCAGGTGCTCGCCGTCCTCGCCGTCGGCCAGCCAGTGGGCTGCCCAGAGGGGGAGGTCGCTCGTGGGGGAGAGGTCGAGGGCGATCCAGGCCGCGGCCGCGGCGGGGGCGGGGATCTCGGCGGGCATGGCAGCGATGATGGCGGGCGAGGGGCCTCCGGGGCGACTGAATTCGGCCGCTGTGACCTGCTCGGGCGCGGTTGTGGACAATGGGGGTGTGAGCACCGATCCTTCGCCGTCCGAGTCCGAGGTCGAGCCGTCTGCGGAACCGCCTGAGCAGGAGGCCGCCGGGGACGGCGCGCCGCTGCCCAAGCGGCGGGTCTGGGTGGTGTTCGCGGTCGCGGCGCTGCTGTGGGCGATCGACCTGATCACGAAGAACCTCGTGGTCGCGAACCTCGAGGGCAAGGAGCCCAAGCCGATCCTCGGCGGGCTGATCTACCTGCAGGTCATCCGCAACCCGGGCGCCGCGTTCTCGATGGCGACCGGCATGACGTGGGTGCTCGCGCTGGTCGCGATCGGCGTCGTGATCGCGATCGTGTGGATCTCGCGCAGGCTGCGCTCGGTCGGCTGGGCGATCGGCCTCGGGCTCGTGCTCGCCGGCGCGCTCGGCAACCTGACCGACCGGTTCTTCCGCGAGCCCGGACCGCTGCGCGGCCACGTCGTCGACTTCATCTCCGCGTTCGCGCCCAACGGCGAGGGGTTCGCGATCTTCAACATCGCCGACTCCGCGATCTGCGTCGGCGGCGCGCTGATCGTGCTGCTGTCCCTGCTCGGCAAGGACTACGACGGCACCTCCACCCGCGGCAAGAAGAAGGACTCCGAGTGAGCGCGCGCATGCTGCCCGTCCCCGACGGGCTCGACGGGATGCGCGTCGACGCCGGGCTCGCCAAACTGCTCGGCCTGTCCCGCACCGCGGTCGCGGACCTCGCCGCGGCGGGCGACGTCCTCCTCGACGGCCGTCCGGCGGGCAAATCGGACCGGCTGTCCGCGGGCGGGCTGCTCGAGGTGACGCTGCCGGAACCGGAACGTGCGGCGGAAATCGTCGCGGAGCCAGTCGAAGGCCTGAAGATCCTGCACGATGACGACGACATCGTGGTGATTTCGAAACCGGTCGGCGTCGCCGTGCACCCCAGCCCGGGCTGGACCGGTCCGACGGTCGTCGGCGGACTCGCCGCGTCCGGGCTGCGCATCTCGACCTCCGGCGCGGCCGAACGACAGGGCGTCGTGCACCGGCTCGACGCGGGCACCACCGGGGTGATGGTGGTGGCGAAGAGCGAGCACGCGTACACCGTGCTGAAGCGGGCGTTCAAGGAACGGACCGTCGACAAGGGCTATCACGCCGTCGTGCAGGGCCACCCGGACCCGACGCGCGGCACCATCGACGCCCCGATCGACCGCCATCCGCGGCACGACTACAAGTTCGCCGTCGTCGCGGGCGGACGGCCGAGCGTCACGCACTACGAGGTGGTCGAGGCGTTCCGGGCGGCGTCGCTGGCGCACGTGAAGCTGGAAACCGGGCGTACGCACCAGATCCGCGTGCACTTCTCCGCGCTGCGCCACCCGTGCGCGGGCGACCTGACCTACGGGGCGGACCCGGTGCTGGCCCGGAAACTCGGCCTGACGCGCCAGTGGCTGCACGCGCGGACGCTCGGTTTCGCACACCCCGCGGACGGCCGGTGGGTCGAGTTCGAGGCGGAGTACCCCGACGATCTGGCCAGTGCGCTGGAGATCCTGCGCGACGGGAACTAGTCGACGGCCCAGGTCAGGGTGCGCTCGTCCGGCTCGGGCCGCGGGCTCCAGCGCACCGAGACGACGCGGGTCGCGGTGGGGAGCACGTAGACGGTGTGCCCGCCGAGCGTCTCGCCCGGCTGCACGCCGATCTTGTGCGGCGGCCGGGACGTCAGCGAAACCGGGGCCTTCGCGACGGTCTCGCCGCTGTCGGTGACGAGCTCGAGATAGTTGTCGGGCAGCGACGCGAACGGGATCGGCCCGCGATTGGTGATCTCGGTGTGCACGACGACCGCGCGCTCGCCGTCCTCGAGCCGGTAGCCCGCCGCGCCGAAGAGGAAGTCGGCGGGATCCTGGACCTCCAGCAGCTGCACGGAAAGCTGTTCCCCTTCGAGCCCCTGGGACTGCATCGTCTCGCCGATCCGCCCCTGCTTGGCAGGCGCCGCGGCGGGCCGGGGTTCGTCGCCGCGGGCCCAGGAAGCGGTCTGCGGGACGCCCCACGTGCTGACGACCGGATCCGGAGCCGGGTACGGCCCGGAAGGTCCATTGTGGACATTCGCGCCGACGGGAACCTGCGGCGGCATCCCGGTTTGCCCCGGGGCATACGCGCCGGACACCCCCGGCCCGGCGGGGATCCCGTTCGGTCCCGGGGCATACGCGCCCGACACTCCCGGCCCGCCGGGAATTCCGTTCGGCCCAGGGGGATACGCGCCGGAAATCCCGGCCGGTCCAGGTGCGTACGCGCCGGACACGCCCGGACCTGGCCCGGTCGCCGGAATCCCGGTCTGTCCGGGCGGGTACGCGGCGGAAGTTCCCGGGCCGGGCATGCCGTGCTGCCCCGGACCCGCGGGGATCCCGGTGTGCCCTGGCGGGTAGGCGCCGGAGGTTCCCGGGCCGGGCATGCCGTGCTGTCCCGGCGGATGCGGTCCGGAGTGCCCCGGCATCCCGGCTGAATCAGGGATCCCGTTCGGCCCGGGCGGATGCGGGCCGGAGCCCTGCGCGCCCGGCATTCCCGCCGCCCCGCCTCGCACGGGGACTCCCGCCGACGCCGGGCCAGCGCCTGGCGCCGCACCCTGGCCGGACGTCATCGGCCCCGGCATCCCGCCCTGGTTGGGTCCGGGCATCCCGCTCTGGTTAGGCCCGGCAGCCCCTGGCATCCCGCCCTGGTTGGGCCCCGCAGCCCCGCCCGGATTCGGCCCGGCTGCCCCGGGCATCCCGCCCAGGTTCTGTCCCGCCGTCCCGGGCCCCGCGTTCGGTCCAGCCGCAGCGGGGAACGGCACCGACCCGGGCCCGCCCGGATAGCCGCCCGGGGGACGCTGCCACGACGCCGGAGCCCCGGAAATCGCCGCGCGGAGGCCGTTCGGGTCGCTTTCGACCCCGACCAGCAGCGGCAATCCGCTCCCGGACAGCGCGACCAGCCGGTACGCGACCTCCCTCGGGTCCATCCCGACCTTCGCCGCCAGCTCGTGCACAGCCCCCTTGCCCAGCTCGGCGAGCGCGGCGAGCAGGCGGATGTCGGCGGGATCGGTCACGGCCACTCCGGCAACGCTACCGCCTCGCCCGCCCGGCCCGGCCGCACCACGCGCCCGGCGTGCCCCGCGCCACCGCGACGTCGGCGATCGGCGCGTCCCGGGGGGCGGGCGGGACCGCCCGAGTTCGACGCCCTGGCACGCCGGTACGGCCTGCCGCACCACGTGGCCCGCGCCGCCGCGGCACCGCGCCACCGCGCCACCGCGACGTCGGCGATCGGCGTGTCCCGCGGCGGCAGACGGGACCGCGCGAGTTCCACGCCCCGGCACGCCGATACGGCCTGCCGAGGGACCGGCCGCCGAGGACACGGGCGTCGGCGCCCCTGTCTCGATTAGGGTCGGGAGCAGCACTCGCTCCGCCTACCCTGGGGGTCCACGCCGATGACCGTCGTTTCCGATCTCGCCGACGAACTCGTCGAGGTGTCGTTCGACCACGAGCCGCTCGACGCCGCCATTCTCGGCATCCGGCCGGACGCGCCGGGGCTCGGCGATCCGTCGGCCGCGGCGGAGGCGGCGCTGCGCGGGAAGCTCGCCGGGATCCGGGAGCGGGCCGAGGCGGTCGACCCGGCCGGGCTCGACGACGTCGACCGCGTCACCCGCGACGTCCTGCTCAGCTCCATCGACGGCACCCTCGACCGGATGGACAGCCGGGTCGTCGACTTCACCGTCACCGACCTGTTCGTCGGGCCCGCTTCCGGGCTGCTGTCCGCGCTGCCGATGGTCACCGTCACCGCGGAAACCGCCGAGGTGCATCTCGGCAGGCTCCGCGAGATCCCGGAGTACCTCCGCGCCGTCGCGCAACGGCACCGCGACGGCATCGCCGCCGGGCTGCTGCCGATCGAACGCCTGGTCAAGGCCGCGATCGCGCACCTGGACCGCTATCTCGCCGAGCCCGAGAACGACCCGCTGCTGCGCCAGCCCGCCCCGGACGACGAGTTCGCCGCGCGCCGCAGGCAGATCCTCGAAGACGTCGCCCGGCCCGGCTTCCGCGAGTACCGCGACTTCCTCGAGGCCGAGGTCCTCCCGCACGGCCGCCCGGACGACAAGGCAGGCGTCTCCTGGCTGCCCGGCGGCGACGAGATCTACGCCCGTCTCGCCCGCACCCACACCACCAGCGACCGCACCCCGCAGGAGCTGCACGACACCGGCCTCGCGGTGATCGCCGGCCAGGTCGAGCAGTACCAGGCGCTCGGCGAGCGCGTGTTCGGCACGCGCGAGCTGCCGGAGATTTTCGAGCGGCTGCGCACCGACCCGAAGCTCCGCTGGACGAGTGCCGAGGACCTCCTCGAAACCGCCCGCACGGCCATCTCCCGCGCCGCGGCGGAGGCGCCGAACTGGTTCGGCAAGATCCCGGAGCACCCGTGGACCGTCGAGGCGGTGCCGGAGGACTCCGCGCCCGGCGCGCCCCCGGCGTACTACATGCCGCCCGCCGCGGACGGGTCCCGGCCGGGCGTCTACTTCGCGAACACCCACCAGGCCACCGAGCGGTTCCGGCACACCGCCGAGGTCATCGCGTTCCACGAGGCGATCCCGGGCCACCACTTCCAGCTCAGCACCGCGCTCGACCTCGCCGACCTGCCGCTGCTGCGCCGCATCGGCAACTTCACCGCGTACGCCGAGGGCTGGGGCCTCTACACCGAGCGCCTCGCCGACGAGATGGGCCTGTACTCCGACGACGTGTCGCTGCTCGGCATGTTGACGATGGAGTCCATGCGGGCCGGGCGGCTGGTCGTCGACACCGGCCTGCACGCGCTGGGCTGGAGCCGGCAGCAGGCGGTCGACTACCTGCTGGAGCACACGCCGATGGCGCAGGTCGAGATCGAGTCCGAGGTCGACCGGTACCTCGGCTACCCGGGCCAGGCGCTCGCGTACCTGGTCGGGCGGCTGGAGATCGAGCGGTTGCGCAAGCAGGCCGAACAGCGGCTCGGCAGCCGCTTCGACGTCAAGGCCTTCCACGACACGGTCCTCTCCGGCGGATCCCTGCCGCTGTCGGTGCTGGACGCCGTGGTCACCGAATGGGCCGCGGGCTACGGCGACACCGTCGTCGGTCTGGCGGACGAGCTGGTCGAACTGGACTTCGAGCGGGAACCGCTGGAGCGCACCGTCCTCGGCCTCCCCGGCGACCACACGAAGCTCGCCGACCCGAGCCTCGCCGCGGCCGAGCGCGACCGGGCCAAGTACGCCGCGATCGCCGAACGCGCCGACGCGATCGACCCGGCCGGGCTGACTCCGTCCGAGGTCATCACCCGCGAGGTGGTGCGCACGCACGCCCGCGGCGCGATCGACACGATCGACTCGCGGCTGTCCGGCTTCGCGGTGAGCGACGGGTTCAGCTCGCCCGCGCTGAACCTCATGACCATCCTTCCCGCGCTGGCCCCGGACGACGCGGACAAGGCACGCGACTACCTCACCCGGCTGGCGGCGATCGGCGGCTATCTGGACGCGGTGATCGAGGCGCAGCGGACGACCGTCGCGGACGGGTTCGCGCCGCCGGACTTCCTGGTGCGCATCGGGATCGAGTACGTCGAGCGGTACCTCGCGAACGAGGACGGCGACCCGTTCCGCGTCACGCCGTCGGTCGAGGTCGAGGGCTTCGCGGCGGAGTGCGACCGGCTGCTCGCCGAGGTCGTGCGGCCCGCGTACCGCCGCTACCGCGACTTCCTCGCCGAGGACGTGCTGCCGGTTTCGAAGACGGACAGCCAGCCGGGCATCAGCCACCTGCCGGGCGGGCTGGAGAAGTACCAGGGCCTGATCCGCGCGCACACCACCACGGACCGCACCGCGCAGGAACTGCACGACACCGGGCTGCGGCTGGGCGAGAAACTGGCCGAGGAGTACCGCGAACTGGGCTCCCGCGTGTTCGGCACCGGAGAGCTGCGGGAAATCTTCGACCGCCTCCGCACCGACCCGGAGCTGCGCTGGCGCGACGGCGAGGAACTGCTGGAAGGCGCTCGCACCGCGATCGCCCGGGCGGAAACCGTTGCGCCGCAATGGTTCTCCCGGGTGCCGGACGCGAAGTGCGCGGTCGAGCCGGTCCCGGAGGCGGACGCGGCGAGCGGCACCATCGCCTACTACCTCCAGGCCGCGTTCGACGGTTCCCGGCCCGGCACGTACTACGCGAACACTTACGAGGCGAGTTCGCGGCCGCGGTTCACCAGCGAGGGGATCGCGTTCCACGAGGCCGTTCCCGGGCACCACTTCCAGCTCACGTTCGCGCAGGAACTCACCGATCTGCCGCTGCTGCGCCGGATCGCGCCGTTCAACGCCTACATCGAGGGCTGGGGCCTGTACGCGGAGCGCCTCGCCGACGAGATGGGCCTGTACTCCGACGACGTCGCCCGCTTCGGCATGCTCGCCCAGGACTCGATGCGGGCCGGGCGGCTCGTCGTCGACACCGGTCTGCACGCGCTGGGCTGGACCCGGCAGCAGGCGGTCGACTACCTGGTCGAGCACACGCCGATGGCGAAGATGGAGATCGAGGCGGAGATCGACCGGTACGTCGCGAATCCGGGCCAGGCGCTCAGCTACATGGTGGGGCGGCTGGAAATCCAGCGCGTCCGCGCCGAGGCCGAACGGGCGCTGGGCGACCGGTTCGACATCCGCGCGTTCCACGACGTGATCCTGGGCAACGGGATTCTCCCGCTGTCCGCTTTGGACACCGTGGTCGGCGCGTGGATCGCGGAGGCGTCCGCGTGACCTGGCTCGACCTTCCGGCCGACACCCTCTTCGGCCTCGACAACCTGCCCTACGGCGTCTTCTCGCACGGCGAGCGGACCCGCCGGGCCGGCGTCGCGGTCGGGGACCAGGTGCTCGACCTGACCGCGGCGGCCGAGGGGGAGTCCTTCGGCCGCCTGCTCGGCGCGGGCGTGCTGAACCCGCTGCTCGCCGCCGGCCCGGACATCTGGGCCGATGTGCGGGTGCGGGTCCGCGAATGGCTCTCCGAACCGCGGCACGCCGACCGGATCCGGCCGCATCTGGTGCCCCGCAACGAAATCACGAGCCATCTGCCAGTAGAGGTCGCGGATTACGTCGACTTCTACTCCAGCGAACAGCACGCGATCAACGCCAGCCGGATCTTCACCGGCGGCGACGATCTGGTGCCGGCGAACTGGAAACACCTGCCGATCGGCTACCACGGCCGCGCGGGCACCGTCGTCGCGTCCGGCACGCCGGTGATCCGCCCGGCCGGGCAACGGAAACCGCGCAAGGCGACGCAACCGTCGTTCGGCGCGGCCAAGCGGCTCGACTTCGAGGCGGAGGTCGGCTTCGTCGTCGGCGTGGGATCGGAGCTGGGCGCGCCGGTGCCGATCGACGAGTTCCCCCGCCACGTCTTCGGTGTCTGCCTGGTCAACGACTGGTCGGCGCGCGATCTGCAGGGCTGGGAATCGCAGCCGCTCGGGCCGTTCCTCGGCAAATCGTTCGCCACGTCGATGTCGCCGTGGCTGGTTCCGCTGGCCGCGCTGAAGCACGCCCGCGTGCCGCAGCCCGCGCAGGACCCGGAGCCGTTCGAATACCTGCGCGCGGCCGAGCCGTGGAGCCTGGACCTGACGCTGGAAATCCGGATCAACGGACGGCTCGTGTCCAGTCCGCCGTTCGCCACGCAATACTGGACGGGCGCGCAGCAGTTCGCGCACCTCACCGTCAACGGCGCGAGCCTGCGCACCGGCGACCTGTACGCGTCCGGCACGGTCACCGGCCCGGCGAAGGACCAGCGCGGATCGCTGCTGGAGCTGAGCTGGGGCGGGCGCGAACCGCTCGCGGTCGGCGAGGAGACCAGGACGTTCCTGGAGGACGGCGACGAGGTCGTCATCACCGCTTCCGCCCCAGGTCCAGGCGGTGCGCGGATCGGGTTCGGCGAGGTGCGCGGGACGGTGGCGCCCGCTGTGGTGTGACCCACGCCGTAGCGTCGTCACCCGGGCGGCCGCATAATGAGCAAACGCTTAGTCACAGTCGACCGGCACGGGAATGAGGGATCGATGAGGATCGGCACCGGCGTCAGCTACTCGGGCGGGTTCGCCGAAAGCGTCGCGGACATCGTGGAGCTGGAACGGGTCGGGCTCGACATCGTGTTCGTCCCCGAGGCCTACAGCTTCGACGCGGTGAGCCAGCTCGGCTTCCTCGCCGCGAAGACCGAGCGCGTCGGACTGATGTCGGGCATCTTCCAGATCTACACCCGCACGCCGAGCCTCACCGCGATGACCGCGGCCGGGCTGGACTTCGTGTCCGACGGCCGGTTCACTCTCGGCCTCGGCGCGTCCGGACCGCAGGTCATCGAGGGTTTCCACGGCGTGAAGTACGACGCGCCGATCGGCCGCACCCGCGAGATCATCGAGATCTGCCGCCAGGTGTGGAAGCGCGAGCGCGTCGTGCACGACGGCAAGCACTACACGATCCCGCTGCCCGCCGACCAGGGCACCGGCCTCGGCAAGCCGCTCAAGCTGATCAACCACCCGGTCCGCGAGCGGATCCCGGTCGTGCTCGCCGCGCTCGGGCCGAAGAACGTCGCGCTCGCCGCCGAGGTCGCCGAGGGCTGGCAGCCGATCTTCTTCCACCCGGAGAAGGCCGCCGACGTCTGGGGCGCTTCGCTCGCCGAGGGCAAGGCCAAGCGCGACCCGCAGCTGGGCGAGCTGGACGTGTTCGCCGCTCCGCCGCTGGCCATCGGCGACGACGTCGACCACCTGCTCGACTGGGTGCGCCCGGTGTTCGCGCTGTACATCGGCGGGATGGGCGCGCGCGGCAAGAACTTCTACAACACGCTGGCCTGCAACTACGGCTACGAGGCCGAGGCCAAGCAGATCCAGGACCTCTACCTCGACGGCAAGAAGGAAGAAGCCGCCGCGGCGGTCCCGACGGAGCTGCTGCGCGCCACGTCGCTGGTCGGTCCGGCGGGGTACGTGAAGGAGCGGCTGGCGGCGTTCAAGGAGGCCGGCGCGACGACCCTGGCGGTCAACCCGCTGCAGCCCGGACGCGAGGCGCGAGTGGCCGCCGTCGCCAAGCTGAAGGAGCTGCTCGGGTAGGTCCGCTATGATGCGGGCTACTGAGAGTGTGAAAAAACCGCACCTCAGGTCGATGCCGCCGTCGAAATGCCGTCAACTCCCCGCGCGGGACGCGAATTCGGGAGTAAGAACGGGTTCAACGGGGAATCCGGGCGGGGCGAAAGCGAGGTAGGCCGGGCTGTGCGCAGAATCGAAGGACCCGCTGCTGCGGTGCTGGACGTCGGGTCGTTCAGCGCCCGGCTTGTCGTGCTCGAACCCGGCGGATCCCCGATCGACCCGGCCTTGACGCACCAGACCCGGCTGCGGCTGGACCGCGAACTGGACGACGACGGACGGCTCAGCAAGTGCGGCATCGCCGCCATCGCCAAGGCCGTCTCGAACGGGATGGAATTCGCCCGCGAGCACGGCGTCGAAGACGTGTTTCCGCTGGCCACGTCGTCCATCCGGGACGCGGTCAACTCCCGCGACGCGGTCCGCGCGGTCGCCAAGGAAACCGGGGTTGAACTGCGGTTCCTCTCCGGCCGCCGCGAGGCGGAACTGACTTACGTCGGCGCGCGCCGCTGGTACGGCGCGTCCGGCGGCCCGCTGCTGGCGCTCGACATCGGCGGCGGCACAGTCGAGCTGTCCGCCGGAGCGGGCGAGCAGGCCACGTTCGCGCGGTCGCTTCCGCTGGGCGCCCGGTCGGTTACGCGCGATTGGCTGCCCGCCGAACCGCCGGTGCGCAGCAAGCAAGTGCGTGCGCTGCGTGACCACGTGCTGGAGGAAGTCTCCGCCGCACTGGGCGACGTGAAGGACGAGCTGGCCGAACACCGCGTGGTCGGCTGTTCGAAGGTGCTGCGGCAGCTGGCGCGGCTGGCGGGCGACCGTCCGGGCAAGGCCCGCGAGCTGCACCTGGACGACGTGCGCGCGTGGATTCCGCGGCTGTCGGCGATGCCGTTCGCGCGGCGCGCGCAGCTGCCGGGGATTTCGCGGCAGCGGGCCCAGCAGGCGCTCGGCGGCGCGGTCGTCGCGGAGGCGCTGCTGACGGTCGCGGGCGGGAGCCTGTCGATCTGCCCGTGGTCGACCCGGGACGGGCTCCTGCTGACGCTGCTGGACCAGCTCACGGACGCGACCGGAAAGCAGCGCTCGCGTCCGGCCGCGTGAACTCCCTGGTGCGGGCGCGGTAAACCGGGTATCCCGGAGAGATGACCCCGCGCAGCGAATTCCATCCCCGCGACCGGTCCGAGGACGACGACGAGGAAACGCCGTTCCCCGCGCGCCGCAAACGCGAGCTGCCGGACTCGGACGAGCTGCCCGGCGAGGTGGCGAACGCGCCGGGGCCGGACCTGAGCCCTTCCCGGACCGACGAGGTGCCGCGGGTGCCGGGCACGGACGAAACGCCGTCGTGAGCGGCAATCGCGGTTCTCGCCGCGATTGCCGCTGACGAGTCAGCTCCGGTCGAACTGCCGCACCTTCGACGGGTCCCGGCGCGCCGGGGCCCGGCCGATCGGCTGGACTGGCGCGGGGCCCGGGTCGAGCTTCGGGATCGGCAGTTCCACCGGCTCGTCGGTCACGGTAAACCGCTCGCCGTGGTGGAGCAGGTCCAGCGGCGGGCCGTTGAGCACCCGGTACGTCGCCGCGCCGGGCCGGATCGACACCTGGAACCGCGTTTCCCGGAACGCGAGGCGGAAGGTGAGGCCGCCGAGTTCGTCCGGCAGCCGGGGCGCGAACGACAGCTGGCCGCCGTAGTCGCGGAAGCCGCCGAATCCGGCCACGGCGGCTTGCCAGGCGCCGGCCAGCGACGCCATGTGCAGGCCGTTGCGGACGTTGTTGTGCACGTCGTGCAGGTCGGTCAGCGCGGCTTCGGCGAGGTAGTCGTACGCCAGTTGCAGGTGCCCGACCTCGGCGGCGATGACGGCCTGCGTGCCCGCGGACAGCGAGGAGTCGCGGACCGTCCGTGCCTCGTAGTAGGCGAAGTCGCGGGCTTTTTCCTCCGGGCTGAACGAATCGCCGCAGAGGTGCAGGGCGAGCACGAGGTCGGCCTGCTTGACGACCTGCTTGCGGTAGAGGTCGAAATACGGGTAGTTCAGCAGCAGCGGGTAGAAATCCTCGTCGGTGGCGGCGAAATCCCACTCGTCGTGCTGCAGGAAGCCTTCCGACTGCGGGTGCACGCCGAGTTCCTGGTCGTACGGCAGCGCCATCGCGTCCGCCGCGGCGCGCCAGGAATCGATCTCCGGAGCGTCCACTTCGAACTGTTCGGCGACGTCCGGATGCCGCTGGCACACCTCAGCCGCGGCGAGCAGGTTCCGGCGCGCCATCAGGTTCGTGTAGACGTTGTTGTCCGCCACCGCGGAGTACTCGTCCGGTCCGGTGACGCCGTCGATGCGGAAGTGCCCGTGGTGGTCGAAATGCCCGAGGGACGCCCACAGCCGCGCGGTTTCCAGCAGCAGTTCCGCGCCGCAGGTGCGCTCGAAATGCTCGTCCTGGGTGGCGTTGACATAGCGCACGACGGCGTCGGCGATGTCCGCGCTGACGTGGAACGCGGCAGTGCCGGCGGGCCAGTACGCGGAACACTCGGCCCCGTTGATGGACCGCCACGGGAAAGCCGCGCCGCGCAACCCGAGCTGGGTCGCGCGTTCCTTGGCTTTGTCTATTGTGGAGTGTCGCCAGCCGAGCGCGTCGCGGGCGGCGTCCGGCATCGTGTACGTCAGCACCGGCAGTACAAAAGTCTCGCTGTCCCAGAACGCGTGCCCGTCGTATCCCGGTCCGGTGAGGCCTTTTCCGGCGATAGCGCGGGTTTCGCCGCGGGCGCCGGCCTGCAGCAGGTGGAAGAGCGCGAACCGGACGGCCTGCTGGAGTTCCGGGTCGCCGTCGATTTCGATGTCCGAAGTGGCCCAGAAATCGTCCAGGAACTGGCGTTGCTCGGCGGCGAGCCCCTTCCAGCCGGTCTGCCTCGCGCCCGCGAGCGCGGCTTCGACCTGCGCCCGCAGCGCCGGTGCGGAGCGTTGCGCGGACCAGCCGTAGGCGAGGAATTTGGTGACCCGCAGCCGTCCGCCCTTGGGCACGTCGACCGCGGCGGTGAGCCGGGCGAGGTCCTCCTCGGCGTGGATGCGCGTGCGCAGGCCGTCGTCCACCTCGATTTTGTGGTCCATCGCGGCGGCGACCCGCAGCCCGGACATCCGGGTCTGGTGCACCAGCACGGCCTGGTAGCCCGCGGCGTGGCTGAACTCGCCGACCAGCGGCGCGTCGAGCGCGGCGGCGACGCGCGGATCGTGCGTGTCGGACTCGACCGGCTCGTTGGCCAGCAGGTCGGACTGCACGACGAGCTGCAAGTCCTCGTCCAGCGGTTCGACCTCGTAGCGGATCGCGGCGACCGCGCGCTGGGTGAAGGAAACCAGCCGTTCGGTGGTCACCCGCACCCGCCTGCCGGTGGGCGAAGACCATTCGGTGACGCGCCGCAGCGTGCCGCGGCGGAAATCGAGCACACGGTCGTGCGCGGTCGCGATGCCGTAGCGCATGTCCAGCGGCTCGTCCTCGACCAGCAGCCGGATGATCTTGCCGTCGGTCACGTTGACGACGGTCTGGCCTTCTTCCGGATAGCCGTAACCGCCCTCGGCGTAAGGGAGTTCGTGCTGTTCGTAGAAGCCGTTGAGATAGGTGCCGGGCAGCCCGCGCGGTTCGCCTTCCTCAAGCGTGCCGCGCAGTCCGATGTGTCCGTTCGACACCGCGAAGGCGGATTCGGTGCGCTGCAACGCATCCACGTCGAGCCCGCGCCAGCGCAGCTCCCACGGAGCGCATTCGTAACCGGATTCCGTCACTTGTCCTCCAGCAGGTCGGCGAGGTCGTCCACCACGACGTCGGCGCCGTGCGCGCGCAAGGCGTCGGCCTGGTTTTCCCGGTTCACGCCCACGACGTAACCGAAACCGCCGGCTTTGCCTGCTTGGACGCCGGATTGTGCGTCCTCGAACACCGCGGCCTGCTTCGGGTCCACGCCGAGTTCCTTGGCCCCGGCGAGGAACGAGTCGGGTGCGGGCTTGCCTTTGAGGTGGTCGCGGCGGATGACCAGGCCGTCTACGCGGGCTTCCACGAAGCGGGACAGGTCTGCCGCGTCGAGGACTTTCGCGCCGTTCGCGGAGGAGGTCACTACGGCGATCCTGAGTCCGGCTTGCTTGGCGGCTTCGAGGTAGCGGACGGAACCCGGGTAGGGGTTTACGCCGCGTTCGTCGATGATTTTCAGGACCAGCTCGTTTTTGCGGTTGCCGATGCCGTTCACGGTCGGGGCGTCGACGGGGTCGTCGGGGGTGCCTTCGGGGAGGTCGATTCCGCGGGAGCGGAGGAATTCCCGGACGCCGTCGGCCCTCGGGCGGCCGTCTACGTAGGTGGCGTAGTCGGCGTCGGTGAATTCTTGGAAGTTCGCGGTGTCGCGGGTGCGGAGGTATTCGTCGAACGTCCGTTTCCACGCCTCGCGGTGGAGCACGGCCGTCCCGGTCAGTACGCCGTCCAGGTCGAAGAGGCAGGCGGTGATGGTGTCGGGCAGTCCGATCATGCCTGCAAGGTACCGGGCGTTCGGCGGGTGGGCTCGTCGCCTGGCGGCGACATCGGGCCAGTGGTTGCGTGGGGCACCCCGAAGCTTGATTGTGCTGACGGTTCGGGGGTGCTTGTCAAGGCGGGAAAGATGCCTTGACAAGCACCCCCGAACCGCAGGGAGGCTTCGTATCGGGGTGCGGGGGGAGGGCTGGGTGCCTCGCTCGTGGGTGCATCGGCTGCGGTTTGGGTGGGGGTTAGCGCCCCAATGTGGCATTGGGTGCGTGGGATGCACCCAATGTGGCGTTCGGTGCGTCTGACGCACCCAATGCCACATTGGGGGCGGGATCCCAGTGGCTGCGGCGGAACGCTAGGCGGCGCCTACTCGGCGGTCGAAGACCAGGCGTTCCGCTGCGCGTAAGCCGACGCTGATTGCGCCGGTTAGTACGCCGTCGTCGCCTAGTTCGCCTTGTACCACTGTGGTGGTCAGGGGGGTGAAGGCGCGGAGTGCTCGGTCGATGGGTTCCAGCAGGAGGTCTGCTGCCGTTCCTACGCCGCCGCCCAGGACGATGAGTTCTGGGTCGATTACTGCGGCTACCGAAGCGACTGTGTAGGCGAGGCGGTCTGCTTCCGCGGAGACTGCGCGTTGGGCCAGTTCGTCGCCTTCGCGGGCCAGGCGGAAGACTTCGCGGGCGGATCGTGCTGTGCCCAAGCCCAGTTCGCGTGCGCCGCGGACTACTGACTGTGCGGCGGTGGCTTCTTCCAAGTGTCCGCGCGCGGGTGGTTCGGCTGGTTCGTCGGCGACGCGGGTGCGGCCGTAGGGGAGGTAGCCGATTTCGCCTGCGGCGCCGGTGGCGCCCCGGAAGACTCGGCCGTCGACCATCAGGCCCATGCCTACGCCGGTGCCGATGGTGATGCAGCCGACCACCGATGCTCCGCGGGCGGCGCCGCTTTCCCATTCGCCGACCGCGGTGAGGTTCGCGTCGTTCTCCACCACCAGTTCCGGGCCCAGGACCTGCTCCAGGTCGTCGAGCAAGCCGGGGCGGCCCCAGCCGGGCAGGTTCGGGGCGTGCCGGAAGCAGCGTTTCACCGGGTCCGCGACGCCGGGGGAGCCCAGTACGCGGACCACGATGTCGTCGTTGGTCAGGCCCGCCTCGGCCACGATGTCGGCGGCCAGTTTGCCCAGTGCGGAGATCAGCGCGCTGCCGGAGCGGGCCGTGTTGCGCACGTCGCGCCGGGCGACCGTGGTGCGGCCCAGGTCGGCGACCGCGACCCGGATGTGCTCGCGGCCGATGTCCAGGCCCAGCACGTACCCCGCGGTCGGGTCCGCCTCGTAGAGCACCGCCGAACGGCCGGTGCCGGTGGACGTGTGCCCGGTCGCGCGGGCGAGCCCGGCGGCCTCCAGCGCCAGCAGCGCCTGGCTCACCGTGGGCTTCGACAGCCCGGTGTCCTTCGCCACCTGCGGCCGCGTCGCGGGCCCGCCGCGGCGCAGCAGGTCGAGCACCGCCCGCTGGTTGATCATGCGCATCCCGGCCGGGGTGCCGACCGGTGGTGTACCCGACCCTGCCACCTGCTGAGTTTCCTTCCCGTTCGGACTTCCGTCCTGCCACGGTAACCGGATTCGCCCCGCTTTGGCAGGAAAGTTTCTTTTCTTCCGGCTCGGGAGGGCAGGCGGGAGGTCTTGCCCGACGATACGGGCTCGGCGGGCAAGACCCGGGGACGGCACGCGGAGTGTGCCGTCCGCTGATCGAGGCGGATCAGGCGTCGGGCAGCCAGTTGCCGTGGAACCCGGCGGGCACGCGGCCGGGCAGGTGGACCGTCGCGACCGGATCCGCTTCGAGGTCCTGTGCGTCGAGCACGACCAGATCGCTGCGGTCGTTGGGGCTGTCGTAGACGTAGGCGAGCAGCCAGCCCGCGCCGTCCGGACGGTCGTCCGCCGGTACGAAAACCGCTTCGCCCGGGATGTGCCCTTCCGGGAACAGGTGCTCGCGCGACGCGTTCGTGCGCAGGTCGTACCGGCGCAGCACGAGCGGGCCTTCCGGGCTGTGCCATCCGGTGACGTGGCCGAAGCGGGCGTCGAGCCCGGCGAGCCGGTCGTCGATGCGGGGGAACTCGCCGTCGCGGTCGTCGAGCAGATCCTCGGTGACGGTGCCCGCGCGCGGGTCGATCGTCCACCGCCACAGCACGCCCTTCGGATTCGGGACGTCCGGCTTGGACAGGTGCTCATACCGCACGACGTGCACCACGATCCGGCCGTCGGCGGTGTCGTGCGCGTTGAGGGTGTGGAAGACGTAGCACGGGTCGATTTCGAACCAGCGCACGCCGTCCTCCGGCCGGTCGCGGCTGAGCAGGCCGAGCCGCGCGCCGTACGTGTCGCTCCAGCGGTACGGGATCCCGCCGTCGGTCGCGTGGTCGAACACCACCGGGAGGTCGAAGAACACCACGTGCCGCCGGGTGAGCGCGAAGTCGTGCATCATCGTCAGCCCGGGAACGTCGATCGGCTGCTGCACCACGAGTTCCCCGGCGGCGTCGGCGCGGTAGTAGCTCACGTGCGGGGCGGTGATGCTGCCGTAGCCGAAGAAATGCAGTTCGCCGGTTTCCGGGCAGATCTTGGGATGCGCGGTCATCGCGTCGGCGAGCTTGCCGCCGAAATCGTAGACGCCGACGGTGTCGAGATCCGTGGTGATTTCGTACGGCAGCGAGGATTCCACGAGCGCGAGCGTGCGTCCCGCGTGGTTGACGACGTGGGTGTTGGCGACGCTCCACCGGAGATTCCGGGTTCCGTCCGCGTTGTAGAGCGCCGGATCCGGGATATCGAAGCTTTCGGTGCGCACCCAGCGATTGCGATACCAAGCGGCGCGGCCGTTTTCCAGCCGCACGCCGTGCACCATTCCGTCGCCGGTGAACCAATGCGCGCTGTCCTGGCGCGGATTCGGCCCGTTGCGCAGATACCAGCCGCAGAGTTCCGGCGGCAGCGCACCGGTGACCGGCAGGTCGTAGGCGGTGAGTTCGTCGTGGACCGGGGCGTAGTGGCCCTTGAGGTGAAAATCGGTGGTGGTCATGGATTCACGCGGCTTTCTGGGCACGGGCCCGGACGATGCGCGGATAGCGGATGGTGAACGAGATCGGAATCGCGAAACCGAGCACCTTGATGACGACCAAGCCGACGGTGTCGTGCGGCGCGTAATGCAGCAGGACGGCTTCGGCGATTCCGGCGACCGTGAAGCTGGCCGCCCATACCGCGGTGATGACGACGTTCACCCGGCGGAACACCGGGGTCGCGGCGATTTCCGGCGGGACCATGGTTTTCGCGATTCCCAGGGTGAACGGCCGTTTCGCGGCGACCGACCCCCAGGCGGTCGCCGCGAGCCACAGATCGGTGAGCGCGCCGACGTAATCCCGGAGCGGCGAGGCCGGGTCGCTGAAGGACCAGATCGACAGCGCCGCGAAGAAAACGACCGCGGAGACCTCGATGACCAGCGTGTCCCAGCCCTTGCCGCGCCGGCGCTCGAGCAGGAGCAGTCCGCCCGCGAGCACCAGCCCGGTCAGCCCGGACCAGCGCCAGTCGGCCTGCGTCGACACGACCGCGAAGGCGATCCACGGAAGGAAACTCTTCAGGTAGTTCATCAGTGCCCCTCGCTCACGTTCCTGTGGTGACATGTCAAAGCTAGAACGTCCGGCGTGCACATGTCAATAGTGGAAGGTAGGGTGAGCGCATGACCTTGCGACACGCGGTGCTGGGGCTGCTCGCCACTGCCCCCGGCAGCGGCTACGACCTGCTGAAACGCTTCGAAACGGCGATGTCGAGCGTCTGGACGGCCACGCAGAGCCAGCTGTACGGGGAACTGGGCAAGCTCGAGAGCGCGGACCTGATCGAGGTCTCCGCGGAGGGCCCGCGCGGCCGCAAGGAGTACGCGATCACCGAGGCCGGTCGGTCGGAACTGCGCAAGTGGCTGCTGGAGGAGCGGCCGCCGGCGGCGCGGCGGAACGAGATGCTGCTGCGGGTGTACTTTCTGGGCGAGGTCACGCCGGAGGAGGCCCGCGGATTCCTGCGCAGGCACGGTGCGTTCGCCGAGGGACTGGTCGACGAACTGGCGGCGATCGACGCGTCGGTGGACTGGGACGACAGCGATCCGTCGCTGTACGGCCGCCTCGCGCTGGAGTGGGGCAAGCGCTACGCGGCGATGGAACGCGATTGGGCGGAGTGGGCGGCGGAGACGATCCGCGCGGCTCGCGGCTGATCATGACCGGCAGCGAGGCCCGCCACTGCGGCGACGACGCGGTTTTCGCGCGCGATCTTCGGGACGAGGGCGAACCGGAGGCCGAGTTCAACCCGGGCATCGCCGAACGGTTTCCGCGCAAGAACGCGGCCGCGGGAGCGCTCGTCCGCGACGAACGCGGTCGGATCCTGTTCGTCTGCCCGACCTACAAGCCCTTCCTGGAAATCCCGGGCGGCTTGGTCGAAGACGGCGAATCACCGTTGGCGGCGTGCCGTCGGGAGGTCCGCGAGGAACTCGGCATCGACGTGCCGGTGGGGCGGCTTCTCGTGGTCGATTGGCTGCCCGAGCACGGAGTCTGGCGCGACAGCCTGCAATTCGTCTTCGACGGCGGCGTGCTGAGCCGTGAGCAGATCGGTGCCATCCGCCTGGCAACGGACGAACTGAGCCGGTTCGAGTTCCTTGGCATCGAGGCCGCGCAAGCGCAGTTGCGGCCCTCGAAGGCACGGCGGATCGCGCTGGCGCACCAAGCGTTTCTGACCGGGGAGGCGGTCTACGGCGAGTTCGGCCGGAAGCTCGGGTAGTCCTCGCCTCCGGCCGTGCCGGGTCATCCGTCCGAAGACCGCTTCCAGATGTTGATGCCTTCTTCGGTGGCGTGCTGGTCGATCTCGGCCAGCTCCTCCGCGGTGAACGACAGGTTGTCCAGCGCGGCGACGTTGTCCTCCAGCTGCTTCACGCTGCTGGCCCCGATCACCAGCGACGTCATCCGCGGATCCCGCAGCGCCCACGCCAGCGCGAGCTGCGCCAGCGTCTGCCCGCGCCGCGACGCGATCTCGCCCAGCGCCCGGATCTTGGCGAGCTTCTCCTCGGTGATCGTGTCCGGGTTCAGCGATTTCCCTTGCGCCGCACGAGAATCCGAGGGCACCCCGGAAAGGTACTTGTCGGTCAGCAAGCCCTGTGCCAGCGGCGAGAACGCGATGCACCCGGCCCCGGCCTGCTCCAGCGTCCCGAGCAGATCGTCCGTCTCGGTCCACCGGTTGAACATCGAATACGACGGCTGGTGGATCAGCAGCGGCGTGCCCAGTTCGCGCAGCAACCGCGCGGCTTCCGCGGTCCGCGCGGAGTTGTAGGACGAGATCCCGACGTACAGCGCCTTGCCGGACCGGACCGCCCGGTCGAGCGCGCCGACGGTCTCCTCCAGCGGCGTCTCCGGGTCGAAGCGGTGCGAGTAGAAGATGTCGACGTAGTCCAGGCCCATCCGCCCGAGCGACTGGTCGAGGCTGGCCAGCAGGTACTTCCGCGAACCCCATTCGCCGTACGGGCCGGGCCACATGTCGTAGCCGGCCTTGGTGGAGACGACCAGCTCGTCGCGGTACGGCTTCAGGTCGCTCGCCAGCAGCCGGCCGAAGTTCTCCTCGGCGCTGCCGTAGGGCGGGCCGTAGTTGTTGGCCAGGTCGAAATGCGTGATGCCGAGGTCGAAGGCGCGCCGGACGATGTCGCGCTGAACGGTGAGCGGGCGGTCGTTCCCGAAGTTGTGCCACAGCCCCAGCGAGATCGCGGGCAGCTTCAGGCCGCTGCGCCCGCAGCGGCGGTAGGGCATCGAGTCGTAACGGGCGTCAGCGGCAGCGTAAGTCACGCCGCGATGCTAGCCCGCGGCCCGCCGCCGGAGCCCGCACACTGCCGGTGACCTCCTGATCGGTGGCAAAAGGCGGTTTTGCGCGCGACATCCCATTTGGCTCCGTACTATGCGGGCTGTGGCGCCCGTCACGGCCGGGCAGCCCGACGGCGAACGAGGGAGGAACGCATGGCCGGTTACAAGGTCATCACCGGCGCCTTGCGCACCGAAGCGAAGAAGTGGGATCCGCACGCGGAGAAGATCGCCGGCGTGCACACGGCGGTTTCCGGCATGACGCTCGACATCTCGGCGTTCTGGATCGGCGACGGCGTGAACTTCCTCCTCACCGCCGGGGTCGCCGCGATCGACAAATCCGCCTACGACAAGCTCCAGCAGTTCATGGAGCAGAAACTCTCCACGGCGGGCGCGGACATGGGCCACATCGGCGACGTGCTGGTCAAGGCGGCCAACACCTACGACCAGAACGAAGAAATCGTCGAACTCGACCTCAAGGACTGGTCGAAGAAGATCCCGGAGGGCGGCTCGTGAGCGAGGACGCGGAAAGCACCACCGCCGAGTTCAAGAAATTGATCGACCAGCTGGTCCAGTGGGTCAACGACATGGTCAACGGGTTCCGGGAGTTCGTCGGCAAATGGGCGGACTCCGCGTGGCGGTACGTCCTGGGCCCGGCGGTCATCGCCTTCGACCGGGGAATGAAGGCGCTCAGCGAGAAGCTGACGAAGATCGTCGAGGACATCAAGAAGATCCTGGAGCATTCGACCCCGATCGTCTCGATCATCGTCCAGGGGTTCTCCTGGCTGGAGGACGCCCAGCGTCCCGCGTCCCAGCTCCAGGGCGTCGTCAAGGAACACCCGGACGCGAACTTCGGGTACTGGGAAGGCGCGGCCCGGAACGCGTACAACGACGCCGTCGACCTGCAGCACGCCGCGCTGGGCGCGATCAAGACCAAAGCGGACAACATCAGCAGCTGGCTGCTCGACATCGCCAAGGCGAACATCATGTTCGTGAAGGAACTCGGCGACGCCTTCGCCGCCATCGCGGGGGAGTTCGTCGCCGTTCTGGTCGAGGCCGGGACGATCGTCGGCGCGCTGGAAGCCATCGGGGAAGCGGGCAAACTCGTCGAGAAGCTCGTCACCACCGCGGGGCAACGGCTCACCAAGGTGGTCGAGATGTACAGCGAGGCGGTCGGGCGCACGCGCGACGCCACCAGCATCCAGTACGACGCCGCGGAATTCCCGCACGACAAATGGCCGAGCCTCGCCGGCTAGCCGCACGGAGGAGCGACAATGACCGATCCGGTCGCCTCGGCGAACACGCTCGACGCGGGGCTGGAAGCACTTCGGGACATCAGCGCACGGCTCGATCGGGCCCCGGAGCCGCAGGCACTGCCGACCGTCGCCGAACCCGTGCTGGTCGGCACCGGGCACGCCCGCGGTTTCCGCGCGTCCGACCGGACCGGCGTCGTCACGATCACGCTGGACGAGGACCTCAAGCTGGTCGAGGCGACGGTCCTGGACCACTGGAAAGACCGGGTCGAGCCGGCTTTCCTCGGCGAAGCGCTGACGGAGGCGTACCTGTCCGCGCTGGACGCGGCGGTGCAGGCCAGATCCGAACGCCTGGCTTCGGAACCGCCGCCTGCCGCGGCTCCGGGCGACGCGGACGGTCCCGTGGTGGTCCCGACGCTCGACGAAGTGGTCGCGGCAGCCAGGGCCAGCCGGGAGCGCAACGAGAACGAACGGCTCCGGCAGCAGCGGGAACGCGCTTCGGCGGCGGAGCCCGAAGCGCCGCGCGAGGTGCGCGGAAGCTTCGGCTACCTGACCCTGCGCGTCCAGGGCGGCGCGATGATCTCGGCGACCCCGAACGTCAGTGCGCTGGACAACGCCGGCACGGCCAACATCCAGGAGGACATCGAAGCCGCGTTCGGCAACGCGGGACTGAAATCGCCGCACGCCGTCTCGGAATCGGGCAGTGTCCGCCCGGACCGGTCGGTCGGCCGCGAGTTCGACGACGAAGAGGACGCGTGGCAGGGGTTCCATGGCAATGATTAAGCGGCTCGTGCCCGTGCTGGCGGTCGCCGTCTCGGTGGCGGGATGCGGCGGTGCCGGCCCAGCGGAGACGTTCGCGAAAACGAACGCCTGCGAGTTGCTGGCGACCGCCGCGCGGGGCACGCCGATCGACCCGCAGCACAGCGAGTACAAGCTGGCGGACTCCGGGGCGTCGGGAGGCGTCGGCGGCTGCCGCACCGAGTGGAACCCGCCGTCGGGCAAGCTGACCGGCGGCGACCTGGCCGCGACGCTGGAGCTGGGCGAGGCGGAGGACTGGAGCGGGCACAGCGAATCGAGCACCCAGAGCGGGCACGAAGTCCGGAAGGACACCACGAAAGCCGGCGGCGGCTGCCGTTACCAGGTCCAGATCCCGGGCACGGACTCGGCGGTGCGCATCTGGTACCTCGACCGGTCCGTGAGCAACGAAGGGTCCTGCCCGGTCGCGAAACGGCTGGTGGACCAGGTCATTCCGAGCCTGCCGTGAACCGGCTCCGGCATACGTCGGAGGAATCTCGGGATTTCCGTGTGTCTTCTAGGTGGTGAGCGCGCTTAGATCCGATGTCTGGTCGGCAGGAAGCCGTTGGCGTCCGCCGCCCAGTACAGTGCGGGTGAGCGATCGCTTAGGAGGCCACGTGGGCACCGGGTTTTTCTCGTCCGTCGACGACGTGTCGGCGCAGCTGGCCGAGGCCGGGTACCTCGCGTCGACCGCGGTCGCGACCACGGTGTTCCTCGCCGACCGGCTGGGGAAGCCGCTGCTGGTCGAGGGCCCGGCCGGGGTCGGCAAGACCGCGCTGGCGACGGCGGTCGCCGAGGTCACCGGCTCGCGGCTGGTGCGGTTGCAGTGCTACGAGGGCATCGACGAGGCCCGCGCGCTGTACGAGTGGAACCACGCGAAGCAGCTGCTGCGGATCACCGCGGGCCGCGACGAGACGTGGGACGAGGCGCGCACCGACATCTTCGGCGAGGAATTCCTGCTGCGCCGCCCGCTGCTCACCGCGATCTCCGGCACCGAGCCGACCGTGCTGCTGATCGACGAAACGGACAAGGCCGACGTCGAGATCGAGGGCCTGCTGCTGGAGGTGCTCGGCGATTTCCAGGTGACCGTGCCCGAACTCGGCACGATCACCGCGACGCAGCAGCCGTTCGTGGTGCTGACGTCGAACGCGACGCGCGAGCTGTCCGAGGCGCTGCGGCGGCGGTGCCTGTTCCTGCACATCGATTTCCCGGACGAGGACCTGGAACGCGAGATCGTCCGGCTCAAGGTGCCCGGCATCGAGGCCGCGCTGGCGGATTCGGTGGTGCGGGTGATCGCCGCGCTGCGGGCGATGGACCTGCGGAAACTGCCGTCGGTGGCGGAGACCGTCGACTGGGCGCGCACGCTGCTGGAGCTCGGCGCGGGCGCGCTCGACGAACGGGTGGTGCGCGAAAGCCTCGGCGTCGTGCTGAAGCACCAGGACGACATCGCGAAGGCCGGGGCCGGGCTGCGTCTCGACCAGGTGCTGGACGCGTCGTGACCGCCGCGCCGGGCCTGACCGGACGGCTCGCCGAGTTCGTGCGGGCCTTGCGGGCGCAAGGCATCCCGGCCGGTCCGGGGGAGACGGCCGACGCGGCGGCCGCGCTGGAGGTGCTCGGCCTGGACGACCGCGAACTGGTCCGCGAAGGGCTCGCCGCCGCGCTGGTCCGCCGGGGCGGGCAGCGCACCGTGTTCGACGCCGCGTTCGACCTGTACTTCCCGGCCGGTGTCGGCGCCCCGGAGCTGGCGCGCGAAAACCCGCCGCGGGACCGGGAAGAGCTGCGGGAAGCACTCGCCGCCGCCTTGGCCGAAGGCGACGACCAGGCGCTGGACCAGCTCGCCGGACTCGCTGTGGACCTGCTGGGCCAGTACGGCGTGGGAACCGGCCCCGGCGGCGGGTATTCGGCGCACCAGACGCTGGACCGCCTGCAACCGCAGACGCTCATCGCCCAAGTGCTGGCTGCGATGCGTGCCGCGGGCGCCCCGGACGAGTTCACCGACCGGCTCACCCGCGACGAAATCCGCCGCCGCGTCGAAGGTTTCCGCGGCCGGGTGCGCACCGAAGCCCGCCGCCGGGCCGCCGAAGTCCGGGGCCGCGAACGGATCGCCAAGCACGCGATCGCGCCCGCCGCCGACCGCGTCGACTTTCTCCTGGCCAGCCGCACGCAATTGGCCGAACTGCGGCGCACGATCCAGCCGCTGTCCCGAAAACTCGCCACCAGGCTTGCCGCGCGCCGCAAACGCACCACACGCGGCCAGATCGACTTGCGCCGAACGCTGCGTCGTTCACTCTCCACTGGCGGCGTGCCCTTGCGTCCAGCCTACCGGCACCGGCGTCCCGGCCGCCCGGAAATCATCCTCCTGTGCGACCTTTCCGGTTCGGTGGCGGGTTTCGCGAACTTCACGATGCTGCTGGTGCAGGCTTTGCGGGACCAGTTCAGCAAAATCCGCGTCTTCGGCTTCGTCGACAGCACCGACGAGGTAACGCATCTCGTGGACACCGGCGCCGCCGATCCCGAACAGCTGGGTGCGCGGATGCTCAGCGAAGCCGCAGTCGTCCGCTGGGACGGCCACAGCGATTACGGCCGCGCACTAGGACAATTCACTTCGCACTGGCTCGACGCCGTCGGCCCGCGAACGTCGGTCCTCATCCTGGGCGACGCCCGGACGAACGGCGGCGACCCGAATCTCGAGGCCGTCCGCGCGATCCGCTCGCGTGCGCGGCATGTCCACTGGCTGAACCCCGAACGCCGATCCCTGTGGGGGACCGGCGATTCGGCCGCGCCGGACTACGCGGACCTGGTGGAGATGCACGAATGCCGGAACGCGCAGCAGCTGGGCGTGCTCGTCACGCGCCTTCTGCCGACCTGAGCCAGCCGTCAATCTCCTTGCGCAGCAACGCTTTGGTCTCCTCCGGTGCGAACGATGCCTCGACCGCGTTACGGGCCAGCTGCGCCAAGGTCGCGTCGTCGTACCCGAAAACTTCCCTCGCCCGAGTGAATTCGTCGGTGATGGTGGTGCCCGTGACGTCCGGGACATCCGTGTTGAGCGTGACCCGCAGCCCTGCCTCGATCAACCGGGGGAGCGGGTGCCGCGGAAGCGTCGGCACCAAGCCGAGCGTGACGTTCGACGACGGACACACTTCGAGCGCGATCCCGCTTTCCGCTACCTGGGCGGTCAGCTCGGGATCCTCGACAATGCGGATCCCGTGGCCGATACGTTCCGCGCCACCGATTTCAATCGCCTCACGGATGCTTTCCGGCCCGGCGTCCTCGCCCGCGTGGTGAACGAGGTGCACTCCCGCCTCCCGCGCCCGGACGAACACCTCCCGGAACGGAGCGAGCGCATGCCTTTCCTCGCCCGCCATCCCGATCGCGACGACCTCTTCATACTGCTTGGCGAGTTCCAAGGTCTTCATCGCCCGCTCGACCGACCTGCGCCGCGAGTGATCGAGGATCAACCGCCATTGCAGCCCATGCTCTTTTCCGCCCTCCGTCAGTCCTTTGCGGACCGCGTCGAGCGGCAGTTCAAGATCCCCGAGCCGTTCCCCGTGCGAGGCAGCGGTGAACGTAACCTCGACGTACCGAGTCCCGTGCGCGGCTTCGTCCGCACAGAACTCGCGCGCGATCCGCTCGAAGTCCTCCGCCGCGCGCAAACACGACCGAGTGAGACTGTTGCGATCGGCAAACGCCCGAAACCCGTTGAACGCGGCCGGTTTATCCGGCACCTCGACTCCGTGGACAGCCGCGAGCTCCTTGAGCGTGCCCGGGCGGACAGTGCTCTCGAGGTGGACGTGGAGATGCACCTTGGGAAGGGCCGAAAGATCGCGCACGCGTCGGATGATGCCTGCCTTCGGCACCTCCTGTCACTCAAGTTTGCCCGGGGGAACTCGCGGTGGCGTGGCGGCGTTGAGAAGGTGACGGATGTTTCCGCAGGGGAAGGCTGTGCGCGATGGCTTTGATGAAGAAACTCACCATGCTGGCCGGTGCCGCGGGCGCGGTGTCGTATGTGCGGAACAACCCGCAGAAGGTCAACGAGGCCGTGGGCAAGGCGGCGCGCTTCGTGGATGAGAAGACCAATGGGCGGTATCACTCGCAGATCGCCGGGGCGGTGCGGAAGGTCTCGGACACCACGCGTCCTCGGACGGCTGAGTGACGCTGCTGGCTGGGACCCGGGTTCGCGCACCTTCCGCAGGGCCGTGCCGGGTCGCGTGAAGATCAATCGACTCGGTAGGCGGCGGCTCCGTTGTGCAGGAAGCGCGCGCGGCCGCGCGCGTCGGAGCCGATCAGTGACCAGACCTGGTGGCCGTCGAACTTCGGTTCGGCGGTGATGACCGCGTGGTCGTCGAGGCGGACCACCTCGACGCGCCGCGCTGGCTTGCCGTGCCGCGATTCGGCGGTCTCCTTGCGGGGACGGTAAGTGAGGAACGCTCGATCGTTGTCGACGGTCAGAGTGATGTCGTCCGAGGTGGTGCGGTATGTGCCGCACATCAGGTCCGCGTCGAGGGGAACGGGTTCCGCGGGCGGTACGGGAAGCGGTGCCGTCTCGACGCCGGCGAGGTCCCGGAGCACCGTGCTGAAGAGTTCGTGGGCCAGAGGTTCGGCGCCCGCGCTGTTGGTCAGGACGGCCATCGCCACCCCGGCCGAGGGGACGACGCGCAGGAAAGCCTTCTGGCCTTTGGAGACGCCGGTGTGGCCGACGACGCCGTCGCGGTAGAGCATCCAGCCGAGCCCCCAGCCGAGGACGCCGCCGCCGAAGTCGGGGACGGATTCGAGCTGGGGTTCGCGCAGTCCCGCGAGCGTGTGGTCGGCGAGGTGCAGGCGAACGAACTCCAGCAGATCGCGGGCACTGATCGCGAGGTGCGAGCCGCTGGGCGTGGAGAAATAGCGGACTGCCCAGCTCTTCGTCGGCGCGAGTCTTCCTTCGGTCTCGACGTGGCCGACCGCGGTGCGGTGCAGGATCGCTTCGTAAGTGTCGGAGGCGAGGGTGGAAAGTCCCAGCGGCGTCGCTAATCGATCCCGGAGCACGTCGTGGAAGGTCCTGCCGCGCAAGACTTCGACCAGCCTGCCGAGCACGGCGTATCCGCTGTTGGAGTAGGAGAAAACGCGGCCCGGGGGAAAGAGATGAGCCGCGTCGGCGAGGGCAGCGACGAACTTCTCGATCGCGTCGTCGTTGCGTCCGGTGTCGACGAGGTGGTTGCTGTCGACCCCGCCGGTATGGGTGAGCAGGTGGCGGGCGGTCAGGGTTTCAGTGGCCGCCGGGTCGCTCAGCCGGAACCCGGGCAGGTAGGCGTGAAGAGGGCGGTCGAGGTCGAGCAGATCGTCGTTCACCAGCTGCTGGACCAGGGTGGCGGTCCAGATCTTGGTGATCGAACCGATCTTGAACACCGAGTCGGTCGTGGCCTCGACTCGCGTGCGGAGGCTCAGCACGCCCGCGGCCTCGTCCCGGATCTCGCCGTCGGCCAGCACCGCGACCTGCGCGCCCGGTACGTCGTGCTTCGCGATCAGCTCGCTCAAACCCCACGCCATCCCCGCAATGTACTGCCCGGAACGCTTGGTACGAGCACGAACCAAGCCTTCCGGGCAGCGGCATCGCCAGGCGGAACGTTCTGAAGCTGCTTAGCAGGGACGACCGTCGAGGGGACGCCGCCTGTTCTTCCGGCCAGCCTCACTCCTCGGCCAGCACCGCCAGCACACCCTCCCCGTACTTGGCCAGCTTGCTCTCGCCGACCCCGCTCACCGTGCCCAGTTTGTCGAGCGTCGTCGGCATCATCGCGGCGATCTGGCGCAGCGTCGCATCGTGGAAGATCACGTACGCCGGGACGCCCTGTTCCTTCGCCGTCGCCCCGCGCCAGGCACGCAGGCGCTCGAACACCGGTTCCGCCTCTGGGGGCATGTCGATCGGAGCGGCTGGCGTGCGGCGGGACGTGCGCGGGGCGCGCGCCGGGCGTTCCGGTTCGCGGCGCAGTTGCACTTCCTGGGAACCGTTCAGCACCGCGGTCGAACCTTCGGTCAGCACCAGCGATCCGTAATCGCCCTCGACCGCGAGCAGGTTGCGCGCCAGCAGCTGCCGCACCACCGCGCGCCATTCCGGTTCGCGCAGTTCGGTGCCGATGCCGAAGACCTTCAGCGTGTCGTGCTGGAACTGGGTGACCTTCGGCGTCGTCTTGCCCAGCAGGATGTCGATGATCTGGCCGGCGCCGAAACTCTGCCGCCGCTCGTTGCGCAGACGGACCACTGTGGACAGTAGTTTTTGCGCGGGAATGGTGCCGTCCCAGCGTTCCGGCGGGGCCAGGCAGGTGTCGCAGTTCCCGCACGGCTGGCCGGACTGCCCGAAGTACGCGAGGATCTGCGTGCGCCGGCATTCGACCGTCTCGCACAGCGCCAGCATCGCGTTCAGATGCCGGGCTTGCAGGCGGCGATGCATCTCGTCGCCCTCGGACTTGTCGATCATTTTGCGCAGCTGCATCACGTCTTGCAGCCCGTACGCGAGCCAGGCGGTCGACGGCTGCCCGTCGCGGCCCGCGCGGCCGGTTTCCTGGTAATAGCCTTCCACGGACTTCGGCAGATCCAGGTGGGCGACGAACCGGACGTCCGGTTTGTCGATGCCCATGCCGAACGCGATCGTGGCGACCACGACGAGCCCGTCCTCGCGCAGGAACCTCGCCTGGTTCGCCGCGCGGGTCGACTTGTCGAGCCCGGCGTGGTACGGCACTGCCCGGATTCCGTTCTGCACCAGGAAATCCGCCGTCTTCTCCACCGACGCGCGCGACAGGCAGTAGACGATCCCGGCGTCGCCCTGGTGCTCGGTGCGCAGGAGGTCGAGCAGCTGCTTCTGCGGCGAGTTCTTCGGGACGATCCGGTACTGGATGTTCGGCCGGTCGAAGCTCGCGACGAAATGCTTCGCGCCGTCCAGGCCGAGCCGCTGCGAGATTTCCTTGTGCGTGGCCTCGGTCGCGGTGGCGGTGAGCGCGATCCGGGGCACGTCCGGCCAGCGTTCGTGCAGCGACGACAGCATCAGGTAGTCGGGGCGGAAATCGTGGCCCCACTGGGAGACGCAGTGCGCTTCGTCGATCGCGAACAGGGCGATTTTACCGCGGTCGAGCAGCCGCACGGTGGATTCGACCGACAGTCGTTCGGGCGCGAGGTAGAGCAGGTCTAGTTCGCCCGCGACGAACGCCTCCTCCACCTCCTGCCGCTGCGCGAAATCCTGGGTGGAGTTGAGGAATCCGGCGCGCACGCCGACGTTGCGCAGCGCGTCGACCTGGTCCTGCATCAGCGCGATGAGCGGCGAGATCACCACACCGACGCCGGGGCGCACCAGCGACGGGATCTGGTAGCACAGCGATTTCCCGCCGCCGGTGGGCATGAGCACCAGCGCGTCGCCGCCGGAGATCACGTGCTCGACGATCTCCGCCTGGTCGCCGCGGAACGCGTCGTAGCCGAAGACGCGCTGCAAGGTCTCGAGAGCGGGGGAACGGGTGGCCTGCTCGGCCAGATCGGGGTGCGCCACGCGGCCGATTCTAGGGCGGCGAGCCGTCCGGGCGAGCCTGCCCCGCCGGGTTCGGCGCGAGAGTCCCCATCGCACCGGCCGTTTTCGGCGTTCGCGACGGGCCCGGTCGCACAGGGTAAACAGCCTGGCGACTGGTGACACCGGGGATGATGGGACCCTTCACGCCACCCCCGTGACAGACGGTGTCGAGACGACAGTCCTGGTGCCCCTCGCCCGCGGACCGGAGGCGCACAATGGATCCGTGGCTTTTCCGATCGATGACCTGACCGGGTATTTCTCCGGCGAATGGCAGCTCGCGCGCAAAATCGTCGACGTCGACGGAGCGGCGCTGGGCGAGGCGAGCGGCCGGGCGACGTTCACCTGCGAAGGCGGGGTGCTCGTCTATCGGGAGTCGGGAGAGTTGCAGCTCGGAGCGCATCGCGGACCATTTGTCCGGACGCTGCACTACCGTCCGTCCGGCGGCTCGCGCGCCGCGGTCCACTTCGACCACGGCGGGTTTTTCCACGACGTGGACCTGGCGACCGGCGAGTGGACGGCCGATCATCCGTGCGCCGCCGACTGGTATCGCGGGGCGTACCGCGTGCTCGACGATCGCCAGTGGGAGCAGGAATGGGTGGTGACCGGACCGGCCAAGGACCACGTCATCACCAGCCGGTTCACGCGCGCGGACCGGTGATCCTCCCGGTCTGGCGCAGAATTCCGCACTGCCGCACGTGAGATCCGCCGGATATCGCAGCGAACGCGCTGCGTGAACTACTTCCGCCGGTTGCGCAGGATCACCAGCAGCACCGTGATCGCCGAAATCGCGCAGGCGGCGGCGATCACCATGCCCGCCCAGGCGGGAATCGCGATGCCGGCGATGTTGTCGAACCCGGGCAGGGCTCGGGGCGCGGTGATCGCCACGGGTCCCTCCGTTCGCGTCGTCGGCGTGCAGATCGCTGTCGCGCCGGAGTCTACCTGCCGCCGGCCGCGCGCGTCAGGTCCGAAGTGGACAGTTGCGGTCACCGCTGGTAGTCAACGGATTTTCCGTGCCGAGGCGGCGCGATCCGGTGCGAATGGACCCCTCGCGCCGGTGGAGTCACAGTGCTGGGCACAAGCGGATCTTCGAGGCATGATCGAGGCAAGCGCACGACGACGAAGAGGAGCGCGAGATGAATGTGGCCGATCTGCTCGTGGACGGATTCGGCCGGGTGCGGGAAGTGGTGCACCAGGCAGTCGACGGGCTGACCGCGGAGCAACTGGCGGCGCGCCCGGGCCCGGAGGCCAACTCGATCGGCTGGCTGGTGTGGCATTTGGCGCGGGTGCAGGACGACCATGTCGCGGACGTCGCGGGCACCGACCAGTTCTGGACGGCACAGGACTGGCGCGAGAAATTCGCCCTGCCGTTCCCCGCCGGCGACATCGGTTACGGGCACAGCAGCGACGACGTGGCCAAGGTGCAGCCGAAGTCGCCGGATTTGCTCACCGGCTACTACGACGCCGTGCACGAGCACACGGTTTCGTGGGTGACCAGCCTCAACGGAACGGCTATGGACCGCGTGGTCGACGAAGGCTGGAACCCGCCGGTCACCCTTGGCGTCCGGCTGGTCAGCGTGCTCTCCGACGACCTGCAACACGCCGGACAGGCCGCCTACGTGAGGGGGCTGCTGCTGGGATGACCTGGAGCGGCTGACGCGCTGCGCGAGTGACCTGCTGACCTGGCAGCTCGCGTCGCGGAGTACGCGCACCGCCGCTGCTCTCTCGCTCTGTACCTGGGCCACGAGCTGCCGCACAGTTCGCCCGGCGGGCCGGGGGAGTGATGGCGACGCATGCTGGCCAAGGCGCGATGGAGGGCGCATGGTCAGAGTGGGACTGGCGGCTGCGGCGGGCGTGGTGCGAGCGCGCGGCGAGAGCGGAACCGGTGGCTGAGGCGGGTGCGGTGCGAGAGCGGGGCTGGCGGGTGCGGGCGAGGGCACGTGGCGAAAGCAGGGCTGGCGGCTGAGGCGGGTGCGGCGAGGAAAGGTGGCGAGAGAGCGGAGGGTGGCTGAGGCGGCCGCCGTGCGAGCGTGCGGCGTGAGCAGGACTGGCGAGGCCGCGTGGCGAAAGCGGGGCTGGTGGCTGAGGTGGGTGCCGTGCGAGCGCACGGCGGGTGCAGGACTGGCGGGTGTGGTGAGGGGATGTGGTGAGAGAACGGCCGGTGGCTGAGGTGGGTGCAGTCCGCGCGTGCGGCGAGAGCGGGACTGCGGACTGAGGTGCGAGCGTGAAGCGAGAGCGGGGCTGGCGGCTGAAGCAGGCGTGGTGATGGCATGTGGTGAAAGTTGGCTCGTCGCTGAGGCGAGCGCGCGGCGAGAGCGGGAGTGGCGAGGGAGGTGAGGATGTGCGGTGAGAGGCGGGTTGCTGGCCAACGCGCAGTGAGAGCGTGCAGCGAGCTGGTTGCTGAAGTGCGCGGTGAGAGTGCGCCGTGAACACTGGGCTGGTAGCCGAAGCGGACGCGGCCTCGCGGAGGTGCAGTCCCGCGGAGAACCCCCGCAGTCCCACGCGAAGAAGCCTCGGCCGAGCAGCCAGCCAACCTCCCGGAGTCAGCTGCCGAGCGGTCTCACTCGAATCCGGCGCCCCGGTGGTCCGGCAGTCGGCGCGGGCCGGGGCCGTCTTGGCCTAGGCGGTCTTCTGGGTTGGCCAGGCGGCATTTGGCCAGGGACATGCAGCCGCAGCCGATGCAGTCGTTCAGTTGGTCGCGGAGTTGTTCCAGCTGGCGGATGCGCTGGTCCAGGTCGGAGCGCCAGCAGGACGAGATGCGGGACCAGTCGGCGCGGGTGGGGGTGCGGTCGTCCGGGAGGAGGGCCAGCACGTCGCGGATCTGTGCCAGCGGCATGCCCACCCGCTGCGACATGCGGATGAACGTGACCCGCCGCAGGGTGTCGCGGCGGTAGCGGCGCTGGTTGCCCGCGGTGCGCCTGCTTTGGATCAGGTTCTCGTCCTCGTAGAACCGGAGGGCCGACGCGGGTACGCCGCTGCGGTGGGAGAGTTCGCCCACGGTCAGTTCGGGCAGCTCCGTTTTCGCCATGCGCACAGCATAGCTTGACTTAAAGGGAGCTTGAAGTTCGAGACTCCTTTCCGGAGGCGGGAAACCTGTTCCGCCCCGGAAAAAGGAGAAAAAACGTGTCCGAAGCTCCCGTCCGGCTCGCTGTGCTCGTCGGCAGCGCCAGGGAAGGGCGGTTCGCCCCCACGGTCGTCCGCTGGTTCTCCCGCCAGGCCGACCGGCACGGCGGGTTCGAGGTCGACGTCCTCGACGTCGCCGAGATCTCGCTGCCGCTCGCGATGAACGGCGAGGGGGCCGCGCCCGTCGCTGCCCGGCTCGAGGCGGCGGACGCGTTCGTCGTGATCACGCCCGAGTACAACCACAGCTACCCGGCCGCGCTCAAGAACGTCCTCGACTGGTTCCGCGGCGAATGGCACGCGAAGCCGGTCGCGTTCGTGTCCTACGGCGGGATCTCCGGCGGGCTGCGCGCGGTCGAGCACCTCCGCCCGGTCTTCGCCGAACTGCACGCGGTCACCATCCGCGAAACCGTGAGCTTCCACGGGGTCCACGGGCGGTTCGGGGAGGACGGCGAACCGCTCGACCCTGCCGTCGAGACCGCGGCGAAGGCCTTGCTCGACCAGCTCGAATGGTGGGCTCGCGCGTTGCAGGACGCCCGATCGGTGCGGGCTTACCCGGCGTAGCGGCGCGGGATAGCGCTGGTCGGCGTGGTTGAAGCGCCGGGGTAGCCGTGCGGATGCTGCTCCGGCGGAGTTCGGACGGCTCGCTGCCGTGAACTGCGACGTGTTCCGTTTAGCCGAGGGGTGAGTCCGGGGCGGTGCTGGAAGCCGGTGGTGTGCTGGCTGACGGTGCGGCTCCGTTGGGCGATGCGGTTGCCCTTCCGGAAGAGGGGCGGCCGGACCATGTTCTGGGCCGGAACCGCTGCGATGGAAGAGGAATCCGGCGTTGCGGGAAGCCAGCGCAGTCTTGGTTGGCGACGCTGCGGCTCGGCGGAGCTTCCCGCTGCGATGGCTGAGGCTGGAGCACGCTTCGGTGCGGCCCCGTCCGACAAGGCAGCCAGTTCGGTGCGGCACCGTTCAACAGGGCAGTGAGTCCGGTGCGGCACCGTCCAAATGGGGGCGGCGAGTTCGGTGCGGCCCCGTCCGACAAGGCAGCGAGTCGGTGCGGCACCGGCCAACAAGGCGCTGAGTTCTGTGCGGCACCGTTCAACAAGGCAGTGCGTCCGGTGCCGCCCACCGGAACAGCAAATCCGGTGCGGTGCCGCAAAACCCCAGCGGCACCGCACCGGACCGCCAAAACAGTCAGCCAGCGTGACTGTCCACACCAGATCGTCGGGCGAAAGCGGGAGCGTGTTCCGGCCGCAACCCAACGCCGCCAAGGTAAGCAGTCACCCCGGAAAGCGCCGGGAATCGTTGCACTACCCGCATCGGCGCGGGCAAACGGTCCAGCGTCCCGGCTAGCGCGGGGCGCAGCAGCATCTCGTGTTCACCCCGCTGACTCGACTGCACCGCGACAGTCGGCAACAACCGGCGGCGGCGTACGGCGGCCAGGCGGGACACCGGAACTTCCCCGCGCCGCAACGGTTCCGCGAGGAGTCGTGCGGTGGCGACGGCGTCTTGCACGGCCAGGTTCACCCCGACACCGCCAACCGGCGACATCGGGTGGGCCGCGTCGCCGATGCACAACGCGCCGGGGGCGTGCCAGCGCGGCAGCAGGCCCATGGTCACTTCCAGCAACTTCACGTCGTCCCACGAGCGGACTGCGGACACTTGCGCGGGCGTCCAGCCGAACAACTCGGCCAGGCGTGAGCGGAAGTCTTCGATCGGGCCGGAACGCAGGCGGGCGTCTTGACCTCGGGGGATGAGGTACGAGGTCTGGTAGTAATCGCCGCGGTCCATGGTCACCGAGGCGTATCCGGGGCCGAACCGGGCGAACACCCCCTGTTCGCCCGGTCCGGCTTTCGGCACTCGCACCTGCCAGACGTCCATCGGGACGGCTGTCTCCCGCAATGCGAGGCCGAGTTCTTGGCGCACTTTCGACCAGCGTCCGTCGCAGCCGACGGTGAGCGGGGCTTCGAGTGCGGCAGTGTCACCGCTGTCATCGCGGTAGTTGACGCCCGTGACGCGTCCGCCTTCGCGGCGCAGAGAGGTAACAGAAGCGCCCATGCGCAGGGTGAATTTCGGTTCGGCCGCACCGGCTTCGGCCAGCAGGCCCAGGAATTCGGCTTGCGGGACCATCGCGATGTGCTTGTGCGGGCCGCGCAGTCTGCTGAAGTCGGCGGCGATCACCGTTTCCTCGCCGATCTCCATTTTCATCCGTTCCAGGACCGAACGGGACAGTGCGGCGAACCGGGTGCCGAGGCCCAGTTCGTCCAGCAACCGCAGCGTCGACGGGTGCACGGTGTCGCCGCGGAAGTCCCGCAGGAAGTCGCGGTGCTTCTCCAGCACCACCACCTCGACCCCGGCCCGGGCCAGCAGCAGGCCCAGCATCACGCCTGCCGGACCGCCCCCGGCGACCACGCATCCGGTCCGTTCCATCGGGACCTCCAATCTTAGAGACTCTCTAAGTTTAGAGTAACGCTAAGATTCACGCCATGACCGGGTTGCGGGAAGAGAAGAAGCGGCGGACCCGCCAGGCGCTGATCGAGGCGGCGCTCACGCTGTTCGACGAGCAGGGCTACGACGGCACGACCGTCGCCGAGATCTCCGCGCGGGCGAAGGTGTCCCCGGCGACGTACTTCAACTACTTCGCCGCCAAAGAGGACGTCGTCTTCGCTGACCAGCATCTTTACGACGAGGTGGTGGACGGGGTCTTCGCCGCGGCGGAGCCGGGGACGCCGGTGGCGGAGATGGTGACCAGGACCGTCCACGCGCTGGTGACGGCGGACGCGTGGAGTTTCCCGCTGGACCATCCGCTCACCGAGGTGCGCACCCGGCTGCTGGCCGGGGTGCCCGCGTTGCGCGCGGGGTACCTGCTGCGCAACGCGGCGGTGGGCGATCGGTGGGCGGAGAAGCTGTACGAGACGTGCGCGCCGCAGCTGGACCGGGTCGAGGCGGCCGCGTTGACCGGTGCGGTGTTCGGCGCGTTGGAGGCGGCGTTGCGGCAGGTCCCGGCGGGGGAGAGCGCGACGGAAGCCGTGCTGCGGATCGTCGAACGGGTCGTGCGCGGGTTCGTGCCGGAAGGCTAGTTGCAGTACAGGGATTCGAGTTTGGTGTCCGAGGCGACCACGGTGATCCCCTTGCCGACCGGCTGCCCGGACGCCGCCAGCGACGCGGACACGGTGCAGACCACCTGCTGCAGGCCGACGGGATACAGCAGTTTCATCGATTCGGAGACGGTCACGGTCACCGGCTGGGCCGAGGTGTCGACCGTGACGTGCCGGCCGGGCGAGAGCATCGAGTAGAAGCCCTCTTGTTCTTCCGTACGAGTCGGGCCGCCGAACAGTTCCGTCAGCACCGTCGTGGGGGTCGCGTCCCTCGCCCAGGCACGTTGCACCGGGCTGAGCTGTCCCGCGTACACGAAGTAGAGCGTGATCTGCGGACGCGGCGTGCCTAGCTGGAAGCCGCCGGGAGCGTCGCCGGCGGGGACCACTCCGGTCGGCTGGATACCGCAACCGGCGAGGGCCAAGACAGCAGCGAAAGCGACGAAGCGCCGCAGAAGTTTCATCGCTCCTCCTTCGCGGTGCGGGGCAGCCGGAGAGTGAACCGCGCCCCGTCGCCGGTGTTCGCCGCTTCGATGTCGCCGCCGTGCAGCCGGGCGTTTTCCAGCGCGATCGACAGGCCAAGGCCGCTGCCGTCGGACCGGGCGCGCGAGGTGTCGGCCTTCGCGAAACGGTCGAACACCTTCGGCAGCACCTCCTCGGGGATGCCCGGGCCGTGGTCGGTGACAGTGAGGAAAACGGTCGTGTCGTCGGTGCTCAGCCGGATCTCGACCGGCGGCGCGCCGTGACGCAGGGCGTTGCCGACGAGGTTGGCGACGACCAGGTCGAGCCGTCGCGGGTCCGCGGGCACGGTGACGCTCGGCAGGTCAGCCGCGACGGAGCCGGTCCAGCCGCGGGCGGCGACGCTGTTCGCGACTGCCTCGGCCAGGTCGACCTCCTCGACCCGCAGCTCGGCCCGTCCGGCGTCGAAGCGGGAGATCTCGACCAGGTCCTGCACGAGCCGGGTCAGCCGCCGCGTTTCGGCGGACACCAGGCGCGCCGCCACGGCGGTGTCCGCGGGCAGCTGGTCGGCGTCTTCGTCGAGGACGTCGGTGACCACGTTCATCGCGGCCAGCGGGGTGCGCAGCTCGTGCGAGACGTCCGCGACGAACCGGCGCGCGTCGGCCTCCATTTCGCGGAGCGAGCCGACGGTGCGTTCCAGTTCCGCCGCGGTGTGGTTGAACGTGGTGACCAGCTGGGCCAGTTCGTCGGAACCCTTCGCGGGCAGGCGCACGTCGAGCTGCCCGTCGCCGAGTTTGCGCGCCGCGGAGTTCAGCGCGCGCACCGGGCGCAGCACCTGCCGCGCGGCCAGCAGCGCCAGCGCGACCGCGATCGGCAAGGCCAGCGCGGTCATGACCCACGCGCGCGTCGCCAGCTGCTCGATCGCGGCCTGCTGGGTGGCGAGCGGGACCGTCTTGTAGACCTCGATGCCGGTGTGTTCGCCCTTCGTCGCGCCGTAGCGCAGCAACGGCATCCCGATGTAGAGGACCGGGCGCCCGCCCTCGATGACGCGCTGGAACTGGATGCTGGTCCCGCCCGCGACCGCGGTGCGCAGGCCGCCGGGTATCTCCGCCGGGTTCAGCCCGACACGCGAATGCAGCGATCCGAACACCACGGTCGTGACGCCCTTGAGCGAGCTCGCCATGTTGTCGAGCTGGCGCTGGTCGGGCGGCAGGGTCAGCTGCGGCAGGTACGTCCTGACCTCGTCGCGCAGCTGCACCATCGCCGGGTCCTGCACGCCGGCCAGGATCGTGTTGCGCGCGGACACATAGCTCGCGCCCGCCGCCGCGCCCGCGCCGACCAGCGTCATCGCCGCGAACGCCAGCACCAGCCGCAGGCGCAGCCCGGACACCCACGACCGGAGCCGTTTCACGAGCGGCCGAACCGGTAGCCGAAGCCGCGCACCGTCTGCACGTGGTCCGGCCGCGCCGGGACGTCCTCGATCTTCGCGCGCAGCCGCTGCACGCAGGCGTCGACCAGGCGGGAATCGCCGAGATAATCGTGTCCCCACACCGACGCCAGCAGCTGGCTGCGGCTGTACACCTGGCCCGGCGTGCGCGAGATCTCCAGCAGCAGCTTCAGTTCAGTCGGCGTGAGCGAGACCTGTTCGCCGTGTTTGCGCACCAGCATCCCGGCCCGGTCGATCACCAGGTCGCCGTGCTGTTCGGGGCCCGCGGCGCCGGGTTCGGCGGCGGTGCGGCGCAGCACCGCGCGGATGCGGGCGTCGAGCACGCGCGGTTCGACCGGCTTCACGACGTAGTCGTCCGCGCCCGCTTCGAGGCCGGCGACGATGTCGAAATCGTCGCTGCGCGCGGTGAGCATGATGATCGGCACCTGGCCGAGCGCGCGGATCCGGCGGCAGGTCTCGAACCCGTCGATGCCGGGCAGCATGAGGTCGAGCACCACGAGGTCCGGCGCGCGTTCGCGCAGCTGCGCCACGCCGTCCTCGCCGGTCGCCGCGGTGTGCACGGTGTGTCCTTGCCTGCGCAGCGCCAGTTCCATGCCCTCGCGGACGGACGCGTCGTCCTCGACCACCAACACCACAGCCACGGTGGCCATTATTCGGAATGCCCGCGGATTCGCGCGAGCCGGGCGGATCTTGTAGCGAAACCATGACATGGCCCTGACGAGATCCCGAAATCCCGCGGCCAGGCTCGAAGGCATGGCAGTACTGACTCCTGATCCGCCGACCGTGCCCCTGTCCGCGCCCCGCCACGCACTCGCTCCGCCGCGGCGCTCGCGGACCGCGGTGCTGATCGCCGCGGCGATCGGGTTCGCGGGCGCGTTCGTCGTCGCCTACCTGCTGTTCGTGCGGACCGAGGCCGGGCAGCGCGCGGAGGACGGGGTCGTCCGCTTCGCGCAGGGCCTTCCGCGGTCCACTGTGGACTGGGCGCGGCCGCTGGCCGGGATCGACGGGGTCGAGGTGTTCGGCGCGGCGGGGATCGTCATCGTGGCGCTCGCGGTGCTGCGCAAGCGGTTCGCGCTCGGCGTGACCGCGCTGGTGCTGTACTTGCTGCCGCTGGCCGCCGCGCAGCTGCTCAAGATCTACCTGCTGGACCGGCCGGATGTGGGGTCGGCCGGGGCCCCGCACCACAACAGCTTCCCGAGCGGGCACGTGAGCGCGGCCACCGCAGTGCTGCTGGCACTGGCCGTGGTGCTGCCCGCGCGGTTCCGGACCTGGGTGCTCGCCGTGGGTGCGCCCGGCGTCGCCTGGGTGGCCGCGGCGACCGTCGCGCTCAGCTGGCACCGGCTCTCCGACACCGTGGGCGCCTGCCTGCTGGTGGCCGCGGTGGTGTCGGCGGGCGCGGCGGTCGTCTCGGCGCGGCGTCCGGACGGCAGCCGGATCCCGCCGGTGCGGACGGCGATCGCGCTGTTCGGGCCGGTCGCGGTGGTGCTGGGCAGCTACGCGGTGCTGTCCTCGGCGACATCGGTTCCGGCCCGGTTCGTGGCGGCGCTGGTGCTCGCGGCGCTGAGCGCGGTGGCGGTGGTGCTATTGGCGGCTGGACCGCTCCGGAAGGTGAACTTCGACCCGTCCGGGGCGCGGAACCGGCTCAGCGGAGGGTCGTGAGCGGGGATCTCCCGCATACGCCGCGACAGCCGTTCACGACGGGTTCCGGCGCGGTTTGATCCGCACCGCGGGCAGCGGGGGAGCGGGCAGCCGCGCCGGGCCGCCCGGGTACGGCTCGATCGCGCCGAACTGGTCGGAGTTCGCCTCCCAGGCTTCGCGGTATTCGGCGATCTCGTCGTGGCTGCGGCCGACGAAGTTCCACCACATCAGGATTTCCTCGCCGAACGGCGGGCCGCCGAGCACGATTACCCGCGCCGGGGACGACCCGGGGTTGTGCAGGTCGAGCGCGGTCGCGCCGATGCCGAGGTAGCCGAGCTGGGCCCGCTGCAGCGGCGTGCCCGCGAAGGTGACCTCTCCGGTGTCGAGCAGGACCCCGTGCTCGAAGGACGGATCCGCGGCGAGGCTGAGCGATGCTCCCGGGTCGAGGACGATTTCCGCGCCCAGCAACGGAGTGAAGGTCTTGACCGGCGAGGTTTCCCCGGCCAGCGTGCCGAGGAAGACGCGCGCGGCGGCCCCGTCGAGGGCGGTGGCCGGCGGGACGTAATGCTGGAAGTCGCGAGCGGTGTGCCGGTGCTCGTCCGGCAGCGCGACCCACAGCTGGACCCCGTGCAGCGTCGTGGTTTCCGGCGTCGACACCTCTTCGTGGCAGATGCCGTGCCCGCCGGTCATCAGGTTCAGCTCGCCGGGCCGGACCATGGCGTGCGAGCCGAGGCTGTCGCGGTGCTCGATCTCGCCGGTGAACAGCCAGCTCACCGTCTGCAGCCCGGTGTGCGGATGCGGGCCGACGGACATGCCGCCGCTGACGGAGGTGTCGTCGGGACCGTAGTGGTCGGCGAAGCACCACGCGCCGATCAGGGACCGCTGGCGTTGCGGCAGCGTGCGGCGGACCGGCATCGCGCGCGGGCCGCCGAGCGGCACGGAGCGGGCGTCGAGGATCTCGACCTTGCCGGGGTCAACAGGGTCGCCGCCGCACGCCAGTTCGGCCGGGTCGGTCTCGACGTTGCTCATGCCCGACACGATAACCGGCGGTCAGCGGGCAGGGAGGTTGCGCAGCCAGTCGAGCGCGGTCGGGAGCGCGTTGAGCACCGAGATGTGCCCGTCGCGCGGACGGAGCCACAGTTCGGCGTCCGGGAGGTTCCGCAGGAGCCATTCGCTGTGGCTGGCCGGGACGATCCGGTCCTCGCCGCCGTGCACCAGCAGCACCGGGACCCGCACGTCGGCGGCGGAGAAGCCCCATGGCGCGACGTACGCGAGGTCGTCGTCGGCTTCCGCGGCCACGTCCCCGGCAGCCCCGGCGTCCTCGCCGAGGGGACCCCACGTGCCGCGCAGCGCCGCCCAGTCCGCGTCAGTGAAGCTCGTCGGGTCGAATTCCTGCGTTTCTCCGTGCTGCAGCCGGGTTTCGCGGCCCTTGCGGGCGGCCCGCAGCGAGCTGTCGTCGACCATTCCGCCGTACCAGTCGTACTCCTCGGAGTACGGAGCCAATCCGGCCAGGCACACGGCCGCGGTCACCCGATCCGGCAGCAGCGCGGCACAAGCCAGCGTGTGCGGTCCGCCGCCGGACGCTCCCATCACCGCGAACCGCGGCAGGTCCAGTGCGTCGGCCAGCTGTCGCACGTCGTCGGCAGCCGAGCCCACCGTGCGGCCGACCTGCGGGGTGGATCCGCCGTACCCGGGCCGCGCATAGGAAACGACCCGGAATCCGCGCGCGGACGCGGCCTCGACCACCGGCGGCAGCAGGCGACCGGATTGCGGAGTCCCGTGGTGCCACACCAACGGAAAGCCGTCGCCTCCGCTGTCGTGGACCCGAAGGTTGCGGCCGTTGGGCAGCGGCAAGTCAGTCGTCCCCATGCGGAGGACTCTAGCCACCCCGCCGCGCTCGATCGGCGAAATTGTCCCAAGCCTGGCGCACCAGAGCCGGATGCGCGAGGAGGTCCGACGCGGTGCGCGCCAGCGCCGACGCGGTCGCGAGCAGCACCGTCCGGGCTCGCGGCGACCCGGTCGCCTCGGCGAACGCGCGGCTGCCGACCGCGCGCACCGGATCGTGGAGGGCGACGGACGGGTGGATCGTCGGCATCCGCACGCTCAGGTCGCCGACCTCGGGCCGTCCGGGGATCGCTGCGGACCCGGACGGGGACGCGTGGATCCCGCACGCCGCGAGATGCCGGGCGAAATGCCCGGACAGCACCGGATTGTCCTGGAACCGCGCGTGAATCGGGCCGAACCGTTCGACGTTCGCCTTGGTCCCGGTCGCCATCGCGGCGCCTTCGGCGGCGGTGGTCACTTCGGTGACGACGTGCCCGAGCGTTGCGGAGTCCGGCGCACGCAACCCGAAGCGGGCTTCGGCGAAATCGGGCACTACATCGGTGGATTCCCCGCCGTGCGTCACGATTCCCTGCACCGCCGCGCCGGCGGGCAGCCGGGCCCGCAGCGCGGCGATCGCGGTGAAGACCTGCACCAGCCCGGCGACCGCGTCGGTGCTGTCTTCGGGAGCCGGCCCGGAATTCCCGTGCACGGTTACGCGCAGCTCGGTCCGCGCGGCGAGCGGCGCGGCGGCCCAGGTGTGCACGCCGGGCTGGAAGGTCAGCACCGCGTCGATCTCGTCGCCCGCGCGGTCGGTGACGACGACGGAACCGGATTCCAGTGTCGCGGCGGTGGCGAGCGCGGCGCCGAGCACCGCCGCGGTGACGAGGTTGTGCCCGAACTCCCGGAGCCGGTCGGACGGGAGCAGCAGGGCGACGCACGGACGGCCGGAGCCGTACCGCGCGACGCCGCCGTCGACGGCGAACCCGGCCTCGGCGAGCGGGCCGAGCTCCGGCCCCCGCTCGCCGTCCGGTTCGCGGGACCAGGCCCAGAGCCGCTCGGCGAGCAGCTCGATTTCGTGGTCGGTCCGGTCGTGCCGGTCCTCGTCGGACTCCATGCCGCCCAGGTACCCACCGGGCAGCGATTCGATCCCCTTCGAAAGTGGGTAATTCGGCCGTTGGCGCGCCCCGGGCCGGTGCGCGAGGGTCACGGGCATGACAGCGGGAAGCTACCGGGTGCTGCCGGCCGAGGTGTCGGCGATCGTGAAGAACGTGGAGGGCCTCGGCGCCGCGGCGTTCTCGGCCGTCCGCGACCTCGAGACGCTCGTGATCGACGCCTTGTCGTTCGCGGGCATCGGCAGCGGGGTCGCCGCGGCGAACACCTTGCTGCAGTCGAAACTCGTGTCCTCGCTCGGCGATTTCGTGAAGCTGATCGAACAGGTCAACGGCAAGGTGCAGCACGCGGCGCGGAACTACGCCGACGCGGACACCGCGGTGGCCCAGGGCTACGGCGGCGGCACGGGCGGCGGGGGAGCCGGGGCGGGCGGCGGCGGTGCGGCTGCTGGGGGTGCCGCACCGCAGCAGCTGGACGACCGGGTCGTCGATTCGATCATGCGGTCCGAGGGCGCGACCGGCGAACAGGGCGGCGTGCGCGAGGCGTACGGCTTCCGCGAGAGCATGCACAACGGCTACGACCAGATCATGGCCGCCCGTCAGCAGTACGGCCTCGGCAGCGCCGAAGAACGCGCGGTGGTCGCGCAGCTGATGACCGCGAACGCGCGCCGCGCCGGGGCGATGGAGTTCACCGACGCGGGCACCCAGGCCGCGATCATGTCCGGCGCGCACATGCGCGGCGCGGGCGGCGTCCGGGCGATCCTCAACCACATGGGCGGCGCGGACATCGTGCAGAGCGCGCGCACCCTCGACCCGGATGCTGTGCAGCACTTGCAGAGCCTGACGCCGCAGGAATTCCAGCAGCAGTTCCACGACGCGCGGATCGAATACGACCGCGAGGTCTACGGCGACACGACCACCCGGCAGAACGGGCACACGCAGAACTGGTGGGACCGCTACGGAAACGGCCTGACCCAGCGCTACGACCGCGAGCAGCAGGAGTTCCTGCGGATGTCGCGGTAGTCCCGTTCAGTCCAGATCGGACAGCCGGGCCGTCAGGTCCTCGACCAGCTTCGTCATGAGCCGGTCGAGGAGCTGGCGGTCTTCGGCGGTCCAGTCGCTCATCGCGTCGGCGAACCAGCCCTCGATGACCGCGACGTACCGTTCGGCCGCGGTTTTCCCTTCCGGCGTCAGCTCGATCAGCCGCGCCCGCTGGTCGTCCGGGTCGGCCACGCGCCGCACCAGCCCGCGGCTTTCCAGCCCCTGCACCTGCCGCGTCACGTGCGGCCCGACGACGTTCATCCGGTTCGCGATCTCGCCGACCCGCAGCGGCGCGTCCTCGATGTGCAGGATGCCGAGCACGCTCATCGCCGGCCGCTCCAGCGGCAGCCCGGTCGCCTCGACCGCGCGCTCGAACAGCTTGCCCCGGCGCAGCGTCCCGCTCAGCTCGTTCAGCCGGGGGAGCAGGTCCCGGAACAGGGAAGGGACGGCGGACATCGCGGGCTCCTTGAATAGATACCTAACTTAGGTATACAGTTGGATCACCGGGATCGCGCGAGGCGGTTCCGGCCGGTCTCGAAAATAATACCTAAGGTAGGCATCTATCGCCTGCCGGGGAACAAAGGGGAGAACCATGAGCAGGAGTGTGCTGATCTCGGGGGCGAGCATCGCGGGCCCGGCGCTGGCGTACTGGCTGAACCGCTACGGCTTCGCGGTCACTGTGGTGGAGAAGGCGGCCGCGGTGCGCGGCGGCGGGTACCCGATCGACATGCGCGGCCCGGCCGTCGAGGTGCTGCGGCGGATGGGGCTGGCGGAGCAGGCGCGGGAGCGGCACGTCGCCACCCGGCGGCTCTCGTTCCTCGACGCGGACGGCAGCGTGCTGAACAGCGTCGCGCCGACCGTGATCACCGGGGACGAGGCCGGGCACGACATCGAACTGGCCCGCGGCGACCTCACCAGCCTGCTGTACGACGCGGTCCGCGACGACGTCGAGTTCCGCTTCTCGGAGTCGATCGCCGCGCTGGACGACCGCGGCGACGCGGTCGACGTGACCTTCGCCAGCGGCCGGAGCCAGACGTTCGACCTGGTCATCGGCGCGGACGGGCTGCACTCGAAGACCCGTTCGCTGGCGTTCGGGCCGGAGGAGGAGTTCCACCGGTATCTCGGCTACTGCTTCGCCGGATTCACCATGCCGAACTACCTCGGTCTCTCGCACGAGGGCAGGTCCTGGGCGGTGGCGGGCCGGTCGGCGTCGCTCTACGCCGCGGGCGACCGCGACGGCGACCACGTGCACGGATTCCTGGTGTTCACGCACGCCGAGCCGCCCTTCGAAGCGTTCGCCGACCCGGCCGCACAGCGCGAACTGGTCGCGAGCCGTTTCGAGGGCTGCGGCTGGGAGGTGCCGCGGATGGTCGAGGCGATGCGCTCGGCGGACGACCTGTTCTTCGACGTGGTCAGCCAGATTCATCTGCCGGTGTGGTCGAAGGGGCGCGTCGCGCTGGCCGGGGACGCCGCGCACGCGACGTCGTTCCTGTCCGGGCAGGGGTCGAGTCTCGCGATGATCGGTGCGTACTTGCTGGCGTACGAGCTGGCGGATGCCCCGCACGACGTCGCTTTCGCGGCGTACGAGCGGCGGTCGCGGGAGTTCGTGGAGGCCAACCAGGCGCTGGCGACAGGCGGGTCGGCGCTGATGTCGCCGCGGACCGAGGCGGAGGTGGCGGCGCGGAGCGCGGCGTTGCGGGCGGTGGACGGGCTGCCGGGGGAGGAGCACAGCGAGGTGCACAACTTGCTGACGCTGCCGCCGGAGCGCACGACCGTCTGAGCTCGTGAGCGGCGTTGCCGGTTAGAACCGGCATGAACACTCACGAGTGCGGCGTGCGAGGCTACTGCGGCATTGCGCGGTGACGGAACGGGGCGGGATGAACGCGATTGCGCGCGGCGGCGGGATGCTCGCGGCGGTTCTGGTGGTCGTCGGCGGCACGGCCGGGCTCGGGGTGGCGCTCGGGCTCGGCGGGACGGCGGTGCTGGCCGGGCTGACCGCGTTGTTCTGCTTCATCGCCGCCACCGGCGGGCCGTTGCGGCCGGATCTGTGGCTGCTCGCGGCGTTCGCGCCCGCGGTGGTGATCGGCGGGGCCGGGCCGCGGTTGCTGGGCGAGGTGTCGCCGGTCGCGTCGATCGCGCTGCTCGTGCTGGTGGTGTTCGCGGCGGCGGTGGTGCCCGCGCTCGGGCCGCGGTACGTGACGGTCGGGCTCGGACTCGGCATGGCTTCGGTGTTCGGTTACGGCTTCCAGTTGAGCGGGGCGGCCAGCCCGGTGCAGATCGTCTGCGCGCCGGCGCTGGCCGTCGCGGTCGTGTTCGTGCTGCGGCTGCTGATGGGCCTGAGCGACCCGGGCAAGCCGACCCGCACTGCGCTGGCCGACGCGCTCGCCGGACCGGATCGCGCGAGCGCGGAGCGGGCGGTGCGGTTGTGGGTGACCGACCGGCCGCGCGCGTGGCAGGCGCGGGTTCTCGCTGGCGGCGCCCGGTACCACGGCACCGCCGCATTGCTGCGGGACCGGCTGCGCGCGTTCGACGAAGAGCAGGCAGCGGCGGTTTCCCGCGTGCTCGACGCCGCGGACGAACAGGTCGCGGAGTTGGCGGAAGCCGTGCGGGCCAAGACCGTTTCGGATCCGCCGGAGATCGAGCGGGTCGACCCGGACGTCGCGTTGCCCGGCGACACCGCTGCGCTGCTTGATGAAGCGTGGGCTGGGTTGTTCGCGATCCGGGAAGCCGTGCTGAACCGCGACGAGTCCATTGTGGACTTTCCGCGGCATCTCGTCCGCGAGGCCTTGCGGCGCGAGGCGACCGGGGTGTTCTCGTGGCGGTCCGCGCAGTTGCGGCACGCGGTGCGGTGCGCGCTGGGGATGCTGGTCGCCGCGGTGATCGCGACGTTCCGGCCCGGCGATCCGCTCACCGTGTCGTTCCTCATGACGACGTTCGCGCTCATGCAGCCGGAATGGCGGGACACGCTGGCGAAGGCGTGGCAGCGCGCGGCCGGTGCGGCGGCCGGGGCCGTGGTGCTGGCGGTCGCGTTGTGGTTGCTGCCGCCGGGCGCGTTGCTGCCGCTGGGGATTGTCGCGCTGCTCGTCGGTTTTCCGTTCATGCAGGTGCAGCCCATGGTGTTCAACGGGTGCATGGTGCTCATGAGCGTCGGGATGAACGCGACGACACGGCATCTGGACGCGGTGTCGGTGCTCGTGGAGTACCTGCTGCTGGTCGTGCTGGCGGTGGTGATCGGCCTGTTGTTCGGCTTCGCCGCGGTGCCCGGGGTGCCGAAACCTTCGGTGGCGCAACGGTTTTCCGACGCTGTCTCCGAAACTGGCGAGCTGCTCGCGTCGGTGGCGGAGCGGTTGCGCGGCGGAGGCGGCCGGCGTGAGGTCGGGCTGCGGTTCCGCGCGGCGGCTCGGACGCATCAGGACCTGCTGAGCCCCGAACCCGGTAGCCGGGAGCCTTCTTCGGAGCAGCGAGAAGCCTTGGAAGAGGCCGGACAGGGGTTGCGCGGTCTCGCGGCTTCGGCGGGCGCGCTGCTGCAGCGGGACGGGCAGTCGCCGACGATGGCGTCCTTCGCGGAGGCGGCGGCGGGCGCGCTGGCCGGAAGCGGGGAACTGCCGCCGCGACCGTCGGAGGCGGACGAGGAGGAACGGCTGCTGGCCGACCTCGTACGGGCTGACCTGCTGCGCGTGCACCGCGGCGCGGAGGTCCTCGCGAGCTGAAGGTCCGTGCGGACACCGGATGCTTCCCCTGCGTCCCTTCACCTTCCGCGTTCGCGGTGTCACCATCCGGACATGAGGAAACTCCCGCTCGCCCGCGTCGCGACGGTGGCAGCCTGCGTCGCGTTGCTGTTCCCGGTGTCCGCGGCGTACGCCGATCCGCCGCACAACCTGCCGCAGAACGCCAACGGATACGAGCAATCCTTCTCGCCCGCCTACGACTACGACGGCGACGGTTGCTACGCCACGCCCGCGATCGGCCCGGACGGCACTCTCGCGCCCGGCCTCAAGACCACCGGCGCGGTCAACGGCAACTGCCACGACCAGTCGGACCTGGACAACTCCCAGACCTACTCGCGCTCCACCTGCAACCACGGCTGGTGCGCGGTCGTCTACGCGAGCTATTTCGAGAAGGACCAGGCCGTCGACGGCAGCGGCCTCGGCGGGCACCGGCACGACTGGGAGCACGTGATCTCGTGGATCGACCAGTCGTCGAACCAGGTCGAGTACGTCACGACCACACAGCATTCCTCGCAGGTGACGTACCCGCGGTCGAAGGTGAGTTTCGACGGTGCCCACCCGAAGGCGGTGTACCACAAGGACGGCCCCGGCACGCATTTCTTCCGCCTCGCCGACGCCCACGACGAGCCGCCGGAGAACCACTACCACGATTGGCGCTACCCGCCGCTGGTCGGCTGGGACGGGTGGCCGTCGAGCGCGCTGCGCGACCGCCTCATGGCCGCGGACTTCGGCGCCGCGACGATCAAGATCAGCGACGGCCGGTACCAGGACCTGCTGGAGAAGTCGAAGCCGGCCGGCATCCCGTTCGACCCGCGCGGCTAGCTTTCCGGGTGCTCCACGCGACACAACTCACCCGGGCACCCGCGCGAAAACCGGGTAATAGTAATCGGCATGCACTCGGACTCCGCGCTCCCGCTCGACGGAATCACCGTCGTCTCCATCGAACAGGCAGTCGCCGCCCCGCTGGCCACCCGCACCCTGGCCGATCTGGGCGCGCGGGTCATCAAGGTGGAACGCGCCGACGGCGGCGACTTCGCCCGCGAGTACGACCATGTCGTGCACGGAACCGGCGCCCACTTCGTCTGGCTCAACCGAGGCAAAGAATCCCTGGCCGTAGACCTGAAAACCGCGGAAGGCCGCGACGCGGTCCACCGCCTGATCGCCCGGGCCGACGTCTTCGTCCAGAACCTGGCTCCGGGCGCGGCCGCGCGGCTCGGGTTCGGGGCCGAAGAACTCCGCGCCGGCCATCCGGAACTGGTGGCCGTCGACCTCTCCGGCTACGGCGCCGGCGGGCCGCGGGAACAACGCAAGGCCTACGACATGCTGGTCCAGGCCGAAGCGGGCCTGATCGGCATCACCGGCACCCCGGACACCCCGGTCAAGACCGGCATCCCGACCTCCGACATCGCCTCCGGAATGTACTGCGCGCAAGCGGTGCTGGCCGCCCTGCTGCGCCGCTGGCGGACCGGGCAGGGCGCGACGGTCGAGGTGTCGATGCTGGAGGCGACTGTCGAGTGGATGGGCTACGCGATGTACAGCCAGATGTACTCCGGACGCCAGCCCGCGCGCATGGGCTTGAGCCACGCGTCGATCGCCCCCTACGACGCGTACCCGACGAAAGACGGTCAGATGCTGATCGGGGTCCAGAACGACAGCGGCTGGCGGACGTTGGTCACCGCAGTCCTCGAAGCCCCGCAGCTGGCCGACGACCCGCGATTCACCACGAATGTGCAGCGCGTCGAACACCGCGCGGAATGCGACGCGGCGGTCGCGGCCGAGACCGCCCGATGGTCCACAGTGGAATTGGACGAGCGGCTCGCGAACGCCGGAATCCCTGCGGCGCAAGTGAAACAGGTGGCCGACGTCGTGGCCGATCCGCAGCTTCGCGCCCGCGACCGCTGGCGCAAGATCGGCACCGAACACGCGACCGTCGACGCGCTGCTGCCGCCGGTGACGTTCGCGGACGTCGAGGCGCGGATGGGCGACGTACCCGCGTTCGGGGCGCATACCCGTGCGCTGCTTGAAGAAGCCGGGGTCGACGCGGAGGACCTGCTGCGCCGGGGGATCGCCGCCGAGCCGCGTTGACAGTTGTATGGTGCATCTCTAGCATGCGGGGACATGCCGGGAGAAGACCGCGACGGCGATGCCCTGGACGCTATCCACCGCGCGATGATCCTGTTTTCCCGCGGGTCGCGGGTGCGCTCGAACGAACTGTACGAGGGGCTCGGGTTCGTGCAGTACACGATGCTGTCCTCGATCGACCTCGCGGACTGCGCGCACGCGGCGGATCTCGCCCAGGAGTACGGGCTCGACCCCTCGACGGTGAGCAGGCAGCTGGCGGAACTGGAGACCGCCGGGCTGCTGGTGCGCAGCCCGGACCCGCGGCATTCGCGCAGGCAGCGGCTGGAGCTGACCGAAGCCGGGCATCGCGCGCTGGCGATTACCCGTGCGGCGCAACGGAACCGGCTCGAAGAGCGGCTGCGCGACTGGCCGAGCCGCGACGTGGCCGAGTTCGGGCGGTTGCTGAGCAGGTTCGTCGAGTCCTGACCGGTCCACTGTGGACGGACCCGGCTCAGCCGCGGCGGATCGGGCCCAGTTTCGCGGAAAGGGCCTCGGCGAGGTCGGCCGGACGGGGCGGCCCGGCGGCGCGGTCGGCGGCCCAGGCGAGCGCGAGCCTGCTCGGTTCCCAGCCGTCCTCGTCGATCCGGACCAGCTTGAACTCCGGCGGCGAGAACATCCGGCCGATAAACGACGCCGGCGCGTAGGACACGAGCGCGACCAGCCGCCGGTTGAACACCTGCGCGGCCATTTCGAGTTCGCCGCCGCGCCCGCTGACCGCGCGCACGATGTTCCGGACGCCGCGTTTGGCGAGTCTCCTGGTCAGCGCGGCGAGGATGACCGGGTTCGGCCGGGCGAAGTCGATGACCACCTCGCGGTCGCGCAGTTCCTCGATGTGCACGAGGTCGCGGCAGGCGAGCGGATCGTCCGCGCGGACCGCGATCGCGCCCTGGTACTCGGCGACGGTGCGGGCGCGCAGCCGCTGATCCTCGACCGACAGGTGGATCAGCCCGAGCTCCAGATGCCCGGACACGAGTTTCGCGGTGACCTCGGCGGCGGAACCGGCGACCTCGAACGTCGCCGGAGCGGCCAGCCCGCCGACCGCGGTTTCCAGGTCCTCGAGCAGATCCGACGGCGCGTACGCGGTGGCCCCGACCCGGATCGGCGTGCCGTCCTCGAGAACTCCGGCCGCGATGTCCTTCAGGTCGTCGACCTGGCGCAGGATCGCCCGCGCCGGGCCGAGCAGCGCCTGGCCGAGCGCGGTGAGCCGGACCTCGTGGTAGTGCCGCTCGAACAGCGGCCCGCCGAGCTCGCGTTCGAGCAGCTTGATCTGCTTGCTGAGCGGCGGAGGGGTGATCCGCAGCCGGTCCGCCGCGCGCTTGAAGTGCAGTTCGTCGGCGACCGCGACGAAGTACTTCAGCCGGGTGAAATCGATCTCCATCGTCCAATGTCCAGCGAGGCGAGCGGGTTGCGGCGATCATACGGCGGGGAGCGAAGTTCGGCGGGGCGCCGGGCGGGTTTCCGGGGTGGCTGGGCCGGGTTAGCGGGTTGCTGGGCGGCTAGGCGGGGCGGCTTCGTTCGGGCCGCTGGATTCTGGGGTGCCTGGCCACTCGGCGAGGGGCTGGGGCGGGTTCGCCGAGCGGCCGGGCGGATTGTGGCGTGGCGGGGTGCTTTCGCTTGGCTCCGTCGGGCCTGGGGCGGCGGACTGCCAGGCGGGCACTCGGCCCCGCCGCATCCTCGGGCGGCAGCATCGGCGAGGCGTCGGATGCGGCTTCGCGGGAAGCAAACGTTCGCCTCGAAGCTCGCCCCGCCGGAAATCACCCGGCGCGAGCAGCCCGCCCGCCCTGCTCCTCAGGCGCCTCCAACACCCCGCGAGCGACCAACCCAGCCGTCTCCGCGACCCCCAACCCCAGCAGTTCCGCCGCGATCTCGAACGTCTGCTCGCCCAGCAACGGCGCCTGCCCCGTCGGCGGATCGGCGACATGCGCGGCATGGATCTGCACGTTCTCCAGCACGTACGGCTCCTCCGCGCACGGATGCAACTCCTCCCGAAACACCCGCCGCTCCCGGTACTGCTCCCACTCCGGCAAATCACCCGCCCGCAGCATCGCCCCGGCCGGAACGCCCGCGGCCTGCAGCAGATCCATCGCCTCGAACGGGGAATGCCGCTCCGTCCACTCGGTCACCGCGGCGTCGATCCGGGTCCGGGAAGCGGCGCGGCCGGAGCGGGTGGCCAGACCGGGGTCGGCAGCCAGGTCAGGGCGGTCCAGCACCGAGCACAACGCACCCCAATCCGCGTCGTTCCGTACCGTGACGGCGAGCCAGTCGTCGTCGCCGGCGGTCGGGAACACGCCCCACGGCGCGTCGTGGGCCGGTTCGGTCAGGTGGTGGCCCCGGCGGGCCAGGTCTTCGGCGGCGATCCGGTCCGCGAAGTGGCTCAGCATCACCTCGGACTGCGCGACGCTCACCGACCCGCCCTCGCCGTCGCGTTCGCGCCGGACGAGCAGGGCCAGCGCGGCCAGCGCGCCTATCCGGGCGCATACGTGGTCCGGATAGACCGTGACGGCGTCGCTGAACGTGCCCGGTTCGCCCGGATAGATCCACTCGCTCGTGAGTCCGGTCGCGGCGCGCACGAGCGGGCCGTAGCCGAGCCGGGCGGCCCACGGGCCGGTCGGGCCGAAGGCGGAGCTGTCCACGACGACGATGCCCGGGTTCACCTCGGACAGCGCGGCCCGGTCGAGCCCGAGCGAGGTGATGACGCCGGGTTTGAAGTTGGTCAGCACGACGTCCGACTGCGCGACCAGTCGCCGCACCAGCGCTTGGCCTTCCGGATCGCGCAGGTTGACGCCGATGGCGCGTTTGTTGCGGTGCCCGGCGGCGAAACCGTGCGACATCAGGCCGGGCAGCGCGGCGCGGGAACCGTCCGGGAAAGCCGAGTTCTCGATCTTGATGACGTCCGCGCCGAGGTCGCCGAAGAGCCGTCCGGTGTCGCCGCCGACCACGATCACGCCGAGGTCCAGGACCCGGATTCCCTCCAGCGGACGTCCTTCGCCGCGCCGGGAGCGTCCCGCGAGGATCGGCGCGGCGGTGACGCGTGCGCCGGTGTCGGGGCCGGCGACGGCGCGGTGGCCGTCGATCTCGGTGATTCCGGCCGGGACCGGCGCGACGAGTCCGGGGGACAGTTCGGTGTCGCGGAAGAACCCGCGTGCGGCGAGCTGGTCGGTGTGCAGGGCTTCGGCGAGCGTGAGCACGGCAGCGGTCGGCACGCCGTGGCGCTGGCCCTCGCACTCCAGCGAGGCGCGGGTCTGATCGGCGAAGAAGCGGCCGATCGCGGGCAGCAGGTCCGGCGACGCGTAGCGTTCGCGCACCTGGTCGTACTTCGGATCGGCGAATTCGGCCGGGCTGCCCATCCACGCGAACATCCCGCGCCACTGCCGCCGCGACAGCAGGCAGATCCGGATGTACCCGTCCTGGCACGGGAAAATCGGGTACCGGTGGCGTTCTTCGGTGCGTCCGCGCGGGAGGTCGCTCAACGGCACCCCTGCGGCCGCGCTGCCGACCATGCCGAACGCCGGGTCCAGCGCCTGCATCGCCCCTTCGAGGACGGCGAGGTCGATGCGGTCGCCGCGTCCGGTGCGCAGCCGGTCCAGGTACAGGCTCACCGCCTGGAACGCGGCTTGCGCGGCGGCGACGTGGTACGGCAGTTCGCCGGGCGGCAGCAGCGGCGCGCGGCCGGGGATGCCGGACCGGGAGAGTTCGCCGGTCAGCGCGTGGAACACCGGCGTGGTGGCCTGCCAGTGCCGCCGGGTCGTGGCGCGGCCGAAGTCGCTGATCGACAGGACGACCAGCGCGGGATGCCGGGTGCGCAGGCCGGGGACGTCGAGCAGTTCTTCGGCGCGCGAACCGGGCGGAGTGGTCTCGATCAGCAGGTCGGCGTCGGCCAGCAGCTGTTCCCAGCCGTGCGAGCCGGGTTCGGCGGTGGCGTGGGCGAAGCCGTGCCGGTCGATCGCGGTGCCGATCGCGACGCCGTCGACGACCGGTCCGGTGGTGCGTTCGTCGGTGACGCCGGGCAGGACGACCCGGGTGACGCGCGCGCCGAGATCGGCCAGCAGCCGTGCCGTCGCGGTCATCGGGCCGGACGACAGATCGAGCACGCGGACCCCGGACAGCGGCGGGTCGTAGGTGTCGGGCAAGGGAACCAGCCTCCTCGGGGCTCAGCTGCGGCGGACGGCGCGGAAGGGCAGGTCGCGGTCGATCTCGGGTTCCTTGGGAAGCCCGAGGACGCGTTCGGCGATGATCGTGCGCTGGATCTGGTCGGTGCCGCCGCCGATGGACGTGAAGAACGCGTTGAGCGCCAGGAAGTTCACGTCGTCGGCGACCGGGTTCTCGTCCCCGGCCAGCAGGGTTTCCGGACCGGCGATGGCGGTGCGCAGCCGCCCTTCGGCGTGCAGGATGCCGGACATCGCGAGCTTTCCCAGCGACATCACCGAACTTGACGTGCCCTGTTCGGCCGCGGCTTTCGCCCGGGCGTTGTTCAGCGCGTTGAGTTCGCGCAACGCGAGCACGGTGGCCAGGTTGTCGCGGATGACCGGGTCGGCGAGGCGGCCGCGTTCCCGCGCCAGTTCGACGAGGTCGTCGGCGACCGAACCGTGCCGCGAGGCACGCGCGCCGTCGCCCATGATCGAGCGTTCGTACGCGAGCGCGGTCTGCAGCACGCGCCAGCCCTTGCCCTCTTCGCCGACCAGGTAGTCCGCCGGGATTTCGACGTCGGTCAGGAAGACCTCGTTGAAGTGCGCTTCGCCGGTGATCTGCACCAGCGGCCGGATGTCGACGCCGGGCTGGTGCATCGGCACGACGAAGTAGCTCAGGCCCTTGTGCTTCGGGACGTCCCAGTCGGTCCGCGCGATCAGCAGCGCGTAGTCCGCGGTTTTCGCGCCGGACGTCCAGACTTTCTGGCCGTTGACGATCCAGCGGTCGCCGTCGCGGACCGCGGTGGTGCGCACGCCGGCGAGGTCCGAGCCCGCGCCGGGTTCGCTGTAGAACAGGCAGGTCCGAGAGCGTTCGGTGAGGACGTCGTGCAGCAGGTCGTTCTTGAGTTTTTCGGTGCCGAACGCGAGGACGGTGTTGGCCGGGATGCTGTATTTGTCCTGGCGGGCGCCGGGTGCGTCGACGGCGTCGAACTCCGCCGCGATCACGTCGGCTAGCTCGGCCGGGTAGGCGCGGCCGGACCATTCGACCGGCCAGGTCGGCACGGCGTATCCGGCGGCGACGACCTTTTCCAGCCACGCGACGCGTTCCGGGGTGGTGCTCCAGCGATCCTCGGCCGGGGCGAGCCCGGTCCATTCGGCGGCGAGCCACGCGCGGACTTCTTCGCGGAGTTGATCGACGGTGATCATGGTCAGGCCCCCTTCGAGACGAGGTAGCGCTCCCGGTGCAGCCGCGAGCCGCCGAACAGCTGTGCGCCGGAGCGGGCGCGGCGCAGGTACAGGTGCGCCGGGTGTTCCCAGGTGAAGCCGACCCCGCCGTGCATCTGGATCGCCGACAGAGCAACGGTTTCGTACGCTTCCGCGCAGGCGAACCCGGCGAGCGCGATCGCGCCGGGACTGCCGTCGGCCGCGGCGTGCCGGGCGGCCGACGTCGCGGATTCGACGTCCAGGAGCCGGTCCGCCGCGAGGTGCTTCATCGCCTGGAAACTGCCGATCGCGCGGCCGAACTGGACGCGGGTTTTGAGGTAGTCGACGGTCGTTTCGAAAATCTGCCGGGCACCGCCTGCTTGTTCTCCGGCGAGTGCGATCACGCTGACGTCCAAGGCTTTTTGCACGGCTTCCCAGCCTGCAGTACCAATTCGTCGCGCTGGTGTATCAGCGAAGGTGAACTGGGACAGCCGCACGGTCGGGTCGAATACCGACTCCGCGGTGCGAGTGAAACCCGACGCGTCGGGTGCGACCTCGAAGATGCCGATGTCGTCGCCGGTGCGAGCCACCACGAGAATGACGTCGGCAACCTGGCCGAAGGTCACATAGGGCGTGGTCCCGGTGAGAGTTCCGTTTGCTTGCACCGCAACGCTTTCGGGCGTCCAGGTGGCGCTGACGGCGACGGTCCCAATCGAGGATCCGTCGGCCAGTGCGGGTAGCAGACGGCGTTTGTCCTCTTCGGACCCGGCGGCGTCGATGAGCGTCGAGGTCAGCACCGCGCTGGACAGGAACGGCGACGGCAGCAGCGCCGCCCCGATTTCCTCCGACACCGCTTCGAGTTCTTCCGCGCCCAGGCCGACTCCGCCGTATTCCGTCGCGATCAGCAGGCCGGGCAATCCCAGTTCGGCCAGTTGTTTCCACAGTTGCGGGTCGTAACCGGAGTCGCTCGCCATCACGCGGCGTACGTCGGACTCCGTGCAGCGGTCCGCGAGCAGGTCGCGCACCGCCTCCCGCAGCTGTTCGGTTTCCGCGGCGCTGATCGCCATCGCCGGACCGCCTTTCCCGTCGTCGGGTCTCGATTCCCATGCTGGGCGCGGAAATCCGCGATGTACATCACGGATTCCGACACCGGCAGGTTTCCGGGAGCGACATCGGCGCACGTGTCGCGGGCGCACATCTGCCGGTGTCCCGACCGGTCGTTTACGCCGCGTCAGCGGGATGCGAACGTGGAGGTGCGACCACCGGTCGGGAACGGAGTGCGATGATGACGAGCAGGCGGGAGACCCCGGCGCGCCGGAGGGCGGCAATCGCCGGTCTCGGGCTCACTGAGCTGGGGAAAGTCTACGGTCCGAGCGCGCGGCAGTTCGCCGCGCAGGCCGTCCGGCGGGCAGCCGCGGACGCCGGGATCGGGCTGTCCGACATCGACGGGCTGCTGGTGTCCGCCGGCACGACGCCCGGCGTGGACCTCAGCCTGCAAGTCGACTTGGGACTGCGCGACCTGCGCCTGTTCACCCAGATGCAGGCGTTCGGCTCGACGGCGGGCGCGATGGTGCAGTACGCCGCGATGGCCGTCGAAGCGGGCATGGCCGACACCGTGGCCTGCGTCTTCGCCGACGCGCCGCTCAAGGAGGGAAAAGCGACCGGCGCGGCCTACGGCGGACGGCGCACGACCCCGACCGGCTGGGGAAGCCTGCTGGGCTCCAGCGGTTTCGCCGGGCCGAACTCGTTCTACGCCCTCGCCGCGCGACGGCACATGAAGACTTACGGCACCACGAGCGAACAACTCGGCGCGATCGCGGTCGCGCAGCGCGCGTGGGCGGCGAAGAACCCGCTGGCACAGCTGCGGGATCCGATCACCCTGGCGGATCATCAAGCGTCGCGGTTCATCGCGGAACCGTTCCACCTGCTGGACTGCTGCCTGGTGTCGAACGGCGGTGCGGCGGTGATCGTGACGTCCGCCGAGCGGGCGAAAGAACTCGCCCAGCCCGCGGTGCAGGTGCTGGGCTGGGGACAAGCGCACCCGGGCAATTCCTTCCGCCGCAACGACAACCTCGGTCTCGTGAGCGGTGCGGCGCAGTCCGGCCCGGCGGCGATGGAGATGGCCGGAGTGACCATCGAGGACATCGACGTCGCCGAGATCTACGACTGCTACACCTTCACCGCGCTGCTCACGCTGGAGGACTACGGGTTCTGCGGCAAGGGCGAAGGCGGCGAGTTCGTCGCGACGCCGGGCATGCTCGGCCCGGACGGCAAGCTCGCGGTCAACACTGGCGGCGGCCAGCTGTCGTCCTACTACCTGTGGGGCATGACGCCGCTGTCCGAGGCGATCATCCAGGCCCGCGGCCAGGGCGGCGAACGCCAGGTGCCGAAGCACGACACCGTGCTGGTTTCGGGCAACGGCGGCATTCTGGACCACCACAGCACGCTCGTGCTCGGAACGGAGGCATGACAGTGCGGATCAACCCAGTCGCCCGCGACGAGGAGTCCGCGGCGTTCTTCGACGGCACTGCGGTCGGCGAGTTCCGGCTGCTGCGGCGGCGCGGCACCGGCGAGTACCTGGACCCGCGCACGGTTCCGGACCCCGACGACGATCTGGAGTGGACGGCCGCCGCCGGAACCGGCACGGTGGTGTCGTGGTCGGTGGTGCACAAGCGGGCGCGCGACGGCGGCGAGCCGGAGCGCGTGGTCGTCGGCATCGTGGAGCTGGCCGAGGGACCGTGGTGGTGGTGCCGGCTCGACGCCGACCCGGACGCGGACCTCTGGCAGCTGCCGGTGCGGGCAGCGTTCGTGCCCTCCGGTCCCGAATCTGACCACGAGAAGGTGCCGGTCTTCGCACCGGCGGAGGAGGACGGTCATGCCCGCTGACGCCCCGGCCGCGCTTGTCGAACAGCGCGGACACGTCCTGGTCGTCACGCTCAACCGGCCGCACGCGATGAACGCGGTCAACGCCGAGCTGAGCGAACTCGTCGGCACCGCGCTGGACCGGGCCGAACAGGACCCGGAAACGCGCGTCGTCGTGCTGACCGGCGCCGGGGAGCGCGCGTTCTGCGCCGGCGCCGACCTGAAAGCCGTGTCGCGGGGCGAATCGCTCGCCGCGCCCGGGCACGAGGAGTGGGGCTTCGCCGGCTACGTGCGGCACCCGATTTCCAAGCCGACGATCGCCGCGGTGAACGGATTCGCCCTCGGCGGCGGCACCGAACTCGCGCTGGCCAGCGACCTGGTGGTGGCGGCCGAATCGGCGAAATTCGGGCTGCCCGAGGTGAAACGCGGCCTGTTCGCCGCGGCGGGCGGGGTGTTCCGGCTGCCGCGGCAGATCCCGCAGAAGATCGCGATGGAGATGATGTTCACCGGCGAACCCCTGGACGCCGCCCGCGCGGCGGCGCTGGGGCTGGTGAACCACGTCGTCCCGGACGCCGACGTGCTGACCGAGGCGCTGGCGCTGGCGGAGAAGATCGCCGCGAACGCGCCGCTCGCGGTGCAGGCCAGCAAACGCGTTGCACTGGGCATTGTGGACGGTGCGATCGCGTCCGACGACAGCGACTGGGACAACACTCGGGAGAACGCCGTCGGGGTCATGACGAGCGAGGACGTCCGCGAGGGAACCCTGGCGTTCGTCGAGAAGCGCGCGCCGGTCTGGCAGGCGAAGTAAGCGTTCTGTACTCGGGAAAACGCGCTCTGTGCGCATCGACCGGCACCCGCCGGGGTCGAGATCGTGGCAGACTCGGCAGATGCGCGGGTGGGGGGCGACGCCGTGGACGCGGGCGCCGAAAACGGGGTGGCGGCAACCAGCGGTCGTCGTGGCGGCGATCGCGGCGGCGGTGCTCGTCGCGTTGCCCGCCGCGGCAGTGGCGTTGTTCCTGTCGTCGGCAGGGAACGCGACGCTGCACGACCAGATGAGCCGGGCGTGCCAGTGGGCGGTCGGCGCGGAGTGGTCCGGCGGGCTGCCGATGTCCCAGCCGTACCCGGGCGCGACCGGACCGACCGGGAAGGCGCTCGACGACGCCCGGCTCGCCGTCGCCCGGGACGCGGCTCGCGAGGTGCCGCGGCTGTCCGGCGTGCGGTCGACGCTGACCAGCAGCGCGAAGGTCAACCCGGTCCGGCCGGGCTCGCCGAACCCCGAGCAGTCCGCGATGTGGCTGGTCGCCCAGGACGATTTCGCCGCGCACCTGCAGGTGCTGGAGGGCGGCAAGGGCCAGGGGATCTGGGTGCCGAGCCAGTTCGCGCAGGCGCGCGGGCTGCACGCGGGCGACCAGGTGGCGATCCAGGGCGGCTGGAGCCCGCGGACCGGGGTGCCCCCGGGAGCGCCGGTGGCGACGATGCCGGTCGCCGCGGTGTACCGCGACCTGCGCGAGCTGCCCGACCAGCCGTTCTGGTGCCATCTGCAGCCGCTGTACCGGCCGAATCCGCTGAGCGAGGCTCCGGTCTTCCCGGTGGGATTCGTGTCGCGGGACGCGCTGTTCGGGCTGACCCCGGCCGATTCGGGCGTCGGCAGCATGCTCGAAGCCTCGGTCGACCAGAACGGGCTGACCACCGCGAACGCGCCCGACACGATCGCCGGGCTGGAACGGGTGCGCGAGCGCACCGAAAACACTCCCGAACTGTTCGCGCAGCGCGGCCGGATGCAGTTCACGTCGTCGCTGGGCGCCATCGCGGACCGCGCGGACCAGGTCGAATCCTCGCTCGCCGCGACGGTCGTGCCGATCGGCGTCGCCGGGTCGCTGACCGGGCTGGTCATTTCGGCGACGGTCGGGTCGTTCTGGGTCGAACGCCGCCGGGCCGAGCTCGCGGTGCTGTCCGCGCGCGGGGCGGGCCCGGGTGCGCTGGCCGGGAAAGCGTTGCTGGAGCTGGGTTCCATCGCACTGCTCGGCACGGTCGGCGGCTGGTTCGCCGCGCGCGGGCTGGTGAGCGCGCTGGGGCCGAGCCCGCTGGTGACGTCGTCCGCACTCGGCTTTTCGATCGGCGGCGCGGCGGTGGCGTTCCTGGCGACGCTCGCCGGGATCGCCGGGTCGGTCGTCTTGCGCACGCGGGCGATGTTCGACGCGCGCACGTCGCGGATCCGGCATCTGCCGTGGGAAATCCTCCCGCTGGTCGCCGCCGTGGTCTGCTACTTCGCGCTCGGCGACGGCACGCAGACCGGGCTCGGCCAGGCGGGCTCGGTCGCGCGGATCCCGCCGCGGCTGATCGTCGTGCCGTTGCTGCTGGTGCTGGGCCTGGCGATGCTGGTGACCCGGATCGTGCGGCTGACCCTGCCGCGCGTGCGTGCGGTGCGGCGGGAACGCGCGGTGGCGTTCCTGGCCTGGCGGCGGCTGGCTTCGGCCCCCGCAGCGGCAGCCGTGCTGGTCGGGGCGACCGCGGTACCGGTGGCGCTGTCGATTTTCGCCACCACCGTCACCAGTTCCGTCCAGCGCACGCTCGCCGACGAGGGTCAGCTCGTGGTCGGCTCGGACGTCGTGGTGCATCTGACCGGCCCCGCCGCGATCCCGCCCGGCCTCGCCGGGCAAGCCGCGCTGGTCGACCGCTACGACTCGGCGTACCTGGGCAGCAAGACGGTGAACGTGCTCGGCGTCGACCCGGCGACGTTCGGCTCAGCCGCGTTCTGGGACGACCACCTCAGCGGGCCGACCCTGCCGGAGCTGCTGGACGAACTGTCCGGCGACAATGCGGTCGGCATCATCGCCGGGGTCCCGGACGCACCCGCGCAGGCGACGCTGAGCATCGGCGGCAAAGACCTGCCGTTGCGCGTCATCACGGTGGCGCAGCTGCCCGGGAAGAGCGCCGGGTTCCCGGAACTGCTGCTGCGCAAGGACATTCTCGCCAAGTTCGCCGGAGAGAGCGTGCACCGCGAGCTGTGGGCGCGCGGCGATCCAGCGCAAGTGCTGCCGGAACTGGGCAAAGCCGGGGTTCCGGCCGGGACAGTGAGCCGCGCGACCGACGTCACCGCGCACGGCGTGTACGGCGGAGTCACTTACACCTTCGCGTTCTTGACCGCAGTGTCCGCTTTGGTCGGTGTGGTAGTCCTAATTGGACTGTTGTTGTATCTCAACGCCCGGGCTCGCGCGCGGCGCGGAGCGTATGTCCTCTTGCGACGGATGGGCATCACCTCGGGCGCGCATTGGCGAGCGCTCGCGTACGAGGTCGGCGGGTTGCTGGCGGCCGGATTCGCTTTGGGCGTCGGGTTCGCGGCCGTCGCGGTCTCGGTGACTTACGAGGGTTACGACCTCGATCCGGCGACGCCGCCCGGCACAGTGATCCCGGTGCCGTGGGGACCGGGTGGGCAATTGCTGCTCGCGGCGGTGGTCGTCGCGCTTGTCGTTACTTATGCGGCCCAACGCGCGGCCGCGCGGGCACTGCCTTCGGAGGTGTTGCGTGACACTGCCTGATGCGGTCCGGGGTACCGGATTGACGCACAGCTATCGCACCGCCGGTCGCTCGCTGACCGCTCTGCACGAGGTGTCGATCGCCGCCGCACACGGCCGGATCACCGCGCTGGTCGGCCCCTCTGGCTCCGGCAAATCGACCTTGCTGCGTCTCTTGGCGTGCCTGGAACGACCGGACGAGGGCCGGGTAGAGGTCGGCGGCACCGACGTCACCGCGTTGTCCGCGCGAGCGCGCCGGGCGGTGCGGCGACGGCGGATCGGTTACGTCTTCCAGAATCCCGTCGACAACCTGCTGGATTACCTTACCGTGCAAGAACATCTGGAGCTGGCCGCGAAAATGCGCGGCACGGGACTTTCCCTGGCCTTGCTGGAGCGGCTGGGTCTGGACCACCGCCGCGGCCACCGTCCGCGTCAGCTTTCCGGCGGTGAGCAGCAACGGACCGCGCTGGCCTTCGCTGCGGTTGGTGACCCGGATGCGGTGCTGGCGGACGAGCCGACTGCGCAGTTGGACCGTTCGTCGGCCGGGTTGGTGGCGGAGGCTTTTCGCGCGCTGGCGGAGTCGGGGCAGACCGTGGTGGTCGCGACGCACGACCCGGTGCTGGCCGAGGCGGCGGATGATGTGGTGGAGCTGGTGGACGGGAGAGTCCGGTGAGTGCGCTGCTCAGCGTGTCCGACGTAAGCCGTTCGCACGGCGGGATGCCGGTGCTGCGGCACACGAGCCTGGAGCTGGCGGCGGGCGAACTGGTCGCGCTGACCGGTCCGTCGGGCTCGGGGAAAAGCACGCTGCTGATGATCGCGGGCGGCTGGGACAAGCCGGACAGCGGGACCGTCACCGCGCATCCGCCGATGCCGGACCTGCCGGTTTCGGAACAGCCCTGGCACGCGCTGGCTTTCGTGCCGCAGTCGATCGCGCTGTTCGAGGAGTTGACGGTCTCCGACAACCTCGCGTTCGCCGCGCGGACCGCGGTGGAGCCGCCGGATCAGTCGAAACTGCTGGAAACCTTGGACCTCGCGAAGCTGGCGGATCGGTTGCCGAGCGAGGTTTCGCGCGGGGAACAGCAACGGGGCGCGGTGGCGCGGGCTTTGGCGGCGGGACCGCTGGTGCTGCTGGCGGACGAGCCGACGTCGCATCAGGACCGTGCGCACGCCGAGATGGTGCTGACGGCTTTGCGCCGGGCAGCGGATCGCGGGACGGCGGTGGTGGTGGCGTCCCACGATCCGCTGCTGGCCGGGCACGCGGACCGGGTGGTGACGGTCGGCGAGTGAGTCAGTCCACCTTGGACGGATGCCGCGCGAGTGCGGTCACCTGGATGTCCATGTACGGGAACAGCGGCAGGTTCGACAGGATCTGGTGCAGCTCGTCGTGGTCGGCGACGTCCAGCACCGAGTAGTTCGCGTACTCCCCGGCGATCCGCCAGATGTGCGGCCATTTCCCGCTGCGCTGCAGCTGCTGGCTGTACTCCTTCTCGCGCGCGATGAGGGCGTCGCGGACCGCCGGGTCCAGGTCCGGGGGAATGCGGACGTCCATCCGCACGTGGTAAAGCATGGTTCTCCGATCGAATCAGGCCGGGTCGAGGACGAAGTTGTACTCGATCGTCTCGCCGTTGTCCGCGGGCTTCGGGTCGAGCAGCAGCTCCGGCTTCACCGCGGACGCGATGTCGTCGTCGTTGTGCTCGTCGCCCGGGAAGTACAGCTGCGCGGTGAGCAGTTCGTGGCCCGGCGCGGACACCTTGACGTGCAGGTGCGCCGGACGCCAGGCGTGCCAGCCCGCCGCCGCGATCAGCTTGCCGCAGGCGCCGTCGGTCGGGATCTGGTACGGCGCGGGCCGCACGGTGCGGATTTCGAAGCGGCCCTCGTCGTCGGCGGTGAAGGTGCCGCGCAGGTTCCACTCCGGGATGTCCGGCGCGAACTGCGAGTACAGTCCGTCTGCGTCCGCGTGCCACAGTTCGACCTTCGCGCCTGCCAGTGCCGCGCCGGTGGTGGAGGTGACCTGTCCGGTCCAGGTGAGCGGCGTGCCCGGCTCGTTGTCCCGCGTCGGGACCGAACCGCGGGCGCCCTGCTCGGGGGCGTCCGGCACGTAGTAGGGGCCTTCGATGGTGCCCTTGTTGCCCTGGCGGTGCTCGGTGGCGACGTCCTCGACGACGTGCTCGACCCAGACGTCCAGGAACAGCGGCCATTCGCCGTCCTCGCCGACGCTGATCAGCCACGATTTGAGGGCGTTGTACTCCTCGTAGGTCACCTTGTGCTTGCGGATGGTCGCGTGCACGGCCTCCAGCACCTCGCGGGCGAGCAGGCTCACCCGTTCCTTCGGGGTGCCCGCGACGCCGGCGAGCTTGTCGCTCTTGAACCGTTCGGTGGCGTTGGCTCCGGACGCGGCGGCGGTGGGGGAATGCGTGGCAGTCATGAATCCTCCTTGATCCATCGGGGGTTTCCGGCTCAGCGGTCTTGCCGGTAGTGCCGGAGCTTGCCGGGGTCGAGTGCGGCGCCGAGGCCGGCGCCGGGGCGGATGACCAGTTCGCCGTCCGCGATGCACAGCGGTTCGGCGAGCAGGTCGTCGGTCATGTCGAGGAAGTTGGACAGTTCGCCGGGACGGCGCGACGTCAGCTCGTACGCCGATCCGAACGCGACAGTGCACAGTGAACCGATCTGGCCGTCGATCTGGTTGCCCATCACGACTTCCAGCCCGAGGCCCTCCGCGAGGTGGTGCGTGCGCTGCGAACGCGTGAAGCCGGTGCGGGCGGTCTTGATGCTGATCGCGGTGGCCGACCCGCCGAGGATCTCGCGGGTCACGTCGGCCGGGGTCACGGCGGATTCGTCGGCGATGAACGGAACGTCCAATTGCGACACGAGCCAGCGGCGGCCGAGCACGTCGTCGGCGGGGCACAGTTCCTCGGCGTACAGCAGGTCGAGGTCGGCCATTTCCCGCATCGCGCGGGCGGATTCCGCGGCCGTCCAGCCCCGGTTGCCGTCCACGTACAGGTCGACCTCGGCGCCGAAGCGCTCCCGCAACGCGCGAACGACCGCGGTGTCAAGGGAAACCGGACGACGGCCGACCTTCACCTTGAACGTCGTGATGCCGTAGCTGTCGCGAATCCGTTCCGCCTCGGCGACCATCGCGGCAGGCTCGTCGAAGCCGAGCATGTGCGACACCTTCATGCGATCGGTGTAGCCGCCGAGCAGTTCGGTGACCGAGACGTCGAGGCTTTGCCCGAGCGCGTCCCAGATCGCCATGTCCACAGCGGACTTCGCGGCCGGGTTGCCGACCGTGCGCCCGAGCCGCGCGTGCACGGTCTCGCGTTCGAGCAGGCTCAGGCCCACTACCTGAGGGGCGAACACGGTCTCGATGACGGCCACGATCCCGGCTTGCGTCTCGCCGTAGGTGAACGGCCGGGGCGGTGCCTCGGCAACGCCGACCACGCCGTCGTCGGTGTGCACGCGGACCAGCACGTGCTCGGCCGTGTGCACTTCGCCGGAAGCGAAACGCAGCGGTTTGCGGTAGGGGATGGCGAACGGGATCGCCTCCACCCGGGTGATCTTCATCGTGTCCTCCCTGACACGGGCACTTCGACGGGGAACAGCTCGCCGAGCGCGTCGAGCACGGCCGGGACCAGTGCCGAGGCCCGGTCGCGGTGCCAGGCGAGCGCGAGCTGGACGGTGGCCGCCCCGGCGAGGTCGCGGAACACGACCCCGGCCAGCGGCAGCGCCCGCGCGGACGCGGGGACGACGCCGACGCCGAGACCGCCGGCGACGAGCGCGAGCAGCACCGCGGTGCCGGCCGCTTCGTGCTCGCGTTGCGGGGTGAATCCGGCGTCGCGGCAACTGCGCAGGACCGCTTCGTTGACGACGGAATAGCTGGCCGGATAGGTGACGAAAGCTTCGGCGCGCAGATCGCTCATCGCCACGACCGGTTCCACCGCGAGCCGGTGGTCGGCCGGGACGGCGAGCACGAGCGGCTCGGTCTCGACGATGCGCAGGTCGAGGTCTCCGCCGGTGACCGGCGGACGCAGCACGCCGATGTCGAGGGTGCCGTCGCGCAGCTGTTCGCACTGCTCGCCGGTGAGCAGGTCGGCGTGCACCTCGAGTTCGACCTCGGGCAGCCGGTGCTGCAGCGCGCGGGCGACCTGCGGCAGGTGCGACAGCGCGGCGGTGCCGGTGAAGCCGATCCGGGCGAGGCCGCGGCGGCCGTCGGCGATGCGCCGGGCTCCGCGCGCGCCCGCCTCGACGGCGTCCAGGATCCGCTGGGCCTCGGCCAGGAAGAACCGGCCCGCCGGGGTGACCTGCACCTGCCGCGTCGTGCGGCTGAGCAGGGCGACGCCGAGCTCGTCCTCCAGCTGCCGGATCGCGTGGGAAAGCGCGGGCTGGGCGAGGTGCAGGCGTTCGGCGGCGCGGCCGAAGTGGCAGGTCTCGGCGACGGCGGCGAAGTACCGCAGGTGGCGCAGTTCCATCGGGCTGCCTCCTCACCGGCTCCTCGCGTGGTCCCGCTCACCGTAAGTTCCGGCATTGAGTGAAGACAAGGAGCGATTTACGTGCGATTGATAAACGGAATCGAATAATCACACCCTAGGTCAGGACTGGGTCTTGCCCTGGTGTGGCGGCGGCCACGGGCTGGCACAGTGCGGTAAACGCCCTGCTCAGGAGCCGATCAGTGCAGATCAGAGGCCCGTTGGAGGAGTCATGACCGAGACGCTGGACCACGCCGCTTCCGTAGTCGCGGACGCGGTGGTGGAGGACCCGGAGGCGGGCGTCTACCGCGCGAACCGCCGGATCTTCACCGACGAGGAGATCTTCGAACTCGAGATGAAGCACATCTTCGAGGGCAACTGGATCTACCTCGCGCACGAGAGCCAGCTGCCGAACCCCGGCGACTACTTCACCACCACGATCGGCCGCCAGCCCGTCGTCGTCACCCGCGACAAGGCAGGCGAGCTGCACTGCCTGATCAACGCCTGCGCGCACCGCGGCGCGATGATCTGCCGGCGCAAACGCGACAACCGGCCGACGCTGACCTGCCCGTTCCACGGCTGGACTTTCCGCAACGACGGCAAGCTGCTCAAGGTCAAGGACCCGGACGGCGCCGGCTACCCGGAGTCGTTCGACACCGGCGGTTCGCACGACCTGACGAAGGTCGCCCGCTTCGAGTCCTACCGCGGGTTCCTGTTCGGCAGCCTCAACCCGGACGTGCTGCCGCTGACCGAGCATCTCGGCGACGCCACGAAGGTGATCGACATGCTCGTGGACCAGTCGCCGGAGGGGCTTGAAGTACTGCGCGGGGCCTCCACGTATACCTACGACGGCAACTGGAAGGTCCAGGCGGAAAACGGCGCGGACGGCTACCACGTCACCGCGACGCACTGGAATTACGCGGCCACCACGGCCCGGCGCAACACCGGCGAATCGGCGAACGACACCAAGACCCTCGACGCCGGGTCGTGGGGCAAGTCCGGCGGCGGCTACTGGTCGTTCCCGCACGGGCACCTGTGCCTGTGGACCTGGGCGGGCAACCCGCAGGACCGGCCGCTGTGGCCGCGGATGGCGGAGCTGAAGGAGCGCTACGGCGACGCCAAGGGCGAGTTCATGGTGCGCGGGTCCCGGAACCTGTGCGTGTATCCCAACGTGTACCTGATGGACCAGTTCTCGACGCAGATCCGGCATTTCCGCCCGATCGCGCCGGACAAGACCGAGGTCACCATTTACTGCATCGCACCGAAGGGCGAGAGCGCCGAATCGCGGGCGTGGCGGATCCGGCAGTACGAGGACTTCTTCAACGCCTCGGGCATGGCGACGCCGGACGACCTGGAGGAATTCCGGTCCTGCCAGCTCACCTTCCGCGCGACGGCCGCGCCGTGGAACGACATGAGCCGCGGCGCGCAGCACTGGCTCACCGGACCGGACGAGGTCGCGTCGTCGCTCGGGCTGGACGGGGTCGTGTCGGCCGGGCAGAAGAACGAGGACGAGGGCCTTTATCCGGTGCAGCACGGGTATTGGCAGGAAACCATGCGCGCGGCGATCGCCCGCGAGCAGGCCGTTCGAGGAGAAGCCCGATGACCGCCGCCGCCGAGAAGACCATCACCCAGCACGACGTCGAACAGTTCCTCTACCGCGAGGCACGGTACCTGGACGACCGCGAGTTCGAGAAGTGGCTGGACTGCTACGCCGACGACGTCGTGTACTGGATGCCTTCCTGGGGCGACGACGATCTGCTCACCGAGGACCCGCAGCGCGACATTTCGCTGATCTACTACCCGAACAAGGGCGGGCTCGAGGACCGGGTGTTCCGGATCCGCACCGAACGCTCGAGCGCGACGTCCCTTCCGGAACCGCGGACGAGCCACAACATCACGAACGTCGAACTGATCGAGCGGCACGGCGATCTGGTGGACGTGCGGTTCAACTGGCACACGATGTATTTCCGCTACAACACGGTCGACCCGTATTACGGGACTTCGTTCTACACCGTCGATTTCTCCGGTCCGTCGCCGCTGATCCGGCGGAAGACCGTGGTGCTCAAGAACGATTACATCCACCACGTCGTCGACGTGTACCACTTCTGAGCGGAGGCGGTCATGAACCACCGGATCGCTCTGTCCTTTGAGGACGGCGTCACGCGCTTCGTCACCTGTGCGGCGGACCAGACGGTCGCGGACGCGTCGTACCGGCAGCGCATCAACATTCCGCTCGACTGCCGCGACGGCGCGTGCGGAACCTGCAAGGCGTTCTGCGAATCGGGGGAGTACGAGGGCGGGTCTTATCTCGAAGACGCGTTGAGCGCGGACGAGGCGGAGCGCGGCTATGTCCTGCCGTGCAGCATGAAGCCGAAGTCCGATCTGGTGCTGCAGATCGCGAGCACGTCGGCGGTCGCGAAGACGCAGGCCGCCGAGCATCACGGAACTCTCGTCGCGCTGGAACGGCTTTCGCCGACGACGATGTCGCTGACCGTCGAGATCAGCGATCGGGACCGGCTCGCGTTTCTGCCGGGCCAGTACGTGAACATCACTGTCCCGGGGACCGAGGTGACGCGGTCGTATTCGTTCAGCAACGCGCCGGACGACAAGCGGCTGACCTTTCTGGTGAAGCTCACGCCGGGCGGCGTCATGTCGGATTACCTGACCGGGCGGGCGAAATCCGGCGACGAATTGACCTTCACCGGCCCGCACGGGAGTTTCTTCCTGCGCGAGACGGACCGGCCGGTGCTGCTGCTGGCCGGAGGCACCGGGCTCGCGCCGATTCTGTCCATTGTGCGTACTATGCGCGATTCCGGCGTGGCTCGGCCGGCGCATCTCGTGTACGGCGTCAGCACCGACGACGACCTGGTCGAGACGGCGACGCTGGACAAGCTCGCCGCCGAGGTTCCGGGCCTGACCTGGGACTACTGCGTGTCGGATCCGGGGAGCGCCGCGCCGAACAAGGGTTACGTGACCACGCTGATCCGGGACGAACACCTGCACGGCGGGGATGTCGCGGTGTACTTGTGCGGCCCGCCGCCGATGGTGGAGGCGGTGCGCGGGCATTTCGCGTCCGCCGGGTTCGAGCCGACCGGGTTCTACTACGAGAAGTTCGCGCTGGCGGCACCAGTTCGAGCGCCTGAGATCCCAGTCGAGCCGGTTGCCACGGCACTGCCGGAACCTGAACCGGAGCTGGAGTTCGTCGCGGGCCGCGCACTGGCCGGGCAGGAGCTGTTCCCGGAGGTCGAATTGGCCCCGCTGCGGGCCGGAGCGGTGTTGTCCGCTGCGGAAGAAGCGCGGGTCGCGCGCACGATCGCGGGCCAGGAAATGCTGCCCGCGGCCGACGAAACGCCGGGCGAGTACGAAATCGGCGAGGAGCACCCCTCGGTGCACGAATCGGACGCCGTTTTCGAGGCCAGGCAAGCCCTCGAGCTGGGTGCGCTCGAACTGACCATCGGACGGCTGACCTCGGGCCAGCTCGCCGGGTACCGGCTGCTCGCCGAGTCGACCGTGCCCTATGTGGACGGCGACCGGTTCCTGGACGCTGCCGCCTACACCGAAACCAACGCGGCGTTCCACGACTACCTGTTCACGCTCACCGGCAACGAGCACCTGCTGCAGGCATATCAGGCGCTCGGCGTGAAGGGGCACATGGCCGAGACGCTGCGCAACGCGACCTGGTGCCATCCGCGATGCACGCAAGACCACCTGGACCTGGTCGCCGCGTTCGAATCCGGGGACCGGGCGACCGCGCGACGGCTGGTCGCCGAGCACGCGGAACGGTCGAAGGTCACCACCCGGCGGGCGATGGGCGGCGCGGCGGCGGGACCGAAATTCCTGTCGCCGGGGCGGTTCGCGGGCAAGGTCGTGGTGGTCACCGGGGCCGCGCAGGGGATCGGCGAGGCGACCGCCCGGCGGATCGCCGCGGAGGGCGGCGCGCTGGTGCTCGCCGACCGGTCCGGCCTGGTCAGCGGCCTTGCTGACGAGCTTCCCGAAGCCGCCGCGGTGGTCGCCGACCTGGAGACCTGGGCCGGCGCGCAGGCGGTCGTGGAAGCCGCGCTGGCTCGGTTCGGCCGGATCGACGTGCTGGTGAACAACGTCGGCGGCGCGCTGCGGTTCAAGCCGTTCACCGAGTTCGGCCCGGACGAGATCGAGGCCGAACTGCGCCGGTCCTTGCTGACCACGCTGTTCTCCTGCCGGGCCGCGCTGCCGTCGATGGCGCAGCGGGGCGGCGGGGTGATCGTGAACGTGTCGTCGGCGGCCACCCGGGGCATCCACCGGATCCCGTATTCGGCGGCGAAGGGCGGGATCAACGCGCTGACCGCGTCGCTGGCGTTCGAATACGCCGACGCGGGCATCCGCGTGGTCGCGACCGCGCCGGGCGGCACCGAAGCCCCGCCGCGGCGGATTCCGCGCGGCGGCCCCGATCCGGCCACTGACCAGGAACGGGAGTGGTTCCAGGCGCACATCGACCAGACTGTCGGGTCGTCATTGCTCAAGCGGTACGGCACCCTGGACGAGCAGGCCGCGGCGATCGCGTTCCTGGCCTCGGACGAGGCCTCGTACGTCACCGGCACCGTCCTGCCCGTGGCCGGGGGCGATCCCGGCTGACGGAGGGATTCGGCGAAGCGGGGAGGACCGTGACGACCGCGGCGGAGGAGCTGGCCGGCCTGCTGTCCCGGGCAGGACGCGCGGTGCTGCTGTGCGGTCCGGCCGGGTCCGGGCGCACCACGCTGGCGCGGCGCGCCGCCGACGCGTTCCCCGGACCGGTGCTCCAGGCGACCGCGGCCGAATGGGAGAGCGACAGCGCGTTCGCCGTACTGCGGCAGCTGTTCCCGGACCTGTCGACCGACGGCGGGCCGCTGCCGCTTGCCGGACGGATCGCGGCGGAGCTGGTGCCCGGGACGTTGGTGGTGATCGACGACGCGCAACTGGCCGATGTGGACTCCGTGCGGACGCTGTCGTCGTTGCTGCGACACCATCCGGCGACGCGGGCGACGGTCCTGCTCACTGTCGCGACCGGCGATTCTCGCGCTCGTGCGGACGTTCTGGAGCTGCTTGCCCGGATGTCCGGCGACGAGGTGCGCGTTCCGCCGCTTGACGCCGCGGAAGTGTCCGAATTGGCCTCGGCGCGCGGCATCGCCTTGCACCCGACGATGGCTGAACGATTGTGCCGCCACACTCTTGGCCGGCCGCGCAATGTCGTGCAGCTGCTGACCGAAGTTCCGCGTACGACGTGGGCGGGGTTCGATCCGAATCTGCCCGCACCGGCCGCGGTCGCCGTTTCGGTCCGCGAACGGGTCTCGCGGCTTTCCCCTGCGGCGGAACGGTTTGTCGCGGCCGCCGCGGTGCTTGGCACTGGTGCGGCGGTGCGGTCGGTGGCGTCGCTGGCCGATCTCGACGGCGATCCGTTGCCGGTGCTGGACGAGGCGTGTGCGGCGCGGCTGGTCGAACTCGCTCCGCGTGGGCTCGCCGAGGTGGGGCCGCCGGATCCGATGGTTCGCGCGGCGGTGCTCGCCGGACTGGGTCCGGAACGACGGTCGAAGCTGCAGCGGCGGGCGGCGGAACTGGTCGAGGATCCGGCGCGGAGCTTGCGATTGCTGGTCGCGGCCAGCCCGGTGCCGGACGCGAGCGTCGCGGATCGGCTCGACGCGCTGGCGGTCGAGCGAGCCGCGGCCGGGGCGTGGGGGACGGCTGCGGTGCTGCTCAACGACGCCGGGCGGCTTACCGAGGATGCTGAGCTGCGCCAGGCGCGGATCACGCGGGCTGTCGATGCGCTGATCGGTGCTGGCGATGTCTTCCGGGCGGCTGCGCTGGCTCCGGAAGTCGAGAGCGTGCGCGAGACGCCGCTGCGGGACGCGGTGCTGGGTTATCTGGCGGTGGTGCGGGGTCGAGCCGCGGAAGCTGGCGGACGGCTGAGCCGGGCTTGGGATATCGTCAACGCCTCTCGGGATCCGGAGACGGCCGCGTTGATATGTCAGCGGTACGTGCTTGACGCGCTTTGCCGGTACTCGGCGGAGGACCTCGTGCGGTGGGCGGATCGCGCTCTAGAGCTGGCCGTGCCGGAGACCCCGGCCGCGGTGGAGGCGGCGGCGATCCGGGGTCTCGGACTCGCTGCTTCGGGGCGGGCCAAGCAAGCACGGCGGGATTACGCACAATTGGCTGAGCGGATCCGGCATGGTGCGCAGGCGCAGCGGATCGTGATGGCGCGGGGATGGCTGAATCTGCTCACCGATCGGATCGACGACGCCCGGGTGGATTTGGAAAGTGCTGTGCCCACTAGCTATTTGGGCGGTTCGGCGCGGATTTCCTTGTGGGCGCAGGCTTGGCTGGCGCGGACGTTGTTCCTGAGCGGAGAATGGGACGACGCTCTGCGGGTGGTTCGGGAAGCACTCGTGCTGGTAGACCGGACGGGAATTGTGCTTACCGCGCCTTTGCTGCATTGGACTTCTGCCGCGGTGCACGCGTTGCGCGGGGATCAGGCGCGGGCGGAGGAGGCGTTGCTGGCTTGTGCTTCCGGGCCGCAGGATTACGAGATCATGCGGGTTCCTGCTTTGCTGGCCCGGGCGCAAGTTGCGGAGGCGGCCGCGGATTCTGCCGGAGTGTTGCGGGCATTGCATCCGTTGACTCGGTTGTCATTGCCGACTTCGGTGGATGAGCCGGGGCATTGGCCTTGGCATGATCTGTACGCGCATGCCTTGGTCCTTAGTGGACGGTCTGACGAGGCGGATGCCTTTCTTGCTCCGCATGAGCGGGCAGCCGGGAAGCGGGAGCATGCTTCGGCTCGGGCTCGGCTTGCTGCCGCGCGGGGGCGGTTGCTGGGGGCGCGGAATGATCATGTCGGGGCGGTGGCGGCGTTTGATGCTGCGGTGGAGATGATTTCGGGGTTGCCCTTGCGGTATGACCAGGCTCGGATCGCGTTCGCTTACGGGCAGACGTTGCGGCGGTTGGGTCGGCGGGCTCGGGCGGATACGCAATTGGTTGCTGCTCGGGACGGGTTCGCTTCTTTGGGGGCGGTTACGTATGTGGCTCGGTGTGAGCGAGAGTTGCGGGCTGGTGGGGTGCATTTGCCGCGGGGCGGGGTGGATTCGTTGACGCCGCAGGAGGAAGCGGTGGCGCGGATGGTGGCTCGGGGGCAGTCGAATCGGGAGGTGGCTGCGGAGTTGTTTTTGTCGGTGAAGACTGTGCAGTATCACTTGACGCGGATTTACGCGAAGCTGGGGATTCGGGGGCGGACTGAGTTGGCTGTGTTGCGGTCTGGCGAGGAGGAGGGGTGACTGCTCGTCGCCTGGCGGCGACATCGGCTTTTGGTTGCGTGGGGCACCCCGAAGGTTGATTGTGCTGACGGTTCGGGGGTGCTTGTCAAGGCGGGAAAGATGCCTTGACAAGCACCCCCGAACCGCAGGAGAGCTTCGTATCGGGGTGCGGGGGAGGGCTGGGTGCCCTCGATCGTTGGGGTGCACCGGTTGCGGGTGTGGGGCTCGTGTCTCGATGGTTGGGTGCATCGGCTGCGGGTGTGAGGCTCGTGTCTCGATGGTTGGGCGCTTCGGTTGCGGGTGTGGGGCTGATGTCGGTGGTGGGTGCATCGGCTGCGGGTCTGCGGGGTTGTGGGGCTAGCGCCCCGATGAGGTCGTCTCAGTCGCTGTGGTGTGCGGCCTCGTTGCGGCGATGCGCAGCATCGGCCCGACTGCGTGGCTTCTCCGCTCCCGCTGACGTCTGCGAGGGAACCGCCCGGCGCGGCTCGTCGGCCGGTTCTCCGCCGCGCCCTGACAAACACCGTTACCGCGAACCCACCGCACACCGCGCTCCGGTGAAGACCCCAATGTGGCATTGGGTGCGTCAGATGCACCCAATGTGGCGTTCGGTGCGTCCCATGCATCCAATGCCACATTGGGGTGCACCCCGGCGGCGGGGCAGGGCGGTCCGTGAAGGGGCCCCTCACAACTCGGTAGCGGTCGTGAGGGGAACCCTGACGGAATCTGATTCCCTCAGGGGTCCCCTTACGTACGGGTCAGCTACGGATAGCGAAGGTCCAGCGAGCGTGCGCACCTGGGCCGACAGTGAGAGTCGAGTGCCCCAGCTGCTCGACGTGCCGCGTGCCAGCGGGGCCGTTCAGGGCCAGGTCGAGTTGGCGCAAACCGACTTGGTCTGCGGTTACCGTGTCGAAGCGGATGGTGGTCATGCCGTCGAAAGCCACGGCGCCGGTGGGGAACTGGCGTACGGTCATCCCTCCGGCGCGCAGCAGGGGCAGGGTGTTGCCCAGGTCGCGTGCGGTGATGCCGATGCGGATGCCGGTGACGTCGCGCATCTGGTGGTTGCGGTAGTCGTCCGGCAAGTACCGGTTGCGGCTGATGTCGCCGGGGTATTGCGCCGGGCCGGTGTTGCTGCGCGGGTCCGCGAAGTACTCCTCGCGGTATTCCATGCCCCACGCGCCGAAGGTGTCGTACTGGTCGGTGGTGAAGACTCCGTTGAACCACGGGACCGGCTTGCCGTCGCCGAAGTCGCGGGTTTGCAGGAATTCCAGCGGGTTCGTGATCCCCGCGTCGTGCAGGCGCTGGACCACTGTGGACAGTTGTCCGGTGTGTTCGACCGAGACTCCCAGACCCGCCGAACCGAGGTCGCCGTCCTTGCCTGGGACGTCGCCGACACCGAAGAGTTCCACGTAGGTTTCCCGGCCCATCAGGTAGCGGCCGGTCCATTTTTCGCCGCCCGCGCCCGTGGTGGTGCGGACCTGGAAGTTCGCGAAGTCCTTGAGGTAGGCCGAATGCTCGATGGCGTCGGCGGTCTCGCGGTCGAGGATGCCGTAGCCGTGGTTGAAGTGCAGCAAGGTCTGCTCGCTCGCGTGTGCGGTGCCGGTCGCGGCCAGGGTCAGGAGCACGACCAGGAGCTGGAGGATCGTCCGGGTTCTTCGAGGTTTCGACATGGCCGAGGAGAGTAAGGCGGCGGCGGCCGGACGGCGGCGTTTTCGCGGAACTCGACCGCAACGGCCTACTGAGAATGTCTTTCTCGTTGTCCGGTCAAGTGGAAATTAGTTCACTTGGAGCAGTGACAGTGCATCACATTTAGTAACAGAATCAGGTCCTCGTGCCACCTGATCGGGTGGCACGTCGCGAGGGCATCCGAAAGGACCTGTCATGACCACTCACCACTGGGGACCCGCCGGGAGGGCGCGCCGCCGCCTGACCGGTGCGGTGCTCGCCGCGGCTGCCGCCCTGCTCGTGGCGACCGCGCCGGACGCTGGGGCCGCACCTGCCGCGGCTTCGGGCACCTCGGCCGAGACTCCGGACAACCACCAGATGGGCGCCTCCATCCGGGCGCACGAAGGAGGCGGCACGGGGGTCGCGCCGGCGTCGGTCGAGGCGACCACGTCGGGCATCGACGTGAGCAGCTACCAAGGGGCGGTCGACTGGCAGTCCTATTGGAACCAGGGCAAACGGTTCGCCTACGTGAAGGCGACCGAGGGCACCGGCTACCAGAACCCGGACTTCACCCAGCAGTACAACGGTTCGTACAACGTCGGCATGATCCGCGGCGCGTACCACTACGGCCGCCCCGACCTCTCCGGCGGCGCGGCGCAGGCCGACTACTTCGTCGCGCACGGCGGCGGCTGGTCGAAGGACGGCAAGACCCTGCCGGGCACGCTCGACATCGAATGGGGACCCAACTCCGCCTGCTACGGGCTGAGCCAGTCCGCGATGGTGTCGTGGATCAAGGCGTTCAGCGACGAGTACCACGCGAAGACGTCGCGCTGGCCGGTGATCTACACGGCCACCAGCTGGTGGACCCAGTGCACCGGCAACAAGGGCGACTTCAGCTCGACCAACCCGCTGTGGGTGGCGGCGTACTCGTCGTCGCCGGGCGCGCTGCCGTACAACTGGGGCTTCTACACCTTCTGGCAGTACACCTCGACGCCGCTCGACCAGGACTACTTCAGCGCGGGCATCGACCGGCTGAAGGTGCTGGCCACCGGCTGAACCGGACCCGTTCGGGAGTCCGGTCCGGCCGGGCTCCCGGACGGGGCCGTGCCCAGGCGAGGACCGCCAGCCCGGCCAGCGTGCCCGGCAGTCCGGTCGCGACTTTGGCCGCGACCAGCCAGGCGTTCGCCGGGTCGAGGCTGAGCAGGCCGGTCACCGCCGCCCGGACGAGAAAGCCCGCGGCGAGGATCGCGGTCGCGACCGTGAACCGGCGGCGCGCGGCGCGTTCGGTCCCGGCGCGGCCGATCGCCGCCCAGCCGATACCGACGAGCGGCCGCCGCACGACGATCGACCCGGCCAGCACCAGCGCGGCCAGCAGGTACCAGACGAGGTCGGGCAGGAAAAGCCCGCCGCCGGATCCGGTCTGCCACGCGATGAACCCGGCGATGCCGACGCCGACCAGCCCGCCGAACGCCGGTCCCTTCGGATTTCCGCGCCGGATCCGGACCGCTGCGAGCACGGCGGCGAGGGCAGCCGCGGCGCCGACCGCGATTCCGGTACCAGCGACGGCGTTGAGCGGCGCGAGGACCGCCGAGGGGATCGCGGACAGGACGATCCCGGACGGTGTGTCGATCCGCGGTCTCGGCGCGGGATTCGCTTTCCTGCCAAGGAAACGCCGCTTCACTCCAGTGCTCCCGCCACTGACCGGGCCGCCTGGTCGGGGGCGTCACCGTACCCGATCGCCAGCCGCACCAGCAGATCCGCCAGCGCTGCCTGCCCCGCGGCCTCCGGCAACGCGCCGCTGAGCACCATCGTCGCCAGCCCGTGCTGCGTGCTCCACACCTGAGCCGCGCACATTTCCGTCTGCTCCGCGGGCACGCCGGGAAACCGGCCGGACCCCACCGCCTGGTCGAGAAGCTTCCGCAGCAGCAAGAAACAGGCCTCGCCCGCACGGTCGTCGTCCAGCGGACGGTCGACGAACATCGCCCGGTACAGATGCGGTTCGGCCATCCCGAACCGGAAAAACGCCGCCACCGCTGCGGCGAGGGCGGTCACCGGGTCTTCAGCGGGGGAATCCATCGTCTCTTCGAGCCGGCGAAAGCCCTCCAGTCGCACCTCCCGGCGCAACTGCTCGACGCTGCCGAAGTAGGTGTAGACCGCTGTCGTCGACACGCCCAGCTCGCGGGCCAGCCGCCGAGTCGACAAGGCTGGACCGCCTTCCTCGGCCAGCACCTGGGCGGCCGTCGCCAGAAGGCTTTCGCGAAGTGCGGCGTCGCGCTGTCTTGGGCTCACGCCAACGATAGTAAAACGGCATTGCGTAACAGTGCAACACTAAAACTTCGCCAGCACCTCCATGACCGCGCCGACGATCCGCCGGGTCTGCGGCTGGCACGCCGCCCACGTCGTCAGCGGCACGCCCGGCTCGACCAGTTCGCTCCAGGCCCACTCGGGCAGCATCCGGTTCGCGCTGGGGCGGCTGAGCAGCACCGCGTCCGCCTCGACCGCCTCCGCGCAGGCCAGCGCGTTCTCGTTGAACCGCGCGAGCCGCCAGTTCGGCGACACTCCAAGCCCGTGCGCCGCGGCGAGCATCTGGTCGTGCCCGGCCGGGACCTGCGCCCGCGAATGCGCCAGCACCCGGACGTCGTCGAGATCCCGCAGCCGGCAGTGCGCGCGTCCGAAAAGCTGGTGACCAGGCCGGATCGCGACGCCGAAGGGATGTTCGAACAACAACCGCCCATGCAGCGTCGACGGCGGGTTCTGGTGGATCAGCCCGATGTCGATCCGCCCCTCGCTGAGCATTCGCAGCTGCTCGGTGCTGCTGGCGTCCAAAAACGACAGTGCGGCATCCGGCACTTGACGGCGGATTTCCGCGAGCGCCGCGAGCACCCAGTCCTGCGGAATCCCGGGCGGCAACGCGATCTCGACCTGCTCCTTGACCGGAGCCGCGGACCGCGTGACCTCCCGTGTCGCGTCCGCGAGCCGCAGCAGCTGCCGCGCGTGCTCGTGCAACGCCCGGCCGGCGACCGTCGCCTGCACGCCCGTCGGCACCCGGTCGAACAATGGCGTCCCGAGTTCGCGTTCGAGGACCCGGATCTGCCTGGTCAGCGCGGGCTGCGACATCAGCAGCAACCCGGCCGCCCGGCTGATCGACCCCTCGGTGAACACGGCCACGAAATACCGCAGCTGACGCAGTTCCATACCCTGGGGTTATACCCCCTTCGTTTGCGTCGCGGCGGCTGCCGGCGGACGCTGGGTGGCGACGGGAACCGCTGACACCGGAAGGAGCCGCTGCCCCGATGAGCAAACGCCAAGTCCAGGTACGCCGGGTCTACGACGCCCCGGAATCCAGCGACGGCGCGCGGGTCCTGGTCGACCGGCTGTGGCCGCGCGGGCTGAGCAAGGACCGCGCGCATCTGGACGACTGGCTCAAGCAGATCTCCCCGTCGACGGACCTGCGCAAGTGGTACTCCCACGACCCGGACCGCTACGACGAATTCGCCGAACGCTACCGCTCGGAACTGGAAGAACCGGAACGCGCGGAAGCCTTGGACCAGTTGCGCGCCCTGGCGAAAAAGGGTCCGCTGACCCTGCTGACCGCGACGAAACGCAGCGACATCAGCGAAGCGGCGGTCCTGGCCGACCTGCTCAGCTAGCGTTCAGCCGCCGACCTGGATGCCGTTGCGCTCGGCATACCGGCTGCCCCATTCGTACAACGCGGTCAGCGCCGGGCGCAGTTCGTCGCCTTCGGGGGTCAGCCGGTACTCGACCGTCGGCACCCGTCCGCCCACCTCGGTCCGGTCCACCAGCCTGGCCGCGGCCAGCTCCCGCAGCTGTTCGGTGAGCACCTTCTCGGTGATCGACGGAATGGCCCGGCGCAGCTGGCCGTACCGGTGCGGGCCTTCCTTGAGCCGCGCCAGGATCACCGGCTTCCACTTCCCGCCCATGACGTCGACGGCCAGCTCGACCGCACAGGAGTAGCGCGCTTTCATCCCTCCATCATCGCCTAGTACGCACCGGAAAGTGCGTACTAGGCGCGCGGCCGGGCGCGTGCTTGGGTGATCCGGTGATCATCGAGTACATCCGGTACCGCATCCCGGACGGCGGGCACGCGGACTTCGAAGCCGCTTACCGACGCGCGGCCAAGTCGCTCGCCGCCGCGGAACAGTGTCACGACTACGAACTCTCGCACGCCGCCGACGAGCCTGGCAGCTATGTCCTGCGCATAGTCTGGACCTCCGCCGAGGCCCACCTCAAGGGCTTCCGCGGCGGCCCTCATTTCGCCGCGTTCTTCGCCGAGATCCGGCCCTATGTCGAGCAGATCGAAGAGATGCGGCATTACGAACGCACCGAAGTGACCGGCCCGGGCGGTGCGGTGCCGACGCTCTATGAGTGGGCAGGCGGAGCGCCCGCGCTAGCCAGGCTGACCGAGGCGTTCTACGCGAAAGTGCCCGAGGATGACCTGCTGGCCGAGGTGTTCGCGGGGATGAGCCCGTCGCACCCCGCCCACGTGGCGCTTTGGCTAGGCGAGGTATTCGGCGGCCCGCCCGCGTACACCGAGCGACACGGCGGACACGCGCACATGATCTCCAGGCACACCGGCCGCGCGATCACCGAACCGCAGCGGTGCCGGTGGGTTTCGCTGCTGCTGGCTACTGCGGACGAGGTCGGGTTGCCTAATGACCCGGAGTTCCGCGCCGCGCTCGCGGGATATTTGGAGTGGGGCAGCAGGCTCGCGGTGGTGTTCTCCGCCCCGGACGCCGGGCCGGTGGGCGACCAGCCGGTGCCTCGGTGGGGCTGGGAGTCGGCTCCTCCGTGGAGTGGGAACTGAATTCGCGTCATCCCTTGCGGCGATGAGAAGTGCCGCACAGCCAGAAACGACAACACGGGTCCAGTAAACTGCGGGCATTCCACAGTAGACCGTCGGCCGACGGTCACGCTGGCGATTCCCTTCGCCACTCCCGGCAATGACATCGTCCTGTTCCGCGCGAATGTTTCGCCCGCTCCGGAAGCCCCGGCGAATTCGGCTGTTCGCCGCAACCGCGATTCGGGCGTTCGGCGGCACCCGCGGCGGGGTAGTTGGGGCACGCTCGGTGTCCTTCGGGGCGCGAAAATCCCGGTTCGAGCCGGTGTTTCGCGTCGCGGGCCAAGGGAGGGGGCCGCGCTGGCGTCTACTGTGGACGTCCGGGGCCGTTCGTTTCGGATATGGTTGGCGGAATGGCTGATCTGACGCTCACCGGCCTCCGGGTCGTGGTCGAGGTTGCCCGCGCCGGGTCGTTCAGTGCTGCCGCGCATCGGCTCGGCTACACGCAATCCGCGGTATCGCGGCAGATCGCGGCGAGCGAACGTGCTACTGGAACCGCGTTGTTCGAACGGCATGCACGTGGAATCCGTCCTACGACAGCAGGCGAAGTGCTGATCCGGCACGCCGGTCGGGTGCTGGAAAGCGTGAGCGCGGCCGGAAAAGAGCTCGCCGGACTGCGCGACCGGCTGGCCGGGCGGATCTCGGTCGGCGGATTTCCCGCCGCGTCGGCGGTTTTGCTGCCGCGCGCGGTTTCCCGGCTGCTGCGGGCGCATCCGGGCGTGGAGGTGCAGCTCGCCGAATCCGCGACGTCCGCGCAACTCCAGTCGCTGCGCCGCGGCCGGCTCGACGTCGCGGTGGTCGTCACCGGCGACGGTTTTCCGGAATACGATTTCGAAGGCTTGCGCCGCAGCGAATTGCGTAGCGGAATCGGGTACGGAGTGGCGGTAGCGGAATCGCATCCGTTCGCCGGGCGAAGCTGGGTCGAGCCGGACGAACTGGCCGAACAGCAGTGGATCGTCGGCGCGGGCGGTTCGCCGGAATTCGGGACGTGGCCGGGCATCGCCGGGCCGTCGATCGCGTTCGCGGTGCGCACGTGGCCGACCCGGCTGGGCCTGGTCGCGGCGGGGCTGGGAATTTCGCTGGTGCCCGGGTTCGCGGCGGATTCACTGCCTGCCGACGTCCGATGGATCCCCGTACGCGACGAGTGCGGCGGGTTGCGGCGCACGTTGTGGGCGGTGACGGGGGAGCGGCCGGAGCCCGCTGCGGTGGCGATGGTGCGGGCGCTGGAGGAGGAGGCCGGGTCGATCGGCCGGGGGTGCTAGGCGAGGGGTTCGCGAGTGGCTGGATTTGGCGCGGTGCGCGCGCTATGACTCCGTGCGGTGAGGTGGCCGTATCGAGTGGGTGACCGGGATTTACCTGGCCGAGCGATGCAGTATCGAACAGATGTTCGACATGATGGTGAGGTGTCGAAAACAAGGTTTCTCCCGGCGCGACAGCCGCGAACCCGGGAGCAAAGAGAAGAGTCTTGGCGGATCGCCCAGTGCGGAGTTCTGTCGAGACCTCGTGTGCCGTATGCGTTCCTGCCGTATTTCGGAGCGGGTCGGTTCCCACTCGGAGGGTTTCGCGGATGGAGGCGGCGACGCTCTCTCGACCCGGAACAGTCGCCGGGCCGAGAGAAGCCGTTCCGGACAGCGGGCTGCCACGGGCCCCGGTGGCCCGGGCTGCGGTGTTGTCGGCTGCGCGCCTGGCTCCGTGTCCTTCGAGGAGTCGGGAGCGGCAGGAATGAGCACTTCGAAACCCGACGTCGCGGCTACCCGTTTGGCGCGGGGCCGAGTCCGGCGGGCTGGTCTGCGCGTACGGAACCGGTCTTACCGCGGCCCGAACCCCCGGTAGGGCTGAAGCGGGATCACCGTGAACTCCGACAGCCCGGAACTGGCCATCGGCAAAGCGTCCACTGTGGACCTGGCCGTGGATTCGTCCGGGGCTTCGACGACGAAGCAGGCGCCGGGGAGGTCGTCGCGCAGCCAGATCTGGCGGACGACGCCGTCGAGGTAGAGGCGGCGCACCCGGTCCGTCTCGGCGGGGACGACCTCGGCGAAGTCGGCCTCCTCGAACGTCTCGGTGCGACGGCGGCTGAGAACCATGAACTGCATGACAAGCCTTTCGAATCAACGGTGGGAGAGATGCGCGGTCTTGAGCAGCCGGGCGAGCAGGCCGCCCGCGCGCATCCATTCGTCCTCGGCGCGGGTGTCGACGCGGGCGACCGCGGGGTGTTCGGACACCGTCCGCCCGCCGCGGCGGACGACGACGGTGAGCGGGGCGTTGACGAGCGGTCCGTGTTCCAGGCCGAGGACGTCGAACTCCTCGCTGCCGTCGAACGCGCCCAGCTCAGGGCATTCGACGGGCAGCACGCCCAACGCGACGAGATTCGTGCGATGGATGCGCTCGAAACTCCGGGCGAGGACCGCCTGCACGCCGAGCAGCCGGGTGACCTTCGCGGCCCAGTCGCGGGCCGACCCGGCGCCGTAGGAATGGCCGGCGACGACGACCGCGGGAGTGCCGCGCTCGGCGTAGGCGGCGGCCGCGACATGCACCGGTACGAGGTCGCCGTCGGGGAGGAGGCGGGTCCAGCCTCCGGGCCGTTCCCCGGCGAGTTCGTTGTGCAGCCGGGGGTTGGCGAAACCGCCGCGCAGCATCACCTCGTGGTTGAGCCGTCGGGAGCTGTAGGTGCCGAGGTCCTCGCGCGCCACCCCGCGTTCGGCGAGCCACTGGCCCGCCGCCGAATCGGGCAGGATGCGCGAGACCGGGGAGATGTGGTCGGTCGTGATGCCGTCGCCGAGCACGAGCAACGGCCGCGCGCCTCGGATGTCCCCCTCTCGGACCGGCCTGGCGATCTCGGCGTCGGCGAACGGCGGCCGCCGGATCGTCCCCGTTTCGTCCTCCCACTGGTAGCTTTCGTCGTCCGGATGAGGCAGGCGCTGCCAGCGATCCGTCGTCATGGGCGAGGACGCGCCGGGAGACGCCAGTGCGGCGGCCGCGTCGATGTCCGCTTCGGCGGGCCAGAGGTCCGCCAGCAGCACGGGATTCCCGTCGCGGCCGGTGCCGAGCGGTTCGCGGTCCAGGTCGATCGTGGTGCGCCCCGCGAGCGCGAACGCGACGACCAGGGGAGGCGAGGCGAGGTAGGCGTTGCGCACGTCGGGGTGGATCCGGCCGGGGAAGTTCCGGTTGCCCGACAGCACGGCGGAAACGGCGAGATCGCGGGCACCGATCTGCCGCGCGACGTCCGGACGGAGCGGGCCGGAGTTGCCCATGCAGGTGCCGCAGCCGAATCCGGCGACTTGGAAGCCCAGTTCGTCCAGCGCCGGTTGCAGGCCGGCAGCGGCGAGCAGGTCCGCGGTGGCCTGCGAACCGGGGGTCAGCGAGGTCTTCGTCCACGGTGCGACTGCGAGGCCGCGGGCGACGGCGTTGCGAGCCAGCAACCCGGCGGCAGCCATCGCCCGCGGGTTGGACGTGATGGTGCAGCTGGTGATCGCGGCGATCACCACGGCTCCGTCGGGCAGATCGCCAGAGCCGGGCCGGGCCGCCGCGGGGTCGTACAGGTCGGCGGGCCGGAGCGGCTGGTGCGGGCGGGACGGTCCGGCCAGCGTCCGGTCCACCGCGGCGAGGTCCAGCTCGATCACGTCGTCGTAGTCCGGCTCGGCTCCGTACAGCATCCCTTGCGCGGCAAGGTAGTCGCGCACCGGTTCGGCGGGGCGGCCAGTCGCGGAAAGGTAGTCGAGCGTGCGGGCGTCGGCGGGAAAATAGGCCATGGTCGCGCCGTACTCGGGTGCCATGTTCGCGATGGTCGCGCGGTCGGGCACGGCCAAACCGGCGAGGCCGGGTCCGTGGAACTCCACGATCCGCTGCACGACCCCGTGCGTGCGCAGCAGCGCGGCGAGCGTCAGCGCCACGTCGGTCGCCAGCACGCCGGGCCGGACCGCTCCGGTCAGCCGGACACCGACCACCTCGGGCACCCGCAGATAAAGAGGCTCGCCGAGAGCGGCGGCGGTCGCCTCGATGCCGCCGGCTCCCCAGCCCGCCACGGACAGCCCATTGATCATCGTGGTGTGGCTGTCGGTGCCGACGACGGAATCGAACCCGGCGAGCGGGCCGGGCGTGACGACGTCGGCGAGCACCTCGAGGTTCAGCTGGTGACAGATCCCGATGCCGGGCGGGACCACCCGCAGGCCGGGAAACCGGGTCTGGGCCCAGCGGAGGAACCGGTAGCGGCCGGCGTGGCGGGCGTACTCGCGGTCGAGGTTCGTCGCGGCGGCCAGGGGAGAGCCCGCGGTGTCGAGCTCCAGCGCGTGGTCGACGACCAGGTCCATCCGCTTGCGCGGGGCGACCGACGCCGGGTCGAGCCCGAGTCCGGCGGCCCGCTCGGCGAGCGCGACCAGGTCGGCGAGGACAGGAATGCCGGAAGCGTCCTGCAGCAGCACCCGTTCCGGGTGGAACGGGATCGCCGCGGCGGTGTCCCGGCGGGCCAGCGCGCGCACGTGCTCGGCCGTCGCCGTGCGGCCGTTCTCGTGCCGCAGCACGTTTTCCGCCAGGACGCGGGTGGAGTAGGGCAAGCGGCCGAGCGGGCCCGCGCCGTTCGCTTCGGCGGCGGGCAGGCTGAAGAACCGGGTGCCGCCGGGCAGAGTCCGCAGCGCGTGGAACGAATCGAGGGTCACGGCTGCGGCACCGGACGTTCGGAGGCCCCGGTGTAAGCGGGCAGCAGCGGCGGCGGGATCGGCCCCTTGATCCGGCGTCCGGACTGGCTTTCCTCCCAGGCGTGGGACAGGATCCCCACCGAGCGGGACAGGATGAACAGCCCGCGGCCCAGTTCCGGCGGGAACCCGAGTTCCGCGTAGACGACGGCGGTCGCCCCGTCGATGTTCATCGGGACCGGTTTGGCCCGCCCGGCCGCCAGCTGCCGTTCGAGTTCCCTGGCGACGGCGAGGAACCGCCCGTCGACCACCCCGGCCGCGGCTTGGTCGGCCACCGCCTCCAGCAGGGGGTCGCGGCGCGGGTCGCGCGGGTGGAACCGGTGCCCGAAGCCGGGTATGTGCTGCCGGCGGGAGCGGAAGTCCGTCAGCGTCTTGGCGACCGCGGTCTCGAGACCGTCCTTTTCGGACTCCGCGCGGAGCTGGCCGAGGAGTTCCATGCACTGCTGTCCTGCGCCGCCGTGCACGTCGCCGAGCAGGCCGACGCCGGTGGACATCGCGCCGTGCAGGCCGACGCCGCACGTGGCCGCCATCCGCGCCGCGGCGATCGACGGGGCCTGCGGGCCGTGGTCCACCGCGGCGACGAGGGCCTTCTCCAGCAGCGCGGCCTGTGCCTTGCCGGGCAGCTCCCCGCGCACCATCAGCCAGACCGTCTCCGCGAAGCCCGCGCCGGAGATCAAGTCCTGCACCGGATAGCCGCGCAGCCGGATGCTCCCGGGCTCGATGTCTGAGACCGCGGTGGACCACCATTCGGTCACGTCCCGGGTCGACGTCGCCCGGACCGCTTCTTCGCGAGCGGAGGTCATACCGCCTTCTCCTCCCGCAGCCGGGCGATCTCGGGTTCCGCGAACCCCAGTTCCCGCAGGACCGCGTCGGTGTGTTCGCCCAGCCGCGGCGGTCGCGAGCCGGCGGCGACCCGTGCGCCGTCGACCCGGGTGGGGGCGCCGAGCACCCGCATCGCTCCGCCGGCCGCGGCGGGCGATTCGACTGTCGTGACGAGTTCGCGGTGCGCGATCTGTTCCGACGCCAGTGCTTCGGGCACGGAAACCACCGGCGCGGCCGGTACTCCGGCCTCCAGCAGGATCTCGTCCCACTCCGCCGCGCTCTTTTCCTTGAGGGAGGTCTCCAGCTCCGCTCGCAGGGCCTCCCGGTTGCGCTTGCGGTCCTCGCGGACGGCGAACCTCGGATCGCTGATCAGCTCCTCGCGGCCGAGCACCCGGCAGAGGACCTCGTACTGCTCCTGCTTGTTCGCCGCGATGTTGAGCGCGCCGTCGCCGGTCTCGAAGGTGCCGGACGGCGCGGAGGTGATGTTCTCGTTGGCCATCGGAGCCGGTTCGCGGCCGCCGATCAGATGATCCGACACCACCCAGCCCATGGCGGTGAGCGCGGCGTCCAGCATCGAGGTGTCGAGGAAAGCTCCTTGGCCGGTGCGGCGCTGGCGGAGCAGCGCCGAGGAGATCGCGAACGCCGCGGCGAGCCCGCCGAAGCTGTCGCACACCGGGAACCCGACTCGCAGCGGCGCGACCTCCGGCGTGCCGGTCACGCTCATGATGCCCGAAAGCCCTTGGACGACCTGGTCGTAAGCCGGCCTGCGCCGCATCGGCCCGGTCGCGCCGAATCCCGAGACGGCGCAGTAGACCAGTCTCGGGTTGATTTCCCGCAGCCGGTCCCAGCCGAACCCGAGACGCTCCAGCACTCCGGGACGGAAGTTCTCCAGCAGCACATCGGCGCGCGCCACCAGCTTCGCGAAGACGTCCTTGCCCCCCTCGCTCTTGAGGTCGACCGTCACGGACCGCTTTCCGGAGTTCTGGGCGAGAAACGAGACGCCGAGCCCTTCGCCGGACAGCTCCGGATCGGCGCCGAGCTGGCGGGCGAGGTCGCCGGTGCCGGGCGGTTCGACCTTGATCACCTCGGCGCCCATCAGCGCGAGCTGGTACCCGGCGAACGGACCGGCCAGCACGTTGGTGAGGTCGAGGACGCGCACGCCCTCGAGCAGGTCGGCGGTCACAGGAACACCTCCACCGGGCCGAGCCCGGCTTCGCTGATCTCGCGGGCGGCCGCGGTCACCGCGTCGACGTAGCGGCCGACGCGATCGGCGGTGAAGCGCGAGGTCGGCCCGCTCGCGGACAGTGCCGCGATCACCCGGCCGTCCTTGGCGAAAATCGGGGCGGCCACCGCCGACGCGCCCAGTTCGCGTTCGCCGTGCGTCACCGCGTAGCCCGCCTCGCGGATGCTGGCGACCTCCCGCCGCAGCGGCTCCAGTTCGAGGCCGGACCGGCGGCCGGCCAGCTCGTGCAGCACCTCGTCCGGCGCGCCGCCGAGCAGGATCTTGGCGCTGGCCCCGCTCGCCAGCGGATACGGCACGCCGACGGCGACCACGCTGCGGACCGTCGCGGTGCCCTCAGCCTGGGCGATCGCGGTCCGGTCGAGGCCGCGGCGGACGTAGACGTTCACGGTCTCGCCGCAGGATTCGGCGAGCCGCGCCATGATCTGGCGCGCCTCCGGGCCCACCTCCCACAGCGCTTCCGCGAGCTTGACCCAGCGGAGGAGACCCGCGCCGGGTCCGTAGGAGGAGTCGCCGCGGTCCACGATCAGCCCCAGGGATTCGAGCGTCGCGAGCAGCCGCACGACGGTGGTCTTCGGCAGGCCGGTGAGTGCGACCAGCTCGCGGAGCTGCCGGATCGGATGCGCCGCGTCGAACAGTTCCAACACCTCGACAGCTCTCGCGATGCTGCGCACGCCGCCGTCGACCCGCGTGGAAGCGGTACCAGTCTCAGCCATGTCCACCACCATAGACCGTCAGATGGTTCGCGTAAACCGCATTGTGGGTTGACTGAGCCTTGAGCGCGTGTTCTCCTACTTTCCGCGATGCTCGGACTGGACAGCGGAATTCTTGAACCGCTCAATGGCGCGCTCGGGACGAGAAAGGGAGTTTCGTGAGTCGACAACAGGCAGATCTGGTCGTGGTGGGGTGCGGCGCGGGCGGGCTCGCGACCGCGGTGCGGTTTCTCGAATGCCGTCCGGAAGGCCGGGTCGTCGTGCTCGAACGGACGTCGAAGGCTCAGCGCGGCGGCAACACCGCGTGGACCGGCGCGTTCTTCCGGCTCGAACCGGACGGCGAACCGGCTGCCGACTTCTCCGCCCGGATGCGCGACCTGAGCGGCGGACGCACCGATCCGGCGATCATCGGCAGGCTGGCCGCACTGGCCCGGCCCACGATGGAGTGGCTCAACGAGAACGGCGTCGCCACCAAACCGGACCTGACCTACTTCCTGACCTCGAAGGGTCCGCGGCTGATGCCCGTCGGCGGCGGCGCGGCGATCGTCGAAACCCTTGCCGCGCGGGTGGAAACCCTCGGCGGGACCATCCGCTACGACACCGCCGCCCACGACCTCGTCCAGGACGAGACCGGCGCGGTGACCGGCGTCGTCACGGCGGACGGCACGCGCTGGGAAGCGCCGACAGTGGTGCTCGCCTGCGGCGGTTTCGAAGGAAGCACGGCACTGCTCGACCGCCACCTCGGCGAGCGCGGGCACGAACTCTCGCCGATCGCCCCCGGCGGGCGCGCCAACCAGGGCGAGGGCATCGAAATGGGCGTGCGGGCGGGCGCGGCGACGGACGGGCAGTTCGAGCGCTTCCACGGCGAGCCGGTCGATCCGCGCACCCGTTCGCCGGAAGCGCTGGTCATGGTCTACCCGTACGGCATTCTGGTCGACCACCGCGCGCAGCGGTTCCTCGACGAGGGTTCCGACACCCCGGACAACACCTTCGAGTCGGTGGCCTACCGGATCTGGCGCGACGCCGACCAGTTCGCCTACGTCGTCGCGGACCAGAAACTGGTGTGCCAGGACATCACCCGCGCCGTGCTGACCGACCGCGAGCCCGAAACCGCCGACACCCTCGAAGCGCTGGCGCAGCGGCTCGATCTCGACCCTGCCGCGCTCGTGGCGACCGTCGAGGCCTACAACGCCGCGGCCAGGCCGGGCCCGCTCGACGTCACCTCGCTCGACGGGATCGCGACCAGCGGTCTCGAACCGCCGAAATCCAACTGGGCCCGCCCGATCGACGAGCCGCCGTACGTCGCGTGGCCGGTCACCTGCGCCATCACCTTCACCTTCGGCGGCCTCAAAACCGACGAACACGCCCGCGTCGTGGACCGTCTCGGCGCACCGATTCCCGGCCTGTACGCCGTCGGCGAGACCGCCGGGATCTACCACGGCAAATACCCCGGCGCGACCTCCGTCCTGCGGGCCCTCTGCTTCGGCCGGGTCGCCGGGGAAGCGGCGGCGTCCCGTTCCACCACCCCGAGCACCGCGGCTTGAGGCCACAGGAGACAGCCATGAACCCGTCCACCCGCAGCATGTCCCGGCGCGCCGCCGTCGCGAGCCTCGTCGGCACCACCATCGAATGGTTCGACTTCTTCATCTACGGGCTCGCCGCGGCCCTGGTCTTCGGCGAGCTGTTCTTTCCCGAGGCCGACCCGCACAGCGGACGGCTGGCGTCGTTCGCCACGCTCGGCGTCGCGTTCGTCGCCCGGCCGATCGGAGCCGCGATCTTCGGCCACCTCGGCGACAAATTCGGCCGCCGGACCACGCTGATCGCGACCCTGGGCGTCATGGGCGCGTCGACCGGGCTGATCGGGGTGCTGCCGACCTACCGCTCGATCGGCATCGCGGCCCCGATCCTGCTGATCGCGTTGCGGCTGCTGCAGGGCCTCGCGGTCGGCGGCGAATGGGGCGGCGCGGTGCTGATGTCGGTCGAGCACGCGCCGCCGTCGCGCCGGCGGCTGTTCGGGTCCGCGCCGCAGATGGGCAGCCCGCTCGGCCTGGTGCTCGCCACGGCCGTCATGTCCGCGGTGTCGGCGCTGCCGGACGACCAGTTGCTCGCCTGGGGCTGGCGGATCCCGTTCCTCGCCGGTTTCGTACTCGTCGGCGTCGGATTGGTGATCCGGCTCGGAGTCGCCGAACCGGAGCAGTTCAGCGAGCTCAAGTCGGCCGGACGGACGGCGCGGCTGCCGCTGCGCGAAGTCTTCACCGGTGCGCTGCGCGGACTCGCCGCCGGCACCGGCGTGCAGGCGGCGGTCAACGTCGTCTTCTACCTGATCTCGGTGTACTTCCTGACCTACGCGACGGCGTCGCTGGGCATGCCCCGCAACACCGCACTGCTCATCGTGATGATCGCGGCCGCCGTCGACCTGCTCGCACTGCCGCTCGTAGCCTCGGTGAGCGACCGGATCGGCGCGCGCCCGGTGCTGCTCGGCGGAATCGCTTTCACCGCCGTCGCCGTGTTCCCGTTCTTCTGGTTGCTGGACGGCGACCACGCGGTGGTCACCGGCGTCGTGATCACCGTCATGATGCTGGGCGCGCACGCCACCGTGTACTCCGTGATTTCCAGCGTGATCGCCGACCAGTTCGACACCCGCGTCCGCTACAGCGGCACCGCGCTGAGCAACGCGCTCGGGGCGCTGATCTTCAGCGCTCCCACGCCTTTCATCGCCGAAGCCGTGGTCGGCAACGGCACCCGGTGGTGGCCGCTCGCGTTGCTGACCGTTGTCGCCGCTGCCATCTCGCTTGTCGCTGTCGCCGGTACTTCGCGCCGTCGGCGGTCCGCCGCCCCGGCGACCGAACCGGCCGCCTCCGCCTCCGCCTGAACACCTGTTGGGAGAACTGCTTTCATGTCCACCGAGAACTACGAGATGCTGATCGACGGAAAATGGCGCGTCGCGTCCGACGGCGCCACCTTCCCGTCGGTCAACCCGTTCGACGGCCAGGAGTGGGCGCACGTGCCCGCCGCCACGGTCCAGGACGTCGACGACGCGGTCACCGCGGCCCGGCGCGCGTTCGACGAGGGACCGTGGGCGCAGTCGACCCCGTTGCGACGCGCCGCTCTGCTGCGGAAATTCGGCGACCTCATCAAGGAAAACGCCGACGAACTCGCCCGCATCCAGGTGCTCGAAAACGGCAAGCTCATCCGCGAGGTCGCCGGTCAGACCGCCGCGCTGGCCAACCACTGCTACTTCTTCGCGGGTGTGGCCGAAGCTCCGGTGGGGGAGACGCTCGCGAGCAGCGTGCCCAACATGCAGGTGTTCACGGTGCGCGAGCCGATCGGCGTGGTCGCGGCCATCACGCCGTGGAACAGTCCGCTGGCGCTCCTGCTGTGGAAGCTCTGTCCCGCTCTCGCCGCCGGGAACACGGTGGTGGTCAAGCCGTCCGAGATCACGCCAGTGTCCACGCTGGTGCTGGCCAGGCTGATCCAGGAGGCCGGGTTCCCAGACGGGGTCGTCAATGTCGTCACTGGCGCGGGCGAGGCAGGCGCCGCGCTCGCCGGGCACCGCGGCGTCGACAAGATCGCCTTCACCGGATCGACCGCGGTGGGCAAGAAGATCGCGGTGACCGCGGCGGAACGGCTCGCCCGCGTTTCGCTGGAGCTGGGCGGGAAATCCCCGAACATCGTGTTCCCGGACGCCGATCTGGACAACGCGGTCAACGGCGTCGTCGCGGGGATCTTCGCCGCCACCGGGCAGACGTGCATGGCCGGGTCCCGGGTCCTCGTCCACGAGGACGTTCACGACGAGTTCGCCGCCGCGCTGATCGAGCGCACCGAGCGGATCAAACTCGGCGACCCGCTCGACCCGGACACCGAGATGGGGACGGTCGCCTGCCAGGCGCAGTACGACAAGGTGCTGCACTACATCGAGGTCGCCAAGGCCGACGGCGCACAGCTGGCGGCAGGCGGCGGCCGGCCCGAGGATCCCGCGCTGAGCAAGGGATTGTTCGTCCGCCCGACCGTGTTCACCGGGGTCGCCAACGACATGCGGATCGCCCGCGAGGAGGTGTTCGGGCCGGTCGCCGTCGTCATCAAGTTCCGGGACGAGGACGACGCCGTCCGCATCGCCAACGACACCGCGTTCGGGCTGGCGGCCGGCGTCTGGACCCGCGACGTCGCCCGCGCGCACCGGATGATCCGCCGTCTGCGCGCGGGCAGCGTCTGGGTGAACAACTACCGCAAGACGAACTACGTGGCCCCGTTCGGCGGGTTCAAGGAAAGCGGCATCGGCCGGGAGAACGGGTTCCACGCGATCGAGGAGTACACCGAGGTCAAAACCGCGTGGATCGACACCGGCAACCGCATCGCCGATCCGTTCAACCCGCGCGCGTGAGCGGCGACCGAGGCCGCGCTGACGAGGCTTCGCCGTCGGCGCGGCTCAGCGGTCGCTCCACCCCCAGAGATAACCCGGCACCTCGTCCGGACTTCCTTCGACGCCGAAATCGCCGCGGTAGAAAATCATCGGCCGTTCGTCAGCTCCGGGGTCGAGGGCGAGCACCCGGCCGAGGACGACGTCGTGGTCGCCCGCGCGGTGCACTGTCTCGATCTCGGCGTGCACGCGCAGCAGGACACCGGGCAATTCCGGGGTGCCCCAGCCGGAAAGCTCCCAATCCAGTCCTTCGAAGCGAAGCCCGCGGCGGGATCCGAAGCGGGCGCAGAGATCGGTTTGCGGTTCGGCGAGCACGTTGACGCAGAACCGTCCGGCGGAGCGGATGCGCGGCCACGCTCGGCCGCCGCGGTCGGCGCAGAACAGCACCAGCGGCGGTTCCAGCGACACCGATGTGAAGGACTGGCAGGTGAATCCCACCGCCTCGTCGTGGTCGACGCCGGTCACCACGGTGACCCCGCTGGCGAACCGGCTCAGTGCGCGGCGCATCTCCAGCGGGCTCGGTGCTTCGGTGGCTTGCATGACTCGACGGTAAAAGCCGCGGGCGAACCCTGATCCCGGCTCTCTCGGTGACCGGGACTTCCGCCGCGCGCGGGTTCGGCGGCTGGCTAGCTTCGGCGGCATCCCGCACCCACGAGCAAGAGGTCAGCCATGCCGGAACTGAGCCACGACGCGACGCTGCGCGAACTTCGCACCGACCGGGGCGTGCTGCGCTACCACGAAGCAGGCGACGGGCCGCCGGTCGTGCTGCTGCACGGATCCGGTCCCGGCGTCACCGGATGGCAGAACTTCCGCGCGAACCTGCCGTCGTTCGCCGCGCGTTTCCGGTGCCTGATCCTGGAATTTCCCGGCTTCGGCGTGAGCGATCCGATCGACGCGCCGCCGATGCCCGCCGCCGAACGCGCGGTGCTCGACCTGCTCGACGGGCTCGGCATCGCCGCGGCCGACCTGGTCGGCAACTCGATGGGCGGATTCGTCGCCACTCGCATCGCGATCGAGCATCCGGACCGGGTTCGCCGGCTGGTGACCGTCGGCGGGATGGGCACGAACATCTTCAGCCCGGCCCCGGGCGAGGGCATCAACCTGCTGACCGAGTTCGTCGAGGACCCGACCCGCGAACGGCTCGTGCAGTGGCTGAACTCGATGGTTTTCGACCGCGGCCTGATCACCGAGGAGCTGATCGAGGAGCGGTGGAAGCTGTCTACCGCGCCGGATTCCTTGGCCAGCGCCAAGAAAATGTACGGCAAAGGGGTGCTGCAGGCGCAGGCGGCCGCGGCTTTCGACGTCACCCCGCTGTGGGCGACGCTGCGCAAGATCCGCGCCCGGACGCTCATCACCTGGGGCCGCGACGACCGGGTCAGCCCGCTCGACATGGCGCTGATTCCGATGCGCACCATTCCCCACGCGGAACTGCACATTCTCCCGAACTGCGGCCACTGGACGATGATCGAGCAGAAGGACGCGTGGGAAAGCGCCGTCCTCGCGTTCCTGCTCCGGAAGGACGGCGAGTGATGGCCTGGGACGCGGAGCACGACTTCGTCGTCGTCGGTTCGGGCGGCGGCGGGATGACCGCGGCGCTGACCGCCGCGGCGGCCGGGCTGGACGTGCTGGTCGTCGAGAAAGGCGCGATGTACGGCGGTTCCACCGGGATTTCCGGCGGCGGCATCTGGATCCCGAACAACCCGACGCTGCGCGCGGCCGGGCACGACGACAGCCGTGCGTCGATCCGTCGCTACCTCGACCTGCTCACCGAGGGGCGGGTGCCATCGAAGCGGCTCGACGCGTATGTGGACCACGGCCCGGCGGCGATGGAGCTGCTGGAGCGAAGCAAGTGGCTGCGGTTCTTCTGGGTGAAGGGTTACGCCGATTACCACCCGGAGCTGGAGGGCGGTCGTCCGCTCGGCCGGTCGGTCGAGGCGAAGCCGTTCGACACCCGGCAGCTCGGCGAGGACGAGCGGTACCAGCGGCCGAACACGATGAAGGGGCCGCTCGGCCTGTGGGTCACCGCGAAGGATTACCACGATCTGGCGATGGTCAAGCGGACTTGGCGCGGCCGGTGGGCGTCGGTGATCGCCGCTTGGCGAGTGTCGTCCAACGTGGTGCGGCGCCGGCATATGGCGACCGGCGGTCGTGCGCTCGTCGCGCGGTTGCGGATGGCGTTGAAGGACGCCGGGGTCCCGCTGTGGCTGCGGTCGCCGATGACCGAGCTGGTCGTCGAGGAGGGCCGGGTGACCGGGATCGTGACCGAGCACGAGGGAACCCCGAGGCGGATCCGTGCCCGCCGTGGCGTGCTGCTGGCGACCGGTGGCTTCGAGCACAGCGCTGATCTGCGGAAACGTTATCTGCCCGAGGCCGCGTGGGACGATTACAGCGGCGGTGCGCGGGAGAACGTCGGCGACGGCATCGAGGCAGGGCTGGGCGTTGGTGCGGCCACGGCCCTGATGGACGACGCGTGGTGGATGCCGTCCGTGCGGCATCCGTCGGGTGCGGTCGTGCCGCTGGTGTCCGAGCGGTCGATCCCGCGTTCGGTCATCGTGTCGGCCGAGGGCACGCGGTTCACCAACGAGTCCGCGCCGTACGTCACCTTCGTGCACGCCCAGCTCGAGGGCGGACACGTGCCCGCCTGGTTCGTCATGGACGCCAAAGCCCGGGCACGGTATCCGTTCGCGCAGATCCTGCCGGGTGCGCCGATTCCGGAGCCGTACTACGCGGCGGGCATCGCGCACCGCGCGGACACTCTCGCCGGGCTGGCCGAGAAAATCGGCGTTCCGGCCGACGCGTTGGCGGAAACGGTGAAGCGGTTCAACGGCTTTGCCCGCACCGGAGTGGACGCGGACTTCGGTCGTGGGAAATCGGCCTACGACCGGTATTACGGCGATCCGACGCTGCAGAACCCGTGTCTCGACGTGATCGAGCGAGGCCCGTATTACGCGTTCCGCATCGAGGTCGGCGACCTCGGCACCAAGGGCGGCCTGGTGTGCGACGAGAACAGCCGGGTCCTGCGGGAGGACGGCTCGGCGATCGACGGCCTCTACGCCACGGGCAACACGACCGCCGCGGTGATGGGCAACGAATACGCCGGTCCAGGCGCGACGATCGGCCCGTCGATCGTCTTCGGCTATCTCGCGGCGCAGCACGCGGCCGCGCGCTCGGCATGAACGCGACGCGCGTGCGGGTGACCGAGGTGGTCCGCGAGACCGCTGACGCGCATTCGCTGGTCCTGGAACCGATCGACGGCAGTTTCACCTATTTGCCCGGGCAATTCCTCACCGTGCGGATCCCGTCCACTGAGGACAGTGTCGCGCGGTGCTATTCGTTGTGCAGTTCCCCGCATTGCGACGAGCCAGCGAGAATCACGGTGAAGCGCACCGCGGGCGGGTACGGGTCGAATTGGTTGGTGGACAACGCGGTCGAGGGGACTGTGCTGGAGGTGCTGCGGCCGTCGGGCACGTTCGCGCCGCGTTCGCTCGATGCCGACGTGTTGCTGCTCGCCGCCGGAAGCGGGATCACGCCGGTGCTGTCGATCCTGAAGTCCTGTCTGCGGGCCGGGTCCGGACACGTGACCCTGGTGTACGCGAATCGGGACGAGCGGTCGGTGATCTTCCGGGACGACTTGCTGCGGCTGGCGAAGGAGCATCCGGATCGGTTGACTGTGCTGCACTGGCTGGAGTCAGTGCAGGGGTTGCCGACCGAGGCCAGGCTTCGGGCGTTGACCGCGCCGTACCGAGATCGGGAAGCGTTCCTTTGTGGACCAGGACCGTTCATGGATTTGGCTTCGATGGTCCTTAAAGGACTCGGAGTGGAAAGCATTACCGTAGAACGGTTCACGTCGCTCACGGGCGATCCGTTCGGGGCGGTGGCGGTGGACGAGTCCGGTCCTGCGAGCATGGTGGAAGTCGAGCTTGACGGGGAAACGCGGACCTTGCGCTGGCCGCGGGAGAATGCGTTGCTCGACGTCCTCCTGGCGGCCGGATTGGACGCGCCGTTCTCGTGCCGGGAGGGTGCGTGCAGTGCCTGCGCTTGCGTGCTTGTGAGCGGTGAAGTGGATCTGGCGCACAACGAAGTCCTGGATGGCCGGGATCTTGCGGACGGGTTGATCCTGGCCTGTCAGGCCCGGCCTAGGACGGACGAGGTCAAGGTTACGTACGAAGTTCAGTGAGGTGGGCATGGACCGGTCCGCGATCTCGGCCTCGGCGGCTGAACTCGCGGCATCGACGTGGTCCTCAATGTCGCCCATCTGACGCGGACTCCCGGTGAGCGGGATCGTGCGAGGGCGGTGCGGCGGCCGTGATTACGCTCACGTCGATTCCGGCCTCATCAGTGCGGGACCTCGTATTCCGGCGGGGATTCCCCTGATCACTTCTGGAAAGGGACCGGCATGGCACTCGACCTGAATCCGGCGAACGGACCTGTTTCCCGCGGGCGGATCATCGCGGTCTGCGCGCTGATCATTCTGCTCTCCGAAATCGCCACGTTCGAAATCCTCATGGTGTACCCGGCGCTGCCCGGGATGGCCGCGCATTTCCGGACCCTCGACGTGGCGCAGGCGGCCTCGGTGGTGACCCTCGCCGGCGCGGTCGTGCTGCCGCTCGCGGGCAAGGCTGCCGACCGCTACGGCAAGAAGCGGATCATTCTCGTGATGGGCGCGATCTTCCTGCTCGGCAGCATCCTCTGCGCGACGACCGACGTGTTCGCCGTGCTGTTGATCGGCCGTCTGCTGCAGGGCAGCCTGGTCGGCATCGTGAACATTTCCTACGCACTCGTCCGCGACGTCATCCCGCGGTCGTACGTGCCCATCGCGCTCGGTTCGGTGGTCACCGGAATCGGCATGGGTGCGGTGGCCGGGCCGTTTCTCGCCGGTGCGCTGATCGACAATTTCGGTTTCCGCAGCGTGTTCTGGTTCATGGTCATCTACGTCGGCGTGCTGCTTCCGCTCCACGCGTGGCTGGTGCCGGAAAGCACGGTGCGGGTGAAATCGTCGTTCGACATTCTCGGTGCCATTCTGCTCGGTGCGAGCCTCGGCATTCTGCTCGTGGCGGTCGGCAAGGGCGGCACCTGGGGCTGGGGCTCGACGACCACTGCCGGCGCGTTCGGTCTCGGGGTGCTGCTGCTGGCCGCGTTCGTGCTGCGCGAACTGAAGGCCAAGGAACCGCTGATCGACCTGCGGGTGCTCGTCGGCCGCAAATTCCTGCCGACGGTGGTCGCGGTCGGGCTGGTGTCGTACATGATGAACGCGCACAGCATCCTCAGCCCGACCATGTTCGAGACCCCGCACATCCCCGGAAACACTTACGGCGTCGGCCTTTCCGCGCTGCAACTGGCACTGTGGACGTTCCCGCTCGGCGTCGTCGGCATGGTCGTCGGCCCGCTCGGCGGCTACCTGTCGAAGCGGATCGGCGCGCGGCAGGTGCTGCTCGCGTCCAGCCTGTGCTTCCTCGTGGTGATGTTCCTCGGCTCGCGGATGTTCACCGTGCAGTGGCAGGTCGCGATCACCAGCTTCGTCGCCGGGTTCGCGGTCGGGTTCCTGCATTCCTCCAACGCGAACCTGTTGCAGGACGCCCTGCCCGCGCGGCTCGGCGGCGCGGGCAACTGCATCGCCGGCGTGATCGCGATGCTGGCGGCGTCGGCCGCGGTGACGGTGACCGGCGCGATCATGTCCGGGCACGTCCGGATGACGCTGCCCCAGTCGCACGCGGTGATCTACGGCGACGCCGCGTTCACCCAGTCGTACCTGTGGGCGGGTGTCGTCGGCGTCGTCGGGGTGGCGATCATCCTGGTGATGAAGCACGGGCGCAAACCCGCGCAGGGCGGGCTGGTCGAGGAAAGCGACACGGCTGCCCGGGTGGCGGTCGCGCGGGCCTGACAGCGGCATACTGCGTCGCGTGGAGCACGCGGTGCGGACGGAAGACGGTATCCGGCTTTGGGCGGCGAAGACGGGCGACGGCGAACCGGTCGTCTTCTGTCACGGCGGCCCGGGGTTGTGGGACATGATGGCGGACGTCGCGGCTGACCTTTCGGCAGCCGCGACCGTCTGTCGCTGGGACCAGCGAGGATGCGGCCGGTCGGAGCGGCGGGGACCGTACTCGGTGGAGACGACAGTGGCCGATCTCGACGCGGTCCGAGCCCATTTCGGCTGGGACCGCGTCGCGCTGCTCGGCCACTCGTGGGGCGCGCAGCTGGCGTTGCGCTACACGCTGGCGCACCCGGATCGCGTGACGAAGCTGGTTTACGTCTCCGGCACCGGAATCGACGACGACTCGACCTGGCACGCGGACTACGAACGCAACCTCCGCAACTCTCTGGGAAACCGCCTGATGCGGTGGGAATCGTTGGCAGCCAAGGACCGCACCGCGGAGGAAGACCGGGAGTACTGCGTCCTGCAGTGGTCAGCGGACTTCGCCGACCGGGAACGCGCCCTGGAGCACGCCGAAGCCATGGCTGACCCGTGGTTCGGCGTGAATTTCGAGTGCAACGCGGCGCTGAACCGCGAGCGTTGGCCGGATTTGCGTGGTCAGTGCGAAGCGCTGAAGGTGCCGACCCTGATCGTGGACGGAACAGCGGACATCCGGCCGCGCTCGGCGGTGGACTCGCTGGAACGCGCCTCGCCGGTGGTTTCGCGCGTCCAGTTGCCAGCCGGTCATCTGCCGTGGGTGGAAGACCCGGCTGGCTTCCACTCCGCGGTCAGCGGGTTCCTGACGAAAGAAGGGGCGGACTCAGCCTGAGTCCGCCCCTTCCTCCGCGTGAATTACCGCGCCGGGAGCAGCTTTCGCGTTGCCTCGTGCGCGGCGAGCGCCAGTTCCGCACGCGGGAATCCGCTGCGCTTCTCCGCGGTGGCGAGGTTCCCGCCCGCGACCCACACCGGCCCGTCCGCGAGGTGCGCCAGGCCCTCCCGCGCGACGTCCTCCGGTTCGGCCACGTTCAGCCCGGGCAGGTCGAACGCCAGCCCGGCCCGCTCCATCGCCGGAGTCCGCGTGACCCCCAGCACCAGTTCGAGCACGTCGACGCCGCGGTCCCGCATCTCCAGCCACAGCCCCTCGGCGAACACCCGGCCGAACGCCTTCACCGCGGAATACACGCTGATCTCCGCCTGCCCGAGATACCCCGCCAGCGAGCCGACCAGCAAGATCCCACCTCGCCCGCGTGCTGCCATCAGCGCGCCGAAGTGATGTGTCAACGCGAGCTGCGCGGTGATGTTCAGCTCGATTACTCCGCGCACCTTCGACAAATCCCCGGTCACGAACTCGTGCCCGTAACTGTTCGCGCCGGCGTTGAAGATCAGCAAACCGACCTCAAGCCCGTCTGTCACTTCCCGGATCGCCGAAAGCGCCTCCGGATCGAGCAGATCCGCTTGCACAGTGCAGACTTCCACGCCCCGCGCTTCGACCGCGGCCGCAGTTTCCGCCAACGGTTCAGGCTTGCGTGCGATGAGCACCAGATTGATCCCGGCCTCGGCGAGCTGGTGCGCGAACGCCGCGCCAACACCCTCCGAACCGCCCGCGACGACCGCCCACGGCCCGTACTTCTCGTGCGTGTTCATTCGCCAGCCACCGGAATTCCCCCGTCCGCAACTGCCCGGTCAATTGAATCCTGGAGCGCGTGACAGCCGCGGAACAGGTCCTCAGCACAGGCGGATCGTTCGACACAGCGCTCGGAAGCCGTGGTATCCCACTGGATGCTCGTCTGATACCAGCTGCTCTTGCGCACCTTCAGCCAAGCCTCGCACGTTCCGCATCGGACCGGCCGCATCGGCTCGTCCAGCAGCCGGTTGTCGGCGCGGACCGCCATCAGACGCGCTCGCCGGTCCGGCGGCCGAGGTTCTCCTCGACCTCCTTGCGCCACGCGGCATTCGGCTTCGCGGTGTCCAATTCGAACTCGAACCGCTCGGTCATCTCCGGCGTGACGTCCGCGACGTCCACATAGAACTGTTCGTACCAGCGCCGCAGCTGGTAGACCGGACCGTCCTCCTCACACAGCAGCGGGTTCTCGATCCGGGTCTTGTTCTTCCAGATCTGCACGTCCTGTTCGAAGCCGATCCGGATGAAATCGCCCATCTTGCGCGCGGTTTCCTCCGCCTCGGCGCCGGAAAGCTTGTCGGTGCGCTTCACGGTGATCCCGTACTGCAGCTTGAACGAATTCGCCGTGACGGGGTAGTGGCAGTTGATGAGGACGGCGTCGATGTCCATGCCCTCGTAGTGATATGTCAGCTCGTCGATCATGAAAGACGGCCCGTAGTACGAGGCGACGGAGGTGTTGCCAAGCGCCTTCGGCTGCCCGTCCTTGGCGGGCGGACGCACGTCCTCCCGCGAAGTCCCGCGCTGCAGCTGGGTGGCGACGTGTCCTTCGAAGATGTTCTTGAAGTAGGTCGGGAAGGCGAAGTGGACGTAGAAGAAGTGCGCCATGTCCACGACATTGTCGACGACCTCGCGGCAGTTCGTGTCGACGTGCGTTTCGTACCAGGTCCAGTCGGTCCAGTCGGCGCGCGTGGCGCCCTCGATGCGCGGGATGACGACGTCGGCGGGCGGCGGATTGCCCTCGGGGTCGTTCCAGACGAACAACATTTTGTCCTGCACCATCGTCGTCCACGCGGCGGTGCGCGCCCGCAGCGGAACCCGGCGGCTGTAGGGGATCTGCTTGCACCGGCCGTCGCCGCCCCAGCGCCAGTCGTGGAACGGGCAGGCGACCTCGTTGCCCTTCACCGTGCCCTGCGACAGATCGCCGCCCATGTGCCTGCAGTACGCGTCGAGCACGTTGAGCTTGCCGTCCTCGCCGGCGAACACCACGAGCTTCTGCCCGAACGCGGTGATCGGATGCGGCTTGCCGTCGGCGAAGCTCTCGGCCAGCCCGAGACAGTGCCACCCGCGGGCGAACCGCGTGGGCGCCGCGCCGGCCTCGATCACGCGGACCTCGTCCGGTGCCGGCTCCACTGTGGTCATCGTCGGATCTCCTTCCAGTGCCCCGCTTCTGCGAGGCTGAACGTAGAACGGCGGGCGGCCCCGAGGCCGGTGACGTCCCGGTGACCGAGAGTCCTCTGTGGACTGTCAGTTCCAGGCAGGCTCGGCGGTGCGCAGCCGGACCATCGGGTACAACTCCTGGGTGACCTGCCGCGCGGCGACCACGACGAGCGGTGCGACACGCTCCAGTGCGGTCTGGGCGTCGCCGACGAGAGAGATCGCCGCCTCGGGTCCTTCCGGTCCTCGGATGGCAGCGGCGACGCAAGAGATGTCAGAGAAGCATTCGCCGCGTTCGAAGGCGAGGCCGTTGCGGTCGCGGATCCGGCCGAGTTCGCGGTGCAGCGTCACCATGTCGCAGATCGTGCGGCTGGTCTGGCGGCCGAGCGTCGGCATGACCCGGTCCTCGACCTGTTCGGCGGGCAGCCACGCGAGCATCGCCTTGCCGAGCGCGGTGCACTGCGCGGGCGCCCGGCCGCCGACGCGCGACGGGACGACCGCAGCGAACCGGCCGCCGACCTTGTCGAGATACCGGACGTCAGCGCCGTCGAGGATCGCCAGGTGCGCGACCATCCCGGTGCGCAACTGCAGTTCGTGCAGCACAGCCGCGGTCGCCTCGCGCAGTTCGAGGTGGTTGCCGCCGGTGCCGCCGAGGTTCAGCGCCCGTGCGCCGAGCGCGTAGCCGAACGACGAATGAGACAGCCACTGCAGCCGCACGAGCTGGTCGAGGATGCGGTGCGCGGTCGAACGGGGGAGATGGGTCGTGCGCGCGACCTGCTCGAGGGTGAGCCGGGTGCTCGGCGCGTCGAAGGCGTCGAGGATCAGCGTCATCCGCTCGACCATCGACGGCGGCAGGGCGCGGTCCCGCGCGACATCCGTGCCGAGGGAGTCCGTTTCGATCGCGACCACCGTCATGCTGTGCTCCTCGCGGACGAATTGAAATCATTTCTAGTTTTGACGGTAACACGGCGGCCTCCCGGAGCGTCAACACGCGGCGGGTCACGAGTGCGGCACGGCTCCCGATCAGCGGGAGGACCCGCACGCGCCGGCGCGGCGGCCGGTAGGCATGGCGGCATGGACATCGGCCTCGTGAGCCCCGTGGTGACCCGGCTGCCGGGGGATCCGAACGCCTGGGAGGACAGCGCGGGCATCGAAGACCTGGCGCGGATCGCGGAGACCGCGGACCGCCTCGGCTTCCATCACCTGACGTGCAGCGAGCACGTCGCGGTGCCGGTGGAGGTGGCGGAGCAGCGCGGCTCGACGTACTGGGATCCGCTCGCGACGTTCGGCTTCCTGGCTGCTCGTACCAGCCGCATCCGGTTGGTCACGCAGGTCCTCGTGCTGGGATATCACCACCCGCTGGAGATCGCGAAGCGCTACGGAACGCTCGACACGGTCAGCGGCGGACGACTCGTGCTCGGCCTGGGCGTCGGATCGCTGCGGGAGGAGTTCGACCTGCTGGGCGCGCCGTTCGAACAGCGCGGCGAGCGGGCCGACGATGCGCTCCGGGCGTTGCGGGCCGCGTTGTCGCAGCGGCTGCCGGAATACCGCGGACCGCACTACGACTTCGCCGGGATGATCGTCGAACCGCATGCCGTCCAGGCGAAAGTCCCGCTGTGGATCGGCGGCCGAACCAAGCGCTCGCTCCGGCGGGCGGTGGAGCTGGCCGACGGCTGGGTCCCGTTCGGATTGTCGCTGGAAGATCTGCGCCGGATGCTCGGCACGGTCGCGCTGCCGGAGGGCTTCCAGGTCGTGCTGTCGCCCGGACGGCCGCTGGACCCCGGCGCGGCCTCGTGCCGGGAGCGGCTGGCCCGCGTGGTCGAGGCCGGGGCGACGACGGTCAGCGCGCGGATCGCCGCGCACTCGGCCGACCACTACCGCGAGCAGCTCGAAGCGCTCGCCGAGCTAGGAAGCGAGGTCTGAAGTGGACCGGATCGCCCAGTTGGAGGCGCGGCTCGCGCGGCTGGAGGACGAACGCGAGATCAGCAGGCTGATCGCCGCGTACGGTCCGCTGGTCGACGCCGGCGCGGCCGAGGACGTCGCCGCGCTGTGGACCGAGGACGGCGCGTACGACGTCGACGAGATCTACCTCGAAGGCCGGGAGCAGCTGGCCCGGATGGTGCGGTCGAGCGCCCACCAAGGCTGGATCTCCGGCGGATGCGCGCACTTCGTCGGCCCGCCGCACGTGACCGTCGACGGCGACACGGCGATCGCGGTCTGTCACTCGCTGATGGTGGTATATCAGGACGACCGCTTTGTCATCCGGCGCGCCACCGCGAACCACTGGGCGCTCGCCCGCACCGACGAGGGCTGGAAGGTCACCCGGCGCACCAACCGGGTTCTCGACGGCCGGGCCGAGTCGCCCGGGCTGCTGCGGCAAGGCGCGTACGGCGAGCCGGCGTTCCGCTGAGCCGGTCCCGGTCATTGGAATCGGCCCGGCGCTCCCCGCCGCGAGCAGGCACAATCACGCCCGCACCGGTGCGAGGAGGGAGACCTTGGATGAGCCTCTCCGCTGATCCTCGGCAGGCACTGACCGCGCCCGGCGGACCGTGCGAACTGCGCACCGAAGAGGTGCTGGGCGTGCCGATGACGGTGTTCGCCCATCGCGCGCGGTCGCTGGGGGAGGTGCTCGCGGCCTCGGCGCGGCACGGTGAACGCGAGTATCTGGTGACGGCTGACCGGCGGATCACCTTCGCCGAACATGCCCGGCAGGTGGCGTCGGTGGCCTGTGCGCTTCGCGACGAGTACGGGATCGGCAAGGGCGACCGGGTCGCGATCGCGGCCGCGAACAATCCGGAGTGGGTGGTCGCGTTCTGGGCGACCGTGTCGCTGGGCGCGATCGCGGTCGGCTACAACGCGTGGTGGTCGCGGCCGGAGCTGGCGTACGCGCTCGGTCATACCCGACCGTCGCTGGTGGTCGCCGACTCGAAGCGGGCGGCGCTGCTGGACGGCGTGCCGGTGTTGACTGTCGAGGAGGACATTCCCCGGCTAGCGCGCCGGGAGGTACCGCTGCCGTCGTGCGTTGTGGCCGAGGACGATCCGGCGGTCATCCTTTACACCAGCGGCACGACCGGACGGCCGAAAGGTGCGGTGCACACGCACCGGAACCTGACGTCGGTGATCGAGTTCCACCGCCTGAACAGCGAAATCGCCCGTGCGCTCGGCGACCCGACGGAGCCGTCCGCGCGGCGGTACCTGCTCGGGGTGCCGCTGTTCCACATCGCCGGACTGCACAACCTGGTGGTGCCCCGGCTCGCCGACGGCAGCGCGGTTGTGGTGCACCAGGGCGGTTTCGACGCGGAGCGGGTGCTGCGATTGGTCGAGGCTGAGCGGGTGACGAACTGGGGCGTCGTGCCGACCATGGCGCACCGGCTGCTGGAACACGGCAATCTCGAGCGGTATGACCTTTCTTCGCTGACTGCGTTCACGCTCGGTGCTGCGCCTTCTTCGCCGGCCTTTCAACAACGGCTGCGCGCGGAACTCCCGATAGCGGAACAGGGATTAGTCGACAGTTACGGGCTGACGGAATCGTCCACGGCGATTTCCGTTGCCAATGCGGATGATCTGGCCGCTTTCCCCGGTACTGTCGGGCGTCCCATCGCGACGGTGGAACTGGAGATCCGGGACGCGTTCGGCGAGGTGATGCCGGACGGCAGTGCGGGGGAGATCTGCGTCCGCAGTCCGTTCACGATGCTCGGCTATTGGGAAGACCCCGAGGCCACCGCGGCCGCTATCGACGCCGATCGGTGGCTGCACACCGGGGACATCGGGGTTCTTTCCGAGGGGCTGCTCCGGCTCACCGCACGGCGTTCGGATTTGATCCTGCACGGCGGGGAGAACGTTTATCCGGCCGAGGTGGAGAACGTGCTCGCGGAACACCCGGCGGTGCGGGAATGCATTGTGCTGGGCGTACCGCATGTCGACCTGGGGCAGGAAGTGGCTGCGGTCGTGGTGGTCTCGGCACCGGTCGACGCGGAGGAGCTGCGGGCGTTTGCGGCCGAGCGGGTGGCGTATTACAAGGTCCCGTCGCGGTGGCGGATCGGGACGGAACCGTTGCCGCGCAACGTGACCGGCAAGGTAGTGCGGAACCAGGTGCCGCGGCCCTGATCCCGTTGACCGGGAGCGCACCCGCGCGCTCGCGGGTTCCGCTGGGAGGCTCAGGGCAGCCGGGACCGCACCGTATCCGGACCGGAGAAAGGGAAGCGCCATGACCCATCCCGCTCTTGCCGCCGTCGAGGAACGGTCCGAAGAGATCGCCGCGCTCGGACCGGAAAACGAGCGGCTCGGCCGGCTCGCCGACGAAGCGGCGAAGGTGCTCCGGGAAACCGGCGCGATCAAAATGCTCCAGCCCGCCGATTACGGCGGTGCGGAAGCGCATCCGCGCGAATTCGCGGAAACGGTGATGCGGCTGGCTTCGCTCGACGGTTCGACGGGCTGGGTCGCCGGGATCGTCGGCGTCCACCCGTGGGAAATGGCGCTCTGCGATCGTCGCGTGCAGGAAGAAATCTGGGGTGCGGACAACGACACCTGGATCGCTTCGCCGTATGCGCCGATGGGTGTGCTGAAGCCGGTCGACGGCGGGTATGTCTTCAATGGACGGTGGCAGTTCTCGTCCGGAACCGACCATTGCGACTGGATTTTCCTCGGCGGTTTCCTCGGCGACGCGGACGGCAATGTGGTGCAGCCGCCCCGGAACTACCACGTGATCCTGCCGCGCGCGGACTACGAAATCGTCGAGGACACCTGGGACGTCGTCGGCCTGCGCGGCACGGGCAGCAAGGACATCGTCGTCAAGGACGCGTTCGTCCCGGAGTACCGCGCGGTGCCGTTCAGCCGGATGACCGACGGCAGCGCGCTGCGGGAATCCGGTCGCGCCAAACCGACGTACGGCGTCCCGTTCACGACGATTTTCCCGCTCGGCATCACGTCCGCGGTGATCGGCATCGCGGAAGGTGCGTTGGCCGCGCATCTGGCATATCAACGCACGCGCGTGCAAATCACCGGCACCCGGGTGAAGGACGATCCGTACGTGCTGTACGCGATCAGCGCCGCCGCCGAGGAGATCAAAGCGTCGCGAATCGCCATGCTGGACAACGTTTCCCGGTTCTACGACAAGGCCGCCGCCGGCGAGCCGGCGACGCTCGCGGACCGTGCCGCGTCGCGCCGCACCCAGGTCGCCGCGGCGTGGCGGGCGGTGCGCGCGATGGACGAGGTGGTCGCCCGCAGCGGCGGCAACGGCCTGCGGATGGACAACCCGATCCAGCGGTTCTGGCGCGACGGCCACATGGGCCTGGCGCACGCGATCCACGTGCCCGGTTCGGTGTTCCACGCGTCCGCGCTGACCGACCTCGACGTCGAGCCGCCGCCCGGACCGATGCTGTCCATGATCTGATTTTCCCCACCCCGCAAGGAGTTTCGCCATGACCGAGATCCGAGGGCTCGGATACCTCCGGGTCCAGAGCCGGGACGTGCCGCGCTGGCGCGAGTTGACCGTGGAGGCGCTGGGCTTCGCCGAGTCGGCCGGCCCGGTCGCCGACGGCCTGTACCTCCGGATGGACGAGCGCGAGGCACGGCTGATCGTGCTGCCCGGCGAGGACGACCGCGTGCTCGCGGTCGGCTGGGAGGTGCGCGACCAGTTCGCGCTGGCCGCCGTCGGGCGCGCGGTGGAGGCGTCCGGTACCGCGGTGAAAGTGTTGTCGGAACAGCAATGCCGCGAACGCCGCGTCGATTCGGCGCTCACCTTCGACGACCCGTCCGGCACCCCGGTCGAGGTGTTCTTCGGCCCGGTCCTCGACCACGACCCGGTGCGGACGAAGTGGACGCAGCAGTTCGTGACCGGCGCGCAGGGCATGGGCCACGTCGTGCTGCCGACGACGAGCTTCGCCGAGGTCGAGACGTTCTACACCGAGGTGCTCGGCTTCCTCCCGCGCGGCGCGGTCGCGATGGGCGGCGCGGCCCCGGACCAGAAACCCCGCCGGGTGCGGTTCATGGGCGTCAACCAGCGCCACCACAGCCTGGCGATCTGCCCGGCCCCGCACGGCGAACCGCCCGGCCTGGTGCACCTGATGGTCGAGGTCGACTCCCTCGACGCGGTCGGCCGAGCCCTGGACGAGGTCGGCAAACGCGGATTCTCGGTGTCCTCGACGCTGGGGCGGCACACGAACGACAAGATGGTCTCGTTCTACGTCCGGGCGCCTGGCGGGTGGGACCTGGAGTACGGGACCGAGGGAATGCTGGTGGACGAGCGGTTCTATACGGCGGAGGAGATCACGCGGGACAGTTATTGGGGGCACGACTGGTCCGGGTCGGAGCAGTTGGCGGCGTTCACTTCGCCGCAGTGAGGGTGGGTGTAGTGGCGATCCCGGTTAGCACCGCGATCGCCACTCACGACCCCTCAGCGCCCCGTAAACCGATGCAGGGCGTCGAGCACAGCAGGCGCGGGCGTATCCGGATGGCCGGCGTCGTGCAGCAGGTGGTCCACTCCGGGCAGCCGCACCCGGCCCGGTCCGCCGACGTGCGCGCGGCGCAGGGCGACGGTCAGCGCATCCGTTGTAGCGCAAGGAACTTGCGCGTCATTCGTGCCACAGGTAAGCAGCACCCTGGTCCCCGGCCGCAGCGCCGCGGCGGTGGCAGGCGGGTAGACGGCGTCGTCGCTGTCCACGAACCGGCCGTTCTGCCCTTGGAAGCCCTGGAACAGCTGCGCGACGGCGGGCGGCAGGCCGGTGGCGTCGACCGGCCGGTGTTCGCGCAGGGCGGTGACGGCGGCGTCGATCGCCGCGTCGACAGTCCGCTGCTGCTCGGGGTCGAGCTGGCCGTGGCGGGCCGCCTCGGCGATCTGGGCGTGCAGCTGGAGCGCGACCAGGTCCAGCAAGCGGAGGGCTTGGGGTTGCAGCAGCACCAGGCCGGCCGGGCGGGGACGGACTGAGCCACCGAGCAGCAGCGCGGTCATCGCGCCTTCGCTGTGCCCGACGACAGTCAGCGCGTGCGGTGCTGTCTCCGGCTGTTCGCGCAACGTCTCGTAGGCGGCTTTCGCCTGACGGACGAACGCCGGATAGTCGAGCGTTTCGGGATGGTCGCGGTAGGCGCCGAGCCCGGTGGCGCCGGTGCCGTACTTGTCGAACCGCAGCGTGACGACCCGGTCGCGGTCGAGCGCATCAGCTACCTGCGCCAGGGTGTTCGGGGACATGCGCGGCTGGTTGCCGTCGCGGTCGGTGGGGCCGCTGCCGGGCAGCAGGAGCGCGGCGCGCAAACGTTGGCCGGCTCGGTGCGCGGGAACGTGCAGGGTGCCGTACGTCGGCGTCCCCTCGACGGTGAAGACGATTTCGCGGTCGGCAGCGGGCACGAGATCGGGCACCGCCGCGACGGGGGCGGCCATGGTCAGTGCGACTGCTGCGAGGTGGGAGAGCATCAGCGCAGCGCCTTCTCGACCAGTGCGACGGTCGTGCGCGGGTCGTCGACTTGGAGGACGAGGCGGGCGTAGCGCTCGTCGGCGAGTTCGAGCACGACGGCCTTCGCCGGATCCTTGACGTCCCAGAAGACCTTTTCGCCGTCGAGGTGGAACGTGCCCGCCGTGATCACGCCGGGCACGTGGGCTCCGGGCGCGCGGATCCCCTTGGGGTCGGCGGCGATGCCGGGGTCCGCGGTCGCGCCGCGGACGTTGGCCAGCGGGATGGTCAGGCTGCTCTTGAAGGCCCACAGCTTGTCGAGACCTTCGATCACGACGACGAGGTTGCCGCCGTCGATGGTGACCAATGCCATGTCTTTTCCTTGTCAGTTAAGGGGATCGAGCAGTTGGGCCAGCGCGGTGCCCGGGTCGCCGGGGTCGCCGCGCAAGCGGAGGCCCAGTGCGGCGGACGTGAGGGCGGCGGCCAGTGCGGTGGAAATGCCGAGCGCGTCGGCAATCGCCTGATCGAGCGTGGCCAGCGCCTCGGCGACCTCGGCAGCCGCCTCCTCGTCGGCCGGCGCCCGTTCGACCGCCGCGAGCAGCAGCATGCCGAGGTCAGCCGACGCGACGAGCCGGAGCGCCGTCGCGGCGTCCGGCGCCGCGGCGAGCGCTTCGGCCAGGGGACGGACGTCGTCGGCGAGATGGCGGCGCAGCGCGGCCAGATAGAGGCCGCGCTTGCTGCCGAACGTCTTGTACAAGCTGTTGCGGTGCACGCCGAGGTGCGTGACGAGGTCGTCGACGGACACTCCGTCGTACGCGCGGCCGCCGAACAACCCCACGGCGGCGCGCACCACCTCGTCCTCGTCGAATGCCCTTCGCCTGCCCATGTCCTGACGGTAGCCTTTTGAGGAACGATCAGTCAAGAACGATCGTTCCTTAAAAATTGCGGCTCCGGATCAGCTTCCGGCCCGCGCCACCAGATCGTCGACCGCCCGGGCAGCGAAAGCCATCGCGGTGCCCAACGGAATACCCGGCCCCGGGTAGTAACCGCCGGTCATGGAAGCCGCTGAATTCCCGACCGCGTAAAGGCCTTCCACCGCCGAACCGTCCTCGCGCAGCACCCGGGCGTCCGGATCGGTCACCAGGCCGCCCTTCGTGCCCAGGTCCGACAGCACCAGCCGGGCAGCGCGGAACGGCGGGCGATCTACCGGCACCAGTACCGGATTCGCGAAGTGCCGCGCGTATTCGTCCTCACCCCGGCCGAAATCCGCGTCGTGCCCAGCCTCGGCGAAAGAATTGAAGCGGGCGACCGTCTCCGGCAGCTCCGGAGCATCGATCAGCTTCGCCAGCTCCGCGAGCGTGTCCGCTTCTACCCAGGTGCCGGCCGCCAGATGGTCGTCCGGCCGTCCGCCCGGCAACGCGATCGCGGGCAGCCGTCCGCCCTCGCGGCTGTCGAACACGATGTGCGACGGGATCCGCCGCGCCGGGTCCGCTGCCATCTCACGACCCATCTGGTCGTATGGCAGCGATTCGTTCGCATACCGCCGCCCGTCGCGGTCGACGACGAGTCCGCCGCGGAAGCCGAGCGTGAACGACGCGCCGCCGTCCGGCATCGCGATTCCCGGGCACCACCAGCCCTCGTCCATCAGGTCGACGGCCGCGCCCAGTGCGATCGCCGCCGCCAGGACCTGGCCGCGGTTCGTTTCCGCGGGTGCCATCGACCACGCCGCCGAGCCGGGCACGCCGGACTGTTCCCGCAGGTCCGCGTTCCGCTCGAACCCGCCGGCGCCGATGAGCACGCCGTAGGTCGCCCCGATCCGCCGCGGTCCGACGCCGACGACCCGCCCGTTCTCGACCACCAGCTCGTCGACCGGCGTACTGGTGAAGACGGTGCCGTTGCCGGTCGCGTCGAAGGCCAGCAGCAGCCGGCCGATCAGCGCGCGGCCGCCGTCCAACGGGGCGTCGCGGTGCCCGCGGCCGGCGCGGTCGCGGTCTACCGGCGGACGCACCAGCTCGGCCCGTTCGCCCAGCTCGGACAGCGGCAGGTCGACCGGGACGAACGAGCGTCCGCCAGGGACGCGGCCGGGCCGGTCGAAATAGTCCGGGAACGCCCGCCATTCGAACTCGAGCGCCGGATCCGCCTCCAGCGCCGCGACCAGCTCCGGCGCCTTCGCCAGGAACGCCTCCTGCCGCCCGGTCCGGTCCTCGCCGAGCAGCGCGCGCAGGTACTCGCGCGCGGCGGCGGTGGAATCCGCGACCCCGAACCGCTCCTGGACCTGCGTGCCGGGCAGCCAGCAGGCCGCGCCGGAGTACGCGGAAGTCCCGCCGAGCCGGTCCGCGGCCTCGACCACCGCGGTGCGCAACCCGGCCCGGGCAGCGAGGTACGCGCCGGTCAGCGCGCCCGCGCCGGACCCGACCACCACCACGTCGAACTGGTCGTCGAAAGCCATGAGTCCTCCAAGTCGTCGCGACCCGGCGAGCCAACCGCATCCGCGGCGCGCCGGGGCGCGGTCATCCCACTCACCGGTAGCGGCGGCGCCCGGTGGGAGGATCGTGCGCGAGAATGGCCTGATCACGAGCGGAGGAGTCGCGGTGCCGAGAGTCGCCGAAAACCGGGCGCCGGCCACGCCGAGTTCGCCCGCGCAGCAGGAGCGCTACCGCCGCATCCTGCGAGCGGCCGCGGACCACGGCGCCGAGCACGGCCTCGACCGGATCCAGATGCTCGACGTCGCCCGCGACGCCGGCGTCGCCATCGCCACGCTCTACCGGTACTTCCCGTCCAAGACGGTCCTGTTCACCGCGCTGCTGCACAGCCAGGTCGAGCAGCTGGACCGCAACAGCGTCCCGGTCGAGCCCGGCCAGGAACCGGCTGAGGCGGTCGCGCGCGTGCTGGTCGACGCCGCCCGCCGCCTGCTGGAACGGCCGCGGCTCGCGCAGGCGATGCTGCAGTCGAACAACGCGACCGTCGCGGGGGAGTCGCCGAACATGGCCGCGACGGTCGAGTTCGCCGACCTGATCCTGCGCGTCGCCGGGGTGGCCGAGGCGAGCGAGCACGACCGCCGTCTGGTCCGGCTGATCGAGCAGACCTGGTACGGCGTGCTGACCTCCCAGCTGAACGGGCACATCACCGCCGAGGAGGCGGAGGCGGACACGGTGCTGGCTTGCCGGTTGCTGCTGGCGGGGCTGGGCGGGCCGGGTTCTCCCGGTGACCGGGATGGGACCGCCGCGCCGGGCTGAGTCCTCGTAGCGTCGGGGCCGTTCCCGGAACCCCACCTCAGGAGGCCCTCATGCCGCGCACCGTCGTCGTCACCGGAGCGAGTTCGGGGATCGGGGCGGCGCTCAGCGGTCTCCTCGCCGAACGCGGCGACCGGGTCCTCGGCGTCGACCTCGCGGGCAGCGACGTGGACGCGGACCTTTCGACCCCGCACGGTCGCGCCGCTGCCGCCGAGGAGGTCGGCAAGCGCACCGGGCCGGTGGACGCCGTGGTGACCTGCGCCGGCACGTCGAATCCCGGCGAAGCCATGGTCACGGTGAACTACTTCGGCAGCACCGAGTTCATCGAAGCCCTGCAGCCGCTGCTCGCGAAATCCGAGGCGCCGCGGGTCGTGCTGGTCGGCTCGATCTCCGGGACCCAGCCGAACGACCCCGCCGTGGTCGACGCCTGCCTGCGCGGCGACGAGCAAGCCGCGCTGACCGCCGCCCGCGCGGCGATCGCGGACAATCGCGCGCTCCAGCTGTACCCGTCCTCGAAGTCCGCGATCGCGCAATGGGCGCGCCGGACGTCGGTTTCGCCCGGCTGGGCCGACGCGGGAATCGCGGTCAACGTGGTCGCGCCCGGCGTGGTCCGGACGCCGATGACCGACGGGCTTTTCGCCGACCCGCAGATGAAAGCCGTGATGGACAAAGCAGTCCCGATGCCGCTGCACGGTTATGCAGCTGCGGAAGACGTCGCGCGCGTCCTCGCGTACTTCGCCGACGCCGCGACCACGCACATCACCGGCCAGGTCGTCTACGTCGACGGCGGCGCTGAGGCGACCCTCCGCCCGGCGGCGCACTACTGATGACGACTTACGCCGAGAACGTCCCGTTGTCGCCCGTTCCGAACGACGACGGCATCGACGCTGCCGTCGCGGCGGCCCGCCGGGTGGTCAGCGCGCTCCTGCACGCGGGTGCGGACAGCACCGCGCCGATGACCGAGATCGCCCGCGAACTCGACCGGATCGCCGACCAGCTCGAAGAACACGCGCCGGAGCGGCAAGACCGGTTCGTCGGAATGTGGGCCGGACGACCGCGCCACGATCCCGTTACCGGCCCGGAAAACGCGCTCGCGCCGCCGCTGCGCCTGCACGGTTTGCCGGACGGCTCGGTCACCGGAACCGTGACGCTCGGCCTGCCTTATCAGGGTCCGCCGGGCTGCGTGCACGGCGGGATTTCCGCGCTGCTGCTGGATCACGCGCTCGGCGTCGCCAACAGCTGGGGGCCCGGGCCGGACGGGATGACCGGCACGCTCAGCGTCCGCTACCACCGGACGACCCCGCTGTTCGAGGAACTGACGATTCGCGCGCGGCAGCAATCCAGCGAGGGCCGCCGGATCCACACCACCGGCGAAATTCTCGCCGGCGGCCAGGTTTGCGTTTCCGCCGACGGCATTTTCGTGGCGAAACACGTCGCGCGACCGGTTGCCCCAGACGAAGGAGGCCGATGAACACGCTCGCGGGCCGGGTGGCCCTGGTGACGGGTGCCGGACAAGGCGTCGGGCAAGGAATCGCGCTGGCGCTGGCAGGGGAGGGGGCGTCGGTCGCGGTTCTCGGGCGTACGCGCGGCAAACTCGACGAGACCTGTCGCCTCGTGCGTGAGCGGGGAGGTTCCGCGGAGCCGTTCGAGTGCGATGTCGCGGATACTACGGCTATTCCCGGCGTTGTCGACGAGGTTGTTGCGCGGTTCGGCCGGCTGGACATTCTGGTCAACAATGCGTACTCCGGCGCTTTCAGTCCATTGCTAAAAATGAGCGACGAGGATTTCGCGCGCGGTTTCGAGACCGGCCCGTTCGCGGCTTTCGCGTTCATGAAAGCTGCACACCCGCATTTGAAGGCGACCGGTGACGGTTCGATCGTCAACCTGGTCACATCAGCGATGGTACGTTGGGATCCCACCACCTACGGTGCTTACGCCGCAGCGAAACAAGCCTTGCGCTCGCTGTCGCGCACTGCCGCAGTGGAGTGGGCGCGCGACGGGATCCGAGTCAACGCGATCGCGCCGCACGCGTTGTCGCCCGGGTTGAAATGGTGGACCGAGCACAATCCCGAAGAGGCCGAAAAATTCGTCGCGACCATTCCGATGGGCCGGATCGGGGAATGCGAGGAGGACATCGGCCGCGCCGTCGTCGCGCTGGTCGGCTCCGACCTGCGCTACCTGACCGGAGCCACCGTGCCGCTCGACGGCGGCCAAGCCTTCTTCGGCTGAGCCCTTCTGAGGAGACCTCGCTGTGTCCACCCTTTCAGCCCTCGACACCGCCGCCGCCATCCGCCGCGGCGACCTGTCCGCCCGGGAAGCCGCCGAGCAAGCGATCGTCCGCATCGAGGAGGCGAATCCGCAGCTCAACGCCGTCGTCGGCCGTCGCTTCGAAGCCGCGCTCGCGGAAATCGACGCCGGACTCCCGGACGGCCCGCTCACCGGAGTCCCGTTCCTGGTCAAGGATCTCGGTGCCGAAATCGCCGGTCTCCCCGCGACCCAGGGCAGCGCGCTCTTCGCCTCTGCGGTGTCCACAGTGGACAGCGAACTGATCGGCCGCTACAAACGCGCCGGTCTGGTCATCCTCGGCACCACCAACACCCCGGAGTTCGGCCTCAACGCCAGCACCGAACCGCAACTGCACGGCCCCACCCGCAACCCGCACGACCCGTCCCGCTCACCCGGCGGCTCCAGCGGCGGTTCCGCAGCCGCCGTCGCCGCGGGCCTGGTCCCCGCCGCCCACGCAACCGACGGCGGCGGCTCGATCCGGATCCCGTCAGCCATGTGCGGTTTGGTCGGCCTGAAACCGAGCCGCGGCCGCACCACCGGCGCCCCCGACTCCGGCACCCTCGCCGCCCCGGTCTCCGTCGCCCACGCGGTGACCACGACTGTCCGTGACAGCGCAGCCCTGCTGGACGCGATCGCCGGACCACTCCCGGGTGAAGCCTTCGCCGCCCCGACGTCTCCCGGCACCTTCCTCGACGCGACCCGCCGCACCCCCGGCCGCCTCCGCATCGGCCTGGCCACCCAAGCCCGAACCGGCGTCGACCCGCATCCGGCGTGTCTCGCCGCGGTGCAGCAGACGGCGAAACTGTGCGAGGAACTAGGCCATCACGTCGAGGAAACCGTGGCCCCGTTCGACTTCCCGGAAGTCCGCACGACCGGCGGAGTGCTGATGGGCGCGGACCTGGTGGTGATCGTCGAAGACCGGCTGGCCGCCCTGGGCCGCGAACTCCGGCCGGGCGATGTCGAGCCGTTCACTGAGCTGCTGCTGGACCACTACCGGGGCTTGACCGCCAACCAACTCCACCGCGCACTGCGACGGGCCCAGGAGATCGGGTGGGAGGTCGGGCAGGTCTTCACCTCCTACGACGTGCTGCTCACGCCGACGTTGCCGCTTCCGACTCCGCCGCTGGGCTTGCTGGACACGACGGATCCCGCGTCGATCTATGAGCACGCGGCTGGGTTCTCGGCGTGGACCAGCGTTTTCAACGTGACCGGAATGCCTGCGATCTCACTCCCACTCGGGAGCGACGATGACGGCTTGCCGTTGGGGGTGCAGTTCGCGGCGGACCTGGGGCAGGAGGGGTTGTTGCTGTCGCTGGCGGCGCAGCTGGAGGAAGCGGCTCCCTGGCCGGTCCCTCAGTAGCGGTATGCGGGCGACGCACTACTCAGCAGCTGCGCCGTGATGACGATGATCCCGATCGAGGTCACGATCGCCCACATCACGACAATGGTGGCGATGACCAGCGCGTGCCGTCGGATCGCCGCGAGCTGGCCCAGGATCTCCAGGTTGATCCGGTTCGCGTAGTCCGTCGGCCCGTCCGTTTCGGACGCTTCCTTGAGCCGCTCGGCGATCGCGACGGGTCCGGTGAACGCGTCGGGGTGATAGCGGGGACGCGGCTTGAAATCGGTCATGGGCGGTTTCTCCTCCGGTGAGGCATGAAGAGAAGTCGCCGGGCCCGGCCGCGGCGTTACCGCACTCAAGAGCCCGCCGCTCTCCCGGTCACCGAGATCGTGGGAGCGGGCCGCACCCTCCGTTTCCTACCGTGGCAGGGTGACTTCCACGACCACCACCCCGCCCGATCCGCTGGCTCCTGCCCGGCTCGGGCCGGTGCAGTTGCGCAATCGCGTTGTCAAGGCGGCGACCTACGAGGGGCTCAGCCATCACGGCCGGGTCACCCGGGATCTGGTCGATTTCCACGTCGGCTACGCGAAGGGCGGCGTCGGGATGACGACGGTCGCCTACTGCGCGGTCGCCAAGGAAGGCCGCACCGACCGGCATCAGATCTACTGGACCGACGAATCCCTCCCTGGACTGCGCGTGCTCACCGACGCGGTGCACGCCGAGGGCGCGGCGGTCTCGGCGCAGATCGGGCACGGCGGGCCGGTCGCGAATCCGAAGGGGAACGGGCTGCCCGCGCTCGCGCCGAGCCGGTACTTCCACAAGACGACGCTCAGTTTCGCCCAGGAAATCGACCACGCGGGCATCGAACGCGTCAAACGCGCCCACGCCGACGCGGCCCTGCGCGCCATCGAGTGCGGCTTCGACGCGATCGAGGTCCACTTAGGACACAACTACCTGATCAGTTCCTTCTTGAGCCCGAAACTCAACCATCGCAACGACGAATACGGCGGCTCGCTGGAAAACCGCGCCCGGCTCGCGCGCGACACGATGCGTGCGGTGCGCGACGCCGTCGGCGACCGGATCGCGGTGATCGTGAAAATGAACATGGACGACGGCGCACCCGGCGGCTTCTGGCTCGACGAAGCCATCCCGGTGACGCAATGGCTCGAAGCCGACGGCACCTGCGACGCGCTCGAAATGACCGCCGGATCGTCGCTGCTCAACCCGATGTACCTCTTCAAAGGGGACGCGCCGGTCCGCGAGTTCGCGGCGGTGATGCCGCAGCCGCTGAAATTGGGCGTGCAGGCGGTCGGGAAGCATTTCATTCGCGAATATCCTTACCGGGACGCGTTTCTGCTCGAGGACGCGCGGCAGATCCGGGCGGCGGTGAAGCTGCCGATGGTGCTGCTCGGCGGGATCACCGACCGCGCGGCGATGGATTTGGCGATGCGGGAAGGGTTCCAGTACGTCGCGATGGGGCGGGCGTTGCTGCGCGAGCCGGATCTGGTGAACCGCATCGCTGCGGAGCCGGAGACGCCGTCGTTGTGCATCCACTGCAACAAGTGCATGCCGACGAACTTCACCGGGACGCGGTGCGTGCTGGTGGACCGGACTACGACCCGGGGCGCGGACTGGGGACAGCCTGCGGGGTACGTGGGCTGAGCGGTTCGTGAGTGTTCATACCGGTTCTAACCGGCATGAACACTCACGAGGCACCGTTCGGGTTGCCGCCCGGCTGGTCGGCTGCGCGTGGGCCGGGCGGGGGTTGGCGGCTCGTGGGAGGGGCCGTGGTGGTGCGCGGGCTGGGCGAGTGGTGGCGGATGGGCGGAGTCGCGGTGCGGCCAGGACGGGGCCGCGATGGTGCGATGGCGGGGCCGACGCGGGGCGAGGGACGAATCCGTGGTGCGGCGAGGGCAGGGCTGTGGCGGGGTGAGGACGGTCTGTAACGGGGTGAAGGCGGGGCTGTGGCCGGGGCGAGGGCGGGCTGTGGGGGAGTGAAGACGGGGCTGTAGTGGGTGAGGACGGGTCGCGGTGAGGTGAAGGCGGGGCCGTGACGGGCCGAGGACGGGCAGCAGTGAGGCGAGGACGGGGCCGTGGTGGCGTGAGCCGAAGGGAGCCGGACCCGCCTCACCGCCTCACGTTTGCCGTGGAAAGTTCGTGAACCCCTTCCGGTTCGTCCGCAAATACCATCCCGAAGCCGCGAGCGTCCCGCCGTCCACCGGGATCGTGTGGCCGGTTACGTAGGAAGCCGCGTCCGTCGTCAGGAACTCGATCACCTTCGCGTACTCGTCCACGTGCCCGAACCGGCCCAGCGGCACCCAGGTTTCGATCGCGGCCGGGTCGTTGTCGCGCAGCATCGCGGCGGCGGGTGTCTGCTGGCTGTCCGCGAGGTCCGGCGCGATCGCGTTCACCCGCACGCCATGCCGCCCGACCTCGACGGCCAGGCTCTTCGTGAACGCCGAAACCCCGGCGTTGTAAGCGGAATACACCGCGTGTCCGGGGATGCCGCGAAACGCTTCCACCGTCGAATTGTTCACGATCACGCCGGAGCCCTGCGAGATCATGTGCGGCAGCACCCGGTGCGTGAGCTTGAAGACGTGCAGCAGGTTCAGTTCATGCAAGCGCGCCCACTGGTCCGGCGTGCTGTGCAGGAAATCCCGGGAAGCGGGGCGGAAATCGCCGACATTGTTGACCAGGACGTCGATCCGTCCGTCGCCCAGGCGCAGGGCCGCGGCGGTGACGGCCTCGACCGCCTCGTCCGTCACGATGTCGCCGATGACCGTTTCGCACGCGCCGCCGGCCGCCTCGATCTCGGCGCGCGCGGCGGCAGCGGCGGGGGCGTCGATGTCGTTCAGCACGACCAGGTCCCCGCGCGCGGCGAGGCGGCGGCTGGTCGCCCCGCCGATCCCCAGCGCGCCCCCGGTGACGATGCTGACTCGCCGGATTGCTTCCTGTGGCATGGAAAACCTCCTCGTCCTCAACCTAGCATTTGTTTGGTAAGCTGAGCGCTCCCGGCGAGAAGGAGCAGCATGCCAGTCAGCTTCGACCTGACCGATCGCGTCGTCCTCGTCACTGGCGGAGCGCGCGGAGTCGGCGACGGCATCGTGGCGACGTTCCTCGAAGCGGGTGCCGAGGTCGAGATCTGCGGACGCACGGAACCCGGGCAGCTGCGCGAGGCGGACGGCCGCAAGCCGCGGTTCACGCAGGTCGATGTGCGGGAGCCGGAGCAGGTCCGGCAGTGGCTGGAGGAGATCGGCGAGCGGCACGGACGGCTCGACGTCGTGGTCAACAACGCGGGCGGCGCGCCGTTCGCGCAGTTCGCCGAGGCGTCGCCGCGGTTTCACCGCAAGATCAACGAGCTCAACTTCCTGTCCGCGGCGTATGTCCTCCAGGCGGCGCATCCGATCCTGCGCGAGACGCCCGGGGCGTCGGCGGTGAACATCACGTCGATTTCGGCGCGGCGGCCCAGCCCGGGCACCGCGGTGTACGGCGCGGCGAAGGCGGCGCTGGAAAGTCTCACGACCAGCTTGGCGGTCGAGTGGGCTCCGCGGGTGCGGGTCAACGCGGTCAGCTGCGGATTGGTCGAGACGCCGGGTTCCGAGGACCACTACGGCGATCCGGCACAGCGCGACGCGGTCGCCCGGACGATCCCGCGCGGACAGTTCGCGTCGCCGGCCGAGGTCGGCCAAGCCTGTTTGCTGCTCGCGTCGCCGCTCGCGAGCCATGTCAGCGGAGCAGTGCTCAATGTGGACGGAGGCGGCGAATGGCCCGCTTTCCTCCAGCACACCCCGAACGCCTGAGGAGGACCTCGCTGTGCCCGAAGCCGTGATCGTCTCCGCCGCCCGCTCGCCGATCGGGCGGGCGTACAAGGGATCGCTCAAGGACCTGCGGCCGGACGACCTCGCCGCGCAGATGGTCGAAGCCGCGCTGGCCGCGGTCCCGGAGGTCGGCCGGATCGACGACCTGATGCTCGGCTGCGCGCAACCGGCCGGGGAACAGGCGTACAACCTCGGCCGGATGGTCGCGCTGCGGCTCGGTCTCGACGCGGTGCCCGGCACGACGGTGCATCGCTATTGCGCGTCCTCGCTGCAGACCACGCGGATGGCGATGCACGCGATCCGCGCCGGCGAGGGCGACGTGTTCGTCTCAGCGGGCGTCGAGTGCGTTTCGCGGTTCTCCCAAGGGAAAGCCGACGGCATGCCGGACACGAAGAACCCGCTTTACGCCGACGCGATGGCTGTGACGGAGAAGCGGGCCGCCGGTGGTCTGCAATGGACAGACCCGCGGAAAGACGGCGCGCTGCCGGACGTCTACATCGCGATGGGCGAGACCGCGGAGAACGTCGCGGACCATTGTGGAGTGTCCCGATCGGATCAAGACGCCTTCGCGGTGCGCAGCCAGAATCTCGCCGAGGCGGCGGGGGAGTTTTGGCAGAAGGACATCACGCCGGTGACCTTGCCGGACGGCACTGTGGTGTCCACAGACGACGGTCCGCGCGCGGGCGTGACGCTGGAGAAGGTATCTCAACTGAAGCCGGTGTTCCGTCCAGACGGGACGGTTACCGCGGCGAACTGCTGCCCGCTCAACGACGGAGCGGCCGCGCTGGTGGTGATGAGCGACGTCCGGGCGCGCGAACTGGGGATTCAGCCGCTGGCGCGGATCGTCGCCACCGGGGTGTCGGCGTTGAGCCCGGAGATCATGGGGCTGGGTCCGGTCGAGGCGAGCCAGCAGGCGTTGGGCCGGGCCGGACTGTCCGTTGAGGACGTTGACCTGGTGGAGATGAACGAAGCCTTCGCCGCGCAGGTGCTGCCGTGCGTGGACCAGCTGGGCCTGGACCTCGACCGCGTCAACGTGCATGGCGGGGCGATCGCCCTGGGGCACCCGTTCGGCTCAACGGGCGCGCGAATGGCGACGACGCTGCTGCACGGGCTGCAGGCGAGGGACGCGACCTTCGGCCTGGAGACGATGTGCGCGGCGGGCGGCCAGGGCATGGCGATGGTGCTGGAGCGGCTCGCCTGATCGCGCGGGACGGTTCGGTGCCCGCCGAACCGTCCCGCCGCCAGGATGCGGTCATGGATTCCGTCGTGATCGACCCGCCGGTGCTCTACCCCGGCACCCCCGTCGTGCTGCTGTCCAGTGCGAACGCCGACGGGACGACCAACCTGGCCCCGATGTCGTCGGCCTGGGTGCTCGGCCGCACCGCCGTGCTCGGCTTCGGCAGCACCGGCCACACCTTCGCCAACCTGCGCGAGCGGCCGGACTGCGTGCTGAACTACCCGAGCGCCGAACTGTGGCCCGCCGTCGAACGCTTGGCCGGGCTGACCGGTGCTCCCGTGGTGCCGGAGCACAAGGCAGGCCAGTTCCGGACCGAACGCGACAAATTCGGCGCCGCCCGTCTGACCCCGGTCCCGGCCGACCTCGTCGCGGTCGACCGAGCCGCGGAATGCCCGCTCCAGGTCGAATGCCGGGTGACGGCCGTGCGGCATCCCGGCGACCCTGGTCTCGGCATCGTCGAAGCCGAGGTGCTGCGGGTGCACGTCCATCCGGCGCTCGCGGAACCGGACCTCCGGCATATTCGCGTGGCTGCTTGGGAGCCGTTGTTTTACGTGTTTCGCCACTACGTCGGCCGGGGGCCAGAACTGGGGCGGACTTTCCGGGCCACTACGTCGGAGCCCGCTCCGCTGAGTTCCCGGTGAGCCGCGACCGTCAGGCCAGTTCCCGCTTCACGATCTTCCCGCTCGCGTTCCGCGGCAGCTCCGCGATCGCCACGAACTCGCGTGGCACCTTGAAGTTCGCCAGCCGTTCCCGGCAGTACTCGCGCAGCCCCTCCGCGTCCAGCTCGACCCCCGCCCACAGCGTCACGTAAGCGCGCCCCACCGAGCCCATCCGGTCGTCGTCCACGCCGATCACCGCGGCTTCCACGACGTCCGGGTGGGTGCTCAGCACGTTTTCCACCTCGGCCGGGTACACGTTGAACCCGCCCACGGTGAACATGTCCTTGAGCCGCCCGGTGATCTTGACGCAGCCGTGTTCGTCCAGCTGTCCGACGTCGCCGGTGTGCAGCCAGCCGTCGGCGTCGATCGCCGCTGCGGTCGCGTCCGGGTCGTCGAAGTAGCCGAGCATCACGAACTCGCCGCGGATGAGGATTTCGCCGTCCGCGCCGACCGGCACGTCCTTGCCCTCGCTGTCGACCGCGCGGATCTCCAGGCCGGGCACCGCCGGGCCGGTCGTGTGGGCGACGTGGCGGGGGTCCTCGTTCGGCCTCGACTGGGTCGCCACCACGCATTCGGTGAGTCCGTACGCCTGCGCGACCTGCTCGAAGCCGAGGATTTCCAGCATGTCCGAGAACAGGTTCTCCGGCACCGAAGCCGCGCCGGCGATCGCGAAGCGCAGGGACGACAGGTCGAATTCGGTGCGGCGCGGGTGGTTGATCAGCGTGGTGAAGATGGTCGGCGCACCGGGCAGCACTGAGATGCCAACTCGCTCGACTAACTCCATCAACGCGACCGGGTCGAACGTCAGCACCGGGTAGATGGTCGTGCCAGCGGTGATCGCCGCGACCACCCCGGCCTTGTAGCCGAAGGAGTGAAAGAACGGGTTGACGATCGCGTAGTTGTCGGCGGGAGTGAGCGACGCGCCCTTCGCCCAGACATCCGCGACACCGATCGTCTGGGCGTGCGTGCTCATCACGCCCTTGGGCACTCCGGTGGTGCCCGAGGTGTAGAGAATGTCTGCCACCGTCGAAGGCGTCACCACGGATTCGTCGACAGCGGGCACCGACTCCGCCCCGGCGAGGAATTCGTTCCACGGCAACGCGACGCCGTCCGATCCGAGGTCGATCACGGTGTGCAGTTGCGGAAGTCCAGGCACCGCACCGGAGCCGCCCGAACGGGAGGCGGCTTCGGTGAGCATGCCGAGATAGTCGTTGCCGAGGAATCCGTTGCACAGCACCAGCACCGACGCACCGGACCGTTCCAGCACCACCCGGGCTTCCTCGCCGCGATACCGGGTGTTGATCGGCACCAGCGCCGCGCCGAGGCACTGCGCGCCCAGGAACGTCAGGATGAACTCCACCCGGTTCGGCGACCACACCGCGACCCGGTCGCCGGACCGGACGCCGACCGCGGCCAGCGCGCGGGAAACCACCCGCACTTGCTCCCGCAATGCGGTCCAGGACAGCTGTGTCGTACCGTCGACCACAGCCGGGGCGCCGCCGTGGCGGCGGGCGGCTTCGTCGAGCAGGGCGGGCATCGTGCGAGGTGTCGACACGCGGGTCTCCTCACTGAACAAGTGCTTGTTCGGTAGCATAGGGGAAAGCAGCGGGCAGGAAGGGATCCATGCGATGACTCCGCGAACCGGCCGGGCCCCGGTCAAGAACGGCGGCACCCGGCGCGGCGAGCTGCTGGGCATCGCCGCTCAGCTCTTCGCGACCCGGGGCTATTCCCAGACCACCGTCCGCGACATCGCCGACGAGGCGGGCATCCTTTCCGGGAGCCTGTACCACCATTTCGCGTCCAAGGAGGACATGCTCCGCGAGATCCTCAAGGAGTTCATGGACGACCTGCTGGCCGCGTTCACCGAGATCGCCGGGAAGGACGGCACGCCGCGCGAGCAGTTCGACGCGCTGGTGTACACCGCTTTCGCGACGATTCACGAGCGGCCGTTCGCGGTGGCGCTCTACCAGAACGAATCGGCCGTCGTCGGCAGCCTCGCCGATTTCGAATTCGTCGGGAAGACGTCGCTGAAGATCGAAAAACTGTGGCTCGGCGTGCTCCAGGCGGGCCGCGAGACCGGCGAATTCCGCGACGACCTCGAGGTGAGCCTCGTGTACCGGTTCATCCGGGACACCGTCTGGTCGTCGGTCCGCTGGTACAACCCGCGCGGGAAGCTCCGCCACGACGTCGTGGCGGAGCAGTACCTCGCGATGCTGTACGGCGGTCTGCTCGCCGGCTGAGCGGTTCAGGACCGGGGCTCCTTGACCTCCCGGTCCCGGGCGTTCTTCGGGTCGAGCACGGTGCGGATCAGGTCCAGCTCGTGCTCGTCCGGCACCCGCGACATGCCCGCGCCGCTGAAGTCCAGCTCGAAACCGGTGTTCGCGCGCACCTCTTCTTCGGTGACGCCCGGGTGCAGCGAGCGCACCTTCAGCCGGCCGTCCTCGTCGTAGTCGAGCACCGCCAGGTCGGTCACCACGACGCCGAGGTCGTGGAACCGCAACGCCGTCGACGCGTGCGAGCGGGCCCGGTCGTTGCCGACCCCGGACACCACGTCCACCCGGTCCACGAACACCCGGTTCGAATGCCGGCTCACCCAGTAGTCGGTGCGGTGGTTGACCGTGTTCCCCGGCGCGCCGCGCATGCCGATGAGCTGGCGTTTCGGCTTCCGCCAGTCGCCGATCAGCGAGATGTTCTGGTTGCCGAACCGGTCGATCTGGCTCGCGCCCATCATCGAATGCCGCCGCCCGGTGTTGAGGATGTCGAAGATCCGCCCGAACGGGGCCCAGCCCTCGACGGTCCCGCCCGCCGCCGCGGTCTTGCCCAGCGGCGGCGGGTCGGCCATGAAGTGGCATTCGCCGTCGGACAGCACCAGTTCGGGGGAGTGGGTGAGCCGCGCCAGCCGCGCGCTGACCGCCGGGACCGTGCCGACCGCGTGGGCCAGCACCTCGCCGGAGCCGCGCCACGCGTCGGAGCACGCGGCGATGCAGACCTCGGCGCGGGTTGCGGGGGCACTCATGCGGACTCCTTCTCGGTCGCGCGGTGGAAGGCGCGCACTGCTTCGTGGTAGCTGGCCTCGTCGCCGGTCAGGAAGGTCTCGCGGAACTGCTTCCACGCGACCTCGTCCTGCGCCGACTGGGCGTAATGCCGCTGGAACGCCTCGTCGCGGCCGTAATCCGGGTCGCACGAGGTGAAGTGCGCGCCGTTCGGGGCTTCGATCACGCCGTTCACGAACATCCGGCTGATCAGCAGCGACGTCGACCGCTCGGTGGCGGTGAGGTCCTCGGTGTCCACGATCTTCTCGACGCTCAGCAGCGTTTTGCCCGACGCCATCGCGAACAGGTCGTCGAAATACGGGTCTGGGCCGAGGAACTGGCCGTTGCCGAGGGTGTCGCTGCGGTTGAGGTGCAGCAGCGACACGTCCGGGCGCACCGCGGGCACCGCGATGTAGACGTCGTCGTCATAGGGCGACGCGACCGTCTTCAGCTCCGGGTTCATCAGCAGCACGTCGCTTTCCAGCCCGGCCCGAGTCGGCAGGAACGACAGCCGGTTGGCGCCCGCCCGGAGCGCCGCGACGAACATGCCCTCGTCGTACTCCGTCGTCTCGACCCGGCCGCCCTCGCGCGCGGCGCGGAAATGCGGGTCGAGCGGGATCGTGTCGAGCGAGACGAACCCGTAGATCACCCGGCGCACCTTGCCCGCCGCGCACAGCAGCCCGACCTCGGGCCCGCCGAAAGTGACCAGCGTGAGGTCTTCGACGTCGCTGCGCAGCAGTTCGCGCACCATCGCCATCGGCTTGCGCCGCGACCCCCAGCCGCCGATCCCGACGGTCATCCCGGACCGGACGTACTCGGTGACGCCGTCCAGGGTCATGGACTTGCCGCCCATTCGTTCCTCCAGTGTGTTCGTCTTGCTCAGGCGGGCAGTTGCACCAGTTCGACGCGGACCCGGTCCGGATCGAGCACGTACACCGCGCGGCAGCCCGCCATCGGGTGGCTCGTGACGATCGGCTCCGAGATCGCGGCGACCCCGCGTCCGCGCAGCCGTTCCAGCGTCGCGTCCAGGTCGGCGACGGTGATCGCGACGTGCGCGGCGCCCGCTTGCCCGTGGTCCGGGTCGATCCGCTCCGGCGACCCGTTTTCGTACTGCAGCAGCTCGACCACCGTGTCGCCGTCGCCGGTCGACACGAAGCTCTGCCGCACGATCACTCCCGGGTATCCGGTGACCTCGTCGATCCGCGGCCCGCTGCGCTCGAACGGGCCTTCGACGCTGCCGCGCAGCAGGTCGCGGTAGAACTCGGTCGACGCGGCGAGGTCGTGCACGGTGATTCCGACGTGGTGGATCATGCGTCGCTCCGGAGCCGGGCCCGGTGCTCGCGGGCGTCGCCGAAAAGCTGCGCCAGCGCGTGCGCCCGCTTGAAATACAGCTGGGCGTCGTGTTCCCAGGTGATCGCGATCCCGCCGTGCAGCTGGACGGTTTCCGAGGCGACCGCGGTGAAAGCCTCGCTGCACCACGATTTCGCGTACGCCGCCTGCTGGACGACGTCGTCGCCGTTGCTCGCCGCGAATCCGGCCGCCCAGGAGATCGAGCGCGCGGTTTCGACCTGCACCAGCATGTCCGCGACCCGGTGTTTCAACGCCTGGAACGAACCGAGCGGGCGGCCGAACTGTTCGCGCTCCTTGAGATGCGCGACGGTTCGGTCCAAACAGGACTGTGCACCGCCGACTTGCAGTGCGGTGCAAGCGATCGCGGCGATGGCGTGCAGCCGGGGGAGCGCTTCGGCGAAGTCGGCGGCGAGCAGGGTCGCCGGGGTGTCGCGGAACTCCACCTTGGCGAACCTGAGCGTCTGGTCGACCGCCGGGGTCGCTTCAGGCGTCGCGGAGGCTTGGAACAGCGCAGGGCGTCCATCTGCCATGGCAACCACGAGCAGGTGAGATGCCTGCGCACCGTCCAGCACCAACGTCGCGGTGCCGTTCAGCACGCCGGAGGACGCGACCACGTCCGAACCGTCGGTCCGATGCCGTCCGCCGCGGTCCGCCCAGGCCAGCGCGACGACCTCGCCCGCCGCGATCCCGGGAAGCAGCTCCGGCGCGTCCGCGGCCAGCAATGCTTGTGCGGCAAGCACACCCGACCCCAGCAGCGGCGACGGGGTCAGGCTCGCACCCAGCTCCTCCAGTACGACATGTGTCTCGAAGAGGCTGAACCCGGCCCCGCCGTACTCCTCGGGGATGGCCAGCGCCGCGATGCCGATCTGCTCGCACAACGCGGCCCACAGTTCGGTGTCGTATCCGGAGGGGGAGTCGATCGCCGCCCGCAGATCGGTCTTCGCGGCCCGCCGGGTGACCAGCCCTCGGACGGCGGCGGCGAGTTCCCGCTGCTCGTCGGTCAGCGCGAAGTGCATCAGCGGTCCCTCATCAGGCTCTCCAGCACCCGCGCGCGGTGCACGGCAGGCGTGCCCCAGCAGCCCACGAGCGCCCGGACCCGCAACAGCCACAGGCTCAGGTCGCACTCGAGCGTGTAACCGATCGCGCCGTGCAACTGCAGTCCGGTGCGCGCGGCGAGCTGCGCCGCGTCCGACGTCGCGACCTTCGCTGCCGAGATCGCCCGAGCACTGGGTTCGCGGGCCGCGCCGAGCACCAGCGGACGGGCGAAGTCGAGCGCCACGCGGACGTCGGCGGCGGCGTGCTTGAGTGCTTGGTACTCGCCGATCACGCGGCCGAACTGACGGCGCTGACCGAGGTAGGCGACGGTGTCGGCCAGCATCCGTTCGCCGCAGCCCAGCAGCTCCGCGGCGCAGGCGAGGCTGGCGAGATCGAGCGCCTGTGCGCGGGTTTCCGGGGAAAGCGGCTGAACGTCGGCACCGGCGGTCACCTCGAACAGATGCCGGGAGGGATCGACCGACTGCAGCGAGCGGCCGATTTCCGCCCGAGCCAGCGAATCGCCGACCACGAAGACGTCCGTCGCGACGTTGGCATCCAGCGCGTACGGAGTGTCCGGCGCGCTCGCGAAGGTCACCACCGCGTCGCCGGAAGCCAGCGCGGACAGCAGCGAAGCGTCGGTGAGCAGCGCGGGCGCGGCGGCGATCGACTCGATCACCGGACCCGGCACGCCGTGGTATCCGAGTCGTTCGAAAGCGACGACGAGATCGACCGGAGTCCCGCCGACGCCGCCGTGTTCCTCGGGCACGCCGAGCGCGGTCACGCCCAGTTCGGCGAGCTGTTTCCACAGCAGCAGCCCGGATTCCGGCCGGTCGGCCGCCCAGGACCGGTTGACGCCGGGGACGTCGGCCGCGCCCAGCAGGGCGTCCAGCGCTTCGGCGAACGCGCGCTGTTCGGCGGACAGCCGGAACTTCATGCTTGTGCCTTCCTGCGGTCGCCGCGGGGGAGGCCGAGCAGCCGTTCCGCGACGATGTTGCGCTGGATTTCGTTGGTGCCGGCGTAGATCGGGCCGCCGAGGGCGAACAGGTAGTCCTCCGTCCACCGTCCGCGCACCTCCTGGCCCGCGCCGAGCAGGTCCAGCGCGGTTTCCTGGATGCCGAGGTCGAGCCCGGTCCAGAAGAGCTTGTTGACGCTGCCCGCCGCGCCGACGTCGCCGCCGTGCTGCACGTGGTCGACGGTGTCCCAGGTGTAGAGCCGGTAGGCCTCGGCCTTGATCCACGCGTCGGCCACGCGGTCGCGCAGGTGCGGCGCTTCGGCTCCGCGCTCGGCCCAGAGGTCGAGCAGCCGGTCCGCCGCCGCGAGGAACCGGCCCGGCGAACGCAGCGACAGGCCGCGTTCGTTGCCCGCCGTGCTCATCGCGACGCGCCAGCCGTCGCCCACCCCGCCGAGGACGTCCTGATCAGGCACGAAGACGTCGTCGAAGAAGATCTCGGCGAACCCGCAGTCGCCGTCGAGCTGGGCGATCGGCCGGACGGTGACGCCGTCCGAATCGAGCGGGAACAGGAAGTAGGTGAGCCCGCGGTGCCGTTCGGCTTCCGGATCGGAGCGGAACAGGCCGAAACCCCAGTCCGCGAACGGGGCGCGGGAGCTCCAGATCTTCTGACCGCCCAGGACCCAGCCGCCGCGGTCGTCGTCGCGGACGGCGGTGCTGCGGATCCCGGCGAGGTCGCTGCCCGCCTCCGGCTCGGACCAGGCCTGGGCCCAGATCCGGGTGCCGTTGGCGGTGCGCGGAAGGTGCCGCTGGCGCTGCTCGTCGGTGCCGTGCTCGAAGATGATCGGGGCAAGCAGCGAGATGCCGTTCTGCGCGATCCGGGTCGGCGCGCCGCTGAGGTAGTACTCCTCCTCGAACAGCACCCATTCAGTCAGCGTCGCGTCGCGGCCGCCGTACTCGGCCGGCCAGGTGACCACGGACCACCGGCCCTCGGCGAGTTTCGCTTCCCACTCGCGGTGCGCGCGGGCGCCGTCCTCGGTGTCCATCGACGGCAGCGGGCCCGGGCTGTTCTCCGCCAGCCAGGCACGGGCTTCCGCGCGGAATTCCTCTTCCGCGGCGGTGAATTCCGGGCTCATGACTCTCCCGCGGCCTTCTTGTTGGCCTTCGCCATGGAACGCGCGTCGAGCCCGGCGAGCGAATCGGTGTCCAGCTCGGCGTTGTGCGCGTGCGCGGCGTGGTGCAGGCCGAACACCGAGTCCATTCCGGACCGCATGCCCATCAGGTCTTCGGCTTGGTTGACAGCCTTCTTCGTGAGCGCGAGGCCCAGCTGCGGCATCTGCGCGATGCGCTCGGCGATGGCGAACGTCGCCTCTTCCAGCTCGGCGCGCGGCACGACGTGGTTGACCATGCCGAGCGCCTGCGCACGGTCGGCCCCGAACCGGTCGCCGGTGTAGAGGAACTCCTTCGCCGCGCGCGGGTTCATCACCCACGGGTGCGCGAAGTACTCGACGCCCGGGATGCCCATCCGCACGACCGGATCGGAGAAGAACGCGTCGTCGGAGGCCACGATGAAGTCGCACGACCACGCGAGCATAAGACCGCCCGCGATGCACGCGCCCTGCACCATCGCGATCACCGGCTTCGGGATCTCCCGCCACCGCCGGCACATGCCGAGGTAGACCTCCGACTCGCGGGCGAACCGCGAATCGACGCCCGCCCGGTCGGTGTGGTCCCACCAGATGACCGCTTTGCGCTCGAAGCTCTGGTCGATGTCGCGGCCCGGGGTGCCGATGTCGTGCCCGGCGCAGAAGTGCTTGCCGTTGCCAGCCAGCACGATCGCCTTGACGTCCGGATCGTCCACCGCCTTGGTGAACGCGGCGTCGAGCGCGTACGTCATCTTCGAGTTCTGGGCGTTGCGGTACTGCGGCCGGTTCAGCGTGACGACCGCGACCGGACCGCGCACCTCGTACGTCACGACCTGCTCGTCGGTGCTTTCTTCGGTTCCGCTCAACGCGCATCACTCCTTCTCGGTTCGGCGGCGATGCTACCAAACAAGTGCTTGGTTTGGTAGCGTGGCGGGACCGGCACCGGCGGACCAGGAGGACGGGTGGATCTTCGCTACACCCCCGAGGACGAGCAGTTCCGCGCCGAGGTGCGCGAGTGGCTCGGCGACCACCTCGCGGGCGAGTTCGCCACGCTGAAGGGCCTCGGCGGATCCGGGCGCGAGCACGAGGCGCCGGAGGAACGGCAGGCGTGGAACCAGCATCTGGCGGCGCACGGCTGGACCTGCCTCGGCTGGCCGGTCGAGTACGGCGGGCGCGGGCTGAGCCTGCTGCGGCAGGTGATCTTCCATGAGGAGTACGCGCGGTCGAACGCGCCGGCACGGGTCAACCACCTCGGCGAGGAACTGCTCGGGCCGACGTTGATCGCGCACGGCACGGACGAGCAGCGGCGGCGGTTCCTGCCGGGGATCGCCGGGGTCACCGAGCTGTGGTGCCAGGGCTATTCCGAGCCGGGCGCCGGGTCGGATCTGGCCGGGGTGCGGACGCGGGCCCGGCTGGAGGGCGGCGAGTGGGTGATCGACGGGCAGAAGATCTGGACGTCGCTCGCTCAGCACGCGCAGTGGTGCTTCGCGGTGGTGCGGACCGAGCCGGGTTCTCGGCGGCACGCCGGGCTGTCGTACTTGCTGGTGCCGATGGACCAGCCCGGGGTCGAGGTCCGGCCGATCCGGCAGCTGACCGGGACCAGCGAGTTCAACGAGGTCTTCTTCGACGGGGCCCGGACTTCGGAGTCCCTCGTGGTGGGCGCGCCCGGGGACGGGTGGCGGGTCGCGATGGCGACGCTCGGGTTCGAGCGCGGGGTGTCGACGATCGGGCAGCAGGTCGGGTTCGCCCGGGAATTGGCTGGCGTTGTGGCTGCCGCGCGGGCGAACGGGCGTTATGACGATCCGGTGGTGCGGGACCGGCTGGCGCGGGCCGAGGTCGGCCTCGAGGTGCTGCGGGTGCATGCGTTGCGGACGTTGAGTGCGTACGAGGCTGGATCCCAGGGGCCGGAGGCTTCGGTGTCGAAGCTGTTGTGGGCTCGGTGGCATCGGGAGCTGGGCGAACTGGCGATGGAGGTCCGCGGGGGTTCCGCGTTGACTGCCGCCGGTGCTTACGAGCTTGATGCTCAGCAGACGCTTTTCTTGTTCAGCCGGGCCGACACCATTTACGGCGGTTCGGACGAAATCCAGCGCAATATCATTGCCGAGCGGGTGCTCGGCCTGCCTAGGGAGCCGCGACCGTGAGCGTTAAACCGGAACAGCCCGCGCCTGATTACGTGCCGGGGCACGGGTTGCTTGCCGAGCGCGTGGTCGTCGTGACTGCCGCGGCGGGCGCGGGCATCGGGGCGGCGGTTGCCCGGCGGTGCCTGGAGGAAGGCGCCCGGGCGGTCGTGATCGGGGATACGCACGAGCGGCGGCTCGCTGAGGCGGCTGCCAAGCTGGGGGCGGAGTTCGGCGCCGAGCGGGTCGCGTCGGTGGTGTGCGACGTGACCAAGGAGGAGCAGGTCGCCGCTTTGCTGGACGCGGCCGAGCCGTTCGGCGGGGTCGAGGTCATGGTGAACAACGCCGGTCTCGGCGGTACGGCTTCGATCACCGAGATGACGGACGAGCAGTGGTCGTTGGTGCTCGACGTGACGCTTACCGGGACTTTCCGGTGTATCCGGGCGGCTTCCCGGCGGATGATCGCTCGCGGTTGCCGCGGGGTGATCGTGAACAACGCGTCGGTGATCGGCTGGCGGGCGCAGGAAGGGCAGGCGCATTACGCGGCGGCCAAGGCCGGGGTGATGGCGTTGACGCGATCGGCGGCGATGGATCTGGCTTCGTCGGGGATTCGGGTCAACGCGGTGTCGCCCAGTCTGGCGATGCATCCGTTCCTGGAGAAGGTCACCACTGCTGAATTGCTGACCGAACTGAAGGGGCGCGAGGCGTTCGGGCGGGCGGCGGAACCTTGGGAAGTCGCCAATGTGATGGTGTTCCTCGCTAGTGCTTATTCGTCTTATCTCACCGGTGAAGTCGTCTCGGTGAGCAGTCAGCATCCCTGATTCTGGAGGATTCGTGCCTGAGGCATATGTGGTGGACGCGGTTCGCACTCCGGTCGGGCGGCGCGGCGGTTCGCTCGCGGGGACGCATTCCGCGGATTTGGGGGCGCACGCGATCCGTGCGCTGGTGGAGCGGACCGGGATCGACCCCGGTGCGGTGGACGATGTCGTGTTCGGCTGTTGCGACACGGTCGGGTCGCAGGCTGGGGATGTGGCTCGGACCGCTTGGCTGGTGGCGGGGCTGCCGGAGCACGTGCCTGGGGTGACTATCGATCGGCAGTGCGGGTCCAGCCAGCAGGCGGTGCATTTCGCGGCGCAGGGGGTGATGTCGGGGACTGCGGATCTGATCGTTGCCGGGGGAGTGCAGAATATGTCTGCGATTCCGATTTCTTCGGCGATGGTGGTGGGGCAGCAGTTCGGGTTCAGCACGCCTTTTGCGGAGTCGCCTGGGTGGGTGGCTCGGTACGGTGATCAGGAAGTGTCGCAGTTCCGCTCGGCGCGGATGATCGCGGAGAAGTGGGGGCTTTCCCGGCGGTCGCTGGAGGAGTTCGCTTTGGAGAGCCATCGCCGGGCTTCGGCCGCTATCGATTCCGGCCGGTTCTCGCGGGAGATCGCGCCGGTCGGCGAGTTTTCGGTGGATGAAGGGCCTCGGCGGGATACGACGCTGGAGAAAATGGCCGGTCTCAAGCCGTTGGAGGAAGGCAGTCCGATCACGGCTGCGGTGGCGTCGCAGATCAGTGACGGGGCCGGAGCGTTGCTGATCGCTTCCGAGCGGGCGGTCGAGGAGCACGGGTTGACGCCGCGGGCTCGGGTGCATCACATCAGCGTGTACGGGGCGGATCCGGTGTGGATGTTGACCGCGCCGATTCCGGCTACTCAGCGGGCGTTGGAGAAGACCGGGCTGTCGGTGGGGGACATCGATCTGTTCGAGTGCAACGAAGCGTTCGCGCCGGTGGTTTTGGCTTGGATGCAGGAGATCGGTGTGCCGCACGAGAAGGTCAACGTGAACGGCGGCGGGATCGCGCTGGGACACCCGATCGGGGCGACCGGGGCGCGGTTGATGACCACGTTGCTGCACGAACTGGAGCGGAGTGGCGGGCGGTACGGCCTACAGGTGATGTGCGAGGGCGGCGGGCAGGCGAACGTGACCGTGCTTGAGCGGTTGTGAGCTGGGTGTCGTGAGCGGCGATGCCGGTGCTAACCGGGATTGCCGCTCATGAGCCACCGGTCCGCAGCGGTTTGGACGGCCTCTTCGTCCTCTTTCGCATGTCCGCCGGAAGCTCCGGCCGCGCCGAGAACCACACCGTCGGCGGTGATCAGGATGCCTCCGGCGAACGGAACGTAGTCGCCGCCGTGAAGATGCTGGATGCTGTCGACGATCGCGCCCGGCAGCTCGAGCTTGCCCGAGGGCCGCAGCGTCAGCAACGCGGTGCGCGCCTTCGCCACCGCGATCCGGCTGGTCATCGGCATCGCGCCGTCGGCCCGGCGCAGCGAGATCACCGACCCGCCCACGTCGAGGACCGCCACCGCCAGCGGCGGGAAGCCGCGTTCGGCCGCGACCTCGAGCGCGGACGCCACCAGCCGGTCGGCGTCCGCCAAGGTCAAGCCGGGCAGCCTGGGAGTCTCCGTCATGGCCCCGAACCTAAACCTGGAGCAGATCCGGGGACAAGACAGCCGGTTCCGGTCTAGTCCGCCAGCGCAGCGGTGGCTTTCAACCGTTCCTGTGCGGTGTCGACGATTCGAGTCACCAGTTCCGCGCAGCTCGGCAGATCCTCGATCACTCCGACTACCTGCCCGGCCGCCAGCATCCCGGCCTTGGTATCGCCTTCCACCAGGCCTGCTTTGAGCAGCATGGGGGTGTTGGCGGCCAGCATCGTTTGCGTCCACGAGCGGTCGCTGCCGCGTTTCATGCGGAGGCCGTCGCTGATCAGGGAAGGCCAGGATTGTCCGCTCAGGCGTTTGAAATCCTTGGTACGGCGCAGGGTTCGCGCCATGCGTTGCACGAAGCCTTCCTTCGTGAGGCCCTCGATGAACGGGGTGCGCAACAGACGGTGCGGCATGCCGTCGGCCTTGGTGGTGACGACGGTGCCGTCCAGGCCGAATCCCAGGTAAGTGCGTTTGATTTCGTCCGGCACTGCGCTGTCGCTGGTGAGCAGAAATCGCGTGCCCATGCCGATTCCTGCTGCGCCGTAAGACAAAGCGGCGGCGAGGCCGCGGCCGTCGAAGAAGCCTCCGGCGGCGACTACTGGGATATCAACTGCGTCCAGTACGGATGGCAGCAGCAGGGTGGTGGCCGTCGGGCCGGTGTGGCCGCCGCCTTCGCCGCCTTGCATCATCACCAGGTCGGCGCCCCACGAGGCGACCTTTTCGGCATGCCGGGCGGCGCCGACGGTGGGCATGACGACCAGGCCGTGGTCCTTCAGCCGGGCGATCAGGTCTTTTTTGGGCGCCAGGGCGAAAGATGCCACCTTGACGCCGTGCTGTATCAGCAACTCGGCGCGGTCGGCGGCGTCGCCCGCGTCGGCGCGGAGGTTCACGCCGAAGGGCTTGTCCGTGCGTTGCTTGACTTCCTTGATGGCGTGGTCGAGCTCGTCGTAGGTCATCGTCGCGGAGGCGAGGATGCCCAGTGCGCCGGCGTTGGCTGTCGCGGAGACCAGGCGCGGGCCGGCTACCCAGCCCATGCCGGTTTGCACGATCGGGTGGGTCACGCCGGTGAGCTCGGTGAGCGGGGTGCGGAGAGGCACGGGTCTCCTCGAGAGGTCAGTCGTTCATCGGGCGGCCGGTGGCGACGAAGGCGTCGCGGTGTTCGTCGGCGGCTCCGATGAGGTTGAGTTCGAAGGTGTAGCCCTGTTCGTAACGGTAGCTGCGGTTGACGTCGATCGGGTCGATGCCGTTCAGCGCGGCTTTCGCGGCCCGGATGACGCGCGGGTCCTTCGCGGCGACCTCGCCGGCCAGCGCGAGCGCGGCGTCGTGCAGATCGGCGGCGGGCACGGTTTCCAGTACCGAGCCGTGCTGGACCAGGTCTTTCGCCGCGATGGTGCGGCTGGTGAAGTACAGCGTGCGCATCAGGTGCTGGGGGACCAGGCGGGCGAGGTGCGTCGCCGCGCCCAGTGCGCCTCGGTCGACCTCGGGGACGCCGAAGTACGCGTCGTCGGCGGCGATGATCGTGTCGCAGTTGCCGACCAGTCCGACGCCGCCGCCGAGGCAGAAGCCGTTCACCGCGGCGACCACCGGGACGGCGCATTCGTAGATCGCCTTGAATGCCAGGTAACAGCCGCGGTTCGCGCCGACGAGGGCGTCGAACCCGGTGGTGCGCTGCATTTCCTTGATGTCGACGCCCGCGTTGAAGCCGCGTCCCTCGGCCCTGAGCAGGACGACGTGCACCGCCGGGTCCTCGCCCGCCTCCCGGACCGTTTCGGCGAGGCGGAACCATCCGGCGACCGGCAGGGCGTTCACCGGCGGGTAGTCCATGGTGACCACGAAGGTGCCGTTGTCGTGGAGCTGCGTGGAAATCGTCACGTGCGTTCCTAACCTAGCGATTGCTTGGTAGCCTAACACTTGCTTGGTTTACGGGGAACCGCCTCGCCTGCCGGCCGACGAAACGGAGATGATGTGAGCGGGATGTTGCAAGGCCGGGTCGCGATCGTGACCGGGGCGGGCCGCGGGCTCGGGCGCGAGCACGCGCTGGAGCTCGCCCGCCAGGGCGCGAGCGTCGTGGTCAACGACCTCGGCACTTCGGGCGCGGGTGAAGGCGCGTCCGACGGTCCGGCCGGCGAAGTGGTCGAGGCGATCCGCGCGCTGGGCGGCGAAGCGGTGGCCAACGGTGCCGACGTCGCGAACTTCGCGGCGACGGAAGCGTTGGTGCAGCAGGCGGTCGACGCGTTCGGCGGGCTGGACATCGTGGTGAACAACGCGGGCTTCGTGCGCGACCGGATGATCGTGACCACCAGTGAGCAGGAGTGGGACGCGGTCGTCGCGGTGCACCTCAAGGGGCACTTCGCGTTGATGCACCACGCCGCGGGTTACTGGCGCGCGGAGGCGAAAGCCGGGCGTACGCGGGCGGCGCGGATCATCAACACCACCTCCGGCGCGGGTCTGCAGGGCAGCGTCGGCCAGGGCAGCTACAGCGCCGCCAAGGCCGGGATCGCCGCGTTGACGCTGGTCGGGGCGGCGGAACTCGGCCGGTACGGCATTACGGTGAATGCTTTGGCCCCGGCCGCGCGCACCCGGATGACCGAGGGTCCGTTCGCGGCGCAGATGGCCGCGCCGGACGACGGCTTCGACGCGATGCACCCGGGCAACGTGTCGCCGATCGTCGCGTGGCTCGCCAGCGAGGAGGCCGCGGACGTGACCGGGCGCGTGATCGAGGTCGAGGGCGGCCGGATCTGCGTGGAGAACGGCTGGAGCCACGGTCCGTCCCGCGAGTTGGACCGCCGCTGGACCGCCGACGAGGTCGGCCCGGCCCTGCGCGAACTGCTGAAGGAAGCGCCCGCGCCCGAACCGGTTTACGGGGCGCAGTGAACAGCCCCGCGGAGTGGAAGGGCCGGGTCCTCGGCGAACGCACCGTCGCGTACACCGACCGCGACCCGATCCTCTACGCGCTCGCCATCGGTGCCCGGCCGGACGAACTCGACTTGGTGTTCGAGGACCGGTTGCGGGTGCTGCCGCCGTTCGCGCTGACGCTCGCCCAATGGGCCCCGGACGTCCTCGGCTCGGCCGGCGCGTTCGAGGTCGGCAACGCGGTGCACGGTTCGCAACGGCTCCAGGTCTTGAAGCCATTGCCGCCTGCGGGCGAGATTTCCCTGCGAGCCCGGGTCCCGGAGGTGTGGGACAAAGGCAGCGCGGCGGTCTATGAAGTGGCCGTCGAATCGGACTACTTCGTCGCCACATGGTCGTTGTTCTGCCCCGGTATCGGCGGGTTCGGCGGCGAACGCGGACGCGGTCGTCCGCCCGCTTTGGACAGTCCGGATTGGACCGCGCCACTGTCCACTGCGGACAATCAAGCCCTGCTCTACCGCTTGCTCGGGGACCGGCACCACATCCACGTCGACCCCGCGGCAGCGGCCGGAATCGGCCAGCCCCGCCCGATCCTGCACGGTTTGGCCACCCTCGGCGCGGGCGCGCTGGTCGCCGCCCGGCAGGTCGGCGCGCATCCGGCGGACCTGACGTTACTGGAAGGCCGATTCGCCGCGCCGGTGTTCCCCGGCGACGAATTGCAGGTCGAAGGCTGGTCCGACGGCGGGCTTCGGATCACGTCGGAACGCGGTCCGGTGGTCGACGGCGGACGGGTCCACTTCGGATAGAGGAATGCGCATGAAGGTCTTGGTCATCGGCGGCACTGGCATGATCGGCGCGAACACCGCCGTGCACTTGAACGGTGCCGGGCACGCCGTCACGGTCGCCGGACGCCACGAACCCGACGCCGATTCGCTGGTGGCGGGCCTGCCGGTGCTGCTCGGCGACTACGCCCACGACGGTTTCGACGAGGCCGCGCTGGCTCCGTTCGACGCCGTCGTTTTCGCCGCCGGACAGGACATCCGGCACGTCACCGGCTGGGGCGACGAGGAGTTTTGGCGGACGTACCAAATCGACGGCGTCACCGCGATCGCGGAGCGCGCGAAGCGGGCCGGCGTCGGACGTTTCGTCCAGATCGGCAGCTACTACCACCAGGTCCGGCCGGATCTCGCGGAAACGAACCCGTACGTCGACGCGCGCCGCCTCGCCGACGAAGGAGCGCGCGCCCTGGCCGGGGACGGGTTCGCGGTGTGCACGCTGAACCCGCCGTCGATCGTCGGCATGGCGCCCGGCCGGTCGACGCGGCAGTTCGCGAAAATGCTGGCCTGGGCCGACGGTGAGCTGGCCGGGAAGGTGCCGGACTTCGCGCCGGTCGGCGGGACGAACTACCTGTCCGTGCGGAGCCTGGCCGAAGCGGTCGAGGGCGCGCTGCTGCGCGGGGAATCCGGTGCGGCGTACCTGGTGGGCGACGAAAACCTCAGCTTCCGGGACTACTTCCAGCTGATCTTCGACGTCTCCGGCTCGGGACGGACCCTGGAGGAACGCGACGAGGAGCACCCGTTCCTGCCCGACCGGGTCCTGGTGCCCGGCCGCGGCGCGACGATCGCGTACGAACCGGACGCCCGCGAGACGGAACTGCTCGGCTACCGCCGCCGGGACGTCCGGCCGATGCTGGAGGAGATGACCGCGGCCGTGCGGTGACGTCGTGAGTGGCAATGCCGGTTCTAACTGGCACTGCCGCTCACGAGACGCCGGTCGTCTCCGTGTCGTCGAGCCTCGCGATGTCGCTGGCCGCAAACGTTTTCCTCGGGTCGCGCTCCGCGAAGTACGGCGTGATCGTCCGCTCCAGCTCCGCCGGATCGAACGCCCCCTGCCCGGACACGAACCGCTGCTCGACGGTCGGCGGGGCGAGCAGCGCGACCATGTCCCCGTACACGACGAACACCTGCCCGTTCACCGCGTCCGCCGCCGGGGCCGCAAGGTACGCGACGAACGCCGCGACCCGCTCCGGCGCGAGGATGTCCAACCCGCCCGCACTGCGCCCGGCGGCGAAGATCCCGTCGGTCATCGCCGTGCGGGCACGCGGGCAGATCGCATTCGCGCGGACGCCGTAGCGGCTCAACCCGCGCGCACAGGACAAGGTCAGCGCCGCGATCCCAGCCTTGGCCGCCGCGTAGTTCGGCTGCCCCGCGCCGCCGAGCAGGAACGCCTCCGACGCCGTGTTGATCAGCCGTGCGTAGGTGGGCTCGCCGGTGGTCTTGCTGACCTGTCGCCAATGACGCGCCGCCGCGCGCGAGAGAGCCGCGTGCCCCTTGAGGTGGACGCGGATGACGTCGTCCCAGTCCTTTTCACTGAGGTTGAAGAGCATCGCGTCGCGGGTGATGCCTGCGTTGTTGACGACGATGTCGAGCGACCCGAAGTGCTCGGTCGCCGCGGTGACGAGGTCCTCGGCGTACTGCCAGCCACCGATGTCGCCCCGGACGGCCAACGCCCGCCCGCCACGCGCCTCGATCTCGGCGACGACCTCGTCCCCGCCCGCGCTCACATCGTTGACGACGACGTTCGCTCCCTGCGCGGCGAGCGCGAGCGCTTCGGCCCGGCCGAGCCCCGCTCCAGCCCCGGTGACGATGGCGGTGCGGCCGGACAGGGCGGTGCTGGGGTGGGACACGGGGCCTCCAATGCGGGGAAGGGATGCCGTCATGGTGCCGAGGGCGAGCCGTTGGCGGGTGGCTGCTCCCGGTGAGTGGCATCGGCGGCGGGCAATGGCGGGGTGGGGATGCCGACGTGGTGCCGTGGGCGCGGGCTCGGGGCGGGCGACTGCTCGCGGTGAATGGCTTCGGCGGCGGGCAGTGGCGGGGTGGGGATGCCGACGTGGTGCCGTGGGCGCGAGCCGTTGGCGGGTGGCTGCTCCCGGTGAGTGGCATCGGCGGAGCGAGACGGGGGAGCCGCAGCGCAGGCTGGGCAGATCGTGTCCGCTGNAGCGAGACGGGGGAGCCGCAGCGCAGGCTGGGCAGATCGTGTCCGCTGGCGAGCGGAGTGGCGCGGGCGGGTCGGGCCTGCCCAGAAACGGGTGCCGGGTCCGCTCATGCGGTGGCACGCCCGCCTCCGGGCCACTCCCGCTCACCAGTACCTGTGCTTGTCCCGCTCACCGCTCCAGAGCTAACCTCCAACCAAACGCTTGCTCGATTCCCGGGGCCGGTCCCGCCTTCCGCGACAAGGAGATCCGGGCTTGAAAGACACCACGCCAGTCCTCGTCGACGCGGTGCGCACGCCGTTCGGCAAGCGCGACGGCTGGGTTTCCGCCCTGCACGCCGTCCAGTTGCTCAGCCGGGTCCAGTGCGGCGTCCTCGACCGCGTGGGGCTCGAGCCGGGTGCGGTCGACCAGGTGATCGGCGGGTGTGTGACGCCGCTGGGCGAGCAGTACGGCCACGTCGTCCGCACTGCCTGGCTGTACGGCGGGCTCCCGGCCGCGACCGGGGCCACCACGATCGACGCCCAGTGCAGCACGTCGATGCAGGCGTCCTTCCTGCTCACCGGCCAGATCGCGAACGGAACGGCCGACGCGGGCGTCGCGTGCGGCGTCGAGTTGATGTCCCGCGTGCCGCTCACCCCGAAGCAGGGGACCGGCGCGGGCACGCCGCGGCCCGCCGACTGGTCCCTGGAAACTCCTGACCAGTACACCGCCGCGGACCGCATCGCTCGGAAGCGCGGGTTGACCCGGGCGGACCTCGACGCGTTCGGCCTCCGCTCCCAGCACAACGCGCGAAAGGCTTGGGACGCTGGGCTTTTCGATCGCCAGGTGCTTCCGTTGGAAATGCCGGACGGCCAGTTGGTCACGCGCGACCAGGGCCTCCGCGAAACCTCGGCGGAAGCGCTCGCCGGGCTCCGCACTACCGTGCCCGACGGGCTGCACACCGCGGGCGCCTCGTCCCAGGTCTCCGACGGCGCGAGTGCCGCGCTGTTCCTGTCCCGCAGCCGCGCCGAGGAACTGGGGCTTCGCCCGCGGGCGCGGCTTCTCGCGCAGTGCGTCATCGGCGGCGACCTCGAGTACCTCCTCGACGGGCCGGTCGCCGCCGCGCAGAAGCTTCTCGACCGCACCGGTCTCACGATCGGCGACATCGATCTTTTCGAGGTCAACGAAGCATTCGCGGCCATCCCGCTGTCGTTCGCGCAGGTGCACGGCGTGCCGGAGGACAAGCTCAACGTGCTCGGCGGCGCGATCGCGCTCGGCCATCCGGCGGGCGCGACCGGCATCCGCCTGCTCGCGACGGCCGTCGAGGAACTCGAACGCCGTGACGCCAGTCTCGCGATGATCGCGATCTGCGCCGCGGCCGCCACCAGCTGCGTGCTCGTCGAACGGATCTGACCTATGCCCATCGCCCTTTCCGAGGAACACCGCGACCTGGCCGCGTCCGCCGCCGGCTGGGCCGCCCGGCACGCGCCGATCGCCGAGACGCGTGCCGAACCCGGGCGGCCGGACCTCTGGAAAGCGCTGACCGGACAAGGCTGGCACTCGCTGCACCTGCCGGAATCCGTCGGCGGCCAAGGCGGCGGGCTGCTCGAACTCGCCGTGGTCGCCGAGCAGTTCGGCCGGCACCTGGTGCCCGGGCCGTTCCTGCCGACCGTCATGGCCAGCGCCGTCCTCGCCGCTGCCGAACCGACGGAAGCGCTGGCCGCGTTCGCCGCCGGTGCGACCGGGGCTGTCGTACTAGAAGGCCTCACTGCGACCAGCACCGCCGACGGTTGGCAGGTCAACGGCACGAGTTGTCCGGCGCTCGGGCTCGCGGACGCGGAGCTCGCGGTCGTCCGCGCACAAGAGATCTGGTTCGTGCTGCGACCAGAGCCCGGCCAGCTGATCCCAGTCGAGGCCGTTGATCTGACCAGATCCGCTGCTCGGCTCAAGCTGGAGAACTTCCTGGTATCTCAGGACAACGTCGTTGAGATCGACCCGGAACGAGCGGAGCTGGCCCTCGCGGTCCCCGCGGCGGCGGAGGCAGCCGGACTGTGCGGCTGGACTTTGGACTGCGCCGTCGACCACGTCCGCACCCGCGTCCAGTTCGGTCGTCCGATCGGCTCGTTCCAAGCGGTCCAGCATCAAGCGGCGGGCATCCTCCTGCACCGCGAGATCGCCACTGCCGCCGCTTGGGACGCGGCTCGCGCCGAGCAGCATTCCGTTGCGCAGCAAGCACTTGCCGCCGCGCAGGCTAGGCACGCCGCGCTCCCAGCCGCAGTGGACGCGTCCGTCAGCTGCGTACGCCTGCTCGGCGCGATCGGCTTCACCTGGGAACACGACGCGCACCTGTACTGGCGACGCGCCGTCGCGCTGTCGGGCTCCCTCGGCCGATCAGCCGCCCGCACCCTCGGCGAACGCGCCCGGACCACGACCCGCGACCTGACCCTCGCCAGCCCCGACGACTGCCTCGAACTGCGCCGCCAAATCGCGTCCGTTCTCGACCAGACCGAGCCGTCCGCCCAGGCGCTCGCCGACGCCGGTCTCGCCGCCCCGCACTACCCGAAACCGTACGGCCTGGACGCCGGACCGCTCGAACAAGCCGTCATCGCCGAGGAGTTCGAGCGCCGCGGCATTCCGCAGCCCACCACGGTGATCGGCGAATGGGTGCTGCCGACTCTGCTCGTCCACGGCTCTGCGGAACAGCGCGAGCGGTTCGTCATGCCGACGCTGCGCGGGGAAATCCGCTGGTGTCAGCTGTTCAGCGAACCCGGCGCGGGTTCCGACCTCGCCTCGCTCACGACCCGGGCGGCCAAAGTGGACGGTGGCTGGCGGATCTCCGGGCAGAAGGTCTGGACGTCGCTCGCCCACGAAGCGCACTGGGGCGTCTGCCTCGCCCGGACCGACCCGGACGCGCCGCGGCACCGGGGGATTTCGTACTTCCTCGTCGATCTGGCCGCGGAAGGCGTCACCGTCCGCCCGATCAAGCAGGCCACCGGACGCGCGGAGTTCAACGAGGTCTTCCTGGACGACGTGTTCGTCCCGGACCGCGACCTGGTCGGCGAACCGAACAGCGGCTGGCGGCTCGCGACCACCACGCTCGCCAACGAGCGGCACAACATGGGCGCGACCCTCGCGCACGGCTCCTCCGACCGGATCCGCCAGCTGCTCCGCGACCGTCCGGACGATCCCGACGCGCTGGCCGCGCTCGGCCGGTGCGCGTCGCGGGAACTCACGCTCGCGACGCTCGGCCTCCGCGGTGTGCTGGCCCGGCTCGCCGGAACGGACCTGGGCGCCGAGGTCAGCGTGCAGAAGGTGTTCAGCGCGCTCGCCCAGCAGGAGGGCTCGCGCGAGGTGATCGCCCTGCTCGGCCCCGGCTCGGCGAGCGCGGAGGGCGGGCACGTCCTCGACCACCTCGGGCTGCCCGCCGTGCTGTTCGGCGGCGGAACCGTGGAAATCCAGCTCAACGTCATCGCCCACCGCGTCCTCGGCTTGCCCCGCTGACCCGATCCTGAGGAGAAACCGCATGCATCCGGAGCTGTCGGAGCGCTCGCGAAGGCTCCGCGCCGAGCTGCGCGAGTACTTCGCCCGCATCATCGACGAGGACGACCGCCGCGCGCTGGTCGAGCAGACCGAGGGCGGTCCGGTGTTCGACCGGATCCTCCGCCGGATGGGCGCGGACGGCTGGCTCGGCCTCGGCTGGCCCGAGGAATACGGCGGCCGCGGCGAGGACCCGGAAGCGCTCTTCGTGTTCTACGACGAGGTGTTGCGCGCCGGTGCCCCGCTGTCGCTGGTCACGCTCAACACGGTCGCGCCGGCGTTGATGCACCACGGCACCGAGGAACAGAAGAAGTTCTTCCTGCCGCCCATTCTGCGCGGCGAGCTGATGTTCGCCATCGGCTACACCGAACCCGGCGCGGGCACTGACCTCGCGTCGCTGCAGACGCGGGCGAGGATCGACGGCGACCAGCTCGTGATCAACGGCAGCAAAATCTTCACCAGCGCCGGGATCTTCGCCGACTGGATCTGGCTCGCCGTGCGGACCGATCCGGACGCCCCGCCGCATCGCGGTATCTCGGTGGTGCTCGTGCCGACCGACACTCCGGGATTCTCCGCTACTGAAATCCATACGGTAGGCGGGATCAGCACCTCGGCAACGTACTATGAGGACGTCCGAATTCCACTGTCCAATGTGGTCGGCGAGCTGAACAACGGCTGGCGGCTCATCACCAGCCAGCTCAACCACGAACGCGTCGCCCTCGCCGCGCGCGGCGGCATCGCGAACCAGATGTACGACGCGGTCCTCAAGTGGGCGCGGGAGGAACCGTTCGGCCCGGGCACGGTGTACGACCTGCCGTGGGTCCGGCACACCCTCGCCGAGGTGTATGCGCTGCTCAGCGCCACGGATCTGATCAACCTGCGCTTGGTCGCGGACGTCGCCGCGGGCACCCTCGGCGGCGGGGATTCCGCTGCTGCCAAGGTGTTCGGCACCGAAGCGGTGGTGACCGCGTACAGCAGGCTTCAGGAAGTGCTCGGCGCTCGCGGCCTGCTGCGCCCCGATTCGCCCGGCGCGGCGGTGAACGGACGCGTCGAGACGCTCGCCCGTCGTGCGCAGAACAACACCTTCGGCGGCGGCACGAACGAGGTGCTGCGCGAGATTGTCGCCGCGAAAACCCTCGGCATGACGCTGTCCGCGCGCCGCCGTCCGGAAAAGGCCAGGAGCTGACATGGATTTCGACCTCAACGACGACCTGGGCGCGGTCCGCGAGCTGGCCGCGAAGATCTTCGCCGACCGCGCGACCGTCGAGCGGGTAGCAGCCGTCGAGAAGCAGGGCGGGTTCGACGCTGACCTCTGGCGGGTGCTCGCGGAGGCGGACCTCCTCGGGATCTGCCTGTCCGAAAGGGACGGCGGGGCCGGGCTGGGAATGTCCGGATTGGCGGTGCTGCTCGAGGAAGTGGGGCGGCACGTCGCCCCGGTTCCATTGTGGAATGTCATCGCGGGCGGACTGCTGCCAGTCGCGCAGTTCGGCTCCGACGACCAACGGAACCGGATCCTGCCGCGCGTGCTGGACGGTTCGACGCTGCTGGTCGGCGCGTTCGACGACACGGTTTCGGTGACCGCAACCCGGCGCGGCGATGCCCTTGAACTCACCGGCGAAGTCGTCTCGATTCCCGCAGGCGCGCAGGCCGACCTGGTGCTGGTGCCAGTCAAGGAAGCCGACCAGGTCCACTTAGTACTCGTGCCCACAGCCGACCTCAGCGTGACACCCGTCGAAGTCACCAGCCGCGAAAGCCACGCATCAATCGCGTTCAACGGAGCAGTGGTCGCCCCGCAAGACATCCTGGCTACCGGCGACGACGCTCTGCAATGGACACTCCGGAGGCTCCGGGTCGCACTGGCCGCAGTCAGCGTCGGCGTGTGTGCCGAAGCGTTGGCGACCACCGCGAAATACACCTCGGAACGAGTCCAATTCGGACGTCCACTGTCGACAAATCAAGCTGTCGCCGTACGGGCCGCGGACGCTTACCTCGACACTGAGGCGATCCGCGTTTGCACGCAACGCGCCGCCTGGCTGCTTGACGAGGGCCGCGAGGAGGAAGCGGAGATCGCCGCGGTGGTAGCCAAATGGTGGGCCTCACGCGGCGGACTGCGGGTCGTGCACGCGACCCAGCACCTGCACGGCGGCATCGGCGCGGACGTCGACTATCCGATCCATCGCTACTTCCTCTGGGGCCGTCAGGTCGCCTTCACTCTCGGCACCGCCGACGCACTCGCCGCCGAGCTCGGGGACCGGTTGCCCTCCGCACCCCCGATCGGCGCCCCGGCCTAGGAGGACCCCGTGCCCATCGACGTCGACAAAGCGCTCAACGCCCCGCCGCGCACCCAGCAGATCGCCTGGACCACCCGCGACGTGCTGCTGTACCACCTTTCCCTCGGCTCCGGCACCGACCTCCGGTACAGCTACGAACGGGATCTGGAGGTCCTCCCGACCTTCGCACTCGTTGCCGGACAAGGGATTTCCGCCGGAGACCGTCCCGCAGAAGGGCTGACGCTGCCGGGCGTGGACGTCGAGCTGACCCGGCTGCTGCACGCCGGACAGGTCGTCACGCTCCACCGGGACCGGCTGCCGTCGTCCGGCTCGGCGGAACGAACGACGCGGATCGCGGAGGTGCAGGACAAGGGCAAAGCCGCGGTCATCGTGCTCGCCCACGAGGTCGCGGACGCCGACGGTCCACTGTGGACCTCGAAGATGTCCGTCTGGGCGCGCGGCGAGGGAGGTTTCGGTGGCGACCCAGGCGTCGCAGCCGGACCGAAGCCGCCGGAAGGCGATCCGACCCACGTGCTCGACGTCGCCACCACGCTGGAGCAAGCGCTGCTGTACCGGCTGAACGGGGACCGAAATCCGCTCCACGCAGACCCGGAGGTCGCGGCGAAAGCGGGCTTCGCCGCGCCGATCCTGCACGGGCTCGCGTCCTACGGCCTGGTCGCCAAAGCCGTCGTGGACCACTTACTCGACGGCCAAGCCGCACGCCTCCGCGAGCTGGGTGCGCGCTTCGCGGGTCCGGTGATCCCGGGCGAGACGTTAAGAATTTCCGTGTGGCAGCAGGAAAATGAGCTGAGCCTGAAAGTGACCTGCGGCGACGCGGCGGTCTTCACCGACGCCTGGGCCCGCACGACTCCAGGAGGTGCCTGATGGGTACGCCGGTCATTGTGGATGCGATCCGCACCCCGTTCGGCAAGCGGCGCGGTGCGCTGTCCGGCATCCACGCGGTCGAACTGCTCGGCCACGTGCAGCGCGGGATCCTCGACCGCACCGGCCTCGACCCGGCGCTGGTCACCGATGTCGTCGCGGGATGCGTCACGCAGGCGGGGGAGCAGTCGAACAACGTCGGCCGGTTCGCCTGGCTGCACGCCGGGCTCCCGGAAGAGACCGCGACCACCACCATCGACGCGCAATGCGGGTCCGCGCAGCAGGCCGTGCACCTGGTCGCCGCGCAGATCGCGGCCGGGCTGGTGGAAGCCGGGATGGCGTGCGGGGTCGAGTCGATGAGCCGGGTGCCGCTGCTGAGCAACCTCGGCGACGCGGGCCGTCCGCGCCCGGAGTCCTGGAAGGTCGACCTGCCCGCGCAGTACGAGGCGGCCGACCGGATCGCCGCGCGGCGCGGGCTCACCCGCGCGGACCTGGACGCGTTCGGCCTCCGCTCGCAGCACCGCGCCCGCCGTGCCTGGGACGAGGGCCGGTTCGGCCGTTCGATCCTGCCGGTCCCGCTCGACGGCGGCCTGTTCGACCGCGACCAAGGCCTGCGCGACACCAGCACCGAAGCCCTCGCCGGACTAGCCCCGATCAAGGAAGACGGCCTGCACACCGCAGGTACCGCGTCGCAGATTTCCGACGGCGCGTCGGCCGCGCTGCTGGTCGACGCCGATCAGACCTTCGGCCTGCGTCCGCGCGCGAGGCTGGTCGCGCAGGCCATCGTCGGCGCGGAACCGAAGTACCTGCTGGACGGGCCCATCCGCGCGGCCGAGCGCGTCCTCGGCCGGGCCGGGATGACGATCGCCGACATCGATTTGTTCGAGGTCAACGAGGCGTTCGCGTCGGTGCCGCTGTCGTTCGCCCGTACGCTCGGCGTCGACGAGGACCGGCTCAACGTCAACGGCGGCGCCATCGCGATCGGCCATCCGGTCGGCGCGACCGGGATCCGGCTGCTCGCGGAGATCGTCGACGAACTGGAGCGCCGCGACCAGACGCTCGGCCTGGTGGCGATCTGCGCCGGCGGTGCCCAGGCGACCGCGGCGATCGTGGAACGGCTCTGAGATGTATCCGCTGAGCGGGTTCGAGGGCAAGGTCGCGGTGGTGACCGGGGCGGGCCGGATGCGGTCGATCGGCCGGGCGATCGCGGTCGAGCTGGCGAAGGCCGGGTGCGCGGTCGCGGTGACCGGCAGCGGTCGCCCGCGCGAGCAGTTCCCGCCGGAAGAACAGGCCGCGGGCTGGCGAGACATCGAGTCCGTGGCCGACGAGATCCGCGAGTCCGGCGGCCGGGCCTTGCCGGTGGTGAGCGACGTCGCCGACCCGGCGCAGATCGACCGGCTGCTGGCGACCGTTCTCGACGCGTTCGGCCGCGTGGACATCGTCGTCAACAACGCCGCGGCCGCGCGCGGACCGGATCGGCTGCCGGTGCTGGACCTCGACGTCGAGACCTGGGACCGGGTCATCGCGGTCAACCTGCGCGGGCCGTTCCTGATGACGCGCGCGTTCGGGCGGCGGATGGTCGACCAGGGCGACGGCGGGGTGTTCGTGAACATCTCCTCGATCGGCGGGAAGCTGTCCGGAGCGGGATCGGCGGCTTATTCCGCGTCGAAAGCCGCGCTGCAGTCGCTGACCTCCTCGACGGCGAAAGAGCTGGGCCAGCACGGGATCCGGGTGAACGCGCTGTGCCCCGGCGTGGTCGGCACGAGCCGCTTGGACGACGTGGATCCGGCTTCGTGGGCCGAGTACGTTCGCGCGCAGGTGCCCTTGCGGCGGGTGGGCGAGCCGCTCGACATCGCGGCCGCCGCGGTCTTTCTGGCCAGCGCGGGGGCGGGCTGGGTGACCGGGCAGTGCTGGAACGTCGACGGCGGGCAGCTGACGATCCGATGATCACTACGGGAGGCGACCGATGACCGATCGGGACGACATCATCGCGCGGCTGACCGCGCCGGGCGCGGAGTTCGAGATCCGGCCGGAGCCGGTCGCGGGCCGTCCGGCGCGGGTGTTCGCGCGGCGGCACCGGTGCCTGACCGAACTGCTGGAGGCCTCGCGCGAGTTCGGCGATCGCGAGTATCTGGTCACTGTGGACAGTCGGCTCACCTTTGCCCAGCACTACGGTCAGGTCGCGGCACTCGCCTCGGTGCTGCGGACCGAATACGGGGTCGGCCGCGGCGACCGGGTCGCGTTGTGCGCGGCGAACTGTCCGGAGTGGATAGTCGGATTCTGGGCGGCGGTGTCGCTCGGCGCGGTCGCGGTCGGGATGAACTCGATGTGGGCCGCGCCGGAGGTCGCGCACGGCCTCGACCTGACCACGCCGAAGGTCGTGCTGACCGACGCGTCCCGGAAACCGCTGGTCGCGGATCGGTACCCGGTGCTGGAATTCGGCAGCCCGGAATACCGGGAACTCCTCGGACGGCACGAAGGCGCGCAGCTGAAGCCGGAGCTGGTCGACGAGGACGACCCCGCCGTCATCCTCTTCACGAGCGGCACTTCCGGCCGTCCGAAGGGCGCGACCCACTCGCACCGCAACGTGCTCGCCGCGGTCTGGTTCCACCTGTTCAACGACGCGTTGGCGGCGGAATTCGGCCGTCCGGCGCGGGACCGCCGATTCCTGCTGGCCACCCCGTTGTTCCACATCGCCGCCCTGCACAACCTCGCCGTCGTGCGGCTCGCGGTGGGCGACACCGCCGTGCTGTACCAGGGGAAATTCGACATCCACCGGGTGCTGGAGCTCGTGCAGGCCGAGCGGATCACCAACTGGGGCGCGGTCCCGACTATGCTGTCCCGGCTGGTCGAAACCGATCTCTCCGGGTACGACCTCAGCACGCTCAAGACGGTCTCGGTGAGCAGCGCGCCGTCGACCGCCGAGCTGAAAGACCAGCTCCGGGGCGCCTTGCCGGGCGCGGCCGCCTCGCTGAGCACGAACTACGGCCTGACCGAATCGTCCACCGCGGCGACCCTCGCGACCCCCGCCGAACTCCTCGCCGACCCGGACACCGCGGGCAGGCCGGTGCCGAACATGGAGGTGCAGATCCGCGACCCCGAAGGCCGCCCGGTCCCGGACGGTGTCGACGGCGAGATCCACCTCCGCGGCCCGCAGGTGATGCTCGGCTACTTCAACGACCCGGCCGCGACCGCCGCCGCGTTCACCGCCGACGGCTGGTTCCGGACCGGCGACCTCGGCCAGCTGCGCGACGGCGCGTTGTTTGTGCTGAGCAGGCGCAGCGACCTGATCCTGCGCGGGGCGGAGAACATCTACCCGGCGGAGGTGGAGGAACAGCTCGCCGGGCATCCCGGGGTCGCGGAGTGCATCGTGGCCGGGCTGCCGGATCCGGATTACGGGCAGATCGTCGCGGCGAAGGTGGTGCTGCGAGCGGAGTCCGAAGTGGACGCGGACGGACTGCGCGGCTATCTCGCCGACCGGCTGGCCCGGTACAAGGTCCCGACGGCCTGGTTCCTGACCCGGGACCCGCTGCCGCGCAACGCGACGGGGAAGGTGGTGCGGCGGCTGGTGCGGTGGGAGTGATCCTCGCGGCCCGAGCTGTCCGTGAGGGGACCCCTGCAGGAATCAGATTCCGTCAGGGTCCCCCTCACCGCCCTTCGCAGCTCCTACGAAGGCCGCCCGCCGGGAAGAATCGCCGCACCGCTGCGAGAAGGCCACACCGGGCCGCAGTCAGGCCGAGCGAGTGCCCGGCAAGAACCGCGATCACCGGAGCCGTCCGCCCACCGGGACTTTCCCTTGCCCGCCCGTCCGCGCGCTCTTACCGTCCTGCCAAACGCTTGCTCAAGGAGGGGTGATGACCGGTCTCCGGACGGACTTCGCCGAGTTCACCGGCCAGCAGGCCGAGCCGCCGCGGGTGGCGCGGTACGCGGTGAACGAGGCGATGATCCGCAACTGGGTCGAGGCGCTCGACGACCGCAATCCGGTGTACGTCGACGACGCCGCGGCGAAGGCGGCCGGCCGGTCCGGCATCGTCGCGCCGCCCGCGATGTGCTCGACCTGGATCATGGCCGGGTACCGGCGCTACCGCGAGCTCCAGGAGCTGCGCCGCGAGGGCGCAGTGGAGGACTTCGCGTATTCGCGGCTGATGAACGTGCTCGACGCGGCCGGCTACACCTCGGTGGTGGCCACCGACGTCGAGCAGGAGTACGTCCGTGAGATATCTCCAGGCACGCACGTGACCTGCCATTTCACCATCGAGGCCGTCTCGGGGTGCAAACGCACCGCGCTCGGCTACGGGCATTTCGTCACGCTGCGCAAGCACTACGTGGACGAAGCGGGCGAGCTGCTGGTCGACGAACGCTTCCGGATCCTGCGGTTCCGCCCGGCCGAACGGAGCGAGTGATGGGGGAGCACACCGCGGTCCCGCGGCTCACGATCACCCAGGACAACCAGTTCTTCTTCACCGCCGCCCGCGAAGGTCGCCTGGAAATCCAGCGCTGCACCGGCTGCCGGACCCTCCGGCATCCGCCCGGCCCGGCGTGTCCGGTGTGCCGGAGTTTCGCGTGGGACACGGTCGTCGTCAGCGGCCGCGCGATATTGCACAGCTGGACGGTGCTGTATCACCCGAAGGATCCCGCGTTCGACTACCCGCTCGCGGTCGGCCTCGCCGATCTGGAGGAGGGCGTCCGGCTGGTCGCGGACATCGCCGGGGTCGACCACGACCGGCTCGAGGTCGGTCTGCCGCTCCAGGTCGGTTTCAGCGAGCACGCGCACGGCGAAATCCTCCCGCAGCTGCGGCCGCGCGACCCGAAGGAGCACACCCGATGACCCTGGCTCTCGGGGACCGCCTGCCGGAGCTGGCGATTCCCTTCGACCGCACCACGATCGTCGCCACCGCGATCGCGTCCCAGGATTTCGAGGACGTGCACCACGACCCGGGCAAAGCGCGGGAACGCGGGATGCCGGACATCTTCATCAGCATCAACGCCACCAACGGGTTCATCGACCGCTATGTCACCGACGTCTGCGGCCCGGCGACGCGGATCCGCAAGGTGTCGTTGCGGCTCGGGCTGCCGTTGTTTCCCGGGGACACGCTCACTTTCGCCGGCGAAGTCATCGAAGCGACTCAGGACGCAGTGACGATCAAAGTCACCGGAAGTCACGAACGCGGCGTGCATGTGTCGGCCCGAGTGACGGTGGCGGCATGAGCGGGTTCGCGCGGCAGGCCGCGATCGCCGGGATCGGCGCGACTGAATTCAGCAAGAATTCCGGACGCAGCGAATGGCAGCTAGCTTGCGAATGCGTTCTCGCCGCGCTTGCCGACGCGCAGATTCCCGTCGAGGAAGTCGACGGATTCGCGTTGTTCACCATGGAGACCAACCCGGAGATCGCGGTCGCCAGGGCACTGGGAATTCCGCAGCTCAAGTTCTTCAGCCGCATTCCACACGGTGGTGGCGGGGCGTGCGCACCGGTGCAGCAGGCCGCGCTCGCGGTTAGCTCTGGTGTTGCGGATGTCGTTGTGGTGTACCGAGCATTCAACGAACGTTCGGGCCACCGGTTCGGGGCCGGGCCGCCGCCGTTCGCCTACACCGCGAACACTGATCAGGAATATCGGAACTGGATCAATCCGTACGGCCTGCTCACGCCCGCGCAGCAGGAAGCATTTCTGGCGCGGCGGTACATGCACAAATACGGGGCTACGAGCGAGGACTTCGGCCGAGTTTCGGTGCTTTCCCGCAAACACGCGGCGGTGAATCCGAAAGCTTGGTTCCACGAACGGCCGATCACGCTCGAAGACCACCAGTCGTCGCGGATGATCGCCGACCCGTTGCGGCTGCTCGATTGCTGCCAGGAAAGTGACGGCGGGCAGGCGCTGGTGATCGTGAGCGCGGAACGGGCTCGCGACCTTCCTCATCCGCCCGCGGTGATCGCCGGGGCGGCGCAAGGCGTTGGGCCGCAACAGATTTCGATGAGCAGCTATTATCGCGAGGACATCGACGAAATGCCCGAGGTGCAGCTGGTCGCCGAGCAATTGTGGGCTCAAGCGGGCGTGGGGCCGGACGGCATCGACGCCGCGATCCTCTACGACGCCTTCACCCCGATGGTCTTGCTGCAACTGGAAGAATACGGATTCTGCGGTCGCGGCGAAGCGAAGGACTTCATCGCCAGCGGTGCGCTCGAACTCGACGGGCGGCTGCCAGTCAACACGCACGGCGGCCAGCTGGGGGAGGGCTACATCCACGGAGTCAACGGAATCGCCGAGGGCGTCCGGCTGATTCGCGGCAGTTCGGTGAACCAACCGGCGAAGTCGTTGGAACACGTGCTCGTCACCGGCGGTTCTCCGGTGCCGCACTCCGCGATCGTGCTCGCGGCGGACCGCTGATGGAGACCTTCGCGGAAGTCGTCCGGTCCCGGCACGAGGATTCGCACGAGGGGCTGCGGTTCGAGGGCCGGGGCTGGACGTGGGCTGAAGTGGTCGGCGAGGCCGCGGTCCGGGCGTCGCTGCTTCGCACCTTCGATCCGGGGCCCGGGCGGACGCAGCGGCACGTCGGGGTGCTGCTGCAGAACCTGCCGGACTTCGTGTTCTGGCTCCTCGCCGCCGCGGTGACCGGGGATGTTCTGGTCGGCGTCAACTCCACCCGGCGCGGCGCGGAGCTGGCGGCGGACATCAGCCACACGGACGTCGACGTGCTGCTCACCGAACCGCTCTACCGCGACGAGGTGGCGAGCCTTGAGCTGCCGACCGTCCGCCGGATCCTCGACGTGGAATCGCCGGAGTACCAGGATCTGCTCGCCGCGCACGCGGGCGTGGACCTGCCCGCGTGGCTCCCGGACCCGGAGGCGATCTTCCTCCTGCTGTTCAGCTCCGGCTCGACCGGCACGCCCAAAGCGGTGATCTGCAGCAACGGCCGCCTCGGCCGGTTGACCGACGCGCTGGCCGAACGCGTCTCGCTGCACCGCGATTCGGTCACCTACCTGTGCCTGCCGATGTTCCACGGCCACGCGATCATGATGAACCTCGCCGCCGCGGCGAAGGTCGGCGCGACGATCGTACTGGTGCGGAAGTTCTCCGCGTCGCAGTTCATTCCGGACCTGCGCGCGCACGGCGTTACCTACTTCAACTACGTCGGCCGGGTGCTGAGCTACGTCGTCGCGCAGCCTGAGCAGCCGACCGACGCCGACAACCGGCTGGAGGTCGCCTTCGGTTCCGAAGCCGCGCCGGGCGAATCCGCCGAATTCCGCCGTCGGTTCGGCTGCGAAGTGCGGGAAGGGTACGGGTCCAGCGAAGGCGGAATCCGCATCGTGCCGGACCCGGACGCGCCGCCGAACGCGCTGGGCCGTCCCGCGCCCGGAATGCGCGCGGAAATCCGCGACCAGGACAACCGGGAATGCCCGCTCGCGGAATTCGACGAGAACGGTCTGCTGCTGAACGGCGAGGAAGCGACCGGCGAGATCGTCGCGGTGGGCCGGGGAAAAACGTTCGAGGGCTACTACCGCAACCCGGCCGCGATGGCCGAACGGCTGAAATTCGGCGGCGAGGACTTCTGGACCGGCGACCTCGGCTACCGCGACCGCGACGGCTACCTGTACTTCGCGGGCCGCGCGGCGGACTGGCTCCGCGTGGACGGCGAGAACTTCGGCACCGCCCCGGTCGAGCGCATTTTGGGCCGCTACCCGGCGTTCGCGGCGGCGCACTGCTACGGCGTGCCCGATCCGCGGACCGGGGACCTGCTCATGGCGTCGGTGATCCTCGCTGCGGATGCCGCATTCGATCCGGTCGAGTTCGATGGATTCCTTGCCGCGCAACCGGATCTGGGGACGAAATGGCGGCCTACGTTCGTCCGGATCATCGACGATGCTCCGGTGACGGGCAGCGGCAAGGTGGACAAGGCGCCGTTGCGTGCGCTGGGTTGGGAGGGCGGCGAGGTGTGGTTCGCGCCGACCCGGACTAGCCCGTATCGGCTGCTCAGCGAGGAGGATCGACGGGCGTTGCGGGCGGAGTTTGTGGCGCATGGCCGGGAGAACTCGCTGCCCGTGGCGTCGCGGGGCTGATCACTGCGGCGGGAGCCCCCGCGAAATCCGCGCGAACACGTCGCGCAGCGTCGCCGGGACCGTCTTTTCCAGGCTTTCGTCCAGGAACCGGTTCAGGACCGTGGTCATCGCCGCGATCGCGACGTCGGACACCAGTTGCGGGTACAGGTCGCCGACCCGGGCGCCGGTGCGTTCGGCGATCGCCTTGACCAGGTCGCCGGTTTGCACGCGGGCCAGTGCGGTGCGCATCTCCGGCGTCGCGCTCCACGCTTGCACCGCGCTGAGCTGCTCGGATGCCGGCTGCCCGTACGGCACCCCGTCGGCGCGCAGCGGTTCGATGAGCGCTTCGGCGAGCGCGGTCCACAGCGGTTCGTCCGCCGGGCGGTGGCGCAGCAGTTCCGCGCTGAGCCGGATCCGGTGTTCCTGCCGGTAGGCGACCGCGTCGTATTTCGTGGCGAAGTAGTTGCTGAACGTCCGGAGCGACACCCCGGCCCGCTCGGCGATGTCCTCGCGGACGACGTTGTCTGGACCTCTCTCGTACATCAGCGCCACGGCGGCGTCGCTCAGCGCTTTGCGCGTGTCGAGCTTCTTGCGTTCTCGCAAGCCGAGCGGTCGTTGGTCAGCCATGCCGCCCACGGTATCCAATTGTCCGCGCCATTCGCTCGGCCCGCCGGTTTCGTTACTGATCCGACCAAAAGTAGGCCGACCCCCGAAGCGGCACGCAACCGTTGCGGCGAAGTCATTCGGCCGTGGCTGTGGTCGGGTCAGTAACCATCGGCACAGTATGGACGAGCGCCGCGCAGGAACTGTTCGACGGCGGTGTCCACGAGCCCGTCGAGCAATTCCGGCGGAACGAGGGCGCCGTTGCCGAGCGTCGCGATTCCTTGCAGCGTCGCGAACAGCACGACGCCGATCCGCTGCGGCGGCCCTTCCTGCAACGCGCCCTGCTGCTGGCCTTCGACGATCAGGTCGTTCATCAGCGCGAACGGCGCTTCGGCGGCCTGCACGATCCGCGACGCGCCGGGGCGGTGTTTGCTGGTGTACATCAGTTCCAGCAGCGCCGAGTTCTCGGTGGCGAAGCGGGTGTACGCCGTTGCCGCGGCGCGTACGCGGCCCGGGAAGTCTTCGGCGGTCTTCAATGCCGTGCGCAACGCGCTGTCCAGGCGAGCGAAACCGGCTTCGGCGAGCGCGTCGAGCAACGCCTGCCGATCCGGGAAGTGCCGGCGCGGCGCGGCGTGACTGACGCCGATCTCCCTGGCCAGGTCGCGCAGCGACAGCTGATCGGCCCCGTGCGCGCGCAACCCGCGTTCGGCCGCGTCGAGCAAGGCGGTGCGGAGGCTGCCGTGGTGGTAGGGGCGGTCTTCGGACTGGTCGGGCACCCGGCCAGTCTAGCAGTATGTTTCCGTTGACAACATTGTTGTCGGTGCCTACTTTGGGGGCATGGACCTTCTTCCGGAAAACCAGACCGGCCGCACCGCCGTGATCACCGGTGCGAACAGCGGATTGGGGCGGGCGACCGCGGCGGCGCTGGCCGCCAAGGGCATGCGGATCGTGCTCGCGGTGCGGAATCCGCGCAGCGGCCGCGAGGTCGCCGACCAGTTGCCCGGCGACGCCGAAGTCCGCCGGCTCGACCTCGCCGACCTGGCTTCGATCCGCGCGTTCGCGGCGGAGTTCACCGAGCCGATCGACCTGCTGATCAACAACGCGGGCATCATGATCCCGCCGCTGTCGCGCACCGCCGATGGTTTCGAATCCCAGTTCGGCACCAATCATCTCGGCCATTTCGCGCTCACGAACCTGCTGCTGCGGCAGATCCGCGGCCGGGTGGTGACGGTTTCGTCGAACGGCCACCGCGTGGGCTCGATCGATTTCGCCGACCTGAACTGGGAGCGCAGGCCGTACCGGGCGACGGCGGCCTACGGGCAGTCGAAACTCGCGAACCTGCTGTTCACCGCCGAACTCCAGCGCCGGTTGACCGAAGCCGGTTCGCCCGTGCTCGCGACTGCCGCGCATCCGGGAGTGGCTGCGACGAATCTGCTGAAAGTCGAGACGCCGGTGCTCTCTTCTATCGCGAAATTCGGCACCCGCGTGTTCGCGCAAACCCCCGAACAAGGTGCCCGGCCGACGCTTTACGCCGCGCTCGCCGACATTCCCGGGAACAGCTACGCGGGCCCACGCGGTTTCCTGCAGAACCGCGGCGCGCCGAAACTCGTTGGCCGGTCGGCGAAAGCACGTGATCTCGAGACCGCCCGTCGCTTGTGGACTGTCTCCGAGGAACTGACCGGAGTGCGCTTTCCGCTGACGGTGTCGGCCTGACGCGTTATTCCGCGCCCGTTTCGGCGAGGAACGCGATCAGTTCCTTGGCCAGCCGTTCCGGTTGGTCTTCCGGGATCAGCGTGCCGCTGTCCGGGATTTCGACGAGGCGGCCGTCCGGGAACAACTCGGCGAGTCGCCGTCCGTGCTCGGCGGGCATCATCCGGTCCTTGCCCGCCCACACGACCAGGACCGGCCGGTCGAACGACCGCAGCCGCTCGGTCCATTCGAGCAGCACTCGCCGCGGCGGGCTCCCGGTGGCGAATTTGACCATGTCCCGGCGGATTTCCTTGTCCCGCAACGCCGGCGCGAACCAGCCCTCGAGAACGTCGTCGGGGATCCGGCTTTCGCACATCCCCCCGTAGGCGGCTTTGGCGTGGCGGTAGAACGACGTCCGGGTGGCCTGGGCGTGCAGCCACGGTCCGCCGGGGAGCCGGAGCAGCTTCACGGCCGGTCGCGCGGGTTTGGGCGGGAAGTTGTCGAACGCCTCGCACGCGACGAGCGCGAGCCGGCCGACCCGGGCGACGTGCTCGGCCGGAGCCAGCCCGTCGGCGACGAGGAATTGGCCGCCGCCCCAGTCGTTGAGCACGATTGTCGCGTCCTGGAGGTCGAGTGCGGCGAGGAATTCGCCGAGCAGCCGCGCGACCCCGAACTGCGTCAGGTCCGCGTCGGGCCGCATCGGGGCGAGGTGCGCGCCGAGCGGCAGCGTGGGCAGGACGCAGCGGCAGCCCTCCAGCAGCGGGACGACCTTGCGCCATTGCGTGCCGGACATCGGGAACCCGTGTCCGAACACCAGAACCGGCCCGGCACCGCCGGTGTCGGTGTAGTCGATCGGCCCGGCGGACAGCTCCACGCGCGGCATCGGACCTCCCTCGGGTTTCCCGACTAGAGCGATCTCTCTAGTCGCGACCCTAGGCCGGTCCGGGCCGGGCGGTCAAGCCGGATCACTTGCCGCTGAACACGACGCGGTTCCCGTCCGGGTCGGCGAGCGGCAGAATGCGCGCGCCGCCACCGGGTTGCGGCCCGTCGTGCGCGATACCGGCCTTCGTCGCCTGGGCGGCGACCGCGTCGAGGTCCGTGTCCTCGAAGACGACCGTCGACCGCCCGGCGCGGTCGGGTTCGGACCACACCTGCAGCCCGAAGGCGTCGTCGAAGTGCCATTCCAGCAGGCCAGGCATCGGCCGCGCGTCGGGACCGCGGTCGAATAACGCGGTGTACCACTTCTCGGCGCGCGCGAGCTCGGAGACGGTGCACTGGGCGAGTACTCGGCGGATCATGGCTTCCCTTTCGGAGTGATTGTGTTTTGCAAGCGCTTCTAGGAGACCACGAGTGCTAGCGAAGTGCAAGCACTTACCTCGGGTGCGCGGCCTGGCGGATCCGAAATATCTGCCGCACGCAGGGAACCCGCGCTCGCGCCCGGCCGTCGCAGTTCGCATGCCGAGGCTAAGGAATTCCGTTGTCATCGCCGGCGCCCTCGTCACCGGGGCGGTGCTTTCCGCCTGTTCGGACCCTGCGCCGACTCCCGCGCCGGTGCCTCCGCCTGCTGATCGCAGTACGGCCGCTGGTGCGGTCACGGGCTACCTCGAAATGCTCAAGACGCACCCGAATCCGACCGCCGAGGACGTCAACGCCTGGGTTTCCCCGCGCGAACAAGGCCAGGACCGCGTGCGCACCTGGTTCTCGAAGCATCCGGACGTGCACGTCACGGTCACGTCCTACCGAGTGGTCTGGGCGGACGACACCGGCGAGAAGGCCACGGCCGACGCCGAGGGCGAAGTCTGCCCGTCGCCGGGCAAGTGCGTTCCGTTGAAGGAAGCCGCGGACCATGAGCTCAAAATGAAGCGGAAGGACGTCCAGCCCGAGGAGTACACCCTGTACTACGGGAGCGCGTTGCGGCTCCTCGGCGAGGGGGCGGGCCAGTGAACCGGCCGGCCGCAGCCGTGTTGCTCGGCACCGTCGCGCTCGTGCTGACCGCGTGCGGTTCTTCGCCGGTCCCGCCGCCGCCGGTGCCTCCCGTGCCTCAACCGGACCCGGCCGCGGCGCAGCAGAAGATTCCTGATGCGTTCGACGCGGGCAAGGGCTGGTCGGCGGTCGGGGCTGACGGCGGCAAACTCACCGATCCAGTCCTCGCCGCGCGAGCCGGTGCGGTGTTGTTCGCGGAAGCGTCGAACGACGGCAAGACCGTGCGGGTCATCGCGAAGGACGAGAAGACCGGCGCGGACCGCTGGGCGAGCGCGCCGGTCGAGCTGCCCGAGGAGGAGACCAACTACCACGACGTCTCCACGCGATTGTTCGAAACGGCCAAGGACGGCAAGGACTACGCGGTTCTGGCCAGCACCGGCCTGGAGGGCGGCGACGCGGTCAACAAGGCGAAGAAGGTCACGCATCTCGACGTGTTCGACATCGGCGCGACCACGAACGGCGGGAAGGCGGCGCGGCGGATCGTCGTCCCGGCCGAGGCGAGCCGGTTCGCCGTGCAGGACGGGGGAACGGCGCTGGTCGAGGTGGACCGGGCGACCGCGGTCGCGGATGTGTCCACCGGCCAGGTCGCCACCTACGAGCAGCAAAGCCCGGCGCTGAAGGCTCCGAAACCCTGCGAGCACGACATCGGCGACTGCAATCTGAACCTCACCGTCCCCGGTGCGACCGCGAAAGGGCCGCTGGTGCAGGGATTCCGGGCGTTCTGGACACCGGGCGGCTGGTTCAGCGGCGACGTGGTCCCGCCCGGGGCGAAGGCGAACGTCGGCAGCGCGGACGTGCGCACCTACGGCACTCCGGACGGGCAGCACGTCCTCGCGGCATGGCCGGTCGACGACGACGCGACCGTGCGGATGTGGGCGGTCCACGACGCGGCGACCGGGCAGGTGCTGGCTTCGGTCCGCTGTGCACAGTCCACAGTGGACGACCGGGACAGGAGGCAGCCGCAGCCGCTCCTGGACCCGGGCGGCCGGTATCTCGTCGCCGGGCTGGTCGTCTTCGATCTGGAAGCGAAGAAGGGCTCCTGTTTCGCCGAAACCGAAACGCGGAAGGCCGTCAAGGTGGAATCCGTCGGGCCGGACGGAATCGCCTACGGGACCAGTGAAGCCCCGGTGCGGATCGACCTGTCCACCGGAGAGGCGAAACCGCTGGCCGAGGAGACCTCGCTGCCCGTGGCGATCGACCGGAACGTCGCGGTGATCGACAAGGAATCCGAAGGCGTGTACGTGTATCCGCGGCGGTGAACGCACCCGTCGACCCTCAAGCCGGGCATTTGTCCTGCTCAGTGGCCTGTGATGAGTAAAGGCTCACCGCTGCCGAGGAGTTGCCGGAGCAGGCCGTGTCCAATGTGGACCTGGCTGAACACGGTGGAACTGCTCGTGCGCAAGATGATCGCCAGGCCGGAGCCGCTCGGCCCTCCCATATTCGAGGACGAGCTGACGGCCATGGTGACCCGCCGCGCGACCGGCGGGCTCCGAGCGGAGCAGCGGACTGGGCCGCCCGGTCGGCTGAGTCTGGGCGGCCCCGTTGTCAAGTGGCGGACATCACTGCGGGCCTCGTGATCGATCCGGCGACCGTGCCCCGCGACCGGACCCGGGCCGGACCCGCGAGGCGGTTCAACCGGGTAGTCGGCGGTTTCCGGCTCGCCGCCGCGACCTCGGGAACGGCCCGGTCGGCCCGGTTGCTCGCGCTATGACCGTGATCTCGTCGGACTTGCCGTCGAAAAAGGGGCTTCGGTTGGCTGCCGGAGGCCGGGCGGCATGGGAGTATCCAGCGCATCTGTACCTGAAGCGGGCGAAGTCGGACCAGGTGGCGACCCAAAACGCCGTCAGGCCCGGCCGGCGGATCTTCCGCGAACGAGCGGGAAGGAGACGGCATGCTGATCGGGGTGCTCAAGGAGGCCCAACCGGGGGAGACGCGCGTCGCGGCGACTCCGGAAACGGTGGGCAAGCTGCGCGGGCTGGGTTATGAGGTGGCGGTGGAGCCGGGCGCGGGTCTGTTGTCGGGGTTTTTCGACCAGGCGTATGCGGACGCGGGTGCGACCGTGGGGTCGGTCGCCGAGGCGGACATCGTGTTCGGGGTGAATGCGCCGTCGTCCGGGCAGTTGGATGCGGTGAAGCAGGGCGCGACGGTGGTGAGTCTGCTGGCTCCGGCGTTGAAGCCGGAGCTGGTGGAGGATCTCGCGAAGCGGCCGATCACGGCGCTCGCGATGGACGCGGTGCCGCGGATCTCCCGGGCGCAGTCGTTGGATGTGCTGTCGTCGATGGCGAATATCGCGGGGTATCGGGCGGTGGTGGAGGCGGCGCATACGTTCGGGCGGTTCTTCACCGGCCAGGTGACCGCGGCGGGGAAGGTCAACCCGGCCAAGGTCCTGGTCGTCGGGGCGGGTGTCGCGGGTTTGGCGGCGATCGGCGCTGCGGGAAGTCTCGGTGCGATCGTGCGGGCGACGGACCCGCGCCCCGAAGTCGCCGACCAGGTCAAAAGCCTCGGCGGGGAGTATCTGTCCATCGAGGACCCGAACGCCGAAGTCTCCGCCACCGGATACGCCAAAGAAATGGGCGACGACTACAAAGCGCGCGAGAAAGAGCTGTATGCGGCGCAGTGCAAGGACGTCGACATCATCGTGACGACGGCGTTGATCCCGGGGCGTCCGGCGCCGCGGATCGTCACCGGTGAGATGGTGGCGTCGATGAAGGCCGGTTCGGTGATTGTGGACATGGCGGCGGCGAACGGCGGCAACGTCGAGGGCTCCGTCGCGGGGGAGAGCGTCGTGACCGACAACGGTGTCACGATCCTCGGTTACACGGATCTCGCGGGGCGGCTTCCGGCGCAGGCGTCGCAGCTGTACGGCACCAACCTGGTGAACCTGATGAAGCTGATGACCCCGGAGAAAGACGGCCAGTTGGTCGTCGATTTCGAGGATGTGGTGGTCCGGTCGATCACCGTCGTGAAAAACGGCGAATTGACCTGGCCGCCGCCTCCGGTGCAGGTTTCCGCGGCGCCGCAGAAACCCGCGGCGCCGGTGAAGAAGGAGGAGCCGGAGAAGCAGCCGATGTCGTCGGGTCGCAGGCTCGGTGTGGTGTTGGGTGTGGCGGCGGTGGTGTTGGTGTTGGCGGCGTTGGCTCCGGCGGCGTTGTTGCCGCATCTGACGGTGTTCGCGTTGGCGATCGTGATCGGCTATTACGTGATCGGGCATGTGCATCATGCGTTGCATACGCCGTTGATGTCGGTGACGAACGCGATTTCCGGGATCATCGTGGTGGGCGCGCTGCTGAATCTGGTCAGCGGGAACACGGTGGTCGTGGTGCTGGCTGGGGTGGCGACGCTGCTGGCGACGATCAACATTTTCGGCGGGTTCGCGGTGACCCGCCGGATGCTCGCGATGTTCTCCCGCAGCTGACCCGGAAGGCGTTCTGTTCTGATGACTGTGCACACTGCGAGCCAGGCCGCCTACATCGTGGCCGGGCTGTTGTTCATTCTCGCCCTCGCCGGACTGTCCCGGCACGAAACCGCCCGGGTGGGGAATTATTTCGGCATCGCCGGGATGGTCGTCGCGCTGATCGCGACCATCGCCCAAGCGGTCACCGGCGACATCACCGGCACCTCGATCGCGTTGATGATCGTCGCGATGGTCATCGGCGCGGGGATCGGGCTGCGGCGGGCGGCGGTGGTCGAGATGACCGGGATGCCCGAGCTGATCGCCCTGCTGCATTCCTTCGTCGGCCTCGCCGCCGTCCTGGTCGGCTGGAACGGCTATCTCCAGGTCGAATGCGACCCGACCGGCGGCGAGTCCCGCCACCTCGAAACCCTGGGGACGTTGGGGATCCACCACGCCGAGGTGTTCATCGGCGTGTTCATCGGCGCCGTGACCTTCACCGGATCGATCGTCGCGAACCTGAAACTCTCGGCGAAGATGAAATCCGCGCCGTTGATGCTGCCCGGCAAGAACTTCCTGAACCTGGGCGCGCTGGTGCTGTTCGTCGCGTTCACCGCCTGGTTCGTCGCGAGCCCGCACCTGTGGCTGCTGATCGTCGTCACCGTCCTCGCCCTCGCATTGGGCTGGCATCTGGTCGCGTCGATCGGCGGCGGGGACATGCCGGTGGTCGTGTCGATGCTGAACAGCTACAGCGGCTGGGCGGCTGCGGCCTCAGGCTTCCTGCTGGAGAACGACCTGCTGATCATCACCGGCGCCCTCGTCGGCTCCTCGGGTGCCTACCTGTCCTGGATCATGTGCAAGGCGATGAACCGGTCCTTCATCTCCGTCATCGCCGGAGGCTTCGGCATCGAAGCCGGACCCAGCGGGGACAAGGACTACGGCGAGCACCGGGAAATCACCGCCGAAGGCGCGGCCGAACTGCTCACCGGAGCCTCCCGGGTGATCATCACCCCCGGCTACGGGATGGCAGTCGCCCAGGCCCAGTACGGGGTCGCGGAACTGACCCGGAAACTTAGGGACAAGGGCATCGAGGTCCGGTTCGGGATCCACCCCGTCGCCGGGCGCCTGCCGGGCCACATGAACGTCCTCCTCGCCGAAGCCAAAGTGCCGTATGACATCGTGCTGGAGTTGGACGAGATCAACGACGACTTCGCCGACACCGACGTCGTCCTCGTCATCGGCGCGAACGACACCGTCAACCCCGCCGCGGCCGAAGACCCCGGCAGCCCGATCGCGGGCATGCCGGTGCTGACCGTGTGGGAAGCGGAGAACGTGATCGTGTTCAAACGCTCCATGGCCTCCGGCTACGCGGGCGTGCAGAACCCGCTGTTCTTCCGCGACAACTCCGCGATGCTCTTCGGCGACGCCAAAGACCGCGTCAACGACATCCTCTCCGCGCTGTGAACCAGGAGAAACGCATGAAAGCCGTACACATCAAGGATCTCGAAGGCCCGTCGACCGTTTCGGTCGTCGAAGCCGACGCGCCGTCGCGTGCTGACGACCAGGTGCTGATCGACGTCCACGCGGCCGGGGTGTCGTTCCCGGATCTGCTGCAGACGCGTGGGCTCTACCAGGTGAAGCCGGAGCTGCCGTTCATCCCGGGCGCGGAGGTCGCCGGGGTCGTGGCGGAGGCTCCGGAAGGCGCGGCGGTCAAGGCCGGGGACCGGGTCGCGGCGCTGCCGTTCCTGGGCGGGTTCGCCGAGCGGGTCGCGTGCGCGGCCGACGCGGTGTTCCCGATCCCGGACGACCTCGGCTTCGACCAGGCGGCGGCGATCCCGTTCAACTACCTGACCGCGCATTTCGCGCTGTGCCGGCGCGGCCGGATGGCGGCCGGGGAGACCGTGCTGGTGCACGGCGCGGCCGGCGGGGTCGGGACGGCGGTCATCCAGGTCGCGAAGGCGTTCGGCGCGGGCAAGGTGCTCGGCGTGGTGTCGACGCCGGAGAAGGGCGAGACGGCGGTCGCGGCCGGGGCGGACGAGTACGTGCTGGCGGACGGCTTCAAGGACGCGGTGAAAGCGGCGACCGGCGGCCGGGGCGTCGACGTGATCGCGGACGTCGTCGGCGGCGACCGGTTCACCGATTCGCTGCGCTGCCTCGCCGCGGACGGGCGGATGCTGGTCATCGGGTTCACCGGCGGGTCCATCCCCGAGGTGAAGGTGAACCGGTTGCTGCTCAACAACTTGGACGTCGTGGGCGTCGGCTGGGGCGCGTACGCGCTGCCGCGGCCGGGGTACCTGCAGGGGCAGTGGGCGGAGCTGCTGCCGAAGCTGGCCGAGGGCGCGATCGTGCCGCCGCTGGGCGGGAGCTATCCGCTGGCGGACGTCCAGCAGGCGTTGGAGGCCATCGAAAACCGGAAGGCGCTGGGGAAGCTCATCCTGGCCGTCCGTCCATAGCGGACTGACGCGGGGCGAGGTCTTGGGTGCCGACGGCAGCCAGCAGTTCCAGGTCGTCGCGGCCGGGTGGCGCGGTGAACCAGAGGAGGCGCTGGCTGCCGTCCTCGCTGAGCAGGTTCATGCAGTCGAGTTCGAGCACGCCGAGGGCCGGGTGCAGGATCCGTTTGCGGTCGGTGCGCCGGACGGCGACCTCGCGCTGCTCCCAGAGGTGCGCGAATTCCTCGCTGCGGGCGAGGAGCGTCGCGAGGAGTTCGTCGGCCAGGGCGTCGCGGCCGCGTTTGGCGAGCGCGGCGCGCAGGTCGGCGACGAAGACGCGCGATTGGTGCTCGTGTTCGTCCGGGTGGTATCGCTGCCGCGCGGCAGGGTCGGTGAACCACTGGTAGACGAAGCTGGCCCGGATGCCGTCGCCGGGAGCCGGGGCGCCGAGCAGCGCCTCGGCGAGCCGGTTCTGCACGAGCGGGACGCTGAGGTCGGTCATGACCTGCGCCGGCGTCGCGGTGAGCTGTTCGAGGAGGTTGAGCAGGGCCGGGTGGACGTGCGCGTTCCCGCTTGACGCGGGCGGCAGCGGACGGCCCGCCAAGTGGTAGAGATGGTCGCGCTCGTCGCTGGTCAGCCGCAGCGCCCTGGCCAGCGCGGCGAGCATCTGCTCGGACGGCTGGGTGCCGCGACCCTGCTCCAGCTGCACGTAGTAGTCCGTCGAGGCACGCGCCAGTGCGGCGACCTCGTCGCGGCGCAGCCCGGCCACCCGGCGGCGCGGCCCGGCGGAGAGGCCGACGTCCGCCGGGCTGATCCGGTCGCGCCGCGACTTCAGGTACCCGCCTAGTTCGCGCAAGTCCATGCCGCCACTATGCCTTCGCGCGATCGGCGCAGCCAGGCGTCGTCAGCACCACTCAGGCGACGTTGAGCAGGACCTTGCCCCGCGCGTGGCCCTCGGCGAGGCTGGCGAGCGCCCGTGCGCCGTCCGCCAGCGGGCAGGTGCGGTCGACGAGCACTTCGAGGCCCAGGTCCGCCACCTTTGCCAGCCGGGCGGCGTCCGAGGTGTGGAACACGAACGCGGCGCCGTCCGCCGGGGCGGGAGTGGTCACGAGAAGTCCGCCGGGTTTCAGGACTCGCCGCGACCGGGTCCCGACTTCGCCGCCGACGGTGTCGAGCACGACGTCGACTCCGCGGAGCTCGCGGGCGAAGTCGGTCTTCCGGTAGTCGAGCACCTCGTCGGCGCCGAGTTTCTCCGCGATGGCGACGCCCGAACCGGACGCGGTCGCGACCACCCGGGCACCGAGTTGCCGCGCGATCTGGACCGCGAAGCTGCCCACGCCCCCGGCCGCGGCGTGCACGAGAACTGTCTGTCCGGAGTGGACGTCCGCGACCTCGACCAGCGCCTGCCACGCGGTCGCGGCCGCGGTCGGGAGGCCTGCCGCGGCTTCCAGGGTGAGGTGCGACGGTGCCGGGACCAGGTGCGCCGCGTCGAGCACGACCTGCTCGGCGAACGCGCCGCCGGCGACCGGGTCGAGGCGGCCGACCACCGGGTCGCCGACCTGCCAGCCGGCGCCGGGCGTCGCGATCCTCCCGGAGAAGTCGGTGCCCAGGACGTAGGGGAGGGCGACCGGGAAGAAGTCGGTCATGACTCCGGAGGCGATTTTGAGGTCGAGCGGGTTCGCCGCCGCTGCCACGACATCGACGACGACCTGGCCCGGTCCGGGAATCGGCGCGGGAAGCTCGGCGAGCGTGGCTTCGGCGCCGAACGCGGTGATGCGCAGTGCTTTCACAGGGGTTGCTCCAGTCCGGCCGCCGGGGTGCGGCCCTGCTGCCAGGGTGCGGCGGCCCGGGACGGGGAGCTAGGCGGCGGTTGTCCTGGTGACGCTGGCACCACCTTGTGACGAGGCGAACCGGGCACCGCCCCCGAATTCCGCGGCGAACGGCGGTGTGCCAAGGGAAAGCGCTAGACGCTCTTGGTGAGGTAAACCGCCCCGCGGATGTGTTTCCCGAGCGTGTTCGCGGGCGGTTCGGCCACTCGGTACCCGGCGCGCCGGTACATCGTCAGGTTCCGCTCGCTGCCGGAGCCGGTGTACAGCACCAGACTGGTCGCCTCCGGCGGAGCTTGCTGCTCGGCATAGCTCAGCAGCCACCGGCCGACGCCCTGTCCGGCGAGGTCAGGGGCCACCATCAAACGGCCGATCTCCCAGCGGTCCTCCTCGAGATGAGCGCGCACGGCAGCGACGAGCCGCCCGTCGATCCGGACCGTCCACACGCGAGTGGTCTCGACCCAGCCGCGCACGGTGTCCAGGTCCTCGTGCAAGGCGGGGACGTCGAGGGTGTCGTTGACGATTGCCTGCGGGGCCCAGCAGCATCGTTGCAGCACAAGGAGTTCAGCGGCGTCGGAGGATTGGGCTTCGGACAGCTGGGCATCAGCGAGCGGCAAGGCGGCGAGGTCGGTCACGTCTCTTGATCTTGCGCGCCGCCGGCAGCGTTGTCCAGTGAATATCCAGGGCGGCACCGCTGATGCGGGCGGTCTTGTACCACGGTGTCCACAATGGAGCGTCCAGCTGGTGGACGGTGAGGACCAGCGCGGCCGGTCCGCCTACAGTCCTGCGGTCATGAGTTCAGATCCGAAACCGAGAGGCGCTGCGCGGATCAGCGCCGACTGGGCCGCGGTGCTGGTCGCGGCCGTATTGGTGGCGTTGGCCGCGTTCGGCGTGCTGCCGGCGATCCCGTTCCTCGTCACATGACCGCCGCGCTAGAGGGCCGCCGAGCGGTACCAGCAGTCGTGAGATATCTGCCGGGGCTTCTGCTGCTCGCGGCGGTCGGCATCGTCGGCACATTGGCGCAGAACGGGATCCGCAGCCTCGGCCACGCGACCGGGACCGCGCTGCCGGACATCGAATACGTGTTGTGGGCGATCGTCCTCGGACTGGTCATCCGCAACACGATCGGCATCCCGGCGCTGTTCCGGCCCGGGGTCGGGACCTACGAGTTCTGGCTGAAGACCGGCATCGTCCTGCTCGGCGCCCGGTTCGTGCTGGGCGACCTCGCCAAGCTCGGCGGGTTCAGCCTCGGTCTCATCCTGATCGACATGGCCGTGGCGACCACGGTGATCCTGCTGGTGGGCAAGGCTTTCGGTCTCGGCGGGAAGCTGTCGTCGCTGCTGGCGATCGGCACCTCGATCTGCGGCGTGTCGGCCATCATCGCCGGCCGCGGCTCCATCGACGCCGACGACGAGGACTCCGGCTACGCCATCGCGGCGATCCTCGCACTGGGCGCGGTCGCGCTGTTCGCCTTCCCGGCGATCGGGCACGCGCTGAACCTGACCGACACCGAATTCGGCCTCTGGGCGGGACTCGCGGTGGACAACACCGCCGAGACGACCGCGACCGGCGCGGCGTACTCCCCGCACGCGCAGGACGTCGCCGTCGCGGTGAAAAGCACGCGGAACGCGTTGATCGGACTGGTCGTCCTCGGCTACGCGGCGTACTGGTCCACGCGCGGCGGCAAGGCAGTCGGCGGCGGGCTCAAGGGCCGCGCGGGTTTTGTGTGGCGCACCTTCCCGAAGTTCGTGCTGGGGTTCGTCGCGGTCTCCGCGCTGGCGACCGCGCACGTGTTCACCAAGGCGGAGGTCGCCAGTCTCGGGAACCTCTCGAAGTGGGCGTTCCTGCTGTGCTTCGCCGGGGTCGGCCTGAACTTCGACCTCCGCCAGATGGCCCGAAGCGGGCTGCGACCGCTGGTGGTGGCCGCGCTCGGGCTGGTGGTGGTCGCGGTGTGCTCGCTGGGGCTGGTGCTGGTGTCGTCGCAGTGGTTTGCCTTCTGACGCCGAACCGCGCCACCGCCAGACCCCGGGCGGTGGCGCGGCCGTCGGTCAGCGCGCCTCGCGAGTAGCCGAATCGAGCGCGGCCAGCAGGATTCCGGCGGCCGTGCGCACGACGTCCGCGGTGACGTTGAGCGGCGGCAGCAGCCGGACCACGCTGTCGCCGCGTCCGCCCAATTCGACGATGAGCCCGCGGCGCAACGCGTGGTTCTGCACGGCCAGCGCGAGTTCCGACGCAGGCGCTCCGGTGCGCGGATCGGCCAGTTCGATGCCCCACATCAGCCCGGCGCCGCGCACGTCCGTCACCCACTGATGGCTGGCCAGCGGGGAGAGCAGCTCCTCGAACTGGCAGCCGCGCTCGACGACGTTGTCCAGCACGCTGTCGCGGTTGACGACCTCGATCGCCCGCGCGCCCGCGGCGAAGGCGAGCTGATTGCCGCGGAACGCGTGCGCGCGGGGAGCCCAGTGGTCGAGGCGCTCGTCGTAGATGATCAGCGAGACCGGCGAGCCGATTCCGCTGAGCGCCTTGGACGCGACGATCACGTCGGGTTCGATGCCGTAGCGCTCGAAGGCGAACCAGGTCCCGGTGCGGCCGCAGCCGGTCTGCAGTTCGTCGACGATCAGCGGGATGCCCAGCTCCCGGGTCAGTTCGCGCACCCGGTGCACGAAATCCGCCCGCGCCGGGACCACGCCGCCCTCGCCCTGCACCAGTTCCAGCACCACCGCCGCGGGCAGCGGGAGGCCGCCGTCGGGGTCGTGCAGCGAGCGTTCGAGCAGGTCCGGGCAGGTCGCCGCGCACGTGTCCGGATCGTGGCCGGCCGGGCAGCGGGGGCAGGAGGAGTACGGCGGGTACTGGGTGCCGGACAGGGGGTGCGCGCCCGGCCGCTGCCCGATCAGGCCCAGCGCGGCGTGCGCGCTGCCGTGGAACCGGCCCTGGTACGACACGACGCCGCCGCGTCCGGTCGCGGTTTTGCACAGTTTCAGCGCGGCTTCGACCGCGTTGGTCCCGGCGGGTCCGCAGAAGTGCAATTTCATTCGCGGGCGCAGCGCCTCGGGCAGCATCGCGAGCTGGGCCTCGGAGAACTCGTCCTTGACCGGGGTCGCGAAGTCGAGCGCGTGGGTCAGCTTGCTGAGCTGCGCGGTCATGGCCGCGACCAGTTCGGGATGGTTGTGCCCGAGGGAGAGCACGCCCGCCCCGGCGAGGAAGTCGATGAAGACGTTGCCGTCGGCGTCGCGCACGAAGCTTCCCGAGCCCTCGGTGATCGCGATCGGCAGCCGCCGGGGCCCGCCGCGGGCGTTCGGTTCCCGGCGGTCCTGCCGCTCGAGGTACTCGGCCGAACGCGGGCCGGGCAGATCGCAGTGGACGGCGGGACCGGTGAGCGGCGCGGGATGGTCGAGGATGGTCATCTGGGCTGTTCTCCCCTGGCAATGGTGGTGGCGCGGCCGGAGGCGGCCGCCGGGAGCCCGCCCCGGTGCGCGGCGGTCTTCCCTGCGAAAAGGGCGTTCGGGGCGAACTGTTCCCGCTCGATGCTCGGGGAGAGCCGCCGGACCCGCTTCGCCGGTAAACGGAGCGGTCGTTCTCGCGGTATTGCGTCGCGCCGCCCCGGGCGGAATGCTTCGGTTCCGGCCCGGGGATGTGTTCCGCCGGCGCCGCGCCGCGCGTCCGTCATGCACTCCTCCTCCTTTTCGCGGGGATTCGCGGACCGCGGGAAAACGGCCGGCGGCGGGGGAAAACGGTTTGTCGCGAGCAGAGGCGGGGGAGGGCCGCGCTGGGCGCAGCCCTCCCCGGTCGACCTCACTGGAATACCGCGGGGCACAGCGTAGCGCAGCCGGTTCCGGTGCACCGGCTCTCCGGACGATGGCGAGCCGCGTCCGGCTCCGGAAAGAAAAGAAACGGCCGGAGTGAGGCGAGGCAATGCGCCGGGAGAGTGAACGCGGCGATTTCGCGGAGTTCGCCGTACTGGGCTGAACGACTGAATGCGCAACGGTGTTCGCGACGGCGCGAAACGGAACGTGAATATTCACGCCCCGTTTCCGGGCTGTGAATCGGAGTCCGACGACCGCATGGTGGGAAGCCTTTCCGGACGGTTGCAAGCGGGATTCCGGGATATGTCGGATGCGGGAAATGTCGAGGTTTCCGGTCTTTTCGCCGTCCGGGTCCGGTTGCGGGTGCTGTTTCCGCCGGGGAAGGGTGCCGGACCGCGGTTTCGGCAGCGGGGCTCGGCGGGCGGCGGGCAGAGTGGTCCAGACCATGGCAGTGGTCTGGACCGGTGGTCCAGTGGCTCGCGTCAGCGGCGGCGGGTGCCGGTCGCGGGTGCGTCCGGAGGAGCGGGCCTGGTCCGGCGGGGCGTGCTGGGCCGGGCCCGGGTGCCGTAGCGCGGGGTGAACGAGATCCGCGACCTGTGTTTATCTAGACCGTAACGTTCGCGATGCAGGCAGATCACTAACCATATAGATAGTTAGAAAGTTGCTAGCGAAGAGGAATTTGCTTGTTGGTGTTGAGGTCTGCTTTAGAAAACCTTGCTGTTGAGCTGTGATTGATTCACCAAGTAGGTCGCCATGGGCATGACGCACTGTCGCCTGACTGCTACGCGCCGAGGCGATCTGTGGCCGATCCCACTGACTCTGTACACCTGCCGTTTCCGTTTCGTAATCTTCTCGCGCTTTTGCGGTGACCTGCGATCTACCCCGAGGATCAGCGACCCGAAGCCGCCGCGCGCCGTCGCGGCTCGCGCCTGGCTCAGGTGCGAGGACGGCGATGCGGTGTGACAGCGAAGGAGCCCACCCACCGTGGGACGGCACAGCAAACCCAGCAAGACGAAAACGACCCTCCAGCGCACCGGCGCGACCGCGGCTCTCGCGGGCGCCACCCTCGGCGGCATCGGCCTCGCCGGGGCGGGCACGGCCAACGCCTTCCCGGGGCAGGCCGGCATCGTCAAGTGCGAGAGCAGCGGCAACCCGACAGCGGTCAACAACACCGCCGCGGGCCAGCGCGCGGGCCGCCCCGCCGGCCTGTTCCAGATCGTCACGAAGACCTGGCTCGCGAACGGCGGCGGCCAGTTCGCCCCGACCGCCGACAAGGCGACGCCCGCGCAGCAGCAGATCGTCGCGGACCGGATCTACGCGAAGCAGGGTTCGGCCCCGTGGCAGTGCCGCGGCGGCTCCGGCCCGGCGAGCTACGCCGACTTCGGCGGCGACACCTCCGGCGGCTCGGCCGAGGTCGAGGCCGTGGCCGCGAAGCCGAAGGTCCAGGTGAAGGCCGAGGCGAAGGTCAAGTCCGCGCCGAAGCACGCCGCCCCGTCCTCGAACCCGGACGGCAGCTACACCGTGGCCGCGGGCGACACCCTGTCCGGCATCGCGAAGAACCTGAACGTCGACGGCGGCTGGCAGCACCTGCAGCAGCTGAACGCGAAGTACATCCCTAACGCCAACCTGATCCTGGTCGGCCAGAAGATCGTCACGAAGTAACCCGCCGAGGCCCTGGCCGGGCTCGCGCCGCTTTCCCCCGGGCGGCACGACCCCGGCCGGAGGCCGCCGGTGCACGCGCGCGAATGTGCGCTCGGGCACCGACGCGCGCCCCGGCGGCCGGCGTGCGGAGCGAACGGGCCTGCTTCGTGGGAACACAGGCCGGTTCGCGCCGCACGCCTTGCATCGAGGGCGAGGTTTTCGAGCGCGCCGAGTGTGCTCGGGTACCGCGCGTGTTCTACGGGAGCACGGGCCGGTTGGCGCTGCATGCTTTGGCTGGACGGCCATGGTTTCGAGCGCGTGGCATCGCGCGTGTCCTGTGCGAGGACGGGCTGGTCGGTGCTGCACGCCTTGCCTCAAGGGTGAGGCTTCCGAGCGCACGGGTGTCGCGCGTGTTCTGCGGGAGCACGAATCGGCCGGTGCTGCATGCCTTCGCACGCGAGGAAGAAGTAGCGAACGCGTCGTGGCGGGTCCCGCCGACGCCATCGACTGCGGGCCGATCGACCAATCCCAGGCGAACCAGCCGAGGCGCCCCCGCGCCTCCGGGCCGCCCGCCGGTTCGCCGCCAACTCCACGCGCGGCTACTAGATCTCGTTCACGGCATGCCCGCGCCCGGACGCACCCGCAATGGAACGCTCCGCAGCAACGACAGCGCCTCAGCACTGGGACTGCCCGGCTCAGCCTGATAGACAATCAACTGCTGCCCAGCCGCCCCGCGCACGTCGAATGCCTGGTAGGTCAGCGTCAGCGGCCCGACCGCCGGATGGACGAGTTGCTTGGGCTCTCGGGTCTTCCCCCGCACCTGATGGGTTTCCCACAGCGTCCGGAACCGCGAACTGCCCTCGCTGAGTTCCGCGACCAAGTGCGGCAGGGCCGGGTCTCCCGCCGCGGCACGCAGGTTTGCCACGGTCGCTTGGGCCGTCCATTCCCAGCGGGCGAAGAACTGTGGACCCGCTGGGTCGAGGAAGGTCATGCGGGCCAGGTTGTCGGCCGCGGTGAAGGGGGAGAACAGGGCGTCGGCGAGGGTGTTCGCCGCGAGAATGTCCAGGACGCGGTTGAGCACGAACGCGGGTGCGTGCGGATAGCCGTCCATGAGCTGCCGCAGTTCCGGGCTTACGGTTTGGGGTGCCGGGGAAGGCAGGTCGGACGGGGTGGCGCCGGCGAGGCGGTACAGGTGGTCGCGGGCGTCAGGGTCCAGGCCCAGTGCGCGGCTGAGGGCGTCGAGCACCTGCGGTGACGGGCGGGTTTCCCGGCCCTGTTCCAAGCGCGCGTAGTAGTCGACGTTCACCCCGGCGAGCACGGCGACTTCCTCGCGGCGCAGGCCCGCGACCTTGCGTCGGCCGGAATAGCGCACGTCGGCGTCCTCCGGGGAGCGTTGCGCGCGGCGTGCTCGCAGGAATTCGCCCAGTTCCGTACTGCCCATGCGAACCAGGGTAGGCGGCGGCTGGGTGGGTGTGGCACGTCCTGTCAGCGAGGTCCGCCGACGCTGAGACTGGGCGGCATGACGAACGAACTGGCGGGCAAGATCGCCCTGGTCACGGGGGCCGCGCGCGGGGTCGGCGCGGCGACGGTCGCTTGGCTGCGTGCGCACGGGGCACGAGTGCTGGCGACGGACATCCGGCCCGAAGTGGAACGGCTCGCCGATAAGGACGGCGTGGCGGTGCTGGTCGGCGATGTGTCCGAAGAGGACGTTGCGGTGCGGTCGGCGCTCAAAGCGGTGGAACAGTTCGGCGGGCTCGACATTCTGGTCGCGAATGCGGGGCGTTCGGTGAACAAGCCGGTCACCGAGACGACCGCGGCGGACTGGGACGAGGTGATGTCCGTCAATGCGCGCGGAGCGTTTTTGCAGGCGCGAGAGGCATTCCGAGTAATGCGCGACAACGGCGGGGGAGCGATCGTCACGGTCGGCTCGTTCGCCAGCACGGTGGGGCTGGCCGAGGCGGCAGCGTACAGCGCGTCGAAAGGAGCGTTGGCGCAATTGACAAAGGTGCTCGCATTGGAAGGCGCTCCGCACGGAATTCGCGCGAACGTGGTCGCTCCCGGCGTGATCGAAACAGATCTGCTCGACACTTTCCGCGCCGACAGCCGGGCGTATCTGCGGTCGTTCGGCACTGCCCATCCGCTCGGCCGGGTCGCGCAGCCGGAAGAAATCGCTGAGGTGATCGGCTTTTTGGCGTCGCCGCGGTCCGCGTTCGTCACCGGCGCGGTCGTCGCCGCCGACGGCGGCTACACCGCGGCCTGATATCCCTCCGACGAAAGGAAATATCTTATGCGGCTCAACGGAAAAGTCGTGCTGCTCACCGGAGCGACCGGCGGCATAGGCCAAGCCACCGCGGAACTGTTCGCCCGGGAGGGAGCCAGCCTGGTCGTCACCGACGTCGACTACGAAGCAGTGCGGAAACTCGCGGCACGGCTGGAGACCGACGTGCTGGCCGACCGGCTGGACGTGTCCTCGCCGGAAAACTGGCGCGAAACCGTCGAACGGACCCGGCAGCGGTTCGGCCGCCTCGACGTGCTGGTCAACGTCGCGGGGATCGTGGACTGGCCGGGCATCGAGGAGACGGCCCCGGACGCCTGGGACCGGGTGATCGCGGTCAACCAGACCGGGACCTGGCTCGGGATGAAGACCGCGATGCCGCTGCTGCGCGCCTCCGGCAACGGATCGGTGGTCAACACCTCCTCGGTGCTGGGCCTGGTCGGCAGCGGCGCGGCCGCCGCGTACCAGGCGTCCAAAGGGGCGGTGCGGCTGCTGACCAAGACCGCCGCGGTCGAGTACGCGACGCGCGGCGTCCGGGTCAATTCGGTGCACCCGGGGGTCATCGCGACGCCGATGATCCAGGACCTGCTCGACGAACAGGGCGACCAGCAGCCCGACATCGTCCGCACGCCGATGCGCCGCGCGGGCAGCCCGGCCGAGGTCGCGCACGCGATGCTCTTCCTGGCCAGTGACGAATCCTCGTTCGTCACTGGAACCGAACTGGTCGTCGACGGCGGGCTCACCGCGTACTGACACCGGACCGGCGCGCCCTAGGATGCGGGGCGTGCAGGGACTGGGCGAGCTGGAATCGGCGGCTATGGACGTCCTGTGGCGGGCGGGAGACGCGCGCACGGTCCGCGAAGTGCTGGAGGAGCTGAACCGGGACCTCGCCTACACGACGGTGCTCACCGTGCTCGACCATCTGCACAGCAAGGGCTGGGTGGAACGCGAGAAACGCAGCCGCGCCTACTGCTACACGCCGGTGTCGTCGCGAGAGGAAGCAGCCGCCCGCGCGATGCGGAACCTGCTCGCCGACGCGGGCGATCCCGAGGGCGTGCTGCTGCATTTCGCGCGGTCGGCGTCCGAGCGCGAGCGGGAGGCGCTGCGGCGCGGGCTGCGGCAGCATTCGTGACCTGGGTCTCCCTGTCCGGACACCACCGCCGGGCAGCGGCTCCCGCCCTGCTCCGCGCCTGACCGGTATGACTACTATGTCCGGTAGTAATCGCGAATGGGGGCTGGTCAGGTGCTGGGGCGGAAAACGCAGATCATCGCGGGGATCCTCGCCGGGCTGGCGCTGACGGCGGCGTGCACGTCCGCACCGGCTCCCGGTCCCGCCGCGGGCAACGACCAGAAGACCAGCGCCGCGCCGGCGGTGCCCGCGACCCTCGACCTCGGTCCCAAGGACGGCTCGAACGACGTCGCGCCCGGCGAACCCGTCACCGCGGTGGCCGGCGGGTCCACGCTCAGCGAGGTCACCCTCGCGGCGGCGGACGGCGCTCCGGTGCCCGGCGAGATGGACGCCGCGAAGCAGCGCTGGACCAGCAGCAAGCCCCTGGACTACCGCACGAAGTACACGCTCACCGCGCGCTCCGTCGGCGCGGACGGCAACCCGGTGACCCGCACGAGCACCTTCACCACCGCGACCGCCAAGGCGCAGGCGTATCCGTCGGTGATCCCGCTCGACGGCGAGACCACCGGCGTCGGCATGCCGATCACGATCAAGTTCTCCGCGCCGGTCGCGGACAAGGCCGCCGCCGAGAAGATGCTCACCGTCACCTCCGACAAGCCCGCCACCGGGGCGTGGCGCTGGTTCGGCGACGACGAGGTGCACTACCGCACCAAGGAATACTGGCCCGCGTACTCCACGGTCACCCTCGACATCAAGATCGCCGGCCGCGCGCTCGGCAACGGCGTGTTCGGCAAGGCCGACCGCAAGATCAGCTTCAAGACCGGCCCGGCGATCATCTCGAAGGTGTCGGACAAGGAAAAGCAGATGCGGACGTACAAGGACGGCCAGCTCGTCCTGACGTCCCCGGTCAGCCTCGGCAAGCCGTCCGCGCGCAGCGTTTCCGGCACGATGCTGATCATGACCGTGCAGTCGCCGTACACCATGGACTCCAGCACGTACGGCGTGCCCACCGACTCGCCGGGCGGCTACCGCACCACGGTCAAGTACGCGCTGCGGCTCACCAACTCGGGACAGTTCCTGCATTCCGCGCCGTGGTCGGTCCGGCAGCAGGGGCGCACCAACACCTCGCACGGCTGCCTCAACGTCAGCGTCGACAACGCGAAGTGGTTCTACGAGAACTCCCATCGCGGGGACGTCGTGGTGGTGACCGACACCGGCGTGGACCTCAAACCGGGCGACGGCTGGACCGACTGGCGCTTCAGCTGGGACGAATGGCAGAAGAAGGTCTGATCCGGGTTCAGGTCCGTGAAGGGCTCCTTGAGGGAATCTGGCCTGGATCCACCGAGTTGAGGTTTTGCTGATTTTGGTGGTG
>NZ_SDLT01000080.1 GCF_004522235.1 Amycolatopsis nivea
ACCCGCCCGAACACAACCCATTAGGACTCCTTGAGGGAATCAGATTCCTTCAAGGGGCCCTTCACGGACGGTCCGGAAGCGGCAAGTCCGTGAAGGGGCCCCTCACGGACTTAGATTCCCTCAAGGAGTCCTTCACGGCCACGTCACCCGGAGCCCAAGTTCAGGGATTTCTCCCGAGGCCGTCCGCTCGTCCCCGACGTAGCCTGAGGTCGTGAGCACACTGCCTCCCCTCCCGCCGACGTCGCCGCCGCCCGCTGCTGGCAGCGGCAAGCCGGTCGACGCCGCGAAGCGCATCCTGCCGCCCCATCCCAAGGCCGCGGCGTTCGTCGCGCTGGGGTTCGTCGCGGTGCTGTACCTCGTGGAACTGCTCGACGTGATCCTCCCCGGCGAGTTCACCCACGGCGGGATCCTGTCGCGGGAGGCGTCCAGTCTCGACGGCATCCTCTGGGCGCCGCTGCTGCACGCGGGCTGGTCCCACCTGTTCTCCAACACGGTGCCGGTGCTGGTCTTCTCGTTCCTCGCGATGGCGGCGGGCATCGGCCGGTTCGCCGTGGTCACCGCGATCATCTGGCTGGTTTCCGGGCTCGGCGTGTGGCTGGTCGGACCGTCGGGCGCCTACACCGTGGGCGCGTCCGGGCTCGCCTTCGGCTGGCTCGCGTACCTGCTGGTGCGCGGCCTGTTCCACCGGTCGCTCGCGCAGATCGCGGTCGCCGTCGTGCTGCTCGGCATCTGGAGCGGGATGCTCTGGGGCCTGCTGCCCGGCAACCCCGGCATCTCCTGGCAGGGCCACCTCTTCGGCGCGCTCGCCGGCATCCTCGCCGCGTGGCTGACCTCACGCGGGGAACGCGTCAAATCCCCGAAGAGCGAGCCGACGGCCCCGGGTAACCTCGGGATGTGAGTTCTCCAGGCGCGCCCATCGGTGTTTTCGATTCCGGCGTCGGCGGGCTCACCGTCGCACGCTCGATTCTCGAACTGCTGCCTGCCGAACAGCTGCGCTACGTCGGCGACACCGCGCGCAACCCGTACGGCCCGCTGCCCATCGCCACCGCTCGCGAGTACGCGTTGGCTGCTCTCGACGACATGGTCGAGAGCGGTGTGAAGGCGTTGGTGATCGCGTGCAACACAGCGTCTGCAGCTTGCCTTCGCGACGCGCGCGAACGCTACGACGTACCTGTCATCGAAGTGGTCCTTCCGGCCGCGCGCCGAGCCGCAGTCGCCACGCACAGCGGACGCGTCGGTCTGATCGGCACCGAGGGCACTGTGCGTTCGAGGGCGTACGACGACGCCTTCGCGGCCGCGCCCGACGTACGCCTCACTAGCGTCGCCTGCCCGCGCTTCGTGGACTTCGTGGAGCGCGGCATCACCACCGGCCGACAGATCCTCGGTCTGGCACAGGGTTATCTGCAGCCGTTGCTCGAAGCCGAAGTCGACACGCTCATCCTCGGTTGCACGCACTATCCGCTGCTGTCCGGCGTGCTGCAGATCGTGATGGGGCAGGACGTCACGCTCGTCTCGAGCGCCGACGAAACCGCCAAGGACCTCTACCGCGTGCTGACCGAACTCGACCTGCTCGCCGAACGCGACGAGCCGCCGAAGCACGAGTTCCTCGCCACCGGTTCGCCGGAGCCGTTCGCCCGGTTGGCGCAGCGGTTCATGGGCTTCGCGCCGGGTGCGCTGGACCCGGTCAGCGCGTGACGCTGCGGCACCGCACAGCGCAGCTACTTATCCGACCAAAAGTAGGCCGCCCCTGAAGCGGTACGCAACCGTTGCAGCGAAGTCATCAGGCCGTGGCTGTGGTCGGATAAGTAGCTATCGGCACAGTAGGGTGACGGGGTGCGACTGACGATCCTCGGGTGTTCGGGCAGCATCCCCGGGCCGAACGCCGCCGCGTCCGGGTACCTCCTGGAGGCGGAGGGCTACCGGCTCGGTCTCGAGCTGGGCTCGGGCGCGTTCGCCCAATTGCAGACCGTGCTGGACCCGTTCGACCTGGACGCGCTCGTCCTTTCGCACCTGCACGCCGACCACTGCGCCGACGTCAACTCCCTCACCGTGCTTCGCCGCTACCACCCCGCGCCGCCGTACCCCGCGCGGCCGCGACGGTTGCCGCTGTACGCACCCGCAGACGCGCCTTCGCGCCTCGCGCACGCGTACGCAGCCGACGCGGCTGAGCGAGCCGCCGTGGATCTGTCGGACGTGTACGAGTTCCACGAGCTGCGCGAAGAGCGGATCGAGATCGGTCCCTTCGACGTGACTGCTGTCGCCGTGTATCACCCGACGCCTGCATTCGGCCTACGCATCGCGTACGGCGGCACCATTCTCGCGTACACCGGCGACACCGGACTGTGCCGTGGCCTCGGTGAACTGGCTGACGGTGTCGATGTCCTGCTTTCGGAAGCGTCCTGGACCGATGCTGCCGACCGTCCGAAAGGCGTGCACCTCTCCGGGAAAGAGGCAGGTGAACTGGCCAAGGACGCCGGTGTCGGCCGTCTGCTGCTGACCCACGTCGCGCCGTGGACGGACCGGAACGCGGTTCTGGCCGAGGCCAGAGCGGTGTTCCCGGACGCCGAGCTGGTGACGCAGGGCGCGATCTACGACCTCTGATCGGAAAGTGTCAGTGGTACGTCCTAGCTCCGCCTTCCTCCCCTCCACCACCCTCAACGGAGTGGCGTTGCCACGCAGTATCGTCTGCTGCGTGGTGAGAAAAGATGGCAGGAACGACGACCAGCTCCGCGAAGTGAAGCTCACCCGCGGGTTCCAGAAGTGGCCTGCCGGGTCGGTGCTCGTCGAGTTCGGCAACACGAGGGTGCTGTGCGCGGCGAGCGTGACCGAGGGCGTGCCGCGCTGGCGGGCGGGGTCCGGTCTCGGCTGGGTGACCGCGGAGTACGCGATGCTCCCGTCCGCGACGAACACCCGCAGCGACCGCGAAGCGGTCAAGGGCCGGATCGGCGGGCGGACGCACGAGATCTCCCGGCTGATCGGCCGCTCCCTGCGCGCGTGCATCGACCTGGCCGCGCTCGGCGAGAACACGATCGTCATCGACTGCGACGTGATCCAGGCGGACGGCGGCACCCGCACCGCCGCGGTCACCGGCGGGTACGTGGCCCTCGCGGACGCGATCACCTGGCTGGGCGCGGCGAACCGGCTCAACGACCCGCAGCCGCTGTCGTCCTCGGTGGCGGCGGTCAGCGTCGGCGTCGTGGACGGCCGGGTGCGCCTCGACCTGCCGTACGAGGAGGACTCGCGCGCCGAGGTCGACATGAACGTGGTCGCCACCGACGCCGGAACCCTCATCGAGGTCCAGGGCACCGGCGAGGGAGCCACCTTCGCGCGGTCCACTTTGGACACCATGCTCGACCTGGCGCTGGGCGGCTGCGCGGAACTGACCCGGCTGCAGAACGAAGCGCTGGCGCTGCCGTACCCGGGCGAGCTGCCGGAACCGCGGCCGGACAAGAAGAAGGGCCAGAAGTGACCAAGCTGCTGCTGGCCACCCGGAACGCGAAGAAACTGGGCGAGCTGCGCCGGATCCTGGAGGCGGAAGGCATCCAGGGCATCGAGGTGCTCGGCCTGAACGACGTCGAGGAGTTCCCGGAAGCCCCGGAAACGGCTCCCGACTTCGAAGGCAACGCCGCGGCCAAAGCACGCGACGCGGTAGCCGCCACCGGCTTGCCCGCCATCGCGGACGACTCGGGCCTCACCGTCGACGCGCTGAACGGCATGCCGGGCGTCCTGTCGGCCCGCTGGTCCGGCAAGCACGGCGACGACGAAGCGAACCTGAACCTGGTGCTGGCGCAGCTGACCGACACCCCGGACGAGCGCCGGGGCGCGGCCTTCGTCTGCGCCGCCGTACTGGCCCTTCCGTCCGGCGAGACCACCGTCGTCCGCGGCGACTGGCGCGGCACGCTGACGAGGGAAAAGCGCGGGACCAACGGTTTCGGCTACGACCCGATCTTCGTGCCGGAAAACGAAACGAAAACCAGCGCGGAACTGGCCCCGGCGGAAAAAGACGCCGTTTCGCACCGCGGGAAAGCGTTGCGCGCACTTCTGCCGGCCTTGCGGAAACTGGCCGACGCATAACCGCCGGGTCCGTCCCGGAGCCGCGCTGGTGGCTCCGGGATGGGACTCGGGCTAGTCTCGGCAAGCATGTGCGCCCATATCGTCCTTGCCGAAGACGATCCGAAACAAGCGGAACTGGTCCGCCGCTACCTCGAACACGAGCAGCACACCGTGATCGTCGCGCCCACCGGCGAGGCCGCACTGGCGGAAATCCGCGCGGCGGAACCCGATCTCCTGATCCTGGACGTGATGCTCCCCGGCATGAACGGGCTGACCGTCTGCCGGACCATCCGGGCCTCCTCCGACCTGCCGATCCTCATGCTCACCGCCCGTTCGACCGAGGACGACCTGCTCCAGGGCCTCGACCTGGGCGCGGACGATTACGTCACCAAGCCCTACAGCCCGCGCGAACTCATGGCGCGGGTCCGGACCCTGCTCCGCAGAACGAACTCGGCGAAAGACGGTCCGCTCAAAGTCGGCACCCTGACCGTCGACAAGGAAAGGCACGAGGTCGCGGTAAGCGGAAACCCGATCGAAACGACTCCGGGGGAATTCCGGATCCTGGAGATCATGGCCGCTCGGCCGGACCAGGTTTTCACCAGGGCGCAACTCCTGGAACATCTGCACGGCTTCGACCGCTACATCACGCAGCGCGCCATTGACGTGCACGTCATGAACCTCCGGAAGAAAATCGAAGCCAATCCGAGAAAACCCGCGAAACTCCTGACGGTTTACGGCGTCGGCTACAAACTGACCGCGAAGTCCGATGCCCCGTAGCCTCCTCTTCCGCCTCTTCGCGGTAACCGCCGCGATCGCGGTGTGCGCCATCGCCGCCACCGCCTGGCTGGCCTCCCGGACCACTTCCGGTGCCATCGAACGGGAACAGGGCCAGCTCTTCGCCGACGACGGCACGATCTACCAGGCCCTCCTCTCGTACGCGGCCACCCATCCCACGTGGTCCGGCGCGGCCAAGACCATCAACGACTACGCGGAGAAAACCGGCCGCAAAATCGTCCTGACCACCCCGCAGGGCAAGCTGATCGCCAGTTCCGAACAAAACCCGGGCAAACTCCCGCCGCAGCCGTCCGCGGTCATCGACCCCTTGGCGGTCGACACCCGGCTGGGCATCAAATCCACCCCCGACCGCATCGACCCCGACGCGGTCGGCCCCTACCGGCTCCCCGCCGACGAACGCGAAGAACTGCAGGAAATCGCCGACAAGGTCCTGTCCTGCACTCAGCGCAGAACCGGTCTGGGCAGCCTGGAAATCTCCCCGAGCGGCCACCCCCGGGTGATCGCGCCCGCGGGCACCGCCCAATGCGGCACCGCTCTCCTGGAACGCCCCACCGAGACCGAGCGAGCCGCCCTGGACAAGCTGTCCGGCCTGATCGACGCCTGCCTCGGCCGGAACGACAGCACGATCCCGGTCGCCAAACTGGGTCTCTTGTGGACCTTCGACGGCCCCGTCGTCCAAGCCACCGACCAGACCATCACCAACTGCGTAACCTCGGCCCGCAAAGAGCAGCTGACCCCCTACGTCGCCCCCGCGGCCTGGCTCTACATCACCGAAAAGGGCACCGACCAGCCCCCGACCGGCTTCACCCTCTCCTCGGAAAACCGCACGAAGCTGATCGCCGTCACCGCCGCGATCCTGCTGCTGACGGTCATCGTCACCGCACTGGCGTCGATCCGCCTGATCCGCCCCCTCCGCGCGTTGACCGGCGCGGCCCAACGCCTCAAAGCAGGCGAGACGGGCGCCCGGGTCCGCGTCAAAGGCAAAGACGAGATCGCCCGCCTGGCCACCGCGTTCAACGAGATGGCGCGGGCGAGGGAAGAGCTGGAGAACGCCCGCAAGGCGATGGTCAGCGACGTCGCGCACGAACTGCGCACTCCGCTGTCCACCATCAGAGGCTGGCTGGAAGCCGCGCAGGACGGCATCAGCCAGCTCGACGACGACCTGGTCGCCTCCCTGCTGGAAGAAGCCGTCCACTTGCAACACATCGTGGACGACCTGCAAGACCTGGCTTTGGCCGACGCCGGTGCGCTGCGCGTCCACCCCGAACCCATCGACGCCAACACCCTGCTGACCCACTTGGCCGCCGCGCACGCGCCGCGCGCCGAATCCGCCGACGTCCGTCTTTCGGTCCCGCCCATGGAAAACCCCGCCATCACGGCGGATCCAGTGCGCTTGCGCCAAGCCCTGGACAACCTGGTCTCGAACGCCATCCGCCACACCCCGCCCGGCGGCTCGGTAACCGTCACCGCGAGGCAAGCCGAAAACGACGCGATTTTCGAAGTAACCGATACCGGAACCGGTATCGCCGCCGAAGATCTGCCCCGGGTTTTCGATCGTTTCTGGCGCGCGGATCCCTCCAGAAGCCGAGCGTCCGGCGGCAGCGGGCTAGGCCTGGCGATCGTCCGGAAATTAGCCGAAGCCCACGGCGGCGAAGTCACCGCCGCGAGCACGCCCGGGCGCGGCACCACCTTCACCCTGCGATTCCCGCGCGAGTAGCGCTGGCTGGCGGCTCTCGGCAATGCTGGCTGCGTGGAGTACGTGTCCCAGGTGCCGCGACCGCCGCTGGACGGCCTGATCGACGACATCTACTACCTGGCGGGCACGCCGCCGTACGCCCGGCTGACGCTGCCGCCGGCACCGTCGGCGCTGTTCATCGTCAACCTCGGGGCACCGTTCCGGATCCGCACCGGTCTCGAGACAGCCGAGTACGCCGACGGCTGCGTGATCACCATGCCCACCCGCGCCTACGAATTCGGCTATCCGCCCGGGACCCGCTCCGTCGGCGTGCACTTCAAACCGTGGGGGCTGGCGCCCTTTCTGCCGATGCCCGCCGCCGAACTGTGCGACCGGCCGGTGACGATTGAACAGGTCTGGGGCCGACCCGCCATCGCCGAACTGCGAGACCGGCTAGCCACGGCGACCGGGCCGCACGAAATGCTGGCTCTCCTCGAAGCGGAGCTGATGCGACGGCTGACCGAAACCACGGGGTTGGGCCTGGTCCGCCAGATGAGCAGCATCATCGCGGCCACTCGCGGCGCGGTGGCGATCGGCGGCTTGAGCGAGGCAGCCGGGGTCAGCAGCACCCACCTGGCACAACGGTTCAAAGCACTCGTCGGCGTCACCCCGAAGCGGCTGGCCCGCACCCACCGCTTCACCGCCGCCGTGTTCGCGATCGACCCGGCCGGACCGGTCGACTGGGGCGACCTGGCCGGTCGCGCGGGCTACTTCGACCAGGCCCACTTCGGCCACGAGTTCCGGGAGTTCACCGGGTTCACGCCGACCCGGTACCTCGAAGTCCGGCGCCGGTTCCTGCGCGAACATCCCGGCCACACCCTGGACGGCTGGCCGCTGCCCGCCGATTGATTTCTTACAAGAGCGACCGCGCGCGACCCGCTAATTTGGGGCCACCTGAGGCAGAGGAGAACCCCGTGGGCAAGGTCGTCATGTACAGCTCGGTGTCGGCGGACGGCTTCATCGCCGATGAAAACGACCAGCCCGGTCCGCTGTTCGACTGGCTGACCAGCGGCGACGTCCCGCTGGACGAGAGCGGCGTGCTGAAGGTGTCGCAGGCCTCGTACGACTACACCCGCGCGTACTGGGACCAGATCGGCGTGACCGTCGCGGGCCGCCACGTCTTCGACCTGACTGACGGCTGGGACGGGAAACCGCCGAGCGGAATCGACCACGTGGTCGTCGTGACCCACCGCCCAGCGCCCGAAGGCTGGGACGCAGAAGCGCCGTTCCACTTCGTCGACGGCGTCACAGCAGCCGTGGCCAAAGCACAAGAGCTGGCAGGCGACCGCATCGTGGAGATCGCCGCAGGCGACGTCGGCGGCCAAGCATTAGCCGCGGGCCTGGTTGACGAGGTGCGGATGGACGTGGTGCCGGTGGTTTTCGGATCCGGCAAACGCTACTTCGGCTCAGTCAACGCACAGCACCTGCTGCAGAACCCCGACGTGGTCCAGGGCGACCGGGTGCTTCACCTGCGCTATCCGGTGCGTCGCTGACCGATCGCGCGGAGAGGCCAGCCCGGCCTCTCCGCGCTTCGGGAACCCAATCAGGCGGAGATCCCCAGATCCCGGATCAACTTCGCCACGTGCCCGGTCGCCCGCACGTTGTAGGCGGCCTTGGCGATCTTCCCCTCCGCGTCCACGATGAACGTGGACCGGATCACGCCCTGCACGATCCTCCCGTAATTCTTCTTCTCCCCGAACGCTCCCCACGCGGACAGCACTTCCTTGTCCACATCGGACAGCAGCGGGAACGTCAGCTTCTCCGCCTCGGCGAACTTCGCCAGCTTCTCCGGCTTGTCCGGCGAAATCCCCAGCACCTGGTACCCCGCGTCGTTCAGCTCCGCGAGGTTGTCCCGGAAATCGCAAGCCTGCTTGGTGCATCCCGGCGTGCTCGCGGCCGGGTAGAAGTACACCACCACGGCCTGGCCGCGGAAGTCGCTGAGCGAGACGTTCTTGCCGGTGCTGTCCGGCAGGGTGAATCCGGGCGCTTCGTCGCCCACGGCAAGTCGCTGGTCGGTCATGGGGACGAGAGTAATTCAGGCGTCTCCGCAATACGTGACGACGGCGGGCTCGCCCGTGCTCGGCCGCACCTGCACGGCCATCCGAGCACTCTCCGCCGGCACCGCGAAAGCCAGCGTGACCTGCGTAGACCGGCCCGGCATCAGGTCCTTGCCCGCGTCGGAAACGCCGCCGAGCCCCTGGGTGGCGTCCACGACCTGCTTCGCCGGCTTCCCGGCGACCGTCGCGGTGACCGAGAGCGCGGAAACGCGGTACGGGTCGGTGCCGTTGTTCGTGACCTGGATGTAGAACGCCGCCGCGCGAGCGCTGCGCGGATACGCCGCCGGGCTCGGCTGGAAGGACTGCGGGGCCGACAGCGAGACCGTGATCCCGCTGGCGAAGCGGTGGTTGGCGCCGAACTGCAGGTCGCCGGAGGCTTGCGCGGCCGCGGGCTGCGCCGCCGGGTTGCCGACGCCCATCGCGGCGGAGCCTTCCCGAGCGTTGACGCCGCCGCAGGCTGCCACGGAGAACAGCAGGCAGGCGGTCAACAACAGCTTCGGGGTGCGCGGGGGCGCCATCGCGGGGGTACTCCAGTCGGGGTGGGGCGGTGTGCCGTTCGGCGTAGTTGCCGGGCGGACCCGCTCCACTCTGGCGGCACTAATGCCGCCACGGTGCGGAAGACGCGGACCTGGTGTACACCCGTGGCCGATCCGTGATCGAAAGAGCACACCGGGTGACAGTCGTCACCCCGATGTCAACGGCCGGAGGTCGGGATTCAGACCGCGAACGCGAACAACAGGATGAACACCGCGACCCCCGCGCCCCAGGCGACCATGAGCCAGCCGAAGTCGCGCACCGGGTCGACCGCGCGGCTTTCCTCGCCGGGGATGTACACGCCGCGGTTTTCGAACCAGTCCGCGCATTTGCGCAGGATCCGCAGCGGATTGCGTTCCGGCACCGCCTGCACCTCCCCGATGTCCGGGCCCAGCCTACGGGTTCGCGGGGGTTTCGCGGCCGTCGAGCCCGGCGATGCGCACGGCGAGTTCGACGAACGAGCGGACCAGCGGCGGCGCGGAGTCCTCGCGCCAGGCGACCACGAGCCGGCTCGGCGGGCAGCCGGCCAGCGGGACCGTCGTGACGCCCTCGGGAAACGAGTGCGCGAGCGGGGCCAACCCGACGGTTCCGTTCCACAGCACGGCTTGCAGGCATTCGTGCACCGTCCGCACGACCGGGCCGCCGGTGCCGCCGCCGCTCCAGAACGCCTGCCACTGCGGGTCGGTGCCGTCGGGAAACCGGAACCACGCCCGGTCGGCGAGCTCCTCCCGGCGCACCTCGGCGCGTCCGGCCAGCGGATCGTCCGCGCGCAGCACGACGCCCATCGGATCGGAGCGCAGCACACGCGTGCGGATTCCGGTGGTGTCGAACGGAATCCGGGTAAGCGCGACGTCCACGAGCCCGGCGCGCAGGCCGGTGGTGGGATCGGTGAGATCGGCCTCGCGGACGCTGATCCGCACGCCCGGATGCCGTTCGCGGAACTCGCCGGCGAGCCGGATCCCGACCGGTTCCGAGCTGTCGGCGAGGGTGCCGAGCCTGAGCGTTCCCGGCCCGGCCGCGGCGGCGACCCGCGCGCGGACCTGGTCGGCTCCCGCGAGCAGGGTGAGGGCCTCGTCGTAGAGCGCGGTCCCGGCGGCGGTGAGCGCGACCCCGGACGGCGAACGCTCCAGCAGGATCGCGCCGAGGTCGGTTTCGAGCTGTTTGATCGCGCGGCTCAGCGGCGGCTGGGTCATGTGCAGCCGCGCCGCCGCCCGGCCGAAGTGGCGTTCCTCGGCGACCGCGACGAAGTACCGGAGCGAACGGAGATCCACAACCAGCGACAATACCCTTGCGGTATCGGAAAAAGCGGATCGGTCTTGGACACCGCGCGGGCGCGGCGCTGGACTGGAACGGTCCCTGATCCCGCGCTTTCCGAGGAGCCCCGGCGATGGCCGACTACCCGTATCCCGATCCCGTCGTGCAGACCTCCCAGGTGCGCGAACTCGCCCGCGACCTCGTCGTGGTCCCGAACCAGGGCGTGCAGCTGGTGCCGAACGTCGGCGTCATCGGCGGGACGCATTCCGTGCTCGTCGTCGAGACCGGCATGGGGCCGCGCAACGCGGAAACCGTGCTGAAGTTCGCGACCGAGTACGCGCGCGGCCGCCGGATTTACTTGACCACCACGCATTTCCACCCCGAGCACGCGTTCGGCGCGCAGACCTTCGCCGGAGCCGCGACCTACCTGGTCAACCGCGCGCAGGCGACCGACCTCGCCGCGAAAGGCCCGGGCTACCTGCGGATGTTCAGCGGGCTGGGGGAGCCGGTCGCGCGGCAGCTGGAGGGGGTCGAACTGCCGGCCCCGGACGTCGTCTACGACTCGTCGCACGACCTCGACCTCGGCGGCCGCGTCGTGCAGCTGCGTGCCACCGGTCGCGCGCACAGCAAGGGCGACCAGGTCGTCACGGTCCCGGACGCGGGCGTCCTGTTCACCGGCGACCTCGCCGAGACCGGCCAGTTCGCGATCTTCCCGTGGTTCCCGCCGCACGACACCGATGTGTCCGGGATCCGCTGGATCGAGGTCATGCGGAAGCTTTCGCAGCAGCGCCCGGACATCGTCGTGCCCGGCCACGGGGACATCAGCGGTCCGGAACTGCTCGACGACCTACGGGTCTACCTCGAACTGCTGCGCGACGAGACCTGGCGCCGCCGCGATTCCGGGATGGACGAGGCGACCGTGGTCGCGGAAGTGCGGGAGGAGCTGATCAAGCGGCATCCGGAGTGGGAAAGCCGCGAGTGGATCGACACCGCGGTGGCGTGCCTGTGCGCGGAGCACGTCAGTCACGCTTGAGCAGCGGCCCGAGCGTCTTCACGATGGCCTGCCGGGTCGCCTCGGCGCGCTGCTCGGGGGTCAGTTCGTCGGAGCGGTCCAGCATCGCCTGCGACGCTCCGCGCACCGCACCGGCGAACGCTCCGGTCAACGTGCGAGCGGTGAGGTCGTCGAGTTCGTCCGGGAAGGCTTCGGCGAGGATTTCGGCGATCCGGCGCTCGGCGTTGAACTGGATTTGCAGCGCCCGGCCCTGCACAGCGGGCACGGTTTGGAGCAGCCGCATCCGCAACGGGGTCAGCTTGCCGATGATGTCGTCGCTGACCTCGCCGCCGTCGGCGAGGACGCGGACCAGCAGGTCGATCGGCCGGTCGTCCGGGGCGCGGTTCGAGAGGGCCTCGAGCAACGCCTGCACCCGGCTCTCGGCGTCCGGGAACAGCAGTTCTTCCTTGCTGGCGAAGTAGCTGAAGAACGTGCGCGTGCCGATCTCGGCGGCGGCGGCGATGTCGGCGATGGTCGTCTCGTCGTAGCCGTTGCGCTCGAAAAGATCCGTGGCCGCGTCGATCAGGGCCTGGCGGGTGCGGGCGCGCTTGCGTTCACGGAGCGACATGGCGCGAGCATACGGCACCGAGTGCAAACCAGCACTCATTGCAAATATGCACTGAGTGCGGTTACCTTGGGGTGCATGACTCGTGACGTGCTCGTGTGCGGTGCCGGGATTGCCGGTTCAACGCTCGCCTTTTGGTTGGCGCGCAACGGTTTCCGGCCGACGGTGGTGGAACGGGCGGCTGGTCAGCGCAGCAGTGGCAACCCGGTGGACGTCCGCGCGGGCGCGATGGAGGTAGCCGACGCGATGGGTGTCGTGCCGCGGTTGCGAGAGGTCGCGACGCACGCGAAGCGGCTGCGAGTGCTCAACGCGCGCGGGCGTTCGGTGACCACGGTGCGGATGGCGGTGCGCAAGGAGATCGAGGTCCCGCGAGCCGACCTCGCCTCCGCGCTGTACGAATCGGCGCGCGCCGACGCGGAGATTCTCTTCGGGGACACCATCACCGCGTTGCAGCAGGACGACGGCGGGGTCGACGTCACCTTCGAGCACGCTGCTCCGCGCCGGTTCGACCTGGTGATCGGCGCGGACGGCGTGCACTCGGCGGTGCGGCGGCTGGTGTTCGGCGCTGAAGAGAAGTTCGTCCGGCACGCGGGGCTGTACGTCGGGACGGTGTCGCTCGGCGAGCCGTCGGACTACCCGGAGGACGTGGTCCTGCTGAACAGCCCGGGCAGGCTCGTGGCGATCCATCCGGTGCGGGGGAATTCGGGGGTCGCGTTCATCTTCCGCGCGCCGGATCCCGGGCAGGGCAAGGAAATCGTGTCCGCGGCTTATCGCGGGCTCGGCTGGCGAGTCCCGGAGCTGGTGGCCCGCTTCGAAGCCGCCGACGACGTGTTCTTCGACGCGGTCGCCGTCGTCGACCCGCCGACGTGGTGCCGCGGCCGGGTCGCGCTGGTCGGCGATGCCGCCTCGTGCGTCTCGCTGCTCGGCGACGGTTCCAGCCTCGCGATCGTCGGGGCGCACACCCTCGCCGCGGCGCTCGCTGACGGCACCCCCGCCGAGGCGTTCGCGCGCTACGAGGCGACCCATCGAGCGCGCGTGAAGCCCAAGCAGCGCGGGGTCGGGACGGCGGCATCGGTGCTGGTCCCGCGCACGAAACGGGGGCTGGCGGCGCGCAACCTCGCCGCCCGGCTGCTGCCCGGCTGAGACTGGCCAAAAGAATTCCTTGACACGAATATTCGATGTAGTGAATACTTCAGTGCATGGACGGGATCGCCTCAGCACTCGCAGACACCACCAGGTGGCAGCTGGTCGCACTGCTCGCGGAACGGCCGCGGTCGGTCGGCGAGCTGGCTGAGCTGACCGGGCTGCGGCAGCCGCAGACGACCAAGCATCTGCAGACCCTCGCCCGCGCCGGCCTGGTCACCATGGCCCCGCTCGGGCAACGGCGGGTCTACGCGGCCGAAGCGGCTCCGCTGCGGGAGTTCGCGGACCAGCTCCAGAAGCTGGCCGTGACGATCGAGTCGCACGCGGGGGAGCGCGACGTGCTCGACCGCTACCGCGCCGCGATCGAGGCCGACACCGCGGCCGCGAACCGGGATCGCTGGGCCGACGGCCGCGCGTTCTCCTTCGAGCGCGTGCTGCCGGTGCCGCCGGAAACGGTCTGGCGGTACTGGACGGACGCCGGGCTGCTGGCGTCGTGGTGGGTCCCGCCGTCCCTGACTGTCACCGAGTGTGTCCTCGAACCGGAGCCGGGCGGGCGCGTCGTTCTCGCCTACCGCGACGCCGAAGGCACTTACCGCTCGGAAGGGCAGGTCCGGACCGCTCGCGAAACCGAGCGGCTCGAGTTCGACCTGTCGGTGCTGGACGCGGCCGGAGCCGTCGCGTTCAGCGGCCACTACGACCTCGCCCTCGCCCCCGCGGCGAACGGCGGCACCCGGCTGCGGCTGGGTCTGGAGATCAGCGCAACGACCGTCGAAGCCGTGTCCGCCATCGCCGGAATCGAAACCGGCTGGGGACAGGTCCTCGACCACCTCACCGAGGTCATCACCCGAAAGGACATCCAGCCATGACCGAGCGTCGCGTCACCGCCAACCTCGCCCTGACCCTCGACGGCCGCTACCACGGTCCGGAAGGCCCCGGCGACATGAGCGCGATCATCCCGTACGTCACCACCGAAACCGCCCGCAACCAGATGTCCCGCATCTGGGAGAACGCGACGACCGCGCTGCTGGGCCGCCGCAACGCGGAAGGCTTCCTCGGCTTCTGGCCGACCGTCGCCGCCGACGAGAACGCCGACCCGCGCGACCGCGGTTACGCGAAATGGTTGGTGGACACGGAAAAGGTGGTCCTGTCGAGCACGCTCACCGAGTCGCCGTGGGAGCGCACGCGCATCGTGAACGCGCCCGCCGCCGAGGTCGTCGCCTCGCTCAAGGCCGACGGCGAGGGCGACATCCTGGTCAACAGCAGCGTCAGCGTGATCAAGGCGCTGCTGGCCGAGGACCTGGTCGACCGGCTGTACCTGACCATCTGCCCGCAGATCGCCGGCGGCGGCCCGCGCCTGTTCGACGACGGCCTGCCGGGTACCAAGTGGACAGTCGCGCACCAGGAGACCGGCGACCTCGGCGAAGTGGCCCTGGTTTACGACCGCGTGCGCTGAGCGGCTTGACCTTCACGCATACGGCAATGTTTAGCGTCGATTTCATGAGTGAAGGACAGTTTGCCGGCAAGGCCGTGATCGTCACCGGCGGTGGAACGGGCATCGGACAGGTCACCGCACGCGAGTTCGCCCGGCGAGGCGCGGACGTCCTCGTCGTGGGCCGCACCGCGGAACGGCTCGCCGAAACCGCGGAGGGCTTCCCGCGGATCCGCCCGTTCGCCGCCGACATCACCTCGCCGGGTGCGGCGGAGGAGATTGTCGCTGCGGCACTTGCCGAATTCGGCCGGCTCGACGTGCTGGTGAACAACGCCGGCATCGTCGAACCGGCCGCGCTGGGCGAAATCAAGCCCGGAGCGTTCGACGGAGTAGTCGCGACGAACCTGCTCGCGCCGGTCTACCTCGTGCAAGCCGCGATGCCGCACGTAAGCGCGGTGGTCAACGTGACGACCGCGATCGGCCAACGCGGCTGGCCGATGGCAGGCCGGGAGTTCTACGCGGCGACGAAAGCCGCACTGGAGTCGCTGACCCGAAGCTGGGCAGTGCAACTCGCCCCGCGAGGCATCCGCGTCACCGCGGTCGCCCCCGGCCCGGTCGCCACGGAGATCTACGCCCGCGAGGGCCTGACCGCCGAAGAAGCCCAAGCACAGCACGAAACCCTGCGCGAAATGGTGCCACTGCGCCGCCTCGCCCGGCCGGAAGAAGTCGCGCACTGGATCGTCGAGCTCGCGAGCCCCGGCGCCGACTACATCACCGGCGCGGTAATCCCCGTCGACGGCGGCGCAGTGATCGCTTAGCGGCGTACGCTCGGGTCGTGCGGATCGGAGAGCTGGCGAAAGCCACCGGCGTGACGACCAGGGCGCTGAGGTTCTACGAGGAGCAGGGCTTGCTGACCGCGGCCCGCTCCCACAACGGATACCGGCACTACGACGAGTCCGCGATCGAGCGGGTGGCGAACATCCGCTACCTGCTCGATTCCGGCCTGACGATGGAAGACATCCGGCCGCTGGGCTCATGCCTGCAGGGAGACTTGCCCTCGCGAAGGCTGTCCTCGAGCGCGGTGGCGCTGGTGGATCGGCGGTTGGCTGTTCTGGATGAGCGGATCGCGGCGCTGAGCCGGGCACGGGAGCGACTGTCGTCGCGAGCGAGTGCTGCGCGGGGCGAGGTTGGTTGCGATTGATGCGCGAGTAATGGCAGGGGAGCGCAACATTGGCGGCTGTTCCGGCGACTAGCGGACGCGCGGCCGGCAAGTTCGCCGATTATCCGTCACCGTCAAGGCGGTCTCTCGCGCTGGGAGACCTTAGGACTTGGGCTCGGGCGTTCCGTTAGGCCAGATGCACGGCGAACTGACCCCGATGTTGAGCCTCCCCTTGTCCGGCCCGGTGACCGTGCCTTCCAAGCTCATCAGATAGCCGTCGCGCTGGGCGTTGGCGAACAGGTCTCGGGGCCGGTGGTCCGATTCGAGCGACCAGCCGTTCTGCGTCCACCATTTCTTGAGCTTTTCGTAGTAGCTGTCGTTGCGCGAGCGGTCCGGGCCGTCGACCCACATGCTGACGCTCACGTGAATCTGACCCGTCGCCTGATCGTTGTCGTCGGTGCACGAAAGCTGTGGTGCGAAGTCGTCGGTCAACCGATACCCAGGGGGGAAGACGGCCGCTGCGGCTGCGCGCGCAGAAGCCAATGCGGTCTCGCGTGCTTGCGCGGCCGAAACCGTGGGTTGCATGGAGGCACCTCCGCATGAGACGAGGGCGAATACGGCGATTGCCATGAGAGCGGCCTGAATTCGCGCAAGCGTTTTTCGGTTTGGTGGGTTCGTCACGGTTTGTTCCCAGCGATGATGTTGCCCATCGCGCGGAGCGAGGGCGATCGGTCGACCCAGTAATTGCTGTGGGCGCCCGCGACATGTCCAGGGTCGGACTCGAATGTCTGCCCGCCGAAGTAGTCGGTGGCGGGGTCCGGGCCGAGAGGGTCGAACGGTTCGGCTTGGGGCGAGTGGAGGTTGGTCAGGGCGGGAACGGGGTCGGTGAGTGCTTTGGTGGAGTAGATGTGCTGCCCGACCTGATCTTGCGGGACGGCGTCGAGGTGGAGCTGGTTGGCGTGGTCGACGCCGACTCCCGGGCTGGCGACCATGACGAGGTTGTCGGCGGGCAGGCCGAGGTCCCGGGCGGTGTGCCCTACCGCGGTGGTGCCGTAGCTGTGGCCGATGACGGTGGTGTTCACCGGTCCTTGGTGTGCTGCGCCGATTCCTTCCTGGAAAGCGCGGAGGGAGTGTTCCGCGTTGTCGGCGTAGCTGGTGCTGGCGGCGTCCGCGAGGGTTTGCGGTGCGTCGTACCCGGCCCAGGTGATCACCGAGGTCGACGGTGACCCGACTTTGCCGGCCATGGCCATCATCGCGTCCGCTCGTTCGATGTCGACGTGCATGCCGTCGTTGAGCCCGGAGGTGGTGCCGGGAACGTAGGTGGCGACGTTGGCGGCGTGGTCCGGGTCGCCGATGGCTACGACAGCCTGTCCGGAGTCGGCCGGGTTGACGCTCAGCAGGAACGCGGGCGGTTGCCCGGGCAGGGACCGCCCCAAGCGGTCCTCGATCTGGTGGATCCCGGCAAGACGCTGGTCGAGGGTCTCGCGCTGGGCTTGCAGCGCATAGTATTCCTTCTGTTGCTGGGGGTCGCTGCGTTTCATGTCGTCGAGGCGGTGCTGGATGTCGTCGCGTTGGCGTTGCAGGTCTGCGTGCTGTCGCGAAAGCACGGTTCGGTTCGCGCGGTCCCGATCGACTGCGGGCAGGCCCTCCATCGCGCCGATCATGCCGGGGCGGTCGCGGATGAGGGCGTCGCGGGCGGAGGCGGGCAGGGTCGTCCACCACGCGGCGTTCTGGGCCGGGGTGGCGTTCGCCGGCGGTTCGGGGAACGTCATCCCGGGGGTTTGGAGGCCGTCGGCTGCGGCTGCGGCGACGGTGGACTCGTTCCCGGTGCCGAACTGGCCGGC
>NZ_SDLT01000081.1 GCF_004522235.1 Amycolatopsis nivea
CTTGAGGGAATCTGATTCCCTCAAGGAGCCCTTCACGGACCGAAACCTCAGCTGCGCCGAGTCCGCTTGGCCTTGCGCGGCGGCGGCAGCGCGCCCTCCGCCCGCAACCGAGCCGCGTGCTCGGCCAGCGCGTCCACCAGATGCGGCACATCAGCCTTCTCCGGCTGCACATCCACCCGCAGACCGAACTCCACCGCAGTCTCGGCGGTCTTCGGCCCGATGCACGCCACCAGCGTGCGCGTGTGCGGCTTCCCGGCAATCCCGACCAGGTTCCGCACGGTCGACGACGAGGTGAAACAGACCGCGTCGAACCCGCCGGTCTTGATCATCTCGCGGGTCTCGGCTGGCGGCGGCGCGGCCCGCACGGTCCGGTAAGCCGTGACGTCATCGACTTCCCAGCCCCGCTCGACCAGACCGGCCGACAGGATCTCGGTGGCGATGTCCGCGCGCGGCAGCAGGACGCGGTTGACCGGGTCCAGCACGTCGTCGTACGGCGGGAACTCGGCCAGCAGGCCCTCGGACGACTGCTCGCCGGTCGGGACCAGTTCCGGGATGATGCCGAACGAACGCACCTTCGCCGCGGTCGATTCGCCGACGCAGGCGATCTTCACGCCGGAGAACGCGCGCGCGTCGAGACCGAACTCCTCGAACTTCTCCCACACCGCGCGCACCGCGTTGGTGGAGGTGAAGACGATCCACTGGTAGCGGCCGTCGACCAGGCCCTTGACCGAGCGCTCCATCTGCGCCGGGCTGCGGGGCGGCTCGACCGAAATCGTCGGGACCTCGTGCGAGGTCGCGCCGTGGCCGCGCAGCCGCTCGGCCATCTCGCCAGCCTGCTCCTTGGTGCGCGGCACCAGGACCTTCCAGCCGTACAGCGCCCGCGACTCCCACCAGGACAGCTTCGACCGCTGCCCGGCGGCCTGCCCGACCGTCACGACCAGCGGGCCGACCAGCTCGCCCGCGTCGTTCGCGACCGAGGCCAGCGTGGTGTCCAGCGTGCGCTGGGTGTTGATGGTGCCGTTCGCGGTGACCGCGACCGGGGTGGTCGGGGGCAGCCCCTTCTCGGTGAGCTGGCTCGCCGCCTCGGCCAGGTGCGCCGAGGTCGCGTGCAGCACGATCGGGCCGGGGACCGCGGCCAGCGCGCCCCAGTCGACCTCGCCGCGGACGTCCGCCTCGGTGTAGGTGCCGCCGAGCGCGACCCCCGCGTACGCGGGCACCGCGGTGCCCGGCGCGACGCCCGGGATGACGTCGAACACGGCCGAGGTGCGGGCGACGGCCTGGACCTCGGCCACGACGGCCGGGCTGGTCAGCGGGTCGCCGGAGACCAGCCGCAGCGCGAGCCGGCCTGCCTTGGCCTCGGCGGTCAGGTCCTTCGCGACGTCGGACGGTTCGCCGACGGCGGGGCGGACCTCGGCGCCGGGGGCGGCGAAGGCGAGCACGCTGGCGGGCACGTCCGGGTCGGTCACCACGACCTCGGCCTTGGCCAGGAGTTCCTGGGCGCGGACGGTGAGCAGCCCGGCGTCCCCGGGGCCCGAGCCCACGAAGGCGACGCGCCCGGCGGTCTTGCGAGCAGGGGTCATCGTTGGTGTTCTTCTCCTCTTGGGCGGCCGGTGCTCCGGCCGCTGGTGTCGGGCAGGTCGTGCGGGTCGGTGACGGCTGGCGTCACAGCGCGGGGCCGAGCAGCGCCCCGGCTCCCAGGTCAAGCAGTTCGGCGGCCAGTTCCCGGCCGAGCTTCTCCGCCTCGCCGATCCCGGCGATCGCGGACGCCCGCACCATGTCGACGCCGCCGTTCTCGCCTTCGACGGCAGCGGTGCCGCGCAGCGAGATGCGTTCCACCACCGCGCCCTCGTCGTCGAGGTCCTCGACGATCTCGGCGAGCGCGCCCACCGGCGCGCTGCACCCGGCTTCGAGCGCGGCGAGCAGAGCCCGTTCGGCCGTCACCGCGACCCGCGTGCTCTCGTCGTCCACCGCGGACGCGAGCAGGTGCTCGATGTCCACGTCGGCGGCCCGGCACTCCAGCGCCAGCGCCCCCTGCGCGGGGGCGGGCAGCATCTGGATCGGGTCGAGGGTTTCGGTGATCTCGTCCACCCGGCCGACCCTGGCCAGTCCGGCACGCGCGAGCACCACGGCATCCAGCTCGCCGTCGGTCACCTTGCGCATGCGGGTATCGATATTGCCTCGGATCGGCACGATTTCCAAACCGAGACCCAGCGCGCGCAGCTGCGCCATCCGCCGGGCCGCGCCGGTGCCGACCTTCGCGCCCGGCGGAAGCTCGCCGAGGGTGAGGCCGTCGCGCGCGATCAGCGCGTCGCGCGGGTCCTCGCGCGGCGGCACCGCGGCCAGCACGAGGCCGTCCTCGGGCGCGGTGGGCAGGTCCTTGTACGAGTGCACGGCGACGTCGATCTCGTTGCGCAGCAACGCTTCCCGCAGCGCCGAGGTGAACACGCCGACCCCGATCTGCGAGATCGGGGCGCTGGAGAGGTCGCCGGGGGTGGTGACGGTGACGATCTCCACCTCCGCCCCGGTGGCGCGGATGGTGTCGGCGACGATGCCGGTCTGCGCGAGGGCGAGCTTGCTGCCCCGCGTGCCGATGCGAATGACTCTGGTCACTTACCGCTTCTTCTCGGATTCCGGCGCTGTCGGGCTCGCCACGGCCGCAGGAGCCTGCGGGTCGAGGCAGAACAGTTCCCGCAACGCGTTGGCGTAGTCGGTGTCGGCCGTCTCGGCGGCCAGCTGCTTGACCCGCACCGTCGGCGCGTGCAGCAGCTTGTCGACCACGCGGCGAACCGTGCGGCCGACCTCTTCGCGAACCTGGCTGTCGAGTTCCGGCAGCCGGTTGTCCAGGCGGAGCAGCTCCGCGTCCACGACCTCGGCCGCGCGCCTGCGCAGCGCGGTGACCGTCGGCGTGACCTCGGCACTGCGCTGTCCGGCGAGGTACTCGCGCACCTCGTCGAGCACGATGCCGTTGGCTTTGGCGGTCTGCCGCTCGGTGGTCGGGGCTCCGGCGTCGCGCATGCGGCGCTGGATCGTCTCCAGGTCGACCACGGTGACGTCGGCGAGTTCGGCGACCGCGGGGTCGACGTCCTTGGGCAGCCCGAGGTCGCAGACGACCAGCCGCCGGCCGGCGCGCGCGGGCACGTGCCCGGCGAGGAAGACCGCGTCCTGCGCACCGGTGCACGCCACGACGAGATCGGCCAGTTCGACCGCGTCCGCGAGTTCAGTCAGCGGCACCGAACGAGCCGGGATCCCCTCCGCGACGACCTTCTCGGCCAGCCGGGCGGCGTTGGCTTCGGTGCGGTTGGCCACGGTGATCTCGGCGATCCCGGCCTTGCGCAGCTGGGCGGCGGCGAGCGCGCCCATCGAACCGGCCCCGACGATCAGCGCGTGCTTGCCCGCGATGTCCCCCGCGGCGGCCAGCGCCTCGGACACGACGGACGCGCCGAGCTGGTCGAGCCCGGTCTCGGAGTGCACGCGCTTGCCGACGCGCAGCGTGGTCTGGATCAGCTCGTGCAGTGTGCGGCCGACGGTGCCGGCGTCGCGCGCGGTCGCGTACGAGGACCGGACCTGGCCGAGGATCTGCGTCTCGCCGACCACCATCGAGTCGAGGCCCGAGGCGACGGAGAACAGGTGCTCGACGGCCGCGCCCGCGTAGTGCACGTACAGGCTGTCGTACAGCTCGGCGGGCTCCATCCCGGCCTTGCGGGAGAGCACCTCCGAGACGTCGTTGACGCCGCCGTGGAACGTCTCGACCACGGCGTAGACCTCGATGCGGTTGCACGTCGAGACGAGCATGACCTCGCTGATGTGCTCCGCCTGCTGCAGGTCGTGCAGGACCTTGGTCAGCTCGTCCGCGGGGATCGCCGCGCGCTCGAGCGTGCCGAGATCCGCACTGCGATGGGAGAGCCCGACCGCCAACACGCTCATTCAGCGCACCACCATTCCGAGACCGCCGTCCGTACCGGCGCCGTTTCGTCCGCTCCCATTGTCGGCGGGCCCGCCGGCGCCGGGTAACCCGGTATTCCCCCGGTTTTCCCCGGCGGATGCCGCGCTGTCGGCGCGCCGAGCCACGTGGAACGAGAGGATCTGCAGCTCGACGGCCAGGTCGACCTTGCGGACCTCGACGTGTGCCGGCACCTGGAGCACTACCGGCGCGAAGTTGAGGATGCACTGGACGCCGCCTGCTACCAGCCTGTCGCACACCGACTGCGCGGCGGTAGGAGGTGTGGCGATGATCCCCACGGAAATCTCCCTTTCGGAGCAAACGCGAGGAATGTCGTCCATGTGGGAGACCGGGAGACCCCCTACGGGGACGCCGATCAGATCGGGGTCGAGGTCGAAGAGCGCTTCGACCGGGAAGCCGCGGCCGGGGAATCCGCCGTAGTTGGCGAGCGCGTGGCCGAGGTTGCCGATCCCGACCACGGCGACCCGGTGCTGCCGGGTGAGGCCGAGGATCCGCTCGATCTGGCTGACGAGCACCTGCACCTCGTAGCCGACGCCGCGGGTGCCGTACGAGCCCAGGTAGGAGAGGTCTTTGCGGAGCTTGGCGGAGTTCACGCCCGCCGCGGCGGAGAGTTCCTCGCTGGAGACGGTGGTCGCGCCCTGTTCGGCCAATCCGGAGAGGATCCGCAGGTAGACGGCCAGCCGGGCGACGGCGGCCTCCGGAATCTGCTTCGCGCGGACCGCGGTGTCCTCCGCATCGGAGACGGCGGGCATCTCGGCGGTAGGCGCGTTGTCGGCGTCCGGGGCTGGGCGGGAGGTGCGGGCGGCGCGGCGGGTGCGGGGTTTGGCGTCGCTCTCCGCTTCGGCCTGGGTTTCAGCCTGGGCTTCGGCGGCGGCCCGGGTGCTCGCCCGGCTGGCGCGGCCGTTGCCATTGCCGTTACTGGACGCGGCCCGGCCATTCCCGGAGACGCGCCCGTTGCCCGCCGCGTGCTCGCCGCCGCCAGCGACCTGGTCGTCCCCGTTCTCCGTGCCCGCCGAGTTTCCGTTGCGCGCCAAGCCGTTCTCGCTCACCGTGGCTCGACGGCGGCTGCCCGCGGCGTGCCGTCCACCGGACCGGCGCGCGGCAGGCGGGGCGGATTCGGCGACGTCGGATTCGTCGCGGGGAGGCGTGGCCGGCGGTTCGGCACCGCTGCGCCCGCCCCGCTGTGTCACCACGCTGACTTCTCCTCAATCCGGCTTCGTGCCCGCGCTGTCCCCCACCTGCCTTGACCGGCAGTGGAAAACCAACCCTTGACCCCACGGCTTCCGTCCGGTTCGATGCCGGTCCTCGCGGGGACGGGTTCCTACGGTAGTCCACTTGTGAACGCATGCACAAAGTCACTGGTCATCCGCATGACCAGAAGCACAACGAAGCCTGCGGTCCGCCTGTAAGCGCACTTCCGATGACGATCTTCAGTTGCCTCGCCATCGGCCCGTCCGAACGGCCAGCACCAACCTGCTGCGAGGCAGACTCAGCAGCCGCAAGCTGCGGCACGCCCGCACCCGCGTTAAGACGTAACCCCTTCGGGCAGCGGCTAAAGTTATCCAGTCGTTGCCGGGATGACAGCCACCAACCATCACCTTATTCGGGAGCAACTCGTGAGTCAGTGGCTGCTAGGCATCCCTTCCGTAGTTTTGATCGGCGGTTACGCGTACTGGTACTTCCGCAACTACCGCAAACGCCGCGACCAGTACGCCGCCGCGGCGGCCGAGCATGGTTGGGCCTACCAAGAGCGGGACCGCGACCTTCTCGGCCGTTGTCACGGGTATCCGTTCAACGATGGGCGGCGTCCTCGGGCTTGGCACGTCGTCACCGGAACGAACGGCGATCGCGAATTCACGTCGTTCGAGTACAGCGCCGTCTTTGGCCATGACGACGCTGAGTCAAGCGATCGCGCCGAGCGGCAGTTCACCCAGGTCTTCGCCCTCCAGTTACCTGGGGCGGCACCAGACCTGACCGTCCGGCCGCGCGGCATGCTCAGGCAGTTGGCCCATGGCCTCAAGACCAGCTCCAGCGGCGGTTCCGACTTCGATCGGGGTTGGGCGGTCGATGGGGCGCCTGCCGACCTCACCCCGCAGGTCCGGAGCTGGGTCACCACACACCGCCAGCCGTTCCGGCTTGTCGCGGGCCAGTTGTGGACGTGGGCAGACGGTCGCATGGACCTCGCCCGCATCGAACCGGCTCTCAATGACCTACACCAGCTCGCCGACGCGCTCAGCCGCCAACTGCCTCCGCCCCGCATCAGCTAGCGGCGGGCACCACGCCTGAGGCTGTCCCGGCTCTTCGCAGGTCTAGGTTCACACCGCGGTGAACGGCACCTTGTGCCATCCAGTCGCACCGTCCGGCACCGGGTCCGCAGGATGGTCAGTCTGCGTGTACCCGGACTGGTCCGTCGCCCGCACCGTCACCGTGTGGCTGCCCGGCGGCACCGGCACCTCGGCCCACCACATCCGCCACGTGTCCTTGTTGACCTCGGCCGACAGCGTCGCCGGGACCCACGCGCCCTGGTCCACGCGTACTTCCACCTTCGCGATCCCGACGTGCTGCGCCCACGCCGTCCCCGCGACCCGGACCTTGCCCGCGCGCACCGACGTGCCGTCGCCCGGTGCGTCGATTCGCGATTCGGTCTTGATCGGGGCCTGTTCCGCCCAGCCGCGCTGCAGCCAGTACGCCTGCCGCGCGTCCCAGGTCGTGAACTCCAGGTCAGTAACCCATTTGGTCGCCGAGACGTAGCCGTACAGCCCGGGGATCACGATCCGCGCCGGGAAGCCGTGCTCGACCGGCAGCGGCTCGCCGTTCATGCCGATCGCGAGCATCGCGCCGCGCGCCGGGTCGAACGCGACGTTGGCCGGGGTGCCGCAGGTGAACCCGTCGACGCTGGTCGCGTACATCTGCTGCGCGCCCGCCTGCACGCCAGCCGCGTCCAGCAGGTCGACCAGGTCGACGCCGATGAAGTTCGCGGTGGAGATCAGGTCGCCGCCGACCTCGTTGGAGACGCAGGTGAGCGTCACCGTCCGCTCGATCAGCGGCCGGTTCCGGATGTCCGCGTAGGAAAAGCTCACCTCGCGGTCGACCATGCCGTGGATCTTGAGAGTCCAGTCCTCGGCCCGCACCTGCGGCACGACGAACGCGGTGTCGATCCGGTAGAAACTCCCGTTCGGCGTGATGAACGGCGGCGAGCCGAGCTTGTGGAAATCCGCGTCCGGCGGCAGCGGCGGAGCCTTCTTCGCGGCGACCAGCGGACCGATCGACGCGCGCGAACCGGTCGCGCTGCTGGTGGTGGACACGACCTCGCCGACGATCGCCGCCACCCCGGCGCCGGCCGCGATTCCCGCGCCGCGCTGCAGGACCTGGCGACGGCTGAGCCCTTGCCGCGGTTCGGTTTCCGCCGGCAGCGCGCGTTTGTGCAACCAGCTGAACACCAGCAGCGAAGCGCCCAGCGCCAGCACCGGAGACAGCAACGCGAGCTGTCCGACGTCCGTGCGCTCGAACACCGCGAAGATCCCGAACGCGCCCACCAAGACCACCAGCAGCTGGCCGGGCAGCGCACGACGGCGCGAAAGCTGTCCGGCGAGCACCGCGAACGCCAGCAGCACCACAGCCAGGCCGATCTTGAGCACGGTCTTGTCGGCGGTCCCGATCGTCTGCTCCGCCCACACCACGACGGCGTGCGGGCTGTGCGCGATGACGAAGTCCGCGACCGCGACGAACGGCGACGCGTTGTACCCGACAAATCCGGCAACCAGATGCCCCACGCCCAGCGCGACGGCCAGTGAGACCAGCCCGATGAAGGTCGCGATGCCCAGCGACAGGCGCGGCCGGACGGTCGGCGGGGCTTCTTTCAACGCACTCACCCCACCATCTTCGGCGGGTCCGGGCGGGTCCGGCCCGTTCAAAGCGCTTACGGGTTGCTTACCGCAGTGCCGCGCGCAGCCGTTCTTCCTCGACGCGCCAGTACCCGTGCTCGACCCCGTCGATCAGGATCACCGGCACCTGGTCGCCGTATTCGGCCCGCCATTCCGGGTCGCTGTCGACGTCCGCGGTCTCCCACGGCACGCCCAGCTCGCCGCAGACCCGCGCGACGTCCGCCTCGGCCACGTCGCACAGGTGGCATCCTTCGCGGCTCATCACGGTCACTTTGTGCACAGGATCAGCGTAGCTTCAGCCGGCGCAGCTTCCCGGTCGCCGAATGCGGCAACGTCTCCGCGAACTCGACGGTGTGCGGCACCTTGTACCCGGCGAGATGCGCGGTGCACTGGTCCACCACCTGCTGCTCCGACAGTGCCGCGCCCTCGGCAGGCACCACGACCGCCTTCACCGCTTCGCCGCTTCGCTCGTCGACCACGCCAACGACGGCGGCCTCAGCTACCCCGGGCAGCTGCGAGATCACTTCCTCGACCTCGTGCGGGAAGACGTTGAACCCGTTGACGATGATCAAGTCGTTGGCCCGGTCGACCAGGTGCAGATCGCCGTCGGAGTCGAGGTAGCCGACGTCGCCGGTCCGGAACCAGCCCTCGGCGTCCGGGCCGTGCGCACCGTCCGGCCAGTACCCGGAGAAGAGGTTGGCACCGCGCACCGACACCAGCCCGGTGCTGCCGCCCGCCTCGAACACATCGTCCGGCTCTTCGGGATCGAGCGGCAACTCGTCCGCGGACCCGTCCGACTCCACCAGCCGCAGCTCGATGCCGGGCAGGGGACGTCCGACCGATCCGGGCTTCGGATAGCCGGTGACCAGCGTCGACGTCACAACCGGCGCGCATTCGGTGAGCCCGTAGCCCTCGTACACGTCGACCCCGGCGGCTTCGCGGATCGCCGCGAGCACCTTGGGGTGCAACGGCGCGGCACCGGACGTCAGCCGTTTCACCGTCGCCAGGCCATGAGCCAGCTCTTCGGGGTCGAGCGCGGCGAATTCGTTGTACATCGCGGGCACGCCGGTGATCGCCGTGACGCCATGCTCGGCGCAGTCCTGGAGCGTCCGCCGGGCTTCGAAGCGTTCGGACAGCACCAGCGTCGCGCCGACGGCCGTGGCCATGAGCAGGCCCGGGCCGAGACCGTAGACATGGAAGAGCGGGATCGAGACCAGCACCCGGTCGTCGTGCTCGGTCACTCCGTCCACTTGGGACAGCTGATCGAGGTTCGCCAGCAGCGCGCGGTGCGACAGCAGCACTCCGCGCGGCGGACCGGTCGTGCCGGACGTGTACGAGATGACCGCGATGTCCTCGCCGGACCGGCCGAGGTCGACCGCGTCGCCCGGCTCGTCGTCGCGCGGCGGCAGGCCGGCGATGCCCTCGGGCAGTTCGGCGTCGTCGCGCTGCACCACACGTTTCGCGCCGCAGTGCTCCAGCAGCCGTTCAAGTTCAGGTGCGGGGGCCTGCGGAGAGAGCGGGACGGCGATTCCGCCCGCGCGTAGCACCGCGAACAGGGCGACCGCGAAGTCAGCCGACGTCGGGAGCCGCAGCACCACCGGGTCGCCCGGCGCGACGCCGGAGGACACCAGCCGGCGTGCTTGCGCGTGCGCCGCGTCGTCGAGCTCTCGCCAGGTCAGCATGGCACCCGTGCCCGTCTCGGTGATCGCCGTGCGATCCGGCCAGCGGCTGGCCGCATCGGCGAGCAGGCCGGCGACGCCGTGGGCGGTGCTGATCCGGTCCACCCCCACCCCTCTCGTTCCGTTGCGGATTCGTCATCTTGTCACCCGTAATGGGGATGCTGCGCGATCGTCGCACCTCTGCCTGACCGGGACACTACCTACTTCGCGGTAACAACACGTATGCTGCACTGCGTCGCCGGGTGGCGTTGATCACTACCGGGTGACCCGAGCAAGGGAGTCGTCGTGCCGAAGCCGCCGGTCCACGAGGGTGTGGGACACGCGCCGAGGCACGCCCGCACGCCCTCGGGTACGCGCCCGGCCGCACCAGGGACCGCCGGAGGTGCCGCCCGATGAGCCGTCCGATCACCCTGTCCGCCGCTCCGCACCGCGGTCCGGTCTCGATGTTCGCCGACCGCGTGTTCGGCTCGCCCGCGGCCGCCGTGCCGCTGCCCAAGGCCGACGCCGAACCGGATCCCGCCGAGGTCGCGAAGGCCGAGGCGTGGGAACTGGTGCGGGCCGCGCAAGCGGGCGAGTCCTCCGCGTTCGGCCAGCTGTACGACCGGTACGTCGACGTCGTCTACCGCTACGCGCTCTTCCGCCTCGGCGACCGCGACCTGGCCGAGGACGTCACCAGCGAGACCTTCCTGCGCGCGCTGCGCCGGATCACGTCGGTCAGCTACCAGGGCCGCGACGTCGGCGCGTGGTTCGTCACCATCGCCCGCAACCTGATCCTCGACCACGTGAAGTCCAGCCGGTTCCGGCTCGAGGTCGTCACCGACGAGGTCGCCGAACCGGGCGGCGTGCCCGGCGGACCGGTCGGCCCGGTCGCCCAGGCCGGGCCCGAACAGCAGGCGATCGCGGGCGCGACCAGGGCCGAACTGCTGCGCTGCGTCGCCGAACTGGGCGAGGACCAGCGCGAATGCATCGTGCTGCGGTTCCTCCAGGGGCTGTCGGTCGCGGAGACCGCGCAGATCATGGACCGCAACGAGGGCGCGGTGAAGGCACTGCAGCACCGGGCGGTCCGGCGGCTCGCGCAGCTGCTGCCCACCGGCTTGCGTTGATCGTTCAACGAACAGCCGTAACTTTTTCGGCTTCTTAATCGTTTCTCACCCAGACCGGCGGTCAGGGCCGGGCGTTGGGTGGAGACGGAGCAGCACCGTGGGCGTGCCCGGGTGGTTTTCGCGTGGTCGGACCGAGAGCGAACGGTTCGACGACGCGATCGATGCTTCCCCCGGACAGCGGCCGGAAGAATTCGCCGAAGAGCTGGCACTGGTCGGCGCCCTGCGCGAACTGGGCCAAGCTGGCGCCCCCGATCCAGCCACCCGAGCCCGGATCCGCGCCGAGATCGAAGGCCGCATCGGCGAACCGCTCCCCCGCCGCCGGTGGCGGCCGCGAATGGCCGACCTCGCCGCCGCGGGCATCGCGCTGATCCTCGGCCTTGGCGGGCTCACGCTGTTGCTTTCGCGAGACGCCTTGCCCGGAGACGCGCTGTACAGCGTGAAGCGAGCCGGAGAAGTGACGTCGCTCGGCCTGACCTTCGGCGACGAAGCCAAGGCCGAGAAACACCTCAAGTTCGCCGCGAACCGCGTCACCGAACTGGGCCGGATGAGCGACGCCAGCCCGTCGGCGTACCAAACCGCGCTGCACGATTTCGGCAGCGACGTCCGCGCGGGCGTGTCCGAACTCACCGAGCTGGCGACGACGAGCGGCAACCGCACGCGGCTGACGTCGCTGGAATCGTGGGCGCAGAGCCAATCGAGGCAACTGGAGTCGGAGCAGGCCGACGTCCCGGCGTCCGCCCTCGCGGATCTCCAGCAGGCACGCCTCCTGCTCGACCGGGTACAGCAGCGGACTTCCGCGCTGGGCTCGCGGCTGAGCTGCTACCAGATCACCACCGGCACCACGGACGAACTCGGCCTCCTCCCGGCGCGCGGCGCGTGCACCCAGCAACCGCTGTCACCCGGCGGCTCCACGCCGACCAGCCCGCCGCCTGCTGCCGGGACGAGCGTCCCGCCGACGGACTCCCCGCTGCCCGTGCGCTCAGTCTCGTCACCGACGCTGAGCGACCCGAGCACGCCGACCCCGACGCCGACCTCGCCCCAGATCCCGCACCCGCCGGTCCCGCCGAGCGTCCCGCCGCCGATCACCGCCCCCACCACACCCCGGATCCCAACCCGGCCCGCACCCCCGCCGGTCGTCTCGATCCCGCCGTTGCTGCCTGGACTGCCGCCGATCGTCATCGGCTGACACCAAGGTCAGCGACGTGCGTCACCCCGGAACGCAACCCCTGTCCGAGGCGCGGGCCACATCTCCAACGGGTGAGTCGCGCGGTCGCTACCCTGTGCTGCAGGACCCGGTCGGCGTCGTCCGCCGGGACGTGCCCGAACCTGGAGGCGGTGTGCGTGTCAGCTTGGCGTGGCAAGGATAAGAGTCAGGAACTGGAGCGGCTCGCCACGCTCGCCGGAGAAGCGTCGGCGGAGGCCGCGTCCTCCTCGGCGCAGCTGGCGACGACGGTTCCGCCCGCGCCGCCGGACCTCACCGCGGGCGCCTTCTTCGACGTTGACAACACGATGATGATGGGCGCGTCGATCTTCTACTTCGCCCGCGGGCTCGCCGCGCGCAAGTTCTTCACCTCGGCCGACCTCGCCGGTTTCGTGTGGGACCAGGTCAAGTTCCGCATCGGCGGGCGCGAGAACAAGGCCGACATCAAGACCCACCGCGAGCGCGCGCTGTCCTTTGTGGCCGGTCGTACGGTCGAGGAGCTCACCACGATGAGCGAGGAGATCTACGACGAGCTGATGGCGGACAAGATCTGGTCCGGCACCCGCGCGCTCGCGCAGATGCACCTCGACGCGGGCCAGCGCGTGTGGCTCGTCACGGCGACCCCGATCGAACTCGCCGCGATCATCTCCCGCCGCCTCGGGCTCACCGGCGCGCTCGGCACGGTCGCGGAAACCAAGGACGGCGTCTACACCGGACGGTTGGTCGGCGACATGCTGCACGGCCGCGCGAAGGCCCACGCGGTCCGCGCGCTCGCGTCGCGGGAGGGCCTGAACCTCAAGCGCTGCACGGCTTATTCGGATTCGCAGAACGACGTGCCGATGCTGTCGGTCGTCGGCACCGCGGTCGCGGTCAACCCGGACAGCGGCCTGCGCGACGTCGCCCGTGCCCGCGGCTGGGAAATCCGCGACTTCCGCACCGGCCGCAAAGCCGCCCGCATCGGCGTCCCGTCCGTACTCGGCGCGGGCGCGGTCGCGGGGGCGGTTGCCGCGGGGATGGCGTACCGCCGCCGCTGAAACCGGATCAGTCCAGCACCGCGGTCGCCTCGACCTCGACCAGCAGGTCCGGTTCGGCCAAGAACGCCACGCCGATCCCGGTCAACGGGGCCTGAATGCTGACGCCCAGCTTCTTCTCCGCCCGCTGCACGCCCTCGACGAACTCGCCCATCTTCTCCGGCGACCACTCGACGAAATACACGGTCAGCCGCGCGACATCCGCGAACGTGGCGCCCACCTCGGCCAGCGCCGCGGCCACGTTCAGGTAAGCCTGCTCGACCTGCGCGGCCAGGTCCCCTTCCCCGACGTGCCCGCCGTCCGCGGTCCGCGCGACCTGCCCGGCGAGGTACACCGTCCGCGAGCCGGTCGCGACGGACACCTGCCGGTAGAGGCCGACCTGCGGCAGCGAAGCGGGATTGACCAGGGTGACGGCCATGTTTCCTCCTGAAGGTCCTCGGTCTTCAAAACATAGCATTGCAATGCTATAGTATGCCGCCATGGCGAGGGCGAAAGATCCGGCAGTGCGCACCTTGCTGCTCGAACGGGCAGCGCAGATGCTCCGCACCCGCGAACCGATCACCCTGCGCTCGCTCGTGACCGGCACCGGAGTGTCGACGATGGCCGTCTACACGCACTTCGACAGCATGGACGGGCTGTGGAAAGCCTTGCGGCAGGAAGGTTTTACCCGGCTGGCGCACCGGATGGCCGAGGTCCGCCAGTCCGCCGATCCGGTACGCGACCACGCCGCGCTGATCTCCGCCTACCTCGGCAACGCGCTGACCCACCCGGACCTGTACCGCGTGATGTTCGACGCCAACTTCGACCTGGAAGACGCCCAAGCCGCAGACGACACCCTCGAATACCTGGTGCAAGCCGCCGCCCGCGGCCGCGACACGGGCCGGTACCGCGAAGGCCTCGACGCGCTCGAACTCGCCACGCAAAGCTGGGCCATCGCGCACGGTCTGGTCTCGCTGGTCGCGAACGGTCCCCTGCCGCGCGGCACGCTCGAGCACGGCGCGGCCTTGCTGACCGCGCTGTTCGTCAGCGTCGGCGACGAACCGCGGCGCTGCGAACGCTCAGTGCGCCGAGGCTGGCGCCTGCCCGGCTGAAGCTCAACCCCGGAAAACGCTGCGGCGCTGGGAAAGCCTGCGGTACAGCGAGTGCTGGATCGACTCGCGGACCTGGTCGGTGAGCGTGAACACCAGCATCGGATCGTCGACCGCTTCCGGGCCGTACTCGTCGGTGCGGATCGGTTCGCCGAACTCGATGGTCCACTTCGTCGGCAGCGGCACCGCGCCGAGCGGGCCCAGCAGCGGGAAGAACGGCGTGACCGGGAAGTACGGCAGTCCGAGCAGCCGGGCCAGCACCTTGAGCTCGCCGATCTTCGGATACGTCTCCTCGGCCCCTACCACCGACACCGGGATGATCGGCACGCCCGCGCGCATCGCCGCGGACACGAACCCGCCGCGGCCGAAGCGCTGCAGCTTGTACCGCGCGGAGAACGGCTTCCCGACGCCCTTGAAGCCTTCCGGCCACACGCCGACCAGTTCGCCGTTGGTCAGCAGGCGTTCGGCGTCGGCGTTGCAGGCGAGCGTCTGCCCTGACTTGCGGGCGAACGACCCGACCAGCGGCAGCTTGAACACCAGGTCCGCGCCGAGGCCGCGCAGATGCCGTCCGCCGGTCTCGTCGTGCACCGCGACCGCGGTCATCAGCGCGTCGAGCGGCAAGGTGCCGGAGTGGTTGGACACCAGCAGTGCGCCGCCCGCCTTCGGCAGGTTCTCGACGCCGAACGTGTCGACCCGGAACCACTTCTCGTACAGCGCGCGCAGCGGCGGCAGCACGAGCGTCTCGGTGAGCTCGGCGTCGAAGCCGAACTCGTCCACCTCGTAGTCGCCGGTGAGCCGGTGGCGCAGGAAGGTGAGCGCGCCGCGCACCGATTCCGACAGCGGATCGGCGGCCGGCTCGCGCACCGGACCGGACGGCTGCGCCGGGAACTCCACGACCGGCGCGTCCACCCGCTCCTCGACCGGAGCCGGGGCCTCGGCCGGCTTCTCCCGGCCGGGTCCATGCAGCGGAATGACCTGTGCCTCAGCACTGTTCACGGGATTCGCCTCGCTTCCGGCCCTCGTCGCGTGGTTCATCGGCGCGCCTGCCCGGTGGCGGCGGCCTCGAGCACCTTGCCCGCCAGCCCGGCCAGCGCACCGCCGTCGAGCACCGGACGCAGGCCGCGGCCGGCCACGTAGTCGTCGAACGCCTCGCGGGTGGTCCAGCGGGGCGTGTACCCGAATTCCTTCTTGAGCTTCGTGATGTCGACCGCGCGGCCGAAGTTCAGCAGCCGCACCTGGTCGGCGGAGAAATCGACCAGCCGGGCGCCGCGCAGCAGCTTCCCGACCGACGGCACCACGCCGCGCGGCATCGGCAGCCCGACCCGGCCCGCCCGGCGGATCGCCTGCGACAGGGTCAGCACGCCCTCGGACGCGACGTTGAAGACGCCCTGCCGGTCTTCCAGCGTCGCCATTTCGAGCACTGACAGCGCGTCTGACCCGTGCAGCAGCTGCAGCCGGGAGTCGTAGCCGAAGACGGTCGGCACGACCGGCAGCGAGAAGTACCGGGCCAGCACGGTGTCGACCTCGGGGCCGATGATGTTCGCGAACCGCAGGAGCGTGACGGTCAGGTCCGGGCGGCGGCGGGCGAGCCCGCGCACGTAGCCCTCCATCTCGACCGCGTCCTTCGCGTAGCCGCTGGTCGACGGCGGGATCAGCTCCGAATCCTCGGTGAACACCGCCTGCGAACGCGCGCCCGCGCCGTAGACCGCGGCACTCGACTTCACCACGAGCTTGCGCACCTTCGGCGCGCGCTGGCACGCGGCGAGCAGCCGCATGGTGCCGATGACGTTGACTTCCTTGACCGCGGCGCGCCGGCTCGGCCCGGCCGGATGCGCGGTGCACGAGGTGTGCACGACGGTGTCCACCTCGGCGCTGCTGATCACCTTCGCGATGAGCGGATTGCGGATGTCCGCGCGGACGAACTCGGCGCGGCCCATCCGCTGCTGGACGTCCTTGGACGGCGGGGCGGTGTCGACGCCGATCACCCGCTCGAGATCCGGATGCGCGCCGAGCCTGGCGAGCAGCTTCCCGCCGAGGTCGCCGGCGACTCCGGTGACGAGCACGATGTTCGAGGCCATGGAACTCCCTGATCGGCAGCAGTGTGCAAGACGGAGTGATCACTCGGGGTGCGCGAACCTGCACTCGCTGGAAGCATCGCGCTGATGCACCTGCCATGTTACCGGCCCCGGACACCCTGCTGACCAGGTCTTACCTGGTATTTACGAGGGACGTCCGGATTGCGATACGCGCCTCACTCGATCGGGCGTAGGAGGGTCCGAACATGAGTGTGGCCCGTCCAGAGACTGGACGGGCCACGAAACTCTAGCCGCGCGGACGGCTCACTTGCCGGCCTTGCGCCGCTGCACGCGCGTACGGCGCAGCAGCTTGCGGTGCTTCTTCTTCGACATGCGCTTGCGGCGCTTCTTGATCACGGAACCCATGGGCGCTCCTCTTGGTCGTCGGTCACGCTGCCCGGCGCAGCGTCCAACGGGTGGAGCGCACAGGCACGAGCGGTTTACCAGGTTACTAGCGTCCCGGCGCGGGCTGGTCGGCGGGCATGGTCTGACGCATGCCCGCCGTCGGATCAGCCCACGTCGAAGTAAGCACCCTGCAGATACTCGTGCACCGCTTTTTCCGGCACCCGGAAGGACTTCCCGACTCTGACCGCGGGAAGTTCGCCCGAATGCACCAGGCGGTACACGGTCATCTTCGAGACCCGCATCAGCGTGGCCACTTCGGCGACTGTCAAAAACTGGACCTGCCCTACCGCGGGCAAATCCTCCCTCTTGTTCGGCGACATGTTTACCGCGTCCTTCGACACGTGTCGCGCCACGAGGCTTCCCCACCTGTGGTATCGACACGCACGTGCTCTTCCGAGGGTAGCGGGACAGGTGGGACTCGTGCGACGCCTGTCACCAGGATGGGCCCTCACCTGGGGCTTCGCGTAGCCCGGACGGCGCAGCAGTATCCGATTTGCCGGATTCGGCCCGGTGCGGCGCTACGACATCGGCAGCGCTGAACGGAGCAGCGGACCCGCCGCCGCCCTCCCGGGCCCTGGCTCAAAGCGCCCCAATGCGGCATTGGGTGCGTGCGACGCACCGAACGCCACATTGGGTGCGTCAGATGCACCCAA
>NZ_SDLT01000082.1 GCF_004522235.1 Amycolatopsis nivea
CTTGAGCGAATCAGATTCCCTCAAGGAGCCCTTCACGGACCTCCCCACCGCGCGCCCGCCGCCGCAGGAAGGGTGGAACCCTCCGCGAGCGCGGTGCGCGGGGCTGCCCTGGTCGATGGGCGCGATACGGCCCGCGAGAACGTCCGCGAGGGGAACCCCCAGGGAATCAGAGTCAATGAGGGGTCCCCTCACTCACCTTGGGACCGCCGCGGATCAGAGCCGGCGATCCTGCTCACATTCAAATGTCTGACATTCGGTGTTAGGGTCACCTTATGAACGATCTTCGGGCACCCCATCGGGTCGCCAGTCTTGCCGCGCAGCTTGTGGACACCTTGCGGGAGCAGATCGCCTCCGGGGAATGGCCCGTCGGGATGCGGATTCCGGCGGAGAATGACCTGGTCAAGCAGCTTGGCGTCGGGCGGACGACGGTGCGGGAGGCGCTTGGCGCGCTGGTCCATCTCGGGCTGCTGGAGGCTCGGCGCGGCGACGGGACGTACGTCCGCGCGTCCAGTGAGATGCAGTCCGTCTTGATGCGGCGGGCCAGTTCCTCTCGGCGGGGCGACGTGCTGGAACTGCGGGCCGTGCTGGAGGAGTATGCCTCTGGGCTGGCTGCGGTGCGTCGCAGCGATGACGACCTCGTCGAGTTGCGGCATCTGCTCGAAGAGTCCGAGAAGCGAGACGATACCCGGACGGCTGCCGCGGCGGACGTTCGTTTTCACCAGGCCGTCGTGAACTCGGGCCGGAATTCCCTGCTTACCGAGGTGTACGACGTCCTCAGCGCGTCCGTTGTCGAGCAGATCGGCGACACCCTTTGGACTGACGAAACCGCCGACGAGCACGCTCGGTTGCACCGGCAGCTGATTGACGCGATCGCTGCGCAGGACGAGGTCGGGGCGCGTTACTGCGCGGCCGAGATCGTGAAGCTCACCGGGGCCGGGGCGGAGCGGGAGAAGTGACGGCCGAAGTTGAGGCGCCGTCGGTCGCGAAGAGAGCGGTCATCAAATCTGAGTGGTCCGTGGGGTTGTTGCTCGCGATCCTTCTCGTGGCCGCCAATCTGCGGGCGACGTTGACGGGCGTCGGCACGTTGCTGCCTGCTATCGAACACGACACGGGGCTGCCGGCATCGGCGGGCGGCGTGTTGAATACGTTGCCGTTGTTGATGTTCGCGGCGACTTCGCCGCTGGTCGGGCGCGTCTCGCATCGGATCGGGTCTACGCGGTTGCTCGTGCTTTCGCTGGCAGTGCTGGCGGCGGGCACAGTGGTTCGGTCGCTGCCGTCGGTTGCCTGTTTGTTCATCGGGACGGTGCTGCTGTCCGCGGCGATTGCGGTCGGGAATGTCTTGCTGCCGACGGTGATTCGCGCTCACGTGCCAGCCTCGCGAATCCATACCGTCAGCGCGCTTTACGTCACGGTCATGGGTGTGGTCGCGGCGGTGTCGTCCGGGATTTCCGTTCCGCTGGCGGGAGTTTTGCCGGGTGGCTGGCATTCCGCGCTGGGCTGGGGTGTGGTCGTCGCGTTGGCCGCGCTGGCGGGATGGCTGCCGAGGCTGCGCGGTTCGCGGCCGGATGCCGGGGCACGGACGGGCAGTTCGCACGCGCCGACGCCGTGGCGGTCTTGGCTCGCATGGCAGGTTTCCCTGTTCATGGGCCTGCAATCGCTCGCTTTCTACACCGCCGTCGCGTGGCTGCCCAGCATCCTCATCGGGCAGGGCATGAGCACCGCGGCGGCCGGCTGGATGCTGTTCTACTACCAGCTCGTCGCGCTCGCCACCGGCATGGTGCTGCCCCTGCTCACCCAGGGCCGGGCCGACCAGCGGTTTCCGGCGGCCGCCGCCTCGGCGGTCACTGCGGCTGGGTTCGCGATTCTTCTTCTGGCGCCCGGAATCGCGAGCGTCGGGTGCACGTTGCTCGGGCTGGGCAGCGGGGTCTGTCTCGTGCTGGCGCTCAGCTTCCAGAGCCAGCGCGCCACCGGTCCGAGCGAGACGACTGCGCTGGCTGGGATGGCACAGTCCATCGGCTACCTGGTCGCGGCGGCCGGGCCGCTGGTGCTCGGCATCCTCCACGACGCCACCGGAAGCTGGTCCGGCGCGCTCGTCGCGCTCACCGCGTTGAGTGTCGTGATGGTCTTCACCGGGTACGGAGCCGGGCGCGACCGGCACGTTCGCGCTGATGTCTGACCTCGACCTCGCCGACCAGGTGACGCGCCAGCTTCTCCTGCTGACGCGGCTGGTCAAGCGAGCGGAAGCAGCGCCGGACGAGCCGATGTGCTTGCCGCTGCTGGCCCTGCTCGCCGAGGACGGTCCGTTCCGAGCCGGGGAAATCGCCGCGGTGCTGGGCGTGAACCCTTCGACGGTCAGCCGCCAGGTCGCCGGGCTGGTGCGGTCCGGGCTGGTCGAACGCCGGGCCGATCCCGAGGACGGGCGGGCCAGCCCGCTGGTCGTCACCTCCGCGGGACGGCGGGTCCTCGACCTCGAACGACGACGACGGGCCGCGCAGGTCGGCGACGCTCTCGCCGCGTGGTCCCCGGAGGCCCGGGCGCGGTTCGCGGACCTGCTCGGATGTTTCGTCCGCGATCTCCGGCAGTCGGGCGTGCTCCCTGCCGAGTGAGCAGAACCCCTTCCGCTCGATGTTATTGACGGATAACCTTAAGACGTCGATAGTTCCAGTTCAGCTCGTTACGATGGTTATTACGCAGTAACTCAGGGCGAGATTCAGGGAGGTTCGCCATGCTGGATACCGCGGACAGCGTGCGCGCGGCTGTGTTCGCGCTCGAGGAAGGCCGGATGGTCGTGGTCGTCGACGATCACGACCGGGAGAACGAGGGCGACCTCGTGCTCGCGGCCGACAGCGTCACTGCCGAGCAGATGGCCTTCCTCGTCGCGCACACCACCGGAATCGTGTGCGCGCCGATGACCGGGGAACGCGCCGACGCGCTCGCGCTCCCGCCGATGGTGGCGGAGAACAGAGACGCGCACGGCACCGCGTTCACCGTCTCCGTGGATCACACGGACGCCGGGACCGGAGTGTCCGCGACGGCTCGTACGCTCACCTGCCGCGCGCTGGCCGATCCGGCCACGACGCCCGACAACCTTCGCCGTCCGGGCCACATCTTTCCTTTGCGGGCACGAGACGGCGGCGTGCTCGTCCGGGCCGGGCACACCGAAGCCGCCGTCGATCTGCTTCAGCTGGCTGGCCGGGCACCGGTCGGTGTCATCAGCGAACTGATCGGCCCGGACGGCGAAATGCTGCGCGACGAGGCCGTGCGGAAGTTCGCCGCGGAACACGATCTGCCGGTCGTCGCGATCGCCGATCTGATCCGGTATCGCCGCCGGACCGAGCGGCTCGTCGAACCGGTCGCGACTGCCGCGATGCCGACTGCCTTCGGCGATTTCCGCGCGGTCGCGTACCGGTCCGAAGTGGACGGAGCCGAGCACCTCGCCCTCGTCATGGGCGACGTCGCCGCGGCCGGCCACTCCGAGCGAGGCGTGCTGGTGCGGGTGCACAGCGAATGTCTGACCGGCGACATCCTGGGCTCGTTGCGCTGCGACTGCGGCACTCAGCTCGAACAAGCGATGCGCGCGGTGGCCGACGAGGGTTGCGGAGTGATCGTTTACCTGCGCGGCCACGAGGGGCGCGGGATCGGGCTGGCGCACAAGATCCAGGCGTACGCCCTGCAAGAATCGGGTCTCGACACGGTCGACGCCAATGTCGCGCAGGGTCTGCCCGTGGATTCCCGCTCCTATGATTCCGGGGCGCAGATCCTCGGCCATCTCGACGTGCGGAGAGTGCGATTGATCACCAACAACCCGGAGAAATACCGCGGACTCGGCGAATACGGGCTGCGGATCGTGGAGCAGGTCTCGCTGCGCGCGGTCGAAACTCCGCAGAACCTCCGCTACCTCCGCACGAAACGCGACCGGATGGGCCACCGCTTCGGCGCGTTGACCGATCCAGTGCCGGAGCAGAAAACTTCCTGACCCTTGTTCCCCGGCGGGCGGCCGGTTCTCCCCCGCGGCCGGCCGCGCATTGTCTCCGGCGACCAGCCACAGTGGACTCCTGTTATGGTCTGCGGTGACCACGTCCCGTTTCCAGGAGGAGCCGCCGCGATGGCACAGAAAGTCCTCGTCGAGATGATCGACGACCTCGACGGGTCCGAAGCCGGGCAGACCGTCCCCTTCGGACTCGACGGCGTCCAGTACGAAATCGACCTGTCCGACGAAAACGCCGCCGCCCTGCGCGACGAACTCTCGACGTTCATCGCCGCCGCCCGCCGCACCGGCGGCCGCAAGACGACCGTGCGCGCCACGGCCGCGCCGACCGCCGAGGAACGCGAACGCTCCAAGGCGATCCGCACGTGGGCGCTGGACAACAACTGGGCCATCGCCGAACGCGGCCGCATCCCGCGCGAGGTGATCGCCGCCTACGAGGAAAGCCAGAAGCCAGAGCCGAAACCCCGCAAGCGCACCGCGAAAAAGCGCGCCGGGAAATAAGGGCTCGGGCTCGGCGGGTTCCGGATTGATCATTTCGGGAAAGGCCGGACGAGGCGTTCGCTCCCCCGCCGGAGTTCCGGTGCCCGGAACCCAGTCCTCCGCGCACGAAGAAAACACGCGCCCGGCCGCAGGCTAATGCCTCCGGCCGGGCGGTGTTTTCCGGGCGGGAAAGAATGAGGGTTTTTCGGCTCCGGCGAGTTCAGGTTCCGGCGCCCGGCCGGTTCAGCGGCCGCGCACCAGATTCCGGCACCCGGCCAAGTCGGCGGTCGCGCGCCAGGTCCCCGCACCGGCCAGGTCGGCGGTCGTGCCCGGCTCACTGCCCAGATCAATGCGCGGGCCACGATTGAGTGGATGGTGGGCAGCGCGCGGACCTCGCTGAGCGGATGGCGCCTCGGCTGAGCGGATCGCGGGCAGCGCAGGCCGCGGCTGGGCGGATGGGGTAGCGCACAGGCCGCGGCTGCGCGGATGAGGTAGTGCGCAGGCCGCGGTCGAGTGGATGGCGGGTAGCTCCCCAATGTGGCATTGGGTGCGTCAGATGCACCCAATGTGGCGTTCGGTGCGTGGGATGCACCCAATGCCGCATTGGGGCGCATTGCTGGCGGCGGGACGTTTCGCGAACAGCACGGCCGACCCGCCCCGTCACCGGCAACGGATCCCGTCTCATCACCGGACCCCGCCCCATCACCGGACCCGTGCCATCTCTGGCCCCGTCCCATCACCTCACCGGCCCGCAGTGCCGGTAACGGCACCGCCCCCATCATCTGCCCGCGGTGCCGATAACGACACCGCGGGCCATCGCCACCGGCCTCGCCCCCATCACCTCACCAGTCCCGGGGCCCGTCACCTCACCGGCCCTAGACCCCGTCACCGTCACCGTCACCGGCACCGGCACCGGCAACGGCAACGGCAACGGTCGCAGCGCGGTCGAGGCTCCAAATCCACCACGCCGCGTTCGTCCGCACTCCGCAAAGCGGCCTTCTCGAACCGCCGTCGACGGGTGCCATCCTCGGCTCGCCTGACCGCCGCGTCCGGCTTCTCGCCTGCCGAGATCTCACCGTGAGCAGCGGAAGGCCGCTACAGTTGCCCGAAAACGTCGTTACAGGGGGCAACCATGGAGTTTCAGGAAGTAGTGCGGCGCAGGCGGATGGTGCGCAAGTTCACCGACGAGCCCGTGGCCGAGGAGAGCATCCGCCGGATCATGCGCAACGCGCTGCGCGGGCCGTCCGCCGGGTTTTCGCAGGGGCAGGCGTTTCTGGTGCTCCAGGGCGACGACGTGCGGCGGTTCGCCGACACCCTCGAGTCCTGGACGCTGGGCGACGACACCAAGGCCGCGCCCGTGATCGTGATCCCGTTCTCGGTGAAGGACGTCTACCTCGACCGCTACGCCCAGCCGGACAAGGGCTGGACCGACCGCAGCGAGGATCACTGGCCGGTGCCCTTCTGGTACATCGACACCGGCATGGCCGTCCTGCTGATCCTTCAGACAGTGGTCGACGAGGGGCTCGGCGCGGTGTATTTCGGCATCGGCGCCGAGGATTTCGGCAATCTGCGTGCCGAGTTCGGCATCCCCGACACCCACGAACCGATCGGCGCGATCGCCATCGGCCACGACGCTGACGCCAAGATCTCCGCGGGCGCCTCCCCGGCTACCCGCCGCCGGAAGCCGGAGACCGAGACTGTCCACTACGGACAATGGTGAGCCTTCTCGCCAGGGGAAGCCGGAGACTCTGAGCGTCCACTTTGGATGCCGCTGGACCGGGCTCGCGCCGCCGTCGAGAGGCAGGAACACCTCGACGGCGGCCAGCGGCGCCTGAGTTGATCTTTTCAGCACGGGGGAACAGATCCGCCCGCTGCGCAGAGAGCGCGGCTTGAGGCGGCCGCGGGTCTCCACCTGTCCGAGCAAGGGCACCGCCGCGTCGCCTGAATCTCAGGGCGGGCACACCCGGACAACACGAAAATGTTTCGGGAGCGCCGGAAAGCCGCGAGAAGCGACATAATTCCCGTCATCAGTCCGACGTTTCGCTTCACCTCGACCACTGGGCGCGAAAAGACCGCACCTGGCCGTTTTCATCCGGGAAAACCCCGGTGCGAGCTTCCGGCGGAACCGGCCGCCCTGAGGCGCGCCCGCGGAAAACCGCACCGGAGCAACATCGTTCCGACTGAACAGCGCAACCGCACCGGCCGTCTGCCGCACGGTTCACCTTGTTGGCATAAACCCGGGGCACAGAACGGCAATTCCCTCGAAAGTGCCACCAATCCCGCGAAGCAGCACTTGCATATTCCAGACCGACGCGGAATGTCACCGAATTCGAGGACCAAGGAACCTTGACGGCCGCCCGGCACGATCGCGGCGACCCGGGACACCGCCTCCGGACAGCGACTTCGCGCCACTCTTCGTGCCACGGATTTCACCCCAGCGGAGCAGTTCGGCGTGCGCCGACCGGGTAATCCGGGCCCCGGAAGAAGGGAAATCCTGGTAACATCGCCCGTGCGGAGGATCGGTTTGCGGTAAACGCACGACGACGATCAGACTTCACCGGAACCCTTCGCCGGATCGTCCCGGATCCGTCGACAGCTGCCACTGGCTGTTGAAAAACAAAGGGTATTCACGGCATAAGTCCTCTTTGCCAGATAAATGGCCGTTCGCGTGGTCTAGACCTCAATATCCAGCCGTGCCGTATTTGTCAGCCGCGACACGCATCGAACAGGTCACGAAATTGTCAACACCGACGTCCGTAGGTTACGTCGGCGTTACATCCACCGATCATTAGGAATATGGATCTCACCGAGTACCCGACCGCCCGCCCCGGTCCGGCACCCGACACCGAGGAAGCATTCGCCCAGGTGATGGCCGACGTCACCGGGCAGGAAAACGTGTCGGTCGACAGCAACTTCTTCGCCGATCTCGGGGCCAACTCGCTCGTGCTGGCACAGTTCTGCGCGCGAGTGCGCAAGCGTGCCGATCTTCCCGCGGTCTCCATCAAGGACATTTACCGGAACCCGACCATCGCCAGTCTCGTCTCCGCTTTGTCCGAAACGGAGGAGGTCCCCGCCGAGGCGCCGGCCCCGGCCCCCGCGGCGCCGGCGAAGCGGGCGAGCGGGCTCGAATACTTCGGCTGCGGAATCCTGCAGCTGGCGGTCTTCCTGGCGTATTCCTGGCTCGTCGCCCAGGTGCTCGGCGCGGGCGCCGACTGGATCGTGGCCGGGACCGGCCTGCTCGACGAGTACCTGCGCGCGGTCGGGTTCGGCGCGATGGTGCTGGCCGTTCTGTGCACCCTTCCGATCGCGCTCAAATGGATCCTCGTCGGCCGCTGGAAACCGAGGGAGATCCGCGTGTGGACCCTCGGCTACGTGCGGTTCTGGGTGGTCAAGACCCTCGTGCAGCGGAACCCGCTGGTCCCGCTGTTCGTCGGCTCCCCGCTCTATTCGCTGTACCTGCGCGCGCTCGGCGCGAAAATCGGCAGGGGCGTCACGATTTTCTCGCGATTCGTCCCGGTGTGCACCGATCTGCTCACCGTCGGGGAAGGCGCGGTGGTCTGCAAGGACACCTACTTCACCACCTACCGCGCGCAGAACGGGCTCATCCGGACCGGGCCGGTCACGATCGGCGCGCACGCGTACGTCGGCGAGATGGCCGTGCTCGACATCGAGACCAGGATCGGCGACAACGCCCAGCTCGGGCACGCCTCCTCGCTGCACGCCGGGCAGGCGGTTCCGGAAGGGCAGAGCTGGCACGGCGTCCCCGCCGTCCCCGCCGACGTGGTCTACCGACGCGTCGAACCGCGAGCCTGCGGCAGCGTCCGGCGGGCGTTCTTCGCCGTGCGCCAGACGCTGACCGCGGTCCTCCTCCTGGCTCCGCTGGTGCTCGGCCTGCTCAGCTTCCTGGTGAACACGCTGCCGAACCTCAGCCCGGCGATGGGCCTCGGCTCGGCCGTCATGGACTTCACCTCCCCGAAGTTCTACGGGAAAGCCCTCGTCGTCTCCTTCGTCCTGTACTTCGGCCTGCGGCTCACCGGGTTCCTCATCGTCACCCTGGTGCCGCGCCTGCTGAACCTGGCGCTCAAACCCGGCGAGGTCTACCCCCTCTACACGCTCCGCTACACCGCGCACCGCGCCATCCGCGTGCTCACGAACCTGCGGTTCTTCAAGACCCTGCTCGGCGACAGCTCGGCCATCGTGCACTTCCTGCGCGCGCTGGGCTGCCGGGTCTCCAAGAAAGAACAGACCGGGTCCAATTTCGGGCTCGAGGAGAAGTTCGAGAACCCGTACCTGTTCGAGGCCGGCGCGGGCACGATGGTCGCCGACGGGCTCTCGGTGGTCAACGCCGAGTACACCAGCACCTCCTTCCGCCTTTCACGGGTGCGCGTCGGGGCGCGGAACTTCCTCGGCAACCACGTCGTCTACCCCGCCGGCGCCAAAACCGGGGACAACTGCCTGCTCGCCACCAAGGTCCTGGTGCCGCTCGACGGCCCGGTGCGCGAGGGCGTCGGGCTGCTCGGCTCCCCCAGCTTCGAGATCCCGCGCTCGGTGGAGCGCGACAGCCAGTTCGACCACCCGAAGACCCCGGAGGAATTCCGGCGCAGGCTGGCCGCCAAGAACCGGCACAACGCCGGGGGCATGCTGCTGTACGCCTTGTCCCACTGGCTGTTCTTCTACGGGCTGCTGCTGATGACCTGGGCCACGGACGTCTACTACGACCGGATCGGCGCCCCGCTGTTCGCGCTCGACACGCTGGCCATCCTGGTGTACGGCACGGTTTTCTTCGTCGCCCTCGAACGGATCACCGTGCTGATCCGGCCGCTGCGCCCGCTGAGCTGCTCGATCTACGACCGGCGGTTCTGGCGGCAGGAACGGTTCTGGAAAGCCGCGGCGACGAACGCCCACCTGCGCGTGCTCGACGGGACCCCGTTCAAGGGCGTGCTGTGGCGGCTGCTCGGCATCAAGGTCGGCAAGCGGCTGTTCGACGACGGCGCGGGCATCATCGAGAAAACGCTGGTGCGCCTGGGAGACGACGTCACGCTGAACGTCGGCTCCGTCGTCCAGTGCCATTCGCAGGAGGACGGCGGTTTCAAGATGGACCGCATCTCCATCGGCAGCGGGTGCACGGTCGGCGTCGGCGCACTGGTGCATTACGGCGTGACGATGGGCGACGGGTCGACGCTCGCCCCCGATTCCTTCCTCATGAAGGGCACTGAGGTCCCGGATCGCGCGCACTGGGGCGGGAACCCCGCGCACGAGATCCGGGCGGACCGCCGTCAGCCGGCGGCGAGATCGTGACGGACCACCGACAATCACGGGAAGGACGACCCATGAGAACCGGACTGGGAGCGGTTCGCGAGCATTGGCGCGAAGTACTCACCGCCGGCGGCCGCACCGGCGTCCCGCGCTGGACGCTGGAGGCCGGCTCCGCGATCGGCGACCACGAAACGCCGGTCCCCCGGGGGCTCGCGGCCGCGCTGCGGCTGCTGGCCGAGCAGCTGCGGGTGCCGCTGAGCTCGGTGCTGCTCGCCGCGCACGCCAAGGTCCTCGCCGCGCTGTCGGGCGAGACCGAGGTGTGCACCGGCTACGTCGCCGAGCCGGGCGGGGCGCCGCTGCCCTGCCGGCTCAGCACCGGATCCGGCACCTGGCGCGAGCTGATCGAGCACACCGCGGGAATCGACGCGCAGACTTTCGCCTTCCGGGACTTCCCGGTCGACGAGCTGCGCGCCGAACTCGGCATCAGCGCGCCACCGTTCGAGACGGTCTTCGACCCGACCGGCACCGACGGCGACCTCGCCGGGGACACCGTGCTGCGGCTGGACGTTTCACCGGACCTGGAGATGCTGCGATTGTGTTTCCGCACCGAGGTGCTGGATTCCGAAGCCGCCGAACGCATCCTCGGCTACCACCTGAGCGCGCTCAACCAGATCCGCACCGACGTCAGCGCGTCGCACCGCGAAACGACCCTGCTGTCGGCCGCGGAGCTCAAATTGCAGCTGGAAGGGCTCGCCGGGCCGCACGTCGAGGTGCCGGACCTCCGTTGCCACGAACTGTTCCAGCGCAATGTCGCGCGGAATCCGGACGCGATCGCGGCGGTGCACGGCGACCGGAAGTGGACGTACCGGGAGCTCAACGGGCGCGCGAACCGCCTGGCACGGGCACTGATCGCGCGCGGGCTGCGCCGCGAAGGCGTCGTCGCGGTGGTGACCGAACGCAATCTGGACTGGATGGCCGCCGTGCTCGCCGTGTTCAAGGCGGGCGGCGTCTACCTGCCGATCGAGCCGCATTTCCCGACCGACCGCATCGCGACCACGCTGCGCAGGGCCGACTGCGAGCTGGTGCTGACCGAACCGGGCAGCACGACGACGCTCCGCAAGGCGGTCGAATCGCTGCCCGGCGTGCGCACCTTGTTCGTGGACGCCGCGTACGAGGAGAACCACTCCGAAGACGATCTCGGCGTCGCCGTCGAATCCGGCCAGCTCGCCTACATCTACTTCACCTCGGGCTCCACCGGCGAGCCGAAAGGCGCGATGTGCGAGCACGCCGGGATGGTCAACCACCTCTACGCCAAGATCAACGACCTCGGCATCACCGAAGATTCGGTGGTGGCGCAGGTCGCGCCGCAGTGCTTCGACATCTCGTTGTGGCAGCTGGTTTCCGCGCTGCTGGTCGGCGGGACCACGCTGCTGATCGAACAGGACGTCATCCTGGACGCCGACCGGTTCGTGGGCAAACTCGGCAGCGGCGGGGTTTCGGTGCTGCAGGTCGTGCCGTCCTACCTCGAGGTCGTGCTGTCCGCGGTGGACAAGAACCCGGTCGCGCTGCCGGACCTGCGCTGCGTGTCGGTGACCGGCGAGGCGCTCAAAACCGAGCTGGCGCAACGCTGGTTCGCCACGATGCCGGACGTCAAGCTGGTCAACGCCTACGGCCTCACCGAAACCTCGGACGACACCAACCACGAGGTGATGGACCGCGCGCCGACCCGGGAACGGGTGCCGCTCGGGCCGCCGGTGCAGAACGTGCGTGTGTACGTCGTCGACGAGCGGCTCGACCCGGTCCCGCTCGGCGCGCCCGGCGAAATCGTGTTCTCCGGGGTGTGCGTGGGCCGCGGCTACGTCAACGACCCGGAACGCACCGCGCGGGCGTTCACCGCCGACCCGCACCGCCCGGACGCCCGGCTCTACCGCAGCGGCGACCACGGCCGCTGGCTGCCCGAGGGCAAGCTGGAATTCCTCGGCAGGCGCGATGCGCAGGTCAAGATCCGCGGTTTCCGCATCGAGATCGGCGAAATCGAGAACACGCTGCTGCAGGTGCCCGGCGTGCGCGACGGCGCGGTGGTCGTAACCGACCGCGGCGGGCAGGGCAAGCGGCTGGTCGCGTTCTACTCCAGCCCGGACCAGCTCGACCACGAGCTGATGCGCGAGCACCTCGGCGCCGCGCTGCCGGAGTACATGCTGCCCGCAGCGTTCCACTGGCGCGAGCAGTTGCCGTTGACCGCCAACGGGAAGATCGACAAGAAGAACCTCGCCGCGCTGGCCGCCGAGCTCGACGTCGCGGACGAGGACCGCGACCAGCCGGTCACCGGGACCGAAGAGCGGCTCGCCGCGGCCTGGGCGGACGTGCTCGGCATCCGGGCGGGCCAGGTCGGCCGCCGGGACCACTTCTTCGACCGGGGCGGCACGTCGCTGTCCGCGGTGAAGCTGGCGATCGCGCTCGACCGCGCGGTCTCGATCAAGGACGTCGCCAAGCACCCCGTGCTCGCCGACCTGGCCGCGCTGATCGACAGCCGGTCCCCCGCTTCCGGAAACTCCTGACCCTCGCGAACCGCGGAAATCGAAAGGATTCCCCGATGTCGTTGTCCCAATTCCTGCCGAAGACGCCCCCGCCCGAGCCGGATTTCTCTCCCGGGCTGCCCGCGGTGCTGCGGGCCGAGGCGGGCGGCGACCCGGCCGACTGGGCGAGCACGCACCGGGAGACCGTGCGAAGACTCGTCGCCGAACACGGCGCGGTGCTCGTCCGCGGTCTCGGGCTGGCCGAACGGACCGCGGTCGCGGCCGTGTTCGGGCGGCTGACCGACCTGCTGACGACCGAGCGCGAGGCCTTCGCGCCGCGCACGGCCTATCCCGGCGGGGTGCACTCTTCGACCGAATGGCCGCCGAACCAGCCGATGTGCATGCACCACGAACTCAGCTACACCCTCGAATTCCCGGGACTGCTGCTGTTCGCCTGCGTCAGCCCGCCGTCGTCGGGCGGGGTCACCGGGGTCAGCGATTCCACCGCCGTGCTGGCCTCGCTGCCCGCCGACCTGCGCGCGCGGTTCGAACGCGACGGCTGGCTGCTCACCCGCAGTTTCAACGACGAGATCGGGGCGTCGGTCGCCGAGGCGTTCGGCACCGAGGACCGCTCCGCGATCGAGGAGTACTGCCGCGCCAACCGGATCGAGTTCGAGTGGCAGCCCGACGGCGGCCTGCGCACCCGGCAGCGCCGCGACGCGATCGTCGGGCATCCGGTCACCGGCAGGCCCTGCTGGTTCAACCAGATCGCCTTCCTCAACGAGTGGACGATGGCCCCCGAGGTGCACGAGTACCTGGTCGACATCTACGGGGCCGACGGCCTGCCGTTCAACACGCGCTTCGGCAACGGCGACCCGATCGGCGAGGACGTCGTGCAGCTGCTCAACGAGGTGTACGAGGAACACACCGTGCGCGAACCGTGGCAGGCAGGCGACCTGCTGCTGGTCGACAACGTCCGCGTCGCGCACAGCCGGGACGCCTACGAAGGCCCGCGCGAGGTGCTCGTCGGGCTGGCCGATCCGGTGCGGCTTTCCGATTGCTCGCTCGCGTCTGAGGGGAAAAATCAGTGACCACGCAATCTTTCACCGCCGGATCCGCTTCGGCGGACCCGGTCGCCGTGCCGCCGTTCGCGGTGATCTCCGGCGCCCAGGTCCAGCAGGCGCTGGCCGGGCGCGAACGCGAGGTCGTCGACCTCGTGGAGACCGCGTACCGGGTGCACGGCTCCGGCGATTCGGTCAACCCGCCCTCCTATTTCCTGCGCTTCCCCGACCGTCCGGCCGACCGGATCATCGCCCTGCCCGCCTCGCTCGGCGGGAAGACCAACGTCGCGGGCCTGAAGTGGATCTCCAGCTTCCCGGGCAACGTCGCCGCCGGGATCCCGCGGGCGTCGGCGGTGCTGATCCTGAACGACCTGGCGACCGGTTATCCGTTCGCCTGCCTGGAAAGCTCCATCATCAGCGCGACCAGGACCGCCGCGTCCGCCGCGCTCGCCGCCGACTGGCTCAGCCGGACCCGGCAGCGGCCCCGGCGCGTCGGATTCTTCGGCGTCGGCCTGATCGCCCGTTACATCCACACCTTCCTCGCCGGGACCGGCTGGGAATTCGACGAGATCAACGTGCACGACCTGCACCCGGACAGCGCCGCCGGGTTCCGCGGCTACCTGGAGCAGTCCGGCTTCACCGGCGAGATCAGCGTCCACGAGACCGCCGAAGGCCTGATCCGCGACAGCGAGCTGGTGGTCTTCGCGACCATCGCCGGCGAACCGCACGTGCACGACCCGTCGTGGTTCTCGCACAATCCGCTGGTCTTGCACGTGTCCCTGCGCGACCTGGCCCCGGAAGTCCTGCTGGCGTCGGCGAACCTCGTCGACGACGTCGACCACTGCCTCAAAGCCAACACGTCGCCGCATCTGGTGGAGCAGCGCACCGGCAGCCGGGACTTCCTGCTCGGCACCCTCGACGACGTGCTCTCGGGCCGGGTCAGCCCGCCCGCCGACCGGCCGCTGATCTTCTCCCCGTTCGGGCTCGGCGTCCTCGACCTCGCGGTCGGGGCCTTCGTCCACGAGAGAGTGTCCGACGCCGGCGGACTGCACGTCATCGAGGACTTTTTCCACGAACTGCGCCGGTACGGCTGAGCGCCGTCCGCCACTGAGCTGTGCCTGAAGGGGAGAAAACTGTGCGTGTCATCACCGTTCCCGAAGCTTTCAACGAGGAGGCGCTGTACGTCGACCTCCGCTGGAGTTTCGGCTACTCGCTCTACCTCAAATGCGAGGGGTTCAACTTCGCCGGTTCCATCAAGCTGAAGGCCGCGACCGAAATGGTCGACGCGGCCGAACGCGACGGCCTGCTGCGGCCGGGCTCGATCATCGTCGAATCGTCGTCGGGCAACCTCGGCGTCGCGCTGAGCATGATCGCGGCCAGCCGGGGGTACAAGTTCCTGTGCGTCACCGATTCCCGCTGCAACCTGGCGACGCGCCGCGCGATCGAGGCGCTCGGCAACGAGGTGCACATCATCACCGAACCTGATCCGGAAAGCGGTTTCCTCGGGGCGCGCATCGGCCACGTGCGGATGCTGTGCGCCTCCGACGAGCGCTATGTGTGGCTCAACCAGTACACCAATCCGGACAACTGGGGAGCGCATTTCCACCGCACCGGGCCGGAAATCGCCGCCGCGTTCCCGAATCTCGACGTGCTGTTCGTCGGCGCGGGCACCACGGGCACCCTCATGGGCTGCGCGCGGTTCTTCCGGCAATGGCACCGGCCGGTGCGGATCGTCGCGATCGACAGCGTCGGCTCGGTGACCTTCGGCGGCCCGGCGGGCAGGCGGATGCTGCCCGGGCTGGGCACCAGCGTGCGCCCGGCGATCCTCGACGAGTCCTATGTGGACGACGTGGTGCTGGTCGAGGAGCCGGATTCGGTGCGGGCGTGCCACCGGCTGGCGCGCAACGGATTCCTGTTCGGCGGCTCGACCGGGACGGTGGTCAGCGGCGCCACCAGCTGGCTGTCGGAACACGACGCGCACCACCTGACCGCGGTGGCCGTCGCCCCCGACCTCGGCGAGCGCTACCTCGACACGATCTACCAGACCAACTGGCTGCAGGGCATCTACGGAGAGGACGTGCTTTCGCCGCGGCCCCGGCAGTCCGTCTGAGCCGCGCGGGAGTGTTGCCCGTGAAGGACTCCTTGAGGGAATCTGACCTGGATCCACCG
>NZ_SDLT01000083.1 GCF_004522235.1 Amycolatopsis nivea
ACACCTCAACGACCCTGTCCGTCAAAACGGGTCAATCCCAGTCGGCAGGCATCGTTCGGCGGTGTCGAAGAGAACTCGGGCGGGCGGTGTCGAGTAGACGCCCGCGACGCGGGTGTTGAAGCCGTATTCGATCCGGGAAAGATAGCCGCCGCGCACGTAAGCGGTCGGGGCCGCGGTGTTGTTGTTGACGGCGTAGGCGTTGTTTTCGCTGTCGTAGTAGTAGACGGTGGCGTTGCCGTGGGTGTCGACGGAGTAGTCGAGGTTCCAGCGCCACGCTTGGTTGCCGCACAGCGAATCAGCGAATGCCGAGTGGTAGCACGGTTCGCCCGGGTTGTTGCCGTAGACGGGTTCGGTCCACGCCGAGTGAGTCTCGGCGTTGCCGTTCTGCCAGCCGGGCAAGTGGTTGAGCCCGAAGTAGTACTGGGTGCCGTCGATCGTGGTCAGTTTCCACGCTTCGCCGCCCTGCGTGCCGTTGGCCGCACCTGTGATCTTCTCGATCTTCGAGCCTTTGTCGATTTTCGCGTGCCAGCTGTTCGCAGAATCCTTGTCCTTGACCAGCATGTCGCTGCTGCCGCCGAAAGACAGGGTGGCGTTGTCGGAGAACCAGCACAGGTCGCCGTTCTGCTTGTTCTGGCCGTTGTTGCCGCCCAGGTCGTCGGCGCAGGACTTGTAGGACCGTTCGATGTAGCCGCCGCCCGAGAGCGTCCAGCCGTCGCCGACCGGTGAAGCCTGGTTGTTGGTGGCCGAGGTCAAGCCGTCGACGGCATCGGACGAGTAGTCCAGGCTCAGTCCGGGTCCTTTTCCGTGAGGTCCGGCGGGGAGGTTGAGCGGGTAGGAGTAGGTGAATGCACCGGTCGAACCGCCGGAACTCCATGAACCCGCCGGTTTGAGGTCAGTGGCCTTGAAATCCCCGCCGTCGCCCTTGTCGTCGGCTTCCGCGGCCACCACCGTTGCCGTGTTCTGCTGTGCGAAAGCGACCTGTCCGGAGACCCGGTCGGTCTTGGTGTCGTTGGCCGATGGCAGCGGCGTTTTCGTCTGGCACTGCGGCTGATCTGGCGTGGTGAGAATGCATGTGGGGTACTGCACGAGCCGCAGCCGCGAGCCGTAATCGGCTCCGTAGGCCCCGGAGAAGGACCGATAGTCGAGCGAAAGGTCGAGCGGACCGGCCGTGTCGCCTTCGACCGGCGACAACTTCAACAGCGCACCGCTAATGCCTGCGCGCTCCGTCGCGGCACGGTCGAGCATCTCAAGCCGGAGTTTGCCCGGACCGTGACCACCGCGGGCCGCACGGCTCACCGTTGCCGGGGGTGTGCCCCCCGAAACCGCCTTCGCGGCACCGGTTTCCGGCAGATTGAGATCCGCGGTGGACGCATTGGGCCAGGACACTGCCGGCAGCGGCGCGGACGGGGGCGGGGCCGGGTGATCCGCGAGACCGCCGTCCTTGCCGGGAACTGATTTCGCTTGCTGTGTCGCGGGAAGGTCCCATCCGAGGCCGTGCCACCCGCTGGCGGCATTCGCGGCCCCGGTGGACACCGCCTGCTGCGCCGCGGCCGTCAGCACCACCACGACCGCGCCGGCCGTGACCTTGGTCCACCGTCTCGTCCGAATGCGTCCACGCATGGTCAACCTGCCCTCAAGCCTCGAAAGTCGCGTCACGGAAGGAAGTCAGCCTCGGAACAGCAGGCGCGGGTCGTCTTTGGTGAAGTCGTTGCCGACGACGGCGGCACCGCGAACGCCGGAGTACACGCGGACGCCCGCGAGCCGTCCGTACCATTCGTCCGATCGGTTGCCGCCCCAGATTCCGCGGCCGAGGAACAGGCCGCTGCTGCCGTCGCGGCCGGAGACGCCGCTGCCGTCCTGGGTGTTGAGGAAGAAGTTCTGCTTCACGTCGTTGACGTACAGCGTGACCATGTGGGTCGTGGCGTCGTAGGAGACCGCCAGGTGTGTCCATGTGTTGTCGGCGACGTCCGCGTCGCTGAGCGCGTACCAGGCACCGTCGCTGGTCGCCGACGTGGAGAGCAGGAAACTCCACTTCCCGTGCAGTTTCCCCGCGCTGTCGGCCACGGCGCGATAGCCGAGGAGGAACGGCGAGTACTGTGCGTCGTTCCCGCCGGCCACAGCCCGGGCGTACGGATCGACCGCACCGATGGCGGAGACGTCGGCAGCGGTCCAGGTGTGGCTGACCCAAGCTTCCACGGTGAACGACTTGTCCGTGCGGAAGTTCGCCGGCTTTGGGACGTCGACCTGGCCGCTCCAGGAATTGTCGAACTGCGCGGCACACGCGGTCGGGTTGCCTCCGGCGTCGGGAGTTGCCGTGAGCTGAACGCCGCCGGAGGCGCTGCTCGCCCGCTGCCCGACCGACTCGTAGTAGCTGTACCCCGCCATCGCCGCGATCTGGTCGTCGTTGAGCCCGGTCGCCCAGACACCGACCTGGTCCACGGCTCCCTTGAACAGGTTCACAGCACCTGGTTCTGCCCCGAGTAGCGCGTTGCCGGTCGCGCCCCATGCCGTAGGCGCGGTGATGGTCGCTTCGCGTTTGCCGTCGACGTAGAGCCGCGCTTGCTTGGTGTCGGTGTCGAACACGACGGAGACCATCGTCCACGTCGAGGCCGACGGCGTGCTCGTCCCGACTGCCCACCGCATCGTCGCGGCGGAGTCGTCCGCGGAGTTCACGCCGAAGACCCAGTGCCCGACGTCCTTGGCGTAGCGCAGTACGAAGTTTTCCGCGTGGCTGCCCGGCTGTGTCAGCACCGTCTGAGTGCCGTTGAGATCGTCAGGTTTCACCCACGCCGACACGGTGTACGAGCCGGCGGTGTTCACGACTGGTCCGGACGACGTGCCAGTTCCGGTCGCACCGTCGAAGTGCACCGCGCCGCCGGAGTGGCCCGGCACCCAGCTGTAGCCACCGGACATGCTCACGTCGTTGCCGAACGCGCTGGTGTCGTGTCCCACTGCGCCCGCGGTTTCGTCGAGCTGCCAGTTCACCTGCTGGGAGGGCACGCGCGAGGTCGAGCTCGTCAGCTCAGGACCGCATCCCTCGGCAAGGCCATACGCGGCGACCAGCACGCCAACGTTGGCGAAGTCGTGCACATCCGAGGCCGACAGCACACGCTGCCACACCTGTGCGTCGTCGATCTGGCCGTGGAAATAGTCGATCCTGCTGCCGTTCCACTTGCTGGCACCGATCAGCATCGGCCCGGTCGCGGCCCACGGGTGCGCAGCGACCGTCCCCTGCTTGACGCCGTTGACATACAGCGTGGCTATGTTCGTCTTCGCGTCGTAGGTCGCGGTCAGGTGAGTCCAGATGCCCAGCTGCGGTGCGCCGCTCGCGATCGCCCTGGCGTCGTTGAGATCGGTGTTGTCGCCGGTGGTCATGCGCATGACCCACGCGTTGCTTTCCTTGTTGTATTGCAACAGGAACGGGTCAGTGAGCGTGCCGTCCTGCGCCAGCACGGTCTGGGAGTGGGTGGTGTCGGTCAGTTTCACCCACGCGCCGACCGAGAACGACTTCGTCGTGTCGAGTACCGGCCCCGAGGTCTGAGCGAAGCCTGACGTGCCGTCGAGGCTCAAGGCTCCCTTCGCGCCCTCGCCGTATCCGTTCGCGTCGGGATGCGACCAGCTATTGCCCTGGTTGTAACCGGCCGACCAAGCCGCTCCGCCGCTGAGCGCGGCATTGTGCACGGCGACGCCGCTGTTGCCCGGCGTGGTCGATGCGGTGTCCGCTGCGGTGGTGCCGCCGGTCTCGTCCAGTGACCACGCGCCGGCCAGGTTCGTGCCCGGCGTCACCGGCTGCACGTGATACGAACAGGACGGGCCGTCCAGATGACCGTCAGCCACGCACGTCGCCACCGGGCCTGGTGTGCCTGCCTTGTTCACTGCCTTGACGCGGATCAGGTTCTGGTTGCCGTTCACCGCGGTGGTGCTGAGGTTCGTCGTCGCGATCAACGCGCCCCCGGCGTCAGTCCCTTGTGTGGCGGGCGCGGTCAGCGAGCCCTGCACCTGCGGCTCGGAACCATCGGTCGTGAAGATGAAATGGTCGATGTCGTAGAGACCGGCGGTCGCCATGTCGACGCGCACCGAGAAGGCCGCCGTGTCCCCCTGATTCACCGGTGGAGTGCCGGTCATCGTGACGCTCGGGGCGTGCGGTGCTTTGGAGTCCACAGTGAACTCGCAGTTGCCGACCCAGTTGGTCCACAACTCGCCGTCGGTCGCTTGCATCGACCAGTTGTAGATACCGTCGTCGTTGATCCAGCCCGCTGGAACGGCCGCCAGTTGAGCGGTCGCGCGCTGATTCGGTCCTGCGGTGCCCACTGCGACGAGGTTCGCGCCGTTGTCGTGGCTGTAGACGTTGTGCCCTACTGCGCCGAACGCGACGCCGAACTTCGCCAGCACCGTGCCGCCGTCTGGGTCCGACACCTGGCCGGCCAGCTGCGGGGTTTTTGTGAACACCCACGGCCGGTTCGGGCCGGTGACACATGGGAGGAGGCCGCGCTGCATCGACAGATTCGCCGGCGGGTTCGGGTACGAGTTGTAGTTCACTTGGAAATACGGGTTCAGCGCGAACCGGCGCCACGCCGCGGTACCGTCTCCCTCGTTGGCGGCCGCGAGCACGAACCACGTGCTCTGCCAGTAGTTCGCCGCCGCGTCCCGCGCTGCGCCGGTCGCGTCGAACTGGCCCGCCACGTTGCCTGCGTCATGGCAGTTCGCGACGTTCATGTCCGACACGTGGTAGGACCAGCCGGGCTGCAGGTTCCACGTCGTCCCGGGGTCGGCCGGGTTCGAGATCCACAGTCCGGTCGGCCGCGGGCTGCAGCTGTAACTGTGCAGCACCGTCGTGTTCAGCGTCGCGCTGTGGATGGCCGTGCCGCCCAGCCGGGAGGTGTTCATCTGGATGTAGGACCGTGACGTCCCGGCCCGGTCGTAATCCTCGTACCCTGCTTTGAGATCGGAGAGGTCACCGGTGGAGGCGTTCCAGTTGTGCGCGTCCGGGTAACCGGATTGAACGACCACATGAGACTGGATGCCGCAGGACGTGCACCAGTTGTCCGGATCGAGCGAGACCGGGTACCGCGTCGCCGGATCGTCCAGGAACGACTGGTCAGGAGCGATCGTGACTTTGTCCGCCGCGAGCTGGAAGCCCATCACCGCCTCACGACGGCCGCCGCTTTCGCCAAGCTGTTGCTCAGCGGGCGATCCGACCCCCGACGAGTCCCACATCCGCGATGCGTCACCGGCGAACAGCACCTTGCCGAAACCGTCCGTCACTTGCAGGCCGTCGGTCGGCTTCGGTTGCGCCGGCGTGCCGCGGCCCTCGCCTTCCGCGACGGAAACGGATGTGTTCTTCGTGTACAGACCGAACGCGATCTCGCGCAACTTGGGGTTCTTCGCCGCGTCCGCTGTCTTAATGACCAGGTTCTCGGTGTAGCCCTCGGTTGCCGCCTTCACCGTCAGGTCCACGCCCGGAAGCACTTCCGCGTAAGTCGCGGTGTCGCCCTCCAGACGCGGCTTCGGCAAGTCGGCCGTCCACTTCAGCCCGACCGCCTTGTCCTGCGCGCCAGCCTTCACGATCGGTGTCGCCGCGGAACCGGCCCCACCCGGGTTGAGCGCGAGATCGATCGCGGCGGCCCTCGGGCCGATCGTGCCGTCGGATCGCTGCACCAGCGTGGAATCGACCGCAACCCAGGCAGTCCCCTGCTTCACCCGCACGGGATGCACGTACTGCGTCATCGTCCACGAACCATCGGGATTCGCGAGCACCTGCGTGGTCTCGGTCGTCTCCGAGGCAACCTCGACCTGCTTGTCGCCCTCGCGTGCGTAAGCAGCCGCAGTCACCTCGTCCGCCGCCGTGTCAGGAACAGCCGCCGCAGCTACCGAACCACCGGTCTGGACCACTGTCGCGGTGCCCAACACCACCGTCGCCGCAACGAAAAAAGCGCGCCAGCGCACAACCCGACCACGCACGACATCCCCCTCGCCCAGAGCAACCAGCCGCAAACGCTGGGCCCCCGACGAACCCGGGATTACTTTGCCTAATCAACCAATTTAAGGAAATACGCCAAACGGAGCATTCGACGTCAGGTTACAAAACAGCCAAGAATTCCAGGCAGCGATGTCCATGCCAACTTCACAACAAGACAAATAGAACAATTCAGACAAGCCGAAAAGTCGGGCCTGAGTTAGTCACTAACACACCATAAGCCGACCAAGCGAGACAGCTATCGACTAACCATGCATGCAACTCTTCCGACGTGCCAAAGCGACATCCTGTGGTGCAAGCCTGCGCCGCGGAACCGGGGCCGGGGGGCGGAACGCTTCAGCCAGCGACTGGCGAGGGCGGCCAGCCGCTGGCTAATGACCAGGTCGAGCATCGACGGATTCCGCGACGAGCACTCGACGCACAGAAGGTGTGCTCTATTCGGGTGAGTGTCAGTGGCAGTCCGCTTCGCTGCGAGCGATCAGATGTGATCATGTCGCCGATGACCTCCTTATTGACTCATCCTTCAGACTGGACGGACGTTCCGGTTGCAGAAGTTGCGCGACGTGCTCGGCCGCCGCAAAGCGATCGAGATCGAGGGCTCCGAGACCGTCCGCACGCGGCGGATCGAGGCGTTCGCTGTTCGCGGCTCCGCTGAAGCGGTGCCCGCGTCGGCGAAGTCCTCGTCAGCGTCGAGCAAGCGCCAACTGCCGGAGCACATTAGCCGACGCAGATCGACTTCCTCGTCAAGCGTTGCCGCGCTGACGGGCATCAAGGGGCATAACCACATGGGGGAGAACTGTGCTGGAAAAGGAATTACAGGGCTTCGTAGACAAGCTGATCGGCGACGGTCGACTAGTCGGCAGCATCGCCGGCTGGGACGAGGTGGAATCTGTCGCACTGGATCAGGTGCAGGGAAGCGAGAGGCTGTTGCTCCTGGACGACATCGTCCTCCATCGGGTGGCCGATGCCGCGTTGATGGTACGCGACCGGCTCGTTGAGCTTACGCCGGTGTCCAACTACACGCGGTCGATCTCTCTCGACCGGTCTGAAAAGCTGTACGCCGACCTGCTCTACGTGTCACCGGAAACAGGTTCGGTGGTGGTGTTCGAGATCAAGCGAGCCAAGGCCACCGCGCGAGAGACGATCACCGAACTGCTCGCCTATGAACAAGAGCTGCGCAACCACTTGCCGTTCTCGGCTCGGACGGACATTTGCTTCGTCGTGGTCTCCACGGATTACGCGCCGCTGCTGGACCACTCGCTCTCGTCGTTGATCACCTGGCACGGGCTGAGAATTCTCTGCCTCGAGGCTGATGAATCCCTGCAACTCACTGTCCGGCTTCCGTCGGGATGGACGAGCCTGGGGCAGGACGTCATCCCCGCACGCCATATCGACACCATGACGTTGAGGTTCACCCCGCACGACCCCCACGCCGATCCCGTCTCGACGGAATGTCTGCTAGGAAGCGCGCTAGACCTGATCGGGCGTGAGGCAGACCGCGGCGGCGTCACTGGTTTCGGCTTCGCCTGGGAGAACAGCGACTACCCCATCGGGTCCATCGAGCCTGCCGGACTCACCGTCGCGCGGGTCAATCCGGCAGGCTTCCTCGGTGCCGCGAAAGCGGACTACTTCCTCGGCGCGATGACGCGCTCGCCCCTGCACAAGCGCGTCGCGGAACTCGGCTGCGGCGACCGCTGGCATCCCTCCTCGCCTGAACTCGATGCCGCGACACGGTTCCTGTCATCGCACGGAACCGTCAGCTGGCACCGCACCGGCAGTTGGCGCGACATGCGCAGCGACCAGCGTCACCGCAGCACGGGCCCGATCATGGACCGATACGCCGTCCCGGTCGTGTTCAACTCCTGGGGCCTCATCGGCGACTACACCCGTGACCTGCTCACCAACCCGGTACGACTCGCCGACACTTGTGGCGAGCTCGCAGGAACCGTGATCGGCACTCACACACCCGATTTCGCGTTGAAGGTCATCGACACCATCGCGCCAGACGAGAAGATCCCGGCCTTTGGCGCGCAGTGGTTCTCCCGCCTCGGGTTTCGGCTCGCGCGATTGTGGACATACGCCAAGGCGTACCAGGTGAAGACAGACCCGCTCGTCCGCAACCGGATCCGTTCGCTTTTGGCCTGGGCACGCGCCGACTTGGCCGTTCCCATGACCGAACTGCAGCTCGCCGCATCGCTCGCCGACACTGCGACACGCCCACCACAGCTTGTCATCGGGCCGAGCAACGGTGGCGAACCTACCGAGGATCCGGACGTGATCCGGCAGCTCGTCACGTGGATCGGCGATGACCTCGTCGGCAATACCAGCCCGCTGCACAAGACCCTGGTTGAAGCCGCATTCCAGAACGCACAGGCGCTCGACGAAGGACTGCTGACGATCGCACCTGAGATCGACCTACGGGAGATCGTCGCTCAAACGATCTACAACGCGCGGGGAGGACTGGAGATCGCAGCGCACGTTGCCCACCGGCGGCGAGGTGCTCTCGTGGGACTGACAGCCCTGCTCCACGCTACCTTCGATCTGCCTTGTGAACCCGACGCCGATCCCGCCGCACTGTCAGCCATGATCGACGCCATTCCTGCGGATCGCCTGCTGGACGGCTACACCCAAGCCGTCCCTGCAGCACTGGACATCGCCTATCCGCCTCTCCACTTCGGCGGAAGGAGAGACCGAGTCATCCTGTCCAGCGGGGCCGTCGCAGTTCTGCGACGCAAGATACGCGCGCTCTGGGCGGCCGGGCGACCGGCCGGTGTCTACATCGACGGTAGCGGCGAATACGGGATCTGCCTTCTGGAGGACGAGGTCCTCGCCATGTTCCGTTCTCCTGGCGACGACCAGGTCATCGTGCGAAGCGCTCACCCAGGTGGCATGGAAAGCCACTTCCTGCGCACGTGGACCGAGTTGGCAACTGAGCCATCGCGGTGACTGGGTGTGACCATCGCCTGTGGGCAACTCCCCGTACAGCTTCGGGATCTCAATCCCAGCCAACGCCGCCATCCGCAATACACAAGAGAGTTCACTTCCCCGAAAATGTCCGCTGCTGGGGGTGATCAGCTAAATAGCGAGCAGCCGCTCACTGGCAGACGAGGGCGTTTGCCGCAAGACGAGACTGACGCGCGGACACCGTTATCGAGAACGTGTTCTTACACGGTGCCCCTCGAGCTCGTTAACTGACGGATCCCTGTGCCACCGCACCGCGTCGTGGCTGGGCACGAGCAAAGTCGCGGCATGACGAGCACGTCCGCGAGGCGAGAATCACGAGAGAAGTGCCGTCAGGAGCCAGGTCTAATGACTTCTTCGTGGGAGGAATTTGTTCCCAGACCGGTGATAAGCCGTACGGCGGGCCGGCTGCAGGCTGACCAGCCCTCGAAACCGCGCACAGCTGCACTAATCGCCCCGACAGCGCTCGGTTTCCAGGCTGAGGCAGTGGTCGCGAACACCAACTGATCGGCCTGAACCCACGCCGCGGCCCGGCACTTCTTGTCGATCTCGGCGCGCCGTTTGACTCTCACGCCGCCACCTAAGTCATCGCTGTACTTGCATTCGGCCACAATGAGGGCGTCCTCGCGGTAGGCGATCAAGTCAACTTCGACCTGCGGCTCGTTGTCTTTCAGGAACTCCAATTCCATAAGGTCCTGGTACCGCACAGGGCGGCCCTGCGACGGCGCAGACAGACGAGCTGACAGCAGCGCGACCACGTCGCCGTGGTCCCGGAGCAAGTGCTGTGCCACCGGGTGCAACCCGTAGAACCATGCGGGTTCGCACGTGGAGTGGTGCCAGGCGCTGTGGTCCAACTCGTTCCCGCTGTCGCAGCGCTCGCAGCGCCAAGTCTGGGCGACTTTGTCGATGATCAGAAACTGCTTGCTCTGGCACACGGCACAGCGCAACACCAGTCCGCGGCGCAGGACCCGCGCGCGCAACGCGCGGTCGAGCTCGCCGCGAACCTCTTTGTCGGACAGCCTGTCAGTGCGGTCGACGAAACCGTCGAAGCTCAGCACGCCTTCTCCGACCCGCAATACGACGCCACGTCCATCCGGGTAGGCCTCTTCGACAGAGGAGCTCGCCGGCAGGAGGTCGTGGAGCGCGGGAAGCAGCGGCCCGCCGAACAATGAGGCAAATTCACGACGGCCGCCAAGCATCCGGGTCAGCTGAGCGGTGCGCTGCCCGGCGTCGCTAACCCGGGTAGTCATGTCGTGTTCGGCGGCCTTTGCATTGACGTAACCGGCCAGGCTGAGGTTCCGCAGTGTCGGCCGAGCGAGCTGGTTCACGGTTTGAGTGCCGGCCGGCACAAAGTCGAAACGCTCAGCACGGTGGGAGATCCCGCTACGGCTGGCCCGTGCCATCGTGAGCCACTCGTGGGTCCTGGCACCGAACAGTTCGCTGCCCACAACGCGGCGACCGCGAATCGAATGGCTGCCCGCCCAGGTGACATCGACCTGCCAGGCCAGACCCCGGTGGGCTGCGAGCGCCGCATCGTTCAACGACGGCGCGGGCAGGGGTGCCACCATTTCGGTTGTGCCGGTCTCGTCAGTGAATGTCGGCACGGGCAGCACGTCGTCGAACTGCTCTTGCACCGCGACATGGGTGAAGCCGCTTGCTGGCCAATCCGCCTCGACGGCCGGGATCACGTGAACCCCGTCAGCGGCGGCAGACTCAGCACGGAAGGTGCCCGCTGCACTAGCTACCAACCGTTCGCGAAAGTCAATCACTTCTTCGTGCGGTCGGGAGACCGAAGTGATGGTCAGCGCCTCATGTTTCCACCCGCGCGATCTGCCAGCCGAACCGTGCAGCTTGGCGACGATGGGATAGGCGAGCGTGACGTCCTCGGTGCCGAGGATGCTCGGCAGCCAGACCGTGCGGCCGTAGGTCAGGTCACGAAGTCGCGCGAGCGCGAAATCCTCGGCGGTGTCGCCCAGCACCGCAGTGTCGATCCTGTCCCGGTAAGTGGTGGAAGTCACCCGGGTAAGGCCGGCCATCGTCCGGTCGAACGCATGTCGAGACTGCTCAGTCAACACTCCGGTTGCGATGCCGTTCGGGAACCACAGCAACTCGCGCGGAAGGGGGCCAGCTGGCTGGCCAAGCAACCAACGAGTCAGCTCCGACGACGCCTCCGGGTTTTCCGGTGGTGTGGTGGCGTTGAGGTCTGGCGGCTCGACCATCCCGACCTTGGACGCGATCGCCACTCCAAGCAGACCGTCCCATGAAGGCGGGCACTGAAGAACGTGACCCTGGTGAGCTCCGGGGACCTCGATCGCCGCGGGAAACGAAGGCGATGGGCAGTCCAGCAGAAAAACGTCGTCGAGCAGTGGTTCCGCACTGTCGAACTGGTACGGCGAGCAAACGCTCGACACCACATCACGGGCTCGCGTATCGGCTTCGGAAGGAGCGGAGCCGGGCTCCCTGTCGGCTCTGGCCAATGCCGCCGCGCGATCTGCGCCGGTCAACGGGGCGCCGTCGGCACCACGGATCTGGAGCTTCCCGGGCTCGAAATGGTCGATCTCGGAAAGTGTGCGCCCGAAGGCAACCACGTAGTCCGGGTCGTAGGCGCGGCAGGCGTGCAATAGGGCCGGATCGACCACACCGTCTCGGTGCGGGACCAGCGCGAACCCGACACCTCCCCAGACCTGATTAGCCAGAAACAGCGCCCGGCGTGCCCAGTAGGTCCATTCACTACCCCCGTCGAAAACGATCACCACCCGCGACGCTCGGAGCCCACGGTTGATCACCGAGTAAGTCAAGGGTTCGGAATCCGTCACAGCGGCAGCCAACCACATTCGCCGAAGCGCTCCCGAACCTCATCGAAGATGGCCCCCACCTCCCGCGGATTGCACAACGCTTCGCGTGTCGCGCCCGCCTATCTCATCCATTGGACCATTCTTCTTACGCTGAGTAACCGTCTTTGGTATCGAGGCAGGGTCCGGCCCGACGGCAGGCGTCCACTCTCCGGCGACCAGACGCCGGTGCCAGCGCAGGATCGTGGCCGGAGTGACCAACCGGCGCAGCCGCAATCCTGTGGACAGTAGGCGGACCAACGCAGCAATCACCGCCCGGTCGGCCCAGTCCAGGCGCGGCTTCGCGTTGCCTCTCCGCAGCACGGCCACCTCGTCGCAAAGCACCAGCAACTCGACGTCCTTCCACGCCGACGAACGACCGAGCAACACCAGCAGACCCACCAGCCGGAGGAAGACCAGATACAACACACGCAGCGTCCCGACTGGCGCTCATGCCCTGCCCGCAACGTGTCTGTTTCCGCAGGTCCGGCGCTTGAACCGATTTCTGGAACCCCACAGGTGCGGATGCGGGGATCCTGAGCGACGAGATCAAAACTCGGCGCACGCTGCTGGACGGCCGGGAACCCGAGCTCTTCGGCAAGGTGCTCGTCGGCAAGGTTGGCGAGCACCTGCGCAGCTGCCGCCGAGAGGCGCTGCAGCTCGTCGATCGGATGAATTTCCTGCTTCGCCAGCGCCCGACCGCTTCCGGCTTGTTGATGGAGCTGAAGTGGGACGCCGATCCGGAGGTGGGCGAGGACACGGCGCACGCGCCGCCTGCTCGACAGCCAGGCACCTCGCTACCTCGCGCGCGAGAGTCGCACCGAGTTGATCGACTTCCTCGTGAAGCGGGTGGAGACCGTTCGCGACCGGGACTCGCCGGACGACTGGAAGACGCGGCTGCGCGAGGCGCTCGGCTACCGCAGCTGGTGCCGGTTCCGGATCCGGGTGCGCAAAGCCAGCGAGCCCTGGCGTGCCCTAACCGACGGCATGCACCAGCAGGGGTCCGGCGGCGAGAAGGCCGTGATGCTGCAACTCCCGCTGTTCGTCGCCGCCGCGGCGCACTACCAGGCACTCGAGCCGACCGCGCCGCACCCGGTTTACCTCGACGAGGCCTTCGCTGGCATCGACGCCGAGATGCGCGGGCACTGCATGGGCCTGCCCACGGACCTCGACCTGGATTTCGTCATGACCAGCCACGACGAGCGGGGTTTTCATGAAGAAGTGCCGGGAGTAGCCACCTACGAACTGTTCCGAGACCCCGGCCAGGAAGGCGTACTGGCAACGCCGTTCATCTAGGACGGAAAACGTGACCACCGCCTGCCCGACCCGCTCGCCGTGCCCGCCGACGATGACGTCATCGCCTAAACTCCGCTCGGCGGCGACAGCACCGCTACCGCCCGGAGTCGCCGACGAAGTGGCCGGTTGGGGCGCGTCAGCCGGCGGCAGACGGTTTTGCGCCGCCGCGCACGAACGGCTCTGGAACAACGGAAAACTCGCTTCGCCTCTGCGGCTCACGGGTCTCACCGACGAAGAGTGAAACGACATCCACGGCCTCTTCGGCCGGGAAGCGTGCAGTCGCCGAGGCGAAGTCAAGCTGACCGTGGCCGACCGGGTCCTCCGCACCGGAGCGCTGGGAATAGGTCTGCGGCGCTTGCTCATCGAAACCGGCGGCAGCACCATCACCCACTCCGGGCACGCCAGGTACCAGCGGATCGCCAGACAACAGGAGGTACTACGGGCTCGGTATTCCCTCGCGGAAGCGATAGCCGGTAGCCCAGAGCTCGCCGATGAACTGCTCTTGCTGCATTCCTTGGGCAAGGAAGACAAGTTCGTGGTGTCGAACGGAACCCGGACCGGATCGACTCACTGGAAGCCGTACAACTCGGCCCTGCGCGTCGCAGCAGGTCTATTACGAACGCGTCGACAAGGGAAAACCGATCTCCGAGCGAAGCTAGCCCACGACCGCGCTCGACAGTTCGAAACGATGGTCCGCAGGGTCCAAAGCAGCGTTCCAGAACCTGATCGGGAAGTCACTCTAGGAGGCGATCGAACTCAGGGACCAGCCCATCCAGATGCGCGGCCCGCTCACCTGGGTGGTGGACGGAGTCACCGTCGCACTGGCGCACCTCGCCATGCCGTAGATCTGCCTTCCTCTCCGCGCGCTCCTGAAGGCGGACATCCTCGACACGCGGCCGCGCGGTCTGCTCCTGGTGGAAAACCACGAGAACTTCGAACAGGTCTGCAAGAACATTGACGTCCACCGACGATGGCTCGTCGTGTGGCCGGAAGGGTATACCGGCGACTCATGCACCGCTTCATCGCAAGATTTCCCGGCATCCCCCTGGCGGGGTGGTGCGACCTGGACCCGGACGGCATCGGGATCATCGGCCGTGCCGAGCGGGCCACCAGGCGTACGATCACCTCGATCGGCATGGACCTGGATCTGTGGCGCAGAGTCACCGCGGACTCCGCGTCTTCCCTGGAAGAAATTGAGCAATGCCGCCAAGTCGCGCGGAACATCGAAGCCCTCACCCCGCCAGCACTGGGCGACCTACTCGCGAGCTTCCAGCACACAGGACTGTGCGCCGAGCAGCAGTACCTCGTCGTCGACGACGAGGTACTGCCCGCGCTGCCGTCGATCTTGGCAGGGCTCGAGAACGAGGACGGGGCGATCAGGCTCATTACTTGACCCTGTCATCAAATATGCACCTTATGCATCTATACAGCTGTTGCACAATTCAAGGTCATCATCTGGCTGTTCCGGCGACGGAACAGGGACAGTCTGCTAGTCGAGCGAGCTAGGACAAGGAGACCAGGTTCCGCTCGCGTGGGGAGTGTGCGCGTGACGACCACTTCCGCCCTACGAACCGGTTCAACCAGTTACAGATCACCTGACCGGAGCGAGTCGCTACGATGACCTGATGCGCGAGCTGCTGTATCTGTCAGAACGCAAGCTTCATGGCATGTTCGTGGACGCGGGCAAGTGGTTGGCCGTGGCATCGTGATTTGGCCCCGGTTCGGCATTGCG
>NZ_SDLT01000084.1 GCF_004522235.1 Amycolatopsis nivea
CTTGACAAACAAAACCCAGGGATGTCTTCACGGACTTCCAGAGGAGAAAGCCACGCAGCCCGCCTCGCCGTCAGCACCGTGCCCGCCCTGACGAGCACCGTTGCAGCACCCCGCCTACCGCCCTACCGAGAAGGCCTCATTGGGCCACAACCCACGCTGCGAGCCCAACGCGACCAACCACCCAAGCCACCCGCACCCCCAACCGCGACGCGCGCACCCAACCAGCCACACGCACCCCGCAACCGCAACGCGCGCACCCGACCGGCCACGCACACCCCTCAAACCGCAGCCCGCGAACCCCACCAGCCACCCGCCACCAAACCGCAGCCAGCGCACCCAACGATCGAGGCACCCAGCCCCTCCCCCGCACCCCGATACGAAGCTCCCCTGCGGTTCGGGGGTGCTTGTCAAGGCATCTTTCCCGCCTTGACAAGCACCCCCGAACCGTCAGCACAATCAACCTTCGGGGTGCCCCACGCAACCAAAAGCCGATGTCGCCGCCAGGNCCGAAAAACCCTCAAATCTCCGGCCGCTCAGCAACCGCCTCCCACAACGCCCCTAACTCATTCAACATCCCGGCGATCTCCCCCCGCCGCTCCTCCGGACACCCCGCAAGCAACGCCTGATCCAGCTTCCGAGTCCGCCGAGTCACCTCGCGAAACGCAGCCAACCCGTCATCCGTCAACGTCAGCACCTTCGCCCGCGCATCATGCGGCGCAGGCCCCCGGGCAATGAGCCCTCGGTTCTCCAACCGCCGGCACACATCAGCCATCGTCGACGTGTCCAGCGCGACCGCCTTGGCCAACGCGGTCTGATCGAACCCGGGATAAGCCCGCACCGCCGACAGCACCGCGAACTGCGGCCCCGTCAGCACCGAGTCGACATGCCGATTCCAAGCCGCCAAATACGCCTGGTACAGCCGTCGAGCCCCGTACCCGGGCGCGGCAGCGAGATCCGTCGGAGCCTCCAGGCTCACCCGCCGCCCCGCCCGCGAGCCGCCTTTCGCTGACCCACCCACTGCTGTCGACATCCCTCGACCTTAACTACGCACCCGCGCCCCAGCAGCCCGTCCGGTCCGCCGGAGCCTGTCCCCGCATCGCCCATAATAGTACGTCCTCGGACTAAGTGCGGTTCAGGCAACGCCGGACGGGTTCCGCGGATTCCGGTCAAACAGGGCAGCCCCACCCATCAGAAAGAGCTGCGCGACCACCCGATCCCACCGTCGCTGCTTCCACGCGGTAGCCAGCAGCCCGCGATGCGCCGCCAGGTGGTCAGCCAGCACGTCGTGACCGAGATTGTGCGCCCGCCCGAAATGCCGGTAGGCCGCACGGAAATCCCGCACCGCCAGCGCGGCCCGCCCCCGGTCCATCTCGCCCTCGTACTCAGCGTCTGCCATCATCTCTCCCCTTACAGCATAGACAAAAACGCGGATTGACGACGGAAAAAGCAATTCGCACAAAGCCGCCACCAGGAACGGAGGAATACCCGGCAGTCGAACGGATCACCGCGGAAACCGCAGGTCACCACTCCGGCCGTGAACTCCCCAGCTCAGGCGTAGTCCTCTCCCACCGCGGCGGGGTCTCGCTCATCCGGATCACCGGCCCGAGGCTCTTCAGGTCGCCGTAGATCGTCCCGTCGTCCACCACCGCGTAACGCTCGAATTCCTCGCGCGAAAGACGACCGGGCGCATCCGCGTAAGAGGTCAGCAATCCCTGCCGCTGCAACAACATCGACGACTGGCACAGCGAAACCCGCACGTGATAAGACCCGCCTTCCCGAGCCCGCCGCGCCAAAGCCAGCATCGCGCCGTAGCTTCCCAGGAAACCGGTGAGGAAATCGCACAGATAAACAGGCGTCAACTGTGGACGGTCGCCTCCCTGAATCACACAAGCACCAGTCACAGCTTGCGCGACCTGATCCCATCCAGCACGCATCCCGAAAGGACCACCGGAACCGAAGCAGTCCACGCTCACATAAACGATCCCCGGACGCAGCGCCGCGAGATCCTCCGGGCCGAAGCCGTGCGCCGACATCCGCCCGGGGCGATAGCCCTCAACGAAAACATCCGCGGTACTGGCCAAAGAACGCAACCGAGCGGCATCGTCCACTGTGGAGTAATCGAGATAAGTGCTTCGCTTGCCATGACTGGTATCCCGGACGAACGGAGCCACCTGAGGAAGATGCGGAGCCGTCACCATCAGCACATTCGCCCCGTGCTCCGCCAAGCTCAACGCGGCAGTAGGCCCAGCCAGAATGCGAGTCAGGTCCAAGACCCGGACGTCCGACATCGGCGAAGCACCCCCAGCGGGCAGCGGAGAAGGAGCACTCTCCCCGATCTTGCTGATCTCGACCACCGGCCGGGAAGCCAGATACGCTCCATGCGGATGCGCGAGCCATTCCTCCGGCGTCCGCACGACTCCCCCGCAGGCGCCAGCGGCGGCGATAGCGTCTTCCAGATCATCGGCCTTCCACTTGGCGACAGCAGCGGCAACCGAGGAAGGCGTCGCCTCGCAATCGAGAACATCCAAAACCCGGCGTTCCAGATGCGGCAGATTGAAATGCGGCAGAAACCACCGTCCATCGGCGGTCGGCCAAGGCTGGGTGAGCGCGACCATGTGCTCAACGGCGGGCGAAAGCGGTGCAGGGCGATATTCGCCGGAAGCGGAACGGATGAGCGTCATGTCTTCGCCGCCGAGAGCGGTGGCCGCGGCGGCGCGGACATCCACCGCGATCTTCTGCCGACGTCCGGTCCGCAGCTCCCACAGGTCGTTCGCGGCGACGGCGCGGGCGGCGAGTGCGTCGGCGAGGGTTTCGCCGATCCGGAACGGCGACGCGAAAAGCGGGTCCGCGCCGGTGATCGTGACCTCGTCGGCGGCGGGACGAGGGGCGTCGCGCAAGGTCATCAGTTCGTCGAAGGCATCCATTGTCATTTCCTTTCAGGCCGAAGCGACGTCGACCACGATTCGGCCGGTACCGGAACCGGCCAGGAGCGAAGCGGCGGCGTCCTTGGCGTCGGAGAGCGGGACGACCCGCGTCACGGAGTCCACGAGCGCCGGATCGAGCAACTGCGCCAAGCGCTGCCAGGCGGCCTCGCGACGGAGCGGAGGCGTGCGGACCGAGTCGATCCCGAGCAGGGAGACGCCGCGCAGGATGAACGGCAGGACATTGCCGGGGTACTCGGCGCCTCCGGCGAGTCCGCAGGTCGTCGCGACGCCGGAGTGTTGCAGCCCGGCAAGCGCACCGGCGAGGACGGAGCCGCCGACCGCGTCGAGCACGCCTGCCCAGCGTTGTTTGCCCAACGGCTTGCCAGCAGCGGCGAGCTCGGCGCGGTCGAGGACCTGCGCGGCACCCAGTGCGGTGAGTTGCGAGGACAGCTCAGCCGGACGGCCAGTGGCGGCGATGACCTCGTACCGAGCAGCCGCGAGCAGCGCTATCGCGATCGAGCCGACGCCGCCGCCCGCGCCGGTGACCAGGATCGGTCCGGTTTCCGGGGCCAGGCCGTGGCGTTCCAGCGCGAGCAGGCTCAATGCGGCGGTGAATCCGGCGGTACCGATCGCCGCCGCGCGGAGCGGGCCGAGCTGCGCGGGGACGCGGACGAGGTCGTCGCCGTTGACCGCGGCGAGGCCAGCCAGCCCGCCGTGCAGGTCTTCGCCGAGACCAGCGCCGTTGAGCGTGACCACGTCGCCCGCCTGCCAGCGCGGATGCCGCGACGCGAGCACCTCGCCGGTCAGGTCGATCCCGACGACGAGCGGATGCCGCCGGACGACGCCGGGGCGGCCGTGCAGCGCGAGCGCGTCCTTGTAGTTGATGCTCGAGCAGCGCACGCGAACGGTGGTGTCGAGGTCGTCCAGCATCGCCGGGTCGAGGCGGTCGAGCGTCGCTCCCGCGGAGTCGCGCGCGATCCAGCCGGGGAAGGCCGTCATCTCCTGGTCCATGATGTCCACGCTAGAAATCCGGAACCTGACAGGGAAATGCCTGTCACAACGGCACCATGCACGGCGGGCATAGCTGGGTAGGCTGCCCGGCATGGAGGTCGAACTGCGGCATCTGCGCGCGTTCGTGACGGTCGCGACGTGCGGCACGTTCACGGCCGCGAGCCGCGAACTGCTGATCACCCAGCCGGCGCTCACGCGCACGATCCAGCAGCTCGAGGAGTCGGTCGGCACGCGCCTGCTGGAGCGCACGCCGCACGGCGTCGAACCGACCGAGGCCGGCGGCGAGTTGCTCGGGCGGCTGCACGTCGTGCTGCGCGATCTCGACACCGCGCTCGCCGCGGCGGGCGGGAACGCGGGCCTGCGGATCGGGTTCCAGTGGGCGCTGCCGGATCCGTGGGCGAGCGACCTGCTGACCGCCTTCGAAACCGCGACCGGCGCGACCGCCACCCTCCTGCGCCGCGACGACATCGTGGCCGCCCTGCATTCCGGCGACGTCGACGCGGCGCTGGTGCGCGGCGAGATCGACGCGTCCGGGATCAGCGGAACCTTGCTGTTCGAGGAAGACCGGCTCGCCGCGGTCGCCGCGAGTTCGGAGCTGGCGGCGCGCACGGAGCTGGACTGGACCGAACTGGCCGCGCATCCGGTGGTCGTGAACACGGTCAGCGGCGCGACCAGCCCGTTCGACTGGCCGCCGGAAAACCGGCCCGCGCAGGTGATCCAGTGCGGCAGCTACGACGAATGGCTCACGATCATCGCCTCCGGCCGGGCTGTCGGATCGACCACCACCTCGGCCGCGGAAGCGCACACCCACGCGCGCGTCGCGCACCTCCCGCTGCGGAACGCGCCCCGCGTGGCCCTGCGCCTGCTGTGGCCGACGCGCCGGTCAAGCGATCCGCTGCTGCGCCGGTTCAGCGAACTGGCACATTCCGTTCAGCGAGCGTCGTAGTCCGCACGGGCCTTTTCGATCTTCGCCAAATGCTCGACGCTCCATTCCAGCAATGGCGCGGTCGCTTCGCGGAGGGTCCGGCCCATGACCGTCAGCTCGTAGGAAACGTGCGGCGGCATGACATTGTGGACAGTCCGGGTGAGAATCCCGTCGCGCTCCAGATCCCGCAGCGTCACGGTGAGCATCCGCTGGCTGATCCCCTCGATTTCCCTTTTGAGTTCGGTGAACCGCTTCGGCCCGTCACGCAGCATGCGGACGATCAGCAGCGCCCACTTGTCGCCCACGATCTCCAGGACCACTCGGGTCCGGCACACCTCGTCGGCCATGGTTACCTCCGGAGAACCGGGGCACTAATTAGTGCCTTATTGCCCGCCGCGCTGCGGACGATCACGATGGTTCTCAAACAGTACCGGGTTACTTCCGGTAACCGCAAAACCGAGGAATCCTGACTATGACTACGTTTGTGCTGGTGCACGGCGCGTGGCACAGCGGCCGCGCCTGGGACCGGGTCGTCCCGCTGCTGGAAGCTGCCGGGCACCGAGTGCTCGCGCCCTCGCTGACCGGCTACGGCGACAAGAAGCACCTGCTCAGCCCCGAAATCGGGCTCGACACCCACGTCCAGGACATCGTGGACCTGCTCCGCGGCGAAGAGGACGTGGTCCTGGTCGGGCACAGTTATGCCGGGCTGGTCATCTCGTCGGCCGCGAACGAGATGCCGGACCGGGTCGCGGAGCTGGTCTACCTCGACGCGATGGTGCCCGAGGACGGCGAAACCGCGGTCGACGTCCAGCCGGTGAGCCAGCGCCTGATCGAACTCGCCCAGCAGCACGGCGACGGCTGGCGCGTCCCGCCGCTGCCGGAGCGGCCCGCGCCGTTCGGGCTGTTCGGCGTCACCGACCCGGACGACGTCGCCTGGGTGCGCGGAATGCTCTCCGACCAGCCGGTCCGCTGCCTGCAGCAACCGGTGCGGCTCGACAATCCGGCCGCGCGAGCGATCCCGCGCACGCACATCCACTGCGTCGGCACGACCCCGGAGGGCATCATCCGCCGCCCGGTCCCCGCGATCCAGCCGAACGGGACGCCCGCGCAGGTGTGGGAGCTGCCGACCGGGCACGACTGCATGGTGACGATGCCGGTCGAGCTGAGCGAACTGCTGCTGAAGCTCGCCTAGTCCGGACGGTCGAGTGCTCACCGGGCAAACTTGCCCAGTGGGCACTTTTATGGCTACCTTGGGAGCACAGCACCCGGGGGAAGGACGTCCAGCCATGCCGAAAACCGCCGTGCCGGAAGAAACGAGCCCGTTCACCCGGCGCGTCAAGATCGGCATCGCCGGGGCGTTGTCCGGCATGGCGCTGGGCATGCTCGACAGCTACATCGTCGCCACCGCGCTGCCGAGCATCGCCGCGGACCTCGGCGCACCGGGGTCGATGACCTGGATCATCACCGCCTACGCGCTCGCGATCGCCGCGTCGACCCAGGTGTGGGGCAAACTCAGCGACCAGTTCGACCGCAAGGCGATGTTCCTGCTTGCGGTCGCCGTCTTCCTGGCCGGATCCATGCTCTGCGGACTGGCCCCGACGATGGGCGCGCTGATCGGTTTTCGTGCACTGCAAGGCATCGGGGCCGGCGGGCTGCTCGTCGGGGCGATGGCGATGGTCCAGGTTCTGGTGCCGCCCAAGGAATCCACGCGGATCTCCAGCTGGACCGGCCTGCTGCTGGGCCTCTCCCTCGTCGGCGGCCCGCTGGCCGGCGGCTTCCTCACCGACGCGCTCAGCTGGCGCTGGATCTTCTACGTCAACGTCCCGTTCGGACTGTTGTGTCTCATCGGGACAGTCGTCGGGGTCCAGCTGCCGGCGAAAAGCGGGAAAGCACGCATCGATTACGGCGGAACGGTTCTGCTGGTCGCCGCGGTCGTCTGCCTCACCTTGGCGACCAGCTGGGTCGGCACCCGCTACGCTTGGAACTCGCCGACGATCCTCGGCCTGTGCGCGGCCGCGGTCGCCGCGCTGACCGCGTTCGTGTTGGTGGAACGCCGCTGTCTCGAGCCGCTCGTCCCGTTCCGGATGTTCCGCACTCGCAACTTCGCGCTCGCGCAGGTGCTCGGCTTCGCCTTCAACGTCACCATGGTCGCCACAGTCACTTTTCTCCCGCTGTACTTCCAGAACGCGCGCGACGTGCCGCCGTCGCTCAGCGGGCTGCTGCTGATCCCGATGACCGCCGGGATGGTCGTGGTGATGAACGCGAGTTCGAGATATCTCCGCCGCACCGGCCGTTTCCGGATCCTGCCGATCATCGGCAGCGCCTGCGTCGCCGTCGGGATGGCCGGGGTGTGTTTCCTGGGACCGGACACCGATCCACTGCTCGCGTCGCTGACCGGACTGCCGCTCGGGGCCGGGCTCGGCTGCCTGATCCAGAACACGATCCTGATCATCCGGCTGAGCGTCGAACCCCGAGACCTCGGCGCGGCCCTCGGCCTGGGCTCGCTGACCCGGACCCTCGGCAGCGGCATCGGCGCGGCCCTGTTCGGCTCGCTGTACGTCGGCGCGCTGACCCGAGACACCACACCGGCCGCGGTCGCCAACGGCCTGCACGCGGTCGCCGGTGCGACGCTCGTCGTCGCGCTGCTCTCCCTGGCGGCCGCGTGCTTCGTCCGCGAAGTCCCGCTCACCGACCGCCCCGCACCGCGCTGACCTGCGGATTCCAGCGGCGCTCCAGACCCGTTCCATACCTTCCCGGCAGCGTCCTCCACGGTGCGTCGCGTCCGCCGGGAGGGTGGGACCGAGGCCAAGGGGGACGAACCGGCCGGGCCAGACCCTCCCGGCCGGTTCGGGCAAGGGCGGTCGCAACCCCAGGCTCCGCCCTTGCCCGCTCTTCACCGCTCGCGGCGGGTGCGAGGGCGCGATTTCGCTCGTTGCACCGCCTTGATCGCCACGATCCCGATCGCAACGCCGCCCGCAACGCCGCACTTCCGCTCGCGACACTGCCCCGAGTGCCGCACCGCCCCGATCGCCATTCCGATCGCCGTGCCACCCCGGCTGCCTCGATCCCGATCGCCGCATCGCCCGATCACCGCGCCGCGGCGTGGCGGCGTGGCCGTGGTAGCGGCGTGACTGGCCGGAGTAGTCGGAGCGGCCGGGATGGGGCCGAGCCAGCCACGGCCGTCACCGCGTGCTCCCCTGGGCAGTTCCCGTCCGCCCCGATTCGCCTCGGCCGCCACCCGAGTCAGCCGACCGCGCGCTCCAGCAACACCTCCGCAGCCGCACGGGCATGACGGCCGTAGCCTGGATCGCCGAGAACCATCGCTCGGCTCGCCGCTCCGTCGGCCAGCGTCACCAGTTGCTCGGCGAGCGCGGTGGGATCGGCGGCCCCCAGCTCCGAAACCAGGTCGGTGACCAGCCGGAGCATCAGCAGTTTCTGCTCCCGCGCGTACGCGTGCACCGCACTGGCCGGGTCGGGATACTCCGCCGCCGCGTCCACGAACAGGCAGCCGCGCACCGGTTCGGCGTCCGGCAGGTCGAACATCGCCAGGAGCCGTTGCCGCGCAGGGAGATCCGCTCGGGTCAGCACGTCGTGCAGGGTGTCGCCGGAGCTGACGAGGTCGCGCAAGTAGGCGACGACCAGATCGTCCTTGACCGGGAAATGCAGGTACAGCGTCCGCTTCGACACCGGGGCCGCGGCGGCGACCTGCTCCATCGTCGTGCCGGTGATGCCCTGGCGGGCGAACAGGTCCGCGGCGGCCGCCAGCACGCGTTCGCGTCCGCCGCGACCGGCCCGGCGGGCCTTCTCCTCGACCATGCGGCCAAGTGTACAGAAACGTTTACTTAAGCCTCCGCGGCCTGCTACCGTGCTTAGATACACGAGAACGTTTACCTAAGGAGCACCCCCGATGCCCGAACTCGCCGACGCCGCCGCGACCCTGATCCGCGGGCGGCGCGCGACCCGGTCGTTCCGGCCCGATCCCGTTCCGGACGGCACCCTGCGCGAGATCTTCGACCTCGCCGCCGCGGCACCGTCCAATTCCAATGCGCAGCCGTGGCAGGTCGAGGTCGTCAGCGGAGCCAAGCGAGACGAACTCGCCGACGCGCTGGTCGCCGCACACCAGCAGGGCCGCCGGTCGGTCGATTTTCCGTACAGCGAAGCCATTTACGAAGCCGTGCACCAGAAGCGCCGAGCCGCGGCGGGTGGCGCGTTGTACGGCGCGCTGCGGATCGGTTTCGACGACCACGACGCGCGCGCCGCCTACGACGCCGAAAGCCTGCGCTTCTACGGCGCCCCGCACGTCGCGCTGCTGTTCGCCCCGGACACCGCCGAAGCCCGGCTCGCGGCGGACGTCGGGATGTACGGGCAGACCTTGCTGCTGGCCATGCAGGCGCACGGAGTTTCCAGCTGCCCGCAAGGATTGCTGAGCTTCTACGCGGACACGGTCCGGGAAACGCTCGGCCTCGACCGCGGGAAGCTGCTGTTCGGGATCTCCTTCGGGTACGCCGACCGCGCCGCGCCCGTGAACCGGTTCGCCGTCGGACGCGCCCCGCTCGCCGAGACCACCCGCTTCCACGCCTGATCTCGTCTCGACCGGAATCTCCCGAAAAGATTGCCGGGCCGCCGCGCGGGTACTCCGGCCCGGGGAGGTGCCGATGGACGTACCGACACTCGGCGTCGAGGAAGAATTCCTGCTCGCCGCGCCGGACGACGGCCGTCCGCGGCCCGTCGCGGCCGAGGTTCTCGGGAAAGTCGGCCGGCTCGCGGACGGTGCGGCCGTCCATCGGGAACTGCGAGCGACCCAGGTGGAACACGCCACCGGCGTTTGCACGACCGCGGCGCAGCTTCGCGACCAGCTGTGCCGCGGCCGGCTGGCGTTGTCCCGCGCCGCGACCGACGCCGGCTGCGCGATCCTGGCCACCGGCAGCCCGGTCGGCCCGCTCCGCTCCCCCGCCGAGCCGCTGCCGCCGGACCGGTACGCGCGGATCGACGCGCACTACGGCGATCTGGCCGCCGATTACGAAGCCTGCGGCTGCCATGTGCACGTCGGAGTCCCGGACGCGGACACCGGGGTAGCGGTCGTGAATCACCTCGCGCGATGGCTGCCGACGCTGCTCGCGCTGTCGGCCAACTCACCGTTCGACCGCGGCCGGGACACCGGGCTCCACAGCTGGAGAATGGCGCTGCAGACCCGTTTTCCCGGCTCCGGCCTCACCCCGCACGCGAGGTCCCACGCCGAGCATTCGCGGCTCGTCGACTCGCTCGTGGAGTGCGGAGCGCTGGTGGATCGCGAGCAGACGTTCTGGCTCGCCTGGCCTTCGCCGCGCTATCCGACAGTGGAGCTGCGGGTCGCCGACGTGCCGCTGACCGTCGACGGCGCGCTCGTTCAGGCAGTCCTCTCGCGGGCACTGGTCGCGACCGCACTCGCTGACCTGGAACGCGGCATCGAAGCAGCCCCGCTCGACACGCAGATCGGTTCGGCGGCGGTGTGGGCGGCGACGCGGCACGGGCTCACCGGCGCCCTCGTCGACCCGGTCCGCGAGAGACCGCTGCCCGCCGCCGAAGCCGTCGCCGATCTGCTCCGCCATGCCGGACCCGCCCTCCGAGCGGCCGGAGACCACGACCTCGCCCACCGGCTCGTCCAAGCCGTGCTGCGGGACGGCACCGGCTCGGCCGCGCAACGGAAAGCCGGGCCGGACGGAGCCGTCGCGATGCTCACCGCGCGCACCGTCCCACGCGTGACCTCGCTCCAGACGGGTACCCGGGGACAATGACGACCTCCCTCACCGCACTGCCGACCGCGCGCGGACCGGTCTCCGCGGCACTGCTGGAAATCCTGCGGGATCCGGCCGTCCAGACCGCGGTCGACCTCCGCGACGCCGACCCGTTCGGCGACGATCTCCACCTCGCCCTGCACCTCTGCTACGAACTGCACTACCGCGGGCTGCCCGGCGTCGACGCGGACCGCGAGTGGGACACCGCGCTGCTGAAAATCCGGGCAGAGCTGGAGAACACGTTCCGTTCCGCGTTGCGCGACGCGGTTCCCGGCGGCTCCGACGTGGACGCCGAACTCGACGAACTGCTGACCGAACGCGACGCCGACGGAGCGGTCGGTTTCCTGCTGGCCGAGGGCGAATGGTGGCATGTCAAGGAACTGTTCGCGCACCGGTCGATCTACCACCTCAAGGAAGCCGATCCGCACGCGTGGGTCATCCCGCGGCTGTCCGGTCCGGCGAAGGCCGGGCTGGTGGCAGTGGAGTTCGACGAGTTCGGCGGCGGCCGCGCCGACCGGGTGCACGCGAAGCTGTTCGCGGACCTGCTCGCGGCGGCGGACCTGCCCGACGGGTACCTGGCGCTGCTGGAGCACGTTCCGGGGCCGATGCTCGCGCTGGTCAACATGATGTCGATGTTCGGCCTGCACCGGGCGTCGCGCGGGGCGCTGGTCGGGCACTTCGCCGCCGCGGAGATCACCACCGCCCCGGGCACGCAGCGGATGGACCGGATCCTGCGCCGCCTCGGCGCGCCCGAAGCCTGCCGGTTCTTCTACACCGAACACATCGAGGCCGACGCGGTGCACGAACAGGTCATGCGGCACGACGTCGTGGGCGGATTGCTCGCCGCGGAACCGGAACTGGCGGCGGACGTCGTGTTCGGGATCCAGGCGACCGGGTTCCTGGAAGCACAACTCGACCAGCACCTGCTCGGCTGCTGGCAGGACGGGCTGTCCTCGCTGCGCCAGCCGCTGCCCTGAGAGCAACGGCCTGGTCGCGCACCCGCGACCAGGCCGCCGCAGGGGTCAGCCAGTGCCGCGGACCCGCTTGCGATGACTCGCGTCGCACCACGGAAACCTCTTGCTGCGCCGGCAAGCGCACACCGCGACGACGAACCGGTCCGACCGCGCCGTGTCCCCGTCCGGAGTGGACACCTCGACCGGCCCCTCCACCAGGACCGGCCCGCCCGGCACCACCCGGACCCGGCGTTCATCGCGCGGCACGGAGCACCACCAGTTCCTCCGTGCGGTCGCCGGGCCGCACGAAACCGCGTTCGATCAAGAACTCAAGGCGTCCGGAGACCACCGGTCCGAACGGCACTTCCGCACGCGCCAGCACCTCGCTGCGCAACCCTCCGGCAGCCAGCGCGAACCGGGTTTTGTCCACATCGGACATCGTCGACTGCACCAGGTACAGCGCACCAGTACGGGTCAGCAGCGAAGGAGCGGCAGCGCACAACGGGTCCAGCATCGCGCGACCGTCCGGCCCCGCGTCCCACGCGCGAGTCGAGCGGACGGTCGGCGTCGGCGAAGGCACGTACGGAGGATTGGCGACCACGACGTCGTACGGTCCGGCTTCGACGGTTTCCTCAAGCCCGCCGCGGAGCAGTCCGATCGGGAGCGCGCGCAGCACGGTGTTCATCCACGCGGAAGCCAAGGCCCGCATGGAGATGTCCGCCGCGACGACCGCGGCTCCGGTCCGGGCCAAGGCGATGGCCAGTGCACCGCTGCCGGTTCCCACGTCCGCGCACCGCATTCCGCACCCGATGCGCGTGTCCGCCATCAACACGCTCGAAAGCAAGGCGGTGTCCTCTTGCGGACGGTAGACCCCCGGCAGCCGGAATACTCTGCCCAGCGGCCGGGCCTCCGTTTCAGTGCGCACAGACGTCGTCATGGCGGTCCTCCATCTCGGTCGGGCCGCCGGGATACCCCCGTCCGGTCGGGCCAAACCGCGATTTCCGCCGCACCGCCCCGAAAACGGCCGGTCACCCGGGCGCGTGCCGGTAGCAGCACTGCTCGACGATCTCCCCGTCGCCGTTGGCCTTGGGCTCGCCGTGGACGTAATGGCCGACCCCGCGCGCCCGCGCCATTTCCCGGCCCACCGACACCGCGTCCGCGCGGCGCGCCGCGGTGTTCGCCACCCGCCGGATCCCCTCGATCCGGTTCTTCCACAGCCCGCCCTCGCGACTGGTGTGAATGTCCCCTTCGGCCATCCCGCGCCTCCTTCCGCCTCGCCCGCCGGGTACCCGATGCCCCCGCGGGCAACCGGGTTGCCGGGGCCGCCACCGGGTACCCGAACCGGGAACGGAAGGAGCTTCTCAATGAAGTTGTCAAGCCGCCGCGGTG
>NZ_SDLT01000085.1 GCF_004522235.1 Amycolatopsis nivea
CGCACCGCGGCGCAGCCGGCCTCGATCGCGGCGAACACGTATTTGGGCTGGAAGTGGATGTCGGCGATCACCGGGATCTGCGATTTCTTCGCGATCGCGGGCAGCGCTTCGGCGTCGTCGGCCGACGGGCACGCGACGCGCACGATGTCGCAGCCCGCCGCGGTCAGCTCGGCGATCTGCTGCAGGGTGGCGTTGACGTCGGAGGTCAGCGTCGTGGTCATCGACTGCACCGAGATCGGGTGGTCGCTGCCGACCCCCACCGACCCCACCNGGGCGGGGGCAGAGCGGGCATACCTAACGCGACGGTCACGCTTCCAGCGTACCCACCCCACCCGGGCACGGTTCAACGAAGTCAGCCGACGCGGTGAGCAGCGTTACCCCCGGTCGGGCGGCCGGGGACGCGCGCGTGACCCGCCAGGTGCGCGCGGTTACTGCAGGCGGATCGGATTGACGATGTCGGCCGTCACCGTGAGCAGCGTGACGCCGCCGCCGATGACCACTAACACCATCGTGATCGCGGACAGCTTCGTGTAGTCGACCGGGCCGCCCGCGGGTTTGCCGCGCAGGCCGCGCAGCCAGTCGCGGACCCGCTCGTACCAGACGATCGCGATGTGCCCGCCGTCCATCGGCAGCAGCGGCAGCAGGTTGAACACGCCGATGAAGAAGTTCAGGCTGGCCAGCAGCAGCAGGAACACCTGCCACAGCCCGGCCTCGACCGCCTCGCCGCCGAGCCTGCTCGCGCCGACGACGCTGACCGGGGTGTCCGGGTCGCGCTCGCCGCCGAAGATCGAGTTGAAGACCGCCGGGATGCGCTTCGGGAAGGCCATCAGCCCGTCCCACGTGCGGGCGAACATGTCGCCGGTGAACGACGCCGCGCCGCCGAACGCGCCGAGCGGGCTGTACTGGATGCTCCGCGCGACCCCGACGCCGACCGCGCCGACCGATTCGGTGCCGCCGTTCGCGGCCGGGCGGGTCACCTTCGGCACGTCGACGACGAACGTCTCCTGCTTCCCGCCGCGGTCCACGACCACCGGGACCTTCCCGGAGACCGCCTTGACCTGGGTCACCATCGCGTCCCAGGTCGGCGTCGGCTTGCCGGCCACCGAGACCACGACGTCGCCGGGCAGCAGGCCCGCCTTCTTCGCCGGGGCCGGGTCGCCGGGCTGGCAGACCGGGTTGTTGACCTGCTCGACCGTGGTGCCGCCGCGCACGCAGTCCGAAATGGTCGAAACGATCGGCTTCTGGTCCACGTTCGGCAGGCCCATGGTCGCGGCCATGACGAACAGCACGATGAAACCGAGCAGGAAGTGCGTGATGGAACCGGCCGACATCACGACGGTCCGCTTCCAGGCCTTGAACCGCCACATCGCGCGCGGGGCCTCTTCCGCGGTGACCTCGTCGAGCGCGGTCATGCCCGCGATGTCGCAGAAGCCGCCGAGCGGGATCGCCTTGAGGCCGTACTCGGTCTCGCCGCGCCGGAAGGAGAACACCGTCGGCCCGAAGCCGACGAAGTACCGGCGGACCCGCATCCCGAACATCCGGGCGGTGACCATGTGGCCCGCTTCGTGCAACGCGACCGAAACACAGATCGCGAGCGCGAAGAGCACCACGCCGATCACATAGGCAAGCACGGGCCCTGCACCTCACCCCTCAGCCGCGGCCCGCGTTGCGGTGGCGGCAGGTTCGTCGTCTTCCACGGCTCCAGGCGGTGAGACCACCCGAGAAAGTTCCGGGTTCAAGTATCCGCCGCCAGCGTGAAACCAGTGTTGCATCGACCGGCGCGGCTTCGCGCACCGGTCGCGCTCATCCCAGCAGCTCGGCGGCCCGGGTGCGCGCCCACTGCTCCGCGGCCAGCACGTCCGCGACGTCGCGGGGTTCGCGCCGCCATTCGTCCGCGTCGGACACCACCTGCGTCACCGTGTCCACAATCGACAGGAACGATGCCTTGCCCGCCAGGAACGCGGCCACCGATTCCTCGTTCGCCGCGTTGTAGACCGCCGGGAGGCAACCGCCCGCGGTACCCGCCTCGCGCGCCAGCTCGACGGCGGGGAACGCCTCGTTGTCGACCGGTTCGAAGGTCCAGCTCGCCGCGGTGTCCCAGGAGCACGCGGCGGCCGCGCCCGGCACGCGATGTGGCCAGTTCAGCGCCAGCGCGATCGGCAGCCGCATGTCCGGCGGGCTGGCCTGGGCGATCGTGGAGCCGTCGGTGAAGGTGGCCATCGAGTGCACGATCGACTGCGGGTGCACCGTCACGTCGATCCGCGAGGGTTCGATGCCGAACAGCAGCGACGCCTCGATCAGCTCCAGGCCCTTGTTCACCAGGGTGGCCGAGTTGATGGTGATCAGCGGGCCCATCGACCACGTCGGGTGCGCCATCGCCTGTTCGACGGTGACCTCGCCGAGGTCCGCGCGCTTCTTTCCCCGGAACGGACCGCCGGACGCGGTGAGCACGAGCCGCGCGACCTCGTTGTCCTCGCCGGAACGCAGCGCCTGCGCCATCGCCGAATGCTCGGAGTCGACCGGCACCAGCTGTCCCGGCTTCGCCGCGGCGAGCACCAGCGGACCGCCGGCGATGAGGGATTCCTTGTTGGCCAGTGCGAGCGTCGCGCCGGTGGCGAGCGCGCGCAGCGTCGGGTCGAGGCCCTGCGAACCGGGCAGCCCGTTGAGCACGACGTCGACCGGCACCGATTCGATCAGCTCGGCCACCGCGTCCGCGCCGGCGAGGATGCGCGGGAGGCGGAACTCGCCCTTCGCGTACCCCCTGCGCTGGGCCTCGGCGTACAGCGCGAGCTGCACGTCTTCGACCGCCGTGGGCTTCGTCACGGCGATGGCCGCTACTTCGTGCGCGATCGCTTGCTGGGCGAGCGCCGCCGGATCGGAACCTCCGGCGGCGAGGCCGGAGACGGTGAACAAATGCGGATTACGTGCGGCGACGTCGAGCGCCTGGGTTCCGATGGACCCGGTGGAGCCCAGCACGAGGATGCTTCGCGAAGTAGTCATCAGCAAGCATTATGGCCCGGGTCGTGTCCGCGTGGCGGCCAGCGGTGTGGGATCATGCGAGGGCACAACGTCAGGCGGTTTGAAGGAGTGGTCGTGGCAGGCAAGGCGGTCGAGAAGCGCCCCGAGGTCGACCCGCGCGACGAGCCGTCGGCGGAGTGGGGCTGGCACGGCTCGTTCCCGAAGGCCACCCGCATCGCGGGCTGGGTGTCCGCGGCCATCCTGCTGGTGATGATCAAGGGCAACCACGAGAACAACACCGAGAACGTGTGGCTCGTCGGACTGGCCGCGTTCCTCGTCCTGCTCCTGCTGCTCGACCTGCGCAAGAGCCGCACCGCCTGGCGCAAGTAAGCCCTGGCGCGGGCGGCCCCGGATTCGCTAGTTTCCGGGCTCATGAAGCCACGCTGGGCCGCGCTCGCGGCCGCCGTCATCGCCGGTCTTTCCCTGTGCACCGCGGCCCCGGCCAGCGCTGCCCCCGCGGTGAAGCCGCCGGTGGTGAGCTGCACCTTCACGCCGACGCCGGACAACCCGGCGGCGCGTCCCGTGCTGCGTCCGCTGCCGTTCGCGCTCACCCGCGGGACGGTCGACGTCACCTTCCACTACAACTACGGCCCGGTCACCGTGCGGCTCAACCGCGCCGGGGCGGCCCCGTGCGCCGTCGCGAACATGACCAGCCTGGTGCTGCAGCACTTCTACGACCGTTCGCAGTGCTGGCGGCTGTCGAACTCCGCGCGCCTCGGCGTCCTGCAGTGCGGCGACATCTACGAGGTCGAAAAGGGCGGACCGGGCTACAAGTTCCCGGACGAGGTCACCGGAGCCGAGACCTACGAGCGCGGCACCGTCGCGATGGGCAACCAGGGCCCCGGCACCAACGGATCCGAGTTCTTCATCGTGCACTCGTTCGCGCACATCCCGGCGAACTACTCGGTGCTCGGCAAGGTGGTGCGCGGCATGGAGGTCCTCGACCGGATGGTCGCCGACGGCATCATCCCGACCGACCCGAACGGCCCGCTCGACGGAGCGCCCAAGCACCCGGTGAAGATCCGCTCGGTCAGCTTCGGCTGGTGAGCCTGCAGGCCCGCAGGAAGACGCCGACGAACCGGCCGTGTACGGGAACCGAAACCCTCGCCTCACCAATACTCGTCGGGGTTGGCCACGACATCCCGCGCCAGCTCACGCACCTGAACACGGTCATCGTCCGCCAACGAAGCGATCACCGCCCTCGACTCAGGCGTGTCGATATGCAGCAACGCATCCATCGCCCCCAACGCGACGTCGTAATTCACAAACCGCTGCGACCCGCGTTCGACGCAAGCCCCGAGATCCTCGCACTCTCGCAGCCGCTCCTCCATCTCGTCGTGCGACAGAGAAGCGTCCATGACAACTTTCTCCACCTCCGCACAGGTAAGCATCAGCCCACAAAACCCTTCAGCTCGTCATATCGATATCCGAGGATTCGCGTCCAGTGAAGATCCGCTCGGTCAGCTTCGGCTGGTGACGCCCGGCGCGTAAGCGCGCAGGAACACGCCGACGCCGGACCGGACCAGCGCTTCCCAGTCCTCCCCCGGTTCGGCCGCGGCGGCGCTGCCCGCGGTGAGTTGCACGAGGTGCACCGCGGCCAGCGACGGGTCGTCCAGCTCGAGGCGGCCTTCCGCGGCGAGCCTGCGGAGATGCCCGGCCAGCGCCAGCCGTACCCGGGTCGGGCCGCGTTCCTTCCACGCGGCGACCGTTTCCGGAGCGATGTGGTCCAGATCCGCCTGGATCTGGCGCACCAGTGCCCAGTGCGGTTCGGTTTCCGGATCGCGTTTCGCCCACTGGAGGCCGAACTCGACGAGGTCGGCCTCCAGGTCGGCGATCCGGCCGAGGAGCTTGTCCGCGACCGCGATCTGCCGCTCGGCGACCCGGTCCGAGCTGTCCAGGATCACGGCGCGGAAGAGCCCGGCCTTGTCGCCGTAGTGGTTGTAGATCGTCCGCGACGAGACGCCGGCCTCGGCCGCTAGCACGTCGATGCTGGCGCGCGAGTAGCCGTCCCGCGCGAAGACCCGCAAGGCGCCGTCGAGCAGAGCGCGTTGTTTGTCCGTCCGCACCGGCTCAGTATGCCGAAGTACAACGACCGTTGCAAAAACTACAACGAGCGTTGTACCTTCGGGGCATGACTTCTCCGCTTCGCATCGCCGTCGTCTCCGGAAGCACCCGCCCCGGCCGCCGGGCGACGCAGGTCGCCGAATGGACCCGCGCCCGCGCCGCCGCCTTCCTCGGCGACCGGGCCGAGGTGCGGGTGCTCGACCTCGCCGAAATCGACCTGCCGTTCCTGGACGAGCCGTTGCCCGCCGCGATCGGCGGCTACCGCAACGACCACACCCAGCGCTGGGCCGAACTGATCGACGGCTTCGACGGCTTCGTTTTCGTGACGCCCGAGTACAACCACTCCATGCCCGCGGCGCTCAAGAACGCCATCGACTTCCTGTTTTCCGAATGGGCCGACAAAGCCGCCGGTTTCGTCAGCTACGGCACCAACGGCGGCACGCGCGCGGTGGAACACCTGCGGCTGACGCTCGCCGAGGTGAAGGTCGCCTGCGTGCGCTCGCAAGTCGCGCTGGGACTGTTCACCGACTTCGCCATCCCGGACATGGCCGAGCCCGGCACGTTCACTCCCGCCGAGCACCACGAAGGCATCCTGACGCGGATGCTGGGGGAACTTGTCGACTGGTCGACCGCGCTGCGCACCCTGCGAGCTTCGCGATGACCACCGTCGCCGCTCCCATCGACCGCGCGACGTGGCGGATCTGCTGGATCATCGTGTTCGGCGCGTTCGCGAGCGGACTCGACGCGTCCGTGGTGACGATCGGCCTCGACTCGATCAGCAGCGATCTGGGCGCGGATCTCTCGGTGACGCAATGGGTCGCGAGCGGTTACCTGCTCGCGCTCGCCCTGTCGCTCCCCTTGACCGGCTGGCTCGCGCGACGTTTCGGCGCCGGCCGCGTGTGGCTCGTCGCGCTGGCCGCGTTCACCGTGACGTCCGGCTTGTGTGCGGCCGCGCCGGACGTCGTGCTGCTCATCGCTTTCCGGTTCCTGCAAGGCTTGGCGGGCGGTGTCCTGATCCCGGCCGGGCAAACCGTTCTGGGACAACAGGTCGGTGCCGCACGGCTGGGCCGGGTGATGGCGACGCTCGGGATCGCGGTGAGCGTCGCGCCCGCGCTCGGCCCGCTCGCCGGAGGGCTGATCCTGCACGGGCTTTCGTGGCCGTGGCTGTTCCTGATCAACCTGCCGATCGGGGCGGTCGGCCTGGTTCTCGGCCTCCGGTACGTGCCGCGCGGCTCTCGCGAGAACCCTGGCGGGATCGATTTCGTCGGCCTGGCCTTGATCGCCGCCGGGCTGCCGTTGGTCCTCTACGCCATCACGACGTGGGGCGACACCGGGCAACTCGAGTGGCCGATTCTGGTGCCCGGTCTCGTTTTGCTGGTGTGGTTCGTGCGGCGACGGCATCCGCGTCCGCTGCTGGACTTTTCCCTGTACCGCAACCGGCTTTACCGTGCCGCCAGCCTCGCCGCCGCTTTCAACGGGGCGCTGATCTTCGGCAGCGGGATCGTGGTGACGCTGTATTTCCAGCTGGGTCGGCACCTGGATTTCGTTGACACCGGCCTGAGTTTGCTCGGTTTCGCCGGTGCCACGGCAGCGATCGCGCCGGTGACTGGGCGAGCGGTGGATCGGTACGGCGCCGCGCCGGTCGCGTTGGTGGGTGCGGTACTGGCGGTGGTGTGCACGGTGCCGTTCGCGTTCCTGCCGGTGGACGCGCCGGGTGTGCTCGTGCAGATTCTGCTTGCCGGGTATGGGGCTTCGGTGGCTTTGGTGAGCATGCCGATGGGGATCGCGGCTTACAAAACTGTTGAACCTGCCCGGCTTCCGGACGCGGCCGCGCAGGTGACAATCCTGCTGCGGGTGGGCGGCTCGCTCGGGGGCGCGGTGTTCGCGGTGCTGATCGCGGGACGGCTGCCGGACGTCGACGCGGCGTTCCGGCTGGGATTCGCGGCGATCAGCGTGGGAGCGGTGGGTGCGCTGGGGACGGCGTGGATGGTGCGGAGGGCCTCATGAGCGGCACTCCGGTGAGAACCGGCATCGCCGCCCACGACATCATGACCGCATGAGCACACCCCCGGACGGTCTCCCCGTCTACCGAGTCCTCACCGGTCCCGACGACGCTGCCTTCTGCCGCCGGGTCAGCGAAGCCCTCGCGCTCGGCTATCGCCTGCACGAGGGCCCCGCCTTGACCTTCAACGGCGAGAACGTGATCGTCGCCCAAGCCGTGCTGTGGCCCGCTACCGATCGCTCCGGGGAGACACCAGCTCGCTAGGCCCGCCACCGGATTCCCCGGCCACCGCGGCCAGTTCCTCGCCCACCGACTCCGACGACTTCTTCGTGTCCTTCGTCAGCAGCGACGCCACCGCACCGATCAGGCACACCACGATCGCGAAGCCGAACGCCACCGCGAGGCCGTCTTGGAACGGGCCCGAGATCAGGTTCGGGAAGAAGCTGCGCCCGGTCAGGAAGCTCGCCTGGTCGGCGGGCAGGTGGGCGAGCTGGCCGCCCAGCAGCTGCTGGATCGGGTTGTACCCGAGGAACGCCGCGAACAGCACCGCGACCGCGGGCAGGTGAGCGACCTGCTGCGCGGCCGCCTCGGGGACGCCGTGCTGGGTCAGGCCCTGCGACATCGCGATCGGCAGGTGGTCCGACAGGCCGGCGATGATCAGGCTGAAGAAGAAGCCGATCGACAGCACCATCGCCGCGTTCTGGAAGGTGGTCATCATGCCCGCGCCGGAGCCTCGCGCGTCGGCCGGAAGACTGTTCATCACCTCGGCCCGGTTCGGCGAGGAGAACATGCCCATGCCGATGCCGTTGAGCAGCAGGATCCCGGCGAACGCCCAGTAGTCGAAGTTCACCGGCAGCAGCGTCAGCAACAGGAACGTGAGCGCGGTGATGACCAGGCCGCCGGAGGCGAGCGCGCGGCTGCCGATCCGGTCGGACAGGATGCCGGACGTCGGCGCGGCCACCAGGAAGCCGATGGTCAGCGGCAGCATGTAGATCCCGGCCCACAGCGGCGTCTGCTCGAAGGTGAAACCGTGCTGCGGCAACCAGATTCCCTGCAGCCAGATGATCAGCACGAACTGCAGCCCGCCGCGCCCGAGCGACGCGGTCAGGTTCGCCAGGTTGCCCCAGCTGAACGAGCGGATCCGGAACAGCGACAGCCGGAACAGCGGGTTCGGCACCTTCGTCTCGATCACCACGAACGCGATCAGCACCGCGACCCCGCCGATCAGGCAGGACAGCACCATCGGGCTGCCCCAGCCGGTCTGCGACGTGCCGTACGGCTGGATTCCGTAGGTGATCCCGACCAGCACCGCGATGAGGCCGACCGCGAAGGTGATGTTGCCCCACCAGTCCATTTTTGCGTGCTGGCGGACGCCGGTGTCGTGCAGTTTGACGTACGCCCAGATCGTGCCGATGACGCCGAAGGGCACCGACACCAGGAAGATCAGGTTCCAGTTCACCGGCGCGAGCACGCCGCCGACGACGAGGCCGAGGAACGAGCCCGCGATCGCCGCGACGCCGTTCATGCCGAGCGCGAGCCCGCGCTGGTTGGCCGGGAAGGCGTCGGTGAGGATCGCCGACGAGTTCGCCATCAGGAACGCGCCGCCGACGCCCTGCACGATCCGCCAGCCGATCAGCCACAGCGCGGCCGCGTCGCCGTCGAACCAGGTGATCGCCAGCATGATCGAGGAAACGGTGAAGACGGCGAAGCCGAGGTTGTACATCCTGGCCCGGCCGTACATGTCGCCGAGCCTGCCGAACGCCACCACCAGCACCGCGGTGACCACGAGGAAGCCCATGATCATCCACAGCAGGTAGCTCGTGTTCGACGGTTCCAGGGGGTTGATGCCGATGCCCTTGAAGATGTCGGGCAGCGCGATCAGCACGATGGACGAGTTGATCGTCGCGATCAGCATCCCGAGCGTCGTGTTGGACAGCGCGATCCACTTGTACCGCGGACCGAGTTCCGCGATCGAATACGTCCTGCGCTCCGCCACTGTCGAAAACCCCTCTCCCAGCCGTTCCCTTAGCTAGGCTAAGCAAGTTGCTTGCGGTAGGCAACCAACAAAAGAAAACGACTGGGAGACAAGGGTCACAAACGGATGACTATCCTTTGTGGACTGTTTACTTTCACTCGGTCGAGTTACCGCTGGACGGGACCGCCGACGACCTTTCCGGGGTTCAGGATCCCGTGCGGGTCGAGGGCGTTCTTGACCGCGTGGTGCAGGTCGAGAACCGCTGGTCCCAGCTCCTTTTCGAGGCCGGGCCGCTTCAGCAGGCCGACCCCGTGCTCGCCGGTCACCGTCCCGCCGAGTTCGAGCGCGTCGGCGACGATGTCGTCGAACGCGGCCTGCGCGCGGCGCTGCGCGTCGTCGTCCCCGGTCGGCGTGATCAGCAGCGGATGCAGATTTCCGTCGCCGATATGCGCGATATTGGCGATTTGCGTATTGTGCCGCTGCGCCGCCAGATCGATCCGGGCGAGCATTTCCGGCACCAGGTGCGTCGGCACGCAGACGTCCTCGGTGAGCACCGGGCCGAGCCGTTCGAGCGCCGGGTACGCCAGCCGCCGGGCGGCGAACAACGCGTCCGCCTCGGCCTCGTCGGTCGACTGCGCGGCCCAGGTCGCGCCTGCCTTCTCGAAGCACTCCACCATCACCGCGGCCTCGTGCCCGCCCGGCACGTCGCTGCGGCCGAGCAGCACCACGTTCGCGTCGGCGGACAAGCCCATGTTCTTCCAGGCGTCGACCGCGGCGAGGCAATGCCGGTCCACCAGTTCCAGCGCCGACGGCACGATCCCGGCCGCGCGGATCGCCGCCGCTGCCTCCCCCGCCGCGACCGTCGAGTCGAAATAGCCCGCGACGGTCGCCTCCGCCGCGCGTTTCGCCCGCAGCCGCACGGTGATTTCGGTGATGACGCCGAGCGTTCCCTCCGAACCGACCATCAGCCCGGCGAGGTCATACCCGGCGACGCCCTTCGCGGTGCGGCGGCCGAGCCGGACGAGTTCGCCGGTGCCGGTGACGACCTGCAGCCCGAGCACGTAGTCGCGGGTCACGCCGTACTTCACACAGCACACGCCGCCCGCGTTGGTCGCGACGTTGCCGCCGATCGTCGACCACGGCGAGCTGGCCGGGTCCGGCGGATACCAGAGCCCGTGTTCCGCGCAGGCCGCGCGGAGATCGTCGTTGACCACGCCGGGTTCGACGACGGCGAGCCGTTCCACCGGGTCGATCTCCTTGATCTTGGTCATCCGGTCGGTCGCCAGCACGACGCAGCCGGCCAACGCGTTCGCGCCGCCGGACAGTCCGGTTCCCGCGCCGCGCGGGACCACTGGGGTGCCGTGTTTGATGCATTGCCGCACGGTCGCCTGCACCTCGTCCGCGGTGCGCGGGCGGACCAGGACCGCCGGTTCGCCGTAGGGGGCCCACTCCGCCTCGTCGTGCGCGAAGCTGCGCAGCACATCGGGGTCCCGCACGATCCGGTCGTCCGGCAGGACGGTGTGCAGGTCGTCGATCAGCATGGGGGCTCCCGTGTTCTTCCGGTCCGCTTTTCCCCGTCAGGTTAGGTCGAAATCCGGGCGGCTCGTTCGACGTATCGGTGAGAGCGAGCTTCGAGGAGGCAGCCATGAACAGCACCGACACCACTGTCACCCGCCGCGGGATCTCGATGCTGCGTGCCGTCGCCGCCGGGCGCGGGCGGCTGACCTGCAGCTGCGAGCCGGATCTGTTCGTGGACGGCCTGCCGTGCAGCGACCAGTTCACCGCGCACGCGCTGGCGCGCGCCGGTCTGCTGCGCGCGCGGGAAACCGGGCCGTTCGGGCAGCCGGTGCCCGCCGTGCTGACCCCGGCCGGGGAAGCGCTGCTCGCCGCCGCCTGACCCGGCTACGCTGACCAGCGAGAAACGGGAGGGCGGAGCAGATGGCGTCCGGAGCATCCGGGACGGAGACGGCGCGACGCAGGCGGCGCACCACGGTGGCCCTCAAGGAGTCGCTGCGGGAATTGCGCAATCAGCTGTCGCTGCTGAACCACCAGGTCGGCGGGCGGCTGAAGCTCAAGGACGTCGACCTCGACTGCCTCGAACTGATCTCGACCGGCGGACCGCTGAGCCCGAGCGCGCTCGCCCGCCGCGCTGGTTTGCACCCGGCGACCGTGACCGGCATTCTCGACCGCCTGCAGCGCGGCGGATGGGTGGTGCGCGAACGGGATCCCGCCGCGGCAGACCGGCGCGCGGTCACTGTGCGGGCGGTGCCGGGCCGCACGCAGGAACTGTTTCGCGTGTACGGCGGGATGAACTCGGCGATGGACGACCTGTGCGCCGGGTACACCGAAGACGAACTCATGCTGATCGCCGGGTTCCTGCGCCGCACCGCCGAAGCGGGCCGGGCCGCCACCGAGGAGCTCTCCGGGGAATGACAGAAGGGCCTCGCCGCTTCGCCCGAGCGCGAAACGACGAGGCCCCGGTATCTGTGCGGCTCAGCTGTCGAGCGTGCCGTACACGATGATGTTGTCGAGATAGCTCTTCTTTTCGGCGTCGAACGCGCCGCCGCAGGTGATCAGGCGGATCTGCGAGTCGGTCGTGTTGCCGTACACGGCTTCGGTGGGGAACGTCTTCTTCGCGATCTGGTCCACCTTGGTCACCGTGAACGTGGCCTTCGACCCGTCCTTGCGGCCGATGACGACCTTGTCGCCCTTCTTCATCTCGTGCAGCCGCCAGAAAATGCCCTTCTGGTGGTTGCCGTCGATGTGGCCGAGGACGACCGCCGGTCCGACCTGGCCCGGTTTGGGCCCGAAGTGGTACCAGCCCGCCTGCAGCGGCTGGTCCACCGGCGGCACCTGCACGGTCTTGTCGTCGTTGAGGCCGAGCGGCACCAGCGACGAATGCGCGTCGATGCTGGGAACGTCGAGCGAGACCGGGTCCGCGACCTGCTGCTCGGCCGCCGCGGAACTCGCCGGGGCGGCGGCCGGCGGAGCCTGATCCGCCGAACCGCAGCCGAGGAGGGCGAAGTTCGCGACGAAAGCCAGCAGCAGCGCGAAAAGCCCGAACCGGGAACGCGTCACCGGGCGGTCACCGCGGCCAGCGTGCCGTCGCCGGTCTCCGGCGCGCCGACCGGCACGACCGTGACCTGTCCGGGGCCTTCGGCGGGCGGGGTGCCCGGCTTGCTCGGCTGGGTGGTCGGCGGCGCGGTGGGCGGGGTGGTCGGGTTGCCCGCGACCTTGGCGCAGGTGGCCGAGGCGAGGACGATGTCGCCCTTGCCGAGCGCGCCGGTGGCGGTGCCGCCGAGCAGCTTGACGTGCAGCGCGTTGACGGTGAGGCTGCCGTCGGAGTGCTTGATCTGCTCGTTGACGATCACCTGCAGCACGCCGTCGATGCCGAGCTTCTGGTTCGGCTTGGTCGACACGGGGAGCTTGCCGATCTTGCCGAGGTCGAGGCCGGCCAGCTCGGACGAGGCGGTGATGCCGTCCGGCGTGGACTTGCACTCGGAGCTGATCACGCGGGCCTTGGGGGTGGAGCCGGCGAGCGGGGCGAGCACCGGGAGCGCGGCGTCGACGATCGAGGCCTTCGCGTCGACCGGGCCGTTGCTGCCGTCCTGCTTCGCCGAGCTGCTGATCACCTTGGCCGTGACCAGGCCCTTCAGCGGCACGTTCACCACCTGCGCGGACTCCGGGCCCTCGGTCGAGGAGGGCGCGATCTTGCCGGTGTCGACGGTGATTCCCTTGTCGCCGAGCACGCCGGGCAGCAGCGAGACGGAGGCGGACGCGCCGTAGGCCGAGCCGGCCGGCGCGTCGGCGGCGAGCGCCGGCGGGGCGACGGCGGCGGCGAGC
>NZ_SDLT01000086.1 GCF_004522235.1 Amycolatopsis nivea
ACCGAAGGGTTGTGGGAGAGTAGGACACCGCCGAACTTAACTTAAGAAAAAGGGGCGGGGCTCCGGTTGAGAACCTGAAAAGGTTTTCCCGGAGCCCCGCCTCTTTTTTATGCCCAAAAACCGGCGGACCGTGAGAACGGCCCGCCGCCCTCACTCCGGTCGGCGCAGCAAATACGTGTCCATGATCCACCCGTGCTGCTCCCGAGCCGCGGCCCGCGTCTCCCGGATCTTCGCCGCCAGCGCCTCGTCCAACGGCCCGGACAGCAAAATCTCGTCCGGAGTCCCGACGTACGCACCCCAGTAGATCCACAGCCCCTGGTCCGCGTATTGATCGAACGTCGTGTGCGCGTCGAGCAGCACGAAGACGTCGTCGGCGTCACTCGGCCAGCCCTCGGCCAGCCGGCGACCGGTCGTGAGCTGCACGGCACGGCCGATCTGGTTCATCGTCGTGCAATGCCGGGCCACCAGTGCGGAGATGCTGCTGATCCCCGGCACGACCTCGTAGTCGAACGCCACGTTCCCGCGCGCCAGCACGGCCTCGATCAACGCGATGGTGCTGTCGTACAGCGCCGGGTCGCCCCAGACGAGGAACGCGCCGGTCTCGCCGTCGGCCAGTTCGTCGCGGATCAGCCGCTCGTAGACGTCGGTGCGGAGCTGGTGCCAGTCAGCGACCGCGGTGCGGTAGTCGGCAGGCTTCCGGTCGCGATCGGGGTCCTTCGCGCTCACCACGCGATACCCCGGGCGGCTCACGAACCGCTCCAGTATCTCCTGGCGCAGCTGCACCAGGTCGGCCTTCGCGCTGCCCTTGTCGAGCACGAAGAAGACGTCGACGCGATTGAGCCGGTCGACCGCCTGCACCGTGAGGTGTTCCGGGTCGCCGGCGCCGATCCCGATCGCGTAGATCTTCCGCATCCTTGCAGTCTCTCCCGGCGGGTAACCGGGTTCACGACAGGGTCCCCTGGCATGCCGCTACCCCCTAGGGGTATAAAGGAGGAGCAAGCGGAGAGACGATAGGGAGTGTGGCGATGACCGAAACGACTTACACCGTCGAGGGCATGACGTGCGGGCACTGCGTCGGATCGGTGAAAGAGGAGGTAGGCGGCCTGGCCGGCGTGCAGACGGTCGACGTCGACCTCGCCACCGGCGCCGTGAAGGTCACCAGCGTGGAGCCGATCTCGCGCGAGGCCGTCGAGGCCGCCGTCGCTGAGGCCGGCTACCAGGTCGTCGCGTAAAAAGGAGTGACATGAGCACCACGACACCAGCCCCCGTGCAGTCGGTCGAACTCGCCATCGGCGGGATGACCTGCGCGTCGTGCGCTGCTCGGGTCGAACGGAAGCTCAACAAGGTCGACGGCGTCACCGCGAGCGTCAACTACGCGACCGAGAAGGCGCACGTCGAATACCCCTCCACCGTTTCGGTCGACGACCTGGTGGGCGTCGTCGAAGCGACCGGGTACACCGCGCAAGCGCCGCAACCGGAGAAGCCGGAAGAACCCGAACAGGACGAAACGCGGCCGCTGCGCGACCGGCTGCTGTACTCGGCGATCCTCACCGTGCCGGTGATCGTGCTGGCGATGGTCCCCGCGCTGCAGTTCACGAACTGGCAGTGGCTGTCGCTCACGCTCGCCGCGCCGGTCGTGGTCTGGGGTGCCTGGCCGTTCCACCGCGCTGCCTGGACCAACCTCCGGCACGGCGCGGCGACGATGGACACGCTGATCTCGCTCGGCGTCTCGGCCGCCACGCTGTGGTCGCTGTACGCGCTGTTCTTCGGCATGGCGGGCATGCCGGGCTTGCGGCACGGCTTCGAGTTCAGCGTGTCCGGGGGCTCGGGAACCGACAACATCTACCTCGAGGTCGCGGCGGGCGTCACCACGTTCATCCTCGCCGGACGCTACTTCGAGGCAAGGTCCAAGCGGCGCTCCGGTGCCGCGCTGCGGACCCTGCTCGAACTCGGCGCGAAGGACGTGACGGTCCTGCGCGACGGTCGCGAGCAGCGGATCCCGGTCGACCAGCTCCGGGTCGGGGACACGTTCGTGGTGCGGCCCGGCGAGAAGATCGCTACTGACGGTGTGGTTACCGACGGTAGCTCGGCTGTCGACGTCAGCATGATTACCGGGGAATCCGTACCGGTCGAGGTCGCAGTGGGTGACGGCGTGACGGGCGCGACGGTGAACGTCGGCGGCCGGATCGCAGTGCGCGCGACGCGGGTCGGCGCGGACACGCAGCTCGCGCAGATGGCCCGGCTCGTCGAGGAAGCACAGAACGGCAAGGCCGCGGTCCAGCGACTGGCCGACCGCGTCTCGGCGGTATTCGTGCCGATCGTGCTGGTGCTGGCTGTGGGCACGCTGGTCACCTGGCTGCTGACCAGCGGAAACGTGACGGAGGCGTTCACTGCCGCGGTAGCGGTGCTGATCATCGCCTGCCCGTGCGCCCTAGGCCTCGCGACCCCGACCGCCCTGCTGGTCGGCACCGGCCGTGGTGCCCAGCTCGGGATCCTCATCAAGGGCCCGGAGGTGCTCGAATCCACTCGCCGGGTCGACACCGTGGTGCTCGACAAGACCGGAACCGTCACGACCGGGCGAATGAGCCTGGTGGACATCCAAGTCGGCGAGGGTGTCACGGAACGTGAACTGCTGCGCTACGCAGGGGCAGTCGAGCACGCCTCGGAACACCCGATCGCGAAAGCAATCGCAGACGGCGCCCGCGAACGAGTCGGCGACCTTCCGGCGGCGACCGAGTTCCGCAACACCGAAGGCCTAGGTGTCTCCGGCCTCGTGGACGGCACACCCGTCCTCGCCGGCCGCGCAGCCTTCCTGGCCGACTGGAGCGTGAAGGTCGACGACCAGCTGTCCTCGGCGAAGACCGCAGCAGAAGAACGAGGCGCGACGGCAGTCTTCGTCGCATGGGACGGCGTCGCCCGGGGTGTGCTGGTGGTCGCGGACACGATCAAGCCGACGTCCGCCCAAGCCGTCGCCGAACTCCGCGCGCTAGGCCTGAAGCCGGTACTGCTGACCGGCGACAACGCCGGAGCCGCGCGAGCAATCGCCGACGCCGCGGGCATCACCGAGGTGGTCGCCGAGGTAATGCCCGAGGAAAAGGTGGCCGTGGTGAAGCGCCTGCAAGCCGAAGGCCGAGTGGTGGCCATGGTCGGCGACGGCGTCAACGACGCAGCCGCCCTCGCCCAAGCCGACCTCGGCCTGGCGATGGGCACGGGAACGGACGCAGCAATCGAAGCCGGCGACCTGACGTTGGTCCGAGGAGACCTGCGCGCAACAGTAGACGCGATCCGCCTGGCCCGGCGCACGCTGGGCACGATCAAGGGAAACCTGTTCTGGGCGTTCGCCTACAACGTCGCCGCACTGCCGCTGGCAGCGTTCGGCCTGCTCAACCCCATGATCGCAGGCGCGGCGATGGCCTTCTCGTCCGTATTCGTGGTGTCGAACAGCCTGCGCCTGCGGCGGTTCCGGGCTGCGTGATGCGCCTGGACCAGTGAGTGGCTGCGATGGTTCCGGCCGGCTTGACCTGGCCGGGACCATCGCAGCGGCCGTGGCGGTCTCAGTCGGCTTTGATGTGCCTTGAGACCGCCAGCGGCCGTGCCGTTAGGGGCGGCTTGAGGTGTCTTGGACCAGCGAGCAGTTGTGACAGCTCAGGTCGGCGTGGTGCGCCTGGGATCGGCGAGCGGTTGTGCCGGGCCGGCGTGACGTGCGTGGACCGGCCAGCGATTGTGCCGGTTTCGGTCGGTGTGGCGCAGATAGGGATCGGCCAGTTTCTACGACGGTCCGGTTCGGCTTGACTTAACGGCGACGGGCCAGCGGCGGGAGTTTCCGCGGCTGGCCCGTTTTTGCTTTCTGGCGAGGGTCCGTTCGCGCCGACCCCAGCCCATGCTTCTGAGCACCTGGACTTGTTCTCCGCCTGCGGCGGCGAAGCGCTTCTATGCCCTCTCGGCCTGGGAAACACCGGGCCGAGGTCGCGCCGGGGAAAACTACTTCAGGAACGCACCAACCGGGCGATCGCGTCCGAGGCCTCGCGCACCTTCAGGTCCGCTTCCTCCCCGCCCGCAGCCGCCGCTTGGACGACGCAAGTCGCCAGGTGCTCGTCGAGCAGCTCCAGCGAGAAGGACTGCAACGCCTTCGTCGCCGCGGACACCTGCGTCAGGATGTCGATGCAGTACTTGTCCTCCTCGACCATGCGCTGCAGGCCGCGGATCTGCCCTTCGATCCGGCGAAGGCGCTTGAGGTAGGCCTCTCGTTCACTGCCGTAGCCGGTCATCGCACATCGTCCCTTTTTCTCGGCATCCCCGTTGGTTCACCGTCAAGTATACCCACCCGGCGTATCCGGGGCGGGCGTTCAGCCAGTGGCGGCGACCTCAACGACTTCGCTCAGCGCAGAGGTTCGGCATCGGTGTGGCACGGGTTGACGGCATTCTCGGTCCATCATCGCGGGCCACCCGGACGCCGAGACTATTCCGGCCGCTGTCGAGAGGTCGGAGTTTCGCGGTGGTTGCCTGCCGTGCACGCCGCCGCGCGCGGGGCGTTCGGTCAATCGGGACGGCACCGGTGACGTCGGTGAGCGTGCCGGTCCCGGCGTCGGACCAGCTCGACGTCGGCGTTCGTGGGGGTTGACCGCAGAGATGCTGTGCCACTCGAGCCTGGTGTTTAGCCCGTCGGGGCGGCCTCGGCGACTTCAGTGAGTGCGGAGGTACGTCGCTGATTCGGCACGGGGGTGCCGTCCGGGGCGAGGTCGGCGTTCGCGGTCGCCAGTAGTTCGCGGGCTCCGCGCAGGGCGGCTTTCACCCGTTGCTGGACAGCGGCGAGTTCGGCGACCCGCTGTTCGGCGTCGGCGACGATGCGGGTCGCGTGGTCGGTGGCTTGGCGGACGTGTGCGTCGGCTTCGGCGCGGGCGGCGGCGGTGCGGTCGGCGATTTCGCGGAGTGCGTCGGTGCGGCGGTCGGCCAAGGTGCGCGTGAGGTGTTCTTCGAGCCGTTTGCGTTCTTTCGCTGCCGCTTCGTCTGCGGCTTGGCGTTCTTCGACTGCGCGGCGCAGGAGATCTTCGTGTTCTCGCCGCTGTTGCTCGCGATCCGCGGCGACAGCTTCGACGAGCGCGCGTTCCTTTTCGGTGAGGCGGACGGCTTCTGCCTTGGCGTCAGCGATGATCCGCGCGGCGGTGTCCTCGGCGCGGGCGGTGATCTCCGCGGCTTCCTCGCGCGTCAGCTCGACCATCCGGCGCGAGCGTTCCTGCAATGCGTCCGGCTCGATGGGGGTACGGCTGATCCGGTCGACCGTCGCGCGCAGTTCGCGATTGCGCTCGGCGAGTTCGGCCGCCTGGTGTGCCGCGGCGTCGCGTTCCGCGGCGAGGCGCCGGAATTCCGCCTCGACCCACGTGACGAATTCTTCGACCTGGCCGCGCTGATAGCCGCGCCAAGCCGAGTCGAAGGACGGCCGGACGGCCATCAGGTCCTCGCCACCGCCGGGGGCCATGCTCTCACCTCCCATTTGGATGGTTTCTCCTCGGCGCTCGTTTTTCTTGCCGCACCGGGGTTTCCGCACTGCCTCCAGTGTGCCTGAAGTCCGGCGATCCGTGGGAGCCTGGGGCGGGTCAATCTTCGAGCGGGTCTTCGGAGCCTGTCGCAGTGCTTCGCACGCCGGGCAATTCGGCCAGTTCCGCGGTGAGGTCGGCGAGATCGCCGCGCCCCTGCAACAGCAATGTGACGACCGCGATCCGTTGCCCCTCTTCGGAAACTGTCTCGCGATCGACCGCCACCCGGTGGACTGCCCAGCCTCGATCGGTGCAAGCCGCGAGTACGGCCCGCAGCACGCCGTGCCCGTCGTTATAGCTCAACCGAAGGATCGGCGGCTGCCGCCGATGGCGCGCGACGAACCGGGAAAGCGGCGGGAATCCGCGAGTGATCACGACGAGCCCGGCGGTGGTCGCGACAGCAAGCACCGGCAGTCCGGCACCGCACGCGACCCCGACGGCCGCCGCGAGCCAGACGGTCGCCGCGGTCGTGAGGCCGCGCACCGCGTCGCGGCGCACGAAGATCAGCCCGCCGCCGACGAACCCGATGCCGGACACGATCTGCGCGGCGATCCGCGACGGGTCGAGCGCCACGTGCTCGATGCCGAGCAAATCGGCGAAACCGTATTTCGACACCAGCATGAAAACCGCCGACCCGACGCCGACCAGCGTGTGCGTGCGCAGGCCGGCCTGTTTGTTGCCGACCTCGCGCTCGATGCCGATCACCGTGCTCAGCAGCAGGGCGAGCAGCACCGGCGGCAGCAGTTCCCACTGTTCGCCGGTGGACCAGAGAGCATGCACGGACGTACCTCCTCGCCCGTCACAATGCCCGGCCCCCGGAGAGCCCGCGCGCCCGGCCCGGCCGGCACGCCTAAGCTCGGGCAATGGCCCGCTACTTCGACGTGCACCCGCAGAACCCGCAGCGCCGCGCGCTCTCCCAGGTGGTCGACCTGCTGCGCGACGACGGGCTCATCGCCTACCCGACCGACTCGTGCTTCGCGCTCGGCTGCCGCATCGGCAACCAGCAGGGGATGGAGCGGATCCGCACCATCCGCAAGCTCGACCACCGGCACCACTTCACGCTCGTGTGCCAGGACTTCGCCCAGCTCGGCCAGTTCGTCCACATCGACAACGCGGTGTTCCGGGCGATCAAGGCCAGCACTCCCGGCGCGTACACGTTCATCCTCCCGGCGACGAAGGAAGTCCCGCGGCGGCTGCTGCACGCCAAGAAGAAGACCGTCGGCGTGCGGATCCCCGACCACGTGGTGACCCAGGAACTGCTCGGCGAACTGGGCGAGCCGATCCTGTCGAGCACGCTGCTGCTGCCCGATTCCGGCGAGCCCCTCACCCAGGGCTGGGAGATCAAGGAGGAACTCGACCACGTACTGGACGCAGTCATCGACTCCGGCGACTGCGGCGTGGAACCCACCACGGTGATCGACTTCTCCTCCGGAGAGGCGGAGGTCGTGCGGCACGGGGCAGGTGACCCGTCCCGGTTCGAGTGAACGGGGTCGTCATCGGTCTTGTCTCCTCCTGACGGGGTTGTGTTCGATCCTGATGCAGGCGGCGGCTCCGGCCGCTCGGTGCGACTGTTGTTGACGCGGTTTTGCTCGACTCGACGGTTGCTCCTGACAGCTTCTTGACGCGACGGCTCTTGTCTGGGCGGCTACTGACACGGGCTGAATGAACTGACGCCTGTGGTGACGGCAGCTTGGAGCGATTGCACCGCACGTGCAGCGACCGCTCCGCCCGCGCTGCTCGGCTCGGGATGCTCGCGGCGAGGCTGCCAGCGCAGGTCGCGTGTCGGGCGATCGCCGCTCCGGCCTGCTGCGGACACGAGCGCACACGCCAGCGCATGCCGCTCGAAGGGCTGGCCACTCCAAGTCGGTCCGCGCCCGCCACGCGAAGTGCCGACCACATCGGGTCGGTCGGCGCACGCTATGCGAAGTGCCGACCACGCCAGGTCGGTCGGCGCACGCCACGCGACGTGCCGACTGCACCAGGTCGGCGGACGATCGCGCAGGTCGCTAGCGAGCCGCCACCTCACGCAGGCTGCGGAAGGTTCCCGTCGCCCGAGGCACCGAGCACCCTCGGCGGCGACCCTCACAATCTGCTCGCACACCCAGCGTTCACGCACAGCCGCTACCTGCTCCAGCGTCTCCGTTGACCCTGGTCCTGGCTCTCTGGACTTCTCTCGCACGCAGGAGCATGCCGTTGGCGCGGGCCGCAGCGATCCTCGCTGTCATCGGCGGCAGCTGCTGCGGTCTCCTTCAGGCACGAGCCGCGGTAGGTGCGGGCTGGCACGGTGGCGCGGTTCGACCTGGTCAGGAGGAGCAGCGGCGGATCGCATCCCGGTGGGGGTGCCGAAGCGGGCTGGCAGGTACCGGCACCGAGGGTCCGCGCTCTCAGGTGTGTTCGATCAATGCTCCTTTCATACGTCGCAGGTGGGCAGCTTCAGTGCGCGGGCGGGCGAACCCGAGCACCGTCGAAGGGATCACACGATTGCCTCCGCAGGTGTGTTGAGCAGGCGCGACAGGGCGTCCGCGAGCGGGACCTCCGACGAGGAATGCCAGCCGACGATGGCGTCCGGCCGGAGCAGCAGCGCACCGTCTGAAGGCAGTTCCGTCTCGGCCAGCCACGCCTCGTCCGCGACCGGAACGAGGCGGAGGCCCAGCCGGTTCGCTTCGGCCGTCCATCGAGCACTGTCCGGGCCGCAGAGCAACGTCAGGCCAGGAATCGCCAAGTCCACTGTGGACGTCGTGGCGTCGAGCCAGGCGTGCGGCACCCGGGTGCCTGGGCGACCGGCCGGGGCGTAGCGGTCTTCCGGTGCGGGACCGCGTCCGTCCGGGACGAAGGCACCCTGTTCGTATTGCACGCCGAACAGCGCAGCGAGCGGGTCGATGCGCGGCGCGTCCTCGCTGGTGATCGTGGCGAGCATGGTGCCGAGATGGCCGCTGGCCATGCTGGAGAACTCTGCCGTCGCGTACCCGATCGGGTACCGCTCGGTGTGGTAGGTGTCGAGCAGGGCGGGCGTCGCCGTGCCGGCCAGCACTGCGGCGAGCTTCCAGGCCAGGTTGGCTACGTCCGCGATCGCAGTGTTCGCACCCGCAGCGGCCATCGGCGGCATCGCGTGTGCGGCGTCGCCGGCCAGGAAGACTCGGCCGGACGAGAACCGGTCGGCCACGTACATCCCTGATTCCCAATGCATCCGGCTGAGCACTTCCACCTCGAGGTCCGGCACGCCGACGACGGTGCGCAGCAACTCCTGCCAGCCGTCCTCGCCCAGGGAATCCGACCCGGGGAAGTCGGAGGTGGAGAAGAGCCACCGGTCGGTGCCGTTGACCGACACGAACGCGCCGGAGGCGGCCGGGTTTTCGATCCGGCACAGGTTGAACGGTTTGTCCCGGACGAGTTCGGCGAGATCGGCGCGGAAACAGACGTCCAGGTTGTCGGCCAGGTGTCCGTGCCCGCTGCGCGTAATCCCGAGCGCGGTGCGGATCGGACTGCGCGCGCCGTCCGCCGCGATCAGATATTCGGCGCTGACCTGGTACGGCTCGCCGTCGGCCGGGCGCAGGTGGGCAGTGATCCCAGCGTCGTCCTGTTCGAACGACACCAGTTCGGTGCCGAAGCGAACCGACACGCCTCGCTCGACCGCCGCCTGCCTCAGCACCGGTTCCAGCACGTCTTGCGGACACAACACGCTTGGCGCGGGGCTGAGGTCGGGCATTTTCGAGTGCTGGACGAGCCGTTCGCGCAAGGTTTCGGTGACCTCCGGCCAGGTCGCGTCGGCCAGCGTGGTGCCGGAGAGCATTCCGGTGAACGACGCGAGCGGTGCGCTCGCTTGCTCGACCTGGTCCATGAGGCCGAGCCAGCGGAACACCTCGGTGCTGCGCGGGTTGAACCGGCGTGCTTTCGGCTGCGGGGACGTGCCGGCGTGCTTCTCGACCAGCACCGGCGCTACTCCCTCGCGGTGCAGCAGCAGCGCTGCGGTGAGTCCGGCGATCCCTCCGCCGCAGATCAGAACAGGAATTCGTGCAGTCATCTCATAACCCCCAGGGTCGTGTACGTCGTACATCTTGTGTACGTTGTACATGACGATGTACTGTGTACGCAAGCGGGCTGGAGACAGGGAGATGAATGGGAGATCAAGGGCCGACACCGCCGATTTGGCTGTTGCCTGAGCCGCCGGAACGCGGATGGGGCCTCGGACGAGTCGACATCGTCAACGCGGCCGTGCGCCTGGCCGACCACGGCGGCGCGGAGGCGCTCACGATGCGGGCAGTGGCGAAGGAGTTGGGCGCGTCCACGCCGATGTCGCTGTACCGCTACGTGCACAGCAAAGACGGTCTGGTGGACCTGATGCTGGACTTGGCGAACGGCGAGGTGCGCACCCCGGAAGTCCCGGGCGAGGACTGGCGGGGCGAGCTGACGGCCGTCGCGGTCGACACGTGGGCGATGACGAAGCGGCATCCGTGGTACGCGCGGCTCGTGCACCAGCGACCTCCGGCGGGGCCGAACGCGAGCCGGCGGACCGAGTTCGTGCTGGCGACCTTCGACCGGCTGGGCCAGGACCTCGCGTCGGCGCTCGGGTACGCGCGGCTGCTCGACGGGTACGTCACCGGTCAGGCGCTGCAGTGGGCGGAAGAGCGGGCGATGTGGCAGCGCAACGCGTTCGTCGACGTGGTGGACGTGCAGCGGCAGGCGCGGGCTTGGTTCGGCGACGTCCCGTCGGAGGACGGGCCGTATCCGTTGCTCGTGCGGGTGCTGGAGAGCTTCCTGGCCGAGCGGCACGACGCGGCGGGTGAGGCCAGTGCGGACGGTGCGGTTGGTGCGGACGGTGCTGGATCGGACGCGGAACCGGACGCATCGAGCCGGGCGGTTGGTGTCGGTAGTCCGGGTGCCCGGCCGGGTGTGGACGAGGCCGGGGCTGGCCGGGGTGCCGAGGTGGACCGCGAGGTTGCCGGGGCCGGTCGGGCGGTCGAGCCGGGCCGCCGGGGCTCGGGCCAGCAGGGCGTGGGCCAGGACGACACGGGTCGGCAGGACACGGAGCGACAGGCCTCGGGTCGGCCGGGCTCAGGTCCGTCGGACTCAGGCCGGCAGGGCTCGGGTCCGTCGGACTCAGGTCGGCCGGGCTCGGGTCGGCCGGGCTCGGGGCAGGCGGCGGAGGCGCATGCTTCCGCTGACGCGCGGAAGGTCGCCGCGGCGGCGGCCGAGGACGCGCAGTTCGAGCTTGGCCTCGAATGTCTGCTGGACGGCATCGCCGCGCGGCTCCGCTGATCGTCGAGAGCCCGGAGTTGGTGAGTCGGGTCGCTGTCGGGGCCGCTCACGCGCGGAGCGTGCGGCTCACGGCTGCGGATCCAGCCGGGGAGGGTCGGCTGGGCGAGCCTTGGCGAAACGAAACGAAACGAAACGGAGCGGAGCAGGCGGGAGGACCGGCGAATCTGGAACGGAACAAGTCCTGTCAAACGGCTGGGGTTGTGCGTTCCAGGAGGAAGACCCGGATTTCGCGGTGGGCGGCGCGTTCGGCGTAGCGGTCGTAGGCGGGCCAGTAGGAGGCGACTGCGTCCCACATTTCCTGGCGTTCGGCGTCTTTTAGGAGACGGCCTCGGACGGGGACGGTGCGGCCGTGGACGGAGACTGTCGCGTCGGGGTGGGACAGGAGGTTTGCTGTCCAGGCGGGGTGGTGTTCGCCGCCCCAGTTGGAGCCGATTACTACGTATCCGCCGGGGCGTTCGACGTACAGCAGCGGGACCTGGCGTGGTTCGCCGGAGGTGCGGCCGATCGTGGTGAGCAGGAGGGTGCGCAATCCGACTGCCGCGCCTACGCCTACGCGGCCGCCGCTGATGCGGAGGAGCAGGCGGTCGGCGGGCATCATCGCTTGGCCGAACGCGGCGAATGCCTTGCTGCGGCCCAAACCGGCGAAGATCCTGCGCAATTCCATGGGGCGCAGCCTACGGTGCGGCGGGTTGCAGTGGTGCGGGGCTGGGGGTTTGGGTGGTGAGGCGGCGAGTGGTGCTGGGCGGGCTGGTGCGGGGGCTGCAGTTGGGTGGCGAAGCGGCGAGTGGCGCCGGGCGGGCTGGTGCGGGGGCTGCGGTTGGGTGGCGAAGTTGGCAAGAGGCGCTGGGCGGTCCGGTGAGGGGGCGAGGTTCGGGTGGTGAAGTGGCCAGTGGAGCGGCGGAAGTGTGCCGACAGCCGGGTCGTGGGAGGCAGGCAGGGGGACGAGAGTTAGATGTGATGTCCAGGGACGTTGTCCCGGGTTAAGGCGGTGACC
>NZ_SDLT01000087.1 GCF_004522235.1 Amycolatopsis nivea
ACCGCCTTAACCCGGGACAACGTCCCTGGACATCACAGCTAACCCCCACCCCAACCAAACCGCCGCCGGTGCACCCAACAATCAGTTGCACCCACCCCCCGCAGCCGATGCACCCAACGAGCGAGGCACCCAGCCCTCCCCCGCACCCCGATACGAAGCGCATCTGCGGTTCGGGGGTGCTTGTCAAGGCATCTTTCCCGCCTTGACAAGCACCCCCGAACCGTCAGCACAATCAAGCTTCGGGGTGCCCCACGCAACCCTCTTTTCTTATGCGGCGCAGNGCCCACGCAACCCTCTTTTCTTATGCGGCGCAGCCGCTCCTCTTTAACCCTTCACTTCCCCTGAAAATTAGGCCGCCGCTTCCCCACAAACGCCTCCACAGCCTCCGCATGATCCGCAGTACCCCCCAACTCCGTCTGCGCAGCGTCCTCAGCAGCCAACGCCTCCTCCAACGAAGACTCAGCCGCCACCCCCAACACACCCTTGATCTTCGCGTAAGCCACCGTCGGCCCAGCCGCCAGCTTCGCCGCCACCTTCTGCGCCCGAGCGGCCAGCTCCTCGTCCGGCACAACCTCCCCGACGAGCCCGATCCGCAACGCCTCCGCCGAATCCACCGTCCGCGCCATCAACATCAACTCGGCAGCCCGCCCGTACCCGATCAACCGCTGCAACGTCCACGACGCGCCCGAGTCCGGCCCAAGCCCGACATTCGCGAACGCCATCAAGAACGACGACGACTCCGCCGCGATCCGCAGGTCACTGGCATACGCGAAGGCCGCGCCAGCACCGGCCGCGGTGCCGTTCACCGCTGCGATGACCGGCTTCGGCATCCCGGTGATCGCCTTGACGATCGGGTTGTAGTGGTCGCTCACCGTGTGCAGCGGGGCGGGGTCGTTCGCCTGCAGCAGGCCGACGTGCTCCTTGAGGTCCTGTCCGGCGCAGAACGCCTTGCCGGTGCCGGTGAGCACCACCGCGCGGACGTCCGGGTCCTCGGCGGCCGCGCGCAGCTCGGCGATCAGGCGCTCCTTGAGCTCGACGGTCAGCGAGTTGTACGCCTCCGGCCGGTTCAGCCGCAGGGTGCGCACGCCGTCGGCGTCGGCGGTCAACAGGACGTCGGATGTGGTCACGAAATGCTCCTCTGAAGCGGCGGCTCGGGTTCTCGGGACTGAGTCTCGCACCCTCGGCGGGCGGCATACCAGCACCGATGCGGCGGCAAATGATCGGTCCGCGTTCGCGCCCGGGCGCTGATGAGGGACAATGGGGGACGAGACCCGGCTGGCATGGGAGTGCGCGACCCGGGCGCGCCGGTTGAGACGGAGGGAGCACGCTATGGCGGCCATGAAGCCCCGGACCGGAGATGGTCCCCTCGAAGTGACCAAGGAGGGGCGGGGCCTCGTCATGCGGGTGCCACTGGAGGGTGGCGGCCGGCTGGTCGTCGAGCTCTCCGCGGAGGAAGCGAAGGACCTCGGCGCCGCATTGCAGGAGGTCACTGGCTGACCTGCGCTCTCCCCGCTCTGTCCACTGTGCACCCCGGTCTCCTTCTGGAGGCCGGGGTCGGTTCGTCTGCGCCCTAAGGTTGCTCGCTGTGCGTAACTCGCTACCACCCGTCCCCACGAAGCTGCCCGAAATCGAGGTCGTCGCCGCGACGCGCCGCGGAGTCCCGCGAGCAGTGCTGATCGCGCCGGCCGAGGCGGAGGAAGGCACAGCGTACGGGTCGAGCGGACGCGCCGCCGAAGTACGCGAAGTGCCCGAAGACGGCGACGCCCCGCGCTGGGTCGCCGGTATCGGCGAAGGCGCGCCGAAGGACTTTCGACAGACCGGTGCCGCGTTGGCGCGCGCGTTCCGCGAATCGGCCGGGGACCGTCCGATCCGGACAGTCCAGGTCGTACTGCCCGAAGACGCGACAGCCGAGCACGCAGCCGAATTGGCGATCGGACTGTCGCTGGGCGGGTATCGGTTCGTGGTCACCACGACAGAGCCGAAGCCGCCGGTGCCCGCCGTACGCCTCGTTGTCGCGCACGAGCGCGCCGTACCCGCGTACGCAGACGCCGTAGCGCGCGTACGCGTTCTAGCGGCGGCTGCTGCCTTTACTCGCGACCTGGCGAACACGCCGTCGAACATCAAGAATCCGGCGTGGCTGGCGAACACTGCGGCGAAGGTGCTGGGCGGCACGGTCGACGTGACCGTGCGGGACGAGAAGTGGCTCGCCGACAAGGGGTTCGGCGGAGTCCTGGCGGTCGGCGGCGGTTCGGCTTCCCCGCCGCGCCTCATCGAAATGACACACCGCCCGCGCAGCGCGACGAAGCACCTGCTGTTCGTGGGCAAGGGGATCACCTTCGACACCGGCGGCATTTCGCTGAAGCCCGCCGACGGCATGCACCTGATGCGCACCGACATGGCGGGCGGCGCGGCCGTGATCGCCGCGATGCGCGCGATCGGCGAGCTGAAGCTGCCGGTGCGCGTCACCGCGCTGGTGCCCGCGGCGGAAAACCACGTCTCCGGCGGCTCGTACCGGCCCGGCGACATCGTGCGGCACTACGGCGGCCGGACCACCGAGGTCGGCAACACCGACGCCGAGGGCCGGATGGTGATGGCCGACGCGCTCGCCTACGGAATCGCCCAGTTCAAGCCGGACCTGATCGTCGACGCGGCCACGCTGACCGGCGCGATGAAGGTGTCGCTCGGCCTGCGCACCGGCGGCGTCTTCGCGACGGACGACGACCTCGCCGCCCGCGTGATCGAGGCGGGCGCCCGCGCCGGGGAGGCCTGGTGGCGGATGCCGCTGGTCGAGGACTACGCGACCGGCATCGAGGGCGAACTCGGCGACGTCCGGCAGGCCCCCGGGGGCCCGGGCGGGATCATGGCGGCGCTGTTCCTGCGCGAGTTCACCGCGGGGCTGCCGTGGGCGCACCTGGACATCGCGGGCCCGGCGCGCGCGGACAAGACGTACGACGACGTGGTGCCCGGCGCGTCCGGGTTCGCGGCGCGGACGTTGGTGGAGTTCGCGGCTTCCTACGAGGGCTAGCCGGTCGCTGCCGTGGCGGGAGTCGCCGCGGCAGTGCGGGGCTAGTTCTTTCCCGCCAGCTCTTCCTCGCGGCGGGTCAGCACGATCGGGTCCCCGTCGGTGATCGCGACCGTGTGCTCGGAATGCGAGGTGCGCGAGCCGTCCGCGGAACGGATGGTCCAGCCGTCCGGGTCGTAGACGATCTTGTCCGTCGTGCGAGCCAGCCACGGTTCCAGCGCGAGCGTCAGTCCGGGCCGGAGTTTCATGCCGCGGCCTGCCCGGCCGCGGTTGGACACGTGCGGATCGCCGTGCATGGTGCGGCCGATGCCGTGCCCGCCGAACTCGGTGTTGACCGGGTAGCCGTAGCCGGTCGCGACCGCCTCGATCGCGGCCGAGATGTCGCCGAGCCGGTTGCCCGGGCGGGACGCCTCGATGGCGGCCTCCAGCGCTTCCTCGGTGGCCCGGATGATCCGCTGGTCCTCCTCGGCGGGCGTGCCGACGATGATCGTGCGCGCCGAGTCGGCCGCCCAGCCGTCGATGGTGACCGCGATGTCCGCGGTGAGCACGTCGCCGTCGCGAAGCGGGTAGTCGTGCGGAAGGCCGTGCAGGACGGCGTCGTTGACCGACAGGCAGATGACGTTGCGGAACGGGCCCTCGCCGAAGGACGGCGCGTAATCCCAGTAGCACGAGACCGCCCCGCGCCGCTTGATCATGCCGCGCACGTGGTGCTCGATGTCCATCAGGTTGACGCCGACGTCGGCGAGCTTGCCGACCTCGGTCAGCACCTCGGCGATGAACCGCCCGGTCACGTGCATGCGGTCGATCTCCGCAGGCGTCTTCAGCTCGATCACGACTACCTCGCGTCCTCAAGTTCCCGGTATTTCTATACCGGAACGCTAGCACGGTACCGGGATACAAATACCACCCCGGCGGCTAATCCGTCCTGCCGAGCACGTGGTCGCGGAATGCTTGGACGGCGGGCGAAAGCGGTTCCCCGGCTCGCCAGGCCAGCCCGATCGTCCGGTGGACCGGCGGGTTCAGCGGCACCTCCGCGACCCCGGCCGGGGAGCCCGGCTCGAAGCGCGGAAGGAGCGCGACGCCCAGCCCGGCCCCGACGAGGCCGCGGACAGTGTCGGATTCCTGGCCCTCGAAGGCGACCTTCGGCGTGAAGCCGGCGGCAGCGCAGAGGTCGTCGGTGATCCGGCGCAAGCCGTAGCCGGGTTCCAGCAGCACGAACGGCTCGTCGGCCAGCTCCGCGACGCGCACGCTGCGCCGTCCGGCCAACCGATGCCCCGCCGGGACCGACAGATGGATCGGCTGCCGGTCGAGCACGACGGTCTCCACCCGTTCGTCCTCGACGACCGGGGCGAGCAGAGCGAGATCGAGTTCGCCGGACACGAGCCGGTCGACCATGTCCTGCAACGAACCCTGCACGAGGGAGAACCGGGCGGTCGTGGCCTGTTCGCGATACCTGCGGAGCAATTCCGGCACCAGCGACCGGCCGAGCAGGTGCAGAAACCCGAGCACGACGCGGCCGCTCGCCGGTTCGATCTCCTCGCGGGCGAGGCGGACCCCGGCGTCGACCACGGGAAGGGCGCGTTCCGCCGCGTCGGCCAGCAGTTCGGCGGCGCGGGTGAGCCGGACGCCGCGGCCGTCGGGCACGGTCAGCGGCGCGCCGAGGGCCTGTCCGAGCGCGGCCAGCCGCCTGCTGACTGTGGGTTGCGGCACTCCGAGGAGCTCGGCCGTGCGAGTGACGTTTCCGGTGCTTCGCAGCGTGGCCAGCAGACACAGGTGCGGGACGAGCTGCGCGGTGAGGCTCTCATTCGGCACAGTATGAATGATTGCAGATCTACGTATTAGACGTATTGATTAGCGAAGCTTACTTTCAAGGTCATGCTGTCCTCCGCCCGCCGGGCCAAGGTCGCGGTCGCCGCCGCGGGCTTCACGTCGTTCGCCCTGCTCTACGCCCCGCAGGCGGTCCTGCCGCAGCTCGCCGGCCAGTACCACCTCGATCCCGGCGGCGCGGCGCTCGCGGTGAGCGTGGCGACCGGGGCGCTGGCGATCTCCGTGCTGCCCATCGCCGCGCTGTCCGAGGCGATCGGGCGGCGGCCGGTGATCATCGCGTCCGTCGTGCTCTCCTCGGTGCTCGGGCTTCTGCTTCCGCTGATGCCGAACTACCCGCTGCTGCTGGTGCTGCGCGCGGTGCAGGGCGTCGCGATCGCCGGATTCCCCGGCGTGGCCACGGCTTACCTCGTGGAACGGCTCGGGAAGACCGGCGTCGCGGCCGCGGTCGGCGCGATGATCGCGGGCAACACCATCGGCGGCATGACCGGACGGCTGGCCACCGGGTTCACCGCCGGTCCGTTCGGCTGGCGCGGCGCGCTGTACGTGGTGGCTGGGCTTTCGCTGGTCTGCGCGGTCGTGACGGTGGTGATGCTGCCGCCCTCGCCAGCCAAAACAGGGGAGCGGCAAGGCCTTCGCGACATCGGGGCCGGCTTGCTGACCGCCGTGCGGCAGCCGGTGTTGCTCGTGCAGTACGCCGTCGCGCTGCTGGCCATGGGGTCGTTTGTCGCGCTGTACAACGCGGCCGGGTTCCGGCTGACCGGCTCGCCGCTGAACCTGTCGCCGGCGATCGCGTCGCTGGTGTTCGTGTCTTACGCGCTGGGCTCGGTTTCCTCGGCCACGGCCAACCGGTTGTCCGCGCGGATCGGCCGTCGGCAGGCGCTGGTCGGCGCGCTGCTGCTGACGGCGGTGGGTGCGCTGCTGACGATTCCGGACTCGCTGCCGTTGATCGTCGTCGGCTTCCTCGTGTTGACGACGGCGTTCTTCGCCGCGCATTCGATCGCGAACAGCTGGGCCGCGGCCGAGGCCCCGGAGAACGCGCGCGGACAGGTCGGCGGGCTGTACATGCTCATGTACTACCTGGGCAGCAGCATCGGCGGCGGGGTCGGCAGCGTCGTCTACGGAGCGGACGGGTGGAGCTGGTTGATCGTGGCCGTCGTGGTGTGGCTGGGGCTGGCCGTGGCGGCGGTGCAGGTGGGCACGCGGGTGCGGAGCGAGAAGCGGGTGCTGGTGGGCAGCTGACCGCTCACGAGCACGCGGTGGCCACCAGCAGTCCGCCGCCGACCGGCAGCAGGGCCGGGATCAGCCGGTCGTCCTCGCGGACCGCCCGCGCGACCTCGCGCAACGCCATCGTCTCCGGATCGCGCCGTGCCGGGTCGGTGAGCCTGCCGCCCGCCAGGACCTGATGGAACACGATCACCCCGCCGCGGCGCAGCAAGGCCACGCCCTGCTCGTAGTAGCCCGGGTACTCGATCCGCGCGGCGTCGACGAACACCAGGTCATAGCCGCCCGGCGTGAGCCGCGGCAGCACGTCCAGCGCGCGGCCGACGATGAGCCGCATCCGGCCCGGTGGATAGCCCGCCTCGAGGAAGGTCTTGCGCGCCGCCCGCTGGTACTCCGGCTCGACGTCGATCGAGGTCAGCACGCCGTCGGCGGCCATCCCGCGCAGCAGGTACAGCCCGCTCACGCCGGAGCCGGTGCCGACCTCCACGACCGCCCGCGCGGCGACCGTCGCGGCGAGAAACCGCAGCGTCGTGCCTGCTCCGGGGGCCAGCGGGGCGCACCCGAGGTCGACCGCGCGCAGCCGTGCCGCGGCCAGCACGTCATCGTCGGGCAGGTACCCGTCGACCTGCTCGGCGCCGACCGCCCCGGTCTCGGCCGCCGCCTCTGTCCCCGAACTCACGCGCGAAGGTTAGCGCTGGTTGTCGATAAATCAGCGAAGGCTCCCTGGTAAGCGCCTTCCGGCCCGGGGGAAAGCCCGCGATCGCCCTGGAAAGGACCTCGCCGGCCAACTTCTCAGGCTGCTCTCAGATCGGTCTCATGAGTTCCATAAGGAAGACCGACAGACTGAGTCTCAACCACACGGGAACACCGTGTGCCCGGCCCGCGTTGGCAGAGGTGAAGAGGAGTTGACCCAGATGGAGGTGCCTGCTCCCCTGATGCAGAACGCCGAACTGCCGGAAGCCGCCCCGGTGACCGTGGACGCAGCCGAGACGGCTTGGACGCCGCCCTCGTGGGACGAGGTCGTGCGCGAACACGCCGACCGCGTGTACCGGCTCGCCTACCGCCTCACCGGCAACACGCACGACGCCGAGGACCTGACCCAGGAGACGTTCATCCGCGTCTTCCGGTCGCTCGCGTCGTACAAGCCCGGCACCTTCGAGGGCTGGCTGCACCGGATCACCACGAACCTGTTCCTCGACATGGCGCGCCGCCGCTCGCGCGTGCGCATGGAGGGACTGCCCGAGGACACCGACCGGATCGTCGGCGACGACCCGAGCCCCGAGCAGCACTACAGCGACACCCACCTCGACCCCGACCTGCAGGAGGCGCTCGACGAGCTGCCCCCGGAGTTCCGGGCCGCGGTCGTGCTGTGCGACGTGGAAGGACTGTCGTACGAGGAGATCGGCGCGACGCTGGGCGTCAAGCTCGGCACCGTGCGCAGCCGCATCCACCGCGGCCGCTCGGCGCTGCGCGCGTCGCTGGAGCGCCGTCGCGCGGCCCGGGAGGAATCTGCGAAGGTGCCCGTATGACCGGCTGGCGTTTCGCCGAATCCCACCTCATGCCCGACGCGGTAGTCGCACTGGTCGACGGCGAGCTGACGCCGGTCGCCCACGACCGTGCGCTCGCGCACCTCGCGCGCTGCCCGGACTGCGCGGCCGAGGTGACGTCGCAGCGGCAGGCCGTCGCGGCGGTGAAGGACGCGGGTGCGCCGTCGATGTCGGCGGGCTTCCTGGCCAGTCTCCGGTCCATTCCGGAGCACACTGACCTGCCGGGCACGCCGGACAACCTCGCGGTCACCGCGGACGGTCAGCTGGTGGCGATCCAGCGGCCGGACCGGGTGGCTGGGCTGCGCGACGCGGGGGTGCTCGGAGGTGCTGCGCCGTTGGGAACAACCGCGCCGCTCGGGCAGTCGGCGAACGTGCTCGGCGGCGGTCGGTTCGCCTTCAGCCGGAAGCGGGCGGCGCAAGGAGCCGGAGTCGTGGTGTCCGGGCTCGTGCTGAGCGCGCTCGCGCTCGTCGGGACCGCGGCGGATAGCGGGGACGGGTCCGGCGGGAGTGGGCCGGTTCGGACGCCTAATGCTAATTTGCTGCCGGCGAATATGAATGTGCCTCGGGCTGGTGGGCCTTCTTCGTCTCCTGCGCCTTCTCCTTCGTCTTCGCCGGAGCCGGAAGAAGCTGGGGTGGTTCGGGCTGGGGCTGCTGTCGCGGCTCGGTAGATCGCGGGTGGCTCGTCGCCTGGCGGCGACATTGCGCCCCTTCGTTGCGTGGGGCACCCCGAAGCTTGATTGTGATGACGGACGGCGGGTGCTTGTCAAGGCGGGAAAGATGCCTTGACAAGCACCCGCCGTCCGCATTTTGGCTTCGTATCGGGGTGCGGGGGTGGTGTGGGTGCCTCGATGCGTTGGGTGCACTGGCTGCGGTTTTGGGCGCGCGGGGTGGGGGCGTGGTTGCGATGGATTCGGCGGGCGGCGGTTGGGGGCGGGGTTAGCGCCCCAATGTGGCATTGGGTGCGTGGGACGCACCGAACGCCACATTGGGTGCGTCCGATGCACCCAATGCCGCATTGGGGCGCATTCCTGGCGGGCGGGGCGGGGGTGGTCCGTGAAGGGCTCCTTGAGGGAATCCAGGTCCGTGAAGGGGCCCCTCACGGACGGGGCGGCATCCGGGTGGCGGGCGGGGGTGTGGGAGTGCAGGCAACAGGCATTTCACTGCGGCCTGGGCACACTCATCCCTAGGCTTGGGTATCGTCGACTCCCAGCCAGACTGAACCGCATCCGGGGAATGATGACCGACCAGCCGAACGCTAATTCTGATCAGTCCGGTGCCGTCGGAACGGACCGGTTGGGGCCTCGGCCGCTTGAGCGGCCTGCGGTCGACCAGCAGCAGGCGGCTGTCTTCGGGCGGCCGCACGGGGTCGAGGGGGCGTTCGACAAGCTTTACACCCCTGCGCCCAACGGGAACGGGCAGAAGCTCAATCTCGCGCCGCCTACGCCGGAGTCGCTGGCGGAGGCGTTCAGCCGTCCCGCGGGGGCTGAGGGAGTGCGGTTGCAGCGGCCGCTCGAGGCTTCCGGGGAGAGCGGTACTTCCGAAGATCCGTTGTGGACGGACGCCAGCGATCCGTGGCGGGATCCAGCGGCCGGGGCGGTGTTGGCTGGGCCTGCGGTCGCTCCGGAGGAGGACGAGGCCGAGAAGCCGAAGCTGCCCAAGGGCGCGCAGTTGAGCTTGCCCGAGGTGTTGTTCGGGCGGCGGGTGCAGCCGAAGGCGTTGGCGCTGCTGGGGGTCGTCGCGTTGGTGATCGGCGCGGTGGGCGGGCTGGTCGGCTGGTGGGTCGCGGACACGGGGTCCGCGTTGACCGGCAGCGCCACGATTTCCGAGGCGGAGGCGGCCAAGGAGCGGCCGCCGGGGTCGCTCGCGGACATCGCGCGGCGGGTGTCGCCCGCGGTGGTTTCGCTGGAGGTCGTCAAGCCTGGCGCGGACAGCGGCGAGCAGGGCTCCGGCGTGGTGATCGATCCGCAGGGGTACGTGCTGACCAACGAGCACGTGGTCGCGACGGCGGTCGGCGACGCGGCTACGAAGATCACCGCGGTGTTCAACGACGGGACGCGCACCGAGGCCAAGATCGTGGGGGCAGACCAGAAGACCGACCTCGCCGTGGTGAAGGTCAACGTGACCAACCCGGTCGTGATGCAGGTCGGGAAGTCGTCGGATCTGCAGGTCGGGGACGCGGTGATCGCGGTCGGCTCGCCGCTCGCGCTGCAGAACTCGATCACCGCGGGCATCGTCAGCGCGCTCGACCGGCCGGTCACCGCGGGCGGCGACAACGGGGCGGCTCCGGTCACCTACTCGGCCATCCAGACCGATGCGGCGATCAACCACGGCAACTCCGGCGGTGCGCTCGTCGACTCGACCGGGGCGCTGGTCGGGATCAACTCCGCGATCCGCTCGTCCAGCTCCGACGGCGGCAGCATCGGCATCGGGTTCGCCATTCCCAGCGACTACGCGATCAAGATCGCCAAGGCGCTGATCAAGGACGGCAAGGTCAAGCACGCCGACATCGGGATCAACGCGGCCTCGACGGTCGCCGGCTCGACCACGATGGGCGCGCAGGTGCGCAACGTCGCCCCGGGCGGACCAGCGGCGTCCGCGGGGATCAAGGAAGGCGACGTGATCACCAAGGTCGGCGACCACGTCGTGCGCGACTCCGCCGAGCTGACCGTCGCGGTGCGCAGCCACGATCCGGGCCAGGTCGTCCCGGTGCAACTGGCCCGCGACGGCGCGCTGCTGGTGGTGGACGTCACGCTGGGGTCGGACTGACATCCGTTCTTAAGCTCCCGTGCGACGTTCGGGCCTGCCAGGACGAGAACAGGCCCGGGTAGTCTTGGGCGGGGCAGCACCGAGCGGAGGTTTCACGGGTGTTCGACAGTGTCGGCTGGGGCGAGATCCTCGTGATCATCATCGCGGGGCTTTTCATCCTCGGACCCGAACGGCTGCCCGAAGCGGCGGCCTGGATGGCGAGGAGCGTCCGCAAGGCCCGCGACTTCGCGACCGGCGCGCGCGAGCAGCTGCGCGAGGAAATGGGCCCCGAGTTCGACCAGTTGCGGAAGCCCTTGGAAGACTTGCGTGGCCTGCGCAACCTCGACCCGAAGCGGGTCGTGACGCAGCA
>NZ_SDLT01000088.1 GCF_004522235.1 Amycolatopsis nivea
GCGGTCAGCATGGCGGGCCCGCTCGACGCGGTGCCCGCCCAGCTGGCCGAGCACGTGGAAGCGGTGGTGCGAGAGGCGGTCAGCAACGCGGTCCGGCACGCAGGCGCGGACACATTGACTGTCTCGGTATCGGCGCGGGACGACGCGGTGCGAGTGACGGTCACCGATGACGGGAAGGGACTCCCGGAGGACGTTTCGCCAAGCGGGCTCGGGAATCTCCGGGAGCGAGCGGAGTCGATGGGCGGCGCCTTCACTCTCGAATCGCACCCCGGCGGCGGGGTGCGGCTGGACTGGTCGGCTCCGCTGCGCTGAGCCCGCGCGTTCTCATCCCGTCGCAGCGGGAATCAACCGCCGCGCTGCTTCCGGCGTGATCACCACGACCGGGCACCGCGAATACCGGACGCAGTCCCGGGAAACGCTGCCCAGCAGCAGTTCCCGCGCCAGGCCAGTCCCGTGTGCACCGACCACCAGCAGATCCGCTTCCGCGGACGCGGTCACCAGTTCCGTCGCCGGGTCGCCGTGCGGCGTGGCGACCGAGACCTCCGGGGCGTTCGGGAATTCCCGCCGGATGGCCGCGATGCGCTGGTACGGCAGGGGTTGGCCGGCCGGCTGACGGCCGTGCGGCTGGAAAGCCAGCGACGTACCGGGAAGCAAGGCTTCCGAGGGGCGCACCACGATGGCATGCACGCGGTCGCCGGGGTGTGCGGCGACCTGAAGGGTCCAGCGCAGCGCGGCGTCGCCGTGCGGCGAACCGTCGACGCCGACGACGATGAGACGGCCGGGAGTGTTCATGGTCCTGCCCCTTTCTCTGGGCTGAAGCCGATCGTGCGGCAGGGAACGCGCGCCGGGACAGGGCCGGAGGTCATCGCTGCGCAGGAGGACGTCTGCGGTCCGCGCGATGACTTTCGGCCCCAGCACCGGGCACCGGAGCGCGGTCAGCATGAACGGGCCGGGGCAATGGATCCCGGCTCCGGGAGTGACCATGAAGACCTCGGCGACCGCAGACCTCGCCCCCTCCGAAACGGCCGCGCTCGTCCAGGCGGTCAGCCGGGCCCCGTCGGTGCACAACAGCCAGCCATGGCAGTTGCGTGTCCGCGGCGCCGACGTCGACCTCGTCGAGCGCGCCGACGTCGTGTTGCCGTGGCACGATCCCGAGGGCCGCGACCGGCTGCTCTCGTGCGGAGCCGCGCTCGCGAACCTGCAATTGGCCGCGCAGGCACTCAGTCGCGAAATCACCACCTCGTTCCCCGCAGACGCAGACATGGTCGCGACAGTCCACACCAGACCCGGCGACCCCCCGACTCTCGCGAACCTGGCGCGCTACCACGCGATCGGCCGCCGTCGGAGCTATCGCCGCGAGTTCGCGCCGGAACCCGTGCGCGCCGCAGATCTGGCAGAAATCCTCGACGCGGCCGACGACCCGGCGGTGCACGCCGTGACACCGCCGCATGGCGAGGCGCTCGCGGAGATGCTCGGCTTCGCCACCCGCGTGTTCCGCGCCGACACGGCCTACCAACGAGAACTGGACGCCTGGACCGCGCACACCTTCGGCCCCCGCGCGCTGGGTGCCGTCGATGGAGTCCCGGAGGCCGCCCTCGGCGACGCGCCGTTGCCCGCGGCGGGTCTCGTCCGCCGGACGACCCCGGTGCCCGACGATGTCCGACTGGCCGAACGGCTCGCGGCGGAAACGCTCGTGGTGCTCTGCACCGGCGACGACACTCGGCGGGCACACCTCGCCGCGGGCGTCGCGCTCCAGCGGATGTGGCTGGAGGCGACCGTGCACGGCTTGGCCGGGTCGGTCCTCACCCAGCCGCTGCACCTGACCGGCTTCCGGGAAGACCTGGCCGATCGACTCGGCCTTCCCGGACTGCCGCAGGCGATCTTCCGCTGCGGAAACCCGGTTTCGGTTGCTCCGCCGTCGCCCCGGCTGCCGCTGGGAGACCTGCTTTGCCATGACGTTCCCGGAGGCCTGGAATGAACACCGTCATCGAAATCTCCGGACTGTACAAGGCTTTCGGCCGCACTCAAGCGCTGTCCGGACTGGACCTCAGCGTCGAAGCGGGGGAGGTGCACGGTTTTCTCGGCCCGAACGGGGCGGGGAAGACGACTGCCTTGCGGCTGCTGCTCGGGCTGGTGCGCGCGGACGCGGGCCGGATGCGGCTGTTCGGCGGCGATCCGTGGCGGGACGCGGTGGCCCTGCACCGGCGGCTGGCCTACGTCCCCGGAGAAGTCGCGCTGTGGCCGAACCTCACCGGCGGCGAGACGATCGATTTCCTCGGCCGGTTGCGCGGCGGCACGGATCCGGTGCGCCGGACGCGTTATCTGGAGCTGTTCGAGCTGGACCCGGCGGTCCGGGTGCGCGCGTATTCGAAGGGCAACCGGCAGAAGATCGCCGTGATCGCGGCTCTGGCCGCCGACGCCGAACTGCTGGTGCTTGACGAGCCGACGACCGGCCTGGACCCGCTGATGGCCGAGCAGTTCCGGCAATGCGTGCGCGAGGAGCGCTCGCGCGGCCGGACTGTGTTGCTGTCCAGCCATGTCCTCGCCGAGGCCGAGGCGCTCTGCGACCGGGTGAGCATCCTGCGCGCCGGAAAGGTCGTCGACACCGGGAGCCTCGACCAGTTGCGCCACCTGACCCGGACCTCGCTGACCGTGCGGATGTCCGGGCCCGCGGACGGGCTCGCCCGGCTCGCCGGGGTGCACGATCTCGCCGCCGACGACGGCTTGGTGCGGCTGAGCGTGGACAACGCCGCGTTGAGCGAAGTGCTGGCGGAACTGGGCAGGCGCGAGGTACGCAGCATCGAGAGTCGCCCGCCGACGCTGGAAGAGCTGTTCCTGCGGCACTACCGCGAACCGGAAACGGTGTCCGCGTGAACTCCGTGGCGGGAGCCGGCGCGTTGATCCGGCTCGCCCTTCGCCGGGACCGGGTGCGGCTCCCGGTGTGGATTCTGGTGTCTGCTGCGATGACGGCCGCCGCGGCGGCAGCGACCGCAGATGTGTATCCCACTGACGAGGCGCGTCGCGCGGCGGTGGCGAGCATCAACGCCGTGCCCGCGCTGGTCGCTCTGTACGGCCCGGTCGCCGAGCCGACCGCGGGCGCGGCCGCCGTCTTCAAGCTGACCGCCTTCGGCGCCGCGCTCGTCGCACTCCTGACGGCGCTCACGGTCGTCCGGCACACCCGGGCCGAGGAGGAATCCGGCCACTGGGAGCTGGTGCGCGGCGCGGCGACCGGCCGGCATGCGGGCCTCGCGGCGGGAGGCGCACTGCTGGCAGTGACGGCGCTCGGGCTCGGCGCGGGCGCGGCGGCGGGACTCGTCGCGGCGCGGCTTCCGCCCGGCGGCTCGCTGGCCTTCGGGCTCGGCTGGGCGGGGACGGGGCTCGTTTTCGGGGCGCTGGCCGCGCTCGCGGCGCAGGTCGCACGGAGCGGCCGGGCCGCGTCGGAAATCGCTGTGCTCGCGCTCGTTGTGGCGTACCTGCTGCGTGCGGTGGGGGACGCGACCGGTCCGCGGTGGCTGTCGTGGCTTTCCCCGGTGGGGTGGGTCAGCCTGCTGCGGCCGTTCGCGGGCGACCGGTGGTGGGTGCTGGCGCTTCCGCTCGGAGCGGCCCTGCTGCTGGGGTCGGCGGCGTTCGCCGTTTCCCGGCACCGGGATCTCGGCGCCGGCCTGCTCGCCGTGCGCCCCGGTGCGACGCGGGCCGGACGCCTGTTGTCCGGTCCGGCGGGGCTGGCTTGGCGGCTCGACCGCGGGGCCGTGGGGTACTGGACGCTCGCGTTCGCCGTGCTGGGACTGGTCGTCGGCAATCTTTCCGGTTCACTGGGCACTTTCTTCGCCACCGCACAGGCCAGACAGCTGATCGCCGCGCTCGGCGGGGAGCAGGCGCTGACCGATGCGTTCCTGGCCGCCGAGTTCGGGGTGTCCGGCGTGCTCGTTTCGGCGCTAGCGATCGTGCTCGTCGGACGGTTGCGGGCCGAGGAGTCGAGCGGCCGGGCGGCCGCGGTGCTGGCGGGGCCGGTCGCCCGGGCGCGACTGGCCGGCGGTGCGGTGTCGGTCGCCGTCGCGGCCACGGCGGCGCCTTTGCTCGCCGCCGCCGTCACCGCGGGCCTCACCGGCGGCGGGTCGCGCCTGATCGGAGCGGCGGTCGTCCAACTGCCCGGGGTATGGGTGCTCACCGGGGTCGCGCTCGTGGTCTTCGGGGTCTTTCCCCGGGCGGGCTGGCTGTCCTGGGCGGCGCTGGCGGTGTTCTTGGTCCTGGGCGAGTTCGGCCCGTTGTTCCACGCGCCCGGCTGGGTGCTGGGGATATCGCCGTTCGCGCACCTCCCGCACGTCCCGGGCGGAATCATCGACATCGGGCCGCTGCTGTGGCTCACCGCGGTCGCGGCGCTGCTCGGCGGGGCCGGATTCGCTGCCTTCGGCCGCCGCGACTTGACCGCTTGAGGCCGTTGGTCCCTCCGATTCGGGACCGGCTCCGCTACCTCGCGGCGCCGCCGGAAGCGACGCTCGTTTCACTGCCCCGCGAACCCGGAGACCGCGATGAACACGTTCCTGCCCCTTGCTGTCGACCAAGCGCTCGCGGCTGCCGTGCGCGCGCCGTCCCCGCAGAACACGCAGCCGTGGCGGTTCGTCGTCGACGGTTGCCGGATCGAGGTGCGGCTGGACCGAGACCGCGTCCTTCCGGTCGCCGACCCGGCCGGCCGCGAGGCGCGGCTCGCCTGCGGTGCGGCGCTGTGCAACCTGACGCTCGCTTTGCGGGCCAACGGCGTGCGCAGCCGGGTGCGGACCGTCCCGGACCCAGCCGACCGCGACCTGCTCGCGGTCGTGCAGATCGAGGGGAACGGCCGTCCGTCCACTGTGGACCGCAAGCTCGCCGAAGCGGTCTTCCGGCGGCACACCAACCGGCGTCCGCTGTCCGACCGGGCGGTGCCGGTGGCGGCACGGGCGTTGCTGCGCTCGGCCGCGCTGGGCGAGGGCGGCCAGCTCGAGTTCCTGGACGCTTCGGGCCGGTACACGCAGGTGTCCGCGCTCGTCCGGCGCGCGGAGACCGAACAGGCCACGGACGCGGAGTTCCGGGCAGAGGCCGAGAAATGGACCGGCCGCGAAGCGGATTCCCCGGACGGCGTGCCCACCGCCGCGTTCGGCCCGCCCGCTGACGTTCCCGGCGTAGTGTCGCTGCGCTCGTCGCACGAGAACCGGTCGATCCCGCCGCGGCAGTTCGAGCAGGACCCGGTGCTGGCCGCGGTGATCACTCGCGATCAGGGCGCGGCGGCCGAGGTCCGCGCCGGGATGGTCATGGAACGCGTCCTGCTGACCGCGACCGCGGAGGGGCTCGCGACGTCGTTCCTGTCGCAGCCGTTCGAAGCGCGGTCCACGCGCGCGCAGCTGCTGGCGGCCTTCCGCGGTCTCGGACAGGTGCACACGCTGCTGCGCATTGGGTACGGGCTCCCCACCCGGATGACAGCGCGCCGCCCAGCCGCGGAGGTGACGACGGTGCGGAGCGCGCCGGAGGTCCCGGCGTCGTGACTGACGCGCTGGGATAACCCGATCCGCTCAGGACGCCCCAGCGCCGGGAAGCACCCGAAGCACGTCCTGGAAGGTCACCATGCCGACGAGCACCCCGTCGTCCAGCACGGGCAGCGAACGGATCCCGGCCTCGCTCATGCGGCGGGCCAGCTCGCCGCAATCCAGGTCGGCCGCCGCGCACAGAGCCGGGGTCCGCATGACCGCCCCGGCCGTGCGGTGTCCGCCGAGCATCGCGCCGGCGTCCGGGTCCGCCCCGCCGGGGATCCCCGCGCGGATCACGTCCTCCTCGGTCAGCAGGCCCATCAGCCGGCCGCGGCTGTCGACGACCGGCAGGGCGGTGAACCCGTGCCGGGCCATCAGCCGGGCAGCCTCGGGCAACGGCACCGAGGCGGTCACCGCGATTACGGGCGTGGTCATGATGTCGCGCGCGTGCATGGGAGTCTCCGTTCGTCGCGCTCCTGCGTCGACGATCACCCTGAAACCTCGGTGCGCCAAGGGCATTTGGTCCCGGCCGCAGTGCCCTTCCGCGCGGGACCGGCGGCCCGCGCGTCCGGGCGGAATTCCTCTTCGGACGGAACGCTTTCCCGGCGATTCTGGGGGCTGGCAATCCTTACGGAAGGGGCGCGAGATGAACGCGTCAACGGACCGCGTAGTGCGGTGGTGGCACCTGCTCGTCCCCGGGCGCGGTTCGGTGGCCCGGCCCTCGGACCGGTTCCAGTCCGGTCTCCTCCTCGTGGCGGTTCTCGTCGCGCTGGCCGCGGTCCCGTTCGCGGCGGCCGCGGGTTCCGAGCTGTACGCGACCCAGAAACCCGTCTCGGCCGAGCAAGTCGCGCAGCGCAGCAAGGCGACCGCCGTGCTGCTGGCCGACGGCCCGGCGACGACGGTGAGCGGACGCAGCGGCGTCGTCGCGAACTCCGCGCCGACGGACGCGGTCTGGCAGGCTCCCGACGGTTCGCGCCGGGTCGGCAAAGTGGCCGCCGACGAGGGCTCGCGGCGCGGCGACCAGGTCACGATCTGGGTGGACCGAGCCGGAAACCCGGTTCCGCCGCCGCTGACCGCCGCGGCAGTGCTGGTCGACGCGGTATGCGCGACGCTGGGGCTGTGGGTGTCGGTGTGCTTGCTGCTGGCTCTCGTGTACGGCGGCGCGGTGTTCGCGCTGAACCGGCACCGGCTCGCCGAATGGCAGCGCGAATGGGACGCCGAGCAGGAAAAGCGCACCCATCCGTGAGGACGGCCGGTCAGCAGGCCGAGACTGCGAGAGCGCGGGCGACGCACGAGTGCGGCTCCTCCGTCAACGGAGGGGCCGCACCCGTGCGTCGCTTCCGGGCCGGGCACCGCGCTTCGCGAGATCATTGACGGTCCCGTGCACAGCGAGATCAGTGGACATCCGCCCGCCAGAACCGTGGCCGAGCACGCGTTCGGTCTGCGAGGCAGGGGGACGGGGCAAGTGAGCCGCTCCGGACCAGCGGTCGCGAAGCGGCTGAAGCGTGGGAAGTCCGGATGCCGACGAGAAGGATTTCGCTGCCGCACGGAACGTACCGCCGGTGCCGAGCCCGAATTCGTCGAGCGCGGCGAATGGCTCAGTCACGCCGTGCTCGACGGCGGTCGCAGCGACGTGCGCGCACCACTGCGGCTCGGCCTCGCGTCTCCGCTCAGTGCCGGAGAGCTTCGCGGCGGCGGTCGTACTCGTCCTGGTCGATCTCGCCGCGGGCGAACCGCTGCCGCAGAATCGCGGTGGCAGGGTCGGCGTCCGGCACGGAGCCGGACGGGCGGCGGACGAGAAGCGCGGTGACCACGGCGATCGCGGCGAGCAGCGCGACGGCCACGATGCTCATCACGACCGGCCCGACCCATTCGGCGGCGGTTCCGTAGTGCCAGTACATCATCGGGTGCTCCTCGGCTAGGGCCGGTCGCGGCGGACGGCGGCTTCGAGCGGCTGGAGTACGTCGCCGATCTCGCGCCGCGGAGTCGCGGGCAGCGGGTCCGCGTTGGCCGGAGCCCAGCCGACGCGCAGGACCATCTGCGGGAAGGCGCCGGACGTGACCTTCCGCTCGACCGTGCGGCGCACGTCGGGCAGTTCGAGCGGCTCGGTCAGCGGGCAGGTGGCGAGGCCGAACCGGGTCGCGGTGAGCAGCGCGGCGCTTGTCGCTTCCCCAGCGCGGAGCCGGGACATCCGGTCGTCGGACGCGGTGCTCAGCACGAGCAGCACTGTCTCGTCATCCTCGCCGGCCGCTCCGGCGGCTTCGGGCAGTTCCGGGTCCGCGAACTGGCGGCCGGGCAGCGCACCGGGAGTCAGGTCGGGCATGGGGGTGTTGCGGGACGGGACGCCGTCCGGGGACACGTGCCGTCCGCTCCAGGCGGCGAGTTCGATCCGGTAGGCGGGATCGCGGCGGTGCCGCAGCGACGCCTCCTCGACCGCGGTGGCCAGGTAGTAGCGCTCGGCGTCTTCGGCGACGCGCAGTACGACGCCTTCATCCGCGACCGCTTCGGCCATGCTCTCCAGATGTCCGCGGGGCACGTGCCACGAACTGTGCCGTCGGCGGTCGGTGCGGCGGCGGGGAATCGCGGCGGCGAGCGCGACCTCGTCGAGAGTCGGCTCGTGGCGGTGAAGTTCGATGGACGCCAGGTGGTCCGGTTCCGCGGGGTTGGGCAGCCGGTGCACTTCGGCGCTCCAGCCGAGCGCGGCGAAGGCGACGCGGGCGTGGTGCAGCGCGGCCCCGCAGCTGATCATCAGGTCCCGCCCGTCCGGGTCGGTCTGGGCGAGCTGCCGCGACGGATCGGCGTACAGGTGCAGGGACCGGTGCCCGACCGCGAATCGCCACGGCTGGGAGTTGTGCACCGACGGCGCGCGGACGGCCATCCCGACCGCTGTGGTGACGGTGTAGTCGTCGGGGAGTCCGCGTTCCATGGCGACCTGCCTTGTCGTCTCGTCCAGTGATGCGTCGACGGTGACAGTCGCGGCGGGACCCGAGACAGAGCCGGAATCCCCCGGGCGCAGGGACTTTCGCCGGTCGTCGTCGGCCGCGGTGACCTTCGCGGGCGCGCCCGGGCCGAAAGACCTCTGCCGTCGCCGGTCGCTCGCGATGTTGCATGACAACCCGATGGGGGCGTCGCGGCGACAGGAGCGAAATGTCCAGAGCACACGAAACAGACCCGGCCGAGTCACGGAGCCGGACACTCGGCCTGACCTCGGCGACCGGATTGGTGGCGGGCAGCGTGATCGGCACCGGCGTGTTCACCATGCCTGCCGTGCTGGCCGGCGCGGGAACGAGTTCGCTGCTGGTGCTCGGCGTGGTCGCCGTCGGCGCCGCGGTGCTGGCTGTCCTCTTCGGACAGTTGACGAAACGCACGCAGAATTCCGACGGCGGCCTGTACGCCTACGCTCGCCGCGAGTTCGGCGATTTCGCCGGCTATCTGGTCGGCTGGTGCTACTGGGTTTCCGCGTGGGCGGGCAACGCCGCGATCGTCGCGTCGTGGGTGCTCTACGTCGAAGCCCTCTTCGGCATCGAACATCCCTCGACCTGGGTCGACCTCGGCATCGCGCTGGTCGGGCTGTGGATCCCGGCCGCGGTCAACCTCGCGGGCGTGCGGCAGATGGCGTGGTTCCAGAACACCACCGTGGTGCTGAAGTTCCTGCCGCTGCTCTTTGTCGGCGTGGTGGTGGCCGTGGCATCGTGATTTGGCCCCGGTTCGGCATTGCG
>NZ_SDLT01000089.1 GCF_004522235.1 Amycolatopsis nivea
ATCCTGCTAACTCGGTGTCCACGACCCGGGGTGAACCTCACTACTCCACCTCGGCGTGGATCCTACTGGTCGGTTCAGTGGCGCAGGGCACGTATCATTTCTGCAGTAAGCCGCTGCTTCGTCGCTACACCGGCCTCGAAGTCGCGTGCTATGCCATGTGGGCGGGCACAATCTTCCTGGCACCCCTGGCGCCCATGGCGGTCCACGGACTGCTCAGCGCACCCGTATCGTCAACAATGTCGATCGTCTTCTTGGGCTTGCTTCCGTCGGCGCTGGGCTTCGTCCTCTGGGGCTACGGCGTTGCGCGCTACAGCGTCACAGTCGCGACCGCCGCACTCTATCTAGTGCCCGTCGTCGCAGTTGCTGTCGCCTTTGTCTGGCTCGGCGAGATCCCAGGCCTCGTCGAATTGCTTGGCGGCGCGATCAGCATCGCGGGCGTGGTTTTGATCAACTTCCGGCGGCGCAGGAGCTCCAACCCCAATCCCTTACAGCGGGAGCTGGAAGGCGTCAGCTGACGGTGGACGAGCGGCAACTCGAGGGCGTGGGATCGGGCAGTCGAGATCCCACGCCCTCAGCCGTCTTCCAGGGCATTCAGCGCACCTGCCGCGTGACCTTGTGCCGGCACGTTCTCGAGCACAGCTGTGACCGACCCGCCTCGGCCGACAACCAGGGTGGTGCGGGCCGGGTAGTCCTCTCCGAGCCGAGACATCCACAGCGGAATCCCCAGCGCACCGACCAGCTCACGACCTTGATCGCTCAGCAACTCGAAAGGCAGCTGCTCTCGGTCGATGAACTCACGCTGCCTCGGCGTGGATTGCAGACTGACCCCGAACAGCTCGGCACCAAAGGAGGCAATGGCACCAGCGCAGTCCCGGAACGCCCGAGCTTGCGTCGTACAGCCGGCGAGCTCGGGATAGCGAAGACCTTCACGATCTCCCGGGTAGAAGAACAGGACCACCGGCCGGTCACGAGCCACGGCCCCAAGGTCGACAAGGCGGCCCGAGGTAGAAGGAAGCGTAAGTGCCGGCAGTCGGTCTCCGACGCGGACCGCCGCACGCCCCCAGATCCGCACCTGCCCCGCGAGACCACGAGGCGACGCCGGGCCGCCCATGCGCTCAGACAGCAGCCGAGCCAGCTCGACCACCCGCTCGGGAGCGAGATTGGCCGGTGGGCCTAACGCGCCCTTGGGTGCACTGGCCGTGATCGCGGCCGACGCGCCGTCACCGTCAAAGTCCGCAACGGCCGCGCCGAACGAATACAGCCCTGTAGCGGATTCCTCGTCATCGACGGCGTATCCGAAGCACCTCGTCCGACCCAACTCGTCATGCAGGGCATCGACGGTCGTAATGCTGTGAGGCGTGAGGGTGGGCAGCTCAGGCCCAGGAAAAAGCCGATCGACTTCGTCTGTCGACAGATGGCTCAGCAGGGCCTTCCCGCCTGCCGCGCACGTCGCCGGAAACCGCATGCCGAGGCGATAGTCCAGCCCCAACGGCTGGCGACCGGGCCTTCGGGCCACGTACACCACATCACGACCGTCCAGGACTGACAGCGCAAGAGTGTGGACGGCGAGCTCAGGGACCGCGTCGCAGATGCGCGCAAATTCCGTTGTCAGTTCGATCTTGGCGAGGTAGGCCCGCGAGAGATCGACCACGTGTGGACCCAACTCGTATGACCCCGATTGCACGCGTCGCGCCATCCGTGTTTGGACCAGGGTTGTGCACAGAGTCTTGACTGTGCTCTTCGGCAACGCCAGGCGACGGGCCAGGTCCGCCAGCCCCAGTGGCTCGCGCGATTCGGCAAGAGTCTCGAGCACGCGCACAGCCTTCGCCACCGACGGAACGATCCGTGCGGTCGCGTCACCTTCGGCTGCTGCCGTCCCCGGGACGGTCGGAGTCTCGGTCGTCATCGTCACCTCATCCGACGCTAACACATCTCCCCCCTCCTGCCGCGGGCCGAAGCATTGCCACACAACCAACCCTTGACAACTCTCGACTCGGACACAAATATGCCTATCGTGCACATATGTGCACGATAGGCCAGTCGAGTCTGACTGTCGACCGTGACCGCGTTGTCACTTAGCGCATTCGACCAGTGCGAGAAGCGAACAGCCAGCGGTACCGACAGCGTGAAAGGGGCACCATGCCGACGTATCTTTGCTTCAGCCAGCCAGGCACGCTCTCAGCCGAGCAGCGCGCGGATCTCGCCACACGTATCACCGCGATCCACACCGAAGCCACTGGTGCGCCGCTGTCGTTCACACAGCTCGTGTTCCAGGACGTTTCCGCGGCCAGTCATTTCATCGGTGGCCAGCCCGCGGACCACCGCACGGTGTGGGTGTACGGCCACATCCGAGACGGGCGCACCCCCGAAGCCAAGAACGCCCTCGTCCTCGGGATACGCGAGAACGTGTGCGCGGCGACCGGGATCGATCCACAGCACGTGTGGGTCTATCTCAACGAGCTCGGCGCGGCAGAAATGGTCGAGTTCGGCCACGTTCTCCCTGTTCACGGCCAGGAAGATGTCTGGATGCAGAGCCTCCCCAACGAGCTCAGGGACCGACTCCGCTCGTTCGAGAGCGCTACAGCCAGCTAGCCCTGCCCTCCCCATCCTGCCCGGCCGCAGGCCGACACAACGACGTGAAGCCAGGTGACCCCATGCACCTCAAATTCGACCCCGAACCGGACATCGATCCGGACTCGAGCAATGTCTACGCGTGGATCGAGCGCGGTCCGGACTTCCGCCGCGCGAAGAGAAGCTTGAACCGGTTCGTCCGCCTCGCCACGATCTTCTTCCTTGCCTGGTACGGACTCTATGTCGTCCTCGGCATGTTCGCGAGTGATCTCATGGCCACACCTGTGTTCGGGACAATCAACATCGGACTGCTGTTAGGTCTGGCGCAGTTCATCTCGACGTTCATCATCACCGGGCTCTACGTGCGCTTCACCAACCGCAAGCTGGCCGTACTCGTAGCTCAGGTCCGAGTCACGGACGAAGGGACCGCATCGTGACCACGCTTGCGGGAGCCTCGAGAATCGGTAATCCCGCCATCAACATCGGAATCTTCACTGCGTTCGTGGTCGTCACGCTAGCGATCGTCCTGGTGGTGGGACGGAAGCGCACAAAGGCTGCGGACTTCTACACCGGCGGAGGGTCGTTCTCCGGGATGCAGAACGGCATCGCGATGTCCGGGGACTACCTGTCGGCGGCGAGCTTCCTAGGCATTGCCGGTGCGGTTGCCGTCTACGGCTATGACGGGTTCCTGTACTCGATCGGGTTCATCGTGTCGTGGCTGGTGGCGCTGCTCGTGGTGGCCGAGGCCATTCGCAACACTGGCCGCTTCACGCTGGCCGATGTCCTCAGCTTCCGGCTACGGCAACGTCCCGTTCGGATTGCGACTGCGTTGACGACACTCACTGTCTCCCTGCTGTACCTGCTGTCGCAGATGACCGGCGCTGGCGGGCTGGTCGCCCTGCTGCTCGACATCACGGACCGCACCCACCAGTCCATCGTGATCGCGGTCGTGGGTTTGCTGATGATCTCCTACGTCGTGCTCGGCGGGATGCGCGGCACCACCTGGGTTCAGATCATCAAAGCAGTCTTGCTGGTGTGCGGCGTGGTGGGAATAACCGCTTGGATCCTGGCGCGCTATCACTTCGATGTGTCCGCACTGTTGCGGTCTGCCCAACACGCGATCAGCAACTCGAGCAACGTGGCCGTTGCGCACCGCGACGTGCTCGCGCCCGGAGCTGAGTACGGCACCACAACCATGTCGAAACTGAACCTCATCTCTCTTGCCATGGCCCTGGTACTCGGCACAGCGGGCCTTCCGCACGTACTGATGCGCTTCTACACGGTCCCTACCGCCCGAGAAGCTCGGAAGTCCGTTGTGTGGGCGATCGGAATCATCGGCGCCTTCTACCTCATGACACTCGTACTCGGGTACGGCGCGGCCGCGATGGTCGGCCCGGACCGGATACTCGGCGCACCTGGCGGCCAGAACTCCGCCGCGCCTTTGGTCGCTTTGCAACTCGGTGGAGTCGTGTTGCTCGGCATAATCGCCGCAGTGGCCTTCGCGACGATCCTGGCAGTGGTCGCTGGCCTTACGATCACCGCGTCGGCCTGCGTGGCGCACGACCTTTACGCCGGCGTCCTGAAGAAGGGCAAAGTCTCCGAACAGCAACAGGTTCGTGTATCCCGCTACGCCGCAGTAACTATCGGAGTGATCGCGATCCTGCTCGGCATTCTCGCCAACGGCCAGAACACGGCATTTCTGGTCTCCCTCGCGTTCGCGGTCGCAGCATCGGCGAACCTGCCACCAATCCTGTACAGCCTGTTCTGGCGTCGATTCAACACTCGCGGCGCGCTGTGGAGCATGTATGGCGGCCTCCTCTCGACAGTCCTGCTGATCGTCTTTTCGCCCGCTGTATCCGGCCGGGCAGACGCGATGCTGCCGCATGCGGACTTCGCCTGGTTCCCGCTGTCAAACCCGGGGATCGTCACGATCCCGCTGTCCTTCCTCCTCGGGATCGCCGGAACGGTGACAGCCAAGCGACCAGCCGACCCCGACAAGTACGCCGAGATGAGTGTCCGGGTGCTCACCGGGCGCGAGTTCACGACCTCCGGGCCGGCGGGCCCCACCTCACAAGACCAAGGAGTTCGCACACCATGACCACAGCCCAGCCTGCTTACATCGACCATTTTGTCAACGGCAAGGTCAGCACGGGAAACTCGGACGATCGGGCTCCGGTTTACAACCCCGCCACCGGTGAGGTGACCGGACTGGTCGCGATCGGCACCACGAGCGACGTCGAAGAAGCTGTCGCTGCGGCCGCCGGCGCATTCGCGAAGTGGTCGAAGACGCCGCCACACGTGCGAGCGCGCGTCCTGTTCAAATTCCGAGAACTGGTCGAGCGTGACCTCGACCGGCTCGCTGAGATCATCACCCGTGAGCATGGAAAGGTCTTCTCCGATGCGAAGGGCGAGCTGACCCGCGGACTCGAGGTCGTCGAGTTCGCGTGTGGCATCCCCCAGCAGCTCAAGGGCGAGTTCACTGAGAATGTGGGGCGGGCCATTGACGGGGTCTCGTTCCGGCAACCGCTCGGGGTCGTGGCCGGGATCTCGCCCTTCAACTTCCCCGCAATGGTTCCGATGTGGATGTTCCCAGTCGCCATCGCGTGCGGGAACACGTTCATCATGAAACCTTCCGAGAAGGACCCGACGCTGTCAGTCGAGCTGGCGACTTTGCTCGCCGAAGCCGGCTTACCCGACGGGGTGTTCAACGTCGTCCACGGAGCCAAGACCGCCGTTGACGCGCTACTCGACCACCCCGAGATCGAAGCGGTCAGCTTCGTGGGCTCGACTCCCGTCGCCGAGTACGTACACCGCCGTGCCACCGGAGCGGGTAAACGGGTGCAGGCGTTGGGCGGTGCGAAGAACCACATGGTGGTCATGCCCGATGCGAATCTCGACCAGACGGTCAACGCTCTGATGGGCGCCGCCTACGGCTCCGCGGGCGAGCGCTGCATGGCCATCTCCGTCGTGGTTCCAGTGGGCGAGCGAGTCGCAAACGCCCTGCGCGAGAAGTTGATCGCAGCGCTGGCCAAGCTACGGATCGGTGATGGTCTCGTCGACGGCATCGAAATGGGCCCTCTGATCAGTGCAGATCATCGCGCGAAGGTCGCCGGCTACTTGGACACCGGGGTTCAAGAGGGCGCCGAACTCGTCGTCGACGGGCGCGGTTTCACCGCCGACGACAGCGACGGGTTCTTCATCGGCGGCTCGTTGTTCGATCACGCTACGCCGGACATGACGATCTACCGTGAGGAGATCTTCGGACCGGTCCTCATCATGATACGCACGGAGTCATTCAGCGAAGCACTCGAGCTGGTCAACGCGCACGAGTTCGGCAACGGAAGCGCCATCTTCACTCGTGACGGCAACGCCGCACGCCACTACGTGAGCAACGTGAAGGCCGGCATGGTCGGTGTCAACATCCCGATTCCCGTGCCCATGGCGTTCCACTCGTTCGGCGGGTGGAAACGCTCGTTGTTCGGCGACCACCACATCCATGGCCCGGAGGGTGTGCGGTTCTACACCCGATACAAGACCGCAACGACGCGCTGGCCCGGCGACGTGCTGTCGACTGCCGACTTTGCAATGCCGACCCTGACCTGACCGCCAACTACCGACCCAGCCCAGAAGGATTCACTCGTGCCTCTGATCTATATCGACGTCTTCGACCGGCGGTCACAGCAAGAGCTCGAAGCCTTGCTCGAGGCCATCCACAACGCCGTAGTCGAGGCCTTCGAGGTGCCCAGCCGCGACCGGTATCAGGTGCTCACCCAGCATCGCCCAGGTGAACTGGTCATCCAGGACACTGGCCTAGGCATCGATCGCACTGATGCGGTGGTGATCGTGCACATCGTCAGCAGGAAGCGGACTGATGATCAGAAGACACGTCTATACCGTCTTCTCGCCGAGAACCTTGGTCGTGATTGCGATCTTCCCACGTCAGACCTGATGGTCTCGATCACGGAGAATTCAGCGGCTGACTGGTCGTTCGCACATGGTCGGGCTCAGTTCCTCACCGCCGAGCTTTGAGGCTCTCCTAGTGTTGTGAGTCGTTAGTTCGACTGCAGTTGGTATGGCGTGGTGGGCCGAGCCCGAAGGTTGTCCCGGTCGTGCTGTCGGAGGAGGAGCGGCAGGTTCTGCTGGGCTGAAGCCGGCGGCGGAAGACAGCGCTGGCGGCGCGAGCACGGATTGTGTTGCGGTGCCGCCGAAGGCGGCCCGATCGGGCAGGCTGCCGCGAATCTGGGTGTCTCCCGGGACATGGTCTCCAAGTGGCGGTCGCGGTTCCTGATCGAGCGGCTGGAGGGCCTCTCGGACGAACCGCGTCCCGGGCGGCCCCGGTTGATCACGGATGACCGGGTCGAGCAGATGATCACTAAGAACTCCTAACAATATGGGGCTGGTGGGGGGAATGTG
>NZ_SDLT01000009.1 GCF_004522235.1 Amycolatopsis nivea
AACAGAGACTCGGTGGATCCAGGTCTGATTCCCTCAAGGAGTCCTTCACGGACGACAAACCCGGCCCGCGACCAATCGCCTAGCGACGCGCCAAACCGTCGATCATCACTTCGAGCGTGAAGTCGAACCGGTCATGGCCCTCACCCGCCGTCAACTCGACGGCATGGCTTGCGGTGTAAGGAAAATCCTCCGCGGGCAGCGAAGCGAGCCGCCGCTGCATCTCGTCCCGTCCGACGACCCACACGGCGTCCTTCTCCGCCACCCGCCGGCGCACGATCGAGGTCTCGAGGCAGTAGGCGGCCACGTAGAGCAGCAGGGAATCCACGCCCCACGCCGCGGCCTGCGCTGGGACGCCCCCGTTCAGAAGGATCGCCAGCATCCCTTCATTGAGCCGCGCGGTGTCGAGGTCGGTGGGTGCCACCGCGAACGCAGCACCGGAGATCCCGGGATAGGCCAGGTAGAGATCGCGCAGCTGGACGCACACGTCGCGGATATGCTCACGCCAGTTCGCGGCTTCCGGCTCCGGCAGGACAATTCTCGTGCACAGCCGCGCGATGAGCAGCTCGTCGAGGTCGGTCTTGTTGACGACGTGCGCGTAAAGCGAGGCGGGACCGGTGTTCAGCGCGTCGGCCACGCGGCGCATGGACAACGCCTCGTACCCCTCGGTGGCGATGATCTCCAACGCGGCGTCGACAACCTGCTCGACAGTGATCGGCACCGTGCGCCGCCGGGGTTTCGTGCTGGTTCCGGGTTTCGGTGGCTGATGCCGTGCCGCGCGCCGTTCCTTGGGGTCCACGGGTGCACCTTATCCCGGAGCGTTCGTTCGCCGAACACTGTTCGCCTGACCTGCTCGCCATATGCAGATCATCGGTATATGCTCGCGTCATGAGCGACTCAGCCCTGCGCGAGCCGACCTTCCTGGTCCTCACCGCGCTAGCCGCCCAGCCGCAGCATGGCTACGGCGTGCTGCGCGATGTCGAAACGATCTCCGACGGCCAGGTCAAGCTGCGGGCTGGCACGTTGTACGCCGCACTGGACCGGCTTCACGCGGAGGGCTGGGTGGAAGTGGATCGCGAGGAAGTCGTGGACAGCAGGCTGCGCCGCTACTACCGCCTGACCGAACCGGGCGCCGCGCGGCTGGCCGCGGAAGTCCAGCGACGGCAACGTCACACGACTGCTGCCGAACAACGGCTTCAGCTCCGCAGCGCAGGAGGACTGGCGTGAGCGACTTGGAGCGACGCTACCGGTGCCTGCTGGCTTTGTACCCGCGCGCGCACCGAGCCGCGCACGGCGAAGAAATGCTGGGAGTACTGCTCGACGGTGCCGAAAACCGAAGCACGCCAGGGGTTGCCGAAACGGTTGACCTCGTCTGGGGCGCCGTCCAGGTCCACTGGCGACATGCTTTGCGCGGGCACTCCCGGCGGGACACGTTGGCGATAGTCAGCCTGCTGGCACCGGTGCTGTTGCTGACCGGAGCCGCCTCCACCGTGCGCGAGATCCGGAGCGTGGCCCAGCTGGACGGGTGGCCGCTGCGGATGTGGCTGGGAGCGCTCGCCGACGTCCCGGTGTGGTCGGCTTGGCTCGCCGCCGTCGCGCTCGGTGTGTGGGGAATGCGTCGTGCCTCGGTGATCCTCGCGTGGGTGGCTAATGCCGCCTTGATCACCGTCACAATCCTCGACCCCGCCCGGCATTGGTCGGTGGACGTGACTGCGGGCTGGGTGCTGCTCAGCGTTTTCGCAGCCCTCGCGATGACTGCGTCACCGGGGCCGCGCCATGGCTTGGCTTTACTGGGCCGCCTGCGACTGTCCATCCTCGTCGGCACGGTCGTTGTGCTGCTTGCGCTCACGACAACCGCTCGCGGCATGCATCTGCCGCTCGCCCAACTGGTGCAACTAGTGGTGCTCGTGGTCGGTGTCTTCGCCTCTTGCCACCTCCGCACCCGCAGCGGGCGTCGTGCCGCTTTGGTCCTTCTTGCGCCGCTTGTCGTGGTACCGGTCGTGGCGCGGGTGCTCGGATACCTGGACGTTTACGCGGTTCTGCCGCTCGTCCTTTACGCCACACCGGTAGTCGTCACCTTCGGATTCGGCGTCCTGCTTCATCGTTTCGACCGGAATTCCCGCGCGGCTGCTCCGGATTCCGCGATTCCGCCCTCCCCGCCCCGGCCGTTGTGATTGACTGACCGGCAGGAAGCGATCGCGGGTCCGAAGGGGTACCGAGGCCATGACGCAGTGGGTCAGCATGCCGGTCGGCGGCGGCGACGCCATTCTTTTCGAAACCGATGCCGATGCCGGCGTGAGCCGGGCCGCCAGGGGGAACCAGCCGGTCGGCCGGGGTCCGTCGATCGAGCAGGCGTCCGAGTCGGTCCAGGAAGCGCTCCAGCGGATCCGGCCCGCGGCCGAGGCCGTGCTCGCCGAGTTCCGGGCGATGGAGCAGCGGCCGTCCAAGATCAGCCTGCAGTTCGGCATCAAGGTCACCGGCGAGGCGAACCTCGCGATCGCCAAAACCGCGGGCGAAGCGAATTTCACGGTCAGCATGGAGTGGACCGCGCCGTCGTCATGAGCGCTGATCCGCTCGCCGCGGCCGTCGTCCGGATCAGCGGGGCGGCCGGGGTCGCCGGGGCCGGGTTCCTGGTGGCTCCCGGCCGGGTCGCCACGTGTGCGCACGTGGTGGCCGCGGCGCTCGGCGAACTCGGGGACACCGAGCGCCCGGACGGGCTCGTTCAGGTCGAGTTTCCCCTGCTGGCGACGGGTTCCCCGATTCCCGCGCGCGTGGTCGACTGGCAGCCGGACAGCGGCGACGGGGCGGGCGACGTCGCGGTGCTCCAGCTGGAAGAGCCCGCCCCGCTCGGCGCGCTGCCCGCTCCTTCGCGGATCACCGACGACGTCCGCGGGCATTCGTTCCGCACGTTCGGGTTCCCGTTCGACCAGGACGCCGGCATCTGGATCGAGGGCAGGCTGCTCGGCGCGCAGGGCACCGGCCGGATCCAGATCGAGACCGACGCGCGGCAGTGGCGCATCGAGCCCGGGTTCAGCGGTGCGCCGGTGTGGGACGACGCCGCGAACGGCGTCGTCGGCATGGTCGTCACCCGGGCCAACCGCCACGACACCACCGCGCACCTCATCCCCACCACCGCGCTCGGCGACACCTGGACCGTCGCGGCGGAAAACCCTTACCGCGGACTGAAACCCCTCGAAGAACGAGACGCCGCGCTGTTCCACGGCCGCGACGCCGAACTGGCCGAGCTGACCGAACAAGCCGCCCGGCAAGACCTCGTCGTCGTGGCCGGACCGTCCGGTTCGGGCAAGTCGTCGCTGGTCCGCGCCGGTCTGCTGCCCCGCCTCCGCGCCGCGGGCGCGCGGGTGCTCGACATCCGCCCGGACACCGGGATCGAACCGGTCACCATGTTCGCCGCCGCGATCGGGCAGCCGGTCGAAGACCCGGCGGCAGCGGCGAACGCGCTCGTCTCCGACGGTGCCGCGGTGGTTTTCGTGGACCAGTTCGAGGAGATCGTCGTCGCGGACCGCGAGGGCGCGCGCCGGTTGCTCGAACTGCTCACCCGGATGATCGCGTCGCAACGACGGGAACCGGGCGAACCGGCCCCGCTGCGGGTCGTGCTCACCTTGCGCGCCCGGTCGCTCGACTCGCTCATCACCCGCGAAACCGCGGACCGGCTCAACAAGGCTGTCCGCTTCCTGCAGCCGATGTCCCGCGACGAGTTGTCCGAGGCGATCACCGGACCGGCCGCCGAGGTCGGCGGCCTCGCCTTCGAATCCGGCCTGGTGCCGCGCATCCTCGACGACGCGATGGACCAGCCCGGCACGCTGCCGCTGGTTTCCCTGGTGCTGGAACGGCTTTGGCAGCAACGGCACGGCGGCTGGCTCACCCACGCGGCTTACGAAAAGCTCGGCCGGGTGCCCGGCGCGCTGGGCCAGGCCGCCGACGAAGCGCTCGAAGCCCTTCGTCCGTCCGAAAAGGACGCTGCGCGCAGGCTGCTCGTGCAGCTCGCGAGACCGGACGGCGACGCGGGATTCGCCCGGCGTTCGGTCCGGCTCGGCGAACTCGGCCCGGACCTGCGGGACATCGCGCACGAACTCGCCGCCCGCCGCCTCGTGGTGCTCGACGACGACCAGCGCGCGGACCTCGTCCACCAGGCGTTGATCGACTACTGGCCCCAATTGCGGGACTGGCTCGCCGAAGACCGGGATTTCCTGTTCTGGCAAGCAGACCTGCGGCAGGACATCGACCAGTGGGAGCAGTCCGACCGGGACCACGGCGGCCTGCTGCGCGGCGCGGCGCTCGCCACTGCCCGGCAATGGCTCGCCCAGCGCGGGTCGGATATCGCCGCGCCGCACAAGGAATACATCGAGCGCAGCTACGCCGCCGAACGACGCGGCATCCGGCGCTGGCGCATCGTCACCGCCGTCGCACTCACCTTGGCACTGGCCGCGAGCGTGCTCACCGTCGTGGTACTGCGCAATCAGGCGACCATCAACGACAATCTGCACACCGCCAACGCGATCCTGCTGGCTCAGGAATCCCTGCGCGACGCGAACGGGCAGGACACGTCGGCATTGCAGATGGCACAGGCGGCGTGGCGGGAAAACCCGCACAGCAGCGAGGCTTATGGCGCGCTGTTGCAGCAGGAGCTTTATTGGCGGGGGATCGACCGGATCCTTCCGCCGCGGCACATCGCGGCGACGGACCGGATCGTGTCCACTGCGGACGGTCAGCGCATGATCATCAAATCCGCCGATCCCACAACGCCGGTCACGCTCTGGCAAGGGCTGCCCGGACCCGCGCCCCAGTCGCGCGCACTCGCCGTCAACCCGACCTCCTCCCTGGAACTGAGCCCGGACGGCAGGCTGCTCGCCGAGTCCGGGAACGAGCCCGGGGTCAAGATCTGGGACCTGGACGGCTCCGCCCCGCCGGTCGTCCTCCGGGCCGGCGACGCGACAGCGTTCGAATCCGTGGCGTTCAGCGCGAACGGCCGGTACCTCGTGGGAGTGCCCAACGAGACCGCCCGGCCCCGCCTCCTCCAGGTCTGGGATCTCCAGACCCGCCACGCGACCTCGACCCCGCTGCCAGCCAGCCTGGCGACGGGCATGGTGAACACGGTGTACCCGACCGACGACGGACGCCAGGTCGTCCTGTTCGAGCAGCCGAGCGACCCCCGCACCAAGAACCAGGCAGTGGTGCGCGACGCCGCGACCGGCGCGCTGATCCGCTCGCTCGGCCAGGGCGTTCTCGTCGGCCACGGCCGGAAGCTCGCCGCCTGCGACGGCGAAACAGTCACCCTCCTGGACGTTTCCAGCGCCCGGCCGGGACAGCTGGCGAGCGGCGTCGACTGCTCCGGAATGGACCTCGACGTCACCGGACAATTCCTTCTGCTGAACAAATCCGGAGCAGGACCGCTCGAGGCCGTGCACTGGGCGGACGGAAAGCGGTACTTGTTCGCCGATCCCTCGGTGACGGTCAACTGGGCAACCGCGCACACCTCGCCGGCCCCGGTCCTCCTCCCCGCCCCGGACGGCCGGTTGACCGCGCTGACCGTGCGGAACGGGTCGATGCAGCTCAGCACCGTGCCCACGACGGACGCCAAACCCGCCAACGCCACCTCGTGGAACCCGTCCGCCCGGTCGCCGGACGGCCGGCGCTGGGCAGCCCGCACCGAGGCCGGAGAACTCGCTCTCCTGGACGCGCATCAGCAGGTGCTGAAGCAGGTCTCAGTGCCCGCGCCGACCGCGCTTTCCTTTGACCCGAGCGGAAAACACGTCCTTGCCGTCAGCGAGGACGGCACGCTGCGGACCTACCGGGCGGACGACCTCGTCCTCGAACACGAAGCGCCGCTTCCCGGCGACCCGGACCCGAACGACGACGGCACGATCATCGCCGTCCCAGGACAGAGCGTGGTCGTCCTGCACGCGAAAACGGTCACGTTCTGGGACCCGGCCACCGGGCAGCAGACCGCGGCGCCGCTGCCGCTGACCACGCAAGCCGATGTCGCCAAGGCGAAGGCGAGACCAGGACATCCCGGGCAGATCTTCGTCTACGGCGGGCACACGGCCGCGGTGTGGGATCTCCCGGGACGGAAAGCGATCGAGACGTTCCGCTCGGACTTCTTCCCGGGCGCCCCGGCCATCGACCCCACCGGCTCGTTCGCGGCCATGGTCAACGGGGTGGTCAGCGGCGTGGTCCTGCTCGACCTCAACGCGAACCGGATGCTGCCGACGATGCCCGCGTCGATGAACACCCTGTACGGCATCGACGGCGACTACCTCTTCGGCGAAGCCACCCTGGACTTCCAGGTGTGGCACTGGCCCGACCACAAGCTGGTCACCGACATCCAACTCGGCGACGGATCGCTCAACCGGGCCGTCGAGAACGGAAACCTGGTGCTCGACACCAGGCCGGGCCCGCGGCCGTCGGTCCCGCTCGACGGCGCCGCCTGGATGCGGCACCTGTGCGGCATCAACGACCGGGACTTCACCCCGGCCGAGAAAACCCTTCTGCCCGCAGGTGCGGAGCAAAGCAGGCCGTGCGCGTAAGACTGCCCTTCCAGCCACTCAACCCCGGCCGTCAGGACACCGCACAGCCGCTCAGAACACCGCGACCGGATTGACCGGCACCCCCGTCAGCCCGAGGATCCGGGGCGGAGCCGCGACGAACAGGAAGCTGTACCGCCCCAGCTCCGCGCACACCGCGGCCAGTTCGTCGGCGTCCACCGCGTCGATCAACGGCATCCCCAGCCGCGGGAGAGCGACCCCGTGCATCGCGGGAGGCGAGCACACCGGCGGGTAGGCGTCCGAGAGGTCCCCGGCGTACAGAGACACCCCGCGGTCGTGCATCCACCGCGCCGCGTCGAGGCTCATGCCAGGCATGGGGTTGCCGCGGTACCGGGTCCGCACCCAGCCGAACCGCGCGACGAGGGCGTCACCCGGTTCGACGTGGACGTTGAACCGTTCCTCCGCGGCCTCGAGGTCCTGTGCGGTGAGCGCGCGGTCGGCGGGAACCGGACCGTCGGCGCCGAAATCGAGCAGGATTCCCCTGGTCACGATGCCTTCGGCGAACGCCGTGGTCGATCCGTGCACGACGCCGCCCATCGTGACGCTCTCGTTCGCCGGGCGGCCCGGATACACCTGGCCGTCCTGCGGGATGTGCGCCAGCGCGTCCAGATGCGTGGACAGCGTGTGGTGGTTCGTCACGGTCAGGGCGTCCGCGTACGCGATCGCGGGGCTTCCGGTGTACAGCATCATCTGCTGGACCGGGGATTCCTCGGCGGTCCGCGGCGGGAAGGGACCGCTCAGCACCGGGGCCGGCCGGATCGGCACCGCCAGGGACACCGAGCGGCCGGTGCGCACCTCGCGCGCGGCTCGTTCGCGGACCTCGTCGGTGATCAGGTTCAGCGTGCCGAGTTCGTCGTCGGCTCCCCAGCGGCCCCAGTTGCTCGGCAGGTCGTTCCGCTCGCTCATGGTCGTGATCGTACGGAGAAACTACTGCTGCTCGACCGCGTACGAGGCGTAGGAACGGCCCCACGCCGCCATTGCGTTCAGCACCTCCTGCGCGTTCTCGCCCAGGTCCGTCAGGCTGTATTCCACCTTCGGCGGCACCTGCGGGTACACGACGCGGCGAAGCAGACCGTCGGCTTCCAGTTCGCGGAGTTGGCGCGTCAGGACGCGGTCGGTGAGATCTGACAGCAGGCGCGAGAGTTCCCCGAAGCGCAGCACGCCGTGTTCGGCCAGTGCGTGCAGGATGCTCGGCTTCCACGCGCCGCCCAGCACCATCGTCGTGATCTCGGCGGCGCAGCTCGTTCGCCACGCTCGTACGGCCTTTTCCGTTTGCGGGCGCATCCGGCCTCCTCACTATCCATTCGGTCAGTACTGGACGGCAAAGTCCGTACTTGTCGATCGCGGGGGTGTCCGGACAGGATCGTCGCATGGCGTTGACCCGGGTGGAGCCGCGGCGCGGGCTCGTGCTGATTCCGTTGCTGGCTGGGATTCTCGGCGGGAGTCTCGCCCTCGGCATGGTCAACACGGCGCTGCCGCGGATCGCGGACGAACTGCAAGTGTCGGCGTCGGCGCGGGCGTGGATCGTCGACGTGTACCCGCTCGCGCTGGCAGTCGCGATGGTCGGGGCAGCTCGGACAGGCGACCGCTACGGGCGGAAACGCGTGCTGCTGCTCGGGGTGAGCGCGTTGGCGGTGCTGAACGCGGTGGCCGCGGCCGCCACCAGTTCGGTGTTGCTCATTGTGTGCCGCGGGTTGCTCGGGGTGGCCAGCGCGTTGATTCTGGCCGGGGTCGTCGGCACGATCGGGTCGCTCTTTTCCGGGCGGGATCTCGCGTTCGCCAACGGGATGTGGGTCACGGTGCTGGGAGCGGGCAACGCCCTGGGACCGGTCGTCGGCGGATTGCTGACGGAAGGGCCGGGCTGGCGCTGGGTTTTCCTTGCGCTGGTGCCGCTCGCGGTGCTCACGATCGCGTTGGCGGTGTGGTTGCTGCCCGAATCGGTCGGACAGTCGGCTGCCGGGTGGGAGCTTCCGAGCCTGCTGTGGTCGGTGGCGGCTATCGGCGGGATTGTGTACGGGCTGCAGGAAATCACCGTCGCACCACTGCGCGGGATGGTGTTCATTGCGGCTGGCGTGGTTGCCGGGATGGTGTTCGTGCGCAGGCAACTTCGGCTTCGGCAACCGTTGTTGCAGGTCCGGCTGTTCCTGCGACCGGGTTTCGCGTCGGCGTTCGCGCGGATCGTCGTTTCCGCTGCGACCGCCGCGGCCTGTCTCTACCTCGTCAGCCTCGAACTCCAGCACACGCAAGGGCAAACGCCGATCGAGGCAGGTTTCGCGCTCGCTCCGCAAGCCGTGGCCACCGCGATCGGCGGCTTGGTCGCACCGTTCAGTGTGAACTGGCTGCGCAGCCGGACGTCCACGTCCATTGCGCTGGTGATCCAAGCTGTCGGGCTCGCCGCGATCCCGTTGAGTCACACGGTGTTTCCGGTCGCGCTGGTCGGGTTCGGCTATGGCGCGATCGGCACCTTGGCGACCACCGCGCTGTTCGAGGCCGCGACCGCCGAGCACGCGGGCGCGGCCGGGGCGACGCAGGAGGTGGGTTTCGCCATCGGCGCGGGCGGCGGGGTCGCGGTGTTCAGCACCATCGCCAATCTCGGCGGCGGAACGGGATTCGCCGCCGCGCTGATCGCGGCGGGAGCAGTCACGCTCCTCACCGCGATCCGCTGACCACCGTGTCCTCCACTGTGGACCCGAGCTCCACCCACCTCGTCGCCCCGATGGTGCGCAGGAACGGGAGATCGTGGCTGACCACGATCAACGCGCCCGCGTACGACTTCAGCGCCTGCGACAGCTGCCGAACGCTCGCCAGGTCCAGATTGTTCGTGGGCTCGTCCAGCAACAGCAGTTGCGGCGCAGGTTCCGCCAGCAGCAACGTCGCCAGCGTGGCCCGGAAACGCTCCCCTCCGGAAAGGCTCCCGGCAGGTTGATCCGCCCGGCTGCCGCGCACCAGGAACCGTGCGAGCTGAGCGCGGATCTCGTTGTTCGACGCGGAAGGTGCCGCCCGCGCCACGTTCTGCGCGGCAGACAGCGTGTCGTCGAGCAGATCGAGCCGTTGCGGCAGCCAGCGCACCGGCACCGGCAGCTTGACAGTCCCCGACCGCGGCTCGATCGCCCCGGTGATCGTCTGCAGCAACGTGGTCTTGCCGGAACCGTTCGGCCCGACCAGCGCGATCCGCTCCGGCCCGCGCACGGCGAGGTTCACCGCGAGTCCGTTCCGAAGCTCCACATCGGACAGAGTGAGCACTTCTTTCCCGGACGGCACCGAGGTTTCCGGCAGATCGATCCGGATCTCGTCGTCGGCGCGGATCGCCTCCTCCGCTTCCGTCACCCGGTCCTTGGCCTCCGCCACCTTGTCGAGATGCATCGTGCGGTGCTTGCCCGCGGCGATTTCCGCGTCCTCCTGCCGTTTGCGCATCCGTACTTTGGGCTCGCGCTTGTTCTCCCACTGTTTCCGGCCGTACCGGGCCCGCCGGTCCAGCTTCGTCCGCGCCTCGATCAGCTCGCGCTGCTGCCGTTTGAGGTCCGACTCCGCAGCCCGCAGCATCCGCGAAGCCGCCTCCTGCTGGACAGCCACCGCCGCTTCGTAATCCTCCAGATTGCCGCCGTAGAAGGTCACCTCCCCGGACCGCAGATCCCCGATCCGGTCGACGTGGCGCAGCAGCTCGCGATCGTGAGATACCAGCACCAGCACGCCTTTCCACGCCCGGACCGCCTCGCCGACCAGCCGCCGGGCCCGCAGGTCCAGGTTGTTGGTCGGCTCGTCGAGCACGAGCACGTCCGGCTCGCGCAGGAACTGCGCGGCAAGCCCGAGCAGGGTCAGCTCGCCGCCGGACAGCTCGCCCGCCCGCGCGTCGAGGGCGACGTGCGAGAGGCCGAGCTGATCGAGCGTCGCGCGGATGCGTTCCTCGACGTCCCACTGGTCGCCGACGGTCGCGAAATGGCGTTCGGCGGCGTCCCCGCGTTCGATCGCGGCCAGTGCGGACCGGACCTCCGCCACGCCGAGCACGTCGTCGACGCGGCGTTCGGCGGCGAGGATCAGGTTTTGCGGCAGGTAGCCGAGGTCGCCGGACACGCTGATCGAGCCTGCGGTCGGCCGCAGTTCGCCGGCGACCAGCCGCAGGAGGGTGGATTTCCCGGACCCGTTCAGGCCGATCAATCCGGTGCGGCCCTCAGCGATGGCGACGGAGAAGCCGTCGAAGACGACCTCGCCGTCCGGCCAGGCGAAACTGAGCTCCGAGCACACGATGGAAAAAGACATAGGCGTAACTCCCCGTTCGCAAGCGGACACAAGAACGTGGAGACACCGCGGCGCGGGCAGGGGAGGCGATTTCAGGGTGCCGTCATCCGAGGCCAGACGCGCGACGGGCGGAAGAGCCCGGGATCGCGGTGTCTTTACACCTCAGAAGATCAATGCACCTCTCCGATGAACGGCGACAACTGGCGACAGCTTACCCAGCGGGCCGGGCCCCGCGCCAGCGAATTAACGCGGCTCACGCTCCGCGGTGTGTGAAGGGAACCCTGCGGGAATCAGCTTCCCTCCGGATTCCCCTCACGTACCCGCGTGGCGTCAGTGGCCGTGCTTACCCGGCGCCGCGCTGCCGGTGTACTCGGCGAGCCCGGAGATGAGCTCCGCGATGTCCGGCACGTTCGCGAACCGGCTCCGGTGGACCTCGGCGATCTTCGCGCCGGTCTCCGGGTCCGGGTCGTCGGTGATGTCGGACGACATGAACTCCTCGACCAGCGGCAGCCCCACCCGGTCCAGTTCGAGGTGCGCGGGGTGGTTCATGTACTCCGCGTATCCCGCGATGTCCTCGATCACCAGGACGGCGCCCAGTTCGTACTTCCCGCCGAAATCCGGGCCGACGACGCGTGCCTTCACCGCCGGGATCCGGTCGAACAGTTCGCGCATCGTCGCGGCGAGTTCGGTCTTCTCCACCGCGGTGACCTCGGGCTTGAGGGTGAAGCGAATGCTGTGGTAGATCATCGGAATTCCCTTTCAGCGGGCCGCGAACGCGGCGGAGTAGTCGAGGGCGAAATCGGTGAGATCGCGGGCGGGGCGCCCGGTGAGGTCGGCGACCGCGGGGTCCACCTCGGCGGCCTCACCGCGCGCGTAGTGGGCGTAGTCCTCGACCAGTCCGCCGATCTGCCACGACGGGAGCAAACCGTTGAGCGCGGCGGCGAACTGGTCGGCGGATGCGTCGTGGAAGGCGATGTCCCGCCCGGCGACGGCGGAGAGCGCGTCGGCGATCTCGGCGTGGGTCACCGCGCGCGGACCGGTGAGGGTGTAGGTGCGGCCGGAGTGTCCGTCAGTGGTCAATACGGCAGCGGCGGCGGCTGAGATGTCACGGGTGTCGATCGCGCTGACCGCCGCGTCGCCGATGGGCGCGGCGATGAAGCCCTGCGCGATGGTGGCGGAGAAGTTGAGCAACGCCTGCAAGTAGAGGTTGGGGCGGAGCACGGTGTAGTCGAGCCCGAGCTTCGCGACGTGTGCCTCCACCTCGGCATGCCAGCGCAGGAAACGCACTGGCGAATCGGGGCGGGCGGCGTACTGGGAGAGCAGCACGAGCCGGTTGACGCCGGCGTCGCGAGCCAGGTTCGCGAACTGAATCTGCAGTTCAGCCGCGTCGGGGGCGGAGGGGCTGTTGAGGAAGACCGCGTCGACCCCCTTCAGCGCCACCGCAAGCGAGGCCGGGTCGCGCAGGTCGGCGACGACGGTCTCGACGCCGTCGACGGGACGTCCCCTGGTCATGGCGCGGACAGCGCTGCCGCGCGCTTGCAAAGCGGGAATCAGCGCGGACCCGACGGTCCCGGTCGCGCCGGTGACGAGCACGGTGTCCATTGTGGAACTTCCTTTCCTCCGGTGGCCTGTCCCCACTTTCGTCCGGACGCCCCGCCGCTCGCGTCGGTGACAATCGCCTACTTCGCCTACCCCTAAGGTTTCGCCTATGCCCACGACGCCCTCCCTCATCGGCCGGCACGACGAGATCGACCGCCTTCTCGCGCTGGTCCGCGCGGCGGAGCGGGGCGAGGGCGGGGTGCTCGTGCTGCGCGGCGAGGCGGGCATCGGCAAGAGCGCGCTGCTGGACCACGTCGAGCAAGCCGCGGAAGGGTTTCAGCGCATCCGCGCGTCCGGGTCGGAGTTCGAGGGAGAGATGCCGTTCGCGGCGCTGCACCAGCTGTGCGTTCCGGTGCTGGCCCACCTCGACAGCCTCTCGACGCCTTACCGCGAGTCTCTCCTCACCGCGTTCGGCCTGGCCGAGGGCACGCCGGACCCATTCCGCGCCGGCCTCGCCGCCCTGGAACTGCTGGCCACGGCCGCGGCGGAACGTCCGTTGCTGTGCGTGATCGACGACGCGCACTGGCTGGACCCCGCCTCGGCGCGCGCGTTGACTTTCCTGGCCAGGCGCATCTCGGCGGAGCCGATCGCGATGGTTTTCGCCGCCCGCGACCAGGAGCCGGTCCCCGGGCTCGACGAACTTCCCGGGCTGACCGTCGGCGGGCTCAGCGACGCGCACGCCCGCGAGCTGCTGGCCGGGGAGAAGACCGTGACCCTGGACGAGCGGGTGCGCGATCGCCTGCTCGCCGAGGCTCGCGGCAACCCGCTGGCCCTGATCGAGCTGCCGAAAGCGGGCGGGTTCGCGCTGCCGACGCCGTCGCCGATCGCGAGCCGGATCGAGCGGAGTTTCCTCTCCCGGATGGCGGATCTTCCCCCGGACGCGCGCGAGCTGCTGGTCCTCGCCAGTGCCGATCCCACCGGCGACCCGGGCCTGCTGTGGGCGGCCGCCCGGCAGCTGGACCTCGACGTGCCCGCCGCGAGCGCCGCGGCCGAGGCGTCCGGGCTGATCCAGTTCGACACCCGCGCACGGTTCTGTCATCCGCTGGCGCGCTCGGCCGCTTACCGCGCGGCTGAGCCAAAACAGCGGCGAACCGCGCACCAGGCGCTAGCCGACTCGACCGACCCGGACACCGCTGGCGACCGCCGCGCGTGGCACCGCGCGCAGGCGACCGCCGGGCCGGACGAGGAGGTCGCGGCAGAGCTGGAGGTGTCCGCGTCGCGCGCGCAGGCCCGCGGTGGCGTAGCGGCCGCCGCGGCGTTCCTCGAACGGGCCGCCGCGCTGTCGCTCGACCACGGCAAACAGGTCGAACGCACGCTCGCCGCCGCGCGGGCAACGCTCGCGGCAGGCCGGACCGACGCCGCCGCCGACCTTCTGACCAGCATCGACACCTCGACGTTGGCTCTCCCCCAGCGCGCCTCCGTCGATCTGCTGCGCGGGCAGATCGCCTTCGTCCAGGGCCCGGACGGGGCGGTTCGCGGTCCGGAGATCATCCTGCGGGCCGCGCAGCAGCTCGCCGCGAGCGATCCCGAACGGTCGCGCGAGTTCCTGGTGGCCGCCCTGGAAATGGGCCTCGTCGTCGGAAGGCCGGCCGGAGTGCTGGACCAGGTGCTCGCCGCCGCTCCCCCGGCCGGGCCGCCGGACCTTCTCACCGCACTCGTGCGCCTGACGACCGAAGGCCACCGCGCCGGGGTGCCCGCGATCCGGCAGGCTCTCACCGGCGACGACGAGGGCTGGACCCGCACACCCGCACTGGCGACCGTGCTCGCGGGCGAACTGTGGGACCTCGACCTGCACCGGACGATCGTCGACTGGCTGGCGCGGACCGGGGAGTCGACCGGATCGCCGATGACCGTCCGGCTCGGCCTGTCGCAGGCCGCGCTCTACGCGGTGTTCACGGGGAACTTCGGGCAGGCGATGGCCGCGATCGCCGAGGAAGAAGCCATCGCCGACGCGCTCGGCGATCCGCCGCAGCTCTACCCGCGAATGCACCTGGCGGCGATGCGCGGCCGCCGGCAGGAGGTCCTCGACCTGTTCGCCGAGGCCACGAGCCGACGCACCGGCCAGCTGACCGCGAACGCGCACTGGGCGATGGCCGTACTGCACAACGGCCTCGGCGAGTACCCGGCTGCTCTTGAGGCCGCGACACACGCGATCGCGAGCGGCGACCTCTTCCTCACCGGCATCGCGCTGCCCGAGCAGATCGAAGCCGCCGTGCGATGCGGGGAGGACGCCGTCGCCCGGTCCGCCTTGGACGCGTTGGTCGAGCGCACGGAACCCGCGGGCACCAACTTCGCGCTCGGCATCGCGGCGAGCGCACGGGGGATGGTCAACGACGCGGAGGGCGAGTACGTCGCGGCGCTGTCATATCTCACAGACAGCCCGCTTTCCGTGCAGGTCGCGCGGGCGCACCTGCGATACGGGGAATGGCTGCGCCGCGCGGGACGCCGTCGAGATGCGCGCGAGCAATTGCGTGCGGCGCATGAGCAACTGTCGAAAATCGGGTTGGAGGCGTTCGCCCGACGGGCTGCCGATGAGCTGCGCGCAACCGGGGAGGTGGCGCGCAACCGTTCCTCGCATACCTACGACCGGTTGACCATGCAGGAGATGCACATCGCGCGCGAGGTTGCCGCGGGAGCCACGTCGAAGGAGGTGGCTACGCGGCTGTTCCTCAGCCCTCGGACGGTGGACGCGCATCTGCGGAACATCTTCCGGAAGCTCGGGATTACTTCGCGGAGACAGCTCAGGGACATGCCTGATCTTCGGGACTAGGCGTAGCCCGGGACGCCAAAAGCCCGCCGATTCCCGGCACCAGCGCCAGCAGCCACACCCGATGCCGGCCGCGCATCACCAGCACCGCGGCGATCACCGTTGCCGTGTAAGCCAATCCATGCACTGGACCCAGCACCTGCGAGACCTCCGGCTGGTGCACAGTCACGATGTTTCCCAGCATCAGCACAAGCGTCGTCAATTCCACCGCGCCGATGATTTCCAGAATCCGCCTCGGGCTCACAATCCCACCCCTGTCGTTGAGCCGGGGCGGTAGATCATCAAAACGACGACCGCCGCCCAGAGCAGGTTGAAAATGCCGGTCGTCATTCCCAGGCGAACGGTCACCGGCTGATCGGCACCGAGTGCGTCGACAACACGTTTCTGCCCGGGCAGGATGAGCGCGACCAGAATCCCGGCGGCGGCGACTGTCAGAAGCAGCGAGATAATCAGCCAGGTATCCCCGAGCACTCCCATCCGCGCGCCGGTCGCGAGGCCGAAAACCGGGACTAACACCCCGATCGCCGCGTAGACGCGGGTCGTCCGGTGCAGAACCTGCAGCGTCGCGGCTTTCTTCGGGTCATCAGCGGCGAGCCGCGCCGCGCTCGGGAACATACTCGCGGCGACGGCGACCGGACCGATGGCGAGAATGGCCGCCAGGACGTGAATCGACAGCAGGAAAGCGCTCACGCGACTTCACCGACACCGCTCGCGCTGACCCAGGTGGTGCCGCGGCGTTCGTATTCGAAAAGCTGCTCGACGGCATGCGCGGTGTGCGAACCGAAATCGCGCTCCAGCACGTAGAGCGCCACATCCAGACCGGAAGTGACGCCACCGCCGCTGATGAGGTCGCCGTCGTCGACCACGCGGGCGCGGACCGCGTTCACTCCGATGGACGCGAGCCGGTCGACGCCGAGCACATGCGTCGTCGCGGTGCGGCCTTCGAGCAAACCCGCCATCGCCAGCGCGAGCGAACCACCGCAGATGGTCACGACCGTGCTGTCCGGGTTGGCGAACGCGCGGCGCAGCAACGGCTTCGCGTCCCCCGAAGCGAAGCGCGACAGCAGGACGGGGATGGTCTCGACGTTCGGGTCGGGATCTTCGTCCACCGGGCCGGCGGCACCGGGGACGAGGACGTAGCCGGACGCGTCGGGGTCGAACGCGGCGGTCGCGGTGAGGGTGAGCCCGGTGACGCCGGAACGCACGACGCCGGGGCCGTCCGCGCTCACGAGTTCGACGGCGAGTTTGCTGCTCGCCGACAGCACTTCGAACGGAGCGACGACGTCGAGCGGGTCGAACCCGTCGAAGAGCACGAACTGGGCCCGCAGCATGGGTGGTTCCTTTCGATGGACGCTTTCGTCCATCGAAAGCCATCCGCGATGATCTCCGCAATGGCTATCTGGACAGCTTCCACCGGTATCTGGCCAGAACGGAGATGCCTTACGATCCAGGGATGTACACCACTGCGGTGCTCGCTCTCCCCGACGCGATCCCCTTCGATCTGGCCACCCCGATCGAGACCTTCGGACGCGTCCGGCTCCCGGACGGCCGCCCGGGGTACCGGACGCTCGTCGCCGGTCCGGAGCGCGACATCGCGGCGGGTCCGTTGCGGCTGGCGGTCGACGAGGGCCTGGACGCTCTCCAGCGGGCCGACCTCATCGTGGTGCCCGGACGGGAGAACCCGCTGGCACCGACCCCGCCAGCCGTCCTCGACGCGTTGCGGGCCGCCGCGGATCGCGGTACCCGAATCGCGTCGATCTGCGTCGGGGCGTTCACCCTCGCCGAAGCAGGTTTGCTCGACGGCCTGGACGCGACCACGCATTGGCTCGCCGCCGACCAATTCAAGCGGAAGTACCCGGCAGTCCAGGTGAATCCCGACGTGCTTTACACGGACAACGGGAAAATCCTCACTTCCGCGGGTGCGGTAGCCGGAATTGATCTGTGCCTGCACATCGTCCAGAACGATTACGGAACCGCGGTCGCCGCCGACGCCGCCCGCCTCGCTGTCGCGCCGTTGCACCGGCCCGGCGGACAGGCGCAATACATCGTCCGCAACCGCGCGCCCAGCCGTCCGACCACGCTCGACCAGGTCCTGCCGTGGATCGAGGAAAACGCGTACCGGGACCTCGCGCTCGCGGATCTCGCGGACGCGGCCGGGATGAGCGTGCGCACGCTCACCAGGCGGTTCAAGGACGAAACCGGTCAAAGCCCCATGCAATGGGTGGCCGGAGTGCGCATCCGCCACGCCCAGGAACTGCTCGAAACCACCGACCACACCGTCGACCGGATCGCCGCGCAGACCGGATTCCCCACGACGAGCAATTTCCGTTCCCAGTTCGGCCAGGCGGTCGGCGTGACACCCGGCGCGTACCGGAAGGTATTCCGGCCGGGACCGGATGCCGGACCCGCGAAAACTCCTGCGGCGTCAGTGCCCGATGGCGACTGATTCCGCCTCGCGGGCCGACAGATCCACCACCCGCGAACACCGCCCGGCCACCGTTTCGTCGTGCGTCGCCACGATGATCGTCTTGCCCGCCTCGTTGAGCTTCTGCAGAAGGTCCAGGACCCGATCCCGGTTCTTGGCGTCGAGCGAGCCGGTCGGTTCGTCGGCCAGGACGAGGTCGCACGGTTTCAGCAGCAGCCGCGCCACGGCGACGCGTTGCTGTTCGCCGCCGGACAGCGAGTGGATCTTCCGGTGTTCCGACCGGCGCAGCCCGACCTGCGCGAGCGCCTCCTTGATCCGGTCCTGCTTCGGCGTCCCACGCTGGGCGTAGGTGAGCGCGACCTCCAGATTGTGCTCGACCGTCTCGTTGTCGATGAGCGCGAAGTTCTGGAACAGATAGCCCAACCGGTTGCGGCGCAGCAGATTCGCCGCCCGCGAGCGGGGCCGGGGCGCGCGTTCGCCGAACAGGCGGACCTCGCCGCCGTCCGGCGATTCCAGCAGGCCGAGCAGGTTCAGGACGGTCGACTTCCCGGCCCCGCTCGCGCCGGTCAGCGCGATGAACTCGCCTGGCCTGACGCGGAGGGCGAAATCGTCCAGGTGAGCAGCGTACTGTTTCCGGACTCCGCGGAGTTCGCACGAGAATTCCATGGGTCACAGCTCCTTCAAGCGGTTGACTGTGTTGCGGCGCTCCAGGATGCGAGCGGTCACGACCACGAACATCGCCTCGATCGCCAGCGAGAGCACTGATATGGCAGCCAGCTCCGGTAACCGGTCCAGCGGGCCTGCCGTGGTATCCGCGGGAGACAGCGTGTTCATCGCCAGCACCGCCAGTCCGATCCCAGCCAGCACGGTCTGGCCCAGCCACGTGGTGCCGAGGGCGATCAGCAGTTCCCGGTACGACCGGGCGAAGCCGATGCCGTGGAGTCTGCGCACAGTGAGCCGGCGGCGCAGCCGGTCGGAACCGATGAGCACGATCACCGCGGTCAGGGCGACCAGGACGAACAGCGCCGCACCCGCGAACACGGCGATCTGCGTGATCCCGCCGCGCACCTGGTCGAGCTGCGCGGCCATGGCCTGGTGCACGGTGACGAGGTGCTGGAGGTTGTCGTCGAGTTTGAGCTGCTTCAGCTTCGGGCCGAGCGCGGCCAGCGTGCCGGCCGGATCGTCGCCGACGCGGACCTTGAGCCCGGTGTCCAGACCGCCGGTGATCGCGTTGAGCCGGTCGACGGCGAGGCTGTTCGCCGGGGTCATGATCTCGACGATCGGGTCGGTGATCAGGTTCCCGTGCCCGGGATTGACCTGCGGATCGTAGCTGAACACGCCTTGCCCCGAAGCGGTCCAGACGATCCGGACGCGCTGGCTCGTGAACCGCGGCTGATCGCCGGTGATGCGTTGTTCCGCTTGCGTCGCCCCGGTGATTCCCGGGCCGCCAGTGCGGGTTTCCTGAAGGAGCTGGCGGATCTGCGCTTCCCGCGGCTTGAACTGCTCGGGAACGGCCACGACCCACTCCGGATCGTCGGCGGCGACCGTGATCGGCTTCCGCGCGGCGTCCAGAATCGGGTACTGCTCGAGGTAATGCGTGTTGACCCGGATCGGCGGCACCGGCCAGCGCGACGTCGGGTCCGGCGGTGTGCCCGGCTCGTAGTTGGCGGCGTCGACGAAGAGCGCGCCCGCCCGGTCGAGCACCGGATAGAGGTCGCGGGCTTCCGTGACCGACGACGCGTTGCCCCCGGTTTCCATTTCCTGCTGGTCGTTTCCGATCATGCGCGGGTAGAAGACCGCGTAGCCCTGGACTTTCTCCCACGGCGCCAGCAAATCCTGCTGCTTGGCCAGTTCGGAGAACTGCTGCCAGACCACCACGGCCAGCACCGCGAGAATCGCGCCGCAGACCGCCTTGACCACGGCCGGTGCGGCGATCGCCAAACCGAAGGGCGAACGGTGTCGCGTCCTGTGATTCACTGCAGACTTCCTTTGACGAGATCCGAAATGCGCACCCGGGTGACGACGAGCAGCCCGATGCCCAGCGTCGCCGCGAACCCGGCGGCCGTCACCGGCGCCACCGCGAACAGGAACGACGAGTCCACGCTGGGCGAGACGAGCACGACTGCCGCGCACGCACCCAGCCCCGCGAGAGTGGCGCCGATCTGCGTTCTCCCGACGACCTCGTACCAGATCCGTGCCGTCGGATGCCCGACCAGGCGAAGCACGCCGATCCGCTTTCCCTCGCGCAGCAACCGGAACGCAATGACCACAGTGGACGCACCGGCCAGCAGATACGCCAGGATTCGCAGCCCTGGTCCGGTTTCCGTCGTCGGCCGCGATCCGCGCTGCGGCGGCGTCAGCTCAGCGTCCGGGACGCCCGCTTCCGCCAACCGCTCGCGGACGAGTCCGAGAAAACGGTCCGTGGCGGGCCCAGCGTCCACCACGTACTGGCCGGAACTGGGCAAGGAATCGAACGCCTGGCGCAACGGCGCGAACGTCAGCTCGTACCGGTCCGCGAAAACCGCTGGCACCCCGACTTTTCCCGCTTTGCCGGACGTTGAAACGGTCGCCGAACCACTCCGCGATTCCGCCGGGCTCAGCCAGCGTCCTTGTGCGAGAGCGAATTCGCCGAACAGCGCCGTCCGATCGCCGCCGAGCAAGACGTAATGCTTGATGTGCTTGCGGTCCGCTTGAGTGCTCACGGTGGTGCGCACAACCGTGGCACCGGTCTTCTCCGCCGCTTCGGCGAGAATGCGCAGCGTCGTCTCCGGATCGGCGGTCTGCGGGCGTTCCGGCCAGACGAACGGCACTCCGATCCGGTCCGCCGCGGTCTCGCTGCGCGCTTCCTGCTCGAGAACCACGTCCATCAGGACGACCGCCGGAACAGCGAACAGTATTCCCGCGAAAAGAAGAGAGAGGATCAGTCGCACGGAAAGCTCGCTCTCGTCGCTGCTGCGTGCTTGCTGCGGTGGAGGTGCGGTGCCGGGACCCCGTTGGCCCGGCACCGCGCCGTGGTGATCATGCCCGGAGCGTCAGGCCACGATCACGCGTTGGGGTTGTAGTACGTGTAGCAGGTGTAGGCCCAGCCCGCCCTGGTGTGCGCGTTGGACCAGGAACCCGCCGACGCGTACCGCTTGTCGTTGGCGCCGCCGATGGCCGCCGTCGAGCTGTGGTAGTTCCTCGGGTGGTTGTAATTCGAGAAGCAGCCCTTCCAGATGCCGTCGCTGCCGGAACCGTGGCACCAGGTGCCGCCGCCGGCGCTGCCGCAGCTCGCCGGGACAGCCGCCCGGGACGGCGACGCGTTCGCGGCCGAAACGATCCCCGCGGACATGACGACCGCGAGCGAAGCGACCGAAGCCACCCTGGCGATCTTCAGAGACGCAGACCCCATTGTCATGATTTCCCCATTCTTTTTCCTGATTTCCCCTGAGCGGATGTTCCCCCAGCCTGAACGAAAAACATTCAGGTTTTGTCCTCGGCACGGTAATGCCGGGACGAGAACAGCCGCGTCGTCCCCGCCGGCCCCCAACGCCGGCGGGACGTATGCGCCGGAGCATTCCGGCGAGCAGGCGCGGTCGATCAGGACAGGCGCGCACGCACCCGTCACTAGACCCGCTGACCTGCGGTAACAGCTATTTCGTCACAGAGTGCCGCGTCTAGCGCGCGGCGTGAAGAAAAACGGTGAAAACACCTGAATCCCCCTAGCGCTCGACTCCCCAATCTGACGCTGGAACAAAACACTACCGAACGTACCCGCAATCGGCCAAACGTCTTCCCGTCATGTCACTGAGATGGCGTAACCGCTCTCGGAGCGTCGCCGGCGTTACTGCCAGCCGGAGGAGCCAGCGCCGCCGAATGCCGCCGCGTGCTTTCCTCCCTTGCTATTCCGCGGATATCGCGCTCCCGTTTCGGAATACCGGCCGGTGCCGGACTGGTAGAATCGCGGGACAACCGCGGACAGGAAGGACCCGCGCGGTGTCACGCGCTGCAGAGCCGCACCCGCCCGTCGAACGCCCCGGCGCCTACCGGAGCCGCTTCACCGGCGCGCTGGAGTCGCTGCTCGCGGAAAAACGCTTCCCGAAGATCACGATCGGCGACCTCGTCGGCCGCGCGCACACCTCCCGCCGCGGTTTCTACGAGCACTTCGATTCCAAGGAAGCCTGCCTGGCCGCCCTGCTCAAGGAAGCCGTCGCGACCGGATCCGCGCAGGTAGCCGCGGCGGTCGACCGCACCGCGCCCTGGCAGACGCAACTCCGCCAGCTCGTCACGGCGTGGATCGGCGTCGTCGAGGCCCGGCCCGCGCTCATGCTGAGCTACCTTCACGACGTGCCGCTGCTGGACGCTCCGGACCTGAACCACGACGCGTACATCGACGTCGCCCGCGCCATCTCGGCAGGCAACGAATTCCGCGCGTCCGGCGGCGCTCCGCTGTCGCGGGCCCGCGCGCTGATCCTGTTGGGAGGACTGGAAAAACTAGCCGAGGACGCACTGCGGCATGGTGATGCGGTGCGCACCGAGGAAGCGGTGCAGGCCGCGATTCTTCTTGCCGCTTCGTAATATCTCAGTTCACCTGAACTGAGACCGCATCCACCAGCGTCCGATACACCTGCTGACACCGCCGAATCCGCACCGGACGCGGATCGTGCGCGATCTCTTGCCCCAGCGCGGTAAGCGATCCCAGCAACGCGATGGCAAGTTCTTCGAGACCGCTGCCAGAACCGCCCGCTTCGCGCAGCAACGCGACAGTCGGCTCCCGCCACCACTGTTCGTCCAGGTTTCGCCACCGTTCCTGGCCCAGCACGGACGGGCCGTCGACCAGCAGGATCCGCCCGACCGCCGGGTCCGCGCACCGGCGCAGGAAGAGCGAACCGGATGCTTTGAGCCGGTCGGACGGCGTCGCCGTGCCACCGGAGCGGGACCGCAGCACCCGGTGCAGGTCGGCGTGCACCTGCTCGACCACGGCGTGGAACAGCTCCTGCTTGTTCTCCCAGTGGTGGTAGACCGCGCCGGTGGTGATCCCGGCCGCGGCGGCGATCTGGGCCAGCGAAGTGCCCGCGTAGCCCTGCTCGGCGAAGCGCAGCCGCGCGGCCTCGACCAGGTCGTGGCGGGTGGTCCGGGACCGTTCCTCGTTCGTTCGCCGCATCCATCTACCTAATCATGTTATGTTTCTGAGCGTGGACACGGTGCGGGCTCAGGAGATCATCGACAGCAGCCCGTTCGGGCCGTGGTGGGGTTTGGTGGTGAAGTCGGTCGAACCGGGCGCCGCGACTCTTTCCCTGCCCGCCCGTCCGGAATTTTTCCGCCCCGGCAACGTCCTGCAGGGCGGCTGCGCCATGATGCTCGCCGACGTCACCTGCTGGATCGCGATCCTCTCCGCGCTCGGTCCCGAGGAACCGGCCGTCACGGTGAACATGACCACCGCGTTCCTCGGCGCCGCGCGGTCCGATCTGACCTGCGAGTCGTCCCTGACCCGGACCGGCCGCCGCACGATCTACGGCACCGCGACGGTCACCGACGCCGCCGGACGGCAGGTCTCCCACCACACGCTGACCTACCTGCGTCCAAGCTGAAAGACATCAGCTCAGCACGACCCATCGCTCCCCCGGCCGGTCGACGACGGCGGGCTGCCAACGCGGACCGACCGCCGCGGCCAGTTCGTCACCCCGCGCGATCAGCGAGCTGACTGCGGGTTCGCCGACCACGATCACCGCCGACCAGTCGACGTGCGCCAGGAGATGGTCCTCGCCGACCCCGAACTGCGTGCCCAGGAGCGCGACCACGTCGTGGCCGGTGTCGGGGCTCGACTGGATCCCGCGCGCATCCGGGACTTCGGCATCGGTTTCCGCGAAGGAGTCCGCCGATTCCTCTCGTTCCGCAGACCACACGTGGTCGTCAAGCCGATCGATGCGGCGGCACAGGTCGAATGCCTGATCGTCGGACAGGCGCAGGGCGACGCTGCGGCCGTCAGTCAGCGTGAACGTCAGCTCCGCCTCGGGGATCCCGGCACTGCCCGGTTCGGCCTCGACGGTCCCCGCGACGTCTCCGAACAGCACCAGCTCAGCCGGGCTTTCCTGTCCTTGGCCCAGCGACGGCAGGTTCGCGGCCATTTCGAGGAGGGAGTGCGCGGCGGTCCAGAGCGCTTCCTTGTCGCGAAAATCCTTGCGGCTCCGGCTCAACGTCCGCCCGATCCCGGCCGGTTCGACGTAAGCCTCCACCCGGCCGGTGCCGACACTGTCGTCCCAGGTCGCGGTGACCGTGACGTCGTTGGCGAGGCGTTTGCGATAGTCCTCGACCCGGTCGTGCCGGGCGAGTTCCCAGCCGTCGGCCTGCTCCGGCCAGTCGTCGTTCACCGATGGGTCCTCTCGAAGGGCGCTGCGGATACGGCTCTCCGACGTGCCGCGCGCGTTCCTAGTTCCGCGCCGCGACCGATTCCACGCCCGCCGCCGGATGTTCCGCGCCCTGAGCGAGCAGCGTGATGGCACCCGCGGCCACGATCACCGCAGTAGTAACCAACGCGGTCAACGGCCAGCCGAGCCGCTCCGCCGCAGTCGCGCCGAACCCCGTGCCGAGGCTTCCCCCAGCGAAATACACCACCATGTAAGCACTGTTGAACCGCGCGGGCGCACTTGGCTCAATCGCCAGCACAGTGCTCTGATTCGCCACCTGCGCCGCGAAAAGCCCCGCGTCAAACAGCGCCAAGCACAGTAACGTTGAAACAGTACTCGGCAACGCGAGAGCCAGCACCGCACTGGCCGCTCCGGCGAGACTCAGTCCACAAAGGATCACTCGGCGCGCGCCCACGCGATCGGTCCACGCTCCCGCGATTCGGGTAGCGAGAATTCCTAATATGCCAGCGAAAGCGTACAGCCCAATCCGCTCGGCAGGGTACGAAAAGGGCGGCTTCGACAGGGCAACCGCGATCCCAGACCACACCGCGCAGAACGCGAAGAACCAGAGCGTTCCCCGTACCGCCGCGAGCCGAAGCACCGGATATCGCCGGTATAGTCCCGGAATCGAGCGCAACGTGGCAAGGTAGCCGCGATTGTTCGTACCGGCCACCGTAGGAAGCACGAGCAGCACCGCCACCGCGACCACCGCGCATCCGGCGGCGAAAACGCCCAGCATCGCGCGCCAGCCGATCAGGTCGGACAGCCAGCCGCCGACGATGCGGCCCGCGAGAATGCCCGCTGAGATTCCGGCGGTGACGATTCCCAGCGCGGTAGCGCGCCGGTCCGGGCTCGCCAGGCGGGCGGTCACCGAACTCAGCCCGGCCCCTACCGACGAGAACGCGCCGAGCACGCCGAGCACCAGGCCGAGCAGCCACACCTGGCCGACGATCGCGTTCAGTCCCAACGCGACGGCAAGCGCGCCGAACTGCGCCGACAGCACGTAGCGCGGCGGAAACTGGTCGACGAGCGGCACCAGCAGCGCCAGTCCGCACAGGTAGCCGACCGGTCCGCAGGCGAGCGCGACGCCGACCGAGCCGAGCGACGTGCCGAGCGCTCCGCCGACCTCGGCGATCGCGGGCTGCAGCGGGTAGACGGCCGCGGTGCCCAGCGCAGCGGCGAGTGAAATGAACCAGACGACAGGACCGCGAATGTTCTCCGAATGCACGGGCCGAGCGTAGAAAGGACCGGACGCGAACGCTGGCGAAAATCCGCCATCACCCGAAGGACCGGACAAGGCGCCGCGGTTTGTGGGATGATCGAGTTCCATGACGACACCACCGCGGTCGCCGCGCTCCGGAAAGTTGCCGAGCCGACCGGTCCGATCATGACCGGCGAGCGGGCGCGGCAGATCGACGTCGGCCGTCTGCCCGAGGACGTCGCAGACCTCATCGAGTCGCTCAGACCGGGCGAGAATCTAGTCCTCACCAGGGACGGCAACCCAGTCGCGACGGTCTCCAGCACCGGTGCCCGGCCTGAACCGCCGCGGACGGACTACGACGACGTGACAGTGGTCGCCACCGCGATGAAGCTGTCGGCCTCGGCCCGGATGTCGCTGTCCGCCGAACTCGGCTCCGACTACCTCGTGCTGGACCTGCACTCGGCGCCGGCGACCGCCGACGTGCTGCTCGTGCCGCCGGTCAGCCCGCAGCTGATCGGCGGCCTGCGGGCGCAGTTCCCGAAGGCGCGGGTCGTCCTCGCCGAGGTCGACGACCCGGAACTGGGCGTCAGCTACCACGGACCGGTCCGGCGGCTGCTCGACGCCGGCGCGGAGACCTACCTGACCTCGGCGAACGTCCCGCATCTGGCGCGGCAGCTCGACCACGCGGTCACCCGGCGGCAGCAACTCGGCGGCGGTTCGGCCGCGCCGTTGGAGATCAGCCCCGCGGACTCGTGACCGCTACCGGCCGACGCCGCCGGACACGTCGAGCCTCGCGCTCGCCGATGCGGCCGAACGCGGTCCGGCTGCCAGTCATGCGCGGACTCCCCGCAACCAGGTGCGGCCTTCTTCGATGATTTCTTGTTCCCGCTTGCTGAAACGAGTCGGGCAGGTATCGGGCACTTGATGTCCGCTGCGCTCCAGCAGATACGCCAACGCGGCGTACTCGCGCGGATGCCGAAGCGGATCAAGATCGTCGGTAGGTCGAATCCCGTAGGGATAGGTGAAGCCGCCCATGTCGTAGACGGAATCGCGGCGCGCGATGCGCCAGACGCCGTCCCGGCGGTCGATCCGGTCGAGGAATCTGTTGTGGACGGTCACGCCGATTCCCAGTTCGAGGTGATCGGCGACGAGCATCGCATTGGTCTCCACGAAGGCACGGTCGCCGGCGGCATCGATGACCGGAGTGCCGATGAAGTGCTTGCTGCGCAACGGCCCGCCGCTCATCCGCCGTGATCCCTCGACAAAATCCTTGGCCGGTCCGGAAAACCACAGGATCGTCAGGGTCGCGTCGTCGTGGAAAAGCTTCGCCAGTGCGTCCCAGTCCTCCCGGTCGCGATGGATCCAGCCGGTCGTCAAGTCGGCGATCGCCTGCCGGTCGGCGGCGGGCACTTCTTCCGGCATAGCGATTCTCCTGATCTCGAACGGAATACACACCCCTGCCTCACCAGCTTCGCCCGGCGGAAAACCCGCCACCACCGCCCGTCGGACAGCCGATACCGGGATCCCGCCAAGATCACCGGCAGGCCGTTCGGCGGTATCCTGGGAGCCGATGCCGAAACGCCGCCACCTCTGCTGGTCGGGCGACGATCCCATCCAGGGCCGCTGGTCGCTGGCCCACGGGGAAGGGGTCGCCGCGCATCGGCACGCGCGGGGACAGCTGCTGTACGCGGCGAGCGGGCTGCTGGCCACCACCACCGAGCGGGGCACGTGGGTCGCGCCCGCGGATCGCATCTCGTGGACGCCGCCCTCCTTCGAGCACGGCCACCGCGCGTACGGCGAGACCGAGATCAGCATTCTCGAAGTGCCCGCCGAACTGTGTTCCGCACTCCCCGCCACGCCGACCGTCTTCACCGTCTCGGCGCTGCTGCGCGCCGCGGTCCTGAAACTGACCGGCGGCGCGCCCCTGCGGCCGGACGTCGGCGACCGGCTGCTCCGGGTGCTGGTCGACGAGCTGACCGCACTCCCGGAGCAGGCGGTCTACCTGCCCGAACCCGCCGACGACCGGCTCCGCGCGGTCACCGATCTCCTGCGCGGGAACCCAGCCGAAACCGCCACGCTCGGCGAACTCGGCCGGGCGGTCGGGGCCAGCGAGCGGACACTCAGCCGGCTGTTCCGCACGGAACTGGGGATGAGCTTCTCGCAGTGGCGCGCGCAGCTGCGGATCCAGCACGCGCTGGTGTACCTCGGACAGGGCCGTTCGGTGACCGACACCGCGCTGCGCTGCGGATGGGCCAACCCGACCAGCTTCATCGAGACTTTCTCCGCCATCCTCGGCCAGACACCAGGCAGCTACCAAACCGAACTCCGACGCCAGACCGCCATGACTCGGTGAGAATCAGCCGAACCGACGCAGTTCACCCTCCGCCCAGCCCGGCTCCCCGGTCCGCGCGAACGCGACCCACGCCGCGTGCACCTCCGCCGCCAAACCAGCCGGAGCAGCGGATGGGCCCAGCAGCCCGGTATCGCCGTGCAGCCACGGTTCATCCGCGAGATCGAAGACAAACGGCAGCTCGACGGTATGCGCCGCGCCGAGCCGTCCATCCAGCGCTGTGGAACGGTAGCCGAACGAGTAGACATACGTGCGGCCGCCGGTTGAGGTCTCAGCGTGCGCCTGTGCCATCCGAGCGGTGCCAGCCCCGAACAGCAACTCGCCCAGCTGGTCGGCGGTGGCGTCCGGCTTTCCTTGCGGCACCAGGTAAAGCCGTCCCTCCTCGGTGTTCGTGCCGATCAGCAGATCGACATCGCCGACCAGGCTGTCGGCGGGCTGCACCGGCAGAACCAGGCTGAACGGACTGAGCCCGGCGAGCGGATCCGCAGCGGTCGCGGTGTGCAGGTCCAGCCCGGCGAGCGCGGGCAACATCTCCAGGAACCGTTCGTCGGGAATCTCCCCGAACGCCGCCGCGGTCGGTTCGACGCCCAATGCGGCAGCCGCAGCCGTGGTAACCCGTTGCGCCTGCTCCGGAGTGAACGCACCCGTGCCGCTTCCACTTTGGACAATCGCGCGCCGGAACAGTCCGACCGCCTCCGGGGTAGCGAGCAGCGCGCAAGTGAGCGTCGCCCCCGCCGATTGCCCGAACACCGTGACGTTCCCCGGATCCCCGCCGAACGCGGCGATCGAATCGCGCACCCACCGGAGTGCGGCGAGGACGTCGAGCAGCCCGCGATTGTCCGGAGCTCCTTCCAGCGCAAGGAAACCGGGGATGCCGAGCCGGTAGTTGACCGTCACGAGGACGATCCCGTCGCGGGCGAAGGCGCTGCCGTCGTAGAGTGCGGCGCGGGTCGAACCGGTGACAAACCCGCCGCCGTGCACGAAGACCATGACTGGACGGTTACCAGCGTCCGCCGCTGGGGTACGCACGTCGACCGTCAGATATTCCTCGCCGGGAACCCAGCCCGGGCCGAAGTACGGGGTCATGTCGAGTAGCCCGAAGTCGCGCGTGGGTTGCGGAGCGGTCGGCGACGGCTGGGTACCGTCGCGGACTCCGGACCAGCCCGGATGCGGTTCCGTCGAAGCGAACCTGCTCGGCCCGATCGGGGCCGCGGCGTAGGGAATGGACCGGTACAGCTCGCCCGCCGCGTCGCGAAGGCCGCGCACCGCGCCCGCCGCGGTCTCGACGACCGGATGTTCTTGCTGAGACACGAGAATCCCTTCAGGAGATCCGGGAGAACCCGGCCCACTTCTTGATCGCGAACTTCGCCCCGTCCCGCTCGACCTCCGCCGCGCCGGAACCGGCAAAGTGCGCCGGGAACAGCAGCGCGTTGTCGTCCGCGGCGCGGCCGAGCAGGGTGCGCCGGGTCGCCCGCGCCTCCGCCGGGTCCTCGCAGAAGCAGGAGTTGGTCTCCGGCTCCGCGATCTGCAGCGGGGTGTGCACCAGATCGCCGACGAACAGCGCCCGGTCGCCGCCGGAGTCCAGCGTCAGCACGGAGGAGCCGGGAGTGTGCCCGGGCGCGAGGTCGAGCCGCAGATTCCGGTCGATCCGGTGCGTTCCGTCCCACAGCTGGACCTGCCCCGCCTGCCGCACCGGGGCGACGCTGTCCTCGAAGACGTTCTGGTTCCCGCGCCCGAGGACGGTCTCGTTTTCGTTGGCCGGATCCCAGAAATCGAAGTCCCGCAACGGCATCAGGTACGTGGCGTTCGGGAAGGTCGGCACCCAGGCGCGGCCGTCGAGCCGGGTGTTCCAGCCGACGTGGTCGATATGCAGGTGGGTGTTGATCACGACATCGACGTCCTCGGGCGACACACCGGCGGCGGCGAGGTGATCGAGGTAGCTGGTGTCGAGGCGGTTCCACACCGGCGCGTACGGCCGGTCCTTGTGGTTGCCGACGCCGGTGTCGACGAGGATCGTGCGGCCCTCGCTGCGCAGCAGCCACGACTGGATCGCCGACTGGCATTCGCCGGTCTCCGGATCCCAGAAATCGGGGGCCAGCCAGCCGCGATGCTCGTCCCACGAGCCCGCCGGACTGTCCGGGAAGAACTGGTCCGGGGTCATCTCGACCGACCCGGAGAACTCTTTGACGCGGGTGACCGTGACGTCGCCCAGCATGATCTCGTCCATGCGACCGAGCCTGCGCGGACCGGTGCGCCCGGACCACTCCCGCGTTTTCCTACCCCGCGCAGGGGGTGGCAGTGATATCTCACCGCGGCGGATAGTGGAACCCATGACCGCTGGCCCGCTCGGAGACTTCCTGCACGCACGACGCGCCCGGCTGCGCCCCTCCGACGTCGGACTGCAGGACGTCGGACCCCGCCGCCGGGTCGCCGGACTGCGCCGGGAAGAGCTGGCGCACCTGGCCGGCGTCAGCGTCTCGTACTACACGCGGCTGGAGCAGGGCCTCTCGCGCGGCGCGTCCGCCGAGGTGCTCGACGCGATCGCGCGCGCCCTGCAACTCGACACCCACGAGCGAGCCCACCTGGACCGCCTCGCCGAGGCGGCGCGCCGCACGCCCCAGCCGCGCCGTCCCCGCCCGGAGAAGCTGGCCGACGAAACCCGCGACCTCCTCCGCGCGCTCGACGGCGTCCCGGCGCTGGTGCTCGGCCGCCGGACGGACGTCCTGGCGTGGAACCTGCTCGGGCACGCCCTGCTGGCCGGGCACTTGGACCTAGGCCAACGCCCCAACCTGAGCCGGATGCTGTTCCTGGACCCGCACTGCCGCGAGCTGTACGCGGATTGGAAACGCAAGGCCCGCGCGGTGGTCGGCAACCTGCGCATCACCGTCGGGAAACACCCGGACGACCCGCTGCTGGCCGAGCTGATCGGCGAGCTGACGATGAAGAGCCCGGAGTTCGTCTCGCTGTGGCAGGACCACCGGGTCGGACCCTGTGACGCCGATTCGTACGAACTGCGACACCCGGTGGTCGGCCGGGTGACGGTGACCCAGCAGACGCTGTCGGTGGCGCGGTCGCCGGAGCAGGTGCTGATCGTGTGCACCACTCCGCAGGGGTCGGCCTCGGAGGAGGCGTTGACGTTGCTTCGGCAGGTCAGCGCCCCGGCGGGCCTTCCGGAAACGGCCGAATACGACACCTACCGGCGATGACTCGGCCGGGCCGGGTTGAACAGCACGACGCTGCAGATCAGCACCAGCCCGGCGACCGCGACCCCGACCACCGGGCTGATCAGCAGCGCCACCGCGCTGATCACGCTCGCGGCGAAGGACAGTTGCAGGCACCCCCACAACACCGGTGCCAGCCACGACAGCGTTTCCGACGCCGCGCACACCCACCGGCCCCTGGCGACCGGCTTGCGGTGCCGCCCCGGGCCGCGGCGGGCGAAGACTTTCGTGGCGGCGGCGAGCATCTCGTCGCGGGTGGCGATCCGTTTCCCGCCGCGGGCCGGGGCGACGGCAGCCCCGAATTCGACGCGTTCCACCCTTCCGGCGTGGTCGTCGTCTAGCGGATCGGTGTTCTCCGGCGGTACAGTCATCGCGTCTGTTCCTTTGCCTAGAAGCTGGTTTCAGACAACTCCGTGGCCCCCTGTTCCAGCAGGGGGCCACATCCATCTCTCCGGGCGCGCGGCCCGGTTCGATACTTCTCATCTTGACCACGAGCGCACACAGAACTCGATACCCACTGACGGTCGTCTCGCCCAGCGGCATCCAGCTGTCGGTTAACGGCAAAGAGACACGACGAACTACCGTGCGCAATATCGTCCGCCGGTTCTGCCGGACGGCGCCGGTAACTTCGGCGACAACGAACTCCCCGGCCGAACTCCGGCTCGCAACCGTCCCAACCGGGTCCGACCTGCGTTAACAGGCACGGCACAGCACTGCACGCGAAGCCCCGGCAGCGAGCGAAACCCTCGTCGGACCGGAAGACGGCGGCGATTCCTAGCGCAGCGAGAACAATTTTTCATCACTCACAAGAGTGGTAACCTGTGCTCGACGGGAACCGATCACCGAGAACTGCGACCGCAGCGCCACCGGATGCCACAGGGAGCTCTGACCAGTGATTTTCCCGAAAAAATCCGGACCGGCCAAGAATATTGGCATTCAGCCAACCCGTCGCCGCGTTCTCCGTTTATCGCAGACCGCACGGCATCTGCCGACTGGAATATGCATACCTGCCCCGCCTAGGCAGAATATTCTGACATGCCTTGCCCACCGACTTCCGGCGCCCCGGCGACGGTCCGCCGGAAAGCTCCCGACCGGCCGCTAACACCGCGGCATCGGACAGATCCCAGCCAGGAAAAGGACATCGCCCATCACTGCGATCACCGCGAGAAAACTGTCCCGACGCCAAACAGGTGAACCTATCGGGCCATTTCGGCACGGTGCAAGTCCGCGCCTTGCTTCGCCCTATTCCCTCCTCGATCCTGAGGTTCGAATATTCCGAAGAAGGTCATCGGCTTGACAAGGACGAAACCATGAGTTCCTACGATCCGAACACCGTGAGTTCTTCGCTCGACGACGCGGCCTGGCAGCGGCCGTCGGCGTGCGGCGGCAACGGCGGCGACTGCGTCGAGATCAATCTCAGCGATCCCGACGTCGTCGCGGTGCGGGATTCCAAGATCGGCCGTTCTCCCGCCCTGGTTTTCGACAATCGGGAATGGGCCGCATTCGCCGGCGCGCTGCGCGAGGGGCAGTTCGACCGCTGATCGCGCACAGATCGCCCGCCCCGGTCCCCCATTCGGCGCCGCCTCCGGACAACCGGGCGAACCCGTCCGTCCTGGCCGTCGGTAATGCGAGGGACTATCATGATTTCGTGCCCGGAAAAGGTGTGGTTTTCTCCCCCGATCGGACGGCTCGCGCCTCGTGAGCCGGCTTTCCGTCGAGGCCCAGCTTGTCGAACTGGGCAAAATTCTCGTCGCCGCCCGCGTCGAACGCGGGCTGACCCAGGGCGAACTCGGCGACGCCCTCGGCTACACGCAGCCGAACATCAGCAAGATGGAGCGCGGCAAGACGCGGATCCATCCGCATTTGCTCGACAAATGGATCGACGTCCTGGAGATCGATTCCGCCGAGGCGGAGCGGATGCGGCACTACAACCTGGCCGCCCGCGCCGACCGGGTGTGGAACGCGCGGCGCCTCGCGGCCAGCCCGGCCTGGTTCCATCCGGTGTTCGAGGCCGAGCAGGAGGCCGCGATCATCCTGAAGTGGACCGGCGAGCGCATCAGCGGGATGCTGCAGACCGAGGACTACATGATGGAGCAGTTCCAGGCCTACGGCCGCACGGACGTCACCGACGCCGTGCACGAGCGCAAACTGCGGGCCAAGCTGCTCGACGACCACCCGGACCGGACGTACAAGTTCCTCCTCAGCGAAAGCGCGGTCCACCGGCTGACCCGGGCGCGCACGGACAATCCGTACGTCGCGCTCGGCCAGGTCCGGCATCTGCTCGCCCTCGCCCGCACCCGCCCCTGGGCGACCATCCGGTTCGTGCCGTTCGACAAAGGCCCGTTGCACGTCGGCCCCGATTTCACCATTTTGCAGTTCGTCAACAGCAAACTCGACCGTTCTTTCGCCGAAACGTCGAACGGCGTCCAGTCTTTCCTCAACGACACCGAAACGTACGACACCGATCTGCAATCATGGGAATCCCTTTCGAGTGTCGCCCTTTCGGCGGAGGAATCGGCAATTCTGCTCGAAGAAGCCGAGGCGGATCTGCTCAGCGTCCGGCCGCCCTCTCCCCGCCGGGCCGGAGAGACGCTACGCTGATCCCGCGCCGTCGACCACGAGGAGAAACTGGTGACTGGCCTGGAGCACGAGTCCTTTCCGCCGCCGGGGATCGATCTCAGCCGTCCCAGCGTGGCGCGGGTCTACGACTATTACCTCGGCGGAACCGCGAATTGGGAAATCGACCGGCAGTTCGCCGGGCGGATGCTGCGCGATTATCCGACGGTGCGCCCGATCGCCCAGGCCAACCGCCGATTTCTGCACCGCGTGGTCCGGCATCTGGTGCGCGCCGGAATCCGGCAGATCGTCGACCTCGGATCCGGCGTCCCCACGATGGGGCACGCGCACGAAATCGCCGAGCAGATCGCGCCGGGCGAGGTGAAGGTCGCGTACGTCGACTGCGAACCGGTCGCCGTCGCGCATTCCACCAGCCTGCTGCGCGAAAAGGGCGACCCGGCCCGGCACGTCGCCCTGCACGCGGACCTGCGCGACCCGCGACGGCTGTGGTCCCTGCTCGCCGGATCGGGCGTCATCGACCTCGACCAGCCGATCGCTCTGCTGCTCATCTGCGTCCTGCACATCGAGCAGCCACCCGTGCCCGGCAGCGAAAGCACCGCGGACCTCGGCCCCAGCGTCGCCGCCGAGTACCGCGAACTCCTCGTCCCGGGGTCGTATCTGGCGCTGTCGCACGTCACCGACGAGGGCGTCCCGCCGCACTGCGAGCAACTGCTGGCCGACGCCAAACAGCGTTACGCCGCCGCGGGCACCGACCTCATCTACCGCGACCGCGCCGAGATCACCGCGCTGTTCGGGGACTTCACCCTGCTCGAGCCCGGCGTCACCTGGACCCCGCTGTGGCATCCGGAGGAAGCCGGCCCGGACGACCGGACCATCCCGCTCGACGCGGCGAACGAGTCGCTGCTGCTCGCCGGGGTGGCCCGCAAGGAGTGAGCGCGGCGCCCGCGACCACGGCCGGTGGTCGCGGGCACTCCCGCGAGCGGCCGGGCGCGGCAGGTAGGCTTCACCAGTGTTTCGCCAGGTGATGTGCGCGGTCTGATGGCAAATACCTACCCCCCCCCCGGACTTTTTTCACGGAGAGTGCCCGTGGATCCTGGGTTTGACCACTGGTTGACCGTCGGTTTCGAGCGCCGGGTCCTGGTGGTGGTGCGGACCGTGACGACGCTCAACCGGTTGCTCGACGTGCTCACGCTCTTCAGCGGCGACCACCGCGTCCAGACCGTTTTCACCTTCGACCGCGAGCGTCCGGCCATCCTCGGGGCAGGCGTGCCCCGGCTGCTGGAACAGCTGGGCGCCGCGGTGGTCCCGTGGCAGCAGGCGATCACGACCGAGTTCGACCTCGCGATCGCGGCCAGCGAAAACGACGATCTTCACCTGCTGCGCGCCCCGGTCGTCCTGCTGCCGCACGGGATCGGCCACCAGAAGTACTACCCCGGCAGTTCGGTCGTCGCCGGGCTCAACCCGGAACGGCTCGTGCACGACGGCAGGGTCGTCCCGGCGCTGATCGCCGTCGCGCACGCCGAGCAGCGCGACCAGCTCCGCGCGGCGAGCCCGGAGGCGGCCGAGCGCGCGGAGGTCGTCGGCGATCCGTGTCTCGACCGGCTCGTGGCCGGGGCGCACCGGGCGGCCGAGTACCGCGCGGCGCTGGCCGGACGGGGCAAGCGGCTCGTGACGATCGCGTCCACCTGGGGTCCGTCGTCGGTTCTCGGACAGCGTCCCGACCTTCCGCTCCGGCTCGTCGCCGAACTGCCGGTCGACACCACCACGGTGTGCGCGATCCTGCATCCCGGCATCGCGGCGGCGCACAGCTCGTGGCAGCTTGACGCGTGGCTCGCCGAGGCGAAACAGGCTGGGCTGCTGGTGATCCCGTCCGAAACCGGCTGGCAGGCCGCGGTGACCGCGTCCTCGTGCGTGATCGGGGACGAAAGTTCTGTGTCGCTCTACGCCGCCGCGCTGGATCGGCCGATGCTGATGGCCGGAAGTCCTTCTCCGGCAACAGTTCCCGGTTCTCCCGCCGCGATGCTGGCCGCGCGCACGGACCCGCTTGCCGCCGACGGTCCGCTGGCCGCGCAGATCGACGACGCGATCGACCGGCATGTCCCGGGCAGCTACGAACCTGTTGCCAAGCAAGCGGTCGCGGTCCCCGGACGGTCGGCTGAGCTGTTGCGTGCCGCGTGCTACCGCTTGATGAAGCTGCCGGAGCCGAGCGGCCCCGCGGAATTCACCAGCTACCCGGTCACCTCACCGACCCGAACGGAACCGGTCGCGTTCATCGCCGGCATCCGCGAGCACGGGTCGACAGATGTGCTGGTCCGGCTGCCCGCGACCGAAGTGCCGCAGCAACTGCACCATCTGCACGTGATCGCGCACCACACCCGCGCGTCGCTGCGCGAACTGTCGGCAGCCGCCATCGTGTTCACCGACGACGCCGAAGTCGACTTCCCCGACTGGGCTGCCGCCGTCCTCAAGCAGTGGCCGGACGCACAATTCGCTGCCGCCCGACTCGAAGACCGTTGCCTCGCCGCGGATCGCAGCGGCCGCCGTTACGAACTGGTCCCGGACTCCCGGCAGGTCGACCCGCTGGCGGCAGTGTCGATGCTCTACTTAGGACGGACCGAACTCGACTTCGGCCGGAACCGGGTCAACGTAGCGATTCGAATTCGGTGATGTACTCGTTCGTCCGGGGATGACCGAGCTTCCAGGCGTCGCCGATCAACTGTCCCCACGCCGTCCGCGCAGCCTCCGGCCGGCCTTCCGCGGCAAGGATGCGCGCCTCGATTTCCCGGACTTCCCACTGGTATTGGTCCGCACCAGTGGATTTCAGCTCCGCGCGGGCACGGCTCCAGCACTCCCGGGCGCGCACCAGGTCGCCCAGCGCGAGGAACGCCCGCGCAGCCACCATGTCCAGCCGGCTGAGGTTGGCACCGGTCGCGTGCTGACGGCCGCTCTCGATCTCGGCCATCGCTTCCGCCGGGCGTCCGGCCTTGACCAGGACCGAAGCGAGCATCCGATGGTGAATGCCGAGCGCGTAGCCGTGTTCGAGATGCTGGTCGAGCGCGATGGCCTTCCGGAGCCAGACCTCGGCTTCAGCGAGCAAACTGGCGCGCTCCGCCGGACGCGCGTCGGCCTGTTCCTCGAAGAACCGCGCCCGGAACTCAGCCACCGATGATTGCAGCCGCTCCCGCCGCGCCGGACGGATGTTGACGGCCTCAGCCAACTCCCACGCCAGACGGAGATCGGCGTCTGCGGTGTCGAAAGCCCTTGCCAGGAAACAGGTTTTGGCCCGCATGGACAAGGTCCGCGCGTAAAGCGCCTGTGGCTCGCCACCGGCCAAGGCCGCCGCCGCGCGGACCGCGAGGTCGCTGATCTCGGCGTACTCGCGCCACAGCCAGCGCCGGGTGATCAGCACTTCCAGCGCACCGGCGAGCTGGCACACCTCCACGTGCTTCCCCCGCCGGGCCGCGGCGCGCACCACCTCGGTGATGAGCCCCAGATGCCGGTGCAGCCAGTCGAGCCGGTCCTCGGGGAGCGTCCACGACAGACCGGGCGGAACGACGTATTCGCGCAACCGCCCGGCATCCCCCGCGAGATCCGCGGCGACCGTTCGATCCCGGACATGGCTCAACAGCCGGAGAAACGCCGCGTGACGATCCGCGGGAAGCTTCGCCGCGTACTGAGATACCAGTGCGGTGAGCCGATGCCAGCCACCGACCTGCTCGGTCAGCATCGCACTGCGAACATCCTCGAAGACTTCGTCCGGCATCCCGAGATAGGCGACCGCGGTTTCCCGGGTGAACCAGTGCCCGGGAAACCCGGACAACAACGCGACCGCCTCGGCCGTTTCCGGCGCGAGCCTCGCGAAAGCCTGTTCCAGCGAGTCGTTGATGACGCCCTCAGCGTCCACGATCCCGTTCGCCTGGTAGCGCGCGAGCAGCCCGCTGACCGGATACGGCTCGCCACTGTGCCGCGCAAGGCTCAAGCCCACTTCACGAATCGCGGACGGCATCCGGCCGGACATCTCCAGCAGCGCGTCGGTCGCGCCGGGTTCCGCGTCAAGCCGGACCGCGCCGCAAAAGTAGGCAAGCATTTCCCGCGCACCCTCGTTCTCGAGGCCGCCCAACAGAATCGGCGCCGGATCGAGCGCGTCGAGGTCGCGGGTGCGAGCGGAGGAGGTCGCGAGCACGAGGTTCATCCGGAACGGACGGAACAGCTCGACCTCGCGCGCCGAACCGACGTTGTCGAGAATGACGGTGAACAACCGGGTCGCCAGCACGGAGCCGAACTGCTGGTCCAGACCAGCGTCGTCGGCCGCGATCTCGCCGCTGGGAATGCCCAGCTTCAGCAGCGCCTGCCGTTTGACGAGCGCCAGATCGACGACCGCGCCAGTACGCGATTCCGCGACGTCGATCTCGATCCAGCCGCCAGGGAACCGATCCCGCACGAGCCCGGCGATCTGCCGGGCAAGCTCGGTCTTCCCGGACCCGACCGCCCCGTAAATAAGACAAACCCCGGATTGGCGCGGCTCCCGAAGATGCTCGGCATGATTGAAAAACCGCTCAACACCCTCGACGACGGGCGGCCGCTGCCCCGCGGCATTCAACACCGCGACGGCTTCCATCAGCTCCGCACAAAACCCAGGATCGTCCTGACAAGCAGCCAACACCTGCCCGCGAAGCTCCGCCACAGAAACCGGCCCGGACCCGAACTTCGCCCCGAACTTGGCCCTGGCGATGCCCGCCAGCTGCCCCAGCCCCTTGTCGACCCGCCCGACCAAGGCGGTGGCCAGCAGTTTTGCCGCCTCACTGGAAAACACCGCAACCGCGTCGATCAAGCCCCACCCCTAGTTCCTGGTACGCGCGAAACCACGCTAGCAGTGCGCGGTGTGCACGTCACCCCACGTCACACTCCCCGAGCCAGCCAGTACGTGAGGGCCACCCTCATTGACTCTGATTCCCTCAGGGTTCCCCTCACGCACCTCCCCGCGCGCCGTGAAGGGCTCCTTCACGGACTTAGATTCCCTCAAGGAGCCCTTCACGGACCACCCCCGCCCGGCTCGCCATCGGGATTGCCGCCCCAATGCGGCATTGGGTGCATCCCACGCACCGAACGCCACATTGGGTGCATCCGACGCACCCAATGCCACATTGGGGCGCTAGCCACCACCCAAACCGCAGCCGATGCACCCGCGATAGAGGCACCCAGCCCGCCCCCGCAGCCGATGCACCCGCGATAGAGGCACCCAGCCCGCCCCCGCAGCCGATGCACCCGCGATAGAGGCACCCAGCCCGCCCCCGCAGCCGATGCACCCGCGATAGAGGCACCCAGCCCGCCCCCGCAGCCGATGCACCCGCGATAGAGGCACCCAGCCCGCCCCCGCAGCCGATGCACCCGCGATAGAGGCACCCAGCCCGCCCCCGCAGCCGATGCACCCAACCATCGAGGCACCCAGCCCCTCCCCCGCACCCCGATACGAAGCCTCCCTGCGGGCGGCGGGTGCTTGTCAAGGCATCTTTCCCGCCTTGACAAGCACCCGCCGCCCGTCAGCACAATCGGGCTTCGGGGTGCCCCACGCAACCACGGCCCGCAAGCCAACGGCGATCACGGCAACAACCGCTGCTCCTTAGCCACAGCAACAGCCCCAGCCCGAGTATCCACCCCCAACTTCTCATAAATCCGCCCCAAATGCGTCTTAACCGTAGCCTCGCTGATAAACAACCGCCGAGCGATCTCCCGATTCCCCACCCCCTGCGCCAACTGTTCGAGAATATCCCGCTCCCGATCAGTCAACGCAGGCCGAGGCGCCCGCAACTGCGCCATCATCCGGTCCGCCACCGGTGCCGACAACGCAGTCCGCCCAGCCGCAGCCGCCCGAATAGCCGCATACAGCTCATCCGCCGACTCAGCCTTCAGCAAATACCCCGTAGCCCCGGCCGCAATAGAACGAGTGATATCAGCGTCAGTGTCATAAGTAGTCAACACCAAAACCCGAGGCGGCTCAGCAACAGCACGAATGCGTCGAATAGCCTCCACCCCGTCCATTCCGTCACCCAGCTGCAAATCCATCAACACGACATCCGGCCGCAACGCAGCAGCGAGATTGATCGCCTCCTGCCCAGTCGCGGCCTCGCCGATGACCTCGATCCCGCCCGCGCCGGCCAGCAGCGCACGCAGACCGGCGCGGACCATGGCGTGGTCGTCGCACAGCACGACGCGGATGAGCTGGTCGTCAGACATGGCTTGGTCCCAACGGAATCGCGGCTGAGATGGCGGTGCCCTGCCCGGGCGCGGATTCGACAGTCAACCGGCCGCCGAGCTGCGTTGCCCGCGCGCGCATGGCGGGCAGGCCATGACCGCGGCCGTCGGCGCTCGGGGCGGACGGGTCGAAACCGCGGCCGTCGTCGGTGATGTCCAGCACGACCTCATCGTCTAGGTAGGTGAGAGTGATCGCCACTCCCGACGCGTCGGCGTGTTCGCGGGCGTTGGCCAGCGCGCCCTGCGCGATCCGCACCAAAGTGGACTGCACCCGGCTGGGCAGCGGCCGAGCGGGCCCGTCGACCTGTACGCGCACCGGCTGCGGTTCGCGTTCGGCGACGTTCCGGAGGGCTTCCTCGACCGAGTGCCCGTCGAGGTCGGCGGGAGCCAGGTCCTGGACGAGACCGCGGGCTTCGGCCAGGTTTCGCGTGCCGATCTGTTGTGCCGCATGCAAATGCTCGCGCGCCAGGTCCGGATCGGCCCACGCGCGGTCGGCCGCCTGCAGCAGCATCGCCTGACTGGACAGACCTTGCGCGAGCGCGTCGTGGATCTCGCGCGACAGCCGTTGGCGTTCGTCCAGCATCCCCGCGCGGCGCTCGGTTTCCCGCAACCGCACCGCCTGCCGACGCAGGTACGTGATCACCGCGGCAGTCACCGCGGCGACGGCCACCGGCACGATCGTCAGGTTCGGGTCGAAGCCGGTCGAGAGCCGGTTCTGCGAGATCACCACGAGCGCCGTTACCAGCGTGACCAGTACTAACGCCGGTCCGGTCGGCAGCGTGCGCAGGCCGGTGACGAACAGCGGGACCGCGCACCACGCGAAGCTCGGCGCGAGCAGCACCAGCACCACCCACAGCACGGTCACGACGGTCAGCCAGCCGAGATACGGCACGGTGACCTGCTCGGGCCCGGTGACCCGCAGCACCAGGCCGACCGCGTAGACCGCCGCCAGGCAACCGGTCAGCGCGATCACCCAGGGCGCGGCCGGTTCGCCGTGGTGGTGGTCGAGGAAGCGCACGATCGACGCGACCAGCAGCAGGAAGAACGCCGTGTGCATGGTCGCGGCGAGCCACCGCGCGTCCCGATCGGTCATCGCCGCCCTCCGTTTTTCCGGTCCCACATCGAGCCTGACCTGTGCCAACCCGGTCGGCATCAGCCGATCGGATGACCCGAGTGTCGGCCGTTCCGCGCCGCGAGGCGAGCCGAGACTCCGATCCGGTGAAGGCGGTCCCGGACGCACGATGAATCCATCAAGCCGGACAAGCCAAGGAGCACCCGATGAAGAACTTCACCGCCAAGACCCGCGTCGCCACCGTCGTCGGCGGGCTCGCCGTGATCGGAGCCGCCACGACCGGCGCGCTGGCCGCCAACGCCGCCACCCCGGCCGCCCCGGCCGCCACCGCCGCGGCCGCCGCCGCTCCCGCCCAGGCCGCGCCGAAGGGGCTGGTCCAGACCACGCACCTCTCAATCGCCGCCGCGCAGAAGGCCGCGCAGGCCGCGCTCGACGCCGCCGAGAAGGCGGGCCAGAAGGTGTCGGTCGCGGTGGTCGACCGCGACGGCAACACCATCGTGACCCTGCGCGGCGACGGCGCCGGCCCGCAGTCGTACTCGTCGGCGGAGGAGAAGGCGTTCACCGCGGTCGCGTGGAACGCCAAGACCTCGGAACTGACCGGCCGGCTGCAGCAGGCCCCGACCCTGAAGGACATCAAGGGCACCCTGTTCCTCGCCGGAGCGGTCCCGGTGGACGCGAACAACGCCCCGATCGCGGCGGTCGGCGTGGCAGGCGCGCCGTCGGGTGCGCAGGACGAGACCTTCGCCCAGGCCGGGGTGGACGCGCTCGGCAAGTAAGCGGCGAGCCGCCACGACAGGGACATTTCGGGATACGCTGGCTGGACAATGCGCCGCCCGGACCCGAAATACCCTGCGCTGCAACGAAATTCGTACCCGCAGCCGAGTTCCGGTGCGGTTTCCTGCTCGACCTAACGGAGGGGACTTTCCTGGTGACTGAACCGAAGCGGGTTGCCGTGGTGACCGGAGCCGGACGGGGAATCGGGCTGGCGATCGTCCGGGCACTGGTCGAGGACGGGTACGCCGTCGTCGCGGCGAGCCGGACAGTCACCCCCTCGCTGAAGGAGCTGACCCCGGACGCTCTCGGGGCCGATCTGGGCGACCCGGACGAGCCGGCGCGGGTCGTGCAGCACGCGCTCGATCAGCACGGCGGGATCGATCTGCTGGTCAACAACGTCGCGGGCACCTCGAATCCGCCCGGCGGGTTCCTCGAACTCGACGACGAGGCGTGGCTGCACACGTTCAACGTCACGTTCCTGTCGAACGTCCGCGCCACGCGAGCCGCCTTGGCGAGCCTGCTCGAACGCCGGGGCGCGGTGGTCAACATCAGCTCGGTGAACGCCAAGGTGCCGCAGCCGCGGCTGGTCGCGCAGTCGGCGGTCAAGGCCGCGGTGACGAACCTCGGCAAGGCGCTGGCGGAGGAGTTCGGCGGACGCGGCCTGCGCGTGAACACGATCTCGCCCGGCCCGGTGTGGACCGACCTGTGGACCTCGCCCGGCGGCCCAGGGGACCAGCTCGCCCGGCGCGCGGGGAGCGGGCTGGCGGAGTTCAAGGACCGGCTTCCCGCCGCGGTGGGGCTTTCGACGGGCGAGTTCGCTGATCCGGAGGAGGTCGCGGCCTTGGTGGTGTTCCTGGCTTCGGGGAAGGTCGCGAACATGAGCGGTGCGGATCTCGTGCTCGACGGCGGGATGACGAAAACCGTCTGACCAGTCCAGACGACACTGTCCGTCAACCCGCTAGGAGGCGGCGCGCCTCGCCCCCGGACGGCCGCGAACCCTTACCCGCCGAACCGCTTCACGTAATCCTCGACGATCGGCCTCTCCGGCGCGATGATGTCGTCCGGAAGCCGGTCCAGCTCGAAGAACTCGTAGCCGGTGATCTCCGTGCCGTCCACAGTGACCTCGGTGTTCTCGACGGTCGCGGTGAACGCGGCGGTGACGTTGTGGACCTCGTCGCCGTGCGGGTACCGGTAGAAGTACTCCGGTCCGGAGTAGACGCCGAACAGTTCGAGGTCCCGCACCGCCAGGCCGATTTCCTCGCGCACCTCGCGGCGGCCCGCGTCCTCGTAGGACTCGCCGGGGTCGAGGAATCCGCCGGGCAGCCCCCAGTCCTGGCTTTCCTCGCGGAACACCAGCAGCAGCCTGCCGCGCTCGTCGGCGATCAGCACGGACGTGCCGGGCAGGATCAGCGGGCGCGTGCCGACTAGTTCGCGCAGTTCGGCGATGTAGTTCATCAGCGGTCAGTACCTTCTTGGTCGGGTTCAGCTCCGTCCCGGGGACGGAAGGCGACGATCGGCAATTGCCGGACCATCCGGTGCCGCGCCGCGTCGGAGCCGTCGTAGCGCCAGCCCAGCAGTTTGCTCAGCACGGGGTGCAAAACCGGGCGCAGCAGCAGGTTTCGGCGTTCGTAGTCGGCGATCGCGTCGGCGGCTTCGGCTTCGTCGAGGACGCGGTACGCGGGGACGAACTTCCGGCGGCCGATCGCGACCTCCGCCGCGGGGGCCGCCTGGATGTTGCGGTACCAGTCCGAGGACGGGCCCAATCCCGCGATGGCCAGCACCTCGTCGGATCGGGGACGGAGGCCGATCACCTCCAGGACCGTCCGGTACTCGCGGCCGGACTTGCGGCCGACGTGGGTCAGGCACAGGAACCGCTTGCCCAGCAACCATCCCAGGTCGCGGTCGTACAGCTTCGCCGGCGCCTTGAAGACCGTGCGCGCGATCGGTTTCACGGTCGGACTCCTTCCCTTGCCGAATGGTGCAGGTTCGTGATGAGCGCGGTGGACTTCCCGGTCAAACTCCCGGCCACGACTCGGTCAATTCCCGGCAACCGGGCCAGTTTGAGCGCGAGCCGACGCAGGTAGAGCTGCGGTTTGCTGTCCGGGAGGAACCATCGTGCGCCGTTGCGGGCCAAGTGCTGTTTGTCGGCCGCGACGGGACGCCACAGCCGCTCGTATTCCGCCAGCCCTTCGGCGATCGACGACGCCCGGTGCAGCTGATCGGCCAGCACGTACGCGCCCGCGATCCCGAGCGACGCACCCTGTCCGGCCAGCAGCGACACCGCGTACGCCGCGTCCCCGACCAGCGTGACGCGGCCCTTGCGCCACGTTGGCATCTCAATTTGGGCGACCTGGTCGTAATAGATTTCCTCGGACGGCGGGCAGTGCCGCAACGCTTCCGGCACCATCCAGCCCAGCGAGCCGTAGGTGTCCAGCAGCGACTCCCGGACGTCGCCGGGCAGGGCGGGATCGGGCGTGCGGTGGACCGCGAAGGCGGCGACCGTTCCCGCGCGCAAGCCGTAGAAACCCATCTGCCTGCCGACGGTGTCGGTGAGGCAGAACCGTCCGTTTGCCACGGCGTGGATCTCGGGGGACTTGAACAGGAACGCCACGGTGTGAAAGCCGAGGTAGCGCAGGAACCGCGATTCCTCGCCGAACACCAGCCGCCGGACCGTCGAATGGATCCCGTCAGCGCCCACCAGCAGGTCGGCTTCGAGCACGGAACCATCCGAGAGCGTCGCGGCGACCCGGTCGCCGTCGCCCTCGACAGCGACCACCCCGCTGTCGTACCGAAGCTCGACCGCCGCGGGCAGCGACGTGCGCAAGGCCTGCTCCAGATCCGGCCGCAGGACGCTCAGCAACCGGCCGCCGACGGTGCGCGCGAACTGGCCGAATTGAATATCGGACCGGCGCTTTCCTTGTGCGTCAAGGAGAATCGCTTCGGAAATCGGATACGCCGCCTCCTTGATGGCGGGCAACGCTCCCATCGCTTCGGCCGCGTCGTAGCCGGGACCGAAGAAGTCGATCATGTAGCCCTGCGGACGCGGCCCGGGCGCCCGCTCCACCAGCGTGACCTCGTTGCCCAGCTCCGACAGCCGGTTCGCCGCGGCCAGCCCGGTGATACCGGCGCCGCAGACCAGGATTCTCATCGCATTTCCCCTCCCTGAGGTTGCGTGACCAGCCCGCGCAGGACGGCGGTGACCGCCGCCGGATCCCCACCGGGGGCGAGCCCGCGGTGCAGCAGCAAGCCGTCGACGGTCGCCACCAGCACCTCCGTGGTCGCCTCCGGATCGGGGACGCCGCGTTCGGCCAGCCAGCTGCTGACCTGCGCGCGGAACGCCAGGAGCAGTCCCCCGATCTGGTCCCGCAGTTCGTCGTCGCGCCGCGCCGCCAGATACGCCTCGATGAACAGCACCGACAGCGGGTCCACCCCGCTGTACGGCTCGACCGACCCGAACAGCGCGGACACCAGGTCAGCCGGGTTCTGCGTCGCGGCCAGCGCAGGCCCGACGCTCTCCAGCACCTCGCGCATCGCGTCCAGGACCGCCTCGCGGAGCAACGCCTGCAGCGACGGGAAGTGGTAGTGCACCACGCTCGGCGTCACCCCCGCCCGGTCCGCCAGCACGCGGGTGCTCACCGCTGCCCAGCCGCGTTCGGGCACCAGCTCCGTCGCCGCAGCCAGCAACCGTTGCCGCACGTCACGCCCCCGTGCCGCTGCCGGTGAAGTCATCCGCTTTTCTCCTGGTCGGTCGTCCTGGGCAGTCGTTCAGGGCGATCGTCCTGTACGACTGCCCTGATCGTAGCGCGGTCTCCCGCGACGGGAAAGCGAGGTGACCCACAACTCACCTGAAGGCGGGAGACGGCGGCGCTGTCCGATCGGTCCGCTACCGTCGGAAACGGCTCTTTCTGCCCGCCCCCGAAACCGACAGGTAATCCACCGTGCCCTCGTCACTGTCCACTGTGTCCATTCGACGTCCGGCATGGCTGTCGCCGCGGGTCGCGCGCACCGAAATCCTCGGCGGGCTGGTCGTCGCGCTCGCGCTGATCCCGGAGGCGATCTCGTTCTCGGTGATCGCCGGGGTCGATCCGCGCGTGGGCCTGTGCGCGTCGTTCACCATGGCGGTGGTGATCTCGTTCGTCGGCGGCCGTCCGGCGATGATCTCCGCGGCGACCGGAGCGATCGCCCTGGTGGTCGCGCCGCTGGCGAGGGAACACGGGTTCGGCTACCTCGTCGCGACGGTGGTGCTGGGCGGGCTGTTCCAGATCGTGCTCGGCTCGCTCGGCGTCGCGCGGCTGATGCGCTTCGTTCCGCGCAGCGTGATGGTCGGCTTCGTGAACGCGCTGGCGATCCTGATCTTCCTGGCGCAGGTTCCGGAGCTGATCGACGTGCCGTGGCCGGTGTATCCGCTGTTCGCCGGCGGTCTCGCGGTCATGGTGTTCTTCCCGCGGCTCACCAAGGCCGTGCCCGCGCCGCTGGTGTCGATCGCGGTGCTCACCGCGCTGACGATCGCGGCCGGAATCGCGGTGCCGACCGTCGGCGACAAGGGCGCGCTGCCCTCGGCGCTGCCGGTGCCGGGGATCCCGGACGTGCCGTTCACCTTCGGCACGCTCGGCCTGATCGCGCCGTACGCACTGGCGTTCGCCCTGGTCGGGCTGATGGAATCGCTGATGACCGCCAAACTGGTCGACGACATCACGGACTCGCATTCGAACAAGACCCGCGAGGCGGTCGGGCAGGGCGTCGCCAACGTCGTCACCGGGATTTTCGGCGGCATGGGCGGCTGCGCGATGATCGGCCAGACCATGATCAACGTCAAGGTCGCGGGCAGCCGGACGCGGCTGTCGACGTTCCTCGCCGGGGCGTTCCTGATGGTGCTGTGCCTGGTGTTCGGGCCGGTCGTGTCGCGGATCCCGATGGCCGCGCTGGTCGCGGTGATGGTGCTGGTCGCGTTCGGCACCTTCGACTGGCATTCGATCGCGCCCAAGACGCTGAAGCGGATGCCGGTCGGCGAGGTCGCGGTGATGGCGGTGACCGTGGGCATCGTGGTGGCGACCAGCAACCTCGCGATCGGGGTCGTGGTCGGGTCGATCACCGCGATGGTGATCTTCGCGCGCCGGGTCGCGCACCTGGTCGAGGTGACCGCGGTGCGCGAGCCCGGCAGCGTCCGGTACACCGTGACCGGGGCGCTGTTCTTCGCGTCCAGCAACGACTTGGTCTACCAGTTCGACTACGCCGACGACCCGGAACGCGTGGTCGTCGACCTATCCGCCGCGCACATCTGGGACGCCTCGACCGTCGCCGCGCTCGACGCCATCACGACGAAGTACGAGGCCCGCGGGAAAACCGTCGAGATCGTCGGCCTGAACAAACACAGCGCGGCGATGCACGAGACCCTGTCCGGAGAACTAGCGGGCAGCAGCTGAGGTCAGCCCGACCGCTCGCTCCCGGATCCGCGGCCGGAGGGTGAATCCGCTCGGCTTCAGCGTCAGCGATTCCACGATCTTCAGCTCGTACGCCGGGTCTGCCTCGAAGTCGTAGCGCTGCAGCATGACCCCCAGCGCCAGCACCGCTTCGTGCAGCGCGAACTGGCGGCCGATGCACGCGCGTTCCCCGGTGCCGAACGGTTTGTACGCCTGAGCCGGACGCTTCCGCACCGCCGCCGGCTCGAAGCGGTCCGGATCGAACTTCTCCGGATCCGGCCCCCACACGGCCGGATCGCGGTGGAGCATCGGCAGCGGCACGATGACTGAATCGCCCTTGCGCATCGGGTATTTCCCGCCCAGCACCAGATCTTCGCGGGCTTCCCGGGTATAACCGGGCGCGGTCGGCCACAGCCGCATCGCCTCGTCGAGCACGCGGCGGACGTACCGAAGCTTCGCGACGTCCCCGAAGGCCGGTTCGCGACCACCCCACACCGCGTCGACTTCAGCGCGCGCCTTCGCCAGCAGTTCCGGATGACGCGTCAGGTAGTAGAGCGCGAACGACAGCGCGCCCGACGTCGTCTCGTGCCCCGCGACGACGAAAGTGATGGCCTGGTTGCGAATGTTCACCGGGTCGAGCCGCTCCCCGGTCATCGGGTGCCCGTCGGTGAGCATCAGACCGAGCAGGTCGCGTGCTTCGCCGCCTTCCCGGCGGCGGCTCTCGATGACCTCGTCGACCAGGTTCGTCATGGTCGCGATGTCAGCCTGGTTCTGCGCGGCCGACCCGGCCAGCGCCCGCCGCACGAACGGAAGCTTGACGTTGTCCAGCTGCGCGAACCGCAACGCACGGATCATCGCGGTGACGAACGGATGCGGTTCGGCCCGCTCGAACGACCCGAACCGGTACCCGAACCCAGCGAGCCCGATCGTCTCGAGCGTCAGCCGGGTCATGTCGGCAGCGACGTCGACCGGACCGTCCGCGCGGTCCCACGCCGCGGTCAGCTCGCGGGCGACGTCGAGCATCATCGCGTGGTAGCGGCGCATCGCCTCGGCGGAGAACGCGGGCTGCAGGATGTCGTGCGCCAGCCGCCAGTTGGGCTCGCGCGTGTGCGCGGTGAACAGCCCGTCGCCGACGACCCCGCGCAACCGCTCGACGCCAAGCCCGACGTGCTTGCCGAACCTTGTCTCGTCGTTCAGCTCGGTGACCAGGTCGATCCCGCAGGCGAACACGATCTCGAGACCGAAGAACTTCCGGGTGAAAATCGGCCCGAGCCCCGCACCGGCCCGCATGGTGCTCTGCAACGGCGTGCGCACATTGGTCCCGAGCAGGTCCCCGAGCACCGGCAACCGGCCCGGCCGATGCGGAATCGCGGTGGTGTCCACAGTTTCGCTCCCTACTGAACCCACATCCAATAGGGTCACCATCCCCCGCTACTGAACCGGTGTCAAGTAAGCTGGGGAGATGCGGACGCGCCTGAGCACCGAACAGCGCCGCGAACAGCTGCTGACCATCGGAGCAGGCCTGTTCGCGGGCCGCCCGTACGACGAGGTGTGGATCGAAGAGGTAGCCGAAATCGCGGGCGTCTCCCGCGGTTTGCTGTACCACTACTTCCCCACCAAAAAGGACTTCTTCGCCGCAATCGTGCGCGGCCAGCGAGACCAGCTCCTGGCCATGAGCGAACCCGACCCAGCACTGCCGGTAGCCGAACAACTGCGCGCCGGGCTGGAGGTATACCTGGAATTCGCCCGCACCCACCCCGACGGCTACCGCATCGTGCACCGCAGCGCAGGCGACGCGGACCGCGAAATCCGGGAAATCTGCGAAGCAGGAATGGCAGCGAACGCGGACCGCATCCTGTCCGCCGTGAGCCAACTGCGCCCAGTCACCCCCACGACACAACTCGCAGTGCGGGGATGGCTTTCTTTCGTGGCAACACTAATCCTGGACTGGCTGGACGAACCGAAGATCAGCACCGAAGAGCTACGAGACCTTTGCGCGCGAACCCTTTTCGCCGCAGTAGACGTAGACCCCACCACGATCTAACGCACGCGAAGCGCGTGGGGGCACCCTCGCCGCCCGAAATTCACTCAGTGCCCCCTCACGCCCCCGCAGCCGATGCACCCAAAGCAAGGCAGCCACACCTCCCCCACCCCCGATACGAAGCCAAAAACACGGCGCGGGGGGTGCTTGTCAAGGCATCTTTCCCGCCTTGACAAGCACCCCCGCGCCGTAGTGACACTAAAAAATCGGGGTGCCAAGCCTCCCCGCCAGGCGCAATGTCGCCCCCAGGCGACGAGCCGCCCACCAAGCAGACATCAGATACGAACCACAACCTCATCCCCCACCACCCGAACCGGAACCGCCCTCAACCGCACAGAACCATCCGCCGGATGCCGCCCAGTAAGAACATCAAACTCAAACCCATGCCAAGGACAAACAATATTCCGATCAGCCGGATGAAACGCAGGCCCAGCACTCTTCCGATCCTCCCGAACCGGCTGAACAGTCCGCGGCATCATCTTCCCCTGGCAAACCGGCCCGCCCTGATGCGGACACACATTATGCCAAACCCGCACCTCCCCAGCATGAAAGTAAACCCCCACCTCCAGGCCGTCGACGTCCACCACGACCCGCCCCCGGACCCGAAGATCCGCCAACCCAGCAACAACAACGTCCCGCCGCACCGAGCTCATTCGGCCCTCCGATACCAGATCGCCATATCGAAAATATTCACATCCGCGGCATCCAGCAACGCAGTAACCAAAACCACGGTCTCAGTAGCCGTCAACGCGTCCTCGCGAACCGGCCAGGAAATCTTCCCCACCCGATCCGTCTTGGCAGAGAACAACCGAGCCGCCGCGTACAACAACTCAGCGATCTCTTCGTCGGCGACCGCCGCGGCCCTGTCCCCCGAGGCGATCTCAGATGTCAGCGAGCCCAGCCGAGATACCAGTGAAGCAAGTTCAGATGTCATCACGAAACCCCAGGCCGCTCATGAAGCACGCTCTTCGCAGCAGGCTTCCGCCGATCAGTAGGAAGATTGAACACCCGAGCGGCATTCAACCCCAGAATATTCCGCTTAGCCTGTTCAGACAAAAACGGCAATCGCGTAATCGTGGACGGCGCGTCCCAATCCCAATGCGGCCAGTCCGAAGAATACAACAACTGAGTTTCCGCGTTGAACGCCTTCATCCCCGCCTCCAGCAACTCCATGCTGGTCCGCTCCATCGGCTGACTCGTATACCACATCTCCTTCATGTACTCACTGGGCAACCGAGTCAACCCAGGAGCCTCACTGGGCCGCATCAGCACCTCGTGGTCAAGCCGCTGCATGAGGAACGGAATCCAGGCCAGCCCGCTCTCCACCCACACCATCTTCAGCCGCGGAAACCGCTCCGGCATCGCGTTGATGATCCAGTTGGTCACATGAATCTGGTTGTAATGCGTGAACGACAACGCATGCATCGACAGGAACCGGTTCAACTGGGCGAACGACGGATCACCCCAGTGATACCCGGAGTGGAACGCGAGCGGCTTCCCGCTGTCCTCGATGAGCTTGTACAACCGCGTGTAAACATCCGAATGCACCGGATTGTTGCGCGTAGAACACACTGTGTACCCGATGATCCCGTCATCACCGGAATACTTCTCGACCAGTTCCTCGCAGACCTCCGGCGTGTTGTACGGCAGATACAACATCCCCTTGAGCCGATCGTCGTGCGGCAGAACGACTTCGGTCAGCCATCGGTTGAACGCGCGCCCGAGCACGACCTCGATCTCGTCCTGCGGATGCATGCCCAGCAACAACATCGCGCTGGGGAACACCACCTGATAATCCAGCCCCATCGCGTCCATCCCGCGCCGGGCGGCGGCGACGAACGGATGCCCGGACACCCCGTCGAGCGGCTCCTTGCGGCCCTGATGCCCGATCCGCCCGCCGACACTCTGGTGCGACATCCCCGGCTGAATGTTCAGCAGCGCGTTGTTGCCCGCGAACTTGCCGAACTGGTCCATGCCGATCTGGCGCCACACATCGTTGTCGATGAGTTCCAGCACCTCGCCCCAGAAATGGTCTTCCGAGACGTGCGCGTCGATATCGACGATGAAGTAGTCGTCGTACTCCCGCTCGGCCTGTTTGGTCGCGTGGGCGAGAACGTCGCGGGTGTCGGTGCGCCCGCCGATCTCGGCGAGTTCCCGGATCCGCGGCCCGTCGGAGCGAGGACTGGAGAAATCGGGCACGGATTCTTCCCTTCGTCCGGCGTCAGCGGGGCGCGACGGCGGCATCGGTCATCGTGGTCAGGTAATCGTCGTCGGCGGGGGCCGCGTTCTCGTGCGGAATGACGACGGCACGGTCGGGGCTGACCGCGAAAGTGTGTTCCTCGCCGGCGGTCGGGACGGATTCCGCGGACAGTTCGGCCGTTTCGGTGCGCACGCGCATGGGGAGCCCTTCCGCGCGGACGAGAAGGTTGACGGCACTGCCGAGGTAGGTCGTGCGCTCGACAGTTCCGCCGAACGCACCGGGCCCGGAACCCTGCGGGGACAGCCGCGCATGCGCGGCGCGAAACGCGATGTCGGCCCGGTCCCCGATCGAAACCTCGCCGGTCGCGATCCCGGAGAAGACCAGCGAAGTGTCGTCGACCCGCACGTCGGCAGTCTTCCCGTGCACGCCGGTGACCGTCCCGGGCAGAATGTTCTGAAAGCCCATGAAATCCGCGACATACGCGGAATTCGGGCGGTCGTACAGGTCGCTCGGCGTGCCGGACTGGACGATCACGCCCTCGCTCATCACGATGATCCGGTCGGACAGCGTGATCGCTTCCTCCTGGTCGTGCGTCACGTAGACCGACGTCGTCTCGAACCGGTTGTGCAGCGAGCGCACCTGCTGGCCCATCTGGTACCGCAGTTTGCTGTCCAAATTGGACAGCGGCTCGTCGTAGAAAATGATCCCCGGCCGGGCGGCCAGCGCACGGGCAAGGGCCACGCGCTGCTGCTGACCGCCCGACAGGGCGGTGACCGAACGCTTCCCGAGGTCGGACAGACCGACCGCGTCCAGCATTTCCTGCACCCGCTGCGCACGCTCCCGGCCGGGCATCCGCGCGACCTTCAGCGGGTACGCGACGTTGTCCGTGACGCTCAGGTGCGGCCACAGCGCATAGCTCTGGAACACCATGCCGACCTGGCGTTTGTCCGCGGGCACGAACGTGCGCCGCGCGGTGTCGACCACGACCCGGTCGCCCATGACGATCCGGCCCGAGGTCGGCCGTTCCAGCCCGGCCAGGCAGCGCAACGTCGTGGTCTTGCCGCAGCCCGAGGGGCCGAGCAGCGTCACGAACTGCCCCGACTCGATCGTCAGATCCAGTTCGTGCAGCGCCGCCTTCGCGCCGTACTTCTTGGTGAGTCCGGATACCTGGACCTCGGTCATCGTGACCTGCGCTTTCTCTTCGGCCGGGAGGCGAGGTGCTACTTCTTGAACGCCTGGGTGATGAAGTCGAAGTACGGCTTGTTGAACGCGGGGTCGGGGTTCGAGAACGGCAGCCGCGGCAGCTTGTCGAGCGACGGCAGTCCCGGCGGGCCGGGCGCGGTCGGCGTGCGGCCGTAGGAATTGTCCTTCTCCGCCAGCGCTTTCTGGCCTTCCGGCGAGTACAGCCAGTTGACGTACAGCTGCGCGGCCTCGGCGTGCGGCGCGTTCTTGATCAGGCACAGTGCCGAGCGCGCCATGTAGTTTCCGCCGTCCTCCAGCGGGAACACCATGTCGATCGGCGCGCCCTTCTTCTTCTGCGCCTCGAAGTAGCCCTGGTACACGGCGATGCCGACCGGGAACCGGCCGCTGGCGACGTCTGTGGGCACCATCGGCTCGGATTGAGATATCTGCAGGTCCTGCGCGGCCAGCTTCTCCAGGTAGGAGCGGCCCCACTTCTTCTCGTTTTCCGGCAGCATCAGCGATTCGAGGATGTACCGGATGCCGCCGGGCACGGTCATGTCGCCGACCGCGATCTTGCCCTTCCACTTCGGGTCGAGCAGGTCGTGCCAGTTCTTCGGCGCGTCCTGCTTCTGCACCTGGTCGGTGTTGTAGACGAAACCGAAGTAGCGCAAGGCGAAATAGGTGAGCCGGCCGTCGTTGTCGGTCGGGATCTTGAACCCGGGGTCGGCGGTGCGCACGTCCGCGGTGGTGCAGATGTTCGGCTTCGCCGCCGCCTGCGGGGATTCGCCGCCGACGTAGATGTCCGCGATCCGGTTCCCGCTCTGCGCCTCGGTGTCGAGCTTGGTGAGGATCTGCGCGTCCGCCTGGTCCTGCGGGAGCAGCTTGATCCCGGGGAAGCGCTTGGTGAACACGTCGTTCATCGCCTGGTTCGCGGTCACCCCGGGCCCGTACAGCACGAGCTGGGTGTGGTTGGCCGCGAACGCCTTGTCGTACAGCTCGTTCATGTACTTGTTGGCCGCCGCGGACGCACCGGGGACCTCGACCGGGGTGCTCGACTTGGTCGCGCCCGCCGACGCGCAGGCGGTGAGCGAGACGAGCAGCCCGGCGGTGAGCGCCAGCGCTGGCGCGCGCAGTTTCGTGCGGGAGAACTTCATTGTTCTTCCTCTCGGGTCAGTGGGTGATGCGGGAGAACGAGCCGGACAACTGGTCGGTGCGGCGGCCGAGGATCCGGCCGCCGAGCTTGACGGACACCGCGGCGAGCGCGAGGACGGCGAACGCGGCGAGCAGGATGATCATGAACAGCGCCGCGCCGCGGGACATCTCGCCGGTGAGGAACTGCTGGAAGGCGGTCAATGAAACGGGTTCCAGCCCGGGCGGAGCCAGCAGCATCGGCACGGCGAGGTTGCCCGAGATGAACAGCGCGGAGAGGAACCAGCCGGCCAGGAAGCTCGGGATGACCAGGCGCAGCACGATGGTCACCAGCACCCGGCCCGCGCTCGCGCCGGACATCCGCCCGGCCTCCTCCAGTTCGGGCGACAGCTGGGCGAGCGCGCCCTCGGCGATCCGGCTGGACACCGGGATCGTGGCGACGACCAGCACGAGCGTCATCAGGAACGCCGAACCGTAGAGCCCGCGGAACGCCGGGAGGTAAAGCACGGCGAACATGTAGGCGAGGCCGAGCACGACGCCGGGCAGCGCCCACGGAATCCAGACGGCGAACGAGGTGTAGCTGCGCAGGAATCCCCGGCGCCGCGCGGTGACGTACGTCGTGAGCAGCGCGATCGAGATCGAGCCGAAGCCGCCGATGACCGCGAGCCACGCGGTGAGCGCGAGGCTCGAGCTGAACTGCGGGTCGGTGAGCATCGTGACGTAGTTGTCCAGGGTCAGCCCGGTGCTCATCACCCCGAAGATCGGCTGCAGGCTGCCGAGCACCATCGCGAACAGCGGCAGCAGGAAGTTCAGCAGCACCACCACGACGATCAGCGCGGACAGCACCCAGCGGATCGGGCCCAGCTCCTGCGGATCGCGCCGCGACGTCTTGCCGGTGAGCGTGGTGAAGCTGCGGCCGCGCAGCATCCAGCGCTGCGCCAGGAACAACAGCAGCACCAGCAGGATCAGCACGAGCGACAGCGCGAACGCCTTGGTGTACTCGGCTGGCGCCTCATCCCGGACGTAGTGATATATCTGCGTCGAGAAGACGTAGATGCCCGCCTGGCGGCCGATCAACTGCGGTCCGTCGAACGACTGGAACACCAGCACCGCGATCAGCAGGGCCGCGCCGGTGATCGCCGGGCCGACCGACGGGATCGTGATGGTGAAGAAGGTCCGCACCGTGCCCGCGCCGCTGATCGCCGCGGCCTCGTCGAGCGACTGGTCGCGGTTCTTGAACGCGCCGAGCAGCAGCAGGTACGCGAACGGCATGTAGCCGAGCGACGTCAGCAGGATCAGCCCGCCCCAGCCCTGGATGTTGATCAGCGGGCCGTGCGTGCCGAGCTCCCGGCCGAACTGGTTGAGCAGGCCGTTCTGCGCGTTGCCGAGCATGATCCAGCCGAGGGTGTGAAACAGCGGCGGGACGAACAGGTTGATCACCATGATCGGCGTGAGCAGCTTGCGGCCGGGCACGTTCGTGTTGGCCGCGATCCAGGCGAACAGCCCGCCGCCGGCCACCGAGATGGTGCCGCACACGACGACCAGCACGATCGAGTTCCACAGCGTGTGCCACGTTTCCGGGGCCTCGAACGCGGCGAGCAGGCCGCCCATGGTGAACGGCATGTTGTCCGAGGGCAGCCCGTCGCGGAAGGCGCCGAGCACGATCATCGCGACCGGATAGACGAAAATCAGCGTGAGCCCGGCGAGCAGGGTTGCTTTGAGCACACCGCCGGTCACCGAGCGGCGCATCGACGCTCGCCGGTCGTGCTCGAAAAGGCGCTCCGTCACTGCAGTCGTTCCTTCCTGCGAGCGGCCGGTTGCCCGCCGCGGGGACGAACCGCTCCGTCCGTCCTGCCGGTTAGCGTAAGAACTCGGGTGCGGCGGCTCATCGAGCGGCTCTCCGAAGTCCTTCCGGTTTCCTCCGACACGGTGTCGGAGGAAACCGCTGATCAGATCAGGGCGGCGAGCACCGCGTCGTTTTCCTCGGGCAGCCCGATCGTCACGCGCGCCCCGCCCGCCTTCGGGAACGGCCGCGCGAGCACGCCGCGAGCCTCCAAACGGGACAGCAGGTCGGCCGCGTTTCCCGGCAGGAAAAGGAAATTCGTCTGGCTCGGCACGAACGCGACGTTCGCCGCGGTCAGCGTGGCCTCGATCCGGGCGCGTTCGGAGACGATGACGGCGGTTCTTTCCTTCGCCACAGCCAATCCTTCCGCGCTCAACGCCGCGATGACCGCTGCCTCGGCCACGCTGTTGAGCGCGAAGCCGACAGACGTGCGGCGCAGTGCCTCCGCGATCCGCGGTGCGGCAGCGGCATAACCGACGCGGATGCCCGCCAAACCGTGTGCTTTGGACAGTGTCCGCAGCAGCACGAGATTCTCGAACTCGTCGAGCAATCCGACAGTCGCGTCCACCGGTTCGGCAGACACGAACTCGCGGTACGCCTCGTCGACAACAACCAGCACGCGCGACGGGACGCTTTTCAGGAAGTCGCGGATATCCTCGACCCCGCGCAGCCCGCCCGTCGGGTTGTTGGGATTGCAGAGGTAGACAATGCGGGTTTCCGGGCCGACCGCGGCGAGCATCGCGTCGAGATCCATCGCGCCGTTCGCGTCGAGACCGACCTCTGTGGACTCCGCGCCGGCGAGCGAAAGCGCCGCCGCGTACGCCTCGAAGGACGGCGCCGGGCGCACGCCGTGCACGCCGGGTTCGCAGACCAGGCGGGCGAGCGCGTGCAGCAGCGTGCCGGATCCGTTGTCGATCGCGATGCGCCCCGCGTCCAGACCCATCGCCTCGGCGACCGCGGCGCGTGCCGCGGCACGGTGGTAATCGGGGTAGCGGTGGGCATTCCGGGCCGCTTCGGTCATCGCGGCGACGATGACGTCCGCGGGTGCCCACGGCATTTCGTTCTGGGACAAGCGGATCGGCGGCTGCGCACCGCGGGACGAGCGATCGGGGGCGGCGAGCACGCGGTCGACCACACTGCGGAGCTCCAGCAGCATGCATCCTCCTCAAGCCGGACGATTAACTGTAATGAATATACATAATTCTGAGCGCGTGTACATCCATCAAGTTCGCCCGGATCAAGATCTCAGGAAGGCCGAGCTGCCACGGCAGGTCGGCGGTGCCGCGAAATCGCCGACTCCGCCAGTTCGTGGTCGCGCTTCATGACCGCCTCGGCGAAGTCGAGGTGCGTGCGCAACCGCTCCTTCGTGGTCGGCGCGGTGACGCCCTCGAGCTTCGCGGCAATGATGTAGTCGACGAGATTCGTATACAGGCTGCGCAAAAGCTCGTTCGGCGACACCTGCGCGATGCGCGCGTGCAGCGCCCAGATCGCCGTCGGAGCCTCGGCGGAATCCCAGGCCGCCTTCAACGTGTCGGCGCACGCTGAGATATCAGCGATGTCCTCGTCGCTAGCGTTCTCGACCGCGTCGTGCAGCACCGAACCGTCGAGCGCGTCCAGCACGCGCAGGCAGTTCTCCACGGTCGCCTTACCCTCGCGCAGCTGGAGCAGCTGATCGCTCAGGTGCGTGAAGGGCGAACGCGTCGCGACGAAGATCCCGCCGCCCGGCCCCGGCTTGGCATCGACGATGCCGCGGGCGCGCAGCAGTTGAATCGCCTCGCTCAACGTCGCCGGAGCGACCCCGAAGCGCGCCATCAGCTCCTGACGGCGCCCGACGAAGTGCCCGGCGCTCCAGCCCTCCGAGACGATCTCGTCCTCGAGCGCGCGAGCGACCTGGACGGCAGCGGCGGTGTTCGTGATCTGCGGCAAGGGTCCTCCGAAGTACTCGGTCCGGTGACGTCGCCGACGCGGGTCACGCGTAGTGACAGATTAGAGGCGCACCGGAACCCCGAACACCCGGCATCGTCTATATTGATTGTAGACATTAGACGCATGCGTCACCAGCGCGGCACGCACCGTTGCCTAAGGAGCCCCCATGCCGGTTTCCGCCCCCGCTGCCCTTCACTCAGAACTGGTCGCACTCCGCCGCACCCTCCACACCCACCCCGAAGCCGGGTTCGCCCTCCCGCACACCCAGCGAACCGTACTGTCCGCACTGTCTGGACTGGACCTGGAAGTAACCCCAGGCCCACCCGACTTCACCTCAATCGTCGCAGTACTGCGCGGTGCCCGCCCCGGCCCCTCGGTCCTCTTGCGCGCAGACATGGACGCCCTGCGCGTCACGGAGGAAACCGACCTGCCGTTCGCATCTCAGACGCCCGGGTTGATGCACGCCTGCGGCCACGACCTGCACACAGCCGCACTCGTCGGCGCAGCAAAACTCCTGAACGCCCACCGAGACGAGATCGCCGGCTCGGTTGTCTTCATGTTCGAACCAGGCGAAGAAGCCGGCGGCGGCGCACAACGCCTGATCGACGAGGGAATCCTCGCAGGCGTCGAGGCCGCATACGGCATTCACGTCCTGCCAGGCCGCTCCGGCGTATTCACCACCCGCCCCGGCTCGATCATGGCCGGAGCCAGCAGCCTGACGGTCCGAGTACGGGGCCGCAGCGGCCACGGCTCACGACCGCACCAAGCGGTGGACCCAGTCCCAGCCGCAGCCCAGATCATCTCGGCCCTGCACACCTACGTCACCCGCCGGTTCCCGGTCTTCGACCCAGTTGTGCTGTCAGTGACCAAAATGCAGGCAAGCGACATCATCAACGCAATCCCAGACGAGGCAACACTAGCCGCGACGATCCGCGCACTGTCCGCAGAGAGCGTAGAAATCCTGGCCCGCGAACTACCTTCACTAGCAACCGGAATCGCATCAGCCTTCGGCTGCCAAGCAGAGACGGAGTTCCGGTCGGTCTACCCAGTAACCGCGAACGACCCGAAAGCAGCAACACACGCGCTAACCGTGCTAGCCGACCTGTTCGGCACAGAACGAGCCGTACCACTGGAACACCCGATCATGGCATCGGAAAGCTTCTCCGCGGTACTCAACGAGGTCCCAGGCGCCTTCATCTTCCTAGGCACCACACCAGAAGGAATCGACCCAGACACCGCAGAAATGAACCACTCCCCGCGCGCAATCTTCGACGACAACGTGCTCGGCGACCAAGCAACAGCACTAACAGCACTAGCCCTAAGCCACCTACGACCCTAAAAACCGCACCGGTGCACCCACCCATCGAGGCACCCAGCCCCTCCCCCGCACCCCGATACGAAGCCTCCCTGCGGTCTGGGGGTGCTTGTCAAGGCATCTTTCCCGCCTTGACAAGCACCCCCAGACCGTCAGCACAATCAACCTTCGGGGTGCCCCACGCAACCAAGAGGCCAATGTCGCCGCCCGGCGACGAGGCCCGAACCATCCCTCAATGCTTCTCGTGAATCAACGGCCAAGGAGAAGGAAACACCCCCACCGGCACCTTAACCACCGCAGGCCGCCCCGCCGCAATAGCCGCCCCGACCTGCTTCTCCACCGCCCCAGCATCCTCAGCCAGCGCAAAATCCAGCCCAAACGCCCGAGTCAGCAGCTCAAAATCAGGATTAGTCAACTCAGACCCAATAAACCGCCCACCGTAAGTATCCCGCTGAATCCGCCAAACATTCCCAAACCGAGAATCCTCAAACAACACAGTAACCAACGGAATCCCATACTTCTTAGCAGTAGCGAACTCCTGCAAAGACCACCCGATCCCGCCATCCCCGGTGACCGCGACCACCGGCCGCCCCCCAGCCCCCACCGCGGCCCCCAGCGCAGTAGGCATCGCATACCCGAGAGTCCCCTGATACCCAGGCCACACATAAGACCGAGGCGCCTGCACCGGAAACCCGTACGTAGACACATACCCGATCTGCGTCAGCTCATTGACAAAAACCCCGTCCTCCGGCAACACAGCCCGAATAGCGTCCACGAACTCCATCTGCGGCCCAGCCTGCGCCCGAATCCGCGCAGCACAGTTCTCCCGCAACCGAACCAGCTCAGCCCCCCAACCAGCCCGAGGCGACAGCCGCCCAACCAACGCCTCCAACACCGCAACAGCATCAGCATTGACCGCAAGATCCGGCCGGCGCGGCGCGCGAAGATCAGCCGCATCGATATTCACCAACGCCAGCCGAGCATCCCCAATATTCAACTGCTGCCCAAACGGCGTCAGAAACCGGCTACCGAACGAAACCACAAGATCCGCCGTAGCCCGCAGTTCCCACAAAGCAAAGGCAGGCAACGCATGCGGATCCCGAGCATCAATCGCCCCCCGCCCGTTCTCGCTCATCACCACCGGCGCGTCCAGCAGCTCAGCAAGCCGGGCCAGCAACTTGAACGCCCGCGGATCCCGCATCCCCCCGCCGACATGGATCACCGGCCGCTCGGACGCCGCCAGCAGCCGCACGAGTTCGACAACGTCCCGCTCCGGTGCCTCCGGCTCCCGCACCCCGAACGGCTCCCCCGGGTTGAGATCCGCGACCGCGTGCAACAGATCCGGCCCCAGCTCCAGCGCGACCGGACGAGGCCGTCCAGTCCGCATCTGCCGGAACCCCTCGTGCACCAGATCCGGGATCTCCTCGACCCGCTTGGGCCGCGCCGACCACTTGGTCAGCCCCTGAACCGTGTCCGTCTGCCGGGGAATCTCGTGCAGCGCCCCGAGCCCGGACCCCACGAGCGGCGACGGAATCGTCCCCGCCAGCAGCATCACCTGCGACGAACAGGCGTACGCCGTTGCCATCCCAGCGCCGGCGTTCAGCACTCCAGGGCCCGGCACGACCATCGCCACCCCGGGACGGCCGGAAGTGCGGTAGTAGCCGTCCGCCATGTAGCTGGTCGCCTGCTCGTGCCGCGGAACGACCAGTTCCAGCTCGTCGCGCTTGCGGTACATGCCGTCGGTGAGCCCGTCCAGCTGGACCCCGGGAATGCCGAAGACCGTGTCGACGCCCTCGCTGATGAGCGCGCTGGCGAGCGCGTCACCGCCTGTCATCTGTGCCATGCGGATCCCTCTCGTCAAATGTCTATAATGAATATAGATCAAATCTCGGGCAGCTGGCAACGGAAGAGGCGAGCATGACTCTCGAAGGACAGGTGCAGGCCTACGCCGACCGGCTCGGGCGGCCGATCATCGTGTTCGACGTCGACTTCACGGTGATCGCGTTCAGCGTGCACGACCAGGACGTCGACCACGCCCGGCTGGCGATCATCTTGTCCCACAAAGGATCTTCGCGCGCCCGGGAGTCCATCCGGGACTACCGGGTGGGCCAGGCGCAGGACCCGGTCCGGATCCCGCCGCTCGACGGCGGCCAGTCCCGGCTCGTCGCGCCGGTCCGGCACGAGGGACGGCTCGTCGGCTACCTCTCCTCCACGATCCCCGAGGACGACGAGTCCGCTTACGAGGACGACGACGAGCTGCGCGAACGCCGGGCGCAGATCGGATTGCTGCTGGCCGCGATGGCACTCGGCAACCGGGAAGACGAGGACCGCGCGCGACGCCTGCTCGCCGCGCTCCTCGAAGGCACCGACGACCAGCGCGTCCGAGCCGCCGACGAACTGCTCGCCAGCGGTCTGCTCTCCCCTGTCCCGCACTACACGGTCATCTCGATCGCGACCCCGCCGCGCGCCGAGCCCAGTTCGGCAACCCTCCGCCTCGTACTGGACCGGGCGCTGTCGAGCATCCCGGTCTTCCCCACCTTGAAAGCCGTCGGCGCGGTGCTCGGCAGCGAAGCTGTCTTGCTGGTGCCCTACGAAATCGACACCGCACGACTGTCAGCTCTCCTTGCGCAGCCCGCCTTCTCCGGCCTGCACGCCGGGGTCGGCGGTGCGCACGCGCCGCTGTCCGGTGTACACCGGTCCCTGCGGGAAGCCCGGATCGCCTTGCGCGGCGGCGACGCCGGCTGCGTGGCGCACTGGTCGGAGTTGGGATTGGACCGGCTGCTGCTGCAGCTCCCTCTCGAGGACCTTGATATCTCAGACCTCCCGGATGCCGTACGACGGCTGCTCGACGCGCAGTCCGGGCCAGACCTCGCGCAGACCCTGGAGACCTACCTCGACTGCGGCTGCGACGCCCAGCGCACCGCGCAGACCCTGCACGTCCACCGCAGCACCCTCTACTACCGGCTGGATCGCGTACGCGCGGTCGCCGACGTCGATCTCGCCGACGGGAAGGTGCGCCGCGAACTCCACGCGGGACTGCGGATCGCGACGCTGGCCGGTCTTCGCTAGCCGCCCCGCGTCCAATTGACTATATTCAATGTGAACTTTTACGGAAGGGTCCCGCATGAACGCACTGCTGACCACCGTCTCGGTCGCCGACGACCGCGGACGGCCGATCCTGGACGCCGCGACCCGGGAAGTCGTCGGCCACGCACCGGTGCACACGGTCGACCAGCTCAACGCCGCGATCGCCGCCGCGGCCGAGGCACAACCGTCCTGGGCGGCGCTGGGACACGCTGAACGGTCGCGCATCCTGCACGTCATCGCGGACGACATCGACGCGCACGCCGAGGAACTCGGCGAGATCATCACTGCGGAGCAAGGCAAAGCCGGTGGTGCCGGCGAGGCGCACGGTGCCGCGCACTGGCTCCGGTCCGCGGCGGACACGGTGCTCGAACCGCAGTCGCTGCCGGACGGCGCGGAACAGCATTACGTTCCGCTCGGCGTCGTAGCGTCGATTGGTCCGTGGAACTTCCCGGTGATGATCGCGGTGTGGCACGTCGCGCCGGCGCTGCGCATGGGAAACACGGTGGTGCTGAAGCCTTCCGAGAACACGCCGTTGAGCGTGCTCGCGCTGGCGGAGATCTTCCGCCGTCACCTCCCCGCGGACGTGCTGACCGCGGTTTCCGGCGATCGCGAGGTCGGTGCCGCGCTGGCCGCGCATCCGCGGATCGCCAAGATCGTGTTCACCGGTTCGACCGCGACCGGCCGCCGGATCGTCGAAAGCTCGGCAGGCAACCTCGCCCGGCTCACCCTGGAACTGGGCGGGAACGACGCGGCGATCGTGCTGCCCGGCACGGACGTCGACGCCGTCGCGGACAAGCTGTTCTGGGCGGCCTTCATGAACACTGGCCAGGTGTGCGCCGCGCTCAAACGGCTTTACGTGCACGAATCGATCTACGACGACGTCGTGTCCGCGCTGGCCGAACGCGCGGAGAAGGCACCGATGGGACCGGGGCAGGACAAAGCGAACCGGCTCGGGCCGGTGCAGAATCCCGCGCAGTTCGAGATCGTCTCCCGACTGGTCGAGGAGGCCCGGGCACGCGGCGCCCGCGTCGTCACCGGTGGCACCCCGGCGACGGAACTGGGGCCACTGTTCTACCGGCCGACGATCATCGCGGACGTCGAGGACGGTGCCGCGGTCGTCGACGAGGAGCAGTTCGGACCGGTGCTGCCGGTGATCCGGTACTCCGAAGTGGACGCCGCGGTGCGCCGCGCTAACGGCACCGACCAGGGGCTGGGCGCTTCGGTGTGGGGTGCGGACGCGAACGAGGTCGACGCGGTGGCGCAGCGACTGGAGGCGGGCACCGTCTGGATCAACCAGCACGGCGGCGTCGATCCGGCGATCCCCTTCGGCGGCACGAAGTCGTCCGGCTACGGGCTGGAGTTCGGCGTAGAAGGCCTGAAAGCCATGGCAGCCAGCAAAATCATCCGCCGGTGAAACCAGTGAAGGCCTCCTTGAGGGATTTCCTCGAGGAGGCCTTCACTGTGGGCCGGGGGTCAAGCGCCGCGAAGCTTTTCCCACAACTCGGCCGCAGCCGCCCGGTCAGGCGGAGCACCTCGCCACACCACGGTTTGATCCTGACGCACTACCGTGAGGGGGCAAACATATTCGTCCGGGAGCGTGTCCACTTCAACGGCCGCGATTGGGATACCTCGCCGTGCCGCTTCACCGGTCAGCACTGAGATATCAACTCCTTGCCTAGCAATCACCGTGTAGCCGGGCGAGAAATGGTCGTACAGCGAGGATCCGTCCGCCAGCGTGAAGTGCGGGGCACGGCAACCGGGCACAGTGGACGGTGTGTAGCTGCCCATCGTGTAACCGGGCGCTTCCTCGCCGTCGTAAGAGATGATCGGCGAATCGTGGTACGCGTAACCGTAATTCAGCCCTGCGGCGGCGAACTGCGGCTCGTTCAACTCCCGTACCGCGGCACCGAACGACGCACGTGCGACCGCACCGGCGGGGGTGTCGTCTTCGAGTTCGGCGGGAAGTCCCGGGCGGGCGAGCTTCCGCTGGTGGTTCATCGCGAAGTGCGACACCTGTTCGGTGATCGGCCGTCGCTCGGCCTCGTAGGCGGCCAGGATCCCTTCCTCCGCCCAGCCGGCGAGATGCGCGCCGAGCAGCCAGGTCAGGTTGAGCACGTCCGCGATGCCCGCGTTCATCCCGAATCCGGCGAACGGGACCCACAGGTGCGAAGCGTCGCCGGCGAGGAACACCCGCCGGTCGCGGAACCGGTCGGCGAGCAGCCGGCGGGCGACCCAGTCCTCTTTGGACAGGACCTCGTACTCGAACGACTCGTCCACACCGAGGATCGCGCGGATCGCTTCGTCTCGGTCGACCGCCTCGTCTTCCGACGCAAGGTAGGTGTGCACAAGGAAGGTTTCCGTGCCGTCGATCGCATACACGTGCCCGACGCGGCGTGAGTTGAACGTGTAGTAGCCCCACGCCCGCGGTTCGTCGGCGGACATCAGCGAGTACAGCTTCGGCGCGCGAATGCAGGTGGACTGCACGTGTTGGAGCACCGGATCACCGCTGAGCTTCGCGCCGATCTGCTTGCGCACCGCTGAACGGCCGCCGTCCGCGCCGATGAAGTACCGAGCGCGCAGGGTGCGTTCACCCGAACCGTCGGACACGACTGCCGAGACGGACGATTCGTCCTGGTTCACCGAGTGGAACCGGGTGCGGTTGAGCAGGTTCACGCCGGGTGCGGCAGCGGCGTTCCGGGCGAGGATCGGTTCCAGGAACGTCTGGTTGATCCGGTGCGGCGGTTCCGGCGTCGCCCAGCTCGTGTCGGGGCCGACGCGGGAGGTGTACCGCTCCCCGCTCGCCGGGATCGGGATGCGCGACAGTTCCCGTCCGGTCAGCGAGGTCCGGAACGCGACGTCCTGCGGGTAGTCGCGCGGCAACCCGGCGGCGCGCACCTCGGCCGCGATCCCGAGCCGCCGGAAACTCTCCATGGTGCGCGAGGCGACGTGGTTGCACTTGACGTTCGGCGGTTCCAGGAACTCCCGTTCCTCGACGACAATCACCGACACGCCGCGGCTGCTGAGGTCTAAAGCGGCGACCAGCCCGACCGGACCCGCGCCGACGATGAGGACGTCTGCGTCCATGGTTTCTCCGTTCAGCACGGCATTCCTTGTGCCACCACGCCAAGGTGCTCGGTCATCAACCGGCGGGCCGCATCCTCGTCACGGTCCTCAATGGCCTGAAGGATGCGGCGGTGCGCGTCGACAGCACGGGAAGCCCGTTCAGCGTTGGTGTGCACGGCATACACACTCTCCCGAGGACGGTTCAACGCACCGACCGACGCCGCGATCGCCGGATTCCCGCTGAGCAAACCGAGCCGCGCATGGAATTCCAGCGACAGCGGGTTGTAGCGGCTGGCGTCGTGGACGTGTTTCTCCGATTCCTCGACCAGCGCTCGCAATTGCGCGACTTGGTCGTCAGCCGCGGCACGCGCGGCGAGCGCGGCGGCAGCGGGTTCGACCGCGTGCTGCGCTTCCAGCAGCTGTTCGGTTCGCATCCCGTGCAAATGCAGTTGAATGGACAGCGAATCCGCGATCCGGCCGATGTCCGCCTCGGCTTCTTCCGCCGTGCTGAGTTCACGGTATTCGCCGGACCAGTACAGCAACGGCTGCCCGGTTCCACCGCCCGCGGAAACGACTTCGCCGACGAGAATGATGTGGTCACCGCCGCCGAGCATCGTGTGCACCGTGCAGTCGAACCAGCTCAGCGCGCCGGTGACGACTGGCGCGCCGGTGGCCTCGGTGTGCGTCTCGACCTCGTCGAACCGTTCCTTGCTCCGGCCGCGTCCACGTCGCGCGAAACACGCGGAGACGTCCTGCTGATGACGGCCGAGCACGTTGATCGCGAAGACCCCGCTCGCGCGGATCTCGTCAAGGATCGGACTGTGCGAATTGATCGAGACCGTCACCAAAAGCGGATTCAGCGAAAGGGAAACGAACGAGGTCGCGGTGATCCCGTAAAGGTGCCCGTCGAGCGCGGTCGTCACCACCGTGACCCCGGAAGCGAACCGTCCGGCGGCCTGGCGGAAACTGTCGATCCGTTGCTGGTCGGAGGTCATGGGATTCACCTCGTCTCGTCCGGAACGCCGAGCTGGCGGAAGTCGTAGACGTCCAAAGTGGTCTCTCCGGCGCGAAGACGGTCCAGATAGGACGCTTCTTTCTCGGCACGAGCCCGGGACGCGGCGAGAACCCGGTCGTACTCCTCCGCCGGGAACACGACGATCCCGTCCCGGTCGGCCACGACGACGTCGCCTCGGCGCACCACCCGGCCGCGCAACGTGATCGGGCGGCCGACGGTTCCCGGCCAGTTCTTGATCGTGCCGCGGATCGAGATCGCCGTGCTGAACGCCGGGAACCCGAGCGACGCGAGCTGCTGGGTGTCGCGGACGCCGCCGTCGATCACCAGGCCGTTGATGCCACGTGCCTGCGCCGCGACCGCCATCACCTCGCCCCAGTACCCGAACGGCGCGCCACCAGCGTCGACGACGAGCACGTCACCCGGTCCAGCTGCTTCAATGCCGTGGTGCAGTGCGAGGTTGTCGCCGAGCTGCGCCGACACCGGCACCGCGCGGCCGACCATCTGCGCACCGTCCCAGGCTGGCCGGAACGCGGGGTCCAGGAAGCAGTCGAGACCGGAAGCCTCGTACAGCGTGGCTGTACCGAGCGTCAGCAGTTCCTTGGTGTCTTCCGCCAACGTGGTCATGCGTCCGCCCGCTGCAGGTCGTGGTAGCCGTACTTCGCGCGTGCTTCGGCGATCGTCGCGCCGCCGAGCGCAGCGGTGAGGATCGCTTCCTCCCGCGCCTGGATCATCTCGGCGACCTCCAGCACGTCGTCCTCGCAATCCCGCGGGATCGCCACGACTCCGTCCGAGTCGCCGAGCAGGATGTCGCCGTGGCGCACCGTCACGCCGCCGATGGTCACCGGCCCGCGTTCCTCGGCCACCTCGACCCGGTCCTTGCCGGTGCGCATGAAGCGACCGCGGCTGTAGATCGGGTAGCCGATGGAGAGCGCACGGTGCGTGTCGCGGCAGACGCCTTCAATGACCGTGCCTGAGATACCACGCTGGTGCGCTACTGCGGTCAGGATGTCGCCCCACACCGTGCAGTCGACCCGGCCGTCGTTGTCGAGCACGATCACCTGCCCCGGTTCGACCTGGTCGATGAAGTCGCCGACAGTGCCGGCCGGGACCTGCGCGCTGACGTAGCGCACGGTGAACGCGCGGCCGACCATGCACTGTCCGTCCGCGAGCGGGGCGAGCCCGAGTAGGCTGCCCGGGCGCTTGAGCTTGTCGAGGGCGTCGGACACCGTCGCGGTGCCGAGCGCGGAGAAGCGGTCGAGGAGAGACATCAGCGCTGCTCCACAGTGACTGAGGGGAATTGGGAATCGTGCATGACTTCCTGCACGTCACGGCCGGACCGGACCGCCTCCGCCATGCGGGCTTCCCGATCAGCGATCCGCTGCGCGAGTTCGACAACGCGCTCGGCGTCTCCCGCGGCGACGAAGACGACGCCGTTCACGTCCGCGAGCACAAAGTCTTGCGGGGCAACTGAGATACCAGCGATCTGGATCCGCTCATCCATCGCGGCCTGCACGATTCGGCCCCGCGCACTGACCGGAACGGCCGTGCGCGCGAAAACCGGGAGCTTCAGCGCTTCGCTCTCCTGGACGTCGCGGCAGGCACCGTCCACGATGACGCCAGCCACGCCGCGCCGGACCGCGGCCTCGGCGAGCAGACCGCCCCAGCAGGACACGTCCGTGCGGCCGTGGTTGTCGATCACCACGACGTCGTCCGGCTCGGTGATCCCGACCAGCGGAGTGGCGATGTGCGTCGCCGGTCCCGCAGTCGCTTTGGGCGCGGCGGTGACCGTGCGCACGCGGCCAGCCAGAACGGTGCCGACGGGCCACATCGGTTTCAATGCGGTGACCGCGCCGGGCAGGCCGAGCGTGTCCAGTGCGTCGGAGACCGCGCAGCTGTCGAGCCCGCGCAGCGCGGTGATGATCTCTTCGGGAGACATGCTCACTTCCGTTCCCAGGTAAGGAAACCCATCGCGTTGCCGGTACCGGCTTCCGTCCGGTAGCACGGCTCGTAGTCCACGCTCGTCACGGCGAGACCGGCCTCGTCGGCGATCCCGGCGACCGCGATCCAGTTCCGCAGCTCCGACGCGCCGGACCGCATCTCGGCAGCCGGAACGGACGAGAGGTAGTCGGCATCGTGGTTCCGCAGCGCCTCGAGAAACTCCTGGTCCAGCTTCTCGTCGATCACGAAGTGGCTGAGCCCGCCCGAAGCGACGACGCCGACCCGCAGGTCCCCGGGGAACGACCGGATCGCCCGGCCCACCGCGCGCCCGAAGTCGTAGCAGCGCTTCGCGCCCGGCGGATTCGGCTCCCAGAAGGTGTTGATGAAGATCGGCACCATCGGCAGCGTCGACTCCTGCCCGAGGAATCGCTGGTAGATGAACCCGAAGCCGTGCGGGATGGTGTGGTTCTCATACCGTCCGGCCGGGATCACCTCGGTGGCGCCGGTGTCGAAATTCTCGGCCTGGGTGGACTGGATGATGTGCTTGCCGAGCGCGCGGTGCGTGGGCCGCATGATCGTGCGGTCCGGGACGTCGCCGGTCGCCGCCTCGGCCAGGCCGGGGGCCATCGCGTCGAGCTGGGCCTGGGTGAACGGCACGTGCGCGACCTCGTCGCCCCAGAACACCGAGAACGGGGCGAGCCATTCGTCGCCGTAGGTTTCCTTGTGGTCGCTGGAAACGATGACGAGGACGTCGACGTCCTGGGTGCGGATGAAGTCCGCGAGCCGGTCCATCGACCGCTGGCAGCTTTCCCAGCGACGCGCCATCACCTCGGGAGTGATCTCGTGGGAGAAGTCCTCCCGCAGCTCGCGCAGTTCCTCGTAACTGTAGGTCTCGCCGCGGAACTTCAGCCCTTTGCTGGCGCGGTCCGCGGTGCCTCTGGTATCCCAGGCCTGCGGCGGTGGCGCCTTCAGCTGCGGTCCGTGCGAGGTGCCGATCCCGGCGACGATCTCGGTCATGATCTCCCCCTCAGAGCTGGAAGAGCGCGCGGGCGTTGTTCTCGAGGACGTCGGCGCGCTCCTTTTCGCCGAGCCAGGCGATGTCGTCGATGAGCAGGTGGATGTCGTCGAACCAGCGCCCGGTCTCGGGGTCGATCTGCGAGCCGGTGCCCGGTTTTTCCGAGCCGAACAGCACCCGGTCGGTGCCGACGACCTTCATCAGCAGTTCCAGGCTGTCCTGGGTGTAGAGGCACGAGTCGAAATGCAGCCGGCGCAGTTTGTCCAGATAGGACACTCCGGTGCGCACCACCGACGGCAGGAACCGGCCCACCTGGTACGGAATCGCGCCGCCGCCGTGCGAGACGATCACCTTCAGATCGGGGAAATCCTTCAGCACGGTGGAGTTCACGAGGCTCCACACGGCGACCGTTTCTTCCTGGATGAAGTGCAGGCTGTACGGCTCGCGCGCGGGCGGCTTGCACCCGGCCGCGTGCAGCAGCACCGGGACGTCGAGTTCGCACAGCACCTCGTACACCGGGTACCAGTACCGGTCGCCGAGCGCGAGCGGGGTTTCCGTGCCTTCGTAGGGGTCGGTATTGAGCATCGCGCCGACGAAGCCGAGTTCGGTCACTGTGCGGCGCAGCTCGGCGGTCCAGTCCCGCGGCGTCAGATCCGGGCTTTGCGGCAGCCCGGCGACGCCTTTGAACCGGCCGGGGAACAGCTCGGTCGCGCGGTGGATGAGGTTGTTGGTCTCCTCGGTGAACCACTGCACGAGCTTCGCCGGCCGTTCACTGTGCATCATCTGGAACGGGCGGGGCGAGATCATCTGCAGGTCGATCCCGGCGCCGTCGAGGTGCGCGAGATGCGAGATGTCGCCGAAGCTCGGGTGCGGGTGGTGATACGCGGCGGCGAGCGCGTCGTCGCTGATGGCCGGGGGTTTGCCGCCGTGCGCGCCGCGGTGCGAGAGCAGCGAGGCTTTCCAGGCGTAGTAGGCGTCCGGCGCGGACATGTGGCCGTGGACGTCGATGATCACGGGATGCTCCTTGCGTCTCAGACGAGCGGCTTGCTGATGAGTTCGTCGACGCGCGCGTCCGTCGCCGACGTGTCGTAGAAGCGCAGCAGGCGGGTGCGGCCCGCGCCGGGGTCGCCGCGGTGCAGGTACTCGTACAGTTCCTGGCGCATCCCGAAACTCGAGCCGGCGAGTTCCCAGCCGAGCCGGAACAGCCGCGCCTTCTCGGCCGCGCCGATGTCGTGGCCCCGCATGTAGAGGTCCAGGAACGGACGCAGTTCCGGGTTGGCCAGGTCCGCTTCGGTCGGCTGCATGATGAGCCCGGACGCGGCGACCTGGCGCAAGATCTGAACCATCCGCGCTGAGATGTCAGCCGACCAGAAGCCGACGCCGTTGGTATTGCTCGGGGCGAGGTGCCCGCCCGGCGTCACGACGGCGTCCGCCTCGGCGCCCTTGATCGCCAGTTCGAGCGTCTGGACGTAGGAGATGAGTTCGCCCAGTTGCTCCTGGATGCCGCGGAAGGTGTCCACGCCGATGGAGTGCGCGAGTTTCTTCGCGACCGAGGTGAAGAACTTCATCCGGGCGAGGAAGCGGATGTGCGTGCTCTGCAGGCTCCACACGTTGATCCGGCCGAGGCCCTTGAGCGCGCGCAGGGAGTCGCCGAGCAGGAAGATGCGTTCGCGCGGCAGGAAGACGTCGTCGAAGAACAGCATCGCGTCCTGCTCGTCGTACCGGTTCCCGAGCGGATGCGAGTGCCCGCTGTCGGCCGCGCCGAGCGGTTCGCGCAGCAGGATCTTGAGGCCCGGCGTGTTCATCGGCAGCGCGAACCAGATGACGAAGTCTTCCGCTCCGCGCGCTGCGGTGACGCCGTTGAGGTACACCAGCACCTCGTGGGAGAACGGTGCGAGGGTGGCGAGTTGCTTGGCACCGCGCAGGATGATGCCGTCCTCGCGCTCCTCCACCACGCGCAGCGCGAGGTCCGGGTCGTCGAGCGGGCTGGCGCTGCGGTCGATCTGCGGATCGCCGAGCGCGTGGGTCAGGACGAGGTCGTGCTCCATCGCGAACCGGCGGTAATCCCGGGCGTTCTGGCCGAACCCTTCGCGGTTCTGGTCGAGTTCGTCGGCGTAATCGGCGAGACCGGCGGCGACATTCGACATGAAGTCGGGCGAACGGCCGAGCTGACCGAGGCTTTCCCGCATCCACCATTCCGACGCGGCGAATTTGGCGCGCAATTCCTCCCGCGTCTTCGGCAGCGAAAACGCGTAGCTGACCTCGTTGCCGGTCTCCTCGGACTTGAATAGGGTCGCCGCCCGCCCCTCCGGAGTGGCGAACCGCAGGTCCAGCAGCCGGGCGAACTCGTCGACGGTCGGCTTGAGCGCCGGGTGCTCCGCGACGTTCTCGATGCGCTTGCCGTCGAGCCAGGCCTCGCGGCCGTCGTTCAGGCTCTTTGTGTACTGCTCGCCGGTGAGCGCCCCGGTGGCACCGGAAATGTCCATGTACTCCGACTCCTTTGTCTGTGACGGGCCCGCACCGGGCGACGATTCGAAGCTACGGAAATCGCGGTGCCGAAGAATCGGTCCGCTGCGGGAATCTCCGCCGAGGGCGTCCGACACCGTGTAGGAAAGTCCGACGCGGTGTCGGAACCGCTCAGGACTGGATCGTCGGAACCGTCACCCATTGCCAGTAGGTGAACTCGTCCAGATTCCAATGCCCGCCGTGCCGTCCGCCGTTGCCGGACGCGCCGAGGCCGCCCATCGGGATGTGCGCGGCGTCGTAGATGGTCTGGCCGTTGAGCGCGACCATCCCGGCGCGCAAGCGAGAGGCGAAACCCAGGGCGCGCGCGACGTCGCGGCTGTGGATCGCCGCGGACAGGCCGTATTCGGTGGCGTTGGCCAGTTCGAGCGATTCCTCCTCGGTCGAGAAGCGGGTTACCGGTGCCACTGGGCCAAAGATCTCACTTCGGAAAGCTGCATTGTCAACTGTCACGCCGTCGAGCACGGTCGGCTGGTAGAACGCGCCGTCGTGCGTGGCCCCGTGCACGACCTGCGCGCCGTCGGCGACCGCGGCCTCGACGATGCCGTGCACCCGCTCGGCCTGCGCGGTGGTGATCAGCGGGCCGAGCGTCGTCCCGGGTGCTTTCGGGTCGCCGAGCCGCAGTTTCTCCGCCGCCGCTTTGAGCCGCGCGACGTATTCGTCGGCGACGCTTTCGTGGACCAGATGCCGTCCGGTCGCCATGCAGATCTGGCCTTGATGCCGGAAAGTTCCACCGGCGCCACCGGCCACCGCGCGGTCGAGATCCGCGTCCGCCAGCACGATGAACGCGTTGTTGCCGCCGAGTTCGAGCACCACCCGTTTCAGCAGACCGCCAGCGATCTCGCCGACCCGGCGGCCGGCGGCGGACGATCCGGTGAACGAGATCGCGTTCGTGTGCGGCGAACGCACCACCGCCTCGCCGGTCGCCGCGCCGCCGGGCAGGACGTGCAGCACGCCGTCGGGCAGACCGGCTTGTTCGAAGATGTGCGCGAGCACCGCACCGCCGGAGAACGCGGTCTTCACGTCCGGCTTGACCAGCACCGCATTGCCCAGCGCGAGCGCCGGGGCGACCGAGCGCATGGCGAGCATCAACGGCGCGTTCCAGGGCGCGATCACCCCGACGACGCCGACCGGGATCCGCCGGGCCAGCCCCAGCGTCGCCGGGTCTTCCACCGGCAGAAGATCGCCCTGCGACATCGTGACCAGTCCGGCCGCGGCGATCAGCTCGTCGATCGCTTTGTCGACCTCGTGCTTCGCCTTCGCGGGCAGCGAGCCGCTTTCGCGCACGAGCACGTCCTCGACGTCGGTGCGGAGGTCGCGCAACGCGTCCGCGGCCCGGGTGAGGACGTCGGCCCGCTCGCGGTACGACGCGCGGCTCCACTCCGCCTGCGCTTGCGCGGCACGTGCTCCGGCCCGCTCGACGTCGTGCTGGTCGGCGATGCCTGCCAGACCTACCTTCCCGCCGTCGCCCGGCGAGACCACCGGTTGCGTGCCTCCGCCTCCGGTACGCCAGCCGCCGGAGTAGATATGCCCGTCTGCCTCGCTGAGATCCCACAGGGCCATGTGCGTCGCCTGCCAATCCTGGTGCGGGTGCGGAGATCGCCGCGATGCTAGGTCGGCGCGAGCCCTCGCTTCATCGCCTCGGCGACGCAAATCCGGCGCGCGCGACTGGACACGGTGTCGGAAGCTACTGCCACAGCTGGTCGTTCACGCGGACCTCGATCAACCGGGGTCCGGCCTCCGGCCCCGGGTCCTCGGCGAGCGCGGCGCGCAACCCGGCGGCTCCGTCGACCGTCGTCGCTTTGATGCCGAACGACGTCGCCAGCGCGGCGATCTCCACCCCGCTGATGTCGGTGAGCGGGTACTCCTCTCGCTCACCGCTGCTGTTCCGCATCCCGGCGACCACGGCTTGGTACTTTCCGTTGTTCACCACGAGATATGTCACCGGCAGCCGGTAGCGTGCCACGGTCCAGAACGCGGGCACGCCGAACTGGACCACGCCGTCGCCGACCACCGCGAGCACGCGCTCGCGTCGCGCCATCGCCACACCTGCCGCGGCACCCATTCCCCAGCCGAGCGAACCGCTCGCGGTGGCGAACAGCGAATCCGCCCGCGTGCGCCGCAGAAACCGCAGCAACGGCAGCGTCGAGGTGACCGCGTCGAGGACCAGCAGACGTTCCCCGCCGATAACGTCGGCGACGGTGCGCATCGCCACCGCGGCGCTGAATTCCCCATCCAACGGCACTTCGGCTGCCCAGCGAGCGCGCCGGTTTTCGCTGTCCTGGAGCACCCGGGCAGGCCATTCGCTCCGGGAAGGCGCGCGGCCTCCGTCGGCCAATCCGCGTAACGCCGCCGCGGTATCGCCGACCACCGCCCCGGCTGGGACATACCGACGGCCGGGCTCGGCAGCGTCCTCGGAGAGATGCAGGATCGGGACGCCGGACGGCAGCGCCGCGACCTCCGCCGAGAACTCCAGCGGGGTCGGCATGCCCGCCAGCACCAGCAGGTCCGCTTCCGCCAGCATCGGCGCGCGAGGCTCGAACAATCCGGCGTACAGCGGATGATCCGTGCGGAAGGACCATCGTTCGAGGTCGCGGCGGGACTCCACGAACACCGGCGCGCCGAGCCGCTCCGCCAACCGCGCCAAGTCCGTCTCGGCCCTGCGCCGGGCGACGTCCGATCCCGCGACGATCACCGGTCGTCGCGCCGCGTCGAGCAACGCGCTCGCGTGCCAGACCGCCTCCGCGGCCGGGCCCTGCCGCGCACCCCGGCGGACTGGAGGCGCGACACCGGGTTCAGCGGCCAGATGGTCTTGTGGGATGGTGAGAATCGCCGGTTGCTCCGGAACGACCGTGGTATGCCACAGCGTCCGACTGACATCTTCAAGCAGGTCCTCGGCGCGGAGGTTCTGCCAGGCATGACCCACATACGGCGCGGCCGTTTCGAGCAACCGCGGCGAAGTCGTCAACGCGCGGTGCGGGAGCGTCGCCGTTCCCTTGATCCCCGCGAGAATCGCGACGCTGCTGCGCGCGACCTGCGCCGCGTACAGATGCGCCAAGCCATTCGCGACCCCGACGTTCGTGTGCAGGTAGGCGACGCCGATCCGGCCGGAGGCGCGCGCGTAGCCATCGGCCATGGACACCGAGATCGCCTCGTGGGTGGTCAGCACGAACTCGGGTCCGCCGCGGCGGGCGACAAGAGCGTCGAGCACTGGTATCTCACTGGTGCCGGGGCAGCAGAAGACGTGCTCGACTCCCCACTGCGCCAAGGTTTCCAGCAACCGCGCCGCAGCCGTCATGCCCGGCACGTTACGCAGCACGCCGGCCCGGGCGCTCCGACGCGGCGACGGAAGAAACCCGGCGGACTGTGCGACACGGTGTCGGGGATCGGAGTAGGTTGCGGCCAATGACTTCTTCCCGGCACGACGGAGACACCTGGGACCTGGCGTCCAGCGTCGGCGCGACCGCGACGATGGCCGCGGCGGCGCGGGCGATCGCGACCCGCGAGGACAGCACACTGTTCTCGGACCGCTTCGCCGAACCGCTCGTGCAGGCGGTCGGCGTCGACCTGCTGGCCAAACTGGCGTCCGGCGAGGCAGAGTCGGGCGCGTTGGTCGGGCAGATCTGGATCGACGCGGCCAAGATCCGCGGCAAGTTCTACGACGAGTTCTTCCTCGACGCGTCCGCCGCGGGCATCGCACAGGCGGTGATCCTGGCGTCCGGTTTGGACTCCCGCTCCTACCGGCTGCCCTGGCCCGACGGAACCGTGGTGTACGAACTCGACCAGGAACCAGTGGTCGAGTTCAAGGCCCGCACCCTGGCCCGCCTTGGCGCCGAGCCCACCGCAGACCGGCGGGCGGTCGCCGTCGACCTGCGCGACGACTGGCCCGCTGCCCTGCGCGCCGCCGGTTTCGACCCGGCCCAGCCGACCGCGTGGAGCGCCGAAGGCCTGCTGGGATACCTGCCGCCCGAAGCGCAGGATCGCTTGCTGGACACCATCACCGAACTCAGCGCGCCGGGAAGCCGGGTCGCCACCGAAAACCGGCCCAACCCGCGTCCCGGCGACGAGGACAAGACGAAGGAACGCCTCGACCGCATCTCCGAACAGTGGCGCGGCGAGGGTTTCGACACCGACATGACGCGGCTGCGCTACTTCGGCGAGCGCAACGAAGCGGCTCCGTACCTGAGCGGGCTCGGCTGGACGGTGCGCGGAAGCACGGTCCGGGAAATGCTCGCGGCCAACGGCCTGCCGCCGCTTCAGGACGACGATCTCCGCATGGGCGACCTTCGGTACATCACCGGCACCCGGGGCTAGCGCATCGCTCGTGGTCGAGCCATCACGCCTGGTCACACGTGGTTCGTAGCCGATTTGTGATGGTGGTCACGGGCCATACCGAGGGTTTGTCCCCGGCGCGCGCGAATCCCAAGCACAGCAGTCGATCCCGAAGAGTTTTCCGGTTCGGCCGCCGCCCGGGCAGGTCAACGGAAGATAACGGTTTCATGGAGATCCGTGCGTTCCAGGCGAGGATCTGCGTGTGCTCGCCCCCGCCGACCAGGTTCGTTTCGCTTTCGAGCCGCTGTACAGCCTCTACAGCGGCTCGGCGGTCGCAGTCGAAGCGGTCGGGCATCCGGGCGCCGGCTGGGTCCCGGACCTTCTCGACGCGGCGGGCGACCAGGCGCAGCTGATCGACGCCGACCTCGACCTCGCCGCCCGCGCGGCCGCGGTGGTCCCGCCGAACGCGACCGGGGTGTCGCTGCACCTCAACCTGAGCGCCAGCACCGCCGGCGCGCCCGCCGAGCGGTTCATCCCGCTGCTCCAGACCCTGGAACGCACCGGCCGCCGACCAGCCGACGTCGTCTTGGAGGTCACCGCCCCGCTCGCCCTCCCGAATCCGGGCACCCTGCTGCGAGGCCTGCACCGGCTGCGCGACCTGGGCTTCCGGCTGGCCTTCGACCGGCTCGGCGCGGCGGGCCTGCCGATGAACCTGCTCGCCGAAGCGCCGATCGAGATGATCAAACTGGACCGCGCGACGCTGCGCCGGCTCCCGGCGAACGCGGCGACGGTCGCGCTCGTCGAGGCCCTGGTGCAGTTCGCCGCGCAAACCGACCTGCGGCTCGTCGCGACGGGAATCGAGAACGACGCGGAACTCGACCTCGCCCGGCGCTCGGGAATCCGGCTGGTGCAAGGGAATCTGTTCGCCACCGCCGCCCCCGAGCGAGTGCTGCCCGCCGCCGAACGCGGCGATCAGCCGGGCACCGCGGCCGTCTCGCCCGCCGCCGGACTGCGGATCCCCGAATTCCTCCGCCAGGCCAAAACCCTGCCGGATGACGCGACGTGCGACGACGTTCACGCGATCCTGTCCGCCGAACACGCGCCGAAGGCCATCGTCGGGCTCGACCAGCAAGCGCGTCCACAGTGGACGATCGACCGGATGCGCTTCCTGCTCGCGGTGACCGGCCGGTACGGGCACGCGCTGTACTCCGGGAAACCCGCCGCGAAACTGGCCGGGCCGCCGCGGCTGGTCCGGATCGACACCGGCACCCGCGAACTGCTCGAGCTCATCGCCGACGGCGGGGCCGAGAACAGCGGCGACGACCTCGTCGTGACCGACGCGTCCGGCCGGTACCAGGGCGTGGTGCGGCCGAACGAGGTGATGCGCCGGATGGCCGCGGTGAAGGTCGAGGCCGCGGTCGCGCTCAACCCGCTCACCCGGCTGCCCGGCAGCGACGCGATCGCCCAGGACGTCGCCCGCCGGGCCGGAGCCGGACGGCCGTTCGTCGTGGCCTGGCTGGACATCGACCACTTCAAACGGCTCAACGACACCGCCGGGTTCGCCGCGGGCGACGACCTCATCCGCGCCATCGGCCGAGCGCTGACCGACCACGCCCGGCGGCTCGGCGACGTCACCGTCGGCCACGTCGGCGGCGACGATTTCCTGGTCGTATGCGGCATCGAGGACATCACGGCCCTCGCCGACGCCGTCCTGGGCCACGACTGGTCCGCCGACGGGGTGCCGGTCACGCTCTCCCTCGCGAGCCTCGTCCAGACCGGCTCCTCGACGGGTACGTACCGCGAAAGCGCGCGGCTGCTGGCACCCTTGAAGAAGCAGGCCAAGGGAATCCTCGGCTCGAGCTGGGTCAACAGCTGGCCCGGTGCCGGACGGGCGCAGATCCTCCGCGGCAGCAAGGAAACGAACGGCCTGCCGCCGGAACTGCTGCCCCAGCGGTAGTCACTCCTCCGGCAGTTCGTCCTTGGCCAGCAACGAATGCACCCGCCCGAAGCGCGAACGCAGCGCCGGGTCGAGCTGATCGACCAGCACCGCGCAGCCGACCAGCTCAGCGCCCGCCTCGCGCACCAGGTCGCGCACCGCCGAAGCCTGGCTGCCCGTCTCGATCCAGTCGTCCACCAGCACCAGCCGATCGCCCGGCGACAGCGCCGACCGCTGCATCCGCAGGACATGCCGGAAGCCCCGGTAGTCCGGGTCCGTTTCGCGGGTCAGCTTCTCGCCGGGAAACAGCCCGGCTGCCTTCCGGACCGCGGCGAACCCGACGCCCAGTTCCAGCGCGACGGCCCCGCCGAGCAGGAAGCCGCGCGATTCGATCCCGCACACCGCGGTCACCCCCGCGTCCCGGAACGGGTCGGCCAGTGCCTTGACCACCTCGGCGAACGCCGCGCCGTCCCGGAAAACCGGCCAGAGGTCGGCATGTCCGTCGACCCAGCGGAAGCGGTCCAGCAGAAGCGCACGTGTCATGCGGTGATCCTGGCCGGTCTCCGGGCGGTCGGGCGAGCCGATTTCCCGTCACCTGGCGAGCCGGGCGCGGGCCTCCTCGGTCTGCGGCGCGAACAGGTTGACGAGGTTGCCGTCCGGGTCGCGGAACAGCAGCGAACGGTTGCCCCACGGCATCGTCGTCGGCTCCTGCACGACCTCAGCGAGCAGCGGCCGCAGCCGCGCGAACTCCCGGTCGACGTCCTCGACCTGGAATTCCAGGATGACGGTCCGGTTCTCCTCCGGCACCGCCGCACCCGCGCTGAACAGCGCCATCGTCTCGGCGGCTCCGATCGCCAGCGTCGCCGTCGCGCCGACGAACTCGGCGAACTGCTTCGCCGGACGGCTCGCCACGAGACCGGTCACCTGCTCGTAGAAGGACGTCAAACGGTCGACGTCACCGGTGATGATGCGGACAGAAGTCAACTGCACGGCCACATTCCTTTCTGGTTGCTCAGTGGCCACGCTAGAAGCAATAGTGGACAGGATCCGCCCGGTATTGCGAGAATTCTCCGCATGACCCGGCCGATCGCACGCGTGCTGGCGCTGCTGGAAATCCTGCAGGGCGGCGGCACCCGGACCGTCGCCGAACTCGCCGGGCGGCTGGACGTGGACGAACGCACCGTTCGCCGGTACGTCGAGCACCTGCTCGACCTCGACATCCCGGTCCGCTCCGTGCGCGGCCGCTACGGCGGGTACCGGCTCGCCCCCGGTTACCGGATGCCGCCGCTGATGCTCACCGACGAGGAGGCGCTCGCGGTGCTGCTGGGGCTGGTCGCGGGACGGCGCGCCGGGCTGGTCACCACGTCGGTCGCGGCGGCGGAAAGCGCGGTCGCGAAGGTCCGCCGGGTGCTGCCCGAGGCGCTCGGCCGCCGGCTCGACGCGTTGCTGGAGGTCGCCGACTTCACCACGCCCGCTCGCCCCGCGCTCACCGCCGAGGCAGAGGTACTCCTCGCAGTCGCCGAGGCAGCGCGCGACCAGCGTCCGGTCAAACTCGCCTACACAGCGGCGCACGGCCGAAGCAGCGAACGCGTCGTCGAGCCGTACGGTGTCGTGGCACATTCCGGCCGTTGGTATCTCACCGGCTTCGACTCAAATGCCGGACAGGTGCGCACGTTCCGCGTCGACCGCATCGAGCGGGCCGAGCCGCAGGACGGAACCTTCAGCGCCCCAACGGATTTCGACCCCGCCCACCAGGTGCTCACCGGCATCGCCGAAGCACCGCACCAGCACGAGGTAGCAGTGCGGATCCGCGCGACCGCAGAAGAAATCCGCGCGATGTTCCCGCCGTCCATCGCCATTCTGGAAGCCGACGACCCGTGGGTCCGCGCGCGAATCCGGGCCGAACGCCTCGACTGGATCCCGCCGCGCCTCGCCGCACTCGACCGGCCGTTCGTCATCGAGCGGCCGGACGCACTCCGCGACCAGATGCGCGCCCTAGCCGACCGCCTGACCGGTTACGCCGGATCCTCCTCCAGCGCGACATCCAGCAACGCACCCAGCTCGTTGAGCTGAGCCGCCGAAAGCCGGCTGAACGACTTCTTCACCACGACGTCCGCCAGTTCCTGCCCCGCCGCCCGCAGCTCAGAGCCCTCCTCCGTAAGCCGATGCCGCACCGCGCGACCCGGCCCCGGCACCCGCTCGATCAGGCCGCGCTCGACCATCCGCGCGGCCAGCGTGCCGAAGGACTGGTCGGTCTGGAAGGTCAGCACGGCAAGGTCGTGCAGCGACGCCTCCGGGTGATTCGCCAAGTGCCGCAAGGTGTCCCACTGCACGAGCGACAGCCCGAGTGGCTGCAGCGCCTGACTCAGCGCGCGGTGATGGCGATGCTGCAGGCGCTTGACGGCCAGTGCGACGTCGGCGTGGCGGTACCTCATGACCGGGGAGCCTACCCCGTTCCGAAACAGGTTGCTTATCTAAGTTTCCTTATATAAGGTTCCTGATATGACTTCCTCGGAGACACTCCAGATCGCCTCGGCCGGACCGGTCGAACTCACCGTCCACGACCGCACCCGGACGTTCCTGCTGCTACACGGCGGAGGCGGCGTCGCGACTATGACCGGCTTCGCTGACCTGCTGGCCGAACGCACCCACTCGCGCGTCCTGCTCCCCACCCACCCCGGTTTCAACGGCACCCCGAAAGCGGCTGAACTCACCGACGTCACCGCACTGGCCAAGGCGTACGTCGCCCTGCTAGAGCACCTAGACGCCTCGAACGTGACCGTGCTCGGCAACTCCTTCGGCGGCTGGCTGGCCGCGGAAATCGCCCTGCTGCACAGCCCGCGCGTCAGCCGCGCAGTGATCGTGGACGGCATCGGCATCGAAGCCGCCGGACACCCGCTGGCCGACGTCCGCGGCAAGACCGTCGCCGAAATCCAGCAGTTCTCGTTCCACGACCCGTCAAAGGCCCCGGTACCGCCCGCCGGGAGCACCGGCCCGAGCCCCGACGTGCTGGCACTGGTGGGTTACACCGGCCCGGCGATGACCGACCCGACACTGGCCGAGCGACTGGGCAAAGCGGACATCCCCGTCCACGTCCTGTGGGGCGAAAGCGACCGCATCGCCGATCCTGGGTACGGCGAGGCCTATGCCGCGGCGATCCCGGGTTCGACCTTTACTGTGCTTCCTCGTACCGGGCATTTGCCGCAGGTCGAAACGCCGGAGGAACTGCTCGGCGCGCTGCTCGCCCTTGACGCATAACCACGACAACCCGCGGGGAACCAGAACTCCGACCCACTTTGCGCCGCGTCCGGCGGCAGATGCCCGCCGCGCGACTGGCGAACGAGTACGGCCCCGCGGAAGAAACGGCGTGGTGCACCGCCTGGCACGTACCGTCCGGCGACCCCCCTAAAGTCTCCCGCGACCAAGGCCGCGCGGAAGCACGCTCGGCACAGGCAGAGCACAGGCAGAGCACGCCCTCCGCCGACCGAATTCTTCCGCCAGCTCCGCGCTACCCGGCCGTATCGCGCCGCACCTCGCGCCCCGCCGAGTCGCACCCGACGACCTCGCCGCGCCCCGCCTCGCGACCCCCGCCGCACCCCACCTCACATCCCTGTCGCGCCCCACCGCGCCTCCCCGCCGCACGCCACATCGCGACCCCGCCGAACCCCACCTCGCCCCCCACCTCGCCCCCCCGCCTCGCCTCCGCGCCGCACGCCGCCTCGCGTCCCCGCCGAGCCGCACCTCCCACCCCGCCCGACCCCACCTCGCAACCCGCCGAACCCACCTCGCAACCCACCGAACCCACCCTCAGGTCTCCGCCGAGCCGCACCTCGCACCCCGTCCGACCCCGCCTCACATCCCTGTCGCGCCCCACCGCACCTCCCCGCCGCACGCCACATCGCGACCTCGTCGCACCCCACCTCGCCTCCGCACCGCATCCCCGCCGCACCCCCTCGCTTCCCCGCCGAGCCCCACCGCACGTCCTCGCCGGGCCCCACCTCACACCGCCGAACCCCCTCGCATCCCAGCCGCGCCGCACCTCGCGTCGGGCGACTGCCGCGGCCGAAACCCGGACATCACCTCTCCCGCACCATCCCGCCCGGCCGAACCCGCAGGTCCACGCACTGAACCGCACCGCAACCCCCGACCCGCCGCCTCCTGCTACTACCAGTTCTGAATTAAAAAATGGCAACTGCTCCTTGCTGATATCTCAACGCACACTTACTGTGATCCCAGTCGCTCGCTGAACGAAGGAGATCGCAGTGCCTCGCAGTCACGATCCTCAACCGGCCGGCTGGCGGGTCGGCGCCGACATCGGCGGTACGTTCACCGACGTCATCGCGCTGGGCCCGGCAGGCGAGGTCGTCCCGATGAAGGTGCCGTCGACCCCGCCCGAGTACGGCGAGGGCGTGGTGACGGCGACGACCGCGGTGCTGTCGGCCGCCGGGACGGAGGCGGAGTCGGTCGTCGCGATGCTGCACGGCACCACGGTGGCCACCAACGCGATCCTGTCGATGAGCGGAGTCCGGACCGCGGTGGTCACCACCCGCGGCTTCCGCGACGTGCTGGAGATCGGGCGGCTGCGGCGTCCGTCGCTCTACGACCTGTCCTGGTCGAAGCCGGAACCGTTGGCGCGCCGGAGGAATCGCTACGAACTCGACCAGCGCATCACCGCCGACGGGCAGCTCTCCCCCTCGGCCGACGCGGACGAGGTCCGTGCGCTGGCCGGGCGATTGCGCGCGGACGGCATCGAAGCGGTCGCCGTGTGCCTGCTCAATTCCTACATCCGGCCGGACGAGGAACGGCGGGTCGCCGAGTTGCTGCGCACCGAGCTGCCCGAGGTCTACGTCACCGCATCAGTCGACGTTTCTCCGCAGCCACACGAATTCGAACGCACCAGCACCGCGGCCGTCAACGCTTACGTGGGCCCGGCGGTGCACGGTTACCTCACCAGGCTGGAAGCGGGACTGCGCGCCGAGAACGTCCGTGCGCCGCTGCTGGTCATGCAGTCCAGCGGGGGCCTGCTCGATGCGGCTTCGGTCGTGCGACGGCCGGTGCAGATCATCGAGTCCGGCCCAGCCGCCGGGGTCACCGCGGTGCAAAAGCTCGGGCAGCTGATCGGACTGTCCACAGTGGTCGCCTTCGACATGGGCGGCACCACGGCGAAGGCCTCGCTGATCGAGCACGGGGAACCGTTCGTCTCCGCGGACTACGAGGTCGGCGGCGGGATGAACGTGGCACGCGGGCTCAGTTCCGGGGCGGGCTACCCGGTGCGGGCACCGTCGATCGACATCGCCGAGGTCGGGTCCGGCGGCGGCAGCATCATCTCCGTCGACTCCGCGGGTGCGCTCCACGTCGGACCGGCGAGCGCCGGGTCCCGGCCGGGGCCGGCCTGCTACGGCCAGGGCGGCGAACTGCCGACCCTGACGGATGCCAACGTCACGCTCGGATATCTCAGCCCGCAGTCCCTGGCAGGCGGGCGCGTCGCGATCCATCCGGACCTCGCCGAAAAAGCACTGTCCACAGTGGCCGAACAGCTCGGCGAAGACATCCCAGGGGCCGCACGCGGGGCATATCAGGTAGCCGTCTCTAGTATGACAACCGCGGTCAAAGCGGTCACCAGCGAACGCGGCAGGGATCCGCGCGAAGCCACGATGGTCGCGTTCGGCGGCGCCGGCCCGCTGTACGCCGCCGCGCTGGCCCGCGAACTGGGCATCGACACCGTGCTCGTGCCGGTGCACCCCGGACTCTTCAGCAGCCTCGGCCTGCTCGTCGCCGACACCGAACGGCACGAGCTCTCCCCGTACCGCGCCGAATTCGCTGAGATACCAGCGCTCGCCGAGGAATTCGCGCGACTGTCCGAAAAGGTCCGCGAGGAACTCGGCGAGGACGCGATCGTGGACCGCCTGCTGGACATGCGCTACCGCGGACAGCGCTTCGAACTACGCATTCGTGTTCCCGACGGCGAGCTCACCGAGGAACTGCTCGCCGAGACCCGCGTCCGGTTCCACGCCGAACACAAGCGCACCTACGGCCGAGCGGGTACCGACGACCTGGTCGAGCCGGTGAACCTCCGGGTGCGCGGAAGGCAGCCCACTCCAGTGTCCATTTCGGACGTGCTGGCTCTCCCCGAGTCCGAGAGCAAGGCACCATCGACCCGGGAATGTCGTTTCGCCGAAACAGTTTCCGCTCCTGTCATCACCCGCGCCGCGCTCGGCTCCACCCCGGCGCCCGGACCGATGATCATCGAGGACATGGACGCCACCACCCTCGTCCCGCCCGGTGCGCAGGCGCACCGCGACCGGTTCAACAACATCGTGATCACCTGGAGTGCCGCATGATCCGCGACGCCGTGACGTTCGAGGTCTTCCGCAACGCCGTCACCGGGATCGCCGACGAAATGGCGATCACCGTCCTGCGCACCGCGCATTCGCAGCTCGTCGCGTCCAGCATGGACTTCTCCGCCGCGCTGTGCGACGCCCGCGGCCGGGTGATCGCCCAGGCGAACACGCTTCCGGTGCACCTCGGGTCCATTCCGGACGCGATGGAAGCGATCCTCGCCGAGTTCGGCGATTCGGTGGCGCCCGGCGACCTTTACCTGCTCAACGACCCGTCGCTCGGCGGCATGCACCTGCCGGACATCTTCGCGGTTTCCCCGGTGTTCGGCGGGGAAACGCTGCTCGGGTTCGCGGTCACCGTCGTCAACCACACCGATGTCGGCGGCTGGGCGGCCGGGTCGATGGCAGTCCAGTCCACTAATATCTTTGCCGAGGGAATTCAGATCCCACCCTCGCGGCTGATCGACGCGGGCACCACGAACGAAACCTTCCTGCGCGTGCTGCTGCGCAACGTCCGCGAACCAGAACTCCTGCGCGGCGACCTGGAATCCCAGCTGGCCGCCTGCCACACCGGAGCCGAAGGACTGCGCGCCCTCGCCGCTCGCCACGGCGTCGACCGGCTCTCCGAGCTGATCGACGAACTGCTCGACTACTCCGAAACCCTCCTGCGCGCCGCACTCGCCGAAGCCGTTCCCGGCACGTACGAGTTCACCGATCACATCGACGACGACGGACTCGGCTCCGGGCCGATCCCGATCCGCGTCAAAGCGACCCTGTCGGAATCCGGAATCGAACTCGACTTCACCGGTTCCTCGCCGCAGGTCGGCTCCGCGCTCAACGCGACCGAATCGTTCACCCGCTCCGCCGCCTACGCCGCACTGCAAGGCGTCCTCGCCTCCGACATCCCGGCGAACAGCGGCTTCTATCGGCCGTTCAGTTTCGTCATCCCGCCGGCGTCCATCCTCAATGGACAGCGCCCGGCCGCTCGCGGGGCACGCGGACTGGTCGGCTTCCGGATCATCGACGCGGTGCTCGGCGCGCTCGCACCGGTGTTCCCGGACCGGGTGCCCGCCGCGGGCGAGGGGGGTCCGGACGGCATCGCGATCGGACTCGTCGGCCCGGACGGCGAATCCATGGTGCTGTGGGATCCGCTCGCCGGCGCGTGGGGCGCCCGGCCCGACCGCGACGGCGTCGACGGGATCAGCTCGCTGGGCGCGAACCTGACCAACACCCCGGTCGAGGAACTCGAACGCTCCGGCCATCTCCGCATCGACGGCTACGGCTACCTGCCCGACAGCGGCGGCGCGGGACGCTGGCGCGGCGGCCTCGCGACGTTCCGCGACATGACGCTGCTGGCTCCCGAGGCCAGCGTGCAGATCCGGTCCGACCGGCGGAAGTTCCTGCCGTACGGGCTGTCCGGCGGCGCGCCGGGGACTCCGTCGCTCAACGTCCTCGACCAAGGCGGCCCGGGCGAACGCGTGTTGGAGTCCAAACCGCATTTCGCCATGACCGCCGGAACCCGGCACCGGCACGTGACCGCAGGCGGGGGCGGTCACGGACACCCGTTCGGCCGTGAGCCGGAACGGGTGCTCGAAGACGTCCTGGACGGCAAGGTCACCCGCGAGGGAGCCGAACGGGACTACGGCGTCGTCATCGACGACGGGGGGATCGACCTGGCCGCCACCGCCGCCGCACGCGGCAAGGCGCGCTGACGCACCACCACTCCCATTCCCCGACAGATCGGACTTCGCCATGAGTTCCCATGTCGCCGCCGGCCGGAGCAGCGTCGCTCCGCGCACCTGGCGGAAAGCGGGCATCCGGATCATCCCGCTGGTCGGCCTCGCCTACGTGGCGAGCTACATCGACCGCGCCAACGTCGGCTACCTCGCCGCCCCGATGTCCCGCGACCTGCACTTGAGCACCGGCCAGATCGGGCTCGCCGCCGGACTGTTCTTCATCGGCTACATCCTGGTCGAGGTGCCGAGCAACCTGGCGCTGCGGCGGTTCGGCGCGCGCAAATGGATCGCGCGCATCATGATCACCTGGGGCCTGGTCACCGCGGCCACCTCGGCGGTGAACTCGGCCGCGACGCTGTATCTGGCCCGGCTGCTGCTCGGGTTCGCCGAGGCCGGGCTCGCCGCCGGGATCCTGCTCTACCTGACGTTGTGGTTCCCGCGCCGCCAGCGTTCCTGGGCGTTGTCGGCGTTCTTCCTGATGACACCGGTGTCCTCGATCATCGGCTCGCCGCTGGCCGCCGCGCTGCTCGAATGGGGCCAGCAACTGTTCGGCATCGCGGGCTGGCGGTCGTTGTTCCTGGTCGAGGGACTGCTGACGGTGGTGGTCAGCATCCTGGTCTTCGTCTTCCTTCCCGACCGCCCCGCGACCGCGCGCTGGCTCGACGACGACGAGAAGGCCGCGATCGAGGCGACGCTGGCCGCGGAAGCCGAGGAACACCGGGCCCACGGCGCGCTTTCCGGCCTGCGCGAGGCACTGACCAGCCGCCGGGTCTGGATCATGGCCGTGACCTGGTTCGCCATCGCGTTCGGGCTCTACCCGCTCCAGTTCTTCCTGCCGACGATGCTGCGGTCCATCACGCACAGCATCGGCGGCGCGGGAGACGTCAGCAGCGTGCTGTTGTCCGCGATTCCCTACGCGGTGGCGTTGCTGGCGCTGCTGGTATGGGCTCGTTTCGCGGCCCGGCGTACAGCAGTGACGGCCACTGCCATACCAATGGCGCTCGGTATTGTCGGCCTGCTGCTGGCGACGTTGACCAGCAGCGGCACGCTGTTCGTCATCGCGGTCTGCCTGAGCGTTTCCGGGATTCTCACCGCGATGCCGCAGTTCTGGCGGATCCCGGCGATCGGGCTGACCGGCGCGGCCGCAGCGTCCGGGATCGCGCTGATCAACTCGGTCAGCAACCTCAGCGGGTTCATCGGGCCGTACTTCACCGGCGCGGTCGCGTCGGCGACCGGCAGTTTCACCTGTGCGCTGCTGGCGATCGCGATCATCATGACGGCAGGACTGGTCGCCCTGCTCACCACGGGGCGGCGGATGGAACGACTGGACGGGAACCTTTCATGACCACTGCACTGATCGTCGGCGACATCCAGCGGGGCATCACGGACGGCTACCCGTTCGCCCGCCAGGTCGTGGCACCGCTCACCGGGCTGCTGCCGCGCGCCCGGAAAGCCGGGGCGCTCGTCGTCTTCGTGCACTTCGCCATGCGGGACAACGGGACCGACCTGCCCGACGGCGCGCTCTACCGGTCGTTCTTCGACGCCGGCGATGCGTTCCACGAGGGCTCGCCGGGCACCGAACTGGCGTTACCGGTGTCCGAGGAGGACGTCGTCGTCCTGAAACGCCGCGCCAGCGCGTTCGCGGGCACGGACCTCGACCTCGTGCTCCGCGCTCGGGGCGTCCGTGACCTGGCGGTCGCCGGGGTGGCGACCAGCGCGATGGTCACCGCCACGTGCTACGACGCGGCGGATCGCGGTTACCCGGTGACCGTGCTGCGCGACGGATGCGCCGACAGCGATCCGGCGGTCAACGACTTCCTGCTGGACAAAGTCTTTCCCAGCCGAGGATTCGAGGTCGTGTCCTGCGCCGGATGGATCGGAGACACCGCGTGAACACGGCGTTGCTGGACCGGCTCCGCACCGAACTCGAGGGCCGCCCGCCTCGGCGCGACCTAGTGGTCTCCGGTGCGCAGGGACCGACGTTGAGCTTGGACGGCGAACTCCTGGTCAATCTCGCTTCGAACGACTATCTCGGCCTCGCCGGATCCCCGGAAGTCCTTGCCGCGGCCCGGGAAGCGATGCGCGATCAAGGACTCGGCGTGGCCGCGGGCCGAGTGCTCTGCGGTACCCGAAGTGTCCACAGTGCACTCGAGACGGCCATCGCCGAGCTGGTCGGCACCGAGGACGCCGTGTTGTACGGCTCGTGCTTCGACGCGAACCTCGGTGTCTTCGCCGCCCTGCTCGGCCCGGACGACGTGATCTTCAGCGACGCGCTCAACCATGCCAGCCTGATCGACGGCATCCGGCTGTCGCAGGCCCAGCGGCGCGTCTACGCCCACTCGGATCTCAACGAGCTGGAGCGATATCTCACCGAGAGCACGGAGGCACGGCACCGGTTGATCGTGACCGACGGCGTGTTCAGCATGGACGGCGACCTCGCCGCGCTCCCCCGGCTCGCCGAGCTGGCGCGGCGGTACGACGCGGTGCTGCTGGTCGACGATTCGCACGCGACCGGGGTGCTCGGCGGCGGCACTGCCGAGCACTTCGGCCTTGCCGGTGAGGTCGACCTCGTCACCGGAACACTCGGCAAGGCACTCGGCGGCGCGGCCGGAGGCTTCGTCGCCGGGCCGCGCGCGGTCACCGAAACCCTGCGCCAGGTTTCGCGGCCGTACGTCTTCACCAACGCGATGGCACCTCCGCTCGCGGCCGCCGCACTGACTGCGATCCGGCTCGCTATTCACCGCCCAGAACTGCGAGAACGCCTGGCCGCCAACACTTCCTGGCTGCGCAGCGCCTTGCGGGATCTCGGGTACGAGGTGCTGCCCGGCGAACATCCGATCGTCCCGGTGATGCTGCGAGGCGGAACGCTCGCCGTTGATATGGCAGCGGCACTGCGACGGGAAGGCGTCCTGGTCTTCGCGCTCTCGCATCCGGTCGTCCCGGCGGGTGAAGAGCGGATCCGCGTGCAGGTCTCGGCCTCGCACACGCGGGAGCACCTCGAACAGGCGGCCGCGGCTTTCGGCCGGGTCCGCGGTCTGCTGGCGGCCGCATGACCGCCGTCGAGGATCTCCGCGCTCCTACCAGCACGGACAGCCGGGAACTCGCCGGACGGGTCGCGATCGTGACCGGCGGCGCGAGCGGCATGGGTCTGGCCACAGTGCACGCGCTGGCCAGCCGGGGCGCGACCGTCACGGTGTTCGACCCCGCCGCGCCAGCCGCCGAGGAACTGGCGGCGACGTTGGCGGTTCCGGCGGAGCGGATCCGGTCGATCGCGGTGGACATCACGGATGCCGCTCGGGTCGGCCGCGCTTTCGACGCGGTGCTGGCCGAACAAACCCGGCTCGACATCCTCGTCAACGCGGCGGGTATCGCACCACCGACGGCATTTGAAGATATCACCGAGGCCGAGTGGAATCGGGTGCTCGCGGTCAGCGTGCACGGCACGTTCCTGTGCTGCCAGCGCGCGCTGCCCGCGATGCGAGCCGGCGGCTGGGGCAGGATCGTCAATTTCTCTTCTACCGCGGGAAAAACGATCAGCACCGCGGGCGGCGCGCACTACACGACGGCCAAGCACGGCGTCCTCGGCCTCACCCGGCACCTCGCGAAGAACTACGGGCCGGACGGGATCACGGTCAACGCCGTCTGTCCCGGCCTGATCGACACCCCGATGGTCCGCGGCCTGCTTTCCGCCGCCGCGCTCGGCGAAGCCACCCGCTCGTTCCCGGTGCCGCGCGCCGGGATGCCCTGGGAGGTCGCGGAACTCGTCGCGTTCCTCGCGTCCGACCGAGCGGCCTACATCACCGGCGCCGCGATCGACATCAACGGCGGCGACCTCATCGTCTGAGCTTTCCCGCGGCGAAAACCCTTGCCAGATCACAGCACCGGGGTCCGGTGCTGCCCGAAACCCTGACCAGAAGGCGAGTTCCCTCGTGCACCCTACCATCCGACACCGCATCGGCGGCCGGGAAACCACCGGTCATTCGACCCGGACCGCGCCGGTGTGGAACCCGGCTACCGGCGAGCGCCAAGCCGACGTCCTGCTCGCCGAGCCGGCCGACGTCAACGCCGCGGTGCGAGCCGCGCGCATCGCGGCGCCGGACTGGGCCGACACCTCGGTCATGCGCCGGGCGCGGCTCATGTTCGCGTTCCGCACGTTGGTCGAAAGCCGACTCGACGACCTGGCACGGATCGTTTCCGCCGAACACGGCAAGGTTTTCGAGGACGCGAAGGGCGAACTCGTCCGCGGCCTGGAGGTGATCGATTTCGCCTGCGGGATCCCGCAGCTGCTCAAAGGCGAGTACTCCGACCAGGTCTCGACCGGCGTCGACCTGTTTTCCTTCCGGCAGCCGCTCGGCGTGTGCGCGGGCATCACGCCCTTCAACTTTCCCGCCATGGTCCCGATGTGGATGCATCCGATCGCCATCGCGACCGGCAATACGTTCGTGCTCAAACCGTCCGAACGCGACCCTTCCGCGGCCAACTTCGTCGCCGAACTCTACGCCGAGGCCGGTTTGCCCGACGGCGTCTTCAACGTCGTGCACGGCGACAAGGTCGCGGTGGACGCGTTGCTGGACCATCCGGACGTCGCCGCGGTGTCGTTCGTCGGCTCGACCCCGATCGCGCGGTACGTGCACGAGCGCGCGACCGCGAACGGCAAGCGCGTGCAGGCGCTCGGCGGCGCGAAGAACCACGCCGTCGTCCTGCCCGACGCCGATCTCGAAAACGCGGCCGAGCACCTGGTTTCCGCCGCGTACGGATCTGCGGGCCAGCGGTGCATGGCGATTTCGGTGGCCGTCGCGGTCGGTGACGTGGCCGAGCCGCTGGTCAAGCTGATCGGCGAAAAGGCCCGTGCGATCAAGGTCGGTCCGGGGCTGGCACCAGGGTCTGAGATGGGACCTGTCGTGTCGCCGGAAGCACTCGAGCGCGTCCGGGGCTACCTCGACGCCGGGGTCGCGGCGGGTGCCGAACTCGTCGTCGACGGGAGAGATATCACCGTCGAGGACAGCGGATTCTTCGTCGGGCCAACGCTTTTCGACGGCGTGACCCCCGAGATGAGCGTCTACCGCGACGAGATCTTCGGCCCGGTGCTCGTGGTCGTGCGCGTCGATTCGCTGACCGAGGCGATCGACCTGATCAACGCGAGCGACTGGGCCAACGGCACCGCGATTTTCACCGGCAGCGGCCGGGCGGCGCGGCAGTTCCAGCGGTCGGTGCAGGTCGGGATGATCGGCGTGAACGTCCCGATCCCTGTGCCGATGGCGTTCTACTCGTTCGGCGGCTGGAAACAGTCCCTGTTCGGCGCGCACCACATGCACGGCCCCGAGGGCGTCGCCTTCTACACCCGCGCCAAGGCGGTGACCAGCCGCTGGCCGGAGGCGCCAGAGGAGGCGAGCCTGCACTTCCCGACCGCGGTCTGAGCGGAGCGGTCCGGGGAGACCGTGCTCCCCGGACCGCACCGGTCAATTCAGCGGTATTTCGATGTTCGCCCTGCTGACCGAAGTGCTCTTGGTCAGCACTTGGAGCACGTCACGGCGCACCCGCTCGCACCGGGCCCGCATCGAGAAGCGCGCACCCTCCGCGTCACGGTCGCGCAGGCTCTCGAAAATCGCGTGCAGTTCACCCGGCGGGCTCGCGACGTCCGGAGCGATCATCAACACCATCCGCAGCACCCGTTCCAGTTCGTCGAGGACGTCGACGAGCGATTTGACGAGCCGGCTGTTGCCGCTGAAGTGGGCCATGATGGCCTCGAATTCGATCCCGACCGGCAGCCAGTCGTCGAGCGCCGTCTCGCCCGGGACGTAGTCCGATGCGATTTTCGACAGCACTTCGAGCCGCTCGATCGCGGGCACCGAGATGCCGTTGCGGGCCGCTTCGGCAGCCGCCTCTGCGGCCAGCAGCGTACGCAGGCCGCAGAGATCGTCGGTGTCCTGCAACGTGATCGAGCTGACGAGGTAGCCCGCGCGCGGAAGCGCGCTGACCAGACCGTCTCGGCGCAGCCGGGCCAGCGCCTCGCGCACCGGCGTCTTGCTGATCTGCCACTGCTGCGCGAGCGAGGTCTCGGTGAAACTGCTGCCGGGACGCAGCGTCAGATCGATGATCTGCCGGCGGATCGCCCGGTACGCCTGGCTGGTCCGGTCGAGGCCGGATTCGTCCTGGCCGACCAGCAGCAGCGCGGGGATGTGCGGCGTGCCGGTGAGAACGTCGTGGATGTCGGACACCCACTCAGAATACCAGTATTGCTGGTTGATATGGCACGGGTACATCTTCAGAGACCTCCAAAGATATCTACCGTTGATACTGATATCTCAATGTGCGAAGCTGCTCGTATGCCGCGAAGCAGTTCGACCTCCTGGACTCTCCCCGCCTCTCGCGATGTCCCGGCACTGGGCGCGCTGAGCGCTCGCGACCGGGCCCGCCGCACCGGCGTCCGGATGCTCCCGCTCGTGGGAGCCCCGGTCCTGCCGATGCCCGAACACGTCCGCGAGGCCGTCCGGCTGGCGATGGACAAACCCGACCCGCGCGACAGCCGGGGCCTTCCCGAACTCCGGTCGGCCATCGCCGCGGAACTCGGTCCCGGCATCGATCCCGAACGAAGGCTGCTGGTGACACACGGCGCGCAGCACGGGCTTTCCCTTGTGCTGCGCACCGTCCTCGAGCCGGGCGACGAGGTGATCGTGCCGACCCCGGCGTACTTCTTCGACGGGGCGATCCGCGAATCCGGCGCCGTGCCCGCGTACGTCCCCTCCCGAGAGGACTGGACCTTCGATCTCGACCGCATGGCCGCCGCGGTCACCCCGCGCAGCCGCGCCATTCTCCTGTGCAATCCGGTCAATCCCACCGGCTACCTCCCCAATGCCGCAACCATCGCCGCGGTGGTCGGCCTCGCCGCCCGCCACGGCCTTGTCGTGATCTCCGACGATTCGTGGCGGCACTTCGCCTATGACCGGAACGAACACCATCCGATCGAGGGAGCGGCCGGGGAGTGGCCGCACCTGATCACCGTCACCAGCCTCAGCAAGTACTACGCGCTGGCGACCTGGCGGATCGGCTATGTGCTGGCCCCGCCGGAAATCATCGACGCGATGGAACGCCGCCTGCAATGGGAAGCCGTCTGCTGCGGCGCGGTCGCACAGCACGCGGCGGCCGCCGCCCTCACCGGACCGCGCGAGTGGCTCGACCGCGAACTCGTGACGTACCAGCGGAAGCGCGACCTCGTGTGCGACGGCATCGCGGCCAGCGGGCTCCCCGCACCAGTGCGCCCCGGCGGCGGCGCGTTCCTGCTCGCCGATTGCGGCCGGCTCGGCGCTGCCCCGGAAGACATCGACCGAGCCTTGCTGCGCAACGGAGTCACCGCGATCCGCGGCGCCGACCTGCATGCTCCGGACACGCACGTCCGGCTCACCTTCGGCGCGCCGGAACCCGTGCTGGAGGAGCTGGTCAGCGCGCTGAAACGAGCCCTGCTGGAGTCTTAGCCGCACCGGTTTCGCGGCGTCCCCGAAGTCCGCTACTCTCGGTGTGGCATCTATCACCGTGTCAACACGCGGGAGGTACGCGTCGTGACCGACGCTGTCAACGCACCGCCGGGGGTCAACCCGAACCAGTCGAGCGCCGCCCGCGTGTACGACTATCTGCTGGGCGGGAAAGACAATTACGAGATCGACCGGCAGGTCGCCAGGGAAATCGCCCGGGTGATGCCGGACGTTGCGGAAACCGCGCGGGTCAACCGGCACCTGCTGACCCGGATCTGCCGGTTCCTCGCCTTCCACGCCGGCATCCGCCAGTACATCGACTGCGGTTCCGGCATGCCGACCTCGGAAAACGTGCACCAGATCGTCCAGCGCGGGGATTCGGGCGCGAAGGTCGTCTACGTCGACTACGACCCGGTGGTGGCCAGCCACGGGCGAGCGCTGCTCGACGAGAACGAATTCACCGAATACATCCAGGCGGATTTCTTCGACCCGCCGAGCATTCTCGACCATCCGACGGTCACCGAGCACCTCGACTGGAACCAGCCGATCGCGGTGCTGTTCCTGCTCGCCCTGCACCACCAGACCGGCGACCGCGAGGTCCCGGCGAAGGTGACGAAGGAATTCATCGACCGGCTCCCGTCCGGTTCGTACGTGGCGATCTCGCACCTGCTCGACCCGCACGACGGTTCCGAGGACGACGAAGCCGTGCAGGGCATCATCGAATCGATCCACAACGGGTCGATGAAGGACGTCTCGTCCCGCACCCGCGCCGAGATCAAGGAACTGTTCCACGGCATGGAACTGATCCCGAGCGGGCCGAACAAGCCCGCGGAAATCGTGCCGGTGGTCGAATGGTGGCCGGACGGCCCGCTGCTCAGCGAGCCGACGGTCGCCCAGCGGATCGTGGCGGTCGGGGTCGCGCGGAAACCCTGAGATCTTACGACTGCGGGCCGGTGGTCCGGCCGGGCTGAACGCTCGGCTGGACCACCGGCCCTCTTGTCACAGGTAAACCCGTTACCGCACAACAGGTTAAGACGCGACCGGCACCGGTTCCGCTGCCTTCGCCGCCGCCGGCGAACGCCGCAGCGCGACCATCCCCACCACCGCGAACACCACCACGATCGCCGCGCCGATCCCGGCGACCGTGTGCAGTCCCGAGCTGAACGCGTCGCGTGCCGTGGCCAGCAGCTGTTCGCCGGTCGCGCCGGGCAGCGTCGCCGACGCCTCCATCGCACCGGCCATGCTGTCGGTCGCCTGGGCGGCCGCCGCGGCGGGCACGTGGGCTGGTACCGCGATCTGGTCGCGGTACACCGCCGTCGCGACGCTGCCGAACACCGCGATCCCCATGGCGATCCCGAATTCCGCGCTGGTCTCCGACATCGCCGAAGCCGCGCCGGCCCGCTGCGGCGGGACCGAGCCGACCACCATTTCGGTGCACAGCACGCCCTGCGGCCCCATGCCGAAGCTGGCGACCGACATGCCCAGCACCACGAAAGCCACCCCGCCTGCCCCATTGGCGAGCGTGAACAACAGGATTCCGCCCGCCGCGATCAGCATTCCGAAGCCCAGTACGAATTCCGGCCGGAACCGGCGCGCCAGCCGCGGCGCGATCATCGACCCGGCGACCACCGCGAGCGCCTGCGGAACCAGCAGCAGCCCCGCGTCGACCGTGCTCAGCCCGGCGACCATCTGCAGATACTGGCTGACCAGCATGAACACGCCGCCCATGGTGACCGCGCCGACGAGCATGATCGCCACCGCCGCACTGAACGCGCGCACCCGGAACAACTGCAGGTCCAGCAGCGGATGCTCGAGCCGCCGCTGCCGCCGGACGAACACCACGCCGACCGCGAGCCCCGCGACGAGCACGACGATTTCGGTCAGGGACAAGCCGTTCTTGGCGATTTCCTTGAGCGCGTAGATGACCGGCAGGATCGCGGCGAGCGACAGGGCGACGCTGGCGAGGTCGAGGCGCCCGGCGGCGTTGTCGCGGTATTCGGGAACCAGCTTCGGCGCGGTCGCGAGCAGCAGGACCATCACCGGCACGCCCATCAGGAACACCGAACCCCAGCGGAAATGCTCCAGCAGGAACCCGCCCGCGACCGGGCCGACCACCATGCCGCCCATGAAACAGCTCATCCACACCGCGATCGCGGTGCCGCGCTGTTTGGGGTTCGGGAACATGTTGCTGATCAACGCGAGCGTCGACGGCATGAGCGTCGCCCCGGCGATCCCGAGCACGGCCCGCGCCGCGATCAGCATCTCCGGAGTGGTCGAGAACGCCGCCGCGACCGACGCGAGCCCGAATGCGCCGCCGCCGATCATCAGCAGCTTCCGCCTGCCGATCCGGTCGCCGAGCGTGCCCATCGTGACGAGGAATCCGGCGATCATGAAGCCGTAAATATCGATGATCCACAGCAATTGCGTGCTGGACGGCCGCAGATCCGCGGCGAGGTGCGGAACCGCGAGGTGCAGCACGCTCATGTCCAGCGACAACAGCACGGTCGGCAAGGCCAGTACTGCCAGGCCCAGCCACTCGCGTCGTCCGGCGCTCATTTCTGTCTCCCCTGCGTGTCTTTCCAGTCGTCTCACTGAAGCGACGATCGGGGTGCACGCGGATCGACATCACCGGGAAAACTTCTTCGGACGGCGGGGAGGCGGCTGCTCGAACACTGTCTGCGGAGGCTCCCCGGATCAGGCCACCGCGTAGTCCCCCAGCGCAGGTTCCAGCAGGTCGAACGCCCGCGCCGCCTCCGCCGCGACCGTCTCCGCGACCTCGTCGGCGGGCCGTCCGGCCAGCGTCAGCTCCTCGATCCGCTGGAACAGGCTGTGGTGCACGGCCCCCAGCACCGCGGCTGCCGTGCGGACGGTGATGTCCGTCCGGGGGCTGCCGACTGCGTCGGCCAGTGCCTGGGCCAGCGCCCGTTCCCGCTGTTCGTGCAGGCCGCGCAGGCAGGCGGACAGCGTCGGGCTCTCGGCGATCATCCGGCTGAACTCCAGCCCGGCGAACCCGACGACCGGGTCCCTCGTCGCGACCGCCGCCTCGAACGCCCGCCGCAGCGCCGCGAGCGCCGACTCCCCCGGTTCGCGCGCCCACACCGCCGCCGCCAGGGTCGCGACGAACTCGTCCTGATGGTCGAGGACCAGGTCTTCCTTGCGGGCGAAGTAGTTGGTCACCGTCTTCTTCGCGACCCGCGCGGCCGCCGCGACCTGCGCGATCGTCGTCTCCTCGAAGCCCTGCTCCAGGAACAGCCGCGTCGCGTGGTCGGAGATCAGCTGGCGCGTCTCCTGCTTCTTGGCTTCCCGCAGGCCCACATCCATCGAAAACTTACCTCCGACGTAAATTTACCTTGACACCCATGTGGAGACTCGGCATACTTTTACTACCGACGTAAATATAGCCCGAAGGAGAACCACTTGTCGATCGCTGCCCTCCCGTCGCTCGCGGACCAGGCAGACCACCTCATCGCGCTGGGAGTGCCCGAGATCGCCCAGCTTTCCGCCGACGACTTGCGTGCTTTCGCCGCGGAGCACCACGTCGCCGACGGCGCGCTGCTGGCGGTCCACCCGGACCGGGCACCCGCGTCGGCGCTCTCGCCGCTGCTCCGGCGCGAAGGAAAGGCCGGATTCGTCGTCACCGACATGCCGGACGTCGACCAGTTCGCGCCGCGCGACATCGACCTGCCCGACGCACCGCTGTACCTCGTCACCGGCCTCGACCGCGGCGACGAGATGGCCAACTGGAGCCCCGAGGAAGCCCTGCCCGCGATCACCAAGGCCGGGCGCAGTCCACTGCTGCTCACCGAGGGGATTCACTGGGTGCTGCAGCAACCGTCGGCGCTCGAGCGCAACCATTGCTTCATGACCATCGGCTCCCGGCTGCGCAAGGAGAACGGCAAATTCGACGCCCGCACGCCGGCACTGTGGATCAGCAACGGCACCGGCCGCGACGGCAGCGAACGCCGCAACGCCCCGAAGGTCGGCTGGTGCTGGTGGGGCAACCGGCACACGTGGCTGGGTTTCGGGTCTGCTGCCGCCCGTTGCTGAGCCCGTTGCCTCTTGCCGAGCCTTCCGCCGAACCCACCGCTGTTCGCTGCTAAGCCCTCCGCCGAGCCTCGCAGCGTCCGCCGCTGAACCCATCGTCCACCGCCGAACCCACTGCTGTTCGCCGCTGAACCCGCCGATCTCAGCCTGTCACCGCCCACGCCTAACCCGCCGCCCACCGCCGAGCCCCTCACCGTCCGCCGCCGAACCCACCGCTGTTCGCCGCTGAACCCGTCACCGCGCGCTGCCGAACCTGCCACCGTCCGCCGATGAATCCGCCGCTGCTCGCAGCTAAGCCAGCCCACCGCCGAACCCCGTCGCCGTTCGCCGCTAAGCGCGCCGTCGAACCTGCCACCGCCCACCGCCCGCCGCCGGGGCCGCCGCCCACTGCCGAGCCCCTCACCGTCCGCCGCTGAACCCGCCGCCCACCGCCGAATCCACCACCGTCCGCTGCCGAATCTGCCGCTGTCCGCCGTTGAATCCGCCGTTGCTCGCCGCTAAGCCAGCCCACCGCCCAGCGCCGAACCCGCCATCGCTCGCGGCTGAACCCGCCGCCCCCTGCCGAGCCCGCCGTTGAACCCGCCGCCGAGCCTGTCACCGCGAGGAGAGAACCCATTTCCCCCGATCCGAACGTCCTGCACCCGATGCCCGAGCAGCCGCGAGTGGTGCTGCTGAAACCGCTGGTCACGTCGCCGCTGATTGACGTCGGCGAGTTCTCCTACTACGACGACCCGGACGAGCCGACCGCCTTCGAGACTCGCAACGTGCTGTACCACTACGGGCCGGAGAGGCTCGTGATCGGCAAGTACTGCGCGCTCGGCGAGGGCGTGCGGTTCATCATGAACGGCGCGAACCACCGGATGGACGGGCCGTCGACGTTCCCGTTCCCGATCATGGGCGGCGACTGGGCCGAGCACTTCGACGCCATCACCGGCCTGCCCGGCCGCGGCGACACGCTGCTGGGCAACGACGTCTGGCTCGGCTACCGGGCGATGGTCATGCCGGGCGTCCGCATCGGACACGGCGCGATCGTCGCGTCCGGGGCGGTCGTGGTCGACGACGTGCCCGACTACGGCATCGTCGGCGGCAACCCGGCCAAGCTGATCCGCCGCCGGTATCGCGACGAGGACGTCGAACGACTGTTGGCGATCGCGTGGTGGGACTGGCCGTTGGACCACCTCACCAAGCACGTCCGCACGGTCATGTCCGGCAGCGTCGACGACCTGGCGAGGGCCGCCGCCGAACTCGCGTAACTCGGTAACGTGGCAGGCGTGCCGAGTGAGATACCTGAGGAAGTCCGCCGAAGCACCACACTGTTTCTGTCCACAGTGGACTTAGCCGCGCCCGGGTTGGTGACGGGTTTTTACCTGGTCGGTTCGGTCTGCTTCGGCGACTTCCACGCCCGCGGCGCCGGGCGCGGACGGCTGAGCACCGCCAGCGACATCGATTTCGTCGCGGTCACTGATCGACGTCCGGATCGGGTTGAGATTTCAGCGCTGGCGCAGGCTCATGCCACGACAGTCACCCGGTTTCCGAAGCCGCATTTCGACGGCTCCGTGCTCACCTGGGCCGATCTCGCCGCCGGGCCCGACGACTGCCCGGACGTTCCGTGCGCACAGGAAAGCCGTTTCACCGAGGCGGGACGAGACGGTCTCAACCCGGTGACGTTCTGCGAACTCGCCAGGCGCGGGATCGCGCTGCGCGGACCGGAGCCGTCCGATGTGGACGTTTGGGCGGATCAGGATGCCTTGCGCGCGTTCACTGTCGACAACCTGAGCAGCTACTGGCGGCCGTGGTGGGAGAAGAACCGGCGCACCAGTGCGTTGTCGCTCGCGCTCGGGATGAGCCCGCTGTTCCCGGTGTGGGCGGTGCTCGGGGTGAGCCGTCTGCACCATCTCGTCGCCACCGGGGAGCTGACTTCCAAAACTGGCGCAGGACGTTATGCAGCAAGGCAACTCGACCCTCGCTGGCAGCGCATCATCGCCGAGAGCTTGAGCCTGCGCACTGGTGGTGCGGAAGGTCGACGAAGCTACCGGAACCCCCTGGCCCGGCGACGCGACACGCTCGCGTTCCTGGACGCCACCATCGACGACGCACTCACCCTGGCCTAGCGCACGAATCGGGCCAGCAATGGCCGGATTTACTTCCTTGCGGCACCGTTCGAGTCCACTTAGCCTCGTCTCAAGCTAGTACAGAACCTGTTACGTGCTAGCACAATCTGGGGAGAGGGCTGATGACGAGCGAGCAGGACCGCGGCGGGGTGGCGACGGACGCGGAATCGGCGGCGAAGCTGCTGCACGGTGTCGTAGATCAGCTGGTCGAGGGGTGGCGCACGCGGCCGAAGCACCCGGCGAGCCCGGTGACCGCCGACGCCGCGGAGATCCGCGCCTGGCTCGACAAGTACCCGCTCGAGAGGCCGGAAGACCTTGAACAGGCCGTCCCGGAGGTGCTCGCCGCGCTCGATCGCTGGACCGTGCACACCGATCACCCGGGGTATTTCGGGCTGTTCAACCCGTCCGCGACCTGGGCAGCAGTCACCGGAGATCTCATCACCGCGGCGGTGAATCCGCAGCTTGCCGCGTGGAGCCACGCACCGTTCGCGGTCGAGGCGGAACAGCGGTGCATCGACCTGTTCTCCGCGCGGCTCGGCCTCCCGGCCACCGCGGGCGGCCATTTCACGAGCGGCGGCGCGGAGGCCAACGCGACCGCGGTGCTGACCGCGCTCACCCACGCGTTTCCCCAGTACAGCACCGGCGGCCTGCGTGCCCTCGACGCCGCGCCAGTGTTCTACGCCGGTGCGGATTCCCATCTGGCCTGGCTGAAAATCGCCCACGCCGCCGGTCTCGGCCGCGACGCGTGCCGACTGGTGCCGTCCGACGCAAGCGGCCGGATGGACGTCGCCGCACTCGAAGCCTTGCTCGCCGAAGACCGGCGGGACGGCAAGGCGCCGTTCCTCGTCGTCGCCACGGCCGGGACCACCGGGGCGGGAATGATCGACCCGCTGCCGCGCATCGCCGATCTCGCACACGACGCCGGGCTGCGGTTCCATGTAGACGCGGCCTGGGGCGGAGCCGTCTGCCTGTCGGATCGGCTGCGCGGCGTGCTGACCGGCATCGAACGCGCGGACACGATCACCGTCGACGCGCATAAGTGGCTGTCAGTGCCGATGGGCGCGGGGATGTTCTTCACCCGCGACCGAGCCGAGCTGAATTCGTCGTTCACCGTGTCGACCTCGTATATGCCGGGCCAAGTCGACGACACTGCCGACCCGTACACGACGAGCAATCAATGGTCGCGGCGGTTCATCGGACTGAAGCTGTGGCTGAGTCTGCTGGCATACGGAGTTTCCGGCTACGGCACCCAGATCGAACACGACGCGGCGCTCGGGCAGGAGTTGCGGGATCAGCTCACGGGCGCGGGTTGGCTCGCCATCAACGACACTCCGCTGCCGATCGTCTGCGTGACGCGCGCGGACGCACCCGCCGATCCGACGGAATCCTGGCAGTGGCACAGCGACCTCGCGGACCGGGTCAACGCCACCGGCTCCGCGTGGGTGAGCCCAGTCCGCGTCGCGGGACGACCGGCGTTGCGGGTGTGCGTCATCAGTTGGCGCACGCGAACCGAGGACATCGTGCGGCTGCGCGAGCTTCTGGACCGGGTCTGAGCGCGATCGGCGCCACCGTGCTGAAGGAGGCCGAAGGAAACCCACCCAGGACTACGCCGATCCGGCCAGGCATCCCCTCAGCCTGTGCTGGCTGGTCGCCGAGCAGCCAGACCGAGTAACCGCGCCCACCGGACAGCGCCGCCTCCTCGATCGGGCCAGTCACCCGTCTGCACTAGGACGATCCCGTGGTCACCGTGCTGCGGTTGACCTTCAAGCTGCTTGAACCCCGATGATGGGCGGGTGCCCGACCTGCTGACCATCGGAGCGTTCGCCCGCCGCTGCGGCCTCACCGCCAGCGCGCTGCGCTTCTACGCCGATTCCGGACTCGTGCGCCCGATCCGGGTCGACGAGGAATCCGGCTATCGCTACTACTCCCCCGGCCAGGTCTCGGCCGCCCTGCTCGTCCGGCGGTTGCGGGAGATCGGCCTGCCGCTGGAGCGAGTCAGCGCGGTCCTCGCCGCCGACCCGGCCGAAGCGTCGCGGATCATCGACGACCACGTCGCCGGGTTGGTATCTCAGGTGCACCAGGCCCGGGAAACCGCCGCGGCGGTAAAGGCGACGCTGTGCACCCCGGCACCGGCACCGTCGGTCCGGCTCACCGGCCCGGTCTTCACCGCCGCCGTCGAGCAGGTGCTGACCGCGACGACGCAGGACCTCCCCGTGCTGAATGGCGTGCACCTGGAGGTCTCCCCAGAGGCGATCGTGCTCACCGCCACCGACCGGTACCGCCTCTCGACCCGCACCCTCGTCCCAGCCGAACCAAGCACCTCCACCTGGACCGCGACCGTCGACGCCGACGACCTGCGGGTAGCAATGCCGTGGACGCGCCGGCAACACGAACTCCACCTGAGCCTCCACGCCGACGAGATCTCCTTCCAGGGCGACGCCGTACGAACGTGCCGCACGCTCACCGACGACTTCCCCGACTACCGCCTGATGCTCGCGTCATTGCCAGAAGTCCTTACGAGGGCGGTGATATCTCGCAACCCGCTCGTGGCATGTCTAGAGCGCCAATGCACCCCGCAGATCCAACTGGACCTCTCCGCCACCGCCGTCACAGTCGGCACCGAAGCAATCCCCGCGGACGTCACCGGCCCGCCGATCTCGCTCTCGTTCGCCGTGAGCACGCTGCACCCGGCGATCAGCACCGCCGTCGGCCCGGACGTGATGCTGGACGTCGCGGGCTCGCACCTGCCAGTCGTCGTGCGCTCCGCCGACGACGGCGACCTGACCACCCTCGCCATGCCAGTGAAAGGACCTGCCGAATGACGGACACGATGGCCGAGATCACCGCCGCAGTCACGCAAGGCCGAGCGGGCGCGCCGGATGCCGCGCGGGCGCGTCTGCAGGAACTGTGGGACGAACTCGGCCCGGGCGGCGATCCGTTCTACCGCTGCGTTCTCGCGCACTACCAAGCAGATCTGTTCGCTGACCCGGCAGAGGCACTGGTCTGGGATGTCAGAGCCCTGGACGCCGCCGCGACGGTCACCGACGAGCACGTCCAATCCCACGACGCCGGGCTCCGGATCGCGGGCTTCTACCCGTCACTGCACCTGAACTTGGCCGACAACTTCCGCCGCCTGGGCTCGTTCTCCGCAGCGGCGGAACAGCTCGCCGCAGCGCGAGCATGTCAGGACGCACTGGCCGACGACGGATACGGCGCGATGATCCGCCAGGCGATCGACGGCGTTGCGGATGCGATTGAGCGCCGGTCCACCGAACGACGCGCTACGGCGCCGGGGGTCGGATAGGCGGGACAAGGCTCGGCGGATGGGTCCGGGCGGTTGCCGCGCAGGGGACGCCGCAACCGCCCGGAGGTCTAGCGGAGGTCGCGGACCAGTGCGCCCACGATCGCGTCCATCCGGTCTGACTGGGCCGCCGAATATTCTGCTGTGTCACTGAACACGATGACCGAGCGTTTTCCGTCACTGCGCTGCGGAAGTCGTGGCCGCTGGTGGTTTCGCTGCAGCAGTCGCCGGATGGTGATCTTGCGGGATTGGATGGGTTTGGCGGAGCACGCGGCGGCGGATGCGGTGGGTGCTCCGCCAAGGTTGCGGTCCAAGCTCGCATGTCGTCTCCTTCTGCTGGAATCGTCAGCCTGCGAAGAGGGTTTGCGAAGCCACGGTGTGCTTGCGCAGCGCGAGCAGATCGACAGCGACGCCGCCGCCCGGGCCGTCTGGAATGGACAGACAGCCGTCTTCTAGCTCGAACGGCGCAGTGAGATCGGTGGCGTAGTAACGGCTCGACGCTGAGATATCGTTCGGCAGCACGAAACCCGGCAGTGCGGCTAGGGCGAGGTTCTGCGCGCGGCCGATGCCGGTTTCCAGCATTCCGCCGCACCACACCGGGATTCCGTGTGCGGCACACACGTCGTGGATTCGTCGTGCTTCGAGGTATCCGCCGACGCGGCTGGGTTTGATGTTGATGATCCGGCACGCTCCCAACCGGATCGCGAACGCGGCGTCGCGGGCGGAGCAGATCGACTCGTCCAGGCAGATCGGGGTCCGCAGGAGTTTCGCGAGTTCGACGTGTCCGCCGAGGTCGTCCGCGGCGAGTGGTTGTTCTAGCTGGACCAGGCTGAACTCGTCCAGGCGGCGCAGATGGTCCGCGTCGGACAGGGAGTAGGCGGTGTTCGCGTCGGCCTGCAGCAGCAGGTCTGGGCCGAACTCGGCGCGGACGGCGCGTATTGGTTCGAGGTCCCAGCCGGGTTCGATCTTCAGCTTGATCCGGACGTATCCCTCGGCCAGATAACCGGCGACGGTGTCGATCAATTCCGGCACGGTGTCGGTGATTCCGACGGAAACTCCGGCCGGGATCCGGTCGCGCACGCCGCCGAGGTAGGTCGACAACGGCATCGCGTAGGCGCGGCATTCCGCGTCGAGGATGGCGGTTTCGAGCAGGGCTTTCGCCAGCGGGTTTCCCTTGACCGGGGCCATCGCACCCGCGACCCGGGCGGCGGTCAGCTGCGGCAGGGCGGTGACGCGCGGGACGAGATGATCGCGCAGGATCTGTTCGGCTCCAGCGGCGAACTCCGGGCTGTACACCGGTTCCGGGTCGCCGCCGAATTCTGCCCAGCCCTCGCTGACGTCGGTCACCACGTGCAGCAGGAGTGTGTTGCGTTCGGTGTCCACTGAGCACGAAGTCCGGAATGGACGGACGAGGGGGAGGCTGACTTCGATCAGATCGATCCGTTCGATTTTCACGCCCGCTTCCCTTCGGTCAGGTGGTACCACCCGGAACGGCTGAACCCGGTGGCTGTGTAACCGTCGGCGAACAATGGGACGAGCGCCTCGCGGATCGCGTAGCGCCACTCCGCGCCGAGGCGCGCGTTCAACCGGCGGAGGCCCACGATGTCGGACGGGACCCGGCACCAATAGCCGGAACCGTCGCGGGCCAGGAACGGTTCGCCGTCGGGGGCGCGGCGCGGGTCGACGTCCACAGTGGTCAAGTCCGGACCCGGAAGCTGGGCCGGATTCGGGTCCCGCAGCGGCCACACCGCGGTGAAGCGGTCGGTTTCGTCCGCGGCGTTGACGCCGTCTTCGATCTTGCCGTAGAAGTCCACTGTGTACTCGGTTCCGCGTGCGCCGAGTTTCGCCAGGTTGAAGTGCGCGTTGCGGCTCACCAGCGGGTCGAAGGTCCAGACCATGGTTTCCGCACCCTGATCGAGCGCCCACACCCGCTGCGCCTGCTTCAACGCGAAACCCACGCCGCGGTCGCTCGCGCGCGCGGCGGCGATCAGGGAGTAGACCGCGCGGGTCACCGGCGGGCAGAAAATCAGCCCGGAGGCGGCGACAATGCCGTCGTCGTCCGCCGCGTAATGCACCGCACCGCCCGCGTGGACGACGGCGCGCAGGGCGTCCGCGCCGAACGGGGCGTGGGATTCCGGCGTCTGCCAGACCTGGGCGAGGAATCGCGACACCGCTTCGAGCGTCCGGACGTCGTCGGCGAGCCGGACCCGGACGCCCGCCCGGTTCGCGGCGCGCAGGGCGGTCGAGACGGCTGTGTCCGGGGCCGGAGGGAGTACGGTCGCTGGTGCGCCTGGTGGAACGTGCATGCTGACAGCCTCGCGGCCGGATCGTCCGGGTGCGTGCAGTGCTGGTCCAGAGATTCCGCGGATGTTTTGTGCGTCTGGCTAAAGAGGTGACGATGCTCGATCCGGTGGCGCCCGATCTCGGGCAGGTCCTCGCCGCGCTCGGCGCTTCGCTGCTGCGGCCGGTCACCCCGCTGCCGGACCGGCCGGTGCCGGTGTCCGGCGTGCTCATCCACGAGCGCCGCGGCGGTGCGCCGCCGGGGCAGGACACGATCCTGCTCGCGGTCGGGGCGGATCCGGCCGAGGCGAAAGATCTCATCCACGCGGAGGTGGGATATGCGGCGCTGGTGGTGAAAAGCTTCGGCGAACCCCTCACCGAGCTTTCGGACGCCGCGCAGGACGCCGGGGTGGTGCTGCTCGCCGCCGACGAGGCCGTGCCGTGGCACCACCTCGAAGCGATGATCTCCTCGGCGCTCGCGCCCGCCGTGCGCACGCCCGGCGCACCCGCGGCCGGCGATCTGTTCGCGCTGGCCAACGCGATCGCCGGGATGGTCGGCGGGGCGACCACGATCGAGGACCCCAACCGGCGGATCCTGGCGTATTCGACGCTGCCCGGCCAGCCCATCGACGACGGCCGCCGCCAGGGCATCCTCGGCCTGCAGGTGCCGGAGGGGCCGGTGTTCTACGACGACCAGTACCGCGAACTCGCGCGGACACGCCGGACCTGCCGGTTCCCGTCGCTGCCGGGCGGGCTGCCCCGGCTCGGCGTCGCGGTGCGGGCGGGCAGCGAGATGCTCGGGTCGATCTGGATGGTCGACGCCGACGACAGCCTCGACGAGACCGCCGAGCAAGCCCTGTTCGACGCCGCCGAGATCGCCGCACTGCACCTGCTGGCCGCGCGCACCGCGGTCGACGTGGTCCGTCGGCGGCGCGCTGACCTGCTGCAACGCCTGCTCGCCGACCCGAGCAGCGTCACCGCCGTCGCCCCGCAGCTCGGTTTGGACCCGGACGCGCCCGTCGCGGTCGCCGCGTTCACCGTCGCCGATCCAGAAGACGTCCTGGCCGCCCACGCGGCAACGCGGCTGGCCGATTTGGTGAGCCTGCACTGCGAGGCGCACTACGGCAGGCACGGCTGCGCGCTGATCGACGGGACGGTCTACGCGCTGCTCCCCAAGGGCCCCGCACACCGCGAACTGGTCGCCGACATCGCCCGCCGAGCCCACGGCGCGCTGCGGATGCCGGTGCAGGCCGGGCTCGGGTCGACGGTCCCCGGGCTCCGGTCGATCGCTTCCTCGCGGGCCGACGCGGACCTCGTCCTGCGGACACTGGTGGAACAGCGCACCGCGCCGGAACCGTGCCAGGTGGCGGCCATCGAGGAGGTGTGGGCCGGGGCGACGTTGTCCGTGCTGGCGCAGTTGCTGGCCGGTGACACGTCTTTGCCGCGGCGTTTGGGCCCGGCGGTGCGGGCGCACGACGTCGAGCACGGGACCACGTACGCGCCGACGATCCTCGCTTACCTCGACACCAACGGCGACATCGCGGCCGCGTCGACGCGGTTGTCGGTGCACCCGAACACGATCCGGTACCGGCTTTCGCGGGCGGAGGAAATCTTCGGGTTCGATCTGGCGGATCCGGACGAGCGGCTGGTGCTGTGGCTGCGGTTGCGGCTCGGGGACCAGCTCGGCTGGTGAACGACTTCTCGGCGTTCACCGACGGCGGACGGCTCGGGTCGCGGCGATGAGGTGGACGGCGGTCTCCTGCCACGGCCCGGTTCCGGCCGGATCGCGGCAGCCCTGGACGAGAGCCCAGAGATTCGGGCCGGGCATGGTGGCGGTCGTCAAAGCAGCGCCCGAGCGGTCGGCGTCGGCCGCGGATCACCAATGATGACCTGGCGTCGTCTTCACCGTCTTCATCGCGAACTGCGAATTCGTCCTCGCCACGCCCGGCATCCGGGTCAACTCCGTCATATACAGCTGCTCATACGCTGCCATATCAGGCACCGCGATCTGCATCAGATAGTCCGGCGCACCGAACATCCGGCGGCACGACACCACGTCGTCCAGCCCCAGAGCGGTGTTCTCGAAAGCCTCGATGACCTCGCTGCGCTGATCCGCCATCTCGACATGCAGCAGCACTCCAAGCCCGCGGCCGAGCGCGGCTGGGTCGACTGACGCGTGGTACCCGGTGATCACCCCGGCCGCTTCGAGGGCGCGGACCCGGCGGAGGCACGGCGACGGGGACAGTCCGACGCGGTCGGCGAGTTCGTTGTTCGGTAGCCGGCCGTCGGCCATCAGCTGGCGGACGATTGCGTGATCAGTCTTATCCATGGCACAGGATGCTAATCAGACCGCCAGAAAACGCAATATTCAGCATCGGCTGCCCAGCTGTCCGAACTACCGTCGATTCCGGCACTCGATCTCCCGGAAGGCAGCACCGTGCACCCTCTCGTCCTCTCCCCCGCGGAACGCGCGCAAGCCGCCGACGCACTGGCCCGGTTCGTCGACAGCTACGAGGAATCCCTGCCCACGAGGCCGATCCTGCCGGACGTCGACCGCGACACTCTGGCGAAGCTTCTTGCCGAGCCGTTTCCCGCGGAAGGCATTGGCGTGGAAGGTTTTTTCGCCGACCTTCGCGACCGCATCGTGCCCAACTCGACCACCATCGCGCACCCGCGGTTCCTCGCGTACGTGCAGGGTCCGCCCAACGGGATCGCGCCCTACGCCGACGCGATTTCCGCGGTGCTCAACCAAAACTGCAACTTCTGGCAACTCTCCCCCGCGGCGAGCGTTGTCGAACGGTCGGTGGTGCAGTGGCTCGCCGGTCTTTTCCACCTCGGCCCCAGCGCGGGCGGCATTCTCACGAACGGCGGTTCCGGCGCGACCAAGGACGCGATCACCACCGCCCTCACCGACCGCCGGCCGGATTTCCGCGAGCGCGGCCTGCAATCCGGTGCTCCGCCGCTGGTGTTGTACACCTCGGAGGAGGCGCACCGCTGCGTCGACAAGGCTGCCGCCACTCTCGGCATCGGACTGGACCACGTCCGGCACATCCCGACTGACGACGAATTCCGGCTGCGAGTCGACCTCCTCGCCGACGCGATCGCCGCGGACCGGGCCGCTGGGCTCGAGCCGTTCTGCGTCGTCGCCACCGCTGGCACGGTCACCAGCGGCTCGATCGATCCCATCGTCCCCATTGCCGACCTGTGCGAGCGAGAAAACCTTTGGCTGCACGTGGATGGCGCGTACGGCGCGCTGTTCGTCCTCGCCGACTCCGCGCGGGAGACGTTCGCCCCGCTGTCCCGCGCGGATTCCATCGCGCTGGATCCGCACAAGATGCTGTTCACGCCGCTCGAAGCCGGGGCGCTGGTGGTGAAAGACGCTGCGAAACTGCGGGCGGCCTTCGCGTTCTCGTCGTCGTATCTCACCGTCGCCGAGGACGACCTGATGCTCGACTTCATGGACTACGGCCCGCAGCTTTCCCGTAGTTTCAAGGCATTGAAGGTGTGGGCCGCACTGCGGACCTTCGGCGTTGACGCCTTCCGCGAAGCCGCCGAACGCTGCCTGCGACTGGCCGCGCGACTCGGGGAACGCGTCGCCGCCGAGCCCGGTTTGGAGCTGCTGAACCCGGTCGCGCTGACCGCCGTCTGCGTGCGTATCGATGGCCGTCGCGACGAGGAATACGCGGAACTGCTGGCCCAGCTCGCCGACGAAGGTACTGCACTGCTGGGCCCGGCGCGGCTGCGCGGGCAGACTGCGATCCGCGCGTGCGTCGCGAACTACCGCACCACCGAAGCCGACATCGACCGCATCGCCGACCGGCTGGCCGCGCTCGCCGGACGGCCGTGACGAGCGTGGAATGCGCGGAACGGTCCCGAAACCTGCGAACCCCGGTCCTGGTGCGGACACCAGCGGCGAACCTAACGTCGCGGCTGTGTCGAAAATAGCTCAACCCGAACGGATCGACGGCCAGGTCGTCGCGATCACCGGGGCCACCTCCGGGATCGGTTTCTTCGCTGCCGCGCAGCTCGCCGAACTGGGCGCGCGAGTGCTGGTGCTCGGGCGGTCGGAAACCCGGGGCCGCGCGGCGGTTTCCGCGCTCCCCGACCCGCAACTGCACGAGTTCGTCCCGCTGGATCTCGCCGACCGCACGTCGATCGGCCGGGCCGGCGACCGGCTCGGCGCGTTGCCGCGGCTGGACGCGCTCGTGCTGAACGCGGGTGTCGTCGCCGGAGCGTTCAGTCCGGGACCAGCGCACCGGATCGGGGCGTTCGGCGTGGAGGAGATCGTCGGGATCAACCATCTCGCGCACGCGGAACTGCTGCGCCGCGCGCTGCCCGCGGTCCGGCGAGTGGTCAGTCTCGGGAGCGCGCTGACCCGCAAGATCCCCTTCGACCGCGAGAATTGGCTGTCCGAAAGGGATTACCGGGCGCGGGTCGCGTACGCGATGTCCAAGCACGCGGTGGAGATCTTCGGGTTCGAATCCCAGCGGCGGCTGGCTGAGATCTCAGCGCAGTCGATTGTGGTCCACCCCGGCTCGGCGATCGAGGCGCTCACGCCGGGACGGCCCGGCGCGCGGGTGCTGCGCGCGGTGGCCCGAGGGATCGTGCTGGGAAAAGATCAGGCGGCTCGACCGGTCGTGGCCGCTGTCGCTTCGCCGGGCCTGCGCGGCGGCGAGTACCTCGGTCCGCATCGGAGCGCCGCCGCGGAGGTGCAGCAGCCGGTGCCGACGAGCCGGGATCCGGAGCTGGGCGCGTGGCTGTGGACGGAGACCGAACGGCTGCTCGGCGCGCGATTCACGACCGAGCCCCGTCACCCGATCGGGTAGAAAATCGCCCGTTAACCGCCCGCTAGCCTTGAACCGTGGACGACCCGGCCGTTCTCGACACCTTGGCCCGGCGGCTGGCGCGGATCGGCGAACGCCGGAACCTCGACGTCCCCGCGCTGCTGCACCGGCTCGGGATCCGGCCGGACCGCACCGGCGTCACCCGCCAGCAGGTCTCGGAACTCACCCGCGAGCTGTGGCTCCAGACCGACGACGAACTCTTCGCCCTCGGCCCGCGAGCCCCGCGCGGACTGTTCCGGCTGGTGGTCCGATCCGTCGCCCCCGCACCCGACCTGCGCACCGCGCTGCGTCGCCTGGAGGAAGCCGCCGAGGTCCTGCCCGGGATGCCCGCGGTGGCGGTTCGGGCGGCAGATCCGCTGGTCGAGGTGGACATCGACGTCCGAGGGCTCGACGACCCGGAGCACGTCGCGGCGGAACTGGTCGCCATCGTCGTCCACCGGCTGCTGAGCTGGCTCACCGGACAGCGCATCGCCCTGCGCGAACTTCGGCTGCCGTGGCCGGAACCGGACCACGCGCCGCACTACGAGGCGGTTTTCGGCCGCCATCCGCGGTTCGACGCGGACTCGCTGGTCCTCGTCTTCGACCGCGGGCTCCTGTCCGCCCCGGTGATCCGCGGCGAAGCCGAACTGGCCGCGTTCCTGGACGACCAGCCGGACGCCTCGCTCGCCACCCGCGACTACGGCTCGGCCCACGCGGACCAGGTCCGCGCCGTCGTCGAGCAGGGCACTACCGCGCCGGACGACATCGCCGGACGGCTCGGGATCAGCGCCCAGCACCTGCGGCGGTTGTTGCGCGCGGAGAAAACGTCCATCAGCGAAATCCGGGACGCGGTCCGCCGGGACGCCGCGATAGCCAGTCTCGGCCGCGGCGACGAACCCATCGAGAAATTGGCGCAGCGACTGGGTTTCTCCGAAGCCAGCGCCTTCCGGCGAGCGTTTCGCCGGTGGACCGGGCGATCGCCCGGAGACTTCCGCTAACCCGGCACCTTCAACGCCCGCATCCGCGCGTACAACGTCGTCCGCGAAATCCCGAGCGTGCTCGCCGCCCGCACCTTGTTCCCGCCGGCCGACCGCAACGCCGCGACGATCGCGTTCCGTTCCGCCCGTTCGATCGGTGCCAGCTCGTGCCCCGAAGCGTCCGCCACCAGCGCGGGCGGCAGATCCCCCGGGCCGATCGCGCCCACCGACCGTTTGCGGATCGCCTGGCTCAGCACGCCGCGCAGTTCAGGCAGGTTCCCCGGCCAGTCGTACGAGCCGAGGATGCGCAGCGCGCCCGGCGTGATGTTGTGCGTGCGCGCGGCCCCGAGTTCGGCCAGCATCCGGGCCGCGACCTCGGGAAAGTCCGGCCGGTGCGCCAGCGGCAGGAGCTCGACGTTCTCCCCGCACGACGCGATCAGCGCCCGCTCCGGACCGGTCAGCCCCTCGCGCGGGCCGGTCGTCAGCACGAGGTGCGGGCCGACACCGCGAGCGGCATGCCTAGCGACGAGGTCGACCAGTTCAGCGGGCAAGAGATCCGCACCGTCCACGCAAATGCTGCCGGAGCCGGTCTCGACCGCAGCGGTGAACCTCGCGGCCCAGGCTGCGGATCCGCCGAGCACGGCTTCCGAGCCGGTCAACGTGGTGCACGGTTCCTCGGGCACGCGCAGCCGGGCTTCAGTGGTGCGGCCGGTCCCGGGCGGGCCCGAGATGTGCACGTGTCCGGCCACCGGACCGGGCGCGACAGCACCACGGCGGCGCGTCCGCCGGGCCTCGGACGGGCTCAGCGGGCGGATCTCGACCAGCATCCCGCCCCGGGCGCCGGGCACCGGCTCGGCCCGGACCCTGGCGCGCTGGCCGGAGCGCAGTTCGGTCTCCATTTCGGACGGTCCGGCCGCCTCGCCCGCCAGGTTCCACAGCAGCGCGACGTCCGCGCCTTCCAGCAGGTCCGCGGCGGCTTGGTTGCACAGCAACAGGTCCGGGCCGATCGCGACCACCGGCCGGGTCGGGCGGGACGCCGACTGGAACGCGGCGAGCAGCGACCGCTCCGACACCCGGCTGCCTTCCAGCAGCTGCCGTTCGATCTCCTCCACCGCCTTCGCGACCAGCGGCGCGAGCAGCGGATTCGCCTCGGCGGCCAGCAGCGTGATGTCGAGCGCGCCCTCCAGCCTGCGCGTGACCGGGTGGAAAATCGGGTGCCCGTAACAGCTGAACCCGCGCAGCGCCTCGGCGTAGTGCTCCTCCCCGTGCACCACGATGCTCGACCGGGTTTCCAGCGCGGTGCCCGGGCCGGTGGTCCCGACCTCGTCCTCCAGCAGGCAGGTGCCGACGCCGATGCCCAGCTGGTCCAGGCAGTCTTCGACGGCGCGGTCGGCGCTCCAGCGGTGCACGAGCCTGCCGTCGTGGTCGACGAGCACAGTGGACATCGCGGTCCCGGCGAGACGCTCGTCGAGGTCCTCCAGCACCGGCGCCGCCGCCGACAGGAGCCTGCTGGCCGGGTCGACCTCGTCGAACCGCAGGTCGAGCAGCGCGGTTTCGGGGCGCACACCGGCGAGCGAGGCGCGCCGCCAGGACTGGGCGATCGGTTCCCGCAGCACCACGCTGCGCGAGGACGTCATCGAGCTCACGCGATCTCCACCTTCGTTGGTGACGCGCAGCAGGATAACCATCGCTCTCCGCTGACGCTGTACAGAACTTGAACACTCAAGCCCCGATTCACCCGGCAAGGTGGTCCATCACCACCACCCGCGTGCACGTGTTGCCATCCGGCACGCGGTCCTTACCTCGAAAGGGGAATCAGCGTGACTCTCAGTCACTCCGAGCCGGACACCGGGAAGGAGCGCCCGGGCGTTTCCCGGCGCGGTTTCCTCGGGTACGTCGTCGCGGCCGGGACCCTCGTCGTGGCCGCGGACGTCGGGCTCGCCTCCTCCGCGTCCGCCGCCGTGCCCTCCGCTCCGCAGCCGCCCGAGCTGTACGACCTCAACGACGCGCTCACCGACGCGGCGCTCCCGACGTCGCAGCTCATCACCGTGACCATCAACAAGGACGGCAGCGCCTCGTTCGAGATCCCGCGCGCCGAGGTCGGCCAGGGCATCACCACCTCGACCGCGATGATCATCGCCGAGGAACTGGACCTCCCGGTCGAGAAGGTGCACGTCACGCTCGCGCCGGCGCGTCCGGAACTGCTGTTCAACCAGCTCACCGGCGGGTCGAACACCACGGTCTCGACCTACACGCCGATCCGCGTCGCCGCCGCGATCGCCAAGCAGCAGCTGCTCGAAGCGGCGGCCATCCTGCTCGGCGGGACCGCGGAACGGTTCATCGTCAAGGGCGGCGTCGTGACCGCGCCGAACGGCAAGACCGCGACGTACGGCGAACTGGCGACGAAGGCCGCGTCCAGCACCACCAAGCAGGTGCAGCTGGACCCGAGCAAGCTCAAGGGCTCCAGCGAGTTCAAGGTGCTCGGCAAGCCGCAGAACCGCCTCGACGCCCACGACATCGTGACCGGCAAGAAGCAGTTCGCGATGGACCTGGACATCCCCGGCGCGCTGCCGACGATGATCTGCCGTCCGCCGACGCTCAACGGCACGCCGAAGGCCGTCCGCAACAAGGCCGACGTGCTGAAGCTGCCCGGCGTCACCGACATCGCGATCATCCCGACCGGCGTCGCGGTCCGCGCGGAGACGTTCGGCCAGTGCATCGACGGCGTGCGCGCGCTGCAGGTCGACTGGGGCCCCGGCAGCGTCGAGGGCCAGAACGACGAATCCGTGCTCGCCAACCTGCGCCGCGCCGAGCTTCCGCTGGCGGTGCCGAAGGTTCCGGTGCTGGCCAAGACGGTCGAAGCGGATTTCGAGTTCATGTTCCGCTCGAGCGCCGCGCTGGAGCCGTACTGCGCGGTCGCCGACGTCCGCGACGGCAGCGCAGAGATCTGGGCCGGGCTGAAGTCGCCGATCGTGGCGCAGGGCGAGGTCGCGCAGGCGATCGGATTGCCGCAGGGCAAGGTGAAGGTCCACGTCGTCACCGGCGGCGGTTCCTTCGGCCACAAGCTGTTCGGCAACCACGCCGTCGAAGCGGCGCAGGCGTCGAAGGCGTTCGGCAAGCCGGTGCGGCTGATGTGGCACCGCGCCGACGAGCCGCGGCAAGGCAGGCTGCACCCGATGGCGACGTCGCGGATCCGGGCGACCGTGCTCGCCGGGAACGTGCTCACCTTCGAGCAGCGGCACACCTCGGTCGAAACGTCGTTCCGGCACGGGCTCGGCGAAATGCTGACCTCGGTCGCGACGAAACTCCCGACCGGGCTGGGCAACCTCGGCGTCGCCGAGGCGGTTTTCGTGCTGAGCCAGGAAATGCCGTACAACTTCGGCGTCGTCGACCAGACGCTCACCGAGACCGACCAGCGGTTCAACACCGGGTCGATGCGCAACGTCTACTCGCCCGACGTCGGCTGCGCCAACGAGCTGGTCGTGGACATGCTCGCCAAGGCGATGGGCAAGGACCCGTACGACTTCCGGATGGAGTTCCTCAAGAACGACAAGGTGAAGGGCGTGCTGCGCAAGGTCGCCGAGGTCGGCGGCTGGGGCAAGAAGATGGCGCCGGGCACCGCGCAGGGCATCGCGATCCACAAGGAATACAAGGGCGCGAGCGCCTGCCTGGTGGAAATCGACTGCCGCCCGGAGACGGTGAACCGCAAGATCCGCGACGGCGTCGCCGGCCCGCGCGTGACCAAGGCGGTCATCGCCCTCGACGCCGGGCTCGTGATCAACCCGCGCGGCATCGAGGCGCAGATCATGGGCGGTTTCGCCGACGGGCTGGCGCTCGCGCTGACCAGCAGTGTCCACCTGAAGGACGGGCACTTCCTGGAAGCCAGCTGGGACAACTACTTCTACACCCGGCAGTGGAACATCCCGCAGGACTTCACCGCGATCGCGATGCCGTCCAACGGGGAGCAGCCGGGCGGCGCCGGCGAGGCGGGCGTCGCCTGCTCCGTCGCGGCCGTCGCGTGCGCGTACGCCCGCGCGACCGGGAAGGTCCCGAAGCGGTTCCCGATCAACCACGACGACCCGATCGCCTTCGAGGTCAAGTCGTTCGTCCCGCCCGTTCCCGAATCGCCGACCGACGGCCTGAGCCACACCTACTGAGGAGCACGATGAGCAAGCACACCTTCATCCTCAACGGGAAGCCGGTGTCCGTCGACGTCGACGACAATGTGCGGCTCCTGTGGGTCCTGCGCGACGTGCTCGGCGTCCGCGGCCCGAAGTACGGCTGCGGCATCAACGTGTGCAAGGCCTGCACGTCGCACTTCAACGGCAAGGCGTTCAACCCGTGTTCGGTGCGGGTGGCCGACATCAAGGCCACGGACGAGATCACCACGATCGAGGGCCTGCCGGACACCGTGAAGGCCGACCTGCACCCGATGCAGGAAGCCTGGCTGGAGAACGACGTCGCGCAGTGCGGCTACTGCCAGCCCGGCCAGATCATGGCGGCGGTCGCGAAGGTCAAGGAGGCCAAGGCGAAGGGCCGCGAGATCAACGACGCCGACCTGGACGAGATCCGCAACGTCTGCCGCTGCGGCACGTACTCGCGGATCCGCGAGGCGATCAAGGCCGGCGCCGCGAAGATGTGACCGGGTTCGCTTGCCCCGCAGCCGATTCCGGTTGCGGGGCAAGTTTTCCCGTCTGTACCAGCGTTCCGCCGCCGATCAGCACCGCTACTCCGATGAGCTGCACCGGACCCAAGGCCTCGCCCAGCAGCAGCCACGCGAGCAGGGCGGCGACCAGAGGTTCGGCCAGCGCCAGGACTCCGGCCAGGGCGACCGGCAAGCCGCTGAGCGCGTGCAGCCCGGCCAGGTACGGCAGCACAGTGCCGAAGACGGCCAGAATCAGCAGGGCCAGCCAGACCGGGATCGTCGCGCCGCCCAGCGATACCGGATTCGCGGCGGTCACTAGAGTCCACAATGGACTTACCGCGAGAGTCGCCACCGCCCCGATCGCCAGTCCCGCAGCGGTCATTCCGAGCGGATCGTGCTGTCGCGCACCGCGTTCGCCGAGCAGGAAGTATCCGGCGGAGCAGACCGCCGACGCCAATCCTGCTGCGACGCCGAGGAAATCCAGCTGCGCCCCGGGTCCGAGACCGGCGATCAGCACCAGTCCGGCGATCGCCAGCATGATGCCCAGCCACACCGCCGCGGGCAGGCGCGTCCGGCGGACGACGCGCACCCACAGTGCGACCAGCACCGGCGACAGGTTCACCAGCACCATCGCCACCGCGACCGGAATCCGGGACACCGCAACGAAAAAGAACAGTTGCACGCCCGCGACGCCGAGCAGTCCGTAGCCGAGCGGCAGCCACAGTTCAGCGCGGCGAAACCGCAACGCCCGCGGCCGCAGCAGCACGACGCCGGGCGTCAGCAGAACCGCGGCGAGGCCGATCCGCACCGCGGTGACCGCGGCCGGGCTCCAGCCCGCGTCCAGCACCGCCTTGGCGAGCGGACCGGAACTCGCGAACAGCGCCCAGGAGACCAGGCTCAGCCCGGTCGCCCGCGCGGTACCGCCCTGGTCGGCCATCTCCGCATTCTGCGGCCCGGCGCGGCGACTGAGCCACCGGTTTTCCGCAGCCCCCGTCTCGGCAGCGCCCTCACGGACCTCTCGCGCAGCGGGCTGGCCGGGTGCGACGCGGGTCACATCCAGAGTTGTCACATCCGGCGGACGGCCGGCATCTCATGGGCATCCGCTACACACCACTGGAGGATCTGATGAGCGCACGGTTCGACCTGATGAACAACGACCTCGGCAAGTCGCTCGGCAAGCGGTTCGCGGGGCTGGCGATGCTGCTGAACAACACGGCGCTGCCGAAGGCGACGCAGGAGCTGGTTTCGTTGCGGGCCAGCCAGATCAACGGCTGCGGCTTCTGCGTCGACATGCACACCAAGGACGCGACCGCGGCCGGCGAGACCGCGGAACGGCTCCACCTGGTCGCCGTCTGGCGCGAGGCGACCGTGTTCACCCCCGCCGAGCGGGCCGCGCTCGCGCTGGCCGAGGAGGGCACCCGGATCGCGGACGGCGGCGGCGTTTCCGACGAAACGTGGGCGCAGGCTCGCGAACACTACGACGACGACCAGCTCGCCGCGTTGGTATGTCTGATCGGACTGATCAACGCGGCGAACCGGATGAACGTCATCGTCCGCATGCCAGCGGGGCTGTACCAGCCGGGGCAGTTCGCGACGGTCAGCTGAGGCGAGCGCGGGCCGCCGCCGGGCAACGGTGGGACCCGGCGGCGGCCCGTTCCAGCACGGGGCGACCCGTGCGCTTACTCGATGCGGGCGATCGGCGCGCCCTGCTTCACCACCTCGCCCTCCCCCACCAGGAACCGCACCACGCCGGTCGCGGGGGCCGGGACCTCCGCGTCGACCTTGTCCACCGCGACCTCCGCGATCAGCTCGCCCTCGCGGACGGTCGCGCCGTCCGTCGCGAACCAGGTGGCGAGGACTCCCTCGCCGTCCGGGTCGTTCTCGGACAGGACGGGGAACGGGACGTCGGTCATGCGCCCACCAGGTTGAGGACGGCTTGGCGGATCCGCGCCGGCGTCGGCAGCACCGCGTACTCCAGCGGACGAGCGTACGGAATCGGCACGTCCGGCACCGCTACGCGCGCGGCCGGGGCGCGCAGCAGGCTCGGGTCCCGCTCCACCACGCGGGCGATCACCTCGCCGGACAGGCCGAACGACAGGTAGTCCTCGTCGACCACGAGCAACCGGCCGGTTTTGCCGACCGAATCGAGGATCGTGCCGGTGTCCAGGGGCACCAGGCTGCGCAGGTCAATGACCTCGCAGTCGACGCCCTGTCCGGCGAGATCGTCGGCGACGTCGAGGGCGTGGTGCACCGACAGGGACAGCGTCACGACGGTGACATCGCTGCCCGGCCGCACGACATTCGCCTTGCCGATCGGGACCTCGTGGTCGCCTTCCGGCACCGGGCCGATCGACCGGCGGTTCTTCGCCATCCACGGCAGGCCCATGACTCCCTTGTGGAACAGGTACACCACCGGGTTGTCGTCGCGGATCGCGGAGGTCATCAATCCCTTGGCGTCAGCGGGATTGCTCGGCACGACGACCTTCATCCCGGGCAGGTGCGCGAACGTTCCCCACAGGCACTGGGAATGCTGCGCCCCGTCCGAGTACCCGCCGCCGACCGCCGCGGTCAGCACCATCGGCACGGACACGTTGCCGCCGGACTCGTAGTGGATTTTCGCCATGTGGTTGTAGATCTGGTCCATGCAGACGCCGAAGAAGTCGACGAACATCAGCTCGACCACCGGCCGCAGGCCCTCGACCGCCGCTCCGATCGCGGTGCCGATGAAGGCGGTCTCGGAAATCGGCGTGTCGAGCACCCGGCGCGGGCCGAACCGGTCGAGCAATCCGGTGGTGGAGCTGAAGATCCCGCCGTAGGACCCGACGTCCTCGCCGAGCACGAACACCCGCTCGTCGCGGTCCATTTCCTGGGCGATGGCCTCGACCATGGCCTTCGCGGTGCTGAGTTTCCGCCCGGCGGGCGCGGAGGGTTCGGTGAGCGTCATTGCTGCTTCTCCTCGCTGTGTCGTCAGGCTCGCGCGAACACGAAATCCAGCGCGGTGGCGGGATCCGGCTCGGGGCTCTCTTTGGCGAACGCGATCGCCGCTTCGACCCGCTCACTGGCCGCGGTTTTGCATTCCGCGACCTTCGCGTCGTCGAGATCGCCGTCGGCGCGCAGCTGGTTCTCGTAGGTGGGCAACGGATCCCGGCCCGGCACACCGTCCAAATCGGACCGATATCCTTGCGCGTCGCCCTCGAAATGCCCCCACAGCCGCAACGTGTGCACCTCGATCAGGCTCGGCCCTTCCCCGGCCCGAGCCCGCGCGACCGCCTGGCCCGCCGCTTCGTGGACCGCCTCGACCGAGTTGTCCTCGACGCGCACACCCGGGATCCCGTACCCAGCGGCGCGGTCCGCGTTCGACGTGACACAGGTGGACGCGCTGCGCGGTACCGAGATGCCCCAGTCGTTGTCCTCCACCAGGAAAATCACCGGGAGCTGCCACAACGCCGCGAGGTTGAGCGATTCGTGGAACGCCCCTTGGTTAGCCGCGCCCTCGCCGGTGACCGCGACGGCGACCCGGTCTGTCCCGCGCCGCTGGAACGCGAGCGCCTGCCCGAGCGCGGGCGGGTAGCCCTCGGCGATGATGCCGGAGCAGGAGAAGTGCACGGCGGGGTCGAACAGATGCATATGCCCGCCGCGTCCCCGGCCGAGTCCGGTAGTCCGCCCGAAGATCTCCGCGGTCATCCGGTTCAGGTCGACGCCATGCGCGATGGCGAAATGGTGCGGCCGGTGCGTCGCGGTGACCGCGTCGTCGCCGGTGAGATGCGCACAGACGCCCGCCGCCACCGGCTCCTGCCCCGCGGACAGGTGCATCTCGCCGGGGACGAGACCGGCGCCGATGTCGAATACGGGTTTCTTGTCGGCGTGGTACTCGCGGAGGATGGCCTCCTCGTAGGTGCGGATCAGGACCATCGTGCGGTACAGGTCGAGCCTGTCCTGCGCTTCCATGGGACCTCCCGTTCGCTCTGGAGGCCACTTTCGCCGGGCGCGGTCCGCCGGACAACGGGCGGGATTTCAGATGGTGATAACCGGCGGGTTCAGGGTGTGATGGCTAGGGCGCGAGACACCCGTTGGGCTGTTCGGCGCAGGGATTGCAACGGCGCCGAACCCAGGCGGCGCGCGGGCAACGAGATCGCCACCGCGCCCAACGCGCCCGGCGTGCGGACCGTCGTCGCCAGGCATGCCGTGCCCAGCAGGTACTCCTCACGATCGTTGAACACGTCCCCGCTCTGCGACAGCCGTTGCTCCAAGACCCGGCTGTCGGTGATGGTGTGCGGAGTGAGGTCCGCCAGCTGATGCCGCGACAGGTAGTCGCGGCGGCCTTCGGTGTCGAGGCCGGACAGGATGCACTTGCCGAAAGCCGTCGCGTGCGCCGATTCGTGCACGCCGACCCACAGGTCGACCGACGGGGCGGTCGGGCCGTCGGCGATGTCGATCAGTTTGATGTCGCCGTCGGAGTACAGCGAGAGGTACGCCGCGCCGTGCACCTCGTCTCGCAGGGCTCGCAGCACCGGGCGGATCTTCGGCAGCAGCGCGTGCAGCGACGTGTGCTGGCGCAGTTCGCTCACCTGGCTGCCGAGGGCGTAACCGTCGTCGAGTTTGCACAGGTATCCCTCGTGGACGAGGGTGCGCAGCAGGTGATACGTCGTGGGCAGCGGCAACCCGACCGTCCGCGCGAGCACCTTGGCGGGCACCGGCCGCTCGCTCGCGCCGACCGCGTCGAGCAGGTGCAGGGCGCGCTGCACGGACCCGATCAAGGTCGGCGCTGCCGCCATCCCCTCACCTCCGCGTCGCTGCGGACTCCAGCATGCGCTACCGCTCTGACCTGGGCAAGAGCAGTTCCACCGGACGGATCACGGGCTTCCGCAGAACGTTCGCTCCGCCTCGAACGGGTCCGGCGGGACGGTCACCCCGGTCCGGTGCACGGCTCCGGTCAGGTTGGCCCAGAACCGGCCCGGCGACATCGGCTCGCGGGTCGACCGCTGGATCTCCGCCAGGTCTCCGCAGCTCAGCGCGTGCCGGGCGGCGGCGACCTGGTCCGCGGTGATGTCGGCGCGCAGGGCGAAGTTGCCCGGGCTGAGGACGGGGGCCGCCGGGTCCGCGTAATCCGCCAGCAGCCAGGCGTTGCTCAGCGGTTTCGAGTGCCCTGGTTTCACCGTGGGGAACTCGAAGCGCGCGCCGATCGGGTTGGCGAGGCCCCAGAAGTCGACGACGCCGACGTCCACCGGCGACATGACCCCGACTGTCCCCAGATACACCCCGATGATCATGGACTTCGACGGGACGTCCGCGCGCAGTGGTGTCGTCAGGATCTGCTGCCGCGGTCCTTCGTAGGTCAGGGTGCGCGGACTGACGGCGTCGTTGAGATATTTCATCCTCGGGGTGAAATCCGCCGACTCGGTGGGATACGACTGACCGGTCCACGCGTGGTAGTAGCCGCGCTCGTCGTCGATGAGCTTGCCGTCTTGCGGGACGAACTGGCCGATGCCGGCGCAGAGAACCGCCCACGCCAGCAGGACGGCGCCGAGCACGCGCGTCTTCTTCGCCGCCGGGAGCACCAGCACCGGCAGCATCAGCAGGAAGAAGATCGGCAGCGCCATGCGCGCGTGCATGTAGTCGCCGCCGATCTTCAGCAGGTATCCCAGCGACAGCACACCGGCAACCACCGGGGTGAGGGTGACGATCCGATCGGTGCTTTGCCGCCTGAGGACCCCGGCGAGCAGGACCGTGCAGAGCACCAGCGGCAACCACAGCAGGTACGGGTTCACGAAATCGCCGACGTACCCGAATCCGCGGCCCCAGAAGGATTCGCTCGCGTTTTTGGTGAGCGCGGGCATCGGCACGAGGATGCCGTAGAAACCCATGCGGAAGATCTCGTACCCGACCGGCAGCGCTCCGGCAACCGCGACCGCGGCGCAGACGACCCGCCAGTTCGGTTTGGTCACCAGCCACAGTGCGACCAGGAATACCGCTGCCACCAGCGTCTGTTCTGGACGGACGAGCGGGCCCAATCCCATCACGAACGCCGCGGTGACAACGTGTTTGGCCGAGGTGCTGCCTCGGAAGCGGACCAGCAGCCACCAGCAGAGCGCCATCCAGAACGTGTTCAGTCCGGTCTCCAGCCCGGACGTCGCGTACTGCCACACCGGCCGCACCCCCAGCAGCACGAGGACGCCGCACGGCACCATCGCCGCGACGCGCCCACCGTGCAACCGGATCGTCGCGCTGACCGCGAAGCCGAACCCGGCGGCAGTGAGCAGGAGGCCGAGTATCCAGGACAGCGTCGAGGTGTCCGACTGGCCGAACACGAATCCGGCGAACGCCAGCAGCCATTGCCACAGCGTGCTCGTGGAAGCTTCGGCGCGTTCGCCAAGATTGTAGACCGGACCGTTCCCGGCGAGGATCTGCTCGACGATTCTGGTGAAGATCAGGGCGTCGTCGCAGATCCAGCGGGTGACGTAGCCGAGAATGGCGATCAAGAGGACGGATCCGACTATTATCCAGCTGTTTCTTCGTCTGTTCTTAAGCGTGGAATCGGGCTGATTCAAGGCGCGCGGAAGCGCCCTTGGCATGGTGTTCAATTAAAACTCCTTGCGGAAAGAGCGCTATGCGGTTTGCCGCCGGTAATCAACGATTCCGGTCGCGGTCAACGCTGCGATGCCCGCGCCCACCAGGAAGACCTGCACGAGAACCAGCGGCTCGAAGGCGTCCGCGGCCATGGTTGAGAGGAGGACAAGCGGCTGAATCAACACCAGCGAACAGCACACGGCGAGCGAGAACGACCACGCAGGCGTGCGTCGCCGTAAGGCGAAATAAGCGAGAATTACAAGCGCGGCCGCCCACGTGAACCAGGAAAGCCCGCGCAGGTCCGACTCGACGAAAGAGCCGAAGTAAAAAGCGGCAGCCACGACCCCGGTCAAGGCGATCCACCATTTTCGCGCGGACGGCAGCGGTGCGCCGAGGTGGAATCCGGCGATCAGGAGCAGCAGCGGCAGCCATTGCGGGATGAAATAGCCGAGCAGATCAGGACTGAAACTGAACGAATACTGGTACAGGAACGCGGCGAATCCGGCGACCAGCACGACCCCGGCGACGCAACGCGCGGCTCGGCGGCGTCCGGCGAAAAGGAGCGCGAGAGGGACGACCGCGGCGGCGACCAGAGCGACATCCTGCCCCAACTGCTGGGCCGACGAGGCAGCGTAAAGCGACAGAGTCACCTCGCCGGTCGAGGAATACAGACCGGTCGCTCGCGGGTAGCCGAGCGCGTCGCACAAGTCGTGACCGAGGGAGAAAGCACCCTTCATTACTCCCCAGAGGAGTCCGAGCAGGGCTACCAGCCGGACAGTGTCGCCGAATGCGACCACACGAGCCGGGGCTGAGCCAGCAGCCAGCCGAGCGCGCAGGCCCAACCCCAGCATCGCGAGCAGTTCGCGCCCTTCCGCGAGACGACCGGCTTCCCGCGCGTCCAGCAGGGTGCCGACCATCTCGTCCTCACGGTCGGCGCGGTACCAGCGGGGAAGAATCCGCACCATCCGGCGGTATCGCAGCTCCGGCGCGGTCATCCCGCGACCTCCGCAAACAACTGCCCGGCCGACCGAGGAGCGCTCATGCCCCACCCCCGAGCGCCCAGCCCCGCGCACGCAACACCGACTCGGCAGCGGCGGCGTTCGCGGCCAGCCGCCGGGTCTGCTCGGCCAAAGTGCGGCCCCCGAGGTCGGTCAGCCGGTAGTACCGGCGGAGCCGCCCCTGGTGGATCTCCTCCTTGTCCCGCTCCGCCCATCCGTCCGCGACCAGCCGGTCCAGCACGCCGTACAACGTGCCGACCCGCAGCCGGACCCGGCTTTCGGACAGCTTTTCGACGGCCTGGACGATGCCGTAGCCGTGCTTCGGCTCGTCGGCGAGCGCGGTGAGGATCAGGAAGACCTGCTCCGACATGCCTCGTTCGGTCACCCGTCCATATATATCACGTCGCGATACATACTGGTGGCCGAAGCAAGGAACCTACTCGTCAGCGACCGCGGTCCCCTCCAGCTCGACCAGCAGCGTCGGGATCGCCAGCCGCGTCACGCCGAGCATCGTGGTCGACGGGGCGGCGCCGGCCGCGGCCAGACGGCCGGCGAGGACGCCGTAGTGCTGGAAAAGCAGGTCGACGTCGGTCGTGTAGACGTTGAGCCGGACCAGGTTCTCCAGCGACATGCCCGCTTCGGCGAGGACCGCCTCCAGGTTGTCGAGGCTCAGCGCCACCTGCTTCGCCATGTCCCCGGCGTACTGGGGTTCGCCGTCGCCGTTCATCGCGGCCTGCCCCGAGCAGTACAGGGTCCGGACCGGCCCGGACACCAGTTCGCCCTGGTGATAACCCATCGCCGTCGACCACGCCCACGGGTTGACCGTCGCTCTCTCCACCATTCGCTCCTGTTCGCGTTTCAGCAGTACGCGGAGCAGCCTCGCAAGCAATACGCGACATCCTGTGTCGTGTATTAGGTAGGGTTTTCGGCATGCGCGCCGACCGGTTGGTCTCGCTGGTCCTGCTGCTGCGCCAGCGCGGCCGGCTGTCCGCGGCCACCCTCGCCCGCGAACTCGAGGTGTCCACGCGCACCGTGTTGCGCGACATCGACGCGCTGTCCGCGGCGGGCGTCCCGGTCTACGCCGAGCGCGGACGGAACGGCGGTTTCGCGCTGCTGCCCGGATTTCAGACCGAACTCACCGGGTTGAACCACGACGAAGCGCTCGCTCTGCTGGTCGCCGGATCGCGGCGCGGCGCGCAGGCGTTCGGTCTCGGTTCGGCGCTCGCTTCGGCCATGCTCAAGGTGGTCGACGCACTGCCGGAAAGCCATCGGACCACGGCCGCGGGCGTGGCCGAGCGGTTGCTCATCGACCCCGAGATCGACCTCCTCTCGCGCCGCTCGGTCGCCGAGGAGGTGCCCGACGCCGTGGTCGCCGAGATCCGGCGCGCGGTGTTCGCCGGGCACCAGGTGCGCATTCGCTACCAAGCGGTCGGCCAAGCCCCGAAGTGGCGCACAGTGCACCCGATTGGACTGGTCACCGTGCGGGAGCTGGGATATTTGCTGGCGACCCGCGAAGGCGAGGACCGGACTTACCGGCTCTCCCGGGTGCGGGCCGCCGAGGAACTCGACGAACCCGCGCAGCGGCCGGATCGCGTGGACCTGGGCCGGGCCTGGCAGGAACGCAGCACGCGGTTCCGGACCGGTGGCGACCAGATCGTCGCACTAGTCCGAATTCGCCCGGAACGGCGGGAAGAATTGGCCCGCACCGCGCTCGCCATTCGCGCTGAAGAAATCAGGACGAACGGATGGTTACAGCTGGAGGCGGCTTTCCAGGATTCCCGGCACGCCGAATGGGCGTTGTGGCAGCTCGCCACAGCCGCGGAAGTGCTTGCGCCGCAAGCGTTGCGTACCGCCTTGCACCAGCGCGCCACGGCGATCGCCGCCGCCTACGCCGGGCCCGCCTGAGCCCTCCGCACCGGCACTGCCTGCACCTTCCGTAGTTGTGCGGATACCTACTCGCTGGTAAGTTACCCGCCAGTCGTGATCCACTTCATGGTTCAAAGGGGAGTCATGATCCGGAAACCCGTCCGTGCGCTGATCGCCGCCGCCGCTCTCGCGATCACGTCCGCCGTCGCGCTGCCCGCCGCGGCTTCGGCCGATTCCTTCTACAGCTACGACGGCAGCACACCGCTCTCGTCGTACGCTCCGGGCACCGTCCTCAAGAGCCGGACGTTGAGCTATCACGTCTTCGGCTTCCCGACTCCAGTGCAGGCCACCCAACTGCTCTACCGGACTACCGACGCACAGGGCAATCCCACCGCGAACGTCACCTCGGTCGTCCGAAATCCGTTGGGCGGCAACGGGAAAGCCATCTCGTACCAGTCCGCGTACGACTCGCTCGATCCCGCCGACGCACCGTCCCGCGCGATCGCGGGCGACGTCCGGCTCGGCGGCGTGCTGCCGAACGCCGAGTCGGCGCTCATCGCGCCGGCGCTCGCCCTCGGGTACAGCGTCGTCATCCCGGACACCGAAGGCCCGACCGCCGATTTCGCGGCCGGTCCGGAATACGGCAAGACCACTTTGGACTCGATTCGCGCCGCGACGCACGCGTCCGGGACCGGAATGACGGATTCCACGAAATTCGGCCTTCTCGGCTATTCCGGCGGTGCGATCGCGACCGGCTGGGCGTCGGCGATCGCCGGGAGTTACGCGCCGGAGGTCGAGAAGAACCTCGTCGGGTTCGCCGAGGGCGGGGTGCTCGTCGACCCCGCGCACAACCTCAAATACGTCGGCGGCAGCCCAGTCTGGTCCGGCGTGATCCCGATGGCGCTGATCGGCGTCTCGCGCAGCTACGGCATCGACCTCAAGCCGTACGCCAGCGAGTACGGCCTCAAGGTGCTCGCCGAGCTCGAGCACGCGTCGATCGCCAACGCGCTCGGCCGCTACCCCGGGCTGACCTGGCAGAAGCTGGTCAAACCGGAGTACGCGAACCCGAACTCGGTGGCCCCGTACGTCGACGCGGTCAACAAGGTGAACATCGGCTCGGCGGCGACGCCCTCGATCCCCGGGTTCATCGGGCAGGCCAGCAACGGCGCGCTCGAAGGCACTGTCAGCAACGAACCGGGCATCGGCGGCGGAGACGGCGTGATGGTGGCCGGGGACGTCCGCGCGCTCGCGAATCAGTACTGCGACACCGGAAACACCTCGATCAAGTACACGCAGTACGACGCGCTCAGCCACGCCACCGCCCTCCCGGTGTGGGCGCCGACCGCGATCGCCTGGCTCAACGACCGGTTCGCGGGCAAGGCCGCGCCGTCCAGCTGCGGGCACATCGCGGCGGGGAACTCGCTGGCGCCGGAGCAGCACGCCGGGTCTTGAGAAGCTGATGCCGCAACGCCTGGGCGGGCCCGAAAGGGGCTTGCCCAGGCGTGCCCAGTGTGCATAGGGGCGTCGCGTTAGGGGTGCTCTCCTCCCGGAGGACTCGATACACACGAAGAATGACCAGTGATGTGCAGATCGAGCCCATCAGATATCCCTTCGGCTCAGCGGAGGGGGTCGACCTCGACCCGGCCTACACGGAGGCACGCGACGCGCCGGGGATGATCCGGATCAAACTGCTCTACGGCGAGCCGGCGTGGCTGGCCACTCGCTACGACGACGTTCGCATGGTGTTCAGCGACCGGCGGTTCAGCCGGGCCATGGCCGCCGATGCCGACGTGCCGAGGATGACGCCGCACAAGCTCGACGGCGGGATCGTCATGATGGACCCGCCGGAACACAGCCGGCTGCGCAAGCTGGTGGCCCAAGCCTTCACCCAGAACCGGGTGCAGCGGTTGCGCGGGCGGGTCCGGCAGCTGGCCGAGGACCTCGTGGACGCGATGGCGGCCGGCGGCGGGCCGGCGGACCTGGTGGAGAATTTCTCGTTGCCGCTGCCGGTGTCGGTGATCTGCGAGCTGCTCGGGGTGCCCATGGCCGACTGGCCGAAGTTCCGGGTCTGGAGCGACGGGATCCTGTCCACGAGCGAGACCACCGCCGAGGAGTACGAGGCCAACGAGGCGGAACTCCAGGAGTACATGCGCGGGCTGATCGCCGCCCGGCGCGCGGAGCCCGCCGACGACCTGATGACCGCGCTGGTCGAGGCCCGCCACGAGCACGACCGGCTCTCCGAGGCGGAGCTGATCGATTTGTGCGACGGGCTTCTGGTGGCCGGCCACGAAACCTCCGCGTCCCTGATCGCCAGCTCGGTCTTCGTCCTCCTGGAGCGCCCCGAGCGGCTGGCCGAGCTGCGGGCCGACCTCAGCCTGTTGCCTGCCGCGGCCGAGGAACTCCTGCGGTTCGTCCCGCTGAGCCATTGGGAGGGCTTTCCTCGCTACGCGACGGAGGACGTCGAGGTGGGCGGTTCGCTGGTGCGCGCGGGGGAGCCCGTGGTGACCGACTTCGCCTCGGCCAACCGGGATCCCCGGCGGTTCGAAAATCCCGACGTGCTGCGCTTCGACCGGAAGGCGAACTCGCACCTGGCTTTCGGGCACGGCGTGCACCACTGCCTCGGCGCGAACCTCGCCAGGGTCGAACTCCAGGAAGGCCTCCGCGCGCTGCTGACCAAGCTGCCGGGGCTGCGGATCGCCGGAGAGATCGAGTGGAAGGTCGACATGCCGGTGCGCGGCCCGCGCCGGATGCCGATCGGCTGGTGATCGCAGGTCACTGAAAAGCCCCTGCCCGCACAACGGCGGGCAGGGGCTTTCCCTTGCGGCTTAACGGATCAGCCGTCCGAATCGGCCGACGGGATGAACGCGCCCGGAACCTGGTCCGGGGCGAAGATCTTGTCCTCGCCCGGATACGGCTGGGTCCATCCGTGCACCTGGTACCACGTGAAGTGGTCCATCTGCGCGGGGTTGGCGTAGTCCGCCGTGGCGTTCGGGCCGGTCAGCTTCTGCTGGGACTGCCATTGCTGCCACTGCTGGGCCAGCTGCTGCTTGTCCGCGGGCACCGCCGCCGACGCCGCCGCGGTGGCGGCCGTCGGGACGTTGTCCGTGCCGCACGACGGCGGAGTCTTCAGGCCCGCGGTCAGCGACGTCTGGTTCGGCACCGCGGTGAACGGCGTGTTGTCCGGCTTCGGCGTGAACGCGGTCCCCATCGGGGTGGCCGCGCTGTCCTTCTGGTTCATCGGGTGGATCCCGAGGATCTGCTCGATGGTGCGGATCATGGTGATCTGCGAGTAGTACCGGCTGTCGGTCACGCCGCGCTGCGCGTACGGGCTGATGATCTGGACCGGGGCCCGGTGCCCGTCGACGTGGTCCAGCCCGGCCTGGGAGTCGTCCTCGACCACGAAGATCGCCGAGTCCTTCCAGTACTGGCTGTGCGAGATCTTGTCGACGATCTTGCCCACGGCCAGGTCGTTGTCGGCGACCTGCGCGGCCGGGCTCGGCGGCCCGCCGGTGTGGTCGCTCGACAGCCAGAACATGTTCAGGTCCGCCGGGCCGTTCTTCTCGAAGTCGTTCTTCCAGATCTCGTACCGGTACTGGTCCGGGACCGCGGTGTCGAACTTCGGGAAGCCCGGCACCGAAACGCTGTTCAGCGACGGGATCGGCGACGACGAGACCAGCGGGTACGCGGTCGGCTCGCCGGTCGCGGCCATGTTCTTCGAGTCGCAGTACAGGTTCTGCCAGCTCGCGTCCGCGGGCTTGGTCAGGAACTGGTGGAACTCGCCGAAGTCGCGCACGGTCTTGCCCGCCGCCTGCGCCCCGGTCCACAGGAAGCCGCTGCGCTGGTGGCCCAGCGCGTCGTCCTCGGTGTCGTAGCTGCGCTTGTACTCGCCTGCCGACGACTCGGTGTACTCCGGGTTGTCCGCCTGCATCAGCCAGTTGTGGCCCTCGGCCGAGTTCGTGCCGATGTCGTAAGTGTTGTCGTACAAGCCGAATTGAGTGGCCAACGCGTGCTGGTTCGGCGTGACTGCCTGGCCGAACTGCGCGAGCGCCGGGTTGCCGTTGCCCTTCTTCATGTCGCCGAAGAGCTGGTCGTAGGTCCGGTTTTCCTTCACCAGCAGGAAAACATGCTTGATCGTTGACGGGTCGCCGAGCCGACGGGGCACCGGCACCGGCTTGACGTTGCGGTTGCCCGTCTGCACCGAACCCGGCGTCCAGCCGTTCTGCTTGAACACCTGACGCGTCTGCGCCCAGGTCTGCCAGTCGGTCGGCAGGGTGAACCGCTGGAGGCTCGACGTGGTGTCGTGCGTGGCGTGCCCGGCCGCGGCGGTCGGGCGGCGGGCGTCGATGCCTCGGGTGTTCGCGACCAGGATGTTGTTGCCCGACGCTGAGATACCAGACGGGAAGTAGTCCGTCGGCAGCAGTCCGATGAAGGCGGCGGGGGCCTGCGGGAACCAGTAGCGGTAGACCGCGACCGCGTTGGCCCGGCCGAGGGTCACCAGCAGGTGGCCGTCGTCGGTGAGCGCGATGTCGGTCGGCTCGTAGCCGACCTGCGCTTCCGGCCACGGCTGCGTCGCGATGGTCTGCACCACGACGTTGCGCTGGGCGTCGATCACCGAAACGCTGTCGCCGCCGGTGTTCGCCACGAACAAGGTGTTGTTCTTGGCGCGCAACGCGGTCGGGTGCAGGCCGACGTCGATGTTCTTGACCGGAGCGGACGGGTTCGCCAGGTCGATCACGCTGACCGTGCCGGTGGTCGCGGCCCCGGTCTTCGGGTCGGCGACGATGTCGGTGCCGTACGAGTTGATCGTGGGGTCGCCCGGCTTCGCCGCGCGGCCGCCCTCGTTGCTGACGTAGATCCGGTTGCCGATCTGCACCAGTGCACGCGGTGCGTTGCCAACAGTCCAGCTCTGCTTGATCTGGCCGCTGGCCGCGTCGATCGCGACGACCCGGTTCTGTCCGTTCACCGCGGAGTACACAGTGGACCCGTCCGCGGAGAAGATCGCGCCCGCGGCGAGGGAATGCTTGGAACCGTCGGCCGGGATCGGGACCCACGTGGGGTTCGCGACGGTGCCGTCCGGGTTCACGGTGAACTTGCGGTAGCCGTCAATTTGGCCCAGCCACAGCGTTTTGCCGTCCGGCGAATACGACGGGCCTTCCTGGCCGACGTCGTTGCCCGGCAGTTGCAGGTCGGCCTTCTTGTCCTTGCCGACGAGCTGCTGGACCTTCCAGGACTTCAGATCGACGATGGTCAGCGCGATGCCGCCGTCGGTAGTCAGCGCGGCGAGGTGGCTGCCGTCCGGGCTGACCGTCGAGGACATGATCTTGCCGTTCGGCAGGACGAGCCGCTCGCCGATGGGCTTGAGGTACTGGTCGCTGGAGATGGTCAGGCCGTTCTCGGTTTCCTGGCCGACCTGGTCGGTGCCGAACTGCTTGGTGGAGGCGAGGCCGATGCCCGAGCCCGTGGCGACGAGAGCGACCGCGGTCGCCCCCGCCGTGACGAAGCGCATTTTGCGGGATCTGCGGAACTCTTTCTTCCCGCCACGCCTGCGACGGCGCGTTACTTGCATGTCCTCATCCCTTCGTGGAGGAGAGCAGCTCGACGTTGCCGTCGAACTGCCACAGCGGGTTCGGCTGGTCCCCCTGCGGGGTCCGCACCTGGAAGTAGCCGTTCACTTCCTTCGGTCCGTCGCCGTCGGCGACGTACCGCCCGTCCGAGGTGACATCGAGCTGGTAGATCGCCTGCCCGGTCGCTGAGATACCAGGGAGATGCCAGGAGACGACGCAGCGCCAGTCGTTGCCGGGACCTTCGGCCTCGACGAGGCCGCCGCCCTTGGTGCATTCCGTGCTCGCGGCGAGCTGCTCCTCCGTGACGTCCGGACGGTGCAGCTGCGCGGCCTGGATCCGGTAGAGATGCGCGAACTCGGTGGACAGCGACTGCTGCAGTTTTGCCTGGTCGATGCCCGAACCCGACGCCGGCGTCGCGACCGCGACGACTGCCACCGTGACGCCGATCAGCCCGGCCAGCGGCAGCAAGCCCGCGGTTAGTACGCGACGACCCGCACCGTCGTATGTCAGATCGGTGAAGTCGCGTCTCACGAACAGCGCGTAGGCCAGCGCAGTCGAGACCGCTGCCCAGACCAGGCTCACTCCGACGCCGATCAGCAGCGGCCCGAGCTGTACCGGGTCGGCGAAGAGGCCGTTCCACGAGATGAACGCGTACGTCGGCAGCGCAAGCCGCACGACGACCGGTAGCGGCAGCAGCTGCGCCACCGCCATCACGAGCGCGACCACCGCGGGCAGCAGCAGGCCCATCGGCGACCGTCCTAATGCGACAGAGCCGAGCAGGCCGATCCCTGCCAGGGCGAGGGTTGGGGCGAGCACGCAGATCCAGGCGAGCACGACCTTCACCGCCGCGTCGCCCGAGGACAGCAGGTGTCCGTCGAGTCCGGTGAGCGGCTGCCCGCCGACCGCGACGAGACCGCCGACCGCGCTGGACACCGCCAAACCGAGGACCAGCAACAGGATCACGGTGAGGCTGGCGAGTGCTTTCGAGACGAAAATCCGCCGGTACGACCGCATCGCCACCAGCAGGTGCCGCCAGGTGCCGAGCCGGTCTTCGGCGGCGAAGACGTCCCCGGCGACCAGGGAGGTCAGCAGCGGAAGCGCGTAGCTGCCGGCGAATCCGAGCAGGACGAGCGGACCGGCCCAGCCGGTGGCGTTCATCAGGCGGCCGAACAGGGTGTCCACCGGCAGGTCGCTTTGCTGGCTGACCGCGGCGACGAACACCGCGGGCGCGAGCCAGCAGGCGAGCAGCAGCACGCGGATCCGCCACTGCGACAACAGCTTCACCAGTTCGAACCGGTAACCGCGGCCCAGTCCGACCGAGGCTTGCTGCTCGACAGGTGCGTCGAGGACGGTCATCGCTTCTCCCCCTGCTCCGTCAACTCCAGGAACGCGGCCTCCAGCGGCGAGACGACCGGAGCCAGTTCCCGTACGCCGATGCCCTTGCCGACGACGCGCGCGACCAGGTCGTCCAGCGCGGGCACCAGGCCACGCACCACTAGGACGTCGGCCTGTCCGCGCGGGGTCTGAGCGTCGTCGATCCGCAGGCCGGGCACGTTCTCGGCGATCTCGCGCGCGGCCTTCTGGTCCGACGTGACCAGGCGGTAGGCCAGTTCGCGGTCCTCAGCGGACAGTTTCGCCAGCGGGCCGGTGAAAACGACGCGGCCGGCGGACAGGATGGTGACTTCCGAGCAGAGCGCTTCGAGGTCGTCCATCCGGTGGCTCGACAGCACCACCGCGGTGCCCTCGTCGGCGAGCCGGGCGAGCACGCCGTGCACGTGTTTCTTGCCTGCCGGGTCGAGGCCGTTGGCGGGCTCGTCGAGGATCAGCAGCCGCGGTTTGGTCAGCAGCGCGGCGGCGAGGCCGAGGCGCTGGCGCATGCCGAGGGAGAAGCCGCGCGCCCGGTCGTCGGCGACGTCAGTGAGCCCGACCTGCGCGAGGAGGTCGTCGAGGTCGACGGTCTGGCCGCGCAGCGAGGCCAGCGCGGCGAGGTTCTGCCGCGCGGTGAGCGACGGGTACAGCCCCGGCCCGTCCACGAACCCCGAGATGCCGTCCGGGGTGGCGAGCGCGCGGCCGACCGGGCGGCCGAGGATCTCGAGTTCGCCTTCGTCCGCGACCGCGAGTCCGAGCAGCAGGCCGAGCAGCGTGGTCTTGCCCGCGCCGTTCGGGCCGACGAGCCCGTGGATCTCGCCGTGCGCGACGTCGAGATCGACACCGTCGAGCGCGAGCACGTCGCCGAAACACTTGGTGATCGCGCGGGCTCGCACCGCGTCGCTGGTTCCCATGAATCCCCACTTTCCGAAGCCGTGAGGAACTTAGGCACGACAAGTGACAGGCGAACCCGCGCCAGGTTGAACGTTGGGGAAACCCCGGGCGGCCCAGCCGATTAACCGGACAAAAAGGATCAAACTTGCGCGGACAGCGCGTCCGAGATCTCCCGGACCAGGACATAGGACCGTTTCCGCTCCGCGTGGTCGTGGATCGGGGTGGTGATCATCAGCTCGTCCGCACCGCTGTCGGCGATGACTGTGCGCAACGAATTCCGCAGTGCCGCCGGGGCTCCGGCCAGCACCGGACCGGGGCCGATCGCCGGGTCGACCACCGCGTCTTCCGGCCGGGGCAACAAGATCCGCTCGCCGCGCGAACGGCTCAATGCTTTAGCCCGAATGGACCTGGCGAGCCATTCCGCGTGCTCCTCGGTCGCGGCGGCGACCACCGCGACGCTGACCACAATGGACGGTTCGGCGGTGCGGCCGGGGCGGAAGTTCTCGCGATAGCTTCGCGTCGCGGCAGCAGCTTCAGCGGGACGGAGATGGTAGGCGAACGCGTACGGCAGGCCTAGTTCGGCGGCAAGGTGAGCGCTTGCCGTGCTTGAGCCGAGCAGCCAGACGTCCGGCACGTTGCCTTGTGCGGGAGTGGCGCGCAGCGGCTGCTCGGCGTCGGCGAAATACTCCAGCAATTCCCTGACGCGGCCGGGAAAGCTTTTCGCCGGGCCGGGATTCAGCGCGTCCGCCACCCGTTGCGGGCCGCCGAGCGCGCGGCCGAGTCCGAGGTCGATCCGGCCGGGGTGGAACGCGGCGAGCGTGCCGAACTGTTCGGCGACGACGAGCGGCGGGTGGTTGAGCAGCAGAACGCCGCCCGCGCCGACGCGGATCCTCTTCGTGGCATCCGCGATGCGGGCCGCTGCCACGGCAGGCGCGGCGCTCGCGACTCCACGCATGCTGTGGTGTTCGGGCAACCAGTAGCGGTGATATCCCAACTCGTCGGCCAGTTCGGCCAGGTCGAGCGTGCGCCGCAGCGCCTCGCGCGCGGTCGACCCCGCGACGATCGGCGATGTGTCCAGCACTGAAACCCGCGCCCGGGCATCATCCCGGACCCGATGCGGGACGACAACCGGACCGTCCACGGTCTCAAGTGGACGGTCCAGCCGCGGCTTACGAGGTCTCCCGCACCGGCGCGGCCGCGTCCTCTTCTTCCTCCACCGCTTCGCTCAACTGCCAGCCGCCGCGGCGGCGCAACACCACGAGGTAGTACCCCAAGGCCAGCAACGCGATCGCCGCGGTGACGATGAGACTCGGCCGTCCGATCACCGGGTCAGTCGCGTTCACGTACAGCACGAACGCCAGCGCGACCAGCGCGACCACCGGCGCGATCGGGAATCCGGGCATCCGGTACTTCGCCCCCGCCGTCGCACCGGAGCGACGGCCCAGGATGGCGCCGAGGCACAGCGCCGCGTACACGACGACGATCGACGTGCTGGTCACGACGGTCAGGATCTGCGGGTCCACAAAGCACAGTGCGGCGGCGATGAAACCGGTCGCCAGCGTCGCGACCCACGGAGTGCCGAACTTCGGGTGCACCGCGGCGAGCGCGCGGTTCATCGCCTTCGGCCACGCGCGGTCGCGGCCGCTGCTGAACACCAGCCGGGAGCTGATCAGCACGATCGCGAGGACGGCGTTGATGATGGCGAGCGCGACCGCGAGGCTCAGCACGGTGTCGAGCGTGCTGCCGCCGCGGGACTGCACGAAGTACGACAACATGTTGGGAGAGCTGAACAACGTGCCGAGATCCGGTGCGCCCATCAGCACCGCGGTGACCGGGATCAGCTCGGCCAGCACGGTGACCCCGAGTCCCATGAGGACAGCCCGCGCCACCCCGCGGCCGGCGTCCTTGGTTTCCTCTCCGAAGTAGACAGCCGAGCCGTAGCCGTTGTAGGCGAAGATCGCGATCGCCGTCGCGATCATCACCGCGCTGATCGTCGCCGGGCCGCCGCCGGGGGCGACCGGATGCGCGAGCAGGTCGGTGAACGGACGGGCCGGCTTGACCAGCCCGAGCACCGCGACCACGGCCAGCGCGAGCAGCTCCACCGCGAGGAAAACGCCGGTGACCCAGGCGTTCAGCTTGATGTCGAACACCGCCACGACGGCGGCGAGCACGCAGGTCACCGACGCCACGACCGCGGGCGAGACGCCGGGCAGCACCACGCTCAGGTAGGTGCCGACGCCGAGCGCGATCACCGCGACGATCAGCACCTGCGTCACGATCATGATGCCCAGCACCATGAATCCGGGCAGTTTGCCCAGCGTGCGGGCGGCGATCGTGTACTCGCCGCCCGCGCTCGGGAAGGCCGAGCCCAGTTCGGCGTACACGAAGGCCATGAACACGCCGACCACGGCGGCGGCGAGGAAGGCGTAGAAGGCGCCCGATCCGGCGCCGGTGAGGACGCCCGGTGCGATGACGAACACCGAGGACGCCGGGCTGATCGCGGAAAGCGTGATCAGCAGCATGCCGAGGGTGCGCAACCCGCGGCGCAAGACGGGGGTGGACAACGCTGGCCTCCATCAAGTCGTTGCTCAAGTACGTTGTTTGAATGGAACTCAAATAACCAGCCGGGCGTTCAGCTAAGGCCCTCACGCGCGCTACGTCAAGGCTTCGCCGGTCTCGATCCGGATCGGGGGTTGCGTTTTTCGAGATTTGTTCAAAGAATCAAGGCATGGCAAGACCGAGCAAGGCCCCCGAGCGGCGGGCGGAACTGGTGGCCGCGGCGCGGCACACGGTCGTCGAACGCGGCGTGCTGAACCTGAAGCTGCGCGACGTCGCGGACCACGCCGGCATGTCGCCGGGTTCCCTGTTGTACTACTACCCTTCCCTGAGCGACCTGCTCGAAGACGTGCAGCAGGAGGCCGTCGAACGCTTCTGTGTAGCGCGCGAAGCCGCCGTCGCCGCCGAGGCCGACCCGCGCGCCCGGCTGCGCGCGATGATCGGCAGCGGACTGCCCAACGGCAAGAACGACGAACTGTGCGTGCTGCTGTACGAACTGGGCACCATCGCCCGCCGCGAACCGGCCTACGCCGCGCGGCACATCGCCCTGTACGAACGCCAGGTGCGCGGTTACGTCGGCATCCTGGAAGCCGGTGCCGCGACCGGGATTTTCGACCTGACCGACGACCCGGTCACCATCGCCCGCAACCTCGTCACCCTCGAAGACGGCTACGGCCTGCACCTGACCCAAGCCGTCCCGCCGCTCGACCGATCCGTCGCCGAGACCGCGGTCTTGTCCTATGCCCGCGTTTCGACCCGATGCTCCCTGGAGGACCCCGCATGACCCGCGCCCGCGACCTAGGACTGGCCCTCGGCGGCAAGCCCGGCCCGCACAACGCGATCACTGACATCCCAGGCGTCGAGGTCGGATACACCACCCTGGTGGAAGGAGATTCGGTGCGGACCGGGGTCACCGCGATCCTCCCGCGCGGCCGCTCCCAGTTCGATGTGCCGTGCTCCGCGGGCACCTTTTCGTTGAACGGCAACGGAGAAATGACCGGCCGCGCCTGGCTGGCCGAGACGGGTTCGCTGACGCTGCCGGTGCTGATCACCAGCACTCACTCCGTCGGGCAGTGTCACCGGGGAACGATCGACTGGGTAGTCCGCGAACGCCCGGACGCCGCGGCGGAGTGGCTGCTGCCGGTGGTCGCGGAGACGTGGGACGGGTACCTCAACGACGTCAACGCCCCGACCATCCGGACCGACCACGCAGTCGCGGCAATCGACGCGGCCACCACCGGCCCCATCGCGGAGGGTTCAGTCGGCGGTGGCACCGGCATGACCTGCTACGGCTTCAAGGGCGGAACCGGCACTTCGTCACGGGTTGTCGCGCATGGGTCGGACAGCTACACCGTCGGGGCCCTGGTGCAGGCGAACTTCGGCAGCCGCCCGGAACTCACCGTGGCCGGTTCGCATCTGGGCGCGGAACTCGCTGACGACAACCCCATGGCCGACACCAGCTGGCTAGCTCCTGCCGGTGCCGGTTCGGTGATCGTGGTGATCGGGACCGATGCCCCTCTGTTGCCCGGACAGTGCACCGCGCTCGCCCGTCGCGTGCCTTTGGGGCTGGCCCGCACCGGAACCACCGGGTCGCACTTCTCGGGCGATCTGTTCCTGGCGTTCAGCACAGCCAACGCGGGCGCTCTGACCAGCCATTTCCCCCGGCCGGGCGACGAACCTTACGAGAGCATGCGGTTCGTGCCGTGGGGTGCGATCGACCCGTTCTTCGAGGCGGTGGTGCAGGCGGTGGAGGAGGCGGTGTTGAACGCGCTGGTGGCGAACGAGGAGATGACCGGGCATCGGGGGCACCGGGTTCCGGCGCTTCCCTTGGCGAGGTGGGGGGCTTAGAGCAGGCGCGGCGGGCTCGCCTGGGCGCTTGGCTGGGTACGCGCCGCGTCCGGGCGAGCCGGGGCTTTCGTGTCGGGGAACCGTCCGCCGTCGAGGAAGCCTCGTGAGCGTCTGTCACGGTTCTCACCGGGGCGGGCGCTCACGAGGCCGACGCATAAGTCGCCGCGACGGACGCAAGGCTCGGATCAGAACGGCGAGGTCTCGTAGCCCTTTGGTATCTCCGGTCTTGTGCACGATGTACGCGGCGAGACCGAGCACTGCGACGAAGGCAGCCAGCGTGCACAGGGGGATGACCAGCAACAGCAAGGCAACTCCGCAACGGTGTACACCGACCCCGGTGCCGGTGTGCTGCTTCGAGTTGTCTGCGGTTGTCATGATTCACGGTTGGCCAGTAACCGGAACCGTGTAGGCCGGGCGCTACTCGGCGGCTGACAGGAAGTCAGCCTGCGCTGGTTGGTAGGCAGCGCTTCCGGTCTTCCCAAAAAGGGACCGTGAATCACGAGTCACCTTAGTCCTGCTTCCAAGCGAACGCACCCCTTGCCCCAACCGGCCAGGATCGTATATCTTTTGAGATATCTTCCTCTCCCGACGACATCCGGGCAGGTCAACCCCCATGAGTCCCGTATCGAGCACCACCCCGCCGGAGCGGCCGGGCAAGGTCATTGCGCTTCATCTGAACTACCCGTCCCGCGCGAAGCAACGCGGCAGGACCCCCGCGAAACCCTCCTACTTCGTCAAACCCGTCACCTCCATCAGCGCCTCCGGCACCCCGATCGAGCGCCCCGCGGGTACCGAACTCCTTGCCTTCGAGGGCGAGATCGCCTTGATCATCGGCAAGCAGGCCCGCCGCGTCAGCCCGGATGAGGGCTGGGACTGCGTCGAGAGCGTCACCGCCGCCAACGACTTTGGCGTATACGATCTGCGGCACGCCGACGGCGGGTCCAACCTCCGTTCCAAGGGCGGCGACGGGTTCACCCCGCTCGGTCCGGCGACCATCCCGGCCGCGGAGGTCGACCCCAAAAATCTTCGCGTCCGCACCTGGGTCAACGGCGAGCTCGTCCAGGACGACACCACCGAGGACCTCATTTTCGACTTCGGCACCCTCGTCGCCGACCTCTCCCAGCTCAGCACGCTCGAACCCGGCGACGTCATCCTTACCGGGACTCCGGCGGGGTCGTCCGTGGTGCAGCCGGGCGACACGGTCGAGGTCGAGGTCAGCCACGGCGACCTCACCACCGGGCGGCTGGTCACGCCGGTCGTGGAGGGCACCACGCCGCTGCCGGAGTTCAGTGCTCAGCCCAAAATCGACGACAACCAGCGCGAACAGGCTTACGGCGACCGGGAATCCGCAGGGCTCCCGGCGGAATTCGTGCTCACCGAAGAACTTAAGACCAAGCTCACCAGCGTAGGCACGGCAACGCTTTCCGCCCAGCTGCGCAAAAACGGCTACAACCACGTCTCCATCGACGGCCTCGGCTCCACCCGCCCGGACACGAAACTCATCGGCCGCGCGAGGACGCTTCGTTACGTCCCCTTCCGTGAGGACCTCTTCAAATCCCACGGCGGCGGCTTCAACGCCCAGAAACGCGCTATCGATTCCCTCAACCCCGGCGACGTCCTGGTGATGGAAGCCCGCGGCGAAAAGGGAACCGGCACGATCGGCGACATCCTCGCGCTGCGTGCCCAGGTCCGCGGCGCGGCGGGCATCGTCACCGACGGCGGCGTTCGTGACCTGGCGGCGGTGGCAGCGCTGGACATTCCGACTTACCACTCCGGCCCGCATCCGGCCGTGCTCGGTCGCCGTCACGTTCCGTGGGACGTCGACATCACCATCGCGTGCGGTGGCGCGACAGTTCAGCCGGGTGACGTGATTGTCGGCGATTCCGACGGCGTCCTGGTGATTCCGCCGCATCTGGTGGAGAAAATCGCGGACGCGGCGATCGAGCAGGAGCGCCAGGAAACGTTCATCGCGGAGCAGGTCGCGAACGGCGAAAGCGTCGACGGCCTCTACCCGATGAACGAGCACTGGAAGGCCAGGTACGCCCAGTGGCGCCCGTAGCAGGCGAGAGCAAATCCCAGCGCGCGTACCGCTGGATCAAGGACCGGATCGCGGACCGGACCTTCGGTCCCGGCTATCGCCTGGTGCTGGGGCAGATCGCCAAGGAACTGGACGTCAGCGTCGTCCCGGTGCGCGAGGCGATCCGGCTGCTCGAAGCCGAAGGGCTGGTCACGTTCGAGCGGAACGTCGGCGCGCAGGTGGTGATGGTCGACGAGACCGCCTACGAGCACACCATGCAAACGCTTGCGTTGGTGGAAGGTTTCGCCACTTCGCTGTCCGCGCCGAAACTGTCCACTCAGGACATCGAACGGGCGCGCGCGGTCAACGAGCAGATGCGCCTGTCGCTGGAAAACTTCGAACCGCACCGGTTCACCGAGCTGAACCAAGAGTTCCACTCTGTCCTCTTCGAACCGTGCCCGAACCCGCACGTGCTCGACCTCGTGCACCGCGGCTGGCACCGGCTGGCGTCGCTGCGCGATTCGACGTTCAGCTTCGTCCCGGGCCGCGCGCACGAATCGGTCAAGGAACACGAACAACTGCTGGTGCTGATCGAGCAGAACGCCGACCCGCTGGAACTCGAACTGGCCGCGCGCCGGCACCGCACCGCCACCCTCGACGCCTACCTCGACCGGCGGGCCGCCCCGCCCGCCGAAGCTCCCTAGGAAGGACCCCACCCCATGAGGTTCCGCAGTACCCCGAACGCCATCACCGGCTCGATCGCGCCGCTGATGACCCCGTTCACCGCCGACGGCGCCGTCGACCACGACAGCCTGGCCAACCTGGTGAACTGGCAGCTCGCGTCCGGTTCGCACGGCGTCTCGATCGGCGGTTCCACCGGCGAGCCCGGCGCGATGACGCTGGCCGAGCGCGCGGAGACGATCCGCACGGTCGCCAAGGCGGTGGACGACAAGGTGCCGTTCATGCCCGGCACCGGTTCGGCGAAGCTCGACGAGACGCTGGAACTGACCTCCGAAGCACGCGACGCGGGCATCGACGCCGCGCTGATCATCACCCCGTACTACGCGCGGCCCACCCAGGAAGCGCTCTACCGCTGGTACGCCACGGTCGCGAAGGAATTCCCGGACCTGCCGATCGTCGCCTACAACGTGCCGAGCCGGACGTCGGTCGACCTCGCGCCGGAGACAGTCGCGCGGCTGTTCCGCGATTTCGACAACTTCGTCGGGATCAAGGAGACCACCAAGGACTTCGAGCACTTCTCCCGCGTACTTCACTTGTGCGGCAAGGAATTGCTCGTCTGGTCGGGCATCGAACTGCTGTGCCTTCCGCTGCTTTCCCTCGGCGGCACCGGCTTCGTCAGCGCCACCGCGAACATCGCCCCGGCCGCCAGCGCCGAGATGTACCGCGCGTGGACCGAGGGCGACTTCGACCGCGCCCGCGAGATCCACTACGGCCTGCACCCGCTGGTCGACCTGCTGTTCGTCGAGACCAACCCGGCGCCGGGCAAGTGGGTGCTGGAGCAGCGCGGCCTGATCAAGTCGGGCTTCGTGCGCCCGCCGCTGATCACCCCGACCGAACCGGGCATCGCCCGGATCACCGAACTGATGCGCCAGGGCGAGCAGTACCTCTCGCCCGTCGACGGCTTCACCGTGGAAGGAAAGTGACCATGACCGCGCACTACGTTCCGGAGAACCTGCCGGAGCACATCCGCCACTACATCGGCGGAGCGCCGGCCGACAGCGTCTCGGGCGAGACCTTCGAGGTGCTCGACCCGGTCACGAACAAGCCGTACATGACGGCTTCGGCGGGCAAGGCCGAGGACATCGACCTCGCCGTCGCCGCGGCGAAGGAGGCGTTCGACCACGGGCCGTGGCCGAAGATGCCGCCGCGTCAGCGCGCCCGGATCCTCAACAAGATCGCCGATCTCGTGGAGAGCCGCGACAAGCAGCTGGCCGAGCTGGAAACCTTCGACACCGGCCTGCCGATCAAGCAGGCGCTCGGCCAGGCGCAGCGCGCGGCGGAGAACTTCCGGTTCTTCGCCGACCTGATCGTCGCGCAGGCCGACGACACCTACAAGGTCCCCGGCAAGCAGGTCAACTACGTCAACCGCAAGCCGGTCGGCGTCGCCGGGCTGATCACGCCGTGGAACACGCCGTTCATGCTGGAGAGCTGGAAGCTCGCGCCGGCGCTGGCGTCCGGCTGCACCGTGGTGCTCAAGCCCGCCGAGTTCACACCGCTGTCGGCGAGCCTGTGGGCGGACATCTTCCGCGAGGCCGGCGTGCCGGACGGGGTGTTCAACCTCGTCAACGGCCTCGGCGAGGAAGCGGGCGACGCGCTGGTCAAGCACCCCGACGTACGGCTGATCTCGTTCACCGGCGAAACCACCACCGGCGAAACGATCTTCCGCAACTGCGCGCCCGGCCTCAAGGGCATGTCGATGGAGCTGGGCGGCAAGTCCCCGGCGGTCGTGTTCGCCGACGCGGACTTCGAAGCCGCGCTGGACTCCACGCTGTTCGGCGTCTTCTCGCTCAACGGCGAACGCTGCACGGCGGGCAGCCGGATCCTGGTCGAGCGCCCGATTTACGAGGAGTTCTGCGCCCGGTACGCCGAACGCGCCCGCAACATCGTCGTCGGCGACCCGCACGACCCGGCCACCGAGGTCGGTGCCTTGGTGCACCCGGAGCACTTCGACAAGGTGATGAGCTACATCGAAATCGGCAAGACGGAAGGGAAACTGCTCGCTGGCGGCGGCCGTCCGGAGGGCCTCGACACCGGGAACTACGTGGCCCCGACGGTGTTCGCCGACGTGAAGCCGGACGCGCGAATCTTCCAGGAAGAAATCTTCGGCCCGGTCGTGGCGATCACGCCGTTCGACACCGACGAGGAAGCGCTCGAGCTGGCGAACAACGTCAAGTACGGCCTGGCCGCCTACGTCTGGACCGCCGACCTGACGCGCGCGCACAACTTCTCGCAGAGCATCGACGCCGGCATGGTCTGGCTGAACTCGCACAACGTGCGCGACCTGCGCACGCCGTTCGGCGGGGTCAAGGCGTCCGGCCTCGGCCACGAAGGCGGCTACCGCTCGATCGACTTCTACACCGAACAGCAGGCCGTGCACATCACGCTCGGCGACGTGCACACGGCGCGCTTCGGGGCCGGGAAGGACAAGGCATGACCACGACCCCGCCGGACGTCATCCGCTGCGCCTACGCGGAATTGATCGTCAGCGACCTGAAGGCGTCGCGAGAGTTCTATGTGGACGTTCTCGGCCTCGTCGTGACATACGAGGACGACCAGGCGATATACCTGCGCGCGTTCGAGGAATACCTGCACCACTCGCTGATCCTGCGCAAGGGCGCGGAACCGGCGCTGGCCGTGCTCGCGTATCGCGTGCGCGGCGAGGGCGAGCTCGACGTCGCCGAGGCGTACTACCGGGAACTCGGCGTCGAGGTGCGCCGCGTCCCGGCGGGAACCACGCGCGGCATCGGCGAAGCGGTGCGCGTGCTGGACCCGCTCGGCTTCCCGATCGAGTTCTTCTACGAGGCCGAACACGTCGAGCGCTTCACCCAGCGCTACGACGTGCACGGCCCGGGCGCGCTGTCGCGGCTGGACCACTTCAACGTGAACACGCCGGACGTTCCCGCCGCGCGGAAGTACTACGAGGGCCTCGGCTTCCGGGTGTCGGAGGACATCGTGGACGACGAGGGCACCGTGTACGCGGCGTGGATGTTCCGCAAACCGACCGTGCACGACGTCGCGCTCACCGGCGGCGCGGGCCCTCGCCTGCACCACATCGCGTTCGCGACGCACGAGCGGCATCAGATCCTGCACATCTGCGACCACCTCGGCGCGGTGCGGAAATCGGACCAGATCGAGCGCGGTCCCGGCAGGCACGGCGTGTCGAACGCGTTCTATTTGTACGTGCGTGACCCGGACGGGCACCGGATCGAGATCTACACCCACGACTATTACACCGGCGACCCGGACAACCCGGTGATCAGCTGGGACGTGCACGACAACCAGCGCCGCGACTGGTGGGGCAATCCGGTGGTGCCGAGCTGGTACACCGAGGCCTCGCGGGTGCTCGACCTGGACGGGAAGCTCCAGCCGGTCGAGGAACGCACCGAGACGAAGGAAATGGACGTCACCATCGGCGCGGACGGGTTCTCCTACACCCGCGCCGACGGGGCCGACCAGGGTTTCAAACTGGGCGAACAGGTCTAAGGTGCGTCCCGTCCGGGGAAGGGGCGCCAGGTCCCTTCCCCGGGCACGCAGCGGTACCGGCACTTCGACGGAGAGGTGACATGATGACGGCTATCTTGCAGACGCCGACCACGGTCGCGCAGGACTTCACGGAGTTCCGGTCCGCTGTCCTGCGATCGTTCGTGCCGCTGCAGGTGAGCACCGAGCACCGCGACCGGTTCCACGGCAGGCTCCGCACGCACGAGGCGGGCGAGATCGCGCTCACCGAGATCACCGCGTCGCCGCACGCGGTCGAGCGGACGCCGGAACTCATCGCCCGCGCCGACCGCCCGTGCTACAAGCTGAGCGTCATGCTGGCCGGCACCGGCATCCTCACTCAGGACGGCCGCGAAGCCGTGCTGCGGCCCGGCGACGTCGCGCTGTACGACACGAACCGGCCGTACTCTCTCGTGTTCGAAGAGAATTTCCGGACGCTGGTGCTGATGTTCCCGCAGCAGCAGGTTGACCTGCCACGTGATCTGGTTGGTCAGCTCACCGCGGTGCGGATGTCCGGACGCGAGGGCGTCGGCAACGTCGTGGTGCCGTTCCTGGCGCAGCTGGGCGGGAATCTGGACGTGCTGACGAGCCCGGTGGGCGTGCGGTTGGCCCACAACGCGGTCGATCTGCTGACCACGATGCTGGCCACGGAACTTGACCTGGACCGCACGGCGGCGGACCCGCACCATGACCTGATGCGGCGGATCCGCAGTTACATCGACGCGAATCTTTCGCGGTCTGATCTCGGTCCGGCGCAGATCGCCGCGGAGCATTACATCTCGACGCGGCATCTGCACGGGTTGTTCCAGGAGCAGGGGACGACCGTCGCTGGGTGGATCCGGCAGCGGCGGTTGGAGCATTGCCGCCGGGATCTGCGGGATCCGTTGCTGGCGGCACGTCCGGTGGCGGCAATCGCGGCGCGGTGGGGATTTGTCGACGCGGCGCACTTTTCGCGGGTGTTCCGGGCGGCCTTCGCACAGTCGCCGAGCGAGCTCCGCGCCCGCGGCTGACCCGGCTCCCACACCATCCACGGCGCTCCCGATCACCGGGGGCGCCGTTGCCGTTTCGCCTCGAAGCCGCTGGTATTGACCGCGAGCGTCCGGCAGTTGCCCGCCAGCGCACGAACGTTCGCTCCCGGGCCGGGGCGCGGCGAGCATGATGGGCATGTCCGACCCTTCCCCTGACGAATGGCGCACCTACGACGAGTTCGCCGCCGGGATCGACACCTACCGGCTGCCCAACGCGGACCTCACCGGGCAGGAGCTCACCGTCACGCTCGATGACGGCGCGAAGCTCGAGCTGCGGTTCCTCGACGGCGAACGGCTCACGCTCAACGGCGTCGAGGACCCGTACGACGCGGTCGCCGTGCGTCCTGACGTCTTCTTCGTGAATCTGCCGCTGACGAGCGTCGAAGGCGAGGCCCTCACGATCGTCTACTCGACGACCACGCACCGCGCGATGACCATCCGGTCGGTGATCGGCGACGAGGACATCGAAGGCACGCCGCGGGTTTCGCAGACCTTCCACGCCGGCACTACCGACGGCGGCGAGCCGACGGGGGACGTGCCCGGGCCGTCGCGGGACCTCATCGGCAAGCGCAACGTCTACCGCTACAGCCCGAACCACCTGTACGAGCACGTTTACCTTTCCTCCGAACGCTACTGCTGGCAGTGCGTCGAGGGCGTGCAGCGCGGGCACGGCGACGTGGACATGTCGACCGTCTGGAAGTTCGCCGACGGCCTGTACCTGTTCTGCTTCCGCGAGTTCCGGATCGCGGTGGCGAGCGTGTGGCTGCACGACCTCGGCTACGACCTGCGCACCACCGGCGTTTTCCTCGGCATCACCGGCGACGGCCGGTCCGAGCACTCCCGCGCGGGCGGGCACATCTACCCGCTCGGCTCGATCAGCTACCCCGACGTCCAGCCCGTTTAAGGAGTTTCCCTGTGTCCAATTTGGACGTGATCACCGCGCACTACGAGGCGAGCGACCGCGGCGACCTCGACGGCATGCTCGCGCCGATCGGCCCCGAGACCACCTGGACCGAGGCCGCCGGATTCCCTTACGCGGGCACCTACACCGGGCCGGACGAGGTGCGGCGCAACGTCTTTGAGGCAATCGCCCGCGACTGGGACGGCTACCAGTTCTCCCTGTCCGCGCTGCTGGACGCCGGTGATTCGATCGTCGGGCTCGGCACGTACACCGGCACGAACCGCAAGTCCGGCAAGGCTTTCACCGCGCGCGTGGCGCACGTGTGGAAGTTCGACGGCGACAAGGTCGCGAGCTTCGAGCAGATCGTCGATTCCGCCCCGGTCGCCGCGGCGACCGACTGAGCCTGCCGCGCCACGGCGGTGCCGGTCCTTCCCCCGGCACCGCCCCCGTTCTCTCTCCCCTCCCCCTCTGGTCACTGTGGACCGGAAAGCCGAGCCATGATGAGAAAGTTCCTGCCCGCGCTCGCGTCGGCCGTGCTCGTCACGCTGGTCGCGGCGGGCTGCGCGGGCACCGCCGATCCGAACGGACCGATCGTGGTCGGCTCGGTCAACGCGCTGAGCGGTCCCGCCACCTTCCCGGAATCCTCCCAGGCCGCCAAGGCCGTCTTCGACGCGGCGAACGCGGCGGGCGGCGTGCACGGGCGCAAGATCGAATACCACGCCATCGACGACAAGGGCGACCCCGCCGCCGCGGCGGCCGCGGCCCGCGAAATCGTGGGCGGCGACCAGGCGGTGGCGCTGGTCGGTTCGTCGAGCCTCATCGAATGCCAGATCAACGCCAAGTACTACCAGCAGGAAAGAGTCCTCTCCATCTCCGGCATCGGCGTCGACCCGTCGTGCTTCACCAGCCCGAACATCGGGCCGGCCAACGTCGGGCCGTTCCACGACATGACGCTGACCCTGCTGTACGGCTCCGAAGTGCTGCACCTGGAAGACATGTGCGCACTGCTGGAAATCGCCGGGAACACGTTGCCATACTACCGCGCGGCCATTGACGAATGGTCGAAAATCACCGGCAAGAAACTGAAGTACGTCGACGCGACCGTGCCGTACAACGGTTCCGACTACACGCCTTACATCGTGAAGGCGCGTGCCGCCGGGTGCAAAGCGGTGACGGTGAACCCGGTGGAGCCCGACTCGATCGGCCAGCTGAAAGCCGCGCAGGCACAAGGTTGGAAAGACGTGACCTGGCTGCTGCTCACGAGTGTCTACAGTGAACAGTACGCGAAAGCGGTTTCCGACGCGGGCAAGGGCGTCTACGTGCCCGCCGAGTTCTACCCGTTCACCGATCCGTCGAGCCCGCGCACCAAGGAGTGGCGGGATCTCATGACTCGCAACAACATTCCGCTGACCTCGTTCAGCCAGGGCGGCTATCTCGCGGCGAAGTACTTCCTGAAGGTGCTGGAAGGCATGCCGGGCGACATCACGCGGGAATCGGTGACGAAGGCGCTGCGCGAAATGAAGCCGATCTCCGATCCGATGGTCGGCACGCCGTACGTGTTCGGCCCCGGGCAGACGCACCACGACAACATCGCGGGCTGGCCGGTGAAGCTCGCGACGGGCACGAACCGGTGGGAGATCGCCGGTACCGACTGGCTGCGGATTCCGCGGCGCTGACCCGATCCGCTCTGGAAAGAGGAGACTGCAATGGTGCAGGGAGCGCTGGCCGGGCTCGCCGCCGGCGGGCTTTACGCGGTGCTGGCGGTGTGCCTGACGCTGATGTCGCGGCTGGTCCGGGTCGTCAACTTCGCGCAGGCGGCGACCGGCATGTTCGGCAGTTACGTCGGGGTGGCGCTGTCCGTCCACGGCGGACTGCCGGAGTGGCTGGCGGTGGTGCTCGGCGTGCTGCTGGGCGGAGTGCTGAGCGTGCTGATCGGCTGGGTCGTCTCGACGTGGCTCGCCGAAGCAGGCACCGGCACCCGCTCGGCGGTCACTGTCGCGGTGCTGCTGCTGTTGATCTCGTTGTCGTTCATCCTGTTCGGCAACAAACCGCAGCCGTTCCAGGCGTTGCTGGCCGGCCCGGCGTTCACCGTCGGCGGGGTGGTGATCAGCCAGGTGACGGTCGTGACCGTCGTGCTGGCGGTGGTGATCGCCTTCGCCGCGCGGCTGATCCTGACAAAGACGCCCGTTGGTATCTCACTGCGTGCTTTGTCGGAACGCCCGACGACAGCTGAGCTGTTAGGTATCCCCGCGAAACGTCTCAGTGCCGCCGTGTGGGGCGCCACCGGGCTGATCAGCACGGTCATCATCGTGATCGTCGCGCCGTCCCAATCGAACGATGCCACCTCGCTGTCCATGCTGGTCGTGCCCGCGGCCGCGGCGGCCCTGCTCGGCGGGTTCCGCAGGCTGGACCTCGCCGTCGTCGGCGGACTCGTTCTCGGCATGCTGCAGGGCGCGCTCGCGCAGGTCGACCAGCTTTCGGTAGTGCGGAATTTCGTCCCGTTCCTGGCCATCGTCGGCCTGCTCGTGTGGTCTCAGCGCAAGGAGGTGTGGGATGCAGCTCGCTGACCGGGGCGCAGTGTCCCGCTTCGGAACCCCACTGGTCGTCGCGGTGGTCGCGGTGCTGGTCGGAATCGGCCTGACCGTCGGTCTCAACGGCTACTTCGCCTACCTCGGCGTCAGCGTCGTCGTAGCCGCGATCGCCTTGCTCGGCTTAGGTGTCGTCACCGGCAGCGCCGGAATGATTTCCTTGTGCCAGCTGACCTTCGGCGCGATCGGCGCGTGGGTCGTCTCCGCGTTGAACAAAGCCGGTGCCCCCGGCGGCTTCTTCTTCTGGCTGCTGCTGGGCGGTCTCGCCGCCGGTGTCGTCGGTGTCCTCATCGGACTCCCGGCGCTGCGCCTGCGCGGGATCAACCTGGCGGTGGTGACGCTCGGCCTGGCCGCGGCCGCCGACGTCACCCTGGTGGAAATCCAGTTCCCCGGCACCACGGACGGCGTCTCGGTGGACCGTCCGTCCTTTGTGGCCGACGACAACGCGTACTTCCTCATGTGCATCATCGTCCTGATCGTCTGCGCCTTGCTCGTGCACTTCCTCCGGCGCGGTCCGTGGGGCAGCAGCTGGGCCGCGGTGGCGTTCTCCGAGCGCGGTACCGCGGCGGCAGGCGCCAGCGTTCGTACGGCCAAGCTGTCGGCCTTCGCGGTCAGCGCCACTCTGGGCGGTATCAGCGGCGGCCTGCTGACCGCACAGGTCGGGTTCGCGTTCCCGACCAGCTTCGCCCCGCTGCAATCGCTGGCGTTGTACGTGCTGGCAATCATGTCCGGTGCGCACCTGATTGATATGGCAGTGTTCGGTGCTGTCCTCTGGGTTGCCGTACCAGAGCTGTTGAAGCGGTGGGGAGTCCCGCAAGACTGGGGTTACGTGATCTTTGGTCTCCTGGGCATCCAGGCACTGGCCGGACGCGGCAACCTCGGCACCGCGATCCGCGAGCTGTGGCGGCGTCGATCGAGGGCCAGCGCTGGGGTTCAGATCACTGCGCTGGGCGAAGAACCTCCGCGGCTGCCGCCCGGCGAGCCGGTACTGGTGGTCCGGGGCCTGAGTGTCACCTTCGGACAAGTGAAGGCACTGTCCGGAGTGGACTTGGCCGTACCGAAGGGCGGAGTCCTAGGCGTCATCGGCCCGAACGGCGCGGGAAAGTCCACTTTGGTCGACGCCATCAGCGGCTTCCTGCCGCAAGCGGAAGGAACCGTCGAACTGGCCGACCGTCCGCTCACCGGCAATCCGACGCAACGAGCCCGCTCCGGCCTGCGCCGAACCTTCCAACAAGACCGAGTCCCCGCGGGCCTGACCATCGAGGCATACGTCCGCTTCGTCGCCCGCCGACGCCCGGATGCCGCCGAAGTCGCTGCCGCGCTGGAGTTCTTCGGCTGCCCGCCGGCCGCGACGCCGCTGGACCGGGTCGACGTGGGCGCGCGCCGGCTGGTCGAAGTCGTCGGCCACCTCATGGCCAAGCCCCAGGTGCTGCTCCTCGACGAACCGGCGGCGGGTCTCCCGCACGAGGAACACGTCGCGTTCGGCGAACGCCTGCGGCAGGTCCCGGCCCGGTTCGGCGTCTCGGTGCTGATCATCGAACACGACCTAGACCTGGTCCGGTCGGTCTGCGACACGCTGACCGTGCTCGACTTCGGCGAGGTGCTGGCGAGCGGCCCGCAGGCGGAAGTGCTGGCGGATCCGGCGGTTCTGAAAGCCTACCTTGGCGAAACGGAGATGCTGTGAGCACGCTGCGAATCGAGAACCTGACCGTCGCGCGCGGCGCGGGCCCAGTCATCGCCGACGTCGGAATGACACTGGAACCGGGCAAGATCACCGCGTTGGTCGGCCCCAACGGAGCGGGCAAGACCAGCCTGCTGGAAGCCCTGTCCGGCGTGATCCCGGCGGCGTCCGGGGCTATCCACATTGGACACACTGAGGTCACGAAACACTCGCGGGTAGCCAGAGCGCGGCTCGGACTGGCGCACGTGGAACAAGGACGCGCGGTGTTCGCCAGCCTGACCGTCCTGGAAAACCTGCGCCTGACCGCCAAAACCCCGGCCGGCGTGGAAGAAGTCCTCGCCCTGTTCCCGGAATTGGAGAAACGCAAGAACTCGCCCGCCGCGCTGCTGTCCGGCGGCGAGCAGCAGATGGTGGTACTGGGCCGGGCCTTCGCCGCGAAACCGAAGTTCCTGCTCATCGACGAGATGTCGCTCGGCCTGGCCCCGGCCGTCTTCACCCGGCTTCTCCCGGCGGTCACCGAATTCGCCAACGCGGGCGCGGCGATCCTCCTGGTGGAACAGTTCACCCACCTGGCGCTGAAAGTCGCGCAGGAAGCCGTGGTCGTTTCGTCCGGCAGGGTCACCTACGCCGGGGAGTCGCAGCCCCTGCTGGACCAGCCGGACACACTGCACCAGGCGTATCTGGGCACCAACTGACCCGGGGCGTGGGCGTTCCGCGGTGGGACGCCCACGCCCCGGCCGGTCAGCCTTCCCGGATGGTCATCTTGGCGATCCGGTCGCCCTCGACGGCGAAGACGAACTTCGACCGTCCGTTGGCGTGATTGCTGCGCCAATCCCCGACGACGGTGACGGCGCCGTCGCCGCAGACCGTGACCTCCTCCGGGGTCAGGACGCCGCGCGAGCCGATGAACTCGACGTCGCTCCACCCCTTGATCTCGGCGCGTCCGGCGAACGACCGGCCCCAGTCGTCCACGACGCCCTTTTCGGTGAACGCGTCCAGGAACGCGGCCTCGTCGTGCCGGTTCACCGCGTCGACGAACGACGCCACCGGTTCCGGAATCTCCACTTCGGACATGGCGTTTCCCTTGCTGTCGTTGCTCAGCGGGTGGTGTAGCCGCCGTTGGCGAAGATAGTCTGCCCGGTGATCCACCAGCCGGACGTCGCGAGGAACGACACGATCGGGGCGATGTCCTCGATCTTCGTCAGCTGCCCGCCCATCGCCTGCGACTTGTGGAATTCCACCCGTTCCGGGGTTTCCTGGCCGTAGAAGAACGGCGTGTCCATCGGGCCGGGCCCGACCGCGGTGACCGAGATCCCGCGCGGGGCGAATTCCTTGGCCGCGGCGCGGGTGAAGTGCTCGACCGGGCTCTTGCCGCCCGCGTAGGTCGAGTACCCGTCGGTGAACGCCGCGAGCAGGCTGGTCACGATCGTGATGATCTTGCCGCCGTCCGCGACGTTCTTGCCCGCTTCCTTGATGAAGAAGTAGGCCGCCTTCGAGTTGATGTCGAACATCGAGTCGTACTCGTCCTCGGTGGTCTCGGTGATCGGCTTGCGCAGCACCTTGCCCACCGTGTTCACCGCGACGTCGATCTTCCCGAGCGCGGCCTCCGCGTCGGCGAACAGCTTCTCCACGTTCGCCGGGACGGTGAGGTCGCCGGTGAGCACGACGCCCTTGCCGCCCGCCGCCTCGACCGCGGCGAGCGTCTCCTCCGCCTGCGGCCGGGTCGACTCGGAGTTGTAGTGGATCGCCACGTTCGCGCCGGCCTCGGCGGCCTGCCTGCTGATGAGCCCGCCCAGGTTCTTCGCCCCGGCGGCGACCAGGACGTTCTTGCCCTTGAGGGTGTGGTCGGTCATGAGGACCCCTCCATCTCTTTATCGCTGATATGTATCACTGTAGCAGTGCAATAGCAGCTACCATAGCGGTGTGACACAGATTGCGAACGCGGATACACGGACCCGGCTCCTGGACGCCGCCGCCGAACAGGTCGCCGCGACGCCGGGCGAGGACATCTCGCTGCGCGCGATCTGTGCCCAAGCCGGGGTGAAAATGCCGACGCTGTACCACTTCTTCGGCAGCAAACAGGGCCTGCTGGACGCGGTCGTCGAGCGCGGCTTCGACCTGTACCTCGCGGAGAAGGGCGCGCACGAGCCGTCCGGCGACCCGATCCAGGACCTGCGCGACGGCTGGGACGCCCACGTCGCGTTCGGAATCGCGAACCCCGGCTTCTACACGCTCATGTACGGCCAGGTGCACCCCGGCCACGCCCCCGAAGCGCAAGAACGCCCCAGCGCGATGCTGCGCGCCCTGACCAAGGCGGCGGCCGACCAGGGCCGCCTGACGGTCCCGCCGGACCAGGCGGCCGCGCACATCCTGGTGGCGAACATCGGCGTCACGCTGCGGCAGATCATCCTCGCCGAGGAAGACCGCCCGCTGTCCGTGGCGGTGCGGGAAGGCGCGATCGCCGCGATCACCGGCACCTCGGCGGCCGGGGACCGGTCCGCCGAAATCCACCGCGTGCTGGAGCACGCCGCGGCGAACCCGGAGATTCTGGGCGCGACGGAAACCCAGCTGCTCACGAAATGGCTGCGGACCCTGGCGGAATCAAGCTGACCCGGCCGTCGCGAACGGATGCGGCGTTGCCTGCGCTGAGGTACGTGAGGGGAACCCTGAGGGAATCTGATTCCGTCAGGGTTCCCCTCACGTACCTCAGTCGGGCAGCACGTCAGCGGTGCCGCCCAACCCCAGCGGCTCTACGACCCCATCCCGGCGCGCTCAAAGGCCAAGGTGGGCAAGTCGACCGCGTGCGCCCCGCCGTCCGCGACCAGCACGGCCCCGGTGATGTACGAGGACTCCGACGAGCCCAGGAACCGCACGATGGAAGCGATTTCCTCCGGTTCGGCCGGACGCCGCAGCGGCACCTCGGCGGTCACCCGCCGGTACCCCTCGTCGTGCCCGCCGTCGAACCCGGCCGCCTCGGCGAACTGTTCCATCTCCCCGTCCGCCATCGGCGTCCGCACCCAGCCCGGGCACACCGCGTTGGCCCGCACGCCGCGCGGCCCGTAATCCCGGGCGATAGACCGGGTCAGCCCGATCAGCGCGTGCTTCGCCACCGTGTACCCGGCGACATTGGGCCCGGCGAACAACCCGGCCAGCGAAGAAACGATGACGACCTGCCCGCCGCTCTTCACGAGAGAGGGCAACGCAGCGCGGCAAAACACGAACGCACTGGACAAATTGGACCGAAGCGCGATCTCCCATTCCTCGTCGCCGGTGTCCACCACCGAAGAAAGCCCGTGCCCGCCGGCATTGGCCACGATCACGTCCAGCCGCCCGAACTTTTCGACGATTTCCGCGACCGCCGCCTCCGCGTCCTCCCGGACGCTGGCGTCGCCGGCGATCACGTGCGCGCCAGTCTCCGCAGCGACCTTCTCCAGCGGCTCGCGCCGCCGGCCCAGAACCACGACCTGTGCGCCTTCGCCGGCGTACCGCCGAGCAACCGCAGCCCCAATGCCCGTCCCTCCGCCGGTAATCGCCACGACCCGCGTGTCTGCCATCGTCATTTCTCCCTTTCAAGCAGGAAACCCAGACCGAGCCGAATAGCCGAAGTCGGCGAGCAAGGCCTGTCCGTTCACCGTCCGCGCCCGCGCGGAAGCCAGATACACCACCTGCTGGGCGACCTCCCCGGCCGCCTGGACCGGGAATCCCGGTTCGTCCAGCAGGTCTCCCAAATCCCCTCGCGCCATCGGCGTGTCCACCACCGACGGGCACACGCAGTTGACCCGGACGCCGCCGAACTCGACCGACAACGCGCGCGTCAACGACACCACCGCGCCCTTCGACGCGCAGTAGGGCACCATCCCCGGCGCGCACACGAAGGCCGAATCGCTGGCCAGGAAGACGATCGAGCTCCCGTCCCCCAGCCACGGCCGAGCGTGCTTCGCGACCAGGAACTGGCCCAGCACGTTCACCGCCATCACCGAGGTGAAGTCCGCCGCGCTGGTCTCGGAAAGCGGCCGTCCGACCGGCCCTGATATCCCAGCGCAGCCGACTACCACGTCAATCCCGCCGAACGACTCCGCCACGAGCCGCACGCCCGCGGCCACCTGGTCCTCGTCGGTGATGTCCGCCCGCGCCGCGACGACGTCCCCCGGCAGCGACGGCGGCCGGACCCGGTCGAGGATCCCGACCCGCGCGCCCTCGTCCAGGAACGCCCGCGCGCAGGCCAGCCCGATCCCGGACGCGGCTCCGGTGATCAGCACGGCCTTGCCGTCGAGGTCGAGTCGCATCCGGCAATCCTGCAGCAACGGCGCCCGCGGGGATTGGCAACGAGTGCATCCTTGTTGTCAGCGACCGCACGACCCCCGGGTCCCGGCTACCGCTGTCCCCGGGGCACCGCGAACACTGCGGCGAGGAGCGCGAAGGGACACCATGAGCAACGCACACCCGCACCCCCTTGACCCGCTGACCGCCGACGAGCTCGCCGCAGGCCGGGCCGTGCTGGAGGCACAGGGGCTGATCACCGAGACGACGCGGTTTCCGCAGGTCCTCCCGGTGGAGCCGGACAAGGCCGCCGTGCTGGCCGGCGCCCCGGCCGACCGCCGGATCCAGTTCACCCTGCTCGACACCGCGACCGGCGAATCGGCCGACGCGGTCGTGTCGGTGACCGCCGGGGCGCTGGTCAGCCACGAGAAGTGCGGCGAGGGCCAGCCCCCGTATCTCTTCGAGGAATACGACCTGGCCGAGGCCGTCACGAAGGCCTCGCCGGAATGGCGCGCGGCCATGGCGCGCCGCGGCCTCGGCGACCGCATCGAGCACGCGTTCTGCGCGCCGCTCGCCCCTGGCTATTTCGGCCGCGAGGACGAGACCGGCCGGGTCATCCGTTCGCTCACCTTCCTGCGCGAGGACGACACCGACAGCCCGTGGGCGCATCCGGTCGAGGGCCTGGTCGCGCACCTCAACCTGACCGAACAGCGCGTCCTGCGGGTCGAGGACGAGGGCGACACCCCGGTCCCGGAGGACTCCGGCCGGTACGGGCACCACCCCGCGCGCACGACGCTCAAGCCGATCGAGATCACCCAGCCGGAAGGCCCGAGCTTCCAGGTCGACGGCTCGCTGGTGACGTGGGAGGGCTGGCAGCTGCGCGTCGGGTTCAACGCGCGCGAGGGATTGACCCTGCACCAGCTGACCTTCCAGGACCGCTCGGTGCTGTACCGCGCGTCGGTGCCTGAGATGGTTGTTCCTTACGGTGATACGTCAATCGGCCGGTTCTGGATCAGCTACTTCGACGCCGGCGAATACCTGCTCGGCAAGAACGGCAACAGCCTGCGCCTCGGCTGCGACTGCCTCGGCGTGATCCACTACTTCGACGCCTTCCTCGCCGACGACCACGGCCAGCCGGTGCGCGTGCCGAACGCGATCTGCATGCACGAGGAGGACTACGGGATCCTGTGGAAGCACACCGATCTGGACGGCAAGGCCGAGGTCCGCCGTTCGCGCCGGCTGGTGATCTCGTCGATCTCCACCATCGGCAATTACGACTACGGCTTCTTTTGGTATCTCTACCTCGACGGCACCATCGAATGCGAAGCCAAGGCGACCGGGATCGTCTTCTCCGGCGCGGGCGAGCCTGGGTCCACGAGTCCGCACGCGTCCGAGATCGCGCCCGGCCTGTTCGCGCCGGTGCACCAGCACCTGTTCTGCGCACGGCTCGACTTCGCCGTCGACGGTCAGCGCAACTCGGTGTACGAAGTGGACGCTGTCGGCATTCCGGTCGGCGAAAAGAACCCGTATGGCAACGCCTTCACCTGGAAGGCCACCGAACTGCGCACCGAACAGGAAGCGAAGCGGCACGCGAACCCGGCGACCGCGCGGGTGTGGGAAGTCCGCAGCACCGAGCACACCAACCGGCTCGGCGCGCCGACCGCGTACCAGCTCGTGCCGCGGCCGTCGGCAACCCTGATGGCACAACCGGAATCGACGGTGTACCAGCGCGCGACGTTCGCCACGAACCACCTGTGGGTCACGCCCTACGCGCCTGACGAACGCTTCCCGGCGGGCGATCGGCCCAACGCGCACCCGGGCGGAGCCGGTCTGCCCGCGTGGACGGCGGCCGACCGCTCCGTCAGCGACACCGACGTCGTGCTGTGGCACGTCTTCGGCCCCACGCACATCCCGCGTCCGGAGGACTGGCCGGTCATGCCGGTCGACTACTCCGGATTCATGGTGCGCCCCTACGGGTTCTGCGACCGGAACCCGGCACTCGACCTGCCCTCGGCCGCCCACGGCCACTGCGAACACTGAGGAAGGCTCCATGCCCGCGACCAATCTGTCCGACACCTCCACCTGGCTCCCGCTCGACGGGCTCGCCCCCGGCTTCGACGCCAACAAAGCGGCCACTGTGGACGATCTCGACAACCAGTCGTTCACTTTGGACTGTGCCGACGGCGGCACGTTCTCGATCAGCTTCACCGGCGGCCGCGCGTCGTGGAACGAGGACGGCGCCACCGGCGAGACCGCTTCCGAGACGTTCCTCGTCGACGCCGGACTGTTCTACGTGCAGTTCCACCCCGGCGCGGAAACCTCGTACAGCCTGCTGCTGGACGTGCGCCAGGGCCGCGCACTGGTCGTCACGAGCACGATCGGCGACGGACTTCCCCGCGTGACGCAACGGTTCCGTCCCGCGACCATCCAGGGCCGCGAGGCGCACGGCGAGGAAATCGCGCCCAGCACCGCGCTGATCGGCCGCCGCGTGCAATGGGTCTACAGCGAAGAGCACGCGTACGAGCACGTTTACCTCACCCCGCACTGGTACACCTGGCAGTGCCTTTCCGGCCCGGAGCGCGGCCTCGCCGACACCGACGAGAACTCCGTCTACCAGATCCGGCCCGGGATCTACGTGTTCACCTGGCGCGAGAAGGTCATCCCGTGCGCGTCGGTGACCGTGGCCGACCACCGGAACGTGCGGGAACTGCGGTCGCACGGTTCGCTGTTCGGACTGGGCGAGGACGGCAAGTCGCCGACGCACTTCACCTTCGGCGCGTACGGCCGGCTGCTCAGCAACACTGTTTATTCGCCGGACTACGACCCCGCTGGACAGTGACCCGTGGCGCCTGAACTGCTCCTCACCAACGCCACTGTGTACACAGTGGACGAAGATCGGCCGTGGGCGGCCTCGCTCGCGGTGGAAAACGGCCGGGTGAGCACCGCCGAGGCCGGTCCGGACACCGAGGTCGTCGATCTCGGCGGCGCGTTCGTGCTGCCGGGTTTCGTGGACGTGCACAGCCACCACGCCCTCGCCGGGCGGGAATTGTTCGAGCTGCGCCTGGAAAGCGGCGCGGGACTGGACGAAATCCTCGCCGCGGTCAGGGAATGGTCGGCCGGGCTCGGTCCGGACGAATGGGTCGTCGGCGGCGCCTGGCCGTCCACTTTGGCCCCTGAACTCGGCCACGAGTCCGTGCGGCGGGCACTGGACGAGGCGGCGGGCGGCCGTCCGGTGGTGCTGATCGAGGACAGCAGGCACAACCGGTGGGCGAGCAGCCGGGCGCTGGAACTGGCCGGGATCACCGCGGCCACTCCGGACCCGACCGGCGGGACGATCCACCGCGACCTCGACAGCGGCGCGCCGACCGGTCTGCTGATCGAGAGCGCGGGCTTGGCGGTGGAGCGGGCGATGCGGGACACGCGCACGCTCACCGCCGAACAGCACGCCGAAGCGTCGCGGCGGGCGATCGCGATCCTGCACTCGTACGGCATCACCGCGTTCCAGGACGCCGGGGCCACCCTCGACATCCTCACCGCGTTGAAGACGCTGGACGACGCGGGCGAACTGGCCGCGTGGGTGGTGTCGTCGATGTTGGTCAACGACCCGATCTTCGGCGCGGACCCGATCGGCGAACCACTGCTCGACCGCGCCGCAGCGTACCGCAGCGAGCACCACCGGCCGGACTTCGTGAAGATCTTCCTCGACGGCACCCCGCCCGCGCACACCGCGGCGTTCCTCGAGCCGTACCTGCACCACGAGTGTTTTTGCGGCGACACCACGATGCCGCCGGAGGAACTCGCGAAGTGGCTGGACGTCGCCGTCGCGGCCGGGCTTTCGGCAAAGATCCACTGCGCGGGCGACGCTGCCGTCCGGGCCACCTTGGACGCTGCCGGAAACCTCCGCGCCCGCGGCGACTACACGACGAAAATCCAAGTGGCGCACGGACAGTTCATCCACCCGGACGACCTGGAGCGGTTCGCGACGCTCAACGTGTCGGCGGACATCTCGCCGTTCCTCTGGGTGCCCGGCGTGATCCCGGACGCCATCGCCCAGGTGATCCCCGCCGAACGCGCGGCGCGCATGCAGCCGAACCGGACGCTGCTGGACACCGGCGCACTGGTCGCCGGGGGTTCGGACTGGCCGGTGAGCGAATCCCCGAACGCCTGGGAAGGCATCGAGGGCCTGATCACGCGGCAGGACCCGTACGGCAAACACCCGGGGAGCCTGTGGCCGGAGCAGGCGATCACACTGGCCGAGGCGATCCAGGTGTTCACGCTGAACTCAGCCCGCGCGTGCGGACTGGACGACGTGACGGGGTCGCTGACGCCGGGGAAGTCGGCGGATTTCGTGGTGCTGGACCAGGATCCGTTCAAGACCCCGGCAAACGAACTGGCCGGGATCACGGTGCGGGAGACGTGGTTCGGGGGGAAGCGGGTTTTCGCGCGGGACTAGGGCTCGGGCGTGGTTGTCCCGGTCCTAACCGGGATAACCACGCACAAAGTCCTCCACCGTCTCGCCGCTCTCCCCTTGCACCAGCAGTACCAGGCGCGCGGGTACGCCTGCCGCGGCGTAGGCGGCCAGCCGGTGGTGTCCGTCAAGGACGACGCCCAGCACGAACCGTTCCGGCCACTCGGCGCTGATGTACCTGTCCTCCGCCCAGGCCAGCAGCAACGCCGCCGGACGCTCGCCGCGGGCGATGGCTTCGGCGTACCGGCCGACTGTCACCGGGTCCAGCGCGTCCAGCGGTTGCGACGGAACCACGCTGCCGTACGCCGGCATCTCGCCGGGAATCGCCCGCGGGACTTGGAAATGCTCGATGCCCGGCCAGTCGGGGTCCCCCTCCCACGCACTGCGCGTCTCGCTTCTGCGCAGCCACCACCACGACTGCTCCGCCGTCCGTACTCGTTCCAGCGGCAGATCGGCCAAGAGCATCCGGTAGTGCCCAGTCTCCAGCTCCTGCAGCAGCGGTTCCAGCGCGCGCACGGTCGCGGTGGTGAGTTCCCGCAGCCCAGCGAGGACTTCCCGTACCTGGTCGGCGCCGGCCAGCGCTTCGGCGGGACCGAAGCCGAGCAGGTGCAGCGTGGTTTCGCAGGTCTCGCACCCGGAGCCGACGCCAAAACGCGCCCGATCCCCGATGTACAGCGTCTGATCCCAGCGCGGCCACGTCGGTCCCGGCGACGGCGCGTCGAACTCGACGCGCACCCAGGCCCGGCCTTCGTCGACGGAAAACCGCAGTGCGGAAGGAGAATCGGGGACCACGTCGCGCACCTCGGGGACTGGCCCGGCGGTGCGGTCGAGCGCGGCCCAAACCCGGCGGATATCGTCGGGCGCGGGCAGCAACGGAGACCGTCCAGTGAGCCGGACCAGTGCCCGGTGGACGTCCCAGGCAGGCTGCTCCGGGCCGTTCGCCAGCCAGTCGAGCAGCACCGGGACGGCGGCCGGGTCGCCCATTTCCTCCAGCGCGACCGCCAAGAAGGTGTGCACGAGCCCGGCGGACGCGAAAAGCCGCCGGGCGATCGGCACCGTCCATTCGCGCGCACCGATCCGGGCAAGTGCGAGCGCCGCCCGGCCGCACAGATCGTCGTCCTTCAGCAGCGTACCGAGCGCTTTCGCCCGCCGCCGGGCGCCGGACAACCCCGCCGCGTCGATGACCGGCGGCTGATATCCCAGTTCCTTGATCAGCTGATCCAGCACGGGTTCGGGCACCGGCAGGCCTCGCCGCACCACCTCCTCGAGCAGCCTGGCCGTGCGGAGCCGGGTCAGCAGATCGAGCAAGACCGGATCGCTGTCCGTCCCGAGCAGGTACAGCAGGTAATGGAGGTGCCGCCGCTGGTCGTCGTTCGCCGCCGGGTACAGCTCGCCCGCGCGCACAGCCAACGCGGCCCGTTCCGAAGACGGGCCGGCAGCCAAAACGTCGAGCTTCGAATAGTCGGCGGCGAGAAGATCATCCACCCGACAAGCCTTCTGACGCCCGCGCGCGATTTACGCCAGCAGAAACTCCGCCACCCGCTCCCCCATCAGCACCGCGGGTGCGTTCGTGTTCCCGCTGATCACCCGCGGCAGCACCGAAGCGTCCGCGACCCTCAGCCCGGACACTCCGCGCACCGCCAGCGCCGGATCAGTCACCGCCAGCTCGTCGGTTCCCATCCGGCACGTGCCCACCTGGTGGTGATACGTGATCGCCGTTCGCCGGACGTACTCCCGGATATCCGCCGGTCCCGGGTACAGCTCCCGCGCGCCCCATTCCTCGGCCAGTGCCGGGGCGCCTCCGATCAACCGGCACTGTTCCACCGACGCGACCAGGCTTTCGAAGTCCGCCGGGTGTGCCAGCGCGGCCAGGTCGATCAGCGGCATCTCGGCCGGATCCGTGCTGCGCAGCCGCAGCGTTCCCCGGCTGTGCGGCGTGATCATGCCCGCCATCAGCGAGAACCCGGTCGCCGGACCGGTCATCCACGGTTCGTACATCGGCACGCTGAAGTGGATCGGCTGCGTGTCCGGCACCGCCAGGCCCGGGCGGCTGCGCCAGAACAGATGCGTCTGCGTCACCGAAAGCCCGGTCTGCGGCGGCGCGACCGCGCGCCGGTCGGTGGCGAAGATGACCGGCGACAGCAGGTGATCGTGCAGGTTCTCGCCGACCCCTGGCAGATCCGCGACGACGTCCAAGCCCAGCGCCGCGACGTCGTCAGCCGGGCCGATTCCGCTGCGCAGCAGGATCGCCGGGGACGCGAGGGCACCGGCGGCGAGCACGACTTGGTCGGCGAACCGCGACTCCAGTTTGCCGTCGACCTCCGCCAGCACGCCGATGCAGCGGTCGCCCTCGAAAAGCACGCGATGCACCAGCGCGCCAGTGTGGACGGTCATCTGGCTGGCGACCGGTTCGGCGTAGCAGAGCCAGGTGTTGCGCCGCCGTCCGCCGGACATGGTGACTTGCTGCACGGAGACGCCGTCGAGGGTGCCGCCGTTGTAATTGTCGTTGAACGGCAGGCCGATCTCCTGCGCTGCGTCCACAATGGACTGCTGGATCGGCTGCAGCGGATCGTGCTGTTCGAGGTCGAGCAGGTCACGTTCGATCCGCTCGTACACCGGGCGCACGTCGTCCCAGGTCCAGCCGGGCAGGCCCCAGCCGTCGTAGTCCGCCGCCGCGCCGCGGACCCAGATCATCGCGTTCAGCGAATGCGAGCCGCCGAGCACCTTGCCGCGCGGCAGGTGCAGCCTGCGGTTCCCGGCGTGCGGCTGCGGCACCGTGTAGTAGTCCCAGTCCTCGGCGGCGTGCCACAGTTCCCCCGCGCGCGACGGGTCGTGGATCGCCGCGTTCGTGTCCGGTCCGCCCGCCTCCAGCAGCGTCACCTTCGCGCCCGCGTCGACCAGCCGCCGGCACACCACCGAGCCCGCCGAACCCGCACCCACCACGATCACGTCCATGTCCTGATCCTGGCCGGTCCCCCGGCCGCGCCCGGAATTGTCTTCACTCGCCGACAACGGGCGTGCCCTCGCGGACAAGACCGCCCGCCCGCCGCGCGCCGATACTCGGGAGCGACCAGAAGACCGGGACTAGGGAGCACCATGGCGACACGCCTGTTCATCGACGGTCAGTGGACCGAGGCCGGCGGGGAGCCCATCCCGACCCGCGATCCGGCCACCGGCACGGTTCTCGAAGACGTCGGGACGGCGACGCGGGCCGACGTCGACGCCGCGGTCGCCGCCGCACGCCGCGCGCTGACCTCGCCGGAGTGGGCCGGGCTCGCGCCGGTGCAGCGCGCGAAACTGCTGTTCCGCCTCGCCGACCTCGTCGACGAGCACCACGAGGAACTCGCCGCGCTGGAAACCCGCGACCAGGGCCAGCCGATCGGCATCTCGCGCCAGGTGAGCGTCACCGGCGCGGCCGAGCACCTGCGGTACTTCGCCGGCTGGGTGACGAAAATCCAGGGCACCACGAACCCGGTTTCGTTCCCCGACACCCTGCACTACACGCGCCGCGAGCCGGTCGGCGTGAACGCGCTGATCACGCCGTGGAACTTCCCGCTGATGATCCTCGTGTGGAAGCTCGCGCCCGCGCTCGCCACCGGCAACACCGTGGTGATCAAGCCGAGCGAGGTCACCCCGCTGACCAGCATCCGGCTGGTACAGCTGGCCGAGCAGGCTGGTATCCCAGCGGGCGTCGTCAACCTGGTCACCGGCGACGGCCCGGTGGGCGCGCTGCTGAGTTCGCACCACGACGTCGACCACGTTTCCTACACCGGTTCCACCGCGGTCGGGAAGCTGATCACGGCGGCGAGCGCGGAGTCCAACCTCAAGCGGCTCACCCTCGAACTCGGCGGCAAGGCCCCGAGCATCATCGCCGCCGACGCCGACCTGGACGCCGCCGTTGCGGGCAACCTCGCCGGCGCGACGCTGAACACCGGGCAGGTCTGCGCGGCGTACACGCGGTTCTACGTCGACCGCAAGCGCGAGCAGGAGTTCGTGGAGAAAATGGCCGCCGGGCTGGCGGGTCTGCAGGTCGGCCCCGGTTTGGAGGAGACGACCCAGGTCGGGCCGCTCGTGTCGGACAAGCACCGCAGGCACGTCGCGAACCTGGTGGCGACCGGCCGTTCCGAAGGCGCGGACCTGATCACCGGCGGCTCGGAAGTCGACCGCGACGGCTACTTCTACCAGCCGACGCTCTTCGCGGGCGTCACCGACTCGATGACGATCATGCGCGAGGAGATCTTCGGCCCGGTGCTGGCGGTGACGCCGTACGACGACCCGGACGAGCTGGTCGCGCGCGCGAACGACACGCAGTACGGCCTCGCCGCGACCGTGTGGACCCGCGACATCCGTACCGCGCAACGCTATGCGGACGGGATTCGCGCGGGCGCGGTGTTCGTGAACATGCCGCCGATCCCGGACATGGCCGCCCCGTGGGGTGGATACAAGGCGTCGGGCTGGGGCCGCGAAATGGGTCCGTGGGCGCTGGACGCGTACACCGAGACGAAGGCCGTTTGGCTGCACTACGGTTACTGAACGCTTTCGGGGCTCGGCGGTCTGCCTCGGACTGCCGAGTCCCGTTCAGCGGGCCAGTTCGGCCAGCGACAGCAGCAAATGCGCCGACTCCGGGTACCAGATGTCCGAATGCGCCCCGGCTGGATTCCACCACCGCCCGCGCCGGAACCGCCACCCCGACTCGACGTTGACGATCCGCCGGTCCATTTCGGACCGTGAGTACTCCGCCGATACCTTGTGCAGCACCGTGTTCGCGACCTCGTCGGCCGGAGCTTTCACCCCGACGTTCCCGATCCCTCGCACGCCCTCCGCCAACCGGTGCCACAACCCGGTCGCCCGGTCAAACCGCGACCGGGTCAGCACGACCGGCCCGTTGATCGGCGCGGCACGCAGCACCGGAGCGAACCGGTTCGTGAAGATGTCCGGCCGCGCCGCCATCTGGAACACCAACAGAGTGTCCACAGTGTACGGATAACGCGGGTCAGCCCGATCCCACCCGAGAACCGGCGGACCGTCGCCCGCCGCCGCCTGCACCGCTTCCACGACGAACCGGCCGCCGAAGGAATGGCCGACACAATGCAGGTACTGCCCGGTGACGGTCCGCAAACTCGGCGCGCTGCCGGGCAATTGGCGTTCCGCATTCAGATATCCAAGCAACTGCCCGAGCGCCTCCGCGGCCCGCCCGTCGGTGGTCATCGCATGCGCCCGGTCGCGGATCCGCCGGTACCCGGTCAGGAACGGGTTGCTCATCGACGGCCACCGCACCATGACGTAAAACCCTTGCCACGCACCGAGTCCTTCGTAAGACCCAGCCGCGTGCCGTTCCTCCAGCAGCCCGAAGAACTGCCGCGCCCGCCGGTCCGCCGTCTCCCGGTTGTTCTGCCAGCCGTGCACGAACACGACGATGTCGGTCGCCGTCGCCGGAACCTCCAGCCACCGGGCCAGCAAACGCGGCACCGCCTCGGCGGGCACCGGCTCGCCGGTTTCCGGATCCACGAAATCACCGCGCTCGTCGAGGTCCAGGATCACCGGTTCGGTCACGGTCGCCCTTCCTGCCACAGATGCACGTCGATCCCGCGGTACAGCGAAAACATCAGCCCGAGCGGATTGTGGTGTTCGTCGGCGAACGCCCGCGCCAGCGAGCGCACGATATCGCCCAGTTTCGCGCCCGTATCGATGAATTCGGTGAACAACCGCCGCGAATACTCGCACGCGAACGCGGGCGGCAGGTCGATCTGCGGGCCGATCAGGCAGCGTCCGCCGTTGCCCAGCAACGCTTTGCCGAAGGCCGAGTAGAACGCCGACGTCACCTGTCCGCCCTGGCACGCCCCGATGTACACGAACGGCTTCGTCGGCAGCGGCGCTTCCTCCAGCCACGCGGTCAGATCGGTGCCGTAGATCCGTTCGCCGTCGCCGAGTTTCAGATACGGCTGTTCGATCAGCCCGCCGGATCCGCTTACCTTGCCGTGGCAGCCGAAATACGTGACGTGGTCGGCGAAATCGCGGCTGCGGAAATGCGCGGCGAGCGTTCTCTTGTCCGGCCGCAGCACGACTTCGGCCCGGCCGTGGAAGAAGTCGACCACCGGCGCGATGTAGGGCGTGTCCGGGAATTGCCGGTCCACGCCGTGGTCGACGTTGAGCCCGACGACCGGTTTGCCGCCGTCCACGGTGATCCGCGCGTCGAAGTCGTCGACCCGGGAGAAGGTGTGCTCCACGACGTGCCGGTAGCCCCAGAACCCGGCGAGCGACCAGTTCTCGTCGTCCGGGTACTCGTCCGGCCGCCGCGGCGAGGTGTACAGCATGCCCCACGGCACGATCAGGCTGTCCGATTCGATGCTGATCACGTTCTCGCCCTCGGCGAGCGCCAGTTCCAGCAGCGCCCGGATCCGCTGCAGCCCGCGATCCGGACCGGCGAACAGCAGCCGGTACATCAGGTAGCCGGCGTCCGCGAGCGCGAAACCGGCGCGGCGCAACAGTTCCGGCCGTTGCGACAGGTCCCAGCCGTCGGCGAACGGGTGGCGGCGCGGCCCGCGCTCGGTCCGCTCGGCGACGTCCACGACGTGCCGCTGCCAGGTTTCGCGGAGGATGTCGATCCGGGAGTTCAGCTCGCCGAGACTGTGCGCGATCCGGCCCTGGTACCCGCCGCCGCCGTCCTCCGGGAACGCGCTGCCCCACGCTTGCGCGAGAAGCCCCGGCACCCCAGGGAACTCAAGGAACCGCAGGTTGACCGTCCGCGCCCGGTTGTACGGCGGCACCGCGACGCGGCTCAGCCCGGCGGTGTTGTCGACGGTCACCTCGGCGCTCAGCTGACGGGTCATGACGGCACCTCCACCGGCAGCGCGGCCGCGATTTCCAGGAGCAGCTGGGCGTCGTGCTCGCGGTAGATCCGGAACACCAGCCGCAGCGGCCCCGGCGCGACCGGGACGACGTCGAACTCCGCCGGCTCGCGCAGCCGGTCGCCGGTGATCCAGCCGACCCGCGACATCGGCTGGGCCGCCCCGGGCGCGGCGTCGAGCAGCACCCGGACGCGCACGACACCAGCCGGCGCGCTCGCGGGTTCCTTGCGCCGCACCGAAACCGCGACCCGCACCGCCCGCCCGACAACCACCGGATCGTCAGACCGGCATTCGACGGTCGCCTCCAGCAGGCCCGGTCCCGGCGGCGGGCCGTCGTCCGGCGGTCTCGCGTCCGGCGGCCGTCTGCCCGCCCAGAGCACCCGCCGGGAGGAGAACGGCGGCAGCCCCGAAACCTCGCCCGGCACGGGATACCCGGTCCGGCCGGTGCGCCAGGTAGCGGGCCGCGAATCCGCCCGGCGGGAATCCACGCGCCGGGAATCCACCCGACGGGAGTCGACGCGCCGGGAATCGACCCGGCGCGAGTCAATCCGGCGCGAGTCGACCCGCGCGCTGAGCACCGTGCCGTAAACCGGCGCTTGCGGCCCTTCGAGCTGGATGTCCTCAACGGGCTTCGCGGCATCAGCAGTGACCGGCGGCGGCAACGTCACCGAAATCCGCTCCGAAAGAAACTCTTCCCCAGCCAGCGGTCCGTGCAGGCTGACCAGCCCGCTCTCCGCGTCGACGACGTCCACCAGCAACCGCAACCGGCCCAGCACCGCCTCGTTGCCCTGCGCGGTCGCCAACGCCGCCGCCGAACCCAGCGCGTCCAGCGTGGCACTCAGGTTTCCGTTGCGGTACGCGGAAAGCGCGGCATCCACGGCAGCCCCGAGGCCCAGGTGCGGACCGACCGGCGCTTGGGCGAGATGCGCCGGATCATCGGTCAGCCGCACGGAAACGGTCTCCGCCTCCGACTGCACCGAGCCCTGCTGCGCCCACATCGCGACCAGCTGATGGTCCCGCTCGATCGCCAACCCCGACGGCACGAGCAAGCTCAGCGCGTACTCCCTGGTTTCCCCTGCCGTCCACTGCCCGAGATCGAGCCCTTCCTCGCTGATTCGCCGCTGCGGCAAGGGTTTCTGCAACTCTCGCGGAGCCAGCTGGCTGACCCGGTACACCACACAACCCGGCGAATCGCGCACGAACAGCCGCATCGGACCGCCGCCGGAGCCAGCCGTGACCGTCACCTTCACGGTCGTGCTGGAGGTGCGCGACGGCAGGTAACGGGGGTAGTGCACCACGACTTTCGGCTGTGCGGCCGAGACCGGTCGCGGCACCTCGAGGCCGCGCACCCGTCCCGCGTGGTCCCGCAGCGCTGGCCACGCCGGGTTCGCCTGCTCCCAGTAGACCTGCGCGAGGTCGTGCTTCACCTGGCGCAAGTCAGGAAACCGGGTGGCAGCTGCGGGATTCTCGGCGGCCAGCCGCAGCAGCGTTTCCCCGACCACCGCAGTGAGCCGGCTCTGCGCGTCCTCGTCCAGGTTCAGGTCGCCGAGCCGGGACCACGCGGCAGCGGCTTCGTCGAGGCTCGGCAGTTCCGTCTCACCTGGCACGAGCGCGGCGAGCGCCCGCACCGCGCCGATCCGAGCCGCCAAGCCCGACGCCGCGGGTACTTCGTCCAAAGCCGCGGCGGCACCGACCCGATCACCCTGCCCGAGCCGGATCCGGGCAAGCCCGAACGCCGCCGCGACCATGGACCGGTCGCACACCCACACCGCTTCGTAGTAGCGCGCCGCGGCCGCCGCCAACCCTCGCAGTTCGGCGCAGAAACCCAGCGCCAGCAACGGTGCCAGCTCGCCCGGCACCAGCCGCGCGCACTCCCGGTACTGGTTCTCGGCGTCGTCCAGCGAGCCCGCGTCCAGCAGGATCGCAGCGCTGCGCCAGGCCGCCGAGACCTCCTCGGATGCGGTGAAGAGAGCCATGGGCAAGGCGGCCCGCACGTCGTCGTCCCGAAGGCGATCGTCCGCGCGCAACGGCGGTTCCGGCCCCCAGGCTTCCCACTCCGGAACCCCGAGCCCCGCCGCGGCGAGCTCGCGAGGTTCGGCGAACACCCGTGACACGACCGGGCGCGGCACACGCGTGCGCTGGCTGAGCAGCTGCCGCAGCACCCCGCGCAGCTGTTCGGCCATGTCGTAGGCGGTGGCGAACCGGTCCTCGTAACTTGCCGTGGCCCGGTCGATCAGCACCTGCAGCATTTCCCGGCCAAGGCCGCCGTACGACCCGGAACACGCCCGCAGCAGCTCTTCCAGGGTGCGGCCGACCGAGTAGAGATCCGACCGGACGCTGATGCCTTCCCGGTCCAGCTCGGACCGCGGCGGCTGGTAGCCCGGCGTGCCGACGATCGCGCTGTCCCGGTCGTTCTGCCGCCGTACCGAGCCGAGGTCGACGAGCGTGATCCGATCGCCGTCCTGCAACACGTTGTCCGGTTTCACATCGACGTACAGCAATCCCCGAGCGTGCAGGTACCCGACCGCCTCGAGCAGCTGCAGCCCGTATGCGGCGACATGCTCCGGACGCAGCCGCTTCGCGCGCTGGAGGACCGACCGCAGCGAAATGCCGCGCACGTACTCCATCACCAGATACCCACTGGGCCTGCCGGTTTCCGGGTCCGGGTGTTCGACGTGCGCGAGGGTGCGGACGACGTTCGGATGGTCCAGTTCCAGCAGCTGCGGGACGACAGCGGACTGCGCGGCGGCCAGCGCGCCGCCGCGGTCCCGTTCGCCGACCAGGGTTTTGAGCACCACGAACCGGCCGCCTTCGGCCTCGTCGCGGGCGAGGTAGATCCAGCTGAACCCGCCGTGCGCGATGCACCCGAGCACCCGGTACCGGCCGACGACGACCGTGCCCTGTTCCAGCGTCGGCAGGAAGGTGAACGGCGTGCCGCAATGCACGCAGTAGCCGCGCACCCGGCCGGGCCGCCCGGCCTCGCCTCGGCCCACCGGATTGCCGCATTCCCCGCAGAACCGGTGCCGTTCCGGCAGTGCCGCGTCGGGCAGCACAGCTCCGAACGGGTCCGGCGGCGTCGCTTTCGGCAGCGCGACCCGGAGGTCCCCGGGCGCGGGCCGGCTGCCGGTGCGGACGAGGAGTTCGTCGAGCCGGTCCTCGATCACCGAATCGTCGGTCACCCATTCGCGCAGCTGCGGGAAGTACGCCAGCACGGTGTCCGCCGGAACCAGCCGCACCGCGGTGTCGACCACCACGATGCCGAGCAGCCGCCCGGTGGTGCGGTCGAACGCCGGACAGCCGGACAGGTCCGGGTCGACGCCGCCCTCCAGCAGAGTGAGCGGCACCCGTTCGCCGTCGGCCGCACCGGTGGTGGCACGCACCCAAATGCCGTAGCCGAGGCGGAGCGGAAGGCTGTGGATCCGGACTTCCCGCCCGGATCCGACCTTCCGCCGGAGCGTCGCGCCGCCGATCACCGGAGTGTCCAGTTCGAGCAGCGCCAGGTCGCCGCGCGCGCCCGCGAGCGGCGGGACCAGCCCGGCCAGCGCCGCGGAACCCGCCGATCCGACCCGGAAAACGGTTTCGTCGCGGGCCGCCCGGGAGCAGGTCAGGACGTACCGGCCGCCGATCAGCACGCCGGCGCCGAGGAGGCGGCCGTCGGCAGCGTGGATGCGCGTCTGCCCCGTATTCCACCCCAGATCAGCGGCCACGAGGTAAAACCTTACCCGGGAACGGCCTCCGGATCGTTCAGTTCGGGCAAAGCCGTCCGGTCACCCGGCGCGACGGGTCGCCCTCCCCGAATGGACGTATCGCGCGCGGCCCGAACCGTCGTCGCCAAGGAAGACCAGCGGCAGATAGATTCCGCCCTGCGCCTCGCGGAGGATCAGCGTGTCGCCCTCGAGAAAGACCAGTTCGGATTTGCTGGCGGCGCTCAGTTCCGCGGCTGTCCCTTTAGGACGTTGCTCTAGCCAGACCCGGCCGTCGTCGTCCTGGGAGACCACGAGATCGGCGACCGTGCTGGCGTAGGTGCCGAGATACCGGTCGGCGGCGAACGGCTCCGGCTCGGCGGGCGGACGGGGCGGCAGCGACACCTCGACGCCCCCGAATTCCTTGAGCAGCGCCGGAACGAGGTCGGCGTACAGGCTCATCGCGTCGCCGCCGTTGGTCAGCAACGCCACGACGAGGTCGCTTTCCGGCACCAGCCGCAGGAACGCCGCCTGGCCGACGGTGTTGCCGTCGTGGCCGTAAACCTGGCCGGTCGGGGTGTCGAACAGCTCCCAGCCGAGGCCCCAGGCGTCGCCCATGATGCCGAGCGGCGGAAGGCCGACCTGCCGCTGCAGCATGGCCGCGGTGCTCTCCGCGCTCAATACCCCAGCGCCGCCCGCAAGGTGCATGCGGCCGAAGGCGAGCAAATCCGCCGCGGACATCGCGAGCGACGACCCGGCCGGTCCGTTGGACCGCAGCATCGACCAGAACGGCGCGGGCACAAGGTCCGCGCCCGGCTCGGGTTCGAGATGCCCGATCGCGGCACGGAAGCGGATCGCGTCGAGGGCGTTCGGACAGAACTGCTGGAGCTTCAGCGGGGCGGCGAGGTATTCGCGAAGGCAGTCCTCGTAATGCTTGCCGCGCAACACTTCCACCAGCCGCCCGAGGACGACGTACCCGGCGTTGTTGTAGGAGAACAACTCTCCGGGCGGGAACAGCTGGGCGACGCCGTCGAGGGTTTCGACGAACTTCTCCACCGCGTCGTCGCCGGGACCGGTGTCGGTGAAGAGATCGCCCTCGAACCCGGCGGTGTGGCTGAGCAACTGGCGCACGGTGATGGCCGCGTCGCCCAGTTTGAGGCCGGGGAGGTAGTTCCGGACGGGAGCGTCGAGATCGACCAGGCCCTCGTCCGCGAGCTGCAGGACGAGAGTGGCGGTCCACACCTTGGTGATCGAACCGATTTGGAATACCGAATCAGCCGTGGCGGTGACGCCAGTGCCGAGATTCAGCACCCCGGCGGCCGCGGCGGCGGTCTCCTCGCCGACCGCGACCGCGATCACCGCGGCGGGGACTCGGTGGTGGTCCAGCAGCGCGGGAAGGTCCTGCTCCAGCCGCCTGCGGAGAGCGTCGAGCTTGTCCATCCCGGGAAGGTATCGCCGCGGCGGGAGCAAAAGTTCGTCTCAGGATGCGGAAAAATCCGCGCTCGACTGGAGCATCGGACTAACTGCTCAGACGAGCACCTCGCCCTCCCGCGCCACCACCCGGCCACCAGCGATCACCCACGACCGCACCGGCACCCGCATCAACGCGTCCGGCACGTTCTCCGCCGCCACCAGCACCACATCCGCCCGGCAACCCGGCACCAGATCATGCCGCTCCCGGCCCACGAACGACGCCGCCCGCCGCGTCGCCAGCTCCACCGCCGCCGTCAGATCCTCGTCCCTCCGCAAGCCGTGCAAGCGAGCGAAACCGAGCGCGATCTGCAGGATGTCGCCGTCGCCGTACGGGGACCACAGGTCGCGGATCCCGTCCGTGCCGAGGCCGACCGGGATCTCGCGCGCGGACAGCTCAGCCCACGGCAGCGGCGCCACCCGCACCGGCGCGACCGTCGCCAGCGAGATGCCTGCCTCGGCGATCCGGTCGAGCAGCGCCGCCTGTCGCGCCGGGGGAACCTCGCCGAGCGCGAAGCCGTGCGACACGGTGACCTTGCCCTGCAGCCCGGTGCGCACGGTCCGGTCCGCGATCAGCTCGTACTGGAACGCGCCCAGCTCACCGCCGTCGTGCAGGTGGATGTCGAGGCCCACGCCGCGGCGTTCGGCGATCTCGAACAGTCCGTCGAGCTGGCCGACCGGGTCGCGGTCGATGCCCGCCGGGTCGAGGCCGCCGATCCGCCCCGCGCCCGCCGCCGCGGCCTCGTCGAGCAGTTTGAGCACACCCGGCCGCCGCAGCACGCCGTCCTGCGGGAAGGCCACGATCTCGACCTCCACCGCGCCGCCCAGTCGTTCCGCGGCCTCCTGCACGATCTCGATCCCGCGCAGGCCGAGCCCCAGGTCGACGTCCACATGGCTGCGCGCCGCGGTGGTGCCGTGCCGCAGGAATTCGCGCAGCACCGTCTCGGCGATTTCGACGCTCGGGATGCCGAGCGCGTCCCGTTCGGCCCGCTCGTGCGCGATGCGGCCTTCGGTGCTCGCGACGCCGCCATAGGAGACCCACGGCTTGCCCCACCAGCTCTTGTCGACGTGCGCGTGCGAGTTGACGAACCCGGGCAGCGCGAGCAGCCCCGCGCCGTCGATCCGCTCGCCCTCGACCGGGGCGGAACCCGCGGGCCGGACGTCGGAGATGCGGTCGCCGTCGAGGACGAGGTCGGCCGGCTCGCCGCCCCACGGGCGCACGCCGGTCACAGTGAGAGAAGCCATGCTGATGGTATACCAAATTACCGACCGGCTGTCCCGCGAGCCTGGCCCTGACACTCCCAGGACCGAGGGGTACTGGCCGCGCCGCGCGACCGGCCGCACCATGGACGGCAGCCGCGACGGCACCGGCGCGGCGAGGAAAGAAGGGCGGAACATTGACCGACAACCTCCCCGGCGGGACGTTCACGTTGGCCGGGCGCACCGTCGCCCGCCTGGGATACGGCGCGATGCAGCTCGCCGGACCCGGCGTGTTCGGGCCGCCGAGCGACCGCGACGAGGCGCTCGCGGTCCTGCGCACGGCCGTCGAGCTGGGCGTGAACCACATCGACACGGCTGACTTCTACGGGCCGCACGTCACGAACGAACTGCTCCGCGAAGCGCTCGCGCCCTATGACGGGCTGCAGATCGTCACCAAGGTCGGCGCGGTGCGCGACGACCAGGGCGGCTGGATCCACGAGCGTTCGCCCGCGCAATTGCGCGACCAGGTGGAGTCGAACCTGCGCAACCTCGGCGTCGAGGCGCTCGACGTGGTGAACCTGCGCGTCGGCGGCGGACCGGACGGTCACTCGCCGGTGCCGGGTTCGCTGGCCGAGCCGTTCGGCGCGCTCGCCGAAATGCGCCAGGAAGGCAAGATCAAGGAACTCGGCGTGAGCGTGGTCGACGCCGAGCAGGTGGCCGAGGCGCAGTCGATCGCGCCGGTGGTCACCGTGCAGAACTGGTACAACGTGGCGCACCGCGGGGACGAGAAGCTGATCGAATCCCTTGCCGCCCAAGGGATTTCCTACGTCCCGTTCTGGCCTCTCGGCGGGTTCAGCCCGCTGCAGTCCTCGACGCTGGACGACGTCGCCGCCCGGCTCGGCGCCAGCCCGAAGGCGGTCGCGCTGGCCTGGCTGCTGCACCAGTCGCCGAACATCCTGCTGATCCCCGGCACGTCGTCGGTCGCGCACCTGCGCGAGAACGTGGCGGCGGGCGAACTGGAACTGCCCGCGGACGCCTTGGCCGAATTGGACACCATCGCCGGATAACGGCGGATTCGGGGTGATGATTGTCAACCCGCGTCGACAATCATCACCCCGAATCGCGGCGGAAAAATCCCCCGCAGCTCCCGGTGAACGGACCGCGAATTCTCCTCCGCGAACGAAATATTCACCGACGAACGACGGTACACCGGAATCCCCCGCGCGATTAGCGTGCTCGACGGCACTTTCCGCCACGCTAAGGAGAAAACGCGCCGATGAACGTCAAAACCGCCTGCGCCGCCATTCTCGCCGTCGCCGGGCTGATCGCCGCGCCTGCCACCGCCTCGGCCGCGCCAGCCGACTTGCCCAGCTACGACCAATGGCAGGCCGACGTGCGCGAAGCCGTCGATCCGGCCATTCCGTGGCTGACCGACCGGGTCGCGCAGGGCGGGTCCGGGCTGGCGATCGTGCTGGACATCGACAACACGTCGCTGGAAACCGAATACCACCCCGGCGAACCGAACCGGCCGGTGCTCGCGGTCGCGCAATGGGCAGGCGAGCACCACGTGTCCGTCCTCTTCGTGACCGCGCGGACCAGTTCTTCCTCGGCGCGCACGCAGCTGGCCGATGCGGGCTATCCGATCGACGCGATCTGCACCCGCAAATCCGGCGAGCACACCGCGGAAGGCAAGCAACGCTGCCGCGCGGACCTGACCGACCAGGGCTACACAATCACGGCGAACATCGGCAACCGGTCCACCGACCTCGAAGCCGGGGACTACGAAAAAGGCTTCAAACTCCCGGATTACGACGGCCAGCTTTCGTAACTCGCGAGCGGCGATCCCGGCGAGAACCGGGATCGCCGTTCACCGGCCCAGCCACTCCGCCAGCCCGACCCTCCCCCGCCACGCGCCTTCCGCGGGCACCAGGCTGTCCTTGCCCAGCACCGTCCCGAAGTACTTCGCGGCCGGGTCGGTCACCACCTCGCGCGGGTCCTTCCGCGCGGTCAGCACCCGCCGGATCCACTCGTCCATCGGCAGCACGTCCGGTCCGCCGATCTCGACGATCCCGCCGGCCGCAGGCTCGCCCGCGGCCCGCGCGACCGCCACCGCGACGTCCTCCGCCGCGATCGGCTGCGTGCCGCCGTCGGAGAGCCGCACCACGCCGTCGACCGTCGAGGTGTCCGCGATCGCGACCGCGAACTCCAGGAACTGCGTCGCGCGCACGATCGTGTAGTCCAGCCCGCTGTCCTGGATCAGCTTCTCCTGCGCGACCTTCGCCCGCAGGTACCCGGAATCCGGCAGCTCGTCGGCGCCCACGACGGACAGCGCGACGAAATGCCCCACCCCGGCTTCACTCGCCGCCTTGACCAGATTCCCGGTCGAACGCCGGAAGAACTCCATCACGTCGTCGTCCGCGAACGACGGCGAGTTCGACACGTCCACCAGCACGTCGGCACCCCGCAGCGCGCCGGACAGCCCCTCGCCGGTCAAGGCGTTCACGCCGGTGCTCGGCGCGGCGGCGACGACCTCGTGCCCCTCGAGCAGCCCCACGACCTGCGAGCCGATCCGCCCGGTTCCGCCGATGACGACGATCTTCATGCTCGTTCCCTCCGTTCCCGCCGCGGCGGCCGCCGCGAGCGTCGCCAGTCAGGACCGGACAGCGCGCCGATTTGTGACACCCCGGCCCGCTAAGCTCGCGAATGCCCGCCGGAACAGGAAGGAACGCGCCGCCGATGGAGGAAATCGCCGAGGCCGCCTCGGTGTTCGCGCAGGTCCGGCCGCGGCTGTTCGGGATCGCCTACCGGATGCTCGGCAGCGTCGCCGACGCCGAGGACCTCTTGCAGGACGTCTGGCTGCGCTGGCAGACCTGCGACCGTTCGGCCGTCCGCAACCCGGGCGCGTTCCTCGCCACCACCACGACCCGGCTGGCCATCACCGCGAGCCAGACCGCGCGCGCCCGGCACGAAACCTACGTCGGCCCGTGGCTGCCCGAACCCGTCGATACCTCGGCAGACCCGCAGCTCGGCGCCGAGCGGGCCGCCGCGCTCGAGGTCGCCGTGCTGTTCCTGCTGGAAAAGCTCCCTGCGACGGAACGGGCGGCGTACGTGCTGCGCGAGGCGTTCGATTACCCGTACCAGCAGATCGCCGACATCGTGCAGACCACCGAGGTGAGCGCGCGCCAGCTGGTCAGCCGGGCGCGCAAGCACCTCGCCGCGGAACGCCGGGCGCCCGTCGAACCAGCGGAACAGCGGCGGCTGCTCACCGCGTTCGTGGACGCCGCGCGCTCCGGCGACCTGGCGACGCTGGAGAAACTGCTCGCCGAGGACGTCGTCAGCTACTCCGACGGCGGCGGCGCGGTCCGCGCGACGCGGATTCCGGTGGTCGGCGCGGTCACGGTGGCGAAGTACGTCCGCGCGTTCGCCGACCGGTTCTGGGCCGGCGCCGAGGTCCGCTGGAGCGATGCCAACGGCCAGCCCGCGGCGGTGGTGAGCCACGGCGGAACCGTCACCGCGGTGCTCACCGCGACGGCGTCGGAGGAGGGCATCCACCGCGTGTTCTGGCTGATGAACCCGGCCAAGCTCGGGGCGTATCCCGCCTGAGCCCGGGGTACCCGGCGGGGATGAAGCGACCCGGCCCGGTGCGCTGGCTGCACTACGTCTACGGCGGGGTACTCCCCGAGGAGTACCGCGAGTGGGTGCTGTACGACGCGACCGCGAAGACCTGGGTGCTGCGCTTCGCGTTCCGGATCTTCGCCGAGGCGCTGCCTTGGCTGATCGCCGGCTACGTCGTCCTCACCCTGGTCACGCCGATGCCCGCCGGGATGATCGTCGCCGCGCTGCTGATCAGCCTGCTGCTGAGCCTGTTCCTCACCGTCACCAGCGCCGACGAACTCGCCGAGGTCCGGCTCACCAAGCACGGTTTCCCGCCCGGCACCGGGAAAGCGGTCCGCAAACGCCGCGGCGGCGCGTCGACCTGGCCGTGAGCCGGACGCGTAACTGCTGGGTTACGCTTCCGCCGTGGACCTGGCCGCCAGCGCGATCGCCGACCCGGTGCGGCGGGACATCCTGGCGCTTCTGCAACACCAGCGCCTGCCTGCCGGGAAAATCGCCGCGCGCTTCGCCATCAGCCGCCCGGCGGTGTCGCGGCATCTGCGCGTACTGCGGGAAAGCGGGCTGGTGCGCGACGAACTCGTGGGCAGGCAACGGTTTTACGCCCTCGACCCGCGGGGCTTCGCCGAACTCACCGCCTGGCTCACCCAGCTTCTCGCCCCGCCCGCCTGACAGCAGCGGCTCGACCGTCGCGGCGACTGACTGTTTCGGCCACCGACGAATCCGACGCCTGGAGGATGGCACTGCTTTTGGAGTCCCCAGGCGCGACGACGGCACACCGAAGCCGGACTTCGCCGACTACCACCCGGCCACGGCACCCTATTTCACCGAATTGGCCGGAAAACCCTCCTGACCGTCCGTCAATAGTCCACTTCGGACAGTCGGCGGCCGAACGAAATGCCCTTGAACGGCCAGGACTTCCCCGTTCGGCTGACAGCGGCAACCGGCGCGGAATCGCGCGACCGAGTGCCGGATCCTCGGCGGCATATGGAGTACACTGCTGTACCAGTTACTTTCAGTAGTCCCGCGTGACGAGGTGTGGGCCGGTCCGGTGGGAGGTGCACGGTGGACGCGACACTGGGCAGCACGCTGGTCACCGAGGAGGACGAGGACGAGCGCACCGACGCCGAGCTCCTCGCCGCCGTGCGCGCCGGAGATTGCCAGGCCGGCGGGGAATTGTTCCGGCGGCACGTCACGCTGATGCGCCGCGTCGCCGCCGGTTTGGTGCGCCAGCAAGCCGAACGCGACGATCTCGTCGCCGAAGCCTTCGCCCGCGTGCTCAGCACGGTCGCGGCGGGCGGCGGCCCGGAATCGAACGCGCCCGCGTATCTCGTGGCCACCATGCGAAATCTCTTCGCCCGGTGGAGCCGCCACGAAAACCGCATCGATCTCTATGCCACGGTTCCGGAACCCGTAACTCTTGACGGTGGCGCTGACGAACTCGCAGTCATGCGCTCCGAAGACCGGCTGGTGTGGTCGGCGTACCGAACCCTGCCCGGCCGCTGGCGCACGGTGTTGTGGCGGATGTCCGCCGAGGGCAACACCCCGGCGGAACTCGCGCCGGTGCTCGGCGTTTCCCCGAACGGCGTCGCGGTGCTCGCCCGCCGCGCCCGCGAGGGACTGCGGCAGGCGTACCTGCAAGTCCAGGTGCCGGACGCGGAATTGCCGCAGTGCCAAGAAGTCCGCCGCCGGATGGGCGCGTGGCTGCGCGGCACCCTGCCCGCCCGCCGGGCCGGAGTCCTCGCCGGACACCTCGCGGTGTGCGGGCAATGCCACGCGGTCGCCGCCGAACTGGCCGAGGTCAACCGCGAACTGCCCCGGATGACCGGCTGCTGCGACCCGGCGATCCCGGAACCCCGCTAACCCCAGCCGCGCCAAGCAGCCCGCGAGGTTCGTGAGGGGAACCCTCACGCACCTTCCGGCGCCCCGCTTGCCAGATTCTGCGTGATCAGGTTGACCATGAAGGCAAACCGGTCATGCCCGGCACCAGACGTCAGCTCCGCCGCGTACCGCCGGGTGTGCGGGAACTTCTCCTCCGACAGCCCGCTGAACCGCTCCATCAACTCCTCCTGGCTGAGCACCCACTCGCCGCCGTGCTGCTGCCGTTGCTGGACGAGCGACCGCTCCCAGGCGTACGCGGTGACGTAGAGCGTGAGCGAGTCCAGCGCCCACGCGGCGGTCTGCGGTTCGATGCCGCCGGCCAGCAGGATCGCGAAAATCCCTTCGCTGACCCGCAGCGTTTCCAGATGCGTCGGCACCATCGCCAGCGCGGCGCGGGAGACGCCGGGGTACTTCAGGTACAGGTCGCGGATCTGCCCGTAGACGTCCAGGACCTGCTGCCGCCACTTCGCCGGGTCCGGTTCGGGCAGGTCGATCTGCGCGCAGAGCCTGCCGATGAGCAGATCGTCGAGGTCCTCTTTGCTGACGATGTGCGCGTACAGCGAGGACGGTCCGGTGCCGAGCACGGCGGTGACCCGGCGGACGGTCAGCGCGTCGTAGCCCTCGGTGGCGACGACCTGCAGCGCGGCGTCGGTGATCCGGTCGACCGTGATGGGTTCTTTCCGCGGTTTCGGCGGGGCCTCGGCGGACGCGTGCCGGGCGGCGCGGCGCTCTCGGGGGGCAGCGGGCATGCAGTCACTATAGCTTGACACGAACTTAGTTCGTCATTTAGAACTTAGTTCGTGACTACTGAACTTTGTTCGTCAACGCGCGCCGAGCCGCTTCCGCTGGTCCAGGCGTGGCTCGTGCTGGCGGTCGTCGTGATCGCCGATCTGATGGACCTCATCGACACCAGCGTCGCCGCCCTCGCCGGCCCCTCGATCCGCGCTGACCTGGGCGGCGGGCCGATGACCCTGCAGTGGGTGCTGTCGGCCTACACCGCGGCGTTCGCGCTCGGCCTCGTGACGTCCGGCCGCCTCGGCGACCTGCTCGGCAGGCGCAGGCTGTTCCTGCTCGGCATGACCGGCTTCACCCTCGCGTCGCTGGCCTGCGGCCTCGCCCCCGGCCCCGGGTTCCTGATCGGGGCCCGCGTGTTCCAGGGCCTGTTCGGCGCGGCGATGATCCCGCAGGGCATCGCGCTGGTGAAGGTCGTCTTCCCGCCCGATCAGCTGCGCAAAGCCCTGATGCCGTTCGGCCCGATCATGGGCCTGGCCACCGTCGCCGGGCCGATCCTCGCCGGCTGGCTGCTGCACCTGAACCTGTTCGGCAGCGAATGGCGCTCGATTTTCCTGATCAACGTCCCGTTCGGCATCCTCGCCGGACTGCTCGCCCTGCGCGTGCTGCCGCGACACAGCGGCGAGGACCGCGGCGTCCGCCTCGACCTGCGCGGCGTCGGCCTGCTCACCGCCGCGTCAGCGCTGCTCATCGTCCCGCTCATCCAAGGCCGCGAACTCGGCTGGCCTGCTTGGACGTACGTGCTCATGGCCGCCGGTGTCGTCGCCTTCGTCCTCTTCGCCAGGTCGGAACGCCGCAGCAGCCACCCGGTCATCGCGCCGTCCCTGTTCGCCAAGCGCGGTTTCGTGTTCGGACTGCTGATCACCGGCGGGTTTTACGCCTCGCTCAGCGGCTTCGTGCTCGTCGTGAACCTGCTGCTGCAGTCCGGTCTCGGCTGGACGCCCCTGCAATCCGGGTTCGCCCTGCTTCCCTGGGCCGCCGGCACCGCGATCGCGACCCTGCTGTCCGGCGCGGTGCTCGCCGCGAAACTCGGGCGCGCGTCCCTCCACTTAGGACTGGCCATCGCGGTTGTCGGCTTGCTCGCCCTGTGGTGGTCGATCGCGCACTGGGGTGCCGCCATCACCATCTGGCAGCTCGCCCCCGCCCTCTTCGTCACCGGCGCCGGTTCCGGGCTGTTGTTCATCCCGCTGTTCGATTTCATCCTCGGCGACGCGACGCCCGAAGAAGTCGGCAGCGGTTCCGGAATGCTCAACGCCGCCCAGCAATTCGCCGGAGCCATCGGTGTCGCCGTGCTCGGCACGGTCTTCTTCGCCCGTGTCGGACCGGCCGCCGCACCGTCCTGGATCCCTGCCGCTGAACTGGTTTTCGGCCTCTGCGCCGGTCTCTACCTCGGGGCGCTGGCCCTCGTCGGATTCCTCCCGAAACACACCGCCCACTGAAACGAGCGACGCAGTGTCGAAAACCGCCCTGATCACCGGAACCAGCCGCGCAGCCGGCCTCGGTTTCGCCATCGCCCGGCTTCTGGCCGAGCAGGACTACCACGTCGTCCTCACCGCCCGGGACCTCGCCCGCGCCGAATCCCTTGCCGCACAACTCCCGAACGCCACCGCATTGCGGCTCGACCTCGCCGATCTCGCCACCATGACCGCCGCCGCCGATTGGGTGGCCGAAACCTTCGGCCACCTCGACGTGTTGATCAACAATGCCAGCGACGTCGTCGACTTCGCGACGCTGTCCGCACTCGACGTCGATCTGTCCGCCGTCCAGTCCGCATTGAACATCGACGTGCTCGGCCCGTGGCAGTTGACGCAGTTGCTGCTTCCTTCGCTGAAAGCCGCTCCGGCCGCCCGGATCGTCAATGTTTCCAGCGTTTCCGCGCTGCAGATCTCCACCGGGCTCGACCTCGGCGCGAGCCTCCGCGCGCCAGCGCATTCCTTCGCCAAGCACGCGCTGAACACTCTGACTGGCGTACTCGCCTCGGCGCTGCGGGACACCCCGATCCTCGTCAACGCCGTCGATCCGGGAGAAACCGCCACCCATCCCGAACGCGGTGACGAGGACACGGCTCGCCCGGCGAGCGAAAGCGCCCGCAGCGTGGTGTGGGCCGCGACGTTGCCGGCCGGTGCTCCCACCGGCGGCCTCTTCCGGGATCGCGAACTGGTGCTGTCCCTGCTGCCCGGCACAGAAAACACCGCGGGCCCGGACCGTGACCGGTCCGAGCCCGCGGCGGGAAAACCCTTAACGCGCCAGGATCAGTGACCCAGGTGCAGGCTGTCCAGGTGCACGTTGCTCGCGTGCGACTCGAGGCCGCCCGCCACGTCGTGCAGGTGGTTCTGGACCTCGTTGAGCACCGGCGCGGCGTGCGAGGCGTCCGGCAGTTCGCCGGTCGTCGCGTGCTGGGTGCCGGTCTCGACGGCGTCCTGAACGGTGTTCGTGACGTGGTGCGCAGCCGCGTTGACGGCCGGCGCGTGGGCGGTCGCGCCCTCGATGGCGTGGGTCAGCGAACCCGCGTTCGGGGCGGCCGGCAGCGCCGGAGCGTGCGGCAGCTCGCCGACGCCCGGGACCGACGGGGCGGCCGGCAGCGCGCCGACGCCCGGAACCTGCGGCAGCTCGCCCGCGCCCGGCACGGCCGGAAGCGAACCGACACCCGGGACCTGCGGCAGCGAACCGACACCGGGCACCTGCGGCAGCTCGCCCGCACCCGGCACCGCCGGGACGGCCGGGAGGCCCGGAACCGCGCCGGTCGTGTGGTCCAGCGTGCCGGACAGGTCGCCGGCCTGGGTCAGGTCGCCGGTCGCCTGGGTCAGGTCCGCGCGGAGGCTGTCCTCGTGGACGCCGACCGGGGTCGAGCCGATCGCCTCGTTGACGGTGCCCAGCAGGTGCGAGCCGCCCTGGCGGACGTCCTCGACGATGCCGCTGACCGGGCCGCCTACGACCGGGAGCTTGCCGGACTCGGCCACGACGGCCTTCCAGGTCAGCGCGTCGCCGAGGTGGTTGGTGGTCGCGTCCACCGCGGAGCCGACGAGCTTGCCGTCGAAGACGTGCTCGCCCACCGCGTTGACGGTGTTCTGCGTGTCGATCGCGGCGGCGTCGACGATCGGGCCGACGACCGGCACCGAGTGGGTCGCCTCGGCGACGTGGTCCAGCACGCCGGAGACCGCGCCCAGCGCGCCGTGGGTGACGGTGTTCAGGCCGGTCGCGTCCGCGACGTTGCTGACGCCCTCGAAGACCGGGCTGAGGTTCGGCAGGGCGCCGGCGAGACCGCCGAGGCCGTCGCCGACCTGGTGCGCCACCGGCTCGGCGGCGGAGTTCGCCTGGTCGAAGGCACCGCCCAGGTCAGCCGACGGAACGCTCGGCGCGGCGGGCACGCCCGGCACGGCCGGGATGCTCGGCGCGGCCGGGACGCCCGGCACCGCGGGGGCGGCCGGGACGGCGGGAGCGGCGGGCAGCGGGGCGCTGTCCATGACCAGCGGCATGATGTCCTGCACGTCCGAGGGGTTCAGCTCGCCCAGACCGGCGCCGTTCAGCACCCCCTGCGGGTCGGCCTTGTACTCCGCCAGCGACTGCGGGTCGTTCAGCAGGTTCAGCGCGAATTCGTGCAGCGTCTGCACCGGGCCCATAGTTTGTATTCTCCTGTGGTGACAACGGATCGGGGTGGGGTGTCCGAGAAACGGACGAGCCGGCCCCAGAGCCGGCTCCTTTTCCGAACATAGGACGCCGCCGAATGCCCGCCATCGGGGGGTCACCCGGGTTAGCCGGGGCACCCACTAGGGACTTCGCCGCTCCCCCGATTAGGGGCATTAGGGGATTCGGCGCGTCCGCGCTGGTCACAGGGTTGCCGACCCGCCACCCCGCCGGGCGCCGCCCACCCCACCGATCGGGGGACGGACGCGGGTCGCCCGAAGAGGTTCGCCAGGACCACCCATTGGTGTGACACCTACAGGGCTTTTCGCGCCGGGACGGACGCGGCGGGAAAGCCGAAACGGCGGGAGACCGGGTTTGCCCGGCCCTCCCGCCGTTTCGGAGGTTTCGCGGAAGTTCGGCACGTAATCCGCGTTAGATACCGTTTGCGGAGGTTGATCACGCTCCGATTAAGGGGATTCGGTGCGAAATCTGCCGCAACAGTGCGGTTGGCTCCGCCCTCAGGCAGTGGCGACCCGCACCGAGTCCGGCGTCTCCAGCTCCCGCAGCAGCTCCTCCTGCCGCTTCCGGTAGGACGCCACGTTCGCCAGCTTGATCTCCTCGTACCCGCGCACCGCGTCCGGCAGCGCGGCCAGCTCGACCAGCCGGGAGTCGCCCCGGTCGGCGACCTCGAGCGCGCGCGTCAGGGCCTGCCGGTACTCCCCGATCAGCGCCCGCTCGACCCGCCGGACCTCAGCGCGGCCGAACGGGTCCAGCTTCGTCCCGCGAAGCTTGCGCATGGCCCGCAGCGCCGCGAACGCCGGCCGGAAGCTGCGGCCGCCGAGGCTGATCTTGCGGTTCATGCCCAGCGCGCGCAGCACGGGCGGGTGCAGCCGGTGCGCGAACCGCGTGCCGACGCCGAACTGGGCTTCGATTTCCGCGGTCAGCTGCGGGTCCAGCGACAGCCGCGCCACCTCGTACTCGTCCTTGTAGGCCATGAGCTTGTAGAGGTTCCGCGCGACTGCCTCGGTGACCGAAGCACTGGCGCGGGTGCGGACCCGCTCGACGAACTCCGCGTACTCCCGCGCGTAGCGCTCGTCCTGGTAGGCGATGAGGTCCGGGATCCGCAGGTCGAGCACTCGGGCGAGTTCGCCGTCGGCCCGCACCAGCGCGCGCACCCGGCGGACCGCTTCCGCGTCGACCGCGGCCGGGGCCGGGTCCTCCGCCGACGGCGAAAGTTCCGCGTTGAGCGCGTCCGGGTCGGCGACCAGCTGCCTGCCGCGCCGGAACGCCTGCAGGTTCGTCTCCACCGCGGTTCCGTTGATCTTGATGGCCTGTTCCAGGCTCTCCGCGGTGACCGCGAGCGAGCCGGTCTGGTAGGCCGCGCCAAGCTGGAGGATGTTGGCGAACTGGTCGTCGCCGAAGATCTGCTCGGCGAGGCCGCGCGCGTCGAGGTAGTGCCCGGCGGCGGTCGCGTCTCCGAGCGCGCCGCGGATGCTCGACTGGTCCGGGTAGGAAACTTCCTTGTCCACCACCATTCGCCCGGTCGGAACCTCCGAAGTGGACACCACGGCGACCGTCCGCTCGGCGTCGGCCACGCCGAGGTACGCCGGGTCGGCGGCGACCAGCGCGTCGCACGCGAGGTAGAGGTCGCACTCCCCGTTGGCGAGCTTCGGGGCCTGCTCGACCGCGCCGGCGGAGATCTTCACGTCCGAGACGACCGCGCCGCCCTTCTGCGCGAGGCCGGTCTGGTCGAGGGTGCGCACCTGCTTGCCGTCGAGAACCCCGGCGACGCCGAGGATCTGCGCGACGGTGACCACGCCGGTGCCGCCGATGCCGGTGATCCGCACGGCGACGTCGGATCGGGTCTTTTCCGGTTCCGCCACGGCGTCCGCGCCGATCGGGGCGAGATGCCGCCGCTTGACCTCGCCGGTCGGGACGACGGTCAGGAACGACGGGCAGTCGCCGTCGAGGCACGAGTAGTCGACGTTGCACGACGCCTGGTGGATCTGGGTTTTACGGCCGAACTCCGTCTCGACCGGTTGCACCGAAAGGCAATTCGACTTCACCCCGCAGTCGCCGCAGCCTTCGCAGACGCGTTCGTTGATGAACACCTTGCGCGCGGGCGTTTCCTGCTTCCCCCGACGGCGCTTACGCCGCTTCTCCGCCGCGCACTCCTGCTCGTGAATCAACACCGTGACCCCGCGGTGCGCGGCGAGTTCTTCTTGCGTGCGAAGAAGTTCCGACCGATCGCGCACCTCGACCCCGCGCGGCAGCTTGCGCTTCCGCAGCCGCCGCGGCGCGTCCGAGGTGATGACGACCTTCGCCGCGCCCTCGGTCAGCAGCAGCGCAGCCACCTTCTCCACGGACAGTCCGCCGACCGCGTCCTGGCCGCCGGTCATCGCGACCGCGGAGTTGTACAGCAGCTTGTAGGTGATGTCGACGCCCGCCGCCACCGCCGCGCGCACGGCGAGGCTGCCGGAGTGCATGAACGTGCCGTCGCCGATGTTCTGCATCAGGTGCGGAGTCTCGACGAACGGGGCCATGCCGATCCACTGCGCGCCTTCGCCGCCCATCTGGGTCAGGCCGACGACCTCGCCGACCTGCTCCGGCTCCATGAACAAAGCCATGGTGTGGCACCCGATTCCGGCACCGACGAGCGTGCCGTCCGGGACCTTGGTGGACGAGTTGTGCGGGCAACCGGAGCAGAAGTACGGCGTGCGGGCCAGCAGCGGCACCGAAATCCGCTCGCGGCGACGGCGTTGTTTCCACGCCGCAACGGGTTCCGCGTCCGGCAGCCGCTTGGCCAGGCCGCTCGCGATGCGGTCCGGGTCCAGTTCGCCGAGTTCGGTGAACAGCACCTGACCGTGCTGGTCGGACTTGCCGTACACGCGCGGCGCGCCGGTGCGGCCGTAGAGGATCTCCTTGATCGCCGGTTCGACCAGCGCGCGCTTCTCCTCGATCACCAGGATTTCGTCCAGGCCCTCGGCGAATTCCTTGATGATGCCCGGTTCGACCGGGTACACGACGCCGAGCTTCAGCAGCCGGATGCCGTAGCGGGACAGCTCGGACTCGTCGAGGCCGAGCATCCGCAGCGCCTGCCGAAGGTCCAAATAGGACTTCCCGGCGGTGACGATGCCGACCCGATCGTTCCGTCCGGACCGGACGATCCGGTTGATTCCGCTGGCCCGCACGTATTCCATCGCGAGCGGCAGCCGCACGCGGTGCAGGCTGTGCTCGAGCGTGATCAGCTCCGGCCCGAGCAGACGGCTGTTCGGCTGGTGCTTGTACGCGCCCTCCGGCATCTCCGGTGCGGTCCATTCCGAATCGACCAGCGCGGTGCCGCCGGAGTCGGCGACGTTCGCGACGATCTTCATCGAGGACCACAGCCCGCTCGCGCGGGAAAGTTCGACGGCGTGCCTGCCGTGCTCCAGCACGTCCTGCGAATCGGCCGGGAAGAACACCGGCATCGCGAGGTCGGCGAGCGCGTGCTCGGACGCACACGGGATGGTCGAGGATTTCGCGTTGGGGTCGTCGCCGACCAGCGCGACCGCGCCCCCGCGCGGATCGGTGCCGGCGAGGTTCGCGTGCCGCAGCGCGTCGGTGGCGCGGTCGAGGCCGGGGGCCTTGCCGTACCACATGCCGACCACGCCGTCGGGCCGCATCGTGCCTGCTCGGGCGGCCAGCTGGCTGCCCATGACCGCGGTCGCGCCGAGTTCCTCGTTCACGCCCGGCTTGTGCACGATGTTGTGCTCGGCCAGCAGACCCGCCCGCCGCGCCAGCTCGAGGTCGAACCCGCCGAGCGGCGAACCCTGGTACCCGGACACGAAGGCCGCCGAGTCCGCGCCGTTCAGGCGGTCCAGCCGGATCCGGTCGAGCAGGACGCGCACCAGCGCCTGCACCCCGGTCAAGTAGACAGTGCCCGCTTCGCGCACGTACCGGTCTTCCAACGTGAAGGCGTTCATCCGCACTTCCCTTCCGCACGCCATCAAGCCCACGGGCACCCGCCGCCTGGACGTGAGCCACCTCACCTCACGCTCGGACCCCGGCGCAACGTGCCCGGCCACTGTAGTGGCAAGGACGCAAAGGATGACGCGCGAGAGGGCGGATCGGGCAGATCTGTTGCGTACGATGCCGCTCATGGCCGAAGAACTGCTGGACGCGACCGACCACGAGATCATCGCGTTGCTCCGCGAGGACGCCCGGCGCACGTTCTCGGACATCGCCGGGCGGGTGTCGCTCTCCACCGCGGCGGTGAAGCGGCGCGTCGACCGGCTCCGGGAGAAGGGCGTGATCACCGGCTTCACCGTGCAGGTCGACCATGCGAAGCTCGGCTGGGGCATCGAGGCGTTCGCGCAGCTGCGGTTCTTCGGCAGCACGAACGTCGCGGAGATCGTCGAGACCACCACGCGGATCCCGGAGGCGCAGGCGGTGTTCACCATCGCCGGCGACCCGGACGCGGTCGTGTGGCTGCGCAGCCGCGACATGGCACATCTGCAGGCCACGATCGACGAGCTGCGGCGCAGTCACCGGATCACCAGTACGCGTACTTTGATCGTGCTCGACTCATGGGTGCGCGGCGAGGACCGGCCGGAGTGACGTTGGTTCCCGCCTGGCTAGCGCTTGCCCATCGTCCCGGTCGGCAGCACCGTGCGGCCGAAGGTGGTGTTGGTGACGACCGCGAACGAGCCGTACCAGGCGACCACCGCGGTGGCGAGCCCGAGCCAGCCGCCGATCTTGCCCGCGCCTTCCGCGCCGCCCAATTCGCCGATGGTGAGGAAAAGGAAGGTCAGGAACAACAGGACGAACACGCCGATCAGGACGGCGTTCGTGCGCAGTGACGCGATCATCATGTAGCCGGTGAAAATGGTGAACACCAACAGGAACATCCCGGTCGCGGTCGCCGCGTCGGCGGGCGGGATCTTCGCCGCGAACTGCCAGACGTAGAAGGCGAAAGCCAGCCAGAACGCGCCGAAGGTGCCGAACGCGGTCGCGCCGAAAGTGTTGTTCTTGCGGAATTCCCACATCCCGGCGAGCAGCTGGGCCAGCCCGCCGTAGAAGAGGGCCAGCGGCAGGACGACCGGTTCGACGGTCTTGGGGATGAGACCGGCGTTCACCGCGCTCAGGACGAAAGTGGTAGCGGCGAAACCGGCCAGGCCCAGCGGTCCCGGATCGGCGATCCCGGCGGTGGCGGGTGAGGTCGGGCGAGCAGCGGTCTCACTCATCGGATCCTCGATTCTGCTTTGCGGCAGGATCTTCACATCTGACACCGGGCGCAACAGACTTGTCCACTGTCCACAAGGTCCCTCTTTCGAGTGGCAATTCGGCAATATCGCTGCGGGAATCGGTGAATGGGGTTTGTTTCGGACTTACTGTCTTTTATCGCGCATTCTTCGTTAACTCGACCATCCATTGTGGATCTCGCCGGGGCGGCCTCGCGGTGGCCGGGCGTCCGTGGCCGAGTAGTGTCACCCGGTGACAGAAGCGCCCGCGGGAGGGGGAGGCATGCCTGCAGATCCGGTCGGCGAGTCTGGCGAGGCGCGGCCCCGGCGGGGGCGGCCTCGGGGGACGAGCGCGCGGCAGCTCGAGGAGATCGCGCTGCGGCTGTTCACCGATCAGGGGTTTCACGAGACCACGGTGGATCAGATCGCGGCTGCGGCCGGGGTGAGCCGGCGGACGTTCTTCCGGTATTACGACGCCAAGTCGGACGTGTTGTGGAACGAGTTCGACTCCGAGGTGGACACGATCCGGGAGTTGCTGGCTGAGGCTCCGGAGGATGTGCCCGTGCTCGAGGCGGTGCGGCGGGCGGTGCTGGCGGCTAATCATTACCGGGCTGAGGATGTGCCCGAGCTGCGGATGCGGATGAATTTGCTCAGTACTGTGGCCGAGTTGGCGGCTAGTGCTACTCGGCATTATGACGCTTGGGAGCGGGCGGTTATCGGGTTTGTGGCTCGGCGGACTGGGCAGGCTGAGGATTCGTTGTATCCGCTGGCGGTGGGGCGGGCGGTGCTGGCTACGTGCCGGGCGGCTTATGAGCGGTGGTCGGCTCGGGCGGATGCTGATTTGACGTTGTATTTGGATGCCGGGTTGCGGGCGTTGGCGGCTGGGTTTGCTGATGAGGTGTTGGTTGGGGAGCCTGGGTCTGGTTGAGGGGGCGGCTCGTCGCCTGGCGGCGACATTGCGCCCTGGCGTGCGGTGGGCACCCCGAAGCTTGATTGTGCTGACGGTCTGAGGGTGCTTGTCAAGGCTGGAAAGATGCCTTGACAAGCACCCTCAGACCGCAGGAGAGCTTCGTATCGGGGTGCGGGGGTGGTGTGGGTGCACCGATCGTTGGGTGCATCGGCGGCGGTTTGGGTGGGGTGGGGGCGTGCGCCCCAATGCCACTTTGGGTGTATCTGATGCACCCAAAGTGGCGTTCGGTGCATGCGACGCACCCAATGCCGCATTGGGGCGCATCCCGAGCGGGCGCGGCGGGCGGGCGCGGGGCGAGCGGGCGGGCGGGCCGTGAAGGGCTCCTTGAGGGAATCCAAGTCCGTGAAGGAGCCCTTCACGGACCGTCGGCGGGGCGTGAGGGGAACCCTGAAGGAATCAGCGGCTGTGAGGGTGGCCCTCACGTACGGTCCAGCAACACGGCCAGTGCGGCGGGGGCGGCTGCGGCACCGCTTAGCGGACGCCAGCGGGCACCGGCTTCACGTGCGAAGCGTTCGGCTTCCTCGCAATCCTCTGCGGGGGCCAGGATCAGCAGCTCTTCGCACGCGCGAGCGGCAGGCAGCGGGTCCTGGTCATCCGTGGCCCGGCAATCCGACAGCAAGAGAACCGTTTTCCTTGCTGCGCGCGAGGTAGCCAGTTGCTCATTCGCCTTCCGTAAAGCTGCGGCCAATGCGGTGACTCCGTGTCCTCGCAACGACAACACCGACTCCACCACCGCGGACTTCGATCGGGAGGATCGCAGCGGGCGGATCACCTCCGCGTTCCGCGCGAAAGACACCACTGCGTGTTCCACTGGGGCCCGCCACGAGCAGGCTGCTGCGGTGAGGGCGGCTGCGGCCAAGCGGGCGCCGGTCATTGAGCCGCTGGTGTCGATTACCAGGCATAGGGCCAATTCTGGGCGGGCCCAGCGGCGCGACACTAGGTCGTCCAGTGCTGGGACCCGGCCGACTGCGGCTGCGTCTACTAGTGCTGGCAAGGAGCGGTCCAGGTCTAGTTCGCCGCCTCGGTCGGCTCGGTCGCGGCGTAGTTTTCCTACGCCTCGGCCTCGTGCGACGCCGCGGCGGGCGACGTCGATCATTAGTCTGCGGGCCAGATCTCGTGCTGCTGCGCGCAGGGACTCGTCGGTGGCCTTGCTCATTTCGACCAGCAAGGCCATTGCTTCGTCTGCATCCTCGCGGAAGACCGTGCTGAACGCTTCCTCGTCCAGGACGCCTACCTCGGGCGAGATTTCCGCGAAACGGCCGTTCCGGGAGAGTTCAGAGCGCGGGGTGGTGCTGCTCCGCGCTGAGCCTGGCCGGGGTGGGCGTTGGTGTTGCTGTGGGCCCGCCGGTGGCGGGCTTAGGCTTCCCCCGGCGGGTCGCCGCCTTCGGAATCCTGCGGCGGGGATTCCTCGCCGAAAACCGCTACATACAGTTCGTCGATCACCGATTCCGCGGTGCGTCCGCTGGATTCGTGCAGGCCGATTCGGCCGGACAACGCAGCCAGTGCGGCATCGTGGCCGATTCGCCAATCTGTGGTCGACGCGTTGCGGATGCGGGCCAGGGAAACTGCCAGCCGTACTACGTCGATGGCGCCGCGTACTGAGGAACCGACCCGGACGTCGGCGTGGTTGCGCGTGCGGCGTACCAGGTCTACGACTCGGTCGCGCCATTCGGCAGGGACCGCGGGGCTGCGGCGGGCTACGATGTCGCTTTCTTCGTCTTGGGTTTGATAGCCCATCACGATCCGGCAGACCCGGTCGTAAATAGCCGACGAAATGCGCGCGGTGCCGACGGCGTCGAACGGGTTCATCGCGGCTACCAAACGGAATCCGTCCGCCGCGCGTACCCGGCCCAGGCGTGGCACGTGCAGTTCGGCTTCGGACATGACGGTGATCAGGACGTTGAGGGTTTCCTCCGGGATCCGGTTGACTTCCTCGACGTACAGCAGGCCGCCCGTGCGCAATGCCTCGATGAGTGGACCGTCCACAAAGGTCTCGGGCACGTAGCCTTCGGCCAGTACTCGCGAAGGGTCGAACTGACCGACTAGGCGGGCGGGCGTTAGTTCGGCATTGCCTTCGACGAATACAAACGGTGAACCGCCTGCTTCCGCGACTGCGCGCAGCAGGGTGGTTTTGCCGGTGCCGGGCGGGCCTTCGAGCACGACGTGCGCGCCGCAATCCAAACCGGCCAGCAGGAGTTCGATTTCTCGGCGGCGGCCGACCACGTCCGCGGTCAGGAGGGGGACCGCGGACTGCGGACCGGAAACCGGCCCGCAGTCCGCCGACAAAGCCGTCACGGTGCGTCGTGGACCAGGACGCCGCGCACGTTCCGGCCCTCCAGCAGATCGTCGTACCCCTGGTTGACCTCTTCCAGGGTGTACGTGCGGGTGATGATCTCGTCCAGCTTCAGGTCCCCGCTCTGGTACAGCCCGAGGATCTTCGGGATGTCCGTGGTCGGGTTGCAGTCGCCGAACAGGCTGCCCTTCACCGTCTTCTTGAACAGCGTCAGGATCGAACCGGGAAGGTTGACGTTGTTCACCGACAGCTTGTTCAGCCCGGTCAGCACGATCGTGCCGCCCTTGCCGGTGGCGTTGAACGCGCCGGTCACGATCTCCTCGGTGACGATGCCCGCGGTGACGATCGTCTTGTCCGCACCGTTGCCGTTGGTGAACGACTGCGCCAGCTCAGCCGCCTCCTCCGGCGTCGCGACCGCGTGCGTCGCGCCGAGTTCCATCGCCTTCTCGCGCTTGTTCTCCAGCGGGTCCAGCGCGATCACGTTCTTCGCGCCGGCGTAGCGCGCACCCTGCACCGCGTTGATGCCGATGCCGCCGACGCCGGACACGATCACCGTCTCGCCGGGGCGCACGTTGGCCGCGTTGACCGCCGAACCCCATCCGGTCGGGACGCCGCAGCCGACGAGCACCGCCTTGTCGAGCGGGAGGTCGTCGTCGACCTTCACGACCGAGTTCTGGTGGATGGTCGAGTACTGGCTGAACGTGCCGAGCATGCACATCGCGCCGTACTGCTTGACCGGGCCGGGGCCGCTGAACGGGAACCGCTCGCCGGGCAGGTAGCCCTCGAGGATCGTGGCGCCCATGTCGCAGATCGCCTGCTGCCCGGTGGAACACCAGCGGCACACGCCGCAGTTGGGGATGAACGAGCACACCACGTGGTCGCCCGGCTTGACCCGGGTGACGCCGGGGCCGACGTCCTCGATGATGCCCGCGCCCTCGTGCCCGAGCACCATCGGCAGCCGGGCCTCCAGGTCGCCGTGCGCGATGTGCACGTCCGAGTGGCACAGCCCGGCGTGGGTGTACCGGATCAGCACCTCGCCCTCGCCGGGGCCTTCGAGGTCGAGCTCGACCACCTCGATCGGCTTGCCCACCTCGTAGACGACCGCAGCTTTCGTCTTCATCGGGAACTCCTTTGTTCGAGCGGGCGGATCACAGCGCGATGTTCACGGACTTGGTTTGCGTGTAGAGGTCGAGCGCGGCCGCGCCCAGTTCCCGGCCCCAGCCGGACTGTTTGTAGCCGCCGAACGGCATCGCCGTGTCGAAGCCGTTGTACTGGTTGACCCACACCGAGCCTGCCTTCAGTTCCTTCGCAGTACGGTGCGCCTTCGCGACGTCGCGTGTCCAGACCCCGGCGGCGAGTCCGTACTCGCTGTTGTTGGCCGCGGCGGCGACGCCCTGTTCGGCGTTGAACGGCATGGCCGCCACGACCGGGCCGAAGATCTCCTCGCGGACGATGCTGAATTCCGGTTTCACGTCAACGAAAACGGTCGGCTCGATGAAGTATCCGGTGTCGCCCCAGCGTTTTCCGCCGGTGAGCGCGCGGGCCCCGTCGGCGAGCCCTTCGCCGAGGTAGCGCGAGACGCGGTCGAACTGCTCCTGGGAAACCATCGGGCCCAGCTGGGTTTCCGGGTCGAGGCCCGGTCCGATCTTCACTTGGCTCGCCGCTTGCGCGACCGCCTGGGTGAACTCCTCGAAGATCGTGTCCTCCACGTACAGCCGCGTCCCGGCCACACAGCACTGGCCGTGGTTGAACATCCACGCGTTGACCGAACCGGGCACCGCGAGGTCGAGGTCGGCGTCGGCGAACACCACGTTCGGGCTCTTCCCGCCCAGCTCCAGCGAAACCTTTTTCAGGTTTCCGCTCGCCGCCTGGACGATCTTCTTGCCCACCTCGGTCGAACCGGTGAAAGCGACCTTGTCGACGCCGTCGTGCGCGGCCAGCGCGGCCCCGGCGTCGCCGAAACCGGTGACGATGTTGACCACGCCGGGCGGGAATCCGGCTTCCTCGAACAGGGTGCCCAGCAGCAACGCGGTCAGCGGCGTCTGCTCGGCGGGCTTGAGCACCACGGTGTTGCCCGCGGCGAGCGCCGGCGCGATCTTCCACGCGGCCATCAGCAGCGGGAAGTTCCACGGGATGATCTGCCCGCACACGCCGACCGGCTCGCGCAGCGTGTAGGCGTGGAACTGCGTGTCCGGCGCGAACGGCATCGACACGTTCACCGTGCTGCCTTCGATCTTGGTCGCCCAGCCCGCGTAGTAGCGGAAGACGTCGGCGGCCCAGCCGGTGTCCACGGCGGTCGCGATCGCCGCGGACTTGCCGTTGTCGAGCGCTTCCAGCTGGCCGAAGATCTCCGCCCGCTCGGACAGCAGATCGCCGATCCGCCAGATCAGCCGTTCGCGCTCGTTCGGCTTCATCGCGGCCCACGGGCCCTCGTCGAACGCCTTGCGCGCGGCGGCGACGGCGCGGTTGACGTCCTCGGCCTCGCCGTGGGCGACCTCGGCGATCTTCTCCCCGGTTGCCGGGTCGTAGGTCGGGAACGTGCGGCCCGACGCGGCCGGGACCCAGCGCCCGCCGATCAAGAGCTCCAGCGGGCCGGACACGAACTCCCGGACCTGGGTGTGCAGGGGGAATTCCACCGTTGCGGTCACCTGGCGCCTCCTCACTTCGTTGTGACGGAGGTCATCGTCACCCGGCGGACCGGGGGCGAAGTGTTACAGAAGTGGACAGTCGTCGGTCACGCCCAGCGCCTGCATGCGGCGGTAGAGCGTGGTGCGGCTGATGCCGAGTTCGCGGGCCGCGCGCAGCTTGTTGCCCTCGCTGGCGCGCAACGCCGTGACGATCGCGTTCCGTTCGGCGAGCTCGCGCCCGCCGAGCTGCCTCGTGCGGGAACTGCCGCGGCACGCGGGTGGCAACTGGGCGAGGTCGATCACCCCCGTGTACGGAAGGCGGGACACCTCGCGCAGCACCGCGCGCAGCTCGTGCAGGTTGCCCGGCCACGGATGCGTCCGCAGCGCGGCCAGCGCGGTACCGGTGAAGTGCGGTTTCCGGTCGGGATATTCGTCGCGGAGCATCGCCGCGGCGATCGCGGGCAGGTCGTCGAGGCGTTCGCGCAGCGGGGCGAGGGTGACGGTTTCCGCGCATCTCGCCGCGATCGCCGCTACGGCTGGGGACATTGCGTCCGAGGGAACGGAGGTGAGCAGCAACCGGGCCGTTCCCGGGTTGTCGAGCGCCTCGCCGACCAACGGGAGCAGGCTTTCCGGCAGCAGGTGCACGTCGTCCAGGACGACGGCGGTGCGCGGCTGCGCGACGAGATCGGTGAATCTTGTTGCCCAGTCTCGTGGTTCCTCGCGCAGCGCGGCCGCAGCGTGCAGGACGACCGGATCGTCCACGCCGGCTCGCGCGCGGGCTTCGGTGGTCCGGCCGGTGCCGGGTTCGCCCGTGATGAGGACCGAGCGCGCGGTTTTTGCCGGTGCGGGGACGGGTTTTCGGGTGCTGCTGGTGCTCCGCGCGATGCGGAAGACGGCGCCGTCTGTCGAACCCTCTACGCGTTCGGCTACGACCGAAAGACTGATTCCGTCACCCACATCGAGGCGAGTGTCGAATACTCCGCGTTCCGGCACTTGCGGCAACAACGTGCGCAAGAGGGTCGGATCGGCGGGGCGAAGGTGTTCGATACAGGTTTCGTTGGCGAACACCAGATCGCCGCCGAGCACCGCGACCGGGACGCTGCGATGGTGCGTGGCCTGCTGGAACGCCAGGAACAGCCGCCGTTCGCAGGCGCGGGCGCTCTCCAGCACGAGCTGTTCGATATCGCCGACGACGCGTTTCACCAGCGGCCCGAAGAGCGGGTTGCTGCTGTCGCTTTCGCCGGTGATGTCGAGGACGCCTTCGATCCGTCCGGTGAGCGGATGCCGGATCGGATGGCCGTAGCAGCTGAACCGCTTCAACGCGTCGGCGTAGTGCTCCTGGCCGTGGATTTCCACCGCCTGGCGCGACTCGTGCGGCGTGCCGAGCGCGTTCGTGCCGACGCGGCCCTCGCTGAGCTGCGAACCGTGCAGCACGCCGAGCTCCTCCAGCTGGTGCTGCAGACCGCGGTCGCCGAACCAGCGGAAGACGAGGCGGCAGTCGCGGTCGGCGAGCAGAATGGAGAACCGGGTGCCGGTGAGCTGCTCGACGAGCTGGTCCAGCACCGGACGGGCGGCGGTCATCAGCCTGCTGCGCGGATCGACCTCGCCGATCGAAATCGCGCCCCGGTCCAGCTCCGGCTCGACGCCGAACAGCCGGGACCGACGCCACGAATCGGCGATCGGCGGCCGCAGGACAGCGGAGCCCTGCGACGGTATCCCTCCGAGCGACACTGCTCCTCCCGACTACCGGACGGCGACGTAGCGGTTCGTGTGACAGTACCTTCGCGGATCGACAAGTTCCAGACGTGCGTTCTTCCGTTCCCCGGTTTGTCCTTTGTGGACACTGGTAGGATCGGGTGAGTGGCGCGCCGTTTTCTGATGCTTTTCGTCGTGGTGTTCAGCTGGGCCGAATGGGAACACTGGCGCTCCTCGCGCCGCGGAATGGGCGACCGCCCCGGAACGTCGGGCACCGGCGAGGCAGTGGTCGTGCTCGGCTACCGCAACCGCGGGTCGCGAGCCAATTTCGTGAATCGCTGGCGAGTGCGAGCGGCAGTACGTTCGCAGGCGCCAGGCCCGTCGAGGTTGGTGCTGTGCGGCGGAGCCGTCGGCGGCACGGAGACCGAAGCCGCGCTGATGGCCCGGTACGCCCGGAAGTACGGCTACCGTGGCGAGCTAGTGCTCGAAACCGAGAGCCGGTCGACGTGGGAGAACGTACTGGGTGCGGTGCCGTTGATCGAGGACGCGGACCGGATCAAGATCGTCTCGAATTCTTTGCATGCGGAGAAGGCGCGGCATTACCTGCGACGGCACCGGCCGGACCTGGCGGAGCGACTGGTTCCCGGGCGGGATTACCGGTTCGGGGAGTGGCTGGCGGTGAAGCCGGTACTGGCGGTGATGGGGAAACGAAATCTGCGGCGGCTTCGGGGTTGAGCCGGGGTTCGCTCGGGTGGCGCGCTGGCAAACACCGGCCGGAGACGTCTTGCGGTGTGTTGGCGGCCGGGGCGTGCTTGCCGCGCACTGGTGCCGCGAGCGAGCGAACCCCTGCCCTTCCCCACCGCAGCCGACCTCACCTCCCCGAAAGGCGCGCGCTCAGGTCTCGTCCGCAGCAATCCCGGCAAGAACCGGCATCGCCACTCACGAACCCCCGGCCAGGTGCGCGTTGATCTTGTCCACCAACCTTTCCAGCCCGGCCCGCTCGTCCCGGTCGAGCGGGGCGAAGACCAGTTCCTCCGCCTCGGCCAGCACCGCGTCGAGGCCGGTGACCAGGTCGATTCCGGCCGGGGTCGCGTAGACGCGCTTGCGTCCGCCCTCGGTGCGGCGTTCGACCAGCCCGCGGCGTTCGAGGCCCTTCAGCAGCAGCGAGACGTTCGCGGGCGTCGTGTAACTCATCTCCGCGACATCTCGCTGAATGACCCCGGGCTGCCGCTCCAGGTAGCCGAGCACCAGGGCCTGCTCGAAGGTCAGGTCGCGCGTGCGGCTCCATTCCTCGATCCGCTTGCGCTGCGCCCAGCGCATCGACCGGAAAAGGTCTCCCGACGTCGGTCTCGGCTGGTTTTCCGGAGCAGTAGTTAAGTGCTTAACTCCAGAAACTGGCTGGACGAGCGGCAGGAAGAGGTCGTCGACGATCGACCGGATCCGGGCGGGACGGAGTGGAGCGAGGTTCAGCAGCAGGTCGTGCCGCATCAGCTGGAAGGGCATTTCCAGCACCGCACCGGGGAGGCGCGTCAGGTCGATCTCGCCGCGGGCGTGGGCGCGCGTGTACATGTCTCGTGAGAGCAGCCGGTCGCCGATGATCCGGTCCCGGACCTGGCCGGGGCTGGCACCAGTGCTGGCCGACAGTCCGGAGATGGCCGCGGCGGCTGCGATGGCGAAGAATCCGGCCAGCGCTTCGCTCGCCGAGGTCAGGTACCCGAGCAGGTCGCCGCGCAAGCTCCCGGTGTCGGGAACGGTGATGGGGTGGTCGTCGCGGTGCCGGCGCATCGCGGCCAGCACCAGTTCGTCCTTGTTGGCCCACCGCCGATAGAGCACGGCCTCGCTCGTGCGGGCGCGGACGGCCACCGACTCCATGGTCAGCCGCGAGTAACCGGTCTCGACCAGTTCGTCCCATCCGGCCGCGAGCAACGCGGATTCCAGCTGCTCGCCATGCCGGCGGCGCACGGTTTCAGGGGCCACCCAGCCCACGATAGAAAGGTTTGTCTTTCTTAGCAAGTTTCCCTACTCTTGCGGACAGAAGTTCTTCGGAGCCAGGGGGTTGAAAATGCCGCAAGCACACCTGTCCACGCCGGAAGTGCCGGTCCTGATCGTCGGCGCGGGCCCGACCGGGCTGACGCTGGCCTGCGAACTCGCCCGGCGCGGCGTCGCGTTCCGGCTGGTCGAAGCGTCCCCCGGCCTCCGCCCGGGCTCGCGCGCCAAGGGACTGCAGCCGCGCAGCCTCGAGGTGTTCGACGACCTCGGCGTCATCGACCGCATCCTCGCCAACGGCCGGTCGGCGATGCCGATCCTGCTCACCGACCCCGACGGCCGGACGAGCGGTGGCCCGGCCTTCGAGGAGCGGCCCGACGTTCCGTACCCCGCCTCGGTCATCACCCCGCAATGGCGGGTCGAGGAAACCCTCGGCCTGCGGCTGGCCGAATTCGGCGGCACTGTCGAATTCGGCACCGCGCTCGAGAGTTTCGAGCAATCCGCCGACGCCGTGACGGCAGTGCTGCGCTCCGGCGACCAGACCGAAACCGTCCGCGCACAATGGCTGGTCGGCTGCGACGGCGGCCGAGGCGTCGTGCGCAAACAAGCCGGAATCGCCTTCGAAGGCGAGACGGACGAGCGGATCCGGATGATCGTCGCCGACCTGGCCGTCGACGGCCTCGACCGCGACGCCTGGCACATGTGGCGCTGCGACGAAGGTTTCGTCAGCCTCTGCCCGCTGCCGTCCACCCACCTGTTCCAGTACCAGGCGCCCATCCTCGGCGACACGGGCCTCAACCTCGCCACCCTCCAAACGATCTTCGACCGGCGAAGCGGCCGCACCGACATCCGGCTGCAAGAACCGGAGTGGACGTCGGTGTGGCGCTCCAACACCCGGCTGGCCAACCGCTACCGCGAGGGCCGCGTCTTCCTCGCCGGCGACGCCGCGCACGTGCACTCCCCCGCGGGCGGCCAGGGCATGAACACCGGCATCCAAGACGCCCGCAACCTGGGCTGGAAACTCGCCGCCGGAGTGCCGGAACTGCTGGACACCTACGAGGCCGAACGCCGCCCGATCGCCGCCGGCGTGCTGCGGCTGTCGACCGCCCGCCTGGCCGAAGCCGCCGAGCAGAAGCGCATCCCCATCCGCAGCGACCGGGACACGACCCAGCTCAGCGTCAACTACCGCGGCTCGGTCCTGGCGCGCGACGACCGCGACGAGTCCGCCCAGCTCCGGGCAGGCGACCGCGCCCCCGACGCCCCCGGCCTCACCACCACGACCGGCAAATGCCGCCTGTTCGACCTCACCCGCGGCGGCCAGTTCACCCTGCTGAACTTCGGCCCCCGATTCGACTCCCCCGTCCGCACCTTCCACGTAGTCGCCGAGCCCGCCGCCGACGACGAGATCGCCGATTCCGCCGGCCACCTCGCCCGCGCGTACTTCCCGGCCGACCGCACCCTGGTCCTGCTCCGCCCCGACGGCTATATCGGCCTGATCTCCGACGCGGGCGACCTCACCGCGGTCCCGGAGCACCTGCTCTAGCCTCTTCCCATGTCCGACCCCGACGAACTGGCCGCGACGCTGTACGGCGCGGTCAGCCTGATCGCCCGCAGGCTGCGCCAGAGCCAGGTCACGGCCGAACTGTCCCTGCCGGAACGCTCCGCCCTGTCCCGCCTGGACCGCGACGGCCCGGCCACCACCGCCGCACTGGCCCGCGCCGAGCAGATCACCCCGCAGGCGATGAGCTCGACCATCAGCGGCCTGTCCGTCCGCGGCTTCGTCACCCGCAGCGCCGACCCGGCGGACGGACGGCAGGTGATCGTCTCGCTGACTCCCGAGGGCAGCGAGGTGCTGCGGGCCCGGCGGGACGCCCGGATGCGCCAGTTCGCGGCTTCGCTCGGCTCGGAGTTTTCGCCGCAGGAGCTGGCGGTGCTGAAGGAGGCGGCCCCGTTGCTGGAGCGGCTGGGGCAGACGTTCTGAACCGCAGTCCGTCCACTGTGGAACTCGGATGCGCGTCCTCCGCTTCCTGGTATCCTGGCCGACGGACAGCAGACTCGATCAAGAGGATTTCTATCGTGGCAGGTGAAGACGACATCTCCGGGTGAGCCCGGGGCACGGGCCAGTACGGCACCGGCCCCTCGCTGATCCCTGCGCGGCCGCGAGCCGCGCGTGGAGGTTCCCGTGCCGGTCGGGCGACGTACGCCACTGGACCCACGGGCTGCGAGGCAACCCGAAGGCGCGAGCCGATCGGGGAAGCCCAGGCGCAAGCCGGGCAGCAGGTCGCGAACGGCCCCACCCATGTCGTCCACTACCACCACCAGCAGGGGCACCTCCCTGCCGATCCACCGCGAGGCCGCACCATGTCCGATCTTCGTATCGTCCTGTCCGGGATCTCCTTCTCCTGGCCCGACGACACTCTCGTCTTCGACCAGCTCTCCGCCACGTTCCCGGCAGGCCGCACGGGGCTCGTCGCGCCCAACGGGGCCGGGAAGTCCACTCTCCTGAAGCTCATCGCCGGGCAGCTCAAGCCGGCCGCGGGCAGCGTCACCGTCGACGGGGTGCTCGGGTATCTCCCGCAGGACCTGCCGCTCACCGCGGATCGCACGGTCGCTGAGGTGCTGGGCATCGACGCGATCCTGAAAGCCATCACGGCCGTCGAGGGCGGCGACGCGGCCGAGGAGCACTTCACCACCATAGGCGCGGACTGGGACATCGAGGACCGGACCCGCGCGCAGCTGGACCGGCTCGGGCTGGGCGATCTCGCGCTCGACCGGCTGCTCGGCACGCTCAGCGGCGGGCAGGTCGTCTCGCTCGGCCTCGCCGCGCAACTGCTGCGCAGCCCGGACGTCCTGCTGCTCGACGAGCCCACCAACAACCTCGACCACACCGCCCGCCAGCAGCTCTACGACGTGCTTTCCGACTGGTCCGGCTGCCTGCTCGTGGTCAGCCACGACCGTGCGCTGCTCGACCGGATGGACCGGATCGCCGAGCTCGGCGCGGACGAAATCCGGTTCTACGGCGGCAATTTCACCGAATACGAACAAGCCGTGCAGGCCGAACGCGAGGTCGCGGAAAAGAATATCCGCAACGCCGAGCAAGAGGTCAAACGCGAGAAACGCGAAATGCAGCAAGCCAGGGAACGCGCGGACAAACGGGCCAGCAACGCGAAGCGCAATCTGTCCAGCGCCGGTCTGCCGAAGATTTTCGCGGGCACGATGAAGCGCAACGCGCAGGAGTCCGCGGCGAGGGCGGACGGTACGCACGCGGCGCGGGTCAGCGCGGCGAAAGCCAAGCTCGACCAGGCTGAACGGTCGTTGCGAGAAGAGCAGAAGATCAGCCTGGAGCTGCCCAAAACGGCGGTTCCGGCTGGACGGACGTTGTTCGACGGCAAGCATCTTCGCGTGCGCGGGCTGTTCGCGGGCGACGGTGCGGATCTGTCCGTCCGCGGTCCGGAAAGGATCGCGCTGACCGGACCGAACGGCGTGGGCAAGTCGACGTTGCTGCGCCTGATGCAGGGCGAGCTCGCCCCGGACGCGGGCGAGATCAGCCGGGTGGACGGGCGCATCGCGTATCTGTCGCAGCGGCTCGATTTGCTGGATTCCGAACGCACGGTCGCGGAGAACCTCGCTGCCGCCGCACCGGAAATGCTGCCCGCGGACCGGATGAATCTGCTGGCGCGCTTCCTGTTCCGCGGCGCGCGGGCGCATCTGCCGGTCGGGGTGCTGTCCGGCGGGGAACGGCTGCGCGCGACGCTCGCGTGCGTCCTCTTCGCCGAGCCCGCCCCGCAGTTGCTGCTGCTCGACGAGCCGACGAACAACCTCGACCTGGTCAGCGCCGGCCAGCTGGAAAGCGCGCTCAACGCCTACCAGGGCGCGTTCGTCGTGGTCAGCCACGACGAACGGTTCCTGGCCGAGATCGGCGTCGGCCGCTGGCTGCGGCTGGACGACGGGCAGCTCCGGGAAACGGCCGGGATCACGGGATGACCGCCCTGCGCGCGCACGAGATCGTGCGGGTGCTCGGGGAACGGCGCGTGCTCGACGGAGTGTCGGTCACCGCCGCCCCCGGCCGCCGGATCGGGGTGATCGGCGAGAACGGCACCGGGAAATCGACGCTGCTGAGGGTGCTCGCGGGCGTGGACGCGCCGGATCGCGGCGAGGTCGAGCGGCCGCCGGATCTGGGCTTCCTGCACCAGGAAATGCCGTTCGATCCGGACGAGACGGTCGCGGACGTCCTCGGGCAGGCCCTCGCCGCGGCCCGCGAAGTGCTGGCCGGACTCGACCGGGTCGCGGCGCGGCTCGCCGAGGAACCCGAAGACGCCGCGCTCCTGGCCGAGTACGCCGAATTGCTTGACCTGGCACAGCAACACGAGGCATGGGACGCGGACCGGCGCGCCGAGGTCGTGCTCACCGGGCTCGGGCTCGCCGACATCGACCGACAGCGCACGCTCGGCTCGTTGTCCGGCGGTCAGCGTGGCCGGCTCGCGCTGGCGGACCTGCTGGTGCGCCGTCCGTCGGCGGTGCTGCTCGACGAGCCGACCAACCACCTCGACTCCGAAGCCGCCGCGTTTCTCGAGGCCCAGCTGCGGGAACTGCCCGGCACGGTGGTGTTCGCCAGTCACGACCGGGCGTTCCTCGACGCGGTGTGCACCGACATCCTCGACCTCGACCCGGCTCCGGACGGCCCGGTGCGCCACGGCGGCACCTACACCGAGTACCTCGGCTGGAAACGCGCCGAACGCGAGCGCTGGGAACGGCAGTACCTCGAGGAGCAGGAAGAACTGGAGGAACTGCGCGACGCGCTCGGGGTCACCGCGCATCGGGTCGCGCCGGGCCGGCTCGCGCCGGACAACGAGAAAATGGGCCTCGGCCGCCGGTCCGGCCGGGTGCAGAACCAGATCTCGCGCCGGTTCCGGGCCACCACGCGAAGACTGGACGAGCGGGAACGCGCCCAGCTTCCGGCACCACCGCCACCGCTCCGGTTCCGCCCGCGTGCGCTGGCGGTCGAGAATCCGCAAGAAACCCTTGCCACACTGGACAATGTGCACCTGCCGGAGAGGCTTTCCGTATCCCGCCTGGAGATCCGGCCGGACACTCGGCTGCTGGTCACCGGCCCGAACGGCGCGGGGAAGTCAACGCTGCTTCTGCTGCTCGCCGGAGAACTCGATGCGGAAGGCGTCACCCGCGAACCCGGCACAACCACCGGAATCCTCAGCCAGGACACCACTTTCGTCCGGCCACAACGGACCGCCCGCGCCACGTACCTCGCGAAGCTAGGTCCCGAACGCGTCGCGGAAGTCCCGCTGAATTCGTTGGGACTGCTGACCCATCGCGAAGCTTCCCGCCCGGTCGGCGAACTGTCCGTCGGGCAGCGCCGCCGCCTCGCGCTCGCGCTGCTCATCGCCGACCCGCCGCACCTGCTGCTGCTCGACGAGCCGACCAACCACCTATCCCCCACGCTGTGCGACGAACTGGAGGACGCCCTCGGCACCAGCCCGGGCGCGATCGTCGCCGCCACGCACGACCGGCGGCTGCGCGAAAGCTGGACCGGGCACGTCCTCCGCATCGGACCCGACCACCGCGCCGCGCCGTTAGAGTGATCCGCGCCGGAAGGCCCGGGCACCGACCACCCCGCGGAATATCCGCCCGCGAAGGGAACGACCGATGATGCACGAAGCCCTACGCCGCCACGTCGAGTCCGGATTCATCCCGGGCGCGGTAGCCCTCGTCGCGCGCGGCGACGACGTCCAGGTCACCGCGATGGGACATCTCGACGTCGAGCGCACCGCGCCGATGACCCGCGACACCATCTTCCGCATCGCCTCCATCACCAAGCCGATCGTCGCGGCAGCCGTGCTGATGCTGGTCGAGGACGGCCGGTTCGGTCTGGACACCCCGGTCGCCGAATGGCTGCCCGAACTGGCCGCCCCGACGGTCGTGCGGACGCCGCGAAGCCCGGTCGACGACGTCGTGCCCGCCGAACGGCAGATCACCGTCCGCGACCTGCTGACCTTCCGCGCCGGTTACGGTTTCCCGTCGGACTTCTCGCTCCCGCAGGTCCAGGAGCTGCGCACGGTGCAGACCGACGGCCGCGAGGTCCGGCTGCGCCCGGAACCCGACGAGTGGCTCGCCCGGCTGGCGCGCATCCCGCTACTGCACCAGCCCGGCGCGGCCTGACTGTACGACACCTGCGCCGACCTGCAAGGCATCCTGATCGCCCGCGCGTCCGGCCAGTCGCTGCCGGACTTCCTCGCCGAGCGGGTGTTCGAGCCGCTCGGCATGGTCGACACCGCGTTCGAGGTCCCCACCGCCAAACGGGACCGGTTCGCCAGCTACTACCGCTCGGGAGAGAACGGCCTCGAACTGGCCGACGCGCCGGACGGCCAGTGGCGCGAGGTGCCGCCGTTCCCGGCCGGCTCCGGCGGACTCGCCGGGACCGCGGACGATTGGCACCGCTTTGCCCGGATGCTCCTTTCCGGGGGAAACGGCCTGCTGTCGAAGGAATCCGTCCGGCAGATGACGGCCAACCAGCTGACCGCGGAACAGATCGCGGCCAACCCGCTCTTCCTCGAAGGCCAGGGCTGGGGCTTCGGCGGCGCGGTCGACGTCGCGCCGACGCGGCCGTGGCAGGTCCCGGGCCGCTACGGCTGGGTCGGCGGCACCGGAACCAGCGCTTACCTGACGCCGTCGACGAGTTCGGTGGCGATCCTGCTCACCCAGCGCGGGGTGGACGGACCCGGTGGCATACCGCACATGCAGGACTTTTGGCAGGCAAATAGCCTCTGACCTGCATAACAGCCCCTAAATTGACGGCTCTGTGCAGCGCAGGCCGTCAGGCTGCCAGCGGAGGTTCTTCCGCGTCAGGACGACGGTTGAACAGGTTGTTCACGGCTGCTCATGCCCGGTCGTGACTCGACGCCATCAAGTGCGTGTAGGTATTGAGTGTGAACCCTTCGTCGTGGTGGCCGAGGTAGGCCGCGAACTCCTTGATGCTCGCTCCCCGGGCCAACATCGCCGAAGCGATCAGATGCCGGAGCGCGTGCATACCGTCCTGGCGTTCCCCGTAGGTCAAGCCAACCCCAGCTATCCGCCTGCTTCAACAGGCCGAGAGCTACGTACCGGGCACTATCGCACCTGCCACACGGGCGTGGTCGCAGGCCGGGAGGCCGAAGAGTTAAGCCGCCTGGGAAATGAAACGGAGGCCATGCGCACACTCGAACGTGCATTTACGGCTTTTGATTTCGCACACCCATGCACAGAGCGGCTTTGAACAACGGTCTCGACTTACCTATGACTCTAGCATCGCGACGCTCCAGCTATCTAGCCTCGACGGACCCGACTGCGCTGCGCATTCGCGCGAATGATTACGACAGGGCGCAAGCGCCGGTGGATGGCGCGATTGATTCCACCATCCGCTCTGAAAGCAGTTTGTCGCTGCAGAGTCTGCTCGCCCTCTCGTCGAAGCCGACGGCAGCGAAGGTGAGCAGCTCGGGAAATTCGATCCGCGATTAGGTCCGGTCCGGCTTACATTGATAGCCAACTACTCCGGCCGAGTTTCGAAAGTCAGCCCTGCAAGGTATTCCGCACTGCCCGCCTCAATCGGTTTCGCTACAATGTCGGGAACATCGTAGTGATGGCTCTCTTTAATAGCTACGCGACACTGTGCCCTTCTTCGGTTCAACGGTCCCTTTCGAACTTAGCCGCAGAACTCGGCGTGACCGGCTTGGAGCAACCGGGTTCGCGCCAGGAGACGTGCCGGTGCGGTCAGCCGAGGGCGTTGAGGGTGAGGTTGAGCGCGTCCACCAGGTTCCGGTGACTGCCGGGGCACATGGTCGCTTCTTCGCTGCCGTTGTTGCCGGTGCTGGTGAAGGCGAGGATGCGGCCGTTTCGGGTGAGGTCGTAGACGGTGAGCGGGGTACTGCGGATACGGTTGGCGCCCCGCTGAATGGCGGCGTAGAGCTTGTGCACGCCTGCGCGTTCGGCCCGGGTCAGGTGGCGGATCTGGTCGGCTTGACCAGAGTCTTCCGAAAGCGGGTCAGCGTTGCTGCCGTCGAGGTAGGACATCGGCACCCGCAGTCGACTGATCCTGGCCGGCGCGTAGTCGGGCAGGGTGCCGACCAGGCTCGTCGCCAATTCGCGCACCGGGATCGGGTCGAGCTGGATGGAGCGATGGTCAGTAATCAGCCGGACGGCGCTATCGCCTGAGGAAGCGACGAAAACCGCGCCGTTGTCGTCGGGACGGTGGACGAACGCGGTCCAGGCGTACAACTCCTTCTCTGGTGCGGCGAGCAGTTCCAGCGTGGCCCGGAACGACGGAGTCAGCCGTCCGTCCGGTGTGGCCAGCCGTAATGCCTCGAACCGGGATAGCGTGCGCTGCTCCAGCTCGCGGGCGAAGTCCGCGGGCGTGTAGGTGGTGTCCGGATCGATCACGGCGGGGAGCGTGCCCCCGCTGAGGTGGCTCCAGGCAACGAAGAACGCCGACCGCGGGATGCGCACCGGCTTGTCGAGGATCGTCATCGGCGTGTTTCAGCCGCCAATGGTCGGAGGAGTCGGCGGGAGTCCGGTGCGGAAGTCACGCAACCGGCCGTCCTCGTCGTCGGTGATGTCGAACGCGGAATCGTCTTCCAGCCCGTACTTGCGCTGGTGCTCCTTGTCCTCTTCGCCCTTGCCCTTGCCGCCCCCGGCACCCATGCCGCCCATTCCGGCCGATCCTTTGGCCCCGGCCGCGCCGCGAATCCCGGCGCCGGCTGCGGATGAGGTTCTCCCCGCCGCGCCCTCGGCCGCACCACCGGTACCTGATCCGGCGCCCAGCCGACCTGCGGCGCTTCCCCCTCGACCACTGGAACCGCCGGTCTCGGAGGCTCCACCGCTCCCGGAGAATCCGCCGGTCGGACCGAATCCGCCAGCCAGCCCCGGCGTCCACGAGCTCCCGCCGCCGGTGCCGCCGCCGGTGCCGCCGCCCGGGATCGAGGGCGAGGGAACCCAGCCCGAGCCCGGACCGGTGGTCCGAGTGGCGTCCGGCGGCGTCCACCCTGCTGCCGTCGTGCCGTCGCCCGGCCCAGTCCCCACCGGATGGCTCGGCGGCTGGTAGGTCGGCAGGTGGCTGCCCGAACCTGATGGAGGAGGGATGCTGCCGGGGTAGCTCGGGGTGAACGTGCTCGACGGCCCGCCGGTCTCCGAAGGCCCGCCTGTGCGCGACGGCCCGAAACCTGAGCGGGAGCGGCCGTCGGGTCCGTGCCCGTCGTCCGGACCGCCCGTCTTGTGTTTGTCGGGCTCGGATACGGTCACGTCGCCGTCGAACCCGCTCAGCTGGCCGTAGTCGCTCTTGAGCCCTTGCCCGCTGGTCTGGGCGTGCTGGGTGTAGCCGTGGTACTTGTCGAGGTTGTCCTGAGCCGTCTTGTTGTACTGGTTGATCTGGTCTTCGGTGTCGGTGTTCCACCAGGTCGCCTCGTCCCAGAGGTTCTTGTGCGGCGGAGCACCCGGCATCGGCTGCAAACTCTGCTTCATGGAGTCGAACCCGTGCGCGAGATCGGTCAGGTTCTGCCCATTGCCGGTGTAGGTCTGCGCGGCGGCCGTGGTGGCGTCGGCGAACGGGTTGATCCGCGCCTGCGCGGCGTCCGCACCGCCCCCGGTCCACGCAGACTCCAGGCCCGCGCTCAACTGCTGCACCCAGGCACCGGCCTGGTCATGCTTGCCCGCCAGGCCCGTGGCCTGCTGCGCGCCCTGATGCCAGCTCTGGGCGCCCTGGCTGGCCAGGATCTTCGCCACCAGCTCCGGCGCCGGAACGGCTTGGTCACCAAGGTTCCCGTGGTAGAGATCGCCGAACCAATGGCCCACGTCGCTGGCCCGATCCCCGACCCAGTCCGCGGCGTCTTCGATCGCCCCGCCCACGGCTTTCGCCGCGTCACCAAGCATCTCGAAAAACCCCATCACGCACCCGCCTTGCGCTTCAGGTTCGAGACCACCATGTCCGCCACGCGCGCCGACAACTCACACGGATCAGCCCCGCTGGCCCTCTTGGCATCGCTGGGAGTCAGTGAAGCATCGACCGTCAACTCGTCCGAGATGCCCACACTCACCTGGCAGAAGCCAGTTTGAGTGCCCGAGCTGAACGTCGAATTCGCGACAGCCGGAAACCCTTGAATGGGCGACAGCTCCCGCCAGACCTTGGCCTGTGGTTTCGTGTTCTGGTACAGGCCGCTGAGCCCGTCGTGCGGCTGCGTCACGTAGAAAACCGACAGCCCTGCACCCGAGTCGAGGTTGTTCCATTTGCACTCGGGACCAATTCCGCCAAGGGTGTCCGGTTTGCCTTGCGGCACCGTGCCGAAGATCTGGCTGAGCTGGTCAGAGGTCAGCGCCTCCTGGCAGGGCTGCCCGGACAGCACCGACGCGGGCAGCGGATGCTCGACCTTCGGCGCACCGCTGTGCGGCAACGCCACATCAGCCGCGGACGAGGACGTCGACGCGGTAGTCGCCGGAGCAGCCGCCGGACCACCAGAGCATCCGGCAGCAACCGACACAACCGCAGCCGCGCCCAGTACAGACATGAGCGTTCGGCCAGTCCTCACGCGAACCCCCCTTCCTGCTTACCTGCGTTCTTGACGTCGGTCGCTGCCTGCTCATCCGACGACTCGGTGATCCCGAGCGCCTTCTCCAGCCGCTTCACCAGCTCGTCGGCATAGGCGAACTCCTGGTCGACCTGGTCCCTGCCCGTGACGAACGCGCCCTTCGGTTCGCCCTCGTTGACCAGGAGTTTGGTGTAGCCGTTGCTGGTCGGCTCGTCCGCCGGAGACGTCAGCCGGGTCAGCTCATTCGCCTCAGGGCGCATGTCGCGGAAGTGTTCTCGGACGGTCTTGGCCAGCGTGAGCATCGCCGCTGCGTCGTCGCGGCTCATCGTGAATCCCTGGCCGCTGGGCGCACCGCCCATCGCGGCACCGGCCGCGTCCCCAGCGCTGAACGCATCGCCGATGTTGAAGTACAGCCCGTCGAGCCACCCCGGTTGCTGTCCAGGTTGCGACACTGCGCCCACCCCTCGTATGACCTGCGCCCGCCCAAGGACAGTTCTCCGATCCATGGGCAACTTGCCTAGAATCACCGTAGTGGACCCGTCACGCAGGGGTGACCGGTTCACCGAAAAAGGGCGTGCGTCACTCTGGAGACGGGTCCCTAAGCAGCAACTCGGCGTGACGGCGCGTCATGGCCTCGTACTCGACCCACGCACGGGAATTGGCCGGACCACCAGCCGCCAGCATCTCGTCATGCGCGAGTCCCTGCGCGGCCAGCACGTCAGCCGCCTGGCCCATCGTCTGCCGGAGCCACACCGCCTTCTCTCGCATATCGGCCGGATACGGCGCGCCGCACTCGATTTCCGCGCCGTCGCCGGTATCGCTCGGGCGGCCCATTTCTCCACGCTAACGCCTGCCGAAACGGCGGGGCGCGCAGAACGTCGACCATCACCGGACAGAACAGCCAGCGCCGCAGCCCGCAGACGACGGCGCGATCAAACTCAGCACGCCCGACCAGGAAACCGTCACCGTCCGAACCCACGACGAAGAACGGACCCCGCTGCGTTGTCCTCGGCGCTGGACGAAGCCCTCGCGCGTGCGTCCGCGACCGTCGTTGTCGATCTCACCAAGGTCAGCTACTTCAGCATGGAATCCGCCTGGGCCCTGCTCAGCAAAGCCGCCGCAGCCACCAAGTCCGGACTGGTGCTGCCCCCGCGGTCGCCACCAAACTGACCACGCTGGGTCTGAGCGACGCGCTCAAGGACGGCCTGCATCCGCGTTACCGGCACGGCTGACAGGCCACGATCCGCGACGCTTCGCCCTGTTGTTGCAGGGTCAAGCGCCCGAACTGGGAACCGGCCTCGGCGTGTGGGGTGTCGTCGGTCAGCGCGTCGAACGTCAGACGGCACGCGTCCACCAAACGAAGCACGCCGAGGAAACCGCGTCCGGCGTCGGATAGGCGATTTTCTCAACCAAGAAGTTCACCATGCTGCCCGGCGCGCGGGGCAGAATCCGCGCCACCAAGGTCTGATGCTGCTGGTCCAAGACGGCTTGTTCCTGCCGTTTCTCCTCAGCCACCGAGACCCCCAACATGACCGCCCCGCCCGCGACCGTCGCCGCGCGAGCCCCAGCGCGACCAGGGTTTGCTCGCGCCGTTCCCGCAGCCTCAACACCGCCGCAGCCGCCAAGGCCAGCGCCGATACTGCCCACAGCACCGGCCACCGCAACCCCCGCGAAACCCGCGCTCACCGCTTCTCACGAGCCGCTGAGCGCTCCCCGTGCGCCGCAGATCGAAAACCGTTCCTCCGCCCATACCGACCACACGGCGCCGAATGGCCCATTGGATCAACCGGACAACCCACCTACGGAGGCGGCGGGATGACGAACGGCGATCAGCCGCGGGTAGGCCGCACTGTCGCTCCGCACAGGGCAAGAAATCCTCATCTTGAGCCCTCGCAGCGACCGGGCGACCCGCAACTCCCAGGCCGTCACAGGTACGGATCAGCCCGGACTCAACCAGAACTAACCGGACTAAAACCGCAGGTCAGACGGATAATTCTGCAGCAACGCCCTGGCCAGCGCCTTGAAGTGCCAAAAGCAGGACGCTTGGCAGGAGGCCGCCGCGCCGGAGTGATCCGCGGCGGGGCGGGCACGGTACTGTGGCCCGCGGGCACGAGGCAACGCGACGAGGGGTCAGACGTGGGCATCTTCGACAAGATCCGCGGCGAGTTCATCGACATCATCGAGTGGACCGACGACAGCCGGGACACCATCGTGTGGCGCTTCCCGCGCTACGACAACGAGATCAAGATGGGCGCCAAGCTCACCGTGCGCGAGTCGCAGGCCGCGGTGTTCGTCAACGAGGGCCAGGTCGCCGACGCCTATCCGCCGGGCATGTACACGCTGCAGACGCAGAACATGCCGATCATGTCCACCCTCAAGGGCTGGAAGTACGGCTTCAACTCGCCGTTCAAGGCCGAGGTGTACTTCGTCAACACCCGGCAGTTCACCGACCTCAAATGGGGCACGCAGAACCCGGTCATCCTGCGCGACGCCGAGTTCGGCATGGTCCGGCTGCGCGCGTTCGGCGGCTACGCGGTCCGCGTGGTCGAGCCGGTCGCGCTGCTGAAGGAACTGGCGGGCACCGACCCGCAGTTCCGCACCGAAGAGGTGTCGGACTACCTGCGCAGCATGGTCATCAGCAAGCTCGGGCCCGCGATCGCCGCGGCCCAGGTGCCGATGCTCGACCTGGTCACCCAGCAGGACCAGATCGCGGGCAAGATCGCGAACGCGCTGAACCTCGAACTGCGCGAGGTCGGCATCGAGATCTCGAAGTTCATGATCGAGAACATCTCGGTCCCGCCCGAGGTCGAGGCCGCGATGGACAAGCGGACCCAGATGGGGGTCGTCGGCGACCTCGACCAGTACACGAAGTTCCAGTCCGCGAACGCGATCGAGGCGGCGGCGAACAACCAGGGCGGCGCGGGCGAGGGACTGGGCATCGGCCTCGGCATGGCGCTCGGCCAGCGCGCGGCCGGACCGCAGCAGCAGCCCGCCCCGCAGCAGTACCAGCAACAGGCTCCCCAGCAGTACCAGCAGGCCCCGCAGCAGCCGCAGTACCAGCAGCAGGCCCCGCCGCAGATGCCGCCGCCGCTGCCGCAGAGCGAGCAGTGGTTCGTCGGCGCGAACGGCCAGCAGCTCGGCCCGTTCGACCGCGCGGGCCTCGGCCAGCAGATCTCCTCGGGCACGCTCGCCCGGGACACCCTGGTGTGGAAGGCAGGCATGGCGCAGTGGACCCCGGCCGCGCAGGTGCCGGAGGTGTCGGCGCTGTTCGGCGCGGCCCCGCCGCCGCTGCCGCCGTCCTGAGCCGCGCCGACCATCTGGGGGACCCATGACTGACCCGCGCTTCCAGCAGGAAGGCGTGGCCAACACGACCTATCCGTGCGGCGGTTGCGGCGCGCGGCTGGAGTTCGCGCCGGGCACGACCGCGATGCAGTGCCCGTACTGCGGGTTCCGGCAGGAGATCGCCGCCGGGGAGCGGCAGATCCGCGAGATCCCGTTCGCCGAGCTGGCGAACCTCGCGCGCAAGCCAGTCGGGTCGATCGGCAAGTACGTCTTCGTGTGCCAGCGATGCGCGGCGAGGACGGAAACCAACGAGACCGCCAGCATGTGCCAGTTCTGCGGCGCGCCGCTGGTGATCGACCCGGGCGCGTCCGGCCAGCTGGTGCCCGAAGGCGTGCTGCCGTTCGCGTTCGACCGGCCCGCGGTGAGCACGCATCTGAAGAAGTGGACGTCTTCGCGCTGGTTCGCGCCGACCGCGCTGAAGAAGGTCACCACGGCGGAGTCCACGAAGAGCACGTACATCCCGCACTGGACGTATGACTCGCAGACCGTGTCCGTGTACACCGGCGCGCGCGGCGAGTACTACTACGTCACCGAGACCTACTACGACAACGGCGAGCGCAAGACGCGCCAGGTGCGGCATACCCGCTGGTACCCGGCGCGCGGGCAGGTCGCGCGGAACTTCGACGACGTCCTGGTGCCGGCGAGCACCCAGCTGCCGCTGCCGGAGCTGGACAAGCTCGCGCCGTGGCCGCTGCTCGATTCCGCGCCGTACCAGCCGCAATTCCTCTCCGGGCACTTCGCGCTGCGGTACGACGTCGAACCGGAGAACGGCTTCGAAGAGGCGAAGAACCGAATGGCCCCGGTCATCGCCGACGACTGCAAGTACGACATCGGCGGCGACACGCAGCGGCTGAACTCGGTCGACACGCAGCACAACAACGTCACCTTCAAGCTGATGCTGCTGCCGGTATGGGTCGCGACCTATGTGTACGCCGGGAAGAACTGGCAGATCCTCGTCAACGGCCGCACCGGCGAGATCCACGGCCAGCGTCCGTGGAGCAAGGTCAAGATCGCCATCGCGGCGGTGCTCGCGCTGATCGTGATCGCGGTGATCGTCTACTTGATCGCGACGAAGGGCCACAGCACCGGCACCACGCACCATTCCGTTACGCACCACTGAGTTTTCGAAGGAAGTGATGTGCCGTGCTGATGGGCATGGTTCTCGGCGACCGCCGCTCCCGCGTTTCGCGGGAGCACGCGGGTTCGCCGCTGTCTTGACCGGCGGGAATCCTCGCCTGCTCTCTGCGAAGCGTCGACGGCTGACTGGCCCTTCGACCCTTCCCGGGAGCATTCATGTCCACCGTCACGTGGACCGAAAACGAAACCACCCGCACCGCCCGTTGGCATTCCGGAAACGGAACTCCGCCGCCGGGCCGCATTGTCGTCGTCGATGACCGGCTGACCGCTGCCGCCGCACTGCGTTTCGCGCGCGCTGGCACCGGAATGCTGTGGCGCGGCGACTTCCCCAACGCACGACAGCTCGTGCGCGCCATGGACCGGCGGCTCCCGCAGCGCGCGGGATCTTTCGCCGAGGTGCGCGCCGCTCGGGCAGAACGCGCGGCGCTGCTCGGAAAAGTCCTGGTCTCCGTGGAAGCCGACCATTCGCTTCAGCTCCGCCGAGCCCCCGACATCCAAGCCGCCTGCGAGCACGCGTTCGGCGGTTTACCCGGCACGCTGCTTTCGTTGCGTGAGCTGCTCGGCGCCCTGAGCGCTTATCAATGGCATCAGAAAGGCATCCATATCAACGCATTAGGCGCGCGGTTGTATCCGTCGTATAGCGTGTTCGCGCCGACACGGAGCGAATACCTCGACCTCGTCGCACAGGAACCGTTGCCGGGCAAGGGGTCTCCGGTCGTATTCGATCTCGGCACCGGTACCGGCGTGCTCGCCGCCATCCTGGCCCGGCGGGGCGCCGCCGAAGTGGTGGCGACCGACCTCAACCCGCGCGCCGTGCGCTGCGCGCGGGACAACCTGCGCCGGCTCGGCCTGTCCGATCGGGTCCAGGTCCGCGAAACCGACCTGTGGCCCACCGACCGGCGCGCTGACCTGGTCGTCTGCAATCCGCCCTGGCTGCCCGGAAACCCGGCCTCGGCGCTGGAACTCGGGATCTACGACGCCTCGTCCGCCATGCTGCACCGGTTTCTCGACGGTCTGCCCGAGCATCTGACGCCGCGCGGGGAAGGCTGGCTGATCCTGTCGGACCTCGCCGAACACCTCGGTCTGCGGACGCGTGCCGAACTGCTCGACCGGATCTCCGCCGCTGGTCTCAAGGTCGTGGGACGCCGCGAAACCACGCCACGGCACCGACGCGCCACGGACAGTGCCGATCCGCTGCACGCGGCACGTTCCCGGGAACGCACGATCCTGTGGCGGTTGACCATGTCCAGAGCGTGACCCGGCGTTTCCACGCTGGACTACACCAATCGAATATCCTCGCCGAAGACACGGGGAGGGACGATGCCCGTACCGGGTTTTGCCGTACCGCGGCGGGAATTCGTGCGGACGCTGCTGCACCGCGGCAGCCCGCCGGAGCGGCCGGACGCAGGCGGGGACCTCGCCGAGGTCGGTGACGCGACGCTGGCGCGCGCCGCGCGGTACTGGGTCGTCGTCCCGGTCGCCTACCGGATCGCCGCGTTCGTGAAGGTGTTCATCGGCTTCGCCGCGGCCAACGGCAGCACCGGGTTGTTCCCGGTGCTGCCCGCGGCCGTGCTGGGCGTCGCCGCGAACGCCGGGTTCCTGTGGTGGCTGCTGCGCTCCGGCGGCCTGCCCGCGCGGCGCACGCGGCGGGTGCTCACCGTCGACCTCGCTGCGGGGCTGGCGCTGAACCTGCTGATCGCGGTGCTGGCCCCGGACGCGGTGCAGCCGTTCGCGATCGACGTCACCTGGACGTGGCTGGTCGGCTCGGTCGCGATGTGGGCCGGGACGTCCGGCCTGCCCGCCGCCGTGCTGCTGCTCGCCGCGGCGGTCCCGGTACGCGTCCTGCTGACCGTGGCGGGCGGGCTGCGGCTTGACGATCCGCTCGCGATCAGCCGGTCGATCGGCTGCCTGGTCGCGCTGGCGGTGTCGATCGTGGTGGCGTGCGGGATCCTGGTGCTGCTGGGCGTCGGCACCCGATTCGCCCTGGACATCGGCCTGCGCCGCGGTCAGGAGGCCGAACGCAGGCGCACCCAGCGGCTGCTGCACGACAGCGTGCTGCAGACCCTGGAGGCGCTCGCCATCGCCCCGTCCGACGACGCCGACCACGCCGCCGAACGGCTGGCCCAGCTGCGCTCGGTCGCGCACGCCGAGGCGGCCGAACTCCGCCGGAGCATCACCGAGCCGATCGAACCGCGCAAGGGGCGCAGCTTCGTGGTCGAACTGGCCGACGTCGCCGCCGAGATGGCCCGCGAAGGCCTGCGCACCCAGCTCGTAGCCGCCGACTTCGCCGACGACGACCGCCTTTCCGCTGACCGGCGCACCGCGATGTGCGAAGCGGTGCGGGAGGCCCTGCGCAACACCGTGAAACATGCCGGGACGAGCCGCGTCGTACTCCGGGTGGAGGAACGCGACGGCGGGACCGCGGTGGTCGCACGGGATCAGGGCCGCGGCTTCGACGTGCGCGAACGGGGTCCGGGGTTCGGCATCCAGCAGTCGATCGAAGCCCGGCTGGCGGAGGTCGGAGGCACCGGACGGGTGGAATCGACGCCGGGCAACGGGACCCGCGTCACGCTGTGGGTGCCGCACTGACGCGGCGGATTCTACCCCGCTTCCGGGGAAGCGCTGCGCTTTCCGGAGCGGCCTGCTCCATTTGCTGAATATTCAATTCAGCTCGCTCGCTTGGTGTCGCCAATTGCGGACAAACACCCTGCCGCGCATGCACCCCGTTCGTAGGTTCACATTCCCGCTCCGCGACGCTGATAATGGAGGGTCGATCACCTTCGGGCCAAGCAGCGGGAGCGCCTGCATGGACACGCCGGACGAGGCACGCACGAATCGGATCGAGCGGAATCGCCGGATGCTCGAATCCTGGCGGGCCGGCGCGTCGATCACCGAGATCGCCAGGGAGCACGGCCTGTCCCTGAGCTGGACCGGACGGCTGCTGCGGCAGGAAGGCGCGGTGCTGCCGGAAATCCGCCAGGGCGTGCGCCGCGAACTCGACGTGCCGAGGATAGTCCGGGAATACGAATCCGGCTCGACCATCCAGAGCATCGCGGACGCGCATCAGGCGTCCTATGGCACGATCCGTCGCTTGCTGCTGCGGGAAAAGGTGACGATCCGCCCGCATGGCGGCCAGAACGCTCTCGATCGGCGCAAGCCCGATACCCCACGTCACTGATCCTTCCCCCAGGGGGTGGGTGATTCCTGACGCTTTTCATTTCATTCGCCATCCGGACCGGGTAAGGAGGAATAATGGGGGGTGCGGAATGACTGAAGCGCGGCCAGGGGCGGTGACGTCCGACAGACCGGTGCGGGCGCCGGTCCAGCTCCCGCCCGCGCCGTCCGTGCTGCTCGGCCGCAACGCGGAACTGGACCGGCTGGACGAAATCCGGCTCCGCTCCGACCCCGCCCCGTCCGTCGTCGTGCTCACCGGAGTCGGCGGGATCGGCAAAACGGCGCTCGCCCTGCACTGGCTGCACACCCACCGCGCCCAGTTCCCCGACGGCATCCTCTGCGCGCGATTTTCCTCCGAGGGCACCGAAACCGCGGAATCCGCGAGCGGCGTACTGCACGGTTTCCTTGTCGCGCTGGGCATTCCCGCCGACGACATCCCGGCCTCGCTCGCCCAGCGGGCCGCCGAATTCCGTGCGGTGACCGCGGATCGCCGGTTCGCCGTGCTGCTCGACGACGTCGTGCACAGCGCCGACGCCCGCGCCGTGCTGCCGTCCAGCGCGCACGCGTTCGTGCTCGTCACCAGCCGGTCGCAGCTGACCAGTCTCGCACTGGACGGCGCGGAAATCCTTCCGCTGAGCCCGCTTCCGGACAGACCGGCCCGCGAGGTGCTCGTCCGCCGGGCCGGGCAACGGCAGATCAGCCAGGAGGACGCGGAAAACCTGCTGACCGCGTGCGCCGGTCTCCCGCTGGCCCTCACCATCACCGGAGCGAGGCTGCGCGTCCGGCCAAGACGCAACCCGCACCAGGAAGCGCGCCGCGGACGTGCTCGACGCCTAGGCGGTTCTACTGATCTGGCAACGGTTTTCGACGCCTCGTACGCCGCGCTCGACGACTCGGCGGCCCGGCTCTACCGAACCTGCGGCATTCTGCCCGGCCCGCACCACGCCGTCGATGCGCTCGCTGACACGCTGCAGAGCTCGCCCGCCCACCTGGACGACGCCGTCGACGAGCTGATCGAAGCCAACCTCCTCCACGAGTTGGAGGACGAAACCGTGGCACAGCACGACGTCGTCCGCCACGACGCCCGCGTGCGCGCCGAACGCCAGGACGCCGAGGCCGACCGGCACTATCTCGTCCGCCGCTACATCCGCTGGTACCGGGACCAAACCGTCACCGCGAGCGCGCTCATCCACCCGTTCCGCCCGACCTTCGCGGCCGAAACCGTTGCGGCGACGGCATCTTTCGCCGACCGCGACCAGGCGGTGACCTGGTGGCGCCGCGACCGGCCGGTCATCAACGCCGTCGCGAAAGCCGCCACGGCACACGGGTGGGACGAGGAACTGTGGCAACTCGCCGAAGCGTCGTGGGGATTCTTCCTGCACTACCGGGATTACGAACCGTTTTTGGAATTGTGCACGGCGGGGATCGAGGCGGCTCGGCGATGCGGGCAGCCGCTGGCTGAGGCTCGGCTGCACAGTCAAGTCGGCTACGTCTATGACCGGCTTCGGCAGTTCGGGAAAGCTTCCGCCCACCACACCGCGGCACTCGAGATCGGCGACCGAGAGCAGCACGGTCCGACGCAGGCCACAGCGCTGTCGCGGATAGCCAGGGACGCCCGAGGCCGCGGCGACCTCGAAGGCGCACTGGCACTGTACGAGCGCAGCGCGGAGAAACACGCCGAGATCGGGCTTCCGCGCGGCGTCGGCATGGCCCGGCGCCGTCGCGGCGAACTGCTGATCAAACTGGGGCGGGAAGACGAAGCGATGCGGGAACTCGCCGAAGCCGCCGCCATCATGGCGGCGGCGGACGACGCCGCCCAGCACGCACGTGCGGTCGTCCCGCTGGCCGCGATCCATGCCCGGCGGGGCGACTACCGCCGGGCGCGCACCGAACTCCTGGAGGCACTCGAAGGCGTCAAGCGCCTCCAGTCACCGCATTTCCAGGCCGAGGTCCTCACCGCGCTCGCCGATCTCGAACGCGGTCACGGCGACGAGGCAAGCGCCCAGCGCCATCTCGACGAGGCCCGCCGCCTCAGCGGGGATCCCGCCGAGCCGCCGCATTGACCACACCGCCCCGCCCGGCCAGCACACCGCCGCGGCGATCGCTCCCGGCCACACCGCTCTCAGCTCGTCAGCCTCGCAGTTCGTCGCGGCACCGGACCGGACCCGGACCACAACGTCCGCGCTGGCTGCCTGCCGAGGCCCGGCCCGGTCAAGGTCCGCGACCAGCACCGGCATCGCGCGACGCCCGGGCAGCGCGAGCCGAACGCGCGCGACGCCGGCGGTCACGCGTCCCACCCGGGCAGCGGCTGGGGCATCGCGGGCAACGGCGGATACGCCGGGGCGGCCGGTTCGGGCAACTTCAGCAACTGATACATCGCCGACCGCAAAATCCCCGCTGAGCAGTCGATCCTCGCGCTCACGACAGGGAGCACCTCCGCAGCGAGCCGCGGAGCCGCGGTGACGGCGGCTTCTTCTTGCTCCTCGATCGGCTGGTCCGCGGCCAGCAGCTTCGTCCGCGCCCGCACGATGTCCGCGACGCTTCCGGCGCGCGGGCGTCCGTCGGGCAGCGAGGCGAGCGTCACCGGCTTCCCCATGGCAGCCGCGTAGCCCGTGGTCGAGCCGTGGTCGCCGATCACCCAGTCCGCCGCGATCATCGTCGCCTGCCATCCTTGCTCGGGCGGGAGCACGCGCAGGCCCCGGCACCCGTCCAGCCAGGCGGTGACCTGGCGCCGTCCGTGCACCGCCCAGATGTTCGGGTGCAGCACAGCCGCCACCGCGTAACGGTCTTTCGGCAGTGCGTTCACGATCGCTTCGTACATCCGCGGGACACGGCCGAACGCCGAGTCAGTGAACCAGGTCGAGCTCAGCACCACCAGCCGTCGCGAGCCGACGCCCAGCGCCCGGCGGTATCGCTCCCGCCGGCCGATGCCCGCCCGCATCCCGTCGAGGCAGAGGTCACCGGCCACGACCGCCGCGGGCACTGCCTCCGGGCACCGCTCCCGCAGAACGTCGACCTCCGATTCGGTGGCGAGGCCCAGGACCGCCGGAAGCACCCGCCCCCGAAAGGTGATCAGCTCCCGGTCCAGTCCAGTAGTCTCGACTGTCGCCCCGCCCGCCTTGCGGCTGAACCGGCGTGGCCGGACTGACCCGATTCCGTGCTCGACCAGCATCAGCGGTCCGCGCACCTGGTCGAGATTCCGGTGACTGGCCGCCAGCACCAGATCGAACCGGTGCGCCACCGCCTGCTCCCACGGCAGCAGGAGCCCGTGCTGCGCCCGCACGTACTCCTCGACCCCGGCCCATCGGTCGGTGCTGTGCGGCACAGTGAACATCACCTGCACCCGCAAGTCCCGCTCGAGCAGCGAGAGCAGTTCGACCAGCCGCGTCCCCGCCGTCACGGTCGGAACGACCGCCAGCACGGTCCGGCACCCCGGCCGCGTCACCCGCGACGCGGCGTCGAGACCGATCGGACCGCGTACCCACACGTCGTGCGCCATCTTCATCCCCTCCGTCCGGAAACCGACGAACCGAGGCTGCGGCGCGGTCCTGACCGGGGACTTCCCGCCGCTGGACACAAAGCGGACCGAAACCGGACAAGACAATTCCCTGGCTGATCCTTATCCCGAAAGCGGTCGCCGATCCCTCGGATCAATGCGAAACTAGGCAATCGACGAGGGAGGGGCGTCGAATGGACTTCGCCTACGGAATTCTCGGGCAGACTGCGGTGCGGATGCACGGGAAGATGAGCGAGCAGTGGGGCCAGCGGCAAACCCGGAATATTCTCGGAATCCTGCTCACCCGGCCGGGCCAGCGTTTTTCCCAGGACACCCTCATCTCGTGGCTCTGGGACGACGACCTGCCCGGAAACCCGCAAGAAGCCCTGTACAAGGCGGTGCACCGGCTGCGTCCCGCCCTCGAAGAAGCGGACGTGCACGCCACGGTCGCGCGATCCGGCGACGGTTACCTGATCGACCTCGACGAGGGTCTCGTGGATGTCGCGGTCTTTCGGAAAACAATGTGGAAAGCACACGCCGCGGCGAGTTCCGGCGATCATGAAGCGGCTTGCGAATCAGCCGAAGCCGCTCTTTCCTTATGGCGTGATGAACCGCTGCCGGAGCTCCGCACCGAACGCGCGGACAATTGGCGCGAGGACCGAATAAAGTCCATGTTGCTTCCCGCGCGAGAATTCCTGACGAGCCAATTGCTGACGCTCGGCCGTCCCGACGAGGCCGCCGGGCGGATGCAGGATCTGGCCCCCGAACACGCCAGCCGCCTGGCTTTCGTCAAGCTCCAGCTCCAGATCTACTACGCGCTCGGGCAGTCCGAGCAGGCCCAGGCCCACTACCTCGACGCACACCGGCGATTCCGCGACGCCGCCGACGACACCGCCACGGCCATGCTGCGCGCCTTCCACGACGAACTCCGGGACCGCCACGAAAACCCGCCGGCCGCCCCGGTGCGCCGGGCCGCGCCGCCGACGCATCCGCTCCCCCGCGACCTCCGCGGGTTCATCAGCCGCACCCGCGCACTGGACACGCTGGACCAGTGGCTCCGCCCAGGCTCGCCGACCCGCTCGCCCGCCGTCGTGCTCAGCGGCCCGCCCGGAATCGGAAAGACGAGCCTCGCCGTCCACTGGGCACACCGCGCCGCGGACTGGTTCCCCGGCGGGACGATCTACCTCGACCTGCACGGCTTCGGCCCGGCACCGCGCCTCGAACCGACAGACATCGTCGACCGGCTCCTGCAGGAACTCAGCTACCCCGTCGACCACGTGGTGGACGCGACGGCCCGCGCCGCGGTCCTGCGCCAGCAGCTGACCGACCGGTCCGTCCTGGTCATCCTCGACGACGCGGAGAACTCCGGACACGTCGACCAGCTGCTGAACGTGCTGTCCGAATGCTCGGTGATCATCACCTCGCGCCGCAGGCTCGGCGCACTCACCCGGCGACACGAACTCGCCGCCCTCAGCCTCGACCGCCTCGACGACCGCGATTCCCTGGAACTGTTCGTCCGCCGCCTGAACGGCCGAGGCGAACGAGAACCCGACGCGGCCCGCCGAATCGCCCACCTCTGCGACGGCTTGCCACTCGCGCTCACCTTGATTGCCGAGAGCGCCGCTCGCCGTCCGGGGCTGAGTCTCAGCACTATGCTTGACCAGTTGCGCGATCCGGAGATGCTGCTGAGCATTGGCGACGACGGCGATGACCGGAGCCTGCGCGCCGTTTTCTCCTCGTCGTATCGCATGCTGGAGCCTCCGAGCCAGGCCGTTTTCCGGCTCTTCGGCCACCACCCCGGTGCGGAAATCCACGTCGACACTTTGCTGTCCGCGGCCGGCCTCCCCGCCGCGGAAACCCGGCGAGCGCTCGAAACCTTGGTCGCGTTGCACTTGATCGACCAGCCCGGCGACACGGACCGCTACCGGATTGTCTCGATCTTCCACCGGTACGCGCGAACGCTCAGCGATCAAGACCACGACTCGCGGCCCTTGCGGCGCTTGCTGTCGCATTACTACAGCACCGCGTACCACGCGCATCGGATGGCGCACCCGTATCGCGACCGCCCGCCGCGGCTTGATCCCGAACCCGGCATCCGTCCGACGCAGTTCACGACTCCGGAAGCCGCGAAGCGATGGTTTTTGCGAGAGAGAACAAATACGATAGCACTCGCCGCAGTGGCGGAGCAGCATCATTACTTCGAAATAGCGTACATGCTGCCGCATCTCCTTGCGGATACCCTTGACAGGTATGGATTTTATGACGAAATGAGCACTGGGTTCAGCATTGCCGCACGGGCCGCGCGAGCGAACAACAATTCGCACGCGGAAGCCTCGAGCCTGAATGATCTCGGCGAGCTCAACCTCACGCTCAGCAACCACAAAGCGGCCGAGCACGCGCTGACCCAAGCGTTGGAACTCGCCACCGCCGACGGATCGCCCATCGGGGTGTTGACAATCAACATCAACTTCGCACAGTTGTACCGGCACACCGGACGCCCCGTGGAGGCGATCGCTCTCTTCCGTCGCTGCATCACGCACGCGCAGCGCAACGGCGACGCGGTCCGCGAGGCGAAGGCCGAGCAGTACCTCGGCGAGACCCTCGCCGAACTCGACCAGTACGAGAAAGCACTGCCGCACTACCACCGCGCGCTCCACCTGCGGGCGCTCACCGGTGACACCGCAGGTCAAGCGACGACCTACACGACGCTCGCGGAGCTCCATCTCCGAGAGGAACAATTCGCGGTTGCCCACCGGCATTGCCAGCTGGCGCATGCCCAGATCGCCGGCGATCTCACCGCGACGATGCGGCTGCGCACTGTGGAGGCCCGGCTCGCCGCAGCCGAACGGGACGACCGCGCCGCGCTGCGGTTGTCCCAGGAAGCGGTCGAACTCGCCGAACGTGCCCACAACGCGACCGGTCAGGCCCGAGCCTTGGAAGCGTTCGCCGAAATCCTTTACTCACGCGGAAATCATGAAGACGCTGTCGACGCGTGGCGGCGCGCTGCCGCCTTTTACCGGGGTCGCGGCAAGGACGCCAAGGCCGACCGCGTCGAACAACAGCTGGCCGTGGCCGGGAATCCCCATGCGATTCCGCAGGCCAGGGACGGAGAACGCACTGTCGCCATGCCTGCGCCGCGCCGCTCTGCAACCTCGAACGGGTGACACAAGAGGGGGTGCCTAGCGAGATCACCCGTCCTTACGACAAGATGCCCCTGCCGAGACTGTCTCATCCGGCAGACAGCCACACAGAGTAAAACTCATCGAGGCTAGCACCGGAATCCCAGGCAGCTCGGTTGTTGCGTCATACATGTTACGCAGCATGTATCACTAGCACGTTCACGAGGAGCTCGACTTGTCGTTTGTGGTCGCATCATTCGCCGACTATGCCCCGTGGTTCACCGTAGCTGCAGGAGCGCTTTCGGCGTGGTGGCGTTGCTAATGCGCCACTGAATCCGGCGTTGGCGTTGCCGCTACTACGATTTCCGTAGCCGCAACGCCAGCGCCGGACAAGCCGCGGCCGCCCGTCGTGCCTCGGCTAGCAGCGATTCGGGTACCGATTCCCCGCGTACTACCGGGTAACCCCATTCGTCCACTGTGATCAGTTCCGGCAGGACGTCCGCGCACAAACCGTGTGCGCGGCAGGCGATCGGGTCCACAGTCAGGCGGTTCATGCCGCACCTGCCATCATCCGGCACGAGCCGATCGTGAGGTGTGCGTGGACGTCGGCGGCGAAGACGCGTAACGCGCTTGCGGCTAGGCGAACAGCTCCGGCCGGGTGGGCGCACGCGCCGCGTCCGCTGAGGAGCGGGAGGCGGCGGGCCAGGCGGCCGGTTGCGTCCCTTCCGGACAGCAGGTCGGTGAAATCCGCGGCGATGGCCGGTAATCCGAACATGCACGGGCCGCATTGGCGGGCTGATTCTCCAGCCAGGGCAAAGAGAATATTCCGAGTCAGCTCCAGGCCGCAGTTCGGTTCCGGGAGCAGGTGCAGCGAGGACAATCCCGGTTCGCGGCCGAGCGGCAACGGGTCGGCCAAGGCTCGGGGCATCCAGGTGCCGCCGTAGCCGCCGATCAGGATTGCTTGTGCGGTAACGGATCCGCCGGCGCGGGCGAGGATTGCGGAGATCGGGGTGTCGGCAGGGAATTCCAGCACGCCGGGGCGGGCGACGGCTCCGGTGACGGTGACCAGGTCTGTGTGGACAGAGCGGTCCGCGCCAGGTCGGGCGACGAGCGCGAAGCGGGCCAGGGTTTCGACATTCTGGACTAGCGTCGGGCGTCCGCGCAGGCCGCGTTCGGTTGGACGGGGGAATTTGCCGGTCGGGCGGGCGTCGCCGGTGGCCAGGAAATGCACTAGCGCGGTTTCTTCGCTGGCGACGTATCGGGGCGGGACTGCGACGACCTTCACCGGAACTGCGTCGCGACGTTCGGCTAGAGCCGCCATTACGCTTCGGTTTTCTCCGTGCAGGCAAAGGTAAGCCTCGGTAGCACCGACGGCTCGTGCGGCGACCTGGATACCGTCCAGCACTAGGTGTGGCGCAAGCTCCATTAGCGCGCGATCTTTGCTGCTGAAGGGATCGCTCTCGCAGCCGTTGGCGACCACAATGGACTGTCCTGGTGCGACAGAGCGCAGTTTCGCCGCGGCGGGGAAGCCAGCGCCGCCTCGGCCGCGGATACCGGCGGCGTCGATTGCGTGGATCAAGGCGTCGCGATCCAAGGCGGGGAGTCCACCATGGACGGACAGATGCGCGGCAAGATTGTTACGGTGCAACGGAAGAAGCACGAGTCACCTCTGGAGGGGAGAGAGGCGGCGGGCCTCGGTGTCGGGGTTGGTACTGCCGAACCGCACGCTCGCGGCCGCCAAAACGGCTATCAGGCACACGATGTCGAGCGCGATGAGCAGCGGGCGGGCGCTGTCGGAAGCGATCAGGCCGACGCTGTGCGCGAGCGCGACTGGCCAGCACAGGTAGGCGAGCCAGTGCACGGCGCGCCACAACCGCGGCGCGATACGAGTCCGCAGGAGACTCGTCACGACAATGGCGAGCAGCAGATCCACCGCGACCGCGCCGATGCCGATCCAAAACGGTTCGTAGCCCGAGACGAACGGGACGACAACGGAAAGCCAGCTGAGGTCGACATAGCCATCGACGACCGCGAAGACGATGTGTGCGCCCAAAAAGACGAGGCTGGCGAGGGCGAGGTTTCGGTGCAGGTCGGCGAGGGCGAAGCGGGGCCAGCGCCGGGTCGCGAACCGTCCGGAGTTGAGGAAACCGAGCACCACCACGGCCGTCGAGAACACGAGCGAGACAATTCCAGTGGCACGGCTGAAATACCAGAGCGCGGAACTCACGACGCACGCTCCCGGCGATCCCCCGGCCAACCGGCGGTAGTCCGGACGGCGCCACGCGAACTCACCAGTCGCGCGGGCAGCCCACGCGACCTCAGCCAGTCCAACGCGGCAACGCCCAACACGACCGACGCCGTGCTCGCGGTGTTGGCGTCCACACAGGACTGTGCCGCCACCGATACCGTCCGCCAGCACGGATCCGCCGATTCGCCGGTGCGCGGGTCGACGATGTGGTGCACCACGCGACCGCCGCGTCGCCAGGTCCGCCGGGCGACGCCGGAGGTCGCCAGGCCGCCGCTGGTGAGCGTGATCGTCGTGTCCGGATAGTCGATCGAGTCGGTGTGGTCGTCGCCGATCGCTATCTTCCAGCCGCCTGCCGGAGCGTGACCCGCCACCGCGATGTCGCCGCCGAGGTTCACCAGCACGCCGCAGCCAGTGCGGCGGGCGATTTCGGCGGAGGTTCGGTCCGCGGCGAACGCTTTCGCGGTCGCGCCCAGGTCCAGCATCACGCCGCGCGGCAGCACGACGATCCGGCGGGCCGGTTCGAACAGCACCCAATGCGAACCCGGCGCGGGGACCGGCGCCGCGGCGGGACCGTCGGTGATCTCGGCGAAATCCCGGTCGTAGCCGAGTGCCGCCATCGACCCGCCCACCGTCGGATCGACCAAGCCACCGCTCAGCCACGCGGCCCGCAACGCAGCTGACAGCGCGTCGGCCAGCAGCGGGCTCACCGCCACTTCCCGGCCCGCGGCGCGGTGGAGGGCCGAAATTTCCGAATCCGTCCGGAATCGGCTGCATGCCCGATCGAGTTCGGCGAGCCGCGTCCGCAGCAGCTCAGTCGCCGGGCCGAGCGCGGCCTCCTCGGTGACGAGCACCCGCGCGGTCGTGCCGAGCGAGGGAAACGCCGCCGAGTACGGCCCGGTCACGACGCACCCGAGCCGGTGTGCGCGTGCCCGGAACCGAATCCGGGATCCTGCGCGGGCGCCTGCAACTGGTCCTGGTCCGAGGTGCTCGACCCCGTCCCGCTGTCGGTCGAGGTGGTGCTGTTGTCGGTCGAGGTGGTGCTGCTGGTCGAACCGGCCGCCGTCAGCCCGTAGCCGATCCCGCCTGCCGCCGCGACTCCGAGCGCCGCCGCGACCGCCGTGACGAGCGCAGTCCGGTGCCGGACGCGTGCCCGTTCCGCTTGCCTTCTCCTGATGTCCGGGTCCATGCCGGGTGTCCTCTCCGGTGGTGGGAACACCCAGTCTCAGCCGCGAATCTATGAGTCCGCTGGGAGCGACCTGTCAGTTTGCTGCCAGTCACTACACTCCGCGCATGAGCACGGTCCTCGCGTGGGCGACGCTGGCGGTGTGGGCCGGGCTCGCGTTGTGCCACAGCTGGTTCTGGCGCACCGACCAGCGACTGCCCGAGCCGGTCCGGCCGGAACGCTGGCCGTCCGTCGCCATCGTGGTACCAGCCCGCGACGAGGCCGAACTGCTGCCAGAAACCCTGCCCACGCTGCTTCGCCAGAGCTATCCCGGCGACGCCAGGGTGATTCTCGTCGACGACGGCAGCAGCGACGGCACCGCGGAAGTCGCCCGCGCGCTGACTGTCCCCAATGGACTCCCGCTCACCGTCACCAGCCCCGGCGAACCACCGGATGGCTGGACCGGGAAACTCTGGGCCGTCGCACACGGCGTCCGCGAGGCAGGAGACGTCGACTTCCTCCTCCTGACCGACGCCGACATCGCACACGCTCCCGATTCGCTGAAAGCCCTCGTCGCGACCAGCGGCCGGGATCTGGTGTCGCAAATGGCCGTTCTGCGCACCGCGACGTTCTGGGAGCGGCTGATCGTGCCCGCTTTCGTCTACTTTTTCGCGATGCTCTACCCCTTCCGCCGCGTGAACTCCGCGCGCTGGCGCACCGCCGCCGCGGCCGGTGGTTGCGTCCTCGTCCGCCGCTCAGTGCTCGAACGCGCCGGCGGAATCGCCGCGATCCGCGGTGCGGTCATCGACGACGTCGCACTCGCCCGTGCCGTCGCGTCCGCGGGCGGCCGGATTTGGCTGGGTTACGCGACGAAGGTCTGGAGCGTCCGGCCGTACCCGCGGCTCGCGGACCTGTGGCAGATGGTCGCCCGCAGCGCCTACACCCAGCTCCGGCATTCGCCGCTGCTGCTGGCCGGGACGGTCGTCGGGATGATCGCCGTTTTCCTCGCCCCGCCTGCGCTCGCCCTGACCGGCTCGTGGCAGGCCGCCCTCGCCTGGCTGCTGATGGCGGCGACGTTCGTCCCCGTCGCCCGGTACTACCGGCAGCCGCTGGTCGCGGGGCTGTTGCTGCCGTTCACTGCGGCGCTGTACACGCTTATGACGATCGACTCCGCCCGTCGCCGAACTGGGTGGAAGGGCCGGACTTACTGAACACTGCCGCGCTCATCAGCGGGATATGGCATCCTCACGGCATGATGTCGACCAGAAGGGGCAATGCCTCGTAGGACGCCCGGCGCGCTGCGCGCCGACCAGCCCGAGGCCCGCGATCTGTGGGCCGAACGCGTTTCCCCAGCACTCGACCGGTACCGGAGCTTCCTTCGCCAGCCTGGCCGTTGGCTGTATCTTCCGCTGTCCGATTGCCCGTGCTGCGATCCAGTCGACGCCCGCGACGACCTGGACGCCGCCCTGCGAGTCCTCCCCCGCCGCGACCGTGCGGAACTGCGCCGGATCCTCGCTCCCCTCGACGACGACTTCCGGCGACGAACCCTGCCCGACCCGACAGCTTGGTCCCTCAGCCTCTGGCACGCCTCCGCATGGTGGCGCCGGCGGCTGTACGAACGGTGACCTGCGCGAATCCCCGGGAGAGCGAGTTCACACCACCCGGGGATGCACGTTCATACATCGTCGTGCATAATCATTCCTATGTCCAAGGTGCTCACTTCCCTTCCCGTCGGCGAGCGGGTCGGCATCGCGTTCTCCGGCGGCCTCGACACGTCCGTGGCGGTGGCGTGGATGCGCGACAAGGGTGCGGTTCCGTGCACCTACACCGCCGACATCGGCCAGTACGACGAACCCGACATCGCGTCCGTCCCCGGCCGTGCGCACGCCTACGGGGCGGAGCTCGCGCGGCTGGTCGACTGCAAGGAAGCCCTCGTCGAAGAGGGGCTCGCCGCGCTGACCTGCGGCGCCTTCCACATCCGCACCGGCGGCCGGGCCTACTTCAACACCACCCCGCTCGGCCGCGCGGTCACCGGCACCCTGCTGGTGCGCGCGATGCTCGAGGACAACGTCCAGATCTGGGGCGACGGCTCCACCTACAAGGGCAACGACATCGAGCGGTTCTACCGCTACGGCCTGCTGGCCAACCCGGGCCTGCGGATCTACAAGCCGTGGCTCGACGCCGCGTTCGTCGGCGAGCTCGGCGGCCGCAAGGAGATGTCGGAGTGGCTGCAGGCGCACAACCTGCCCTACCGCGACAGCACCGAGAAGGCCTACTCCACCGACGCCAACATCTGGGGCGCCACGCACGAGGCGAAGTCGCTGGAGCACCTCGACACCGGCATCGAGATCGTCGAGCCGATCATGGGCGTGCGGTTCTGGGACCCGGAAGTCGAGATCGCGACCGAGGACGTCACGATCGGCTTCGAACAGGGCCGTCCGGTGACCATCAACGGCAAGGAGTTCGGCACCTCGGTCGAGCTGGTCCTTGAGGCCAACGCGATCGGCGGGCGGCACGGGCTCGGCATGTCCGACCAGATCGAGAACCGGATCATCGAGGCCAAGAGCCGCGGCATCTACGAGGCCCCGGGCATGGCGCTGCTGCACGCGGCGTACGAGCGGCTGGTCAACGCGGTGCACAACGAGGACACCATCGCCAGCTACCACAACGAGGGCCGCCGCCTCGGCAGGCTGATGTACGAGGGCCGCTGGCTGGACCCGCAGGCGATGATGCTGCGCGAATCGCTGCAGCGCTGGGTCGGCACCGCGATCACCGGCGAGGTCACGCTGCGGCTGCGGCGCGGCGAGGACTACTCGATCCTCGACACGTCCGGCCCGGCGTTCAGCTACCACCCGGACAAGCTGTCGATGGAGCGCACCGAGGACTCCGCGTTCGGCCCGGTCGACCGGATCGGCCAGCTGACCATGCGGAACCTCGACATCGCCGACTCGCGCGCCAAGCTGGAGCAGTACGCGAGCCTCGGCATGGTCGGCGGCACCTCGCACCCGAAGCTGATCGGCGCCGCGCAGGCGGCCTCGACCGGCCTGATCGGCGCGATGCCCGAGGGCGGGGCCGAGACGATCGCGTCCCGCGGCCGGGCCGACGACGTCGAACTGCTCGACCGCGCCGCGATGGAGTCCGGCACGGACTGAGGCTTTTCTCCCGCGGATGCCCGCGTCGGCGTACCGGCGCGGGCATTCGCTCTCTATACCAGCGTCCGCACCCCGCGAACGTCTCTATATTCGGGCGGCGGCTCCCGGCTACCGTGGCGGCGTGACCCCGATTTTTCAGCTCTCCGCCGACCACGTCACGGCTGAGGCAGCGCTCGACCCGATCGCCGCGACCCTGGACGGCGTGACCACCGACGCGACCGCGCTCACCGACCTCACCCCGGACGGTTTCGCGGCCCGCGCCGACCTGGCCCGCCGCACGCTCGCCGCTCTCGCGACGCTGACCCCCAAGTCCCGCGCGGACCGGATCGCGTCCGCGCACCTGCGGAACAGCCTCGAGGCCGAATTGGCCTGGCACGAGCTGGACGAACCGTTCCGCCAGGTACAGGCGCATTTCGGCACGCTGAATTCGATCGCCGATTCGGTCCGGCTGCTGCCGCGCCGCGACGCGGACGACTGGCACGTCGTCGCGGTCCGGATGACCGGCGTCGAAACGATGCTCACCGGCTGGCAGAAGACGCTGCAGGCCGGTCTCGACCGCGGCCTGCGCGCAGCCCGCCGCCAAGCGCTGGAAACGGCAGCGCAAGCCGAGCGGTATGCCGGAGTCCACAATGCACTCGTCGAGGAGTACGGCGACGGACCGCAGGCTGCCGAGCTGCGCGCCGGGGCCGACGCCGCCCACCGCGGTTATGCGGCGCTCGCCCGGTTCCTGCGCGAGGATTACGCCCCGCACGCCACCGAAACCGACGGTGTCGGCGCGGAACGCTACGCCGTCGCGGCCCGGCTTTCCCTTGGTGCGGACCTGGATCTCGCTGAGGCTTACGAATGGGGCTGGGCGGAACTTCAGCGCATCGAAACGGAAATCGCCGCCGAGGTGGCGAAAATCCAGCCCGGCGCGAGCGTCGCGGAAGTGTTGGCGCTGCTGGACAAAGAGTGCGCGGTGGACGGTGAAGAGTCCTATTTGGACTGGCTACGCGCGGCGCACGACCGGGCACTGGAAGCGGCTAGCGAGCACTTCGACATCCCGGAACCGTTGCGCGCCTTGGACGTCGTGCTCGCGTACGGCTCCGCGTCGGGTTCGCCGTACTACACCGGACCCGCCGAGGACGGCACCCGTCCCGGCCGCACGTGGTGGCCGCTGGGCGGACGGGAACGCTTCGCGACCTGGTCCGAGCTGACGACGGTGTTCCACGAAGGCGTTCCCGGACACCATCTGCAGATCGGCGTCGCGGGCCTGGCCGGGGACTCGGTGAGCCGCTACGCACGCGTCCATTCAGTGAGCGGGCACGCGGAAGGCTGGGCGCTGTACGCCGAACGCCTCGCCGACGAACTGGGCTGGTTCTCCGAACGCGGCACCCGGCTCGGCATGCTCGCCGGTTCGGCGCTGCGGGCCGCGCGCGTCGTGATCGACCTCGGCTCGCACCTCGATCTGCCGCTGCCGGACGGTTCCCGCTGGGACTTCGACACCGCCTGCCGGTTCCTGCACGAGCGCGGATTGGCCGCCGAACACCGGGTGCACGCCGAAATCGTGCGCTACCTCGGCTGGCCGGGCCAGGCGATCTCGTACAAGATCGGCGAACGCGCTTGGCTGCGGGCGCGGGCCGAAGCCGCCCCCAAACCCGGGTTCACCTTGCGCCAATGGCACGAGGACGCGCTGGCCGTCGGCCCGGTCGGGCTCGCGGCGCTGCAGGACGCGCTGCGTTAAGCCTTGGCCTCGCACTCCGCGCACATCCCCCACCACGTGACCTCCGCCTGGTCCACCCGGAAACCGGGCACCGGACCGGGTTCGAGGCACGGCGCGGCTCCGATCGCGCAGGGCACGTCCTGGATCCGGCCGCAGCCGCGGCAGACCAGGTGGTGGTGGTTGTCGTGGGTTTCGAGTTCGAACCGCGCGGGCGAGCCCGCCGGTTCGAGCGGGCGCAGCAGCCGGGCGCCGACGAGGTCGTCGAGCACGTTGTAGAGGCCCTGCCTGGACAACGCGCCGACGGCCCCGTCGGCGTCGAGCACCGTCGCGATTTCCGCGGCCGTGACGTGCGGGGTCCGCGCGACCGCGGCCAGCACCGCACGCCGCTGCGGCGTGTTGCGCAGACCCTTGTCGCGCAACCGCGTCCCGAACTCGTCCATGGCCCGGATCGTACCCCCAGACTTGACCGAATCAATTCTGGCGTGCACTGGCTCACAGTCCCAGAGTTGACCCGTTCTTACATTTGACTGGATCAACTTTGGGGACTACAAAGGAGGCGTGCTCACGACCTCCGCACCCATTCCGTCCAGCGCCGACGCCGGAACCCGGCTCCGGCGCGCCGGCCTGCGCGTGACGACCGCCCGGCAGGTCGTGCTGGAAGTGCTGGCCGAAAACCCGCACGTCACCGTCGCGGAACTGCTGCCGCTGGTCCGCGAACGGCTGTCGATGGCGTCCACGAGGGGCGTCCACGACGTGCTGACCACCGGCGTCACCGCCGGCCTCGTGCACCGCTTCGACCACGTCGGCGTCGCGCAACGCTACGAGCTTTCCGGCTTCGACCACCGGCACCTGCTGTGCCGCCAATGCGGCCGGCTGGAGGCGATCCCCGGCGCGCCGACGGAATCCGCTGAGGAGGCGGTGTCCGGCCTGTGCTCGCGCTGCGATCCGGCCGAGTAAGGCTCAGCGGAACGCGGCGATATTGCGGGCCGCCCAGTCGGCGAAGGACCGCGGCGCGCGGCCGAGAATCCGTTCGACGTCCGGGCTCACGCGCAGTTCGGCCGGAGTCGGCGAGCTGAGGATGTCCAAGGTGTCGTCGGCGAGTTCGCCCGGCATGCTCTGCATCATGCCCGCCTTGGCCTCGGCGCGGGTCAGCTCCCGGAACCGCACCGGTTTGCCCAGCGCGGCGGCCAGCGCCTCCGTTTGCTGACGCGGCGTGATCACCGCCGGCCCGGTCAGCTCGTACACACCGCCGACGTGCCGGTGGTCGCGCAGGCAAGCCGCGGCGACCTCGCCGATGTCCGCCGGATCGATGATCGGCACCCCGGTGTCACCGAACGGCGCGGCGACAATTCCTTGCGTGCGAACGGATTCCGCCCACCACAGCGCATTGGAGGCGAACCCGCCCGGCCGCAGGATCACCCAGTCCAGACCCGATTCGCGCACGGCGTCCTCGAGTTCGCGCATCGCGATCCGCGTTGTGCCGAACGGCCTGGTCGCCACGCCTAGGGTCGACAGCAGAACAACCCGGCGCACCCCAGCATCCGCGGCCTTCGGGACGAGATCGACGGGGTTCGCGCCGACCGCGTGCAGATCGCCGGACAGCAAGAGGAACAACGCTTTCGCCCCGGTCAGCGCGGGTTCGAGACTGGCCGCATCCGCCAGGTCTGCCACGACGTGCCGGACCCCTTCCGGCACCTCAGCGGCCCGCCGCGACACCGCCGTCACCTGCTCGCCCGCGTCGGCGAGCGCCCGCACCAACGGCCGGCCGATGTTTCCGGTCGCCCCGGTCACCACGATCATGAACAGCTCCCTTCGTAGGCCGCCGACGCTAGGCCGATCCGCTTACTCTTCGTAAGGACATACCTTTCGGTAAGCTCGATACGTGACAGGAAGCGCGCAGTTCACCCCGGCCGTCCCGACGCCGCGTTATGAGGTGTTTCACACCGACTGCCCCGCGCGTGCCGTGATCGACCACGTGACCAGCCGGTGGGGAATCTGGATCCTGATCTCGTTGCGGGACAAGGAACTCCGGTTCTTCGAACTGCGCGAAAGCATCCGCGGCATCAGCGAGAAGATGCTCGCCCAGTCCCTGCGCGCACTGGTCGAGGACGGCCTCGTCTGGCGGCGCGTCGAGCCGACCACCCCGCCTCAGGTCACCTACGGCCTGACCGAGTTCGGCCAGGACCTCGGCGAACCCCTGGACGACCTGTTCGACCGGGTCACCCGGCGGCTGGACGCCCGGTAACCGCCCTGGTCAGGCCCCGCATTACCCCAGAGGTAATTTACATACAGACTGCATGTATGTATCTTCGCCAGCATGAGCGCATACGAAGACCTGGGCACTGCCCGGCACGTCAACCTCCCCCAAGGCGAACTCCGGTACTTCGAGCGCGGACACGGCCGTCCGGTCGTTTTCGTGCACGGCGTACTCACCAACGCCCTGCTGTGGCGCAAGGTCGTCCCGGCCGTCGCGGACGCCGGATTCCGGTGCCTGGCCCCGGATCTCCCGCTGGGCGCGCACCCGGTGCCGATGCGCTCGGACGCCGACCTCAGCGCCGCCGGCCTCGCCACCCTCCTGGGAGACTTCCTCACGGCACTGGACCTGGAAGACGTCATCCTGGTCGCCAACGACACCGGCGGCGCCATCACGCAACTGCTGCTCGCGCGGTATCCGGAACGGGTCGGCCGGGTCGTGCTGACGCCGTCGGACAGCTTCGAGTACTTCTTCCCGCCGATCTTCCAGCCGCTGCCGGTGCTCGCCCGCGTGCCGGGTTCGATGGCGGTGCTCGGCCAGTTGCTGCGGATCAAGGCGCTGTACCGGCTGCCGCTGCTGTTCGGCTGGGTCACGAAACGCCCGCTGCCGCCGGACGTCGCCGAAGAGTATCTGGGCAAACTGCGGAAATCCCCTGGTCTGCGAAGGGATTTGCGCAAGTTCCTGCGCACCGTCGACTCGAAGCACACCCTCGCCGCGGCGGAGAACCTGCGCCAGTTCAAGCGTCCGGTACTGCTGGTCTGGCCGCCCGAAGAGAAGCTGTTCCCGATCAGCCTCGCGCACCGCCTGGCGGAGGTGCTGCCGGACGCGGAACTGGTCGAGGTCGCGGACTCGTACACCTTCGTCTCGGAGGATCAGCCGGACGCACTGGCCGGGCACATCACGCGCTTCGCCGCCGCCATGGCAGATTAGGTGCGTGCGACGTACCCAGCAAGAACGCTCCGACGCGACGCGAGCCGCACTGATCAAGGCCGCCCGAGACCTCTTCGGCGCACGCGGCTACCACGACGTGCCGGCCGAAGAAATCACGCGCACGGCAGGCGTCACGCGGGGCGCGCTGTACCACCACTTCGGCGACAAACAAGGCCTGTTCCGGGCCGTCGTCGAAGTGCTGGAACGCGAACTGACCGTCGAGGTCTCGGACGTCCTTGACGGTGCGCCGGATCCGCTTTCCGGTCTTTCTGCCGCGCTGGGGGTGTTCCTGGACGCTTGCCTGCGCCCCGATGTCCGGCGAATCTCGCTGACCGACGCCCCGGCTGTGCTGGGGTGGGACGCCTGGCGCGATCTGGAGGCCGAGTACGGCTTGGGGTTGGTCGCGGAGCACCTGACGGCTGCCCGGGATGCCGGGTTGATTGTGGATACGCCGGTGGATGCTTTGGCGCAGCTGGTCTTGGCGGCGGTGATGGAGGCGGCGCGGATGATCGCGCACGCCGACGACCCGGAGCGGGTGCGGGGGGATGCGCAGCAGGTTTTTGCCGGGTGGTTGAGCGGGTTGCTGGTTCCTAGGTGAGGAGCCGGGCGGTGTATCCGTGTGCTGCCAAGCTCTCGAACGCTCGCTCAACCTGCTCCGGAAGGTCTTGGGGTATCGCGAATCCTCGCTGGGCATAGAGGCTTATCCGCTGCGTGTCGCCGACCAGCATGCTGATGACCCGGTCTGCGTCGCCGATGCTCCGGACGTATTCGTCCAGCGGCAATGGCTGGGAGGCGCAGAGAACGTCGATGTCGGGCCAGAGCTTCTTGCACGTCGCGTACGCCCGCCGTTGCTGGTAGGGGCGCGAGATCAGCGTGACGGACTTGACCTCGATGCCCCACGCCTCCAGCAACTCTCGGCTTCGCGCGATGTTGTCTCCGGTGTTGCGTGCCGTTGGTTCGAGGAGGATCGCATCCTCTGGAACACCCAGTTCCAACGCGCGCTCCCGGTAGTGCACGGCTTCGCCGCGAGGGAATCGCTCCACGGTTGTCGGCGCATTGGCTCCGGTGAACACGATCCGAGGAAAGCTGCCCTGGTGGTACAGCTCCGCTGTGTAAGTAGCGACACCGAGGTCGTGGCTGCCCAGGCCGATCCCGACGTCCGTCGGCCGGAGTTCGTGGTGCAGGTCGTGGTAATCCCAGAGCGTTTGGACGTCGGCGCGGAGGTGCTCCGGCACGGTGGTCGAGCGCTCAGGCATGCGAGGACTCCGGAGTCAATCGGGGATCTTGAAGGTATAGGACCAGGAGAACCGGCTCGCCGCATGGACGCCGCGCGCGAACTCCACGACCCGGCCCTTGGCCGTGAATGTGCGGCGTTCCAAAACCATCACCGGTTCTCCCGCGGGGAGTTCCAGCGTCTCGATCTCGACGGGCGTGGGCATGCGCGAGCAGACGGTCTCGCTGATCGTGTCGGGTTCGAGCCCCTGCAGGGTAAGTACCAGAAAGCCGCCGCCACGACCGGCTGGCCCCGCAGTCTCGTCGACGAGGCGAGTGCCCTCAACGTCTTCTGGGCGGTAGTAGCTGGAGAGCGTATGCGTCGGGTGGCCCGACTCCTTGACCAAGCGCGCACGCTCGTAAACGGGCGAGCCGATTTCGACGCCTAGAGCTTCGGCGATCTCCGCGTCAGCCTCGATCTGCGTAACGGTCTGCGTCTGATCGGTTAGCTTCCACTCGCGACCGGACGCCTCGCGGTCAGCGACGAACGCGACAGTTTCGCCGTACTTCCACTTGCTCTTGGCGTAGCGATCAGCACCGAGACGCTTCATCGGCGGACGCGCGCGAACGACCGTGCCGCGGCGTCGGACCGGCGTGACCAGCCCCTCAGCCTCGAGGACACTCACGGCTTTGCGCACTGTGTTGACGTTGACGCCGTGCTCCTGAGCCAGTTCCTCCTGCTTCGGCAGCGTCGAGTCCGGTGCGTATTCGCCCCGCTGGATCGCGTCGCGCAGGCTCGCGGCCAGGTCACGGTACCCAATGCCCACGTCATCCTCCTCCGTGCGGCGATAACGCTAGCGGTATCAGAACGTCCTGACCCGTCAGACTAGATAGAAGTAGTTCTATTGACAACCTAGTCGACCGCGCGCCTAATAGAACTACTTCTACTCCAGAGCCTCGCCTCGCAGGCTCCAGCAACCAAACGTGCCAGCGGAAGGGCATGGACCATGGCGAACAAAGCTGAACCCGCGACCCTGCACGACGCGCACTCCGCTGCGACAGCCCGGCGTCCGGCGCCCAACGCGACCCGTGCGACTTGGGCCGCCTTCCACCTCGCGAACGCGCGGATGTATCAAACTGTCGCGGACTACGACCGCGGGCATCATCACGAAGCCCTCTACTGGGTCAGTTACGAGGAGCGTCAGGCTGCCCGGTTTTCCCCTCCGCCCGAGGAAGACAGGAATTAGTCCACACGCGACTTCGCCGTCCGCGGACCGCTACAGCTCAGAGCCGGATCGACTTCTGGTTCATGAACTATCCAGGCGGTCGGTGGGCCTGGACGCGTTCTTGGGCATACTGCCTCTGACCTGCTCTTTGCGTCTGTTGGGTCCGGTCGCGTCCGGGCCTGTCTGGACGTCTGACGGCCTGTAGACGGCCTGGCTTCCCGCTGTCCCTGTGCCCCGTCTAACCTCGTGGCGACTCTTCCCCGTCTTCCTCGTCCCCGCTGCTGTTAGCGCCGGAGGGCCGAGGTCAAGGGTGGGCGCTTGCGTCCATCGCGCAGCGACGCCGCAGGCGCCCTTGATGGCGGTCGGCCGGTGTTAAACGATTGCTGACGAAGGAGCGGTCAACCGATCGTGACGCCGAACGGCGTAACACTGATCGACTCGCCGACGTCTCTGGCCGTATGGGGACGCGTGGATCAACCACCTCGCGGCGGCGCGCGTACGCGGCCGACTCTCCGGCGGGCCGCCCGGCGACCGGCGGCCGAAGCGGAGCGGCAAGCCGTCCGTGTCGCATGAGGGCGAGCCCACCGCATGGGTGGTGACGTGCGCGCCGCCGCTGGCGACGCGCCTTGATCCCATAGAGCCAAATTCTGCAGACATGGAGGTGACGTGCCATTGAGCACCGATGAGAACAACGATACCTCGCCGACTCGGCACGTAGTTGCCGGTAACGATGTTTCAGTGTTCGTCTCATATGCACATAAGGATGATGATTCTTCATACGGCCGAGTGAAGAAGCTTGCCGAAGGGATAGCGGACACCTACGCAAGCCTGACCGGATTGGAAGTCGGAATATTTTTTGACACAGAATCGATTCGCCTTGGCGAGAACTGGCGCGACAGGATTCGCGCAGGCCTAAATAACGCCACCGTGCTACTTGCCTTTATATCACCATCATACCTTCGAAGTCCCGCATGTCGAGAGGAACTGGCAAGCTTCTTTGCATTCTTACCTACTCGTGAGGGCCGCAAGCTTGTAATCCCAATCCTTTTATTTCCCCCATGATCGAATCGACCGACTTTTTTCCAATGATGAACAATGGTCTGACATTAAACGATTGCAATGGAAAGACGCATCCGGTCTTCGCAGTGAAGAAGTCGGTTCTTCGTCATGGATGTTGATCGTCGAACAGATCGCCCAGCGAATTGAAGAAGCGCTTGACGAACAATCAGATATCGATAGTTCAAGTGCACTAATTGACACCGACGCGGGATTCATTACTGAAGACCCAGAATTGAGGGAAGGCACCCTTGAGGAGATCGCCAAAGCGGAAGAACACCTGCCCCGCGTGGGCATCCTGGCGAGCACTTACGGCGAAGAGATCGGCCAATTCAACGATCTTGTTTCGAACGCGACTCGGCCTATCGCAGATGCAACGTCATTCGGCCAACGTCTTGCCGTAGCCAGGCGGCTCGCGAATGAACTCAAGCCCGTCGTTGACGAGTCATTCAGGACCAGCGACGAGCTACGTGAAGTAATTCAGGGAATTAGCCCAGGCATTATATCCGTAATTCGCATGGTTGGCGCCAGTGGCGAGGCCAATAACCCAGAAAATCGAGATGTTCTAGATTTTCTTAAGAATGTTCGCGAAATGGCAGAGAAATCACTTGAGGCTACTAGCACCACGGAGTCCATGATGACATCGATTGAAGGCGGAAAGGGGTTCTCAAAGGACCTCGATAAAGTCTTGAGCCGCATGAATGCGGGACTTTTGATGTTTTACGAGTCGCGAAGTCACTACAAGAGCTGGCTCGAAGAGGTGGATAGGATCTACCCCGACGATCAAGAAGGGTTACAGTAGCAACCCGCTTGGTCGTCACCCCGTCGCCTGGTAATGTCTGGCTTTAGGCCGCGCTGAGCCAAACCCTCGCGCACATCAGTCGGCCGAACTTGCCATCCTACCGCCCTCAGCGCAGCACAATAGCCGGGCGACGGGATGACGGGCGTCACGAAAATTTAACCGACCAGCAAGATCATAGACGGGGCTATGTGAAGTAGACAGCTGAATGGTTATCCATGGCGTGTTGCAGTCGCAATCGGATCGATTGGCGAATATTCACCCGGGAGAAGCCCTCGAAGACCCAAACCGAGCTGCTGACCTACCGGGCCGACCTGGCCGCTCACTACCGCGACGTGATGGCGGCCGGGGATGAGGCAGAGGCTGACGAGCTGTGGGCGGAGGTCGCGGGCGTGGACGCGGAGCTGCGGGCCTCGGAGCCTGACCGGTCGCCTGCCCGCTCTCGACGTGCCGGAGCGCAAGGCGGTGAAGCAGTCGACCAGGCGGCGGCAGGACGCGCCGAACCTGCCTCGGCGCAAGGTCGCAAAGACGACAGTGGGGTGGGAGTTCACGGGCAAGTTTCGGCCGTCGCAAGATCGATGGTGGCGGCAGAAGGAAGACGAGTACGGTAAGCCGGTCTTGAACGCCAAGGGTCACCCCGTCCGCGAGAAGACGGAACTGTTCGGCAAGGGCGACCGGTACAAGATCCGCTACTACGACCCCGAGGGCAACGAACGGGGCAAGTTCTTTCCGGACAAGCAACTCACGAAGGCCAAGACCTTCCTGACCAAGATGCAACACGACGCGCCGGGCCGGTGAGTACATCTCGGCCGAGTCCGGCGAAGAGAAGTTCCGCGACTACACGGCCCAGTGGCGCAAGTGCCAGTCCGCCAACGCGGGACGCAGCAGACCGTCAGCAACCACCTCAGGACCGGGATCTTCCCGTTCCTCGGCGGCAAGCCGCTCAAGGTGGCTGCGAAGACCGACACCATTCGTAACTGGCTCGACTAGTTGGAACGGCCGAAGAGCGAAGGCGGGCGCGGCCTGATGGCGTACACCCGCGCGGTGCTCTTCGACACCGTGTCCGCCATCCTCCAGGAGGCCTACGAAGACAAGAAGATCCGGGCGAACCCGTGCCGGGCGAAGAGCGTCAAGCGGCCCAAGGCCGTCCCGCGGAAGGTCATCCCGTGGCCGGACAGCCGGGTCCGCGCGGTGCGGCTCGCACTGCCAGCCGAGTACACCGTCGCGGTGCTGCTCGGGGCCGGCATCGGGCTGCGGCAGATGGAGATCTTCGGGTTCAGCCCGGACGACGACCGAGACGAGATGATCGTGAACGTTCAGCGTCAGATCGGTGGATCGGCACTCAGCCGGTGTTCTCCCCGCCCAAGGGCGGCAAGACGCGTGTGCTGCCGCTCGGCCAGGGCGTGCTCGACGACATCGACGACCACATGGCCACTTTCGAGCCCGTCACGCTGACGCTCCCCTGGCTCGAACCGAGTGACCGGCCCAAGACCGTGCGCGTTCTGATCGCCCGAACAACCAAGCGCAGCGTCTACGCGGGCAGCCGATCAGGAACGTGATCAAGGGTGCCAATTTCACGTACGACGTCTGGCGGCCAGCCTTCGCGGGTACGGGACACGACAACGTCGAACGGCGGGACGGAATGCACGCCATGAGGCATTTCTTCGCCTCCACGATGCTCGCCAACGGCGTCTCGATCAAGGAGGTCGCCGAACACCTCGGTCACCACGACCCTGGCTACACGCTCCGAATCGAACATGCACCTCGTCCCGTCGAGCCACAAGCGGGCCCGGGCGGCCACAAACCGGGTGTTCAAGCCCGCTGGCCGCAAGGGACGGCCCAGGATTCCGTGACGGCCTGACGGGGCAAAAAGCAACAAACATCAGGTCAGAGGCGTATAGATTTCTGGTTCATAAATTCCTCAACCCCCGACGGTCCCAGCTCCCGCCCCATTCCCGAGCGCTTGATTCCGCCGAACGGCAAATCCGCTTGCGACCCGCCGGATTTGTTGAAATACACCATCCCCGCCTCCAGCCGATCCGCGGCCCGGCGCAATCGAGCCGGATCAGTCCCGAACACCGCCGCTCCCAAACCAAACGGCGAGTCATTGGCGATCTCGATGGCATGATCATCCGATTCAGCACGGAACAGGATCGCCACCGGTCCGAAGATCTCCTCCCGGTAAGCGTCCATCTGCGGCGTGACATCAGTCAGGACAGTCGCTTCCAAATAAGCACCCTCGCCACGACGACCGCCGGTCCGCAAGGTCGCGCCTTGCTCCACTGCGCGGGCGACCTGAGCGGCGACCTCGTCCGCTGCGGCGACGGAAGCCAGCGGAGGCAGCTTCGCGGACGGGTCGGCGGGATCCCCGGGGACGTAATAGTCCGCGACCCGCTTAGTGAACCGGTCCACGAATTCGTCATAAAGGTCAGACTGGACAATAATCCGCTTCGGCGCATTACAGGACTGCCCGCAGTTACGCATCCGCGCGGTCGCGACAGCGCGCACTGTTTCGTCCAGATCCGCGGTGTCGAGCACCAGCAACGGGTCCGCGCCGCCTAATTCCAGCACGCATCGCTTCAGGTTTCGGCCCGCTTCGGCCGCCACCGAGATACCAGCTTGTTCGCTGCCGGTCAGGGAAACGCCTTGAATCCGTGGGTCAGCGAGAATCATCGGGACCTGGCGGCTGGACGCGAAGGTGTTCACGTACACATCGTCCGGTACGCCTGCTTCCTGCAGGATTTTCTCGATCGCCAGCGCCGAACGCGGGCAAATCGACGCGTGCTTGAGCAGGATCGTATTGCCCAGAACCAGATTCGGCGCGACAAACCGGGCGACCTGATAGCACGGGAAATTCCACGGCATCACGCCCAGCAGCGCACCGATCGGCTCCTTGCGGATCACCGCGGAACCGCCGCGGATCGGGAGCGGCTGGTCGGCGATGAGGTCCGGGCCTCGTTCCGCGTAGTAGCGGAAGATGTCCACGACGATCCCGACCTCGCCGCGCCCCTCGTTGATCCGCTTGCCCATCTCCAAGGTCATGATCGCGGCCAGCTCGTCGGCGCGCTGCTCGAACAGGTCCGCGGCACGCGCGACGATCGCTGCTCGTTCCGCGACCGGACGCGCCCGCCAGCTGCGATATCCGCGGTCGACGCGCTCGATCGCCGCGCGAACCTCCGCATCGGTCGCGTTCTCGATTTCCTCGATCAGCTGGCCCGTGGCCGGGTCGGTCACCGTGTACATCGCGGTCTCCCTGCGGTCGGCATCCTCGCCGACATTCTATTGCATACAGTATCCCGTGTATAGATGACGCAGGGTAGCCGATCCTTGACCGAGCGCGGGCGCGCGAGTATGGTCTAGACCACAAATCTCCCCACCCCTCCGCCCGCGCACCACCCCACCGCGGGCTCGTCGGTCGTGCCGTGGCTCGTCCGGCCGCCCTCCGGCGCGGGAGCGGGCCCGGCTTCGAAGGAGCCACCATGCCCCGCAAACGCACGATGCTCGCCGCGCTCGGCGGCGCGGTCCTCGCCCCGGTGCTGATGCTGATCGGCCCCGGCATCGCCAGCGCGCACGGCTACGTCAACTCCCCGCCGAGCAGACAGGCCCAGTGCGCCGACGGAACAGTGTCCTGCGGCGACATCAAATGGGAACCGCAGAGCGTCGAGGGCCCGAAGGGGCTGCACAGCTGCAGCGGCGGCAACGAGCGGTTCGCCGACCTCGACGACGACAGCAAGGGCTGGAAGGTCACCCCGGTCGGCACCCAGGTGACCTTCAACTGGGTGTTCACCGCGCGGCACGCCACCCTCGACTACGAGTACTTCATCGGCGACACGATGGTCGCGAGCTTCGACGGCGGCGGCCACGCACCAGGGGAAACCGTGTCGCACCAGGTCGACCTGAGCGGCTACACCGGACAGCAGAAGGTGCTCGCGGTGTGGAACATCGCGGACACCGGCAACGCGTTCTACGCCTGCATCGACCTGAACGTTTCCTGACCGCGCGGAATGCCGGGCAGCCGGGCGGAATCCCCGCTCCGGCTGCCCGGCGCTTCATCCGGCGAACGCCTCGGCGACGGCGAGACTGTCTTCGTAAACGTGGTACCGCGTGATCTGCCCGCCGCTGACGGTTACGCGCACCGCCAAGCCGGTTGTGAAGCGTTTGCCGGTCAACCTGACCGTTTGGGTGCTCGTCCCGAAGAACACCGCGTCCGCGCCGTCGACCAGGATCCGGTCGAACCGGACGTCGCTTTCCTCTGGCACACAAGCACTTCCGAGCGTCCGGAAGTGGTCCGCGATGTCCGCGCGCGAGGAACGGGGACGAATCCACGGCACCACGGGATGCGCTGGTTCCGGCCAGCTCAACCGCCAGTCGACCGGTTCCGCGAAAAGCTCCGCGATCCGGTCCGGGTCGCCCTGCTCGATCCGGCGCAGGAATTCCTCCACGACCGCCCGGGCGTCCGGGAACGTGGGGCGCGGCGGTTCGGCGAACTGGCAGTCGCGCCGGATACGACCGTCTTCGCCGAGTTCGAGCACGACGAAGCCGGTCCAGGCGACCTCCCCGCCTGCCGCGGGGACCATATAGGTGCTGAACCGGACCGTGCCGTGATGGCCGACTGCGTCTCCGGCGGGGCGGAACACAAATCCCGCCCCGCCAACGAATTCCTCGAAAGCCTCGCTGACCCGGCGCTCAAGCTCCTGATGGCCCCGAAACTCCGCGGACTCGGTGAACTGCACCCCGTCCTCGGCCCACAACGAAGCGATCGCCGCGCGCCGGGCGGCCGGGTCGGGCTCGTTCCATACTTCGACATAACGCCTGGCGAACTCGCCGGCGTCCATTTCCTGATACATGCCCGGACGCTAACCGCGTCCCACTGACATCTTGTGTCAGCGGAACGAGGCTTCCGCGCTCCGCTTGCCGACCAGGAACCACAGCATCGGCCCGAGGAACGGCGCGCAGAACGCGAAGACCACCCACACGAACTTCATCCCGGCGCCGAGCGGACTGCCGAGCACGCTCACCAGCGCGCCGATGAACAGCAAGACCGGGAACGCCACCAGCACCGCGATCCCGGCGATGGCGGCGAACTGCAGGCCGGTATGGACGGTGTCGGCCAGGACGGCGGTCATCAGGCGATTCCTCTCTCACGACGGGCGGAAACCCATTGTGCGAGCGGAACCGCTCGGCCCGGATCGGCTTGACGGCTCGATCCGGGTACCGCTTAAGTCGTACTCGCGTCCACTATGGACGTCAGGCTCCGAACAGCTCGAGCAAAGCCGCCGGTGCGTCCGGGCGGAAACAGCTGTCGAGGCTTTGCGCCGACTCCGCCGCCGATTTCGCGCTGCGCGGGAACAACGCGGCCTCGTACTCGGCGAGCGCGCGTTCGACGTCGTCCGGGTGCCGGGCGAGGGCGAGCCCCAGCTCAGCGCCGTCCAGCATGGCGAGGTTCGCGCCCTCTCCGGCGAACGGCGACATCACGTGGGCGGCGTCGCCGAGCAGCGTGACGCCGGGCACGCGCGACCACGAATGCTCGACCGGGAGCGCGTGGATCAGCCGGGGAGTCAGCTCGCCGTCCGCCTCCTCGACCAGGGCGCGGAGCCGGTCGGACCAGCCGTCGAAGTGGCTCAGCACGGCGGCCTTGGCGGCGGCGTGATCGGTGAAGTCGATGGACGCGGTCCAGGTTTCCGGGACGCGGACGGCGGCGTAGACGTGCAGGCTGCCGTCCGGCTCGCGGTGCGCGAGGAAGCCTTTGTCCTCGCCGAGCGCGAAACTCATGCCGCCGCCGAGGAGCGCTGCCGCGTCCGGGTGCCGGGAGTCGGCGTCGAGGAGGTCGATCTCGACGAAGGAGATCCCGGTGTACGCCGGTTTTTCCGGTGAGACCAGCGGGCGGATCCGCGACCAGGCACCGTCGGCTCCGACGAGGACGTCCGTGGTGAGAGACGTGCCGTCGGCGAAAGTGAGGCGATGCCGTCCGCCGGACAACGGTTTCGCGGCGGTGACCTTCATGCCCCAGCGGACGGTGCCCTCGGGCAGCGAGTTGAGGAGGAGGTCGCGCAGAACCCCGCGGTCGATCTCCGGCCGCTCGCCGCTGCCGTCGTCCTCTTCGGCGAAGAGTAGTGCGGCGGTGCGGTCGTAGACGCGGGCTTCCTGCCCGCCGGAGTGGATCAGGGTGCGGAATTCGTCGTGCAGACCAGCGGCGCGGAGAGCGACCTGGCCGGAGTCTTCGTGGATGTCGAGCATGCCGCCCTGCGCGCGGGCGGACGGGGAGGCGTCGAGGTCGAGGACGGTGGCTTCGATGCCGTGGACGTGCAGGACGCGGGCGAGGCTGAGACCGCCGAGGCCGGCGCCGACGATGGTGATGGTCATGGTCATGGGTTGCCCTACCTTTCTGTTTGGGTCTGAATCGGCGTTCGTAGGC
>NZ_SDLT01000090.1 GCF_004522235.1 Amycolatopsis nivea
CGCAATGCCGAACCGGGGCCAAATCACGATGCCACGGCCACGCCGCGCCAGCGCGAGATCCTGGTCTATCTCGCGTTGCACCCCGAGGGCAGCCGTCGCGAAGTGCTCACCGCGGCACTCTGGCCTAACGCACCAGGCGACCGCCCCTACAACTCGTTCCATGCAACCCTTTCCCAGCTGCGTCGCGGACTGCGCACAGCCACACGGAACGAGATCGCCAACATCACCGTCAATGACGACGGGCACTACGCGCTCGACCGCTCCGTAGTCACGGTGGATCTCTGGCAACTGCTCGACGCGTTAGCGATACGTCGCCACGCAGCCACCGAGGGCGAGGCCCTCACGGCGCTGCGACGCGTGGCCGAGTTGTACAGGGGCGACCTTGCTGACAGCATTTCCGCAGACTGGATTGACGGTCCCCGCGAAGCACTCCGCAGGGACGTCCTCGATGCCCTCAGCGCTCTGATCCGCAGGATCGGCGACGGCGACCCCGATCAGACGCTCGTCTTGCTTGAACAGGCCCGAAATCTCGACCCCTACAACGAGGCCATCTACCGCGACCTCATGCGGACCCAGGCCCGGCTCGGACAGTACGACAGCATTCAGCGCACGCTGAGTCTCTTGACCACCTCGTTAGCGACGCTGGACCAGCACCCCGCCCGCGACACCGTCGGACTCGCCGACTCCCTCCTTCGGCTTCACAGCAGCCAGCTACGGGACCGGAAGGCGAGCTGAGCAGCAGATCCTGATCTAGTCCCGCGGCCAAACATTGGTTAGCCGGTCCTCGGCGCCACAGCGACGCCGCTGCACACGCTTAATCAGCTCGCTGTGCTTCTCCGCCCATCTGACCGGATCTTCCAGCCTCGAGAGCAGCTCTTCAGCGACTGCGTTGAGTACAACGCCACCGGCGGAAACAATCTGCGCCTACCCTGGGGTGCGACTGACATTTCTCGTGGTTGCGTGCGGGCTCGCGGTTTTGAAAGCCGACGAATCAGCGTAAGCTGCGAACGGGGTTGCCACCGCCTCTTATGTTCGACACTGTCGGAGCCGTTTACGTTAAGCCCCTCTCGGCTTGGCGTTCGGTAGGTTTCTACGCATGCTAGGCGAGATCGCGTAACTCATGTGAGCATGCAGTGCGTGCCGCGCTGGGGCGAACGTTGACTGCCTGTCCCACTTCCTCTCCGCCTTCTTCTCTGGTTTCTCTTCCGGGGTCTCGCTAGAGAAGAAGGGGGAGCTTCGTCACTTGTTGCAGGTTGGTCGCTCGATGCGCCTGCCACCGTGGCTCCAGACTTCGGTGCCGGCAGGCACATGAACAGTCGGCTTGGGTGGCGTGTTGGCCGTCTGATGCTCGCATTGCCTCCGTTCGCGCGTTCTGTTCTGTTGTGGGTAACTTTCCCTATATCATTAGGCTCCTTCATAGTTCTTCCTCTCATTTTTCTTCTTGGTCTTCAACTATCATGCGGCGGTTCCTGTCTATTTCTTGCGGTCAAGACAAAGTCTAACGATGCGAAAAACATGAGTCGCAGGCATTGACAACCACGTGGGCGGCGTAGTGGCAAGCGGCTCGAGTCGGAAACCGCGAGATTATTAAAAGAATTCTTGCAGACCGCCAAGGCCTGTCGCGGGCGCGGGTGCTGGGTGCCGCTGTGCGGGTGGCGGGCGCGGGTGCTGGGTGCCGCTGTGCGGGTGGCGGGCGCGGGTGCTGGGTGCCGCTGTGCGGGTCGCGNCGCGGGTGCTGGGTGCCGCTGCGCGATCTTCTCTTCCTATGCGTCTTCCCAGCTCAAGGGCTTGGCCAGCCCTGAACAGCAAGGCCGACGCCGAAGGTAACGGCGAGATAACGGAACCCGGCTGAAGATTGAAAGTGTCTAGGCAGTGTGTCAACCTAGACATGTAGCCGAGACAGATTGAAGGGGATGAGGCAGAGAAGGGCGTGAGGACCGGGGCACGGCGTCCCGCGAGCGATCTCCTTCCTTTCTTTTCCTCAAAGGTTTGGTCTTTATGAAATATAAGACCCGCACAGCGCGGGCAGCGGCTTGGGCCGCGCGGACAGCAGCGAAACCGTGCAGGGCAGTAGTGGGGAACGACGCGTAGCCAAACGCGCATTTCTAGTCTGAGATGCGTAGTAACTGCGCTTGCAGCCCCGTTATGTGAATCCCTTGCTATAGAGCGGAGTAGCGCGCATAAAAGGCATGCCTGCCAGAGGTGTGTCCCCAAGATAACTACATGGTGGTCTAGCACCGACAAACGTCACAACGTGTGGGCGTCCGGATTGTGTAAAGCGGTTGCCGACATTGAACGGCCCTCTCAAGCGCGTCGCGCTTTTGCTGTTCATAGCACGCTATGTCTTACGGGCATGGTTCCCTGCGTTGTGCCCTAGACATAACGGCTTTCCCTTTTGGGGAGGTTCGGGGAATGCGCTACCGGTCGACCGGGCCCTATCGCTTGTGATTTCGCATCGCACGGACATAGAAGATGATCCCCTTTGCGCGAATCGCATCCGACGTGTCCACATTTCGGCCCGTACCAGTTCGCAACTGGCCTGAACCGCCAAACAACCTGCAACTACAACACCATTGGAGGTTCTGTCATGACGCGTAAAGACTTCAAAGAAATTGCTGATTCCGTACGCAGGGAAGTTGTCGTCGACGACGAACGAAAAGCGCTCGCCGACGCCTTGTGCGCGTACTTCAAATCGGTAAACCCCCGATTCGACCGAGACCGCTTCTTTGCCGCATGCGGTCTGTGACCCGCACTAATCCGCGCCCACTGGGAGTGTCAATCATGAACAACCCTGAAATTTCATTTTCCGAAGATGCGAATCTGTATTTCGGGCATAACTTTCGCTATGGGACATGGGACGGTGAAGACTGCGCCCGAGATAATGACTGGTCCGGATTCGGATTCGTGCTCGGATCGGGTGGTGATCCGCTGCCAATTCCCGGCGACTACCTCACCGGGCACCAGTGCGCCCACCTGGCGGACGTGTCCAACGGGCACGCGGCGGTGCGACTCATGGAGGAAGCGGCACCCGGGAAAGCGGCTGAGTGGAACGGCCTTCTTGCCTACGACTACGGCGATTCCACCGCATGTGAGGCAGCCGACCGTATCGGTGCCGCTCTCGCCGGATACCCGCTGCTCGACGACGAAGACCTGTCCGAGCGGGAATCCGAGAATGCCGCGCGCGTGCTGGTCGACTGCTACGACGTGCCCGAGGAAATCGCGGCGGAGGTCGTTTCGGCGCTGAGCGATGACGGACAGACCTTGTGCACCGACTGCCACGGCTGGAATATCGACCACATCATGTACGAGCTGGGATATCGGCAATGCGCCGAGTGTGGCAAGTGGCTCGAAAGCGCTTGTGATGAGCCACTGCACTACGACTGCGCCGAATGCTACGCGGAAGACAGTTGCGAATGCGTTTCGGTCATGGTCGACGGATATCGGCACGGCAATCACATCGTAACTATGTCGGACGTTCGCGAAACATTGCGTGGCTGCGAACGCTGTTACCCCGTTGTCCACCCCAACGGCAAATGAGCCTGACCGTGCGTGATCTTGCCGAATTGATGCAATCTCATTGTCGTAACTAGTCGCAACCGTGTTGTGGGGTTTCGGTGCCGCGCGCGTTCGCGTGCGGACGCCGTGACCGCGCAACGGTTTCCTTATCGCCTCCGATAACGAAAGTGGGTTAGTCATGTCCAAAGAAACCAGCGAATGGCTCAACAACAACGTGCTGATCGGGTTCACCGACAAGCGCGGGCAGGCGTGGCACTACCGGGCGTCCGCGCAGGGGAGCGAGCCGAACCATTACCCCGGCGCTATCCCGGTCGACGATGTGCAGCGCCGTCTGTTCCACTGGACCGCCGAACCGGAATCGGTGCTCGTCGCGGGCAAGTTCGGCCTTCGCCGCGTGCCCAACAAGCAAGCCATCGCCGCATCGGATACCGGCGACGTCCTCGGAATCTTCGCCGACGGATACACCGTGCACCAGTACCAGGAATGGCTGCTCGACAAGGTCGGCACGATCCTTGACGACGGACTGTCGATCGGTTCCGCGGGCCTGCTGCGCGACCGCCGGCAAGCATGGGTGAGCGTGGAAGTGCCCGAGAACATCACCACCCCGGAAGGTGTGGAGTTCCGGCCGAACCTGGTTGCCTGCACCAGCCACGACGGCAGCCTTGCGACCACCTACAAGCGGACCGTCACCAACGTGGTGTGCGACAACACGATGTCGGCCGGGCTGCGCGAGTACGGCCAACAGTTCAAGGTCAAGCACTCCAAGAACGGCAAGTTCCGCATTGTGGAGGCCCGCGACGCGCTCGCGATGGTCCACACCGTGGCCGAGGAGTTTGCCGCCGAGGTCAAGGCCCTCTGCGAAACGACCGTGACCGACCAGGCATGGCACGCCTTCCTGGACGCACATACACCGATGCCCGAGGAGAAAGGACGTGCCCGCACCACTGCGACGAACGAACGGGCCGCGCTCAACCGATTGTGGAACACCGACAACCGGGTCAGCCCGTGGCGCGGTACCGCGTGGGGAGTGGTGCAGGCCATCAACACCTACACCCATCACGAAGCGATCGTGCGCAACGCCTCCCGCGCCGAACGCAACATGTCCCGCGCGGTGGACGGAAAAGCCGACGCGCTCGACCAGGAAACCGTGACGACGCTCGGCAAGGTGCTGGCTTCGGTCTGAAAGGGACCGCCGCCGCTTCGGTGCCCGCGCGGCCACGCGCCGCGCGGGTGCCGTGGCCGCGAGATGGCCACAACCCGCGACCGAACGATTCCGACGCACATGAAACCCAGGCACAGGAAGGAAAACACACATGGACATGCAGGCATTCGCAGCAGCGATGGCGCAAGCGCTCGACGGGACGTGGACGGTCGAACCGGGCCACCACGGTTACGGCGACCGGTACCTCATCGGCCCAGATGGTGAAGAGCTTCACGTGTGCTACTCCGATTGGGAGAAGACACCACGGGTCAGGCTGTCCGCCAGCCTCCCGGCCACACTGGCGACAATCCGGCACTGCCATGGAAACCCGCTGCCATCACACGAAATCACGGTGTCCCCGGCCAAGACACCCGAAACGGTTGCCGCCGAGACTGCCCGGCGGCTGCTGCCCGGCTATCGGGTCACCCTCGCGGAAACCCGCGAGCTGAAACAACGACTCGATGACCAGGCCGCCGCGCGCGACCAGCTCGCGCACGCCATCGCGGCCCCGCTCGGCGCGACTGTCCAAACTCCCGGACCCAGCCCGCTCGGTCACGACCCGTAGGAAGCCATCGTGCGCTATCAGGGGCCGCTGGCCGGCACCGCCACGGTGCCCCGCAACGGCAGGCACGTGGCGTTCGCCTTTTCGGTCGCTTCGGACGACGCCGCCGAGGTCGCCGCGTTCCTCGCGACGTTCCCGCACACCGACCAGCCGGCCGAGCCCGAACCGGAGAGGACACCGACACCGACGGACTCGGAGACGCCGCACTTCAGTCGCAACCAGGTTTCTGCGGGTGCGACAACCTCGGCATGGGGATCTCCATTCCGGTGTCCCGGCCCAGCGTCTACCGGTGCAGCACGTGTCTGGACTGCATCAACGCGCTGGCCCCGCGCTGGACACCCGGTATGACCGACTGCGACGCCTACGACGCCCGTACCGACGCGATCGGCGAGATGGACGCGGACACCCTCCGCAGCGAGGCGGCACCGACCCTGGTGCGACTCACCGCCGCGCGTGACGCATACGCCCGGCTGGCCGACCTGATCGGCGCCACCGCTACACGAGGCCTCGTGAGCGCAATCGTCGACGCCGGAGACCGCGTCATCGACGTCATGGTCACCAACTGGTGGGCCGCGTACCGCTGGCCCGAACACCCCCGCGCCACCGTCCCGGAGCATGAGCGGTTCGCGTTCACCCACGCATGCCCGATCACGGTCAACGGACTCGGCATCGACACCGTCCGCCGCATAACCGAAGGGGACTGCGAGCGCTACACCGTCCGCGACCTCACCGGCAGCAGCATCCGGCCCGACCTTCCTGCCGCCGGCGAGGAACCCACCTACGACACCGCACGAGGCAGCGCGCGCATGGGTTGGGACCAGGGCCACTGACCCGCCCGGGATTCCGGCGGACTGAACAGGACGGCCCGCACCACAGGCGAAACGAAGTGAAGGAGGCACATCACCATGTCCTTGGGAACTCTGACCATCCACCACGACTACGAGTCTGGCACCACCGTCGAGGGAACCACCCGCAACAGTCCCGCGCACCTGGCGCTGAAGGCCCATCCGTCGTGGACCTGGTCTCGCTACTCCACAGCGTGGCTGCTGCGATCCTCTCGGCATCGCCAGTCCAAGCCGTACGCCCTCGCAGACATCGAGCGCGTGCTCACCGAGGCGGGCTACACGGTCGAGCGCGACATTGACGACACGATGCCCAGCGTCGAGCAGCAGGAGACCAATCTCGCCGACCGGATGGACGACCGGGTCGACCGGCTCACTGAGCGCTCTGGGAAGCACCAGACCAAGGCCGACGCCACGCGGGCGAAAGCCGACTACGTTTTCCACAACATCCCGATGGGTCAGCCGCTGCTGGTCGACCACTACAGCTACAAGGCTGACCGCAACCGTCGCGAGCGCGCGTGGAACAACCTCGGCAAATCCATCAAGCAGGGTGAGTACGCCGACGAGTTGGCGCGCCGAGCCGAGACCGCGTCGCACCACATGGGTGCCCGCCACAACCCTGGGATTGACCCGTTTTGACGGACAGGGTCGTTGAGG
>NZ_SDLT01000091.1 GCF_004522235.1 Amycolatopsis nivea
TGCGCATGCGGGCCTGGTCGGCGATGACGAACGCGTCCTTCGCGTCGGTCTTGCCCTCTCCGCGGTAGGAACCGGAAGCGCGGTGCACGGCCAGTCCGGTCAGATAGGTCATCGGCTGGTCGTGGTTGATCAACAGGCCGATCAGCAGCGCGGCACCGCCGTGGTTGAGGTCGACCGCCCACAGCGCGTCCGTCGAGATCGCGAGCACATCGGCAATCAGTTCGAGCAACGCGGTCTCGTCGTTGAGCACCCGACGCGACAGCAACCGCTCACCACGGGCGTTGATCACCACGCAGTGGTGATGTTCCTTGCCCACGTCCACTCCGGCCCACAGNAACCATGACCGAACCGCGCGAATCCGACGACGTCTACGGCGACACCCCGGAAGAAGAACGCGAGACCATCCGCGGCGAACAGGGCACGTCGCGCGACGAACACGACGACTCCGACCCGCAACAGGGACGATGAGCCTCAGCGGGACGATTCGCAGGCTTCCCGCGCCGGCACCCCGCAGCCGAGCCGGGCCCAGACCGTCTTGCCGACGGAATGCTCGTGCACTCCCCAGTCGTCGGCGAGCCGGTCGACGAGCAGCATCCCCCGGCCGCGCGCCCGGTCGAAGTCCGGCGGGCGGACCTTCGGGCGGCCGCGCTCGGGGTCGTCCACTTCGATCACCACTACGCAGGGCCGGGACAGCACGGTCAGCCGCGCATACGACGGGCCCGAGGTGTGCTCGTAGGCGTTCGACGCGAGTTCCTCGATCACCATCAGGACGTCCGCGAGATGGTCCGGGGACAGATGCCCCAGCGACTTGCCCGCCCAGGCGCGCAGGCTCGGCAGCGTCGCGACCCCGGTGCCCCGCAGGTCCAGTGCCCAGGGTGCGTCGCCCTCCCCGGAGCCCGGGCCGGTCACCGCCGGTCCCTCGTTTGGACAGGACAACAGAACCACTCTCCCGCCGACTGCGCGACGGCGCGCGGGCTCGCGCCGGAAAACGCCGCGGCGTTTCGCCGCCCCTCGCCGCAGCCGCTTGACCTCACGTGGGGAAGTCCCTTTCTCGTGCTCGACTTCGCCGGTGCCCAATCGGGCGTACCCGGACGGGGCAGACTTCACACCTGCTGGCGCGCATCTCCGGTTCCCGGGGCCGGTTCGGCTACTGTCGCTGCATGCCGTCTCACGCGCCGGAGCCCGAATCGCGGGCTCGCCTCGCCGAAATCCTCGGCCCCGGGGCGAGCAACGCCGCGCTCGGCGAGGAGCTCACCAAGATCCTCACCCGGGCTTGCGCCGTCCTCGACGTCGACACCGCCACCGTGCTGCGGCACGATGCCCGGTGGCAGCGCCTGGTCGCCGTCGCGGCCGCCGGACTCGAGGAGGAGATCTACCAGGGAGTCCAGGTGCCGGTCGGCGCGGGATTCCCCGGCAGCGTCGCCGCGCGCCGCGAGCCGGTCGTCATCGACCAGGTCGACCAGACCACGGTGCTGAACGCGCTGCTGGCCGAACGCGGCCTGCACACCATGCTGGGCGTCCCGATGCTGGCCGGCACCGAACTGGTCGGCGTGCTGCACATCGGAGCCGCCCGGGACCGCCGGTTCACCACCACCGACATCGAAACCCTGCGGCTGCTGGCCGACCGGCTGGCCGCCGTGCTGCAGGCGGAGATCATGCACCAGAACCAGGCCGCGACCATCGCGCTGCAGCGCAGCCTCCTGCCGGGCGTGCTTCCGGTCGTCAAGGGCCTGCGCCTGGCCGCGCGCTACGTGCCGGGCGCGGAGGCCGGGCTCGGCGGCGACTGGTACGACGTGTTCCGGCTTCCCGGGGACCAGACCGGCATCGTGATGGGCGACGTGTCCGGGCACGGCCTCGAAGCCGCGGTCATCATGGGACGGCTCCGCAGCGCGCTGCGGGCCTACGCGCTCGACTGCGACGATCCCGCGACCGTCCTCGCCAAACTCGACCGCAAAGCGAACCACTTCGAACACGGAGTGATGGCGACGGTCGCGTACGGCATCCTCCGGCCCGGCCACGGCAGCATGGCGCTGTCGCTCGCCGGGCACCTGCCGCCGGTCGTCGCGGCGCCGGGCGAACCGGCGCGGCTCGTGCCCGCCCCGCCGGACCCGCCGGTCGGCCTGACCGTCGGGGCCACCGTCGAACGGCGCACCACCACGGTGGAGCTGGTGCCGGGAGCCGTCGCCGCGTTCTACACCGACGGTCTCGTGGAGCGCCGCGACCGGCTCGTCGACACCGGCATGGACCAGCTCGCCGAGCTGGTCCGGCCGGAGGACCCGGAACTGGCCTGCGCCCGGATCATGGCCGCGATGGTGGGATCGCGGCCCCCGCAGGACGACGTCGCACTTGTGGTGCTCCAGCGCACTGCGGGGGCGCACTGATCACTCCGCGGCCAGCGCCTCGTCGAGCGTGCGGTACAGCGGGAGACTCTGCTCCAGCCCGGTGAGCTGGATCGGCCGCAACGTCGCACGGCCGGACGCCACGATCCGCACCTGCGTCCCCTCCGGCGCCTCCCGGCACGCGGCCAGCAGGACGGTCAGTCCCGCCGAGGCGAGGAAATCGACCCCTGTCAGGTCCAGTACCAGCACCGGGGGCTTCCCGGTGAGGGTCTCGGCGACCGCGGCCGTCAATTTCGGGGCGGTCCCGAGGTCCAGGTCCCCGTTCAGGGCCAGCACCGCCGCGGGCGAGCGGTCGGCCCGTTCGATCGACAGCGAACCCGGCGGGTCGATCACCGGGTCGGTCAGCTCACTCATCGCTCTTTCCCTCCTCAGGAAGCCCGGAACGCCTGCGTCCGGGCAGGAAAAGTACGCGGCTGGCTGCTCAACCGCGAATAGCATGCCTTACGGACGGCGGCTCGCACGAATGCCGCCGCGGGAAATGATCTCGGATCCCGGGAACGTCGGCAGCGCGGGGCCCCGGGAAGAGACGTTCGGCTCATTGCGCGCGGTTTTCGCCCTTCGCGGACGGGGCTGTTCGGGTGCTGGCTTGCCCGCCCCGGGGACGCGGCAGGCCACGGTCCGGGCGGTTCGCGCCGATCCTCCAGCGGGAGACCTTTCGCGGCTGAATGCGCATGGATGTGCTGTTGGCCGCCGCCCGCGCGGACCGGCCCGCCACCGAACGCCTCGAACACCACGCCCGCTCAACGCACGCCGAGCCACCATCGGCCGCTGCCCATGCGACCTGATCCGCAACCTCGCAGCCTGGACTCCCCACTCGTTCACCGCGCACCGAGACACCATCGGCCGCCGCAGTTCACGGAGCCGGATGCGCAACGTCGCGACCCGGACACCGCTCCCGCTCCCCGCGCGAGGAGACAGCACCCGCCGACCACGCGAACCGGCTCGCAACGAGACCGGAACACCACTCCCCCTCATCGCGCACGACCGCGCCGCTGCCCGGCCGCGTTCTCGCGCAGCCGGTTCGCGTGTTCGCCGATCTCCCCGACGCGGTCGGCCAGCGCCGCGTGCCGCGGTTCGAGATGCGCGCGCACGTCGGCCAGCGGCGGCAGCAGATTCGTGACGTCGTCGTCGCCCAGCGCGACGCTGAGCCGGTCGGCGCTTTCCTGTCCGGCGGGGTCCAAGCCGGGCGCGGCACTCGCCTCCGCGGCCAGCCGGCGCAGCACCGCGGCGTTGCGCCGGGCCCAGTCCGCGACTGCCCGGTCTCCCGCGCGGCGGCCGCGTTCGGCGTCGACGCGGGCTTCGCCGGTGGCCTCTCCGGTCGCCGACGGCCGCAGCCGCAGGTACCGGCGTTCGGCCGCCTGCCTGCTCGCCACGCCCAGCGCCGGGGCCAGCGCCGCCCAGCTCGCGCCCGCCGCGCGCGCGGCCGCGATCAGTTCCGGTTCCCATGCGCCGAGCTGGTCGCGCAGCGCCCGCAGCGCGGAAAGCGCGGCCATCGACCGGTCGGCCGCCGCTCCGCCGTCCCGTGCGGCCAGCACCGCGTCGCGGACGCCCTGGATCAGCAGGCCGGGGTCCACCTCCGCCATCGCGTCATCCTCTCGACGACTTGGCAGTTGTCATCGTTTCGATGACATGCTAGAAGAAAAGAGCGTCCCCTGTCGAGCGGCGGAGGTGAGTCCGATGTCCTGCCGAGCACGCGGGCCGATTCCCCGCGTTCCGCAGGTTTCCCGTGCCCCTTCACCGGGAATCACGTCCGGACCGCCCGCAAGGGCGCGTTCCGGCCGCTAGCCGGAAAACCCCGCCGCGCCGCCGGATGCGGCCCGTGGCGCGGAGCAGGCCACCCCTGGTCCGTGCCAGTCCTTCGCGCGAGAAAGGCGTTGTCCCCGTGTCCCTGCCGCTGCACACCGCCCAGACCGGCCCGTCGCACCCCGCTTCGGTGCGCCTGTGGAACTACCTCGCCGACGTCACCGCCGCACTGGGCATCGGCCTCGAGTCCTGCACCGTCGACCACGACACCCCGGTGTCGGCCTACGTCGCGCTCGACGGCCACCTGCCCGCCTACCCCGGCCGCGACGTCGCCCTGCTGTGGGACGAGATCCACGGCTGGGCCGCCGCCGTGGAAACGCATTCCGGCGAGGACCTCATCGTCATCCGCTACCTGGCCGGGCCCACGGTCGCGCCGCCCGCGTCGCGCGTCGCCGAGTTCGCGGCCGCGGTCCGCGACGACGACCACCGGATCGGCTGCCTCGCGCCGCCCGAAATCCGGACGCTGGGCACGCCCGCCGAACTCGACGCCATCCTGCGCGCCGCGGGCTGAACCGGGCAGCGCACCGTCCGTGAGCGTCCACTGTGGACTCCGCAGTTTCGCGCCGCCGCGCGACGGGTAGCCAAGATCATGAGCGAGTTCGAAGCGCAGCGAAGGATGCCCGCGCCCGCGGAACGGGTGTACGCCGTCGCGTCCGATGCCGCGCACCAGGACGAATGGCTGCCGGAGCCGGTCGCCGCGCCCCCGGCCGGGCGCCGTGACCGGCTGCGGCTCGAATGGGACGGCGGCTGGCTCCTGGTCGAGTCCGGCGCGGCGGGCACGAGCCACGCGACGCTGCACCTGTCGGTCCCGGCCGGCCCCGGCCGCGACGATGTCCCGGCGCGCATCCGCGAGTCCCTCGACCGGCTCGCCGTTTTGTCCGGCTCGCCCGGCTGACACCGTCCACAAGGGACTCGGCCCGGATCGTTTTCCGTCGCACGGAACAGGAACGGCACCGCGCGCTTCGGATCGGCTACTCTGCGGCCAGGAGTTGATGGTCCATGGTGGTGCGGAAGGAAATTCTGCCCGGGCCTCGCCTGCCCCGCACGGAACGGAACCGGTTCGCGGTCGACTGCGTCGTCGACAGCCTGCTGCGCTGCCTTCCGCTGGCCGAGCAAACCCGGCTGGGCGTCGTCGCGGCGAGCCGCGGCCGCACGTGCGACCGCGAGGCCCTCCTGATGGAGATCTCGTTGCGCACCAGGCGTTCCCCGCTCGCGGCGAGGTTCCTGGTGCGCGCGGTCTACTCCGCACTGGGGCAGACGTCGCCGGAGCTCGCGTCCCGGGTGCGCGCGGGCGTGAGTCCGGACGTGCTCGTCCTGCTGGGCGGGACGCGGCAGCCGAGCACGTGGTCGCGGGAAACCCCGCCCCGGTGCCACAGCGGATAAACCCTGCTCAGGCCAGGCGGCGCACCGAGGTTTTCTCAGCAGCGCGGTGCGCGGCGGGTTCGCGGCAGCCGTGCTTGGCGGGACGCTGCGGACACCGGGACGACGCGCGCCGGGCTGGTGCGGATGTCCGTGAGGGGAACCCTGACGGAATCTGATTCCCTCAGAGGGTGTTGTGAAACCTGGTTTTGGTGCGGTGTG
>NZ_SDLT01000092.1 GCF_004522235.1 Amycolatopsis nivea
GTTAAGTTCGGCGGTGTCCTACTCTCCCACAACCCTTCGGTTGCAGTACCATCGGCGCAGTCAGGCTTAGCTTCCGGGTTCGGAATGGGACCGGGCGTTTCCCTGACGCTAAAACCACCGAAACACTCCGAAACAACACACACCCACCCCTCGAGGGGTGACCGGTGTGGTGTTTCAGAACCGTAGAGTGGATGCGTAACATCTTTGTGGGCAAGTCCTCGGCCTATTAGTACCAGTCAACTCGACAACACATTACTGTGCTTCCATTTCTGGCCTATCAACCCAATCGTCTCTTGGGGGCCTTAACCCACAAAGGGGTGGGATACCTCATCTTGGAACAGGCTTCCCGCTTAGATGCCTTCAGCGGTTATCCCTTCCGAACATAGCCAACCAGCCATGCCACTGGCGTGACAACTGGCACACCAGAGGTCCGTCCGTCCCGGTCCTCTCGTACTAGGGACAGCCTTCCTCAAGTATCCTGCGCGCGCGGCGGATAGGGACCGAACTGTCTCACGACGTTCTAAACCCAGCTCGCGTGCCGCTTTAATGGGCGAACAGCCCAACCCTTGGGACCTACTCCGGCCCCAGGATGCGACGAGCCGACATCGAGGTGCCAAACCATGCCGTCGATATGGACTCTTGGGCAAGATCAGCCTGTTATCCCCGGGGTACCTTTTATCCGTTGAGCGACACCCCTTCCACCAGGAGGTGCCGGATCACTAGTCCCGACTTTCGTCCCTGCTCGACATGTCTGTCTCACAGTCAAGCTCCCTTGTGCACTTGCACTCGACACCTGATTGCCAACCAGGCTGAGGGAACCTTTGGGCGCCTCCGTTACCCTTTAGGAGGCAACCGCCCCAGTTAAACTACCCATCAGGCACTGTCCCTGAACCAGATCATGGTCCGAGGTTCAGATTCCCAATCCGACCAGAGTGGTATTTCAACAACGACTCCACACCCACTAGCGTGAGCGCTTCACAGTCTCCCACCTATCCTACACAAGCCGAACCGAAAACCAATACCAAACTATAGTAAAGGTCCCGGGGTCTTTCCGTCCTGCCGCGCGTAACGAGCATCTTTACTCGTAATGCAATTTCGCCGGGCCTGTGGTCGAGACAGCCGGAAAGTCGTTACGCCATTCGTGCAGGTCGGAACTTACCCGACAAGGAATTTCGCTACCTTAGGATGGTTATAGTTACCACCGCCGTTTACTGGCGCTTAAATTCTCAGCTTCACCCNNNACAAAGTGAGTTAACCGGTCCTCTTAACGTTCCAGCACCGGGCAGGCGTCAGTCCATATACATCGTCTTGCGACTTCGCATGGACCTGTGTTTTTAGTAAACAGTCGCTTTCCGCTGGTCTCTGCGGCCAACCACCCCTCCGTCCGCAAGGGACTTCAAGATGCTTGGCCCCCCTTCTCCCGAAGTTACGGGGGCATTTTGCCGAGTTCCTTAACCACAGTTCACCCGATCGCCTTGGTATTCTCTACCTGACCACCTGTGTTGGTTTGGGGTACGGGCCGTGCATGCACTCACTAGAGGCTTTTCTCGACAGCATAGGATCACCCACTTCGCCTCAAACGGCTACGCATCACGTCTCAGAGTATGTGAACAGCGGATTTGCCTACTGTTCCTCCTACACGCTTACACCAGGACAACCATCGCCTGGCGGAGCTACCTTCCTGCGTCACCCCATCGCTTGACTACTACGGAATCAGGTCCCACGCTCCACACACGGAATCCGTCCGAAGACTTCAACCGCGGCTTCGGGTGGTTAGTGTCAACCGCCTCGCCATGGGCGCACATGCTCGGGTACGGGAATATCAACCCGTTGTCCATCGACTACGCCTGTCGGCCTCGCCTTAGGTCCCGACTTACCCTGGGCGGATTAGCCTGGCCCAGGAACCCTTGGTCATCCGGCGGCAGAGTTTCTCACTCTGCATTCGCTACTCATGCCTGCATTCTCACTCCCGCACCCTCCACGACTCGCTTCCGCGGCCGCTTCCCTGGATGCAGGACGCTCCCCTACCCATCCACACCACTGCACAAGAACCCGAAAGCTCTTGCGGATGTATTGTGTGAATGACACAGCTTCGGCGGTGTGCTTAAGCCCCGCTACATTGTCGGCGCAGGACCACTTGACCAGTGAGCTATTACGCACTCTTTCAAGGGTGGCTGCTTCTAAGCCAACCTCCTGGTTGTCTGGGCAATCCCACATCCTTTCCCACTGAGCACACACTTAGGGGCCTTAGCTGGTGTTCTGGGCTGTTTCCCTCTCGACGACGAAGCTTATCCCCCGCCGTCTCACTGCCGCGCTCTCACTAACCGGTATTCGGAGTTTGGTTGATTTCGGTAACCCGGTAAGGCCCCTAGACCATCCAGTAGCTCTACCCCCGGCAAGAAACACGCGACGCTGCACCTAAATGCATTTCGGGGAGAACCAGCTATCACGGAGTTTGATTGGCCTTTCACCCCTACCCACAGCTCATCCCCTCAGTTTTCAACCTAAGTGGGTTCGGGCCTCCACGACGTCTTACCGTCGCTTCACCCTGGCCATGGGTAGATCACTCCGCTTCGGGTCTAGACCACGCGACTATTTCGCCCTATTCAGACTCGCTTTCGCTACGGCTACCCCACCCGGGTTAACCTCGCCACGCAGCACTAACTCGCAGGCTCATTCTTCAAAAGGCACGCCATCACGCAACAAAGTGAGCTCTGACGGCTTGTAGGCACACGGTTTCAGGTACTCTTTCANGTCGAAACGCTCTGACGGCTTGTAGGCACACGGTTTCAGGTACTCTTTCACTCCCCTCCCGGGGTACTTTTCATCTTTCCCTCACGGTACTCGTCCGCTATCGGTCTTCAGGAAGTATTTAGGCTTACCGGGTGGTCCCGGCAGATTCACAGCAAATTCCACGAGCTCGCTGCTACTCGGGAACACCACCAAGACCTACGACAACAGCTTTCGCGTACGGGGCTCTCACCCGCTCCGGCCGCCCGTCCCAAGGCGTTCCGCTAACCATCGCGTACATCCGGAGAAATGTCAGTCTCTCCAAGGTGGGTCCCACAACACCGCCCGCACAACGCCTGACAGCTTGACATGCAAACGGTTTAGCCTCTTCCGCTTTCGCTCGCCACTACTCACGGAATCACTTTTGTTTTCTCTTCCTGCGGGTACTGAGATGTTTCACTTCCCCGCGTTCCCTCCACACCGGCTATATATTCACCGGCGGGTAACACCACATCACTGGTGCTGGGTTTCCCCATTCGGAAATCCTCGGATCACAGCTCGGTTGACAGCTCCCCGAGGCATATCGCAGCCTCCCACGTCCTTCANCATGCAAACGGTTTAGCCTCTTCCGCTTTCGCTCGCCACTACTCACGGAATCACTTTTGTTTTCTCTTCCTGCGGGTACTGAGATGTTTCACTTCCCCGCGTTCCCTCCACACCGGCTATATATTCACCGGCGGGTAACACCACATCACTGGTGCTGGGTTTCCCCATTCGGAAATCCTCGGATCACAGCTCGGTTGACAGCTCCCCGAGGCATATCGCAGCCTCCCACGTCCTTCATCGGCTCCTGAAGCCAAGACATCCACCATGTGCCCTTAACAACTTGACCACAAAGATGCTCGCATCCACTCTACAGTTCTCAAACACCACACCAGAAACAACGTGTGTTGCCTCAGGACCCAACAG
>NZ_SDLT01000093.1 GCF_004522235.1 Amycolatopsis nivea
ACCTCCACATAACCAGTCCAACTTCCGGGGCCCAGTTCACTGAGGGGTCCCCTCACGGACCTTCCTACGGCGAGGATTTCTCCCACTCCACGACTGCCGCCGGAGTTCCCTCACGAACTGCGCGGCCGCCCGGGCTGACTGTCCGTGAAGGGCTCCTTGAGGGAATCAGATTCCCTCAAGGAGCCCTTCACGGCGTTCGTCAGGAGCGCTTGCGGCGCACCGCCACTGCCGCCACCAGCGCNGTTCGTCAGGAGCGCTTGCGGCGCACCGCCACTGCCGCCACCAGCGCGCCGCCGATGAGCAGCAGCGCGCCGCCTCCGATCAGGTAGCCGCGGATGTCCGCGCCGGTCGACGCGAGCGGGCCCTGGTCGGACGGGCCGGTTCCCGGGGCCACGCCGCCGGAGTTGTCGCTCGTGGTCGTGATCGGGGCCGGGGCTTCCGACGACGAACTGGACGTCGTCGGGCTCGTGCTGCCGGACGAGGACGTCGGCTGCGAGCTCGAGGACGTCGGCGCGGTCGAGGAAGACGTCTCCGACGGGCTGGTCGAGGTCGTGGTGGAGCTGGTCGAGGTGGCACTCGACGAAGTCGTGCTGGACGAGGTGCTGCTCGTCGGCTCAGTCGTCGTGGAAGAAGTCGAGCTCGTCGGCTCAGTCGAGGTCGTAGTGCTGGACGAAGTCGTGCTCGTCGGCTCCGTGCTCGACGTCGTGGTGCTGGAGCTAGTCGACGTCGCACTCGTCGGCGCCGTCGAACTAGTAGTCGGAGCATTGCAATCCGGCAGATCACCAGTGAACGGATAAGCGTGGAACTCCTGCCCGCCCGCCGCGCCCTCGGACGTGTGCAGCAGGTTGCCCGCGGTGAAGAACCGGCCGTTGGTGCCCGACGCGGTGACCGTCGTGTCGCTGGACGGGTTGCCGACCAGCACGCTGCCCTGGAACTGCGCCTGCCCGGCGATCTTCACCTTCGACGCGTCCGGGAAGTTCCACAGCAGCTTCTCGCGCAGGTGGTTGATCGGGTCCTGGTCGGCGAGGTCGCCGGTGTAGGTGTTGATCACCCGGTTGCCGCCGACGAGGTTCACCAGGACCGTCGCGCCCGCCGGGATGCCGGCGAATTCCAGGCCCTGCATGCCGCCGCCGCGGTTGGTGAGGTCGAAGTCGACGGTGAACACCTGCAGCGCGGACTTCCCGTCGCCGGTGAACAGCGTGCGGTAGCCCTCGTTCTTCGCCGTCCCGGTCGCCGCGGACTTGCTGTAGCAGGTGCTGGCTTCCTGCAGCTGCGGCCGGAGCTGCTTGTACGGGTCGGCCGCGTTCGGGTCCTGTTTCAGCGTGCCGGTCACGGTCCCGGTGACGGTGCCGCCGTAGCGCACGACGCCGCCGTCCGCGAGGAGCCGCTGGTTCGGCGCGACGGTGACGTTCTTGCCGGTGGTGAGGAAATCGGCGCCGTCCGGCGGGGGCACGCGCGAGCCGACGCCCGCGATGCCGACGTTGTAGACCGCGGACGCCCCGGCCCGCTTCGCCATGTCGAACCCGCCGAGCACGACGACCCGGCCCTCGGCCTCGGCCGCGCCTTCGCGCACGAGGAAATCGCCGCCGGCGAAGACGTTGATGCCGTTGTCCCGTCCCGCGAACGGCCCGTTGTTGACCGGCGGGTACTTCTCCGGGCAGGCGTCGCCGACGCACGGGCCCAATCCCCCTGGCAGCGGAGCGGCGCTCGCGCCCGGACCGGCCACGAACGCCACCGCACACACCGCCGCGGCGATCGCTCCGCCGACGACGGCCATTTTCCTGGCACGCATGCGGCCGATCCTCACCCGGACCGGGCAGAATACGGCACTCGAAACACCGTAACCCACCCGAACGGGTCAGAAAATCCCCGACTCCTCAGACAAGTAGACTAGTGACGCTCCACACTCGACACCCCGCCGGAAGAATGTCCCGCAGTAGCCTCGCTCCTGCCGCCCCGTCCGACCAGAAAGCCCTCCGATGCCCCCTCTCGTGCACCGGCACCCGCTCGCCGCGCAGGCCGCCGAAGTCCTTCTCGGACGCATTCGCGCCGGCGAATGGCCGCTCGGCCACAAATTGCCCGGGGAAACGACTTTGGCCGCGCAACTGGGCGTCGGCCGGTCGACGCTGCGCGAAGCGATCCGCGAATTGGCGGGCAAAGGCGTGCTGGATTCCCGCCAGGGTTCCGGGGTTTTCGTGACCGCGCTGGACGTCGCCGAGGATTGGGACGCGGTGCTGCGCCGCGCGACCGTCGACGCGGTGATCGAGGCGCGCATCGCCATCGAAGCGGAAGCCGCCGCCCTCGCCGCGCACCGGCGAACCCCGACTGACCTACGCGCGATCCGCCGCGCGCTCGCCGCCCGCGCGACCGGCAACCCGGACGTCGAACGCCTGGTGGACACCGACACCGCGTTCCACCGCACCGTGCTCGTCGCCGCGCACAACGACGTGCTGATCGAATTGTTCGACAGTTTCGTCCCGCGAATCCACCGCGCCATGACGGACATGCTGCGCGCCCGGCCGATCACCGCCCCCGAAGAAGACCAAGCCGCGCACCTGGCGCTCGTCGAGGCGATCGCGGACAAAGACGCGTCCGCCGCGGCAGAACTGAGCCGGGCGCACCTGACCGCCTTGAAGGAGGCACTTTCGTGAGCGAGGTCGTGCTGCAGCTGACCGACGTCGTGTTCCGCAGGCAGGGCAAGGAAATCCTGCACGGCGTGAACCTGACCGTGCGAGCAGGCGAACACTGGGCGCTGCTCGGCCCGAACGGCGCCGGCAAAAGCACGATCCTCGGTTTCTGCGGCGCGGTCACGCATCCGACCACAGGCACCGTCGACGTCCTCGGCGGACGGCTCGGCCGCGTTGAACTGCAGGCGCTGCGCCGCAGCATCGGGCACGTCGACCCGCGGCATCCGCTGCGTTCGCCGCTCACCATCCGGGAGGTCGTGCTGACCGGCGTCACCGGGAGCATCGACACGCCGCCGCGCTGGCAGCCCACCGCCGCGCAGCTCGCCCAGGCCGACGAACTCGTCGACCTGCTCGGCCTGGCCGGCAAGGCGGGCGAACGCTGGCCGACGCTGTCGCAAGGCGAACGCGGCCGCGCCCTGATCGCCCGCGCGCTGATCAGCGACCCCCGGCTGCTGCTGCTCGACGAGCCGTCCACCGGGCTGGACGTCGCGGCCCGCGAGCAGCTGCTCGAAACGATCGACCTGCTCACCCGGACCCATCCCCGGCTCGCCTCCATCGTGGTCACCCACCACCTGGAAGAACTGCCGGAAACGACGACGCACGCGTTGCTGATCGCGGACGGTTCGGTGGTTTCGTCCGGGCCGATCGACCAGGCGGTGACGACGGCCAGCATCAGCCGGGCGTTCGGCCACCCGATCCGCGTGGACCGCCACGACGGCCGGTGGAGCGCCCGCGCCGCCCGGACCCGCTCCACCGAGGTCGCCTGACCCGGGCCACTGTCCGTGAAGGGCTCCTTGCGGGAACCAGATTCCCTCAAGGAGCCCTAATGGGTTGTGTTCGGGCGG
>NZ_SDLT01000094.1 GCF_004522235.1 Amycolatopsis nivea
CCTGATCTCGGATGTCCGTCAAAACGGGTCAGGCCCACCCAATGCCACATTGGGGCGCAAACCCCGCCACCCAGCCGCAGCCGGTGCACCCAACGAGCGAGGCACCCAGCCCCTCCCCCGCACCCCGATACGAAGCCTCCCTGCGGTTCGGGGGTGCTTGTCAAGGCATCTTTCCCGCCTTGACAAGCACCCCCGAACCGTCAGCACAATCAAGCTTCGGGGTGCCCCACGCAACCNAACCGTCAGCACAATCAAGCTTCGGGGTGCCCCACGCACGCCACAGAGAGCAATGTCGCCGCCAGGCGACGAGCCGATCACTCCAGCACAGCAAGCCGATCCAAAAACCCCCGCTGCCCCTTAACCAACTTCTCCCGAGCCACCTCAAGCGAAAACCACTCCACCCGATCCACCTCAGGAAACTCCCGCATCACCCCAGACCGAGGCGGCCACTCCATCTCGAAAACCCCCGGCACCACGACACCAGGATCAAGCTCCCCCTCCACCGCCCAAGCAGTCACCACCTTCCCGGACTGCCGAACCTCCCCCAACGAAACCCATTCCCCGTCCGGAACCGCCACCCCCAACTCCTCAGCGAACTCCCGCCGAGCCGCGGCCTCAGGTTCCTCCCCCTCCTCGATCTCCCCCTTGGGCAACGACCAAGCCGCCAGATCCTTCTTGGCCCAGAACGGCCCGCCCATATGCGCGAGCAACACCTCGACCCCGTCCGCGCCCCGCCGATAGACCAACACCCCAGCACTCCGCTTGACCACCATCCCCCCACCCTGCCAGCCCCCCTGACCAGCCCAAACACCGCCTCGAAAAAACTTCCCGGCGATGTGTCGATCCCGGCCGGCCACGTTCGACGCATAGGCAGAAGGCAGCCAACAGCCACCCGGGAGGGACCCAAGATGACCACCACCACCGCCCCCAAGACCGCAGCCGCCACCACGACCGAGGCCACGAAGTCCCTGGCAGACCGAGTCCGCCCGACCGTACTGGCCCTCTTCCGCGCCGTGGTGTCGTTCCTCTTCCTCTGCCACGGCCTGATGGGCTTCGGGCTCTTCGGCGGCATCGACAACGCGGGCGGCGCGGTCCCCTTCGGCCAGTGGCCCGGTTACTGGGCCAGCCTGATCGAGGTCGTCGGCGCGGTCTTCGTCTTCGCTGGGCTCTTCACCCGCGTCTCCGCGACCGTGCTCTCCGGCGTCATGGCCTACGCCTACTTCACCGTGCACGCCCCGGAAGGCCTGCTGCCCCTGCACAACATGGGCGAGCCCGCCGCGCTCTTCGCCTGGATCTTCCTCGTCATCGCGGTGGTCGGCCCGGGCGCGGCCTCCCTGGACCAGCTGCGCCGCCGCTGAAAAACCGCGCCGAGAGCGGCAATCCCGGGAACTTACCCGGGGTTGCCGCTCACGAGCATCGCCCGCCCGAGCGCGTGCTCCATCAGCACCGTCAGCACCTGCTTGGTGGAATCCCGCTCCCGCGCGTCGCACAGCAGCAACGGCACCTGCGGATCCAGATCCAGCGCCCCGCGGACTTCCTCGGTCCCGTACCGGTAAGCGTCGTCGAAGCAGTTCACCCCGACCACGAACGGCAACCCGCGCTGCTCGAAGAAATCCACGGCGGGGAAACAAGATTCGAGCCGTCGCGTGTCCGCCAGCACCACCGCGCCGAGCGCGCCCTCGGCCAGTTCGTCCCACATGAACCAGAACCGGTCCTGCCCAGGCGTGCCGAAGAGGTACAGGATCAGCTCGGGGTTGATGGTGATCCGGCCGAAGTCGAGCGCGACCGTCGTGGTGGTTTTGCCCTCGACGCCGGACAGGTCGTCCACGCCCTCGGACGCGGCGGTGATCACCTCTTCGGTGCGCAGCGGCGGCACCTCGCTGACCGAGCCGACCAGGGTCGTCTTGCCGACCCCGAACCCGCCCGCGACGAGCACCTTCACCGCTTGCGCGGTGAGCGACCGGCGGGGCTCAGAGTTTCCGGATGCCATCGAGAACCGCCTGGAGTACGTGGGGGCTGGGGGCGTCGGTCACCGGCGTCGCGGTGCGGAACAGCACGAGGTTGCGTTCTATCAAATCGCTCAGCAGCACCTTCACCACCGGCAGCGGGAGATCGACCCGCGCGGCCACCTCGGCGACCGAAACCGGGCGCTGGCACAGGGAAAGAATGCGCGAGTACTCCGGTTCGAGCCCGGGCGTCTCGCTCGCGGCGCGCAACGCGACGACGAGCGTGATGAGGTCGAGCCCGCGCGTGTCGGACCGGGTCCGCCCGCCGGTGACGGCGTAGGACCGCACCAGCGGACCGGCCTCGTCCTCGTACCAGGATTCGCGGCCCTGCGCCGTCATGGCGAGGTCCGCTGGACCGCTCCGGCCCGCGGCGCCGCGGTGAGCACCGCACCGACCCGCTTGACCATCAGGTTCATCTCGTAGGCGACGAGCCCCATGTCCGCGTCGACCCCGGCCAGCAGCGCGAGGCACGCGCCCCGGCCGGCCGCGGTGACGAACAGGAACGCGTGGTCCATCTCGACCATCGTCTGCCGCACGTTGCCGCCGCCGAAGTGCCGTCCGGTGCCGCGGGCGAGGCTCTGGAACGCCGACGCGACCGCGGACAGGTGCTCCGCGTCCGCCTCGGACAGATTGCCCGACCGGCCGATCAGCAACCCGTCCGCGGACAGCACCACCGCGCGGTCCGCGCCGGCGACCCGCTGCACGAGGTCGTCGAGCAGCCAGTCGAGCTCGTTGACGCCGTTGTTCGCCATCAGTCGCGATCTCCGTACCTGTTGTCGTGCCCGGGATCGGCCTCGCGGGCCCGCCGGGTGCCCTGCTGGAACGCGCTGAGCCGGGAGCGGGCCTGCTCCGGCGAATCCTCGCGGACCTCGTCGGATTCCGGTGCCGGCCGGTCGCCGCGCAGTTGCGGGACGAGGTTCTGCTGCCGGCGCCGCTGCGGCAGCGGGGGCCGTCCGGGCGGACGCGGCGGCGCGGCCCGGCCGTTTTCGACCGCGGG
>NZ_SDLT01000095.1 GCF_004522235.1 Amycolatopsis nivea
ACCTACGGGAACGATGCCGCGGCTTCGATCGGCTCGGTGAGCTACGCGGCGCCACAGTTGACGTGGACTGGCGACCTCCCGGTGGGCGGTTTGGCGACGGTCACCTACAGCGTCACCGTGAACAACCCGGTCAAGGGCGATCATCGGTTGGCGAATGTGGTCACGTCGGACACCCCGGGCACGAACTGCCCGCCGGAGTCGACGGACCCGCGCTGCGGGACCACGACGTCGGTCGCTGGACTGATCCTGGAGAAGAAGGCGAGCGTCACCGAGGCGAAGGCGGGAGACCAGGTCACCTACACCGTCACCGCGCGGAACACCGGCCAGACCGACCTGAAGGACGCCACCTTCACCGACGACCTGACCAGCGTCCTCACCAACGCGACGTACAACAACGACGCGACCGCCTCGACCGGCTCGACGACCTACACCGCACCTCGCCTGACCTGGACCGGAGACCTGCCGCTGGGTGCGATCGCGACGGTCACCTACAGCGTGAAGGTCAAGACCCCCGTCGGTGACGGGCAGAGCTTGCGCAATGTCATTTCCTCGACCACGCCAGGCACCAACTGCCCCGACGCCTCGACCGACGAGCGATGCAAGACGACCACGCCGCTCACGAAGACGCCACCTACGCCACCGACCCCGCCCACGCCACCGACCCCGCCGACAGCCCCGCCGACGCCGCCGGTCCAGCCACCACCGCCGACGCCACCACTGGCGTCGACCGGCGTGGTACTGATCCCAGTGGGCATCGCAGCGCTCGCCCTGCTCGCCGGAGGCGGAGCACTGCTGCTGCTCTCGCGCCGCCGCCGCTCCCGGCCCTGACCGGGTGACGGACGGCTGGGCCTGTCGCGGTGGGCAGGCCCAACCACCGTCGGTGCACGCTGCTCCGGGAGCACGGCACCACCGTGCACCCCTGTCGCGGCGAGGCCAGGTTCGACTCCGGGATGGGCCTGCCGGGTTGCTGCGTGCGCCCTTGCTGGCGGCAGTCGCGTTATCCGGTGGGTTGGCAACGTGGATGCGGTGGTCTCGTGCTCAATCTCGACCAGACGCCCGCTCCCGGGCACAGTGGCGTCGCCGTTCTTGCGCAGTGACTGCCTCCGCCGCAAGCCGCACGGGTGAACGTCGGGGCGGCGGCACTGGACCGCGCCTCCGCCTGGACTTCACCCCGGCGACGTGAACGTCCGTGAAGGGCTCCTTGAGGGAATCAGATTCCCTCAAGGAGCCCTTCACGGCCTTCTACCCGGTGCCGTGCGGCATGGACCTGGTANCTTCTACCCGGTGCCGTGCGGCATGGACCTGGTATCTCAACAGCCTCAGCCTGCCGTGCATCGATGGTCCGTAATGCCACGCCGCGAAGCAGCGGCACCAGAACCGCCTACATCGACCCTCGTATCTCAACGGCTCAGCCCGCCGTGCGTCGGCGGTCCGTTGTGCCATGCCACGAAGCAGAGGCACCGGACCCACCGCAACGCCCTGGTGCCCGCCGCGTTAACCCCTGGTATCTCAACGGCCGCGGCCTGCTGTGCGCGGATCATCCACAGAGGAACGCCGCGAAACAGCGGCACCGGAGCCGCCCAACGACCCCGGTGCCCCCGGGCCTCAGCCCTTCAACAACCCCTGCATCTCGGCGATCTCCGCCTGCTGCGCATCGATAATCCGCTGCGCCAGCGCCTTCGCCCCGGCATCCGAGCCCTGCGCGAGCTCCGTCTTCGCCATCTCGACCGCCCCCTGATGGTGCTTGATCATCATGTCCAGCCACGACCGGTCGAAGGCCGGGCCCTTGGCGGCGTCCAGGCTTTTCATGTCGGCGTCGGACATCATGCCGGTCATCGCGTGGTCGCCGGACATCTCGTGGCCGCCCGGCATCGAGTGGCTCGTCGCGGCGGCGCCCCAGGTCTTCAGCCAGCCCTGCATCTGCCGGATTTCCGGGTCCTGCGCCCGGTCGATCCGGCCCGCCAGGTCGACGACCTTCGGGTCGCTGCTGCGCGACGGCACCATTTTCGCCATCTCCAGCGCCTGCTGGTGGTGCGGGATCATCTGCTGAGCGAACGTGACGTCAGCGGCGTTGTGTCCCGCCTGTGAGCTGGGCGCCGGAGCGGGCGATTCCGGGCCGCTGCAGGCACCGAGCAGGAGCGACGCCGTCAGCACGGCACCGCTGAAAAAGATTTTGCGCACGAAAAAACCTTCTCTCAAAAGGAAAATTGCGAGGAAAGACCGGAAACGAAATACCGATCAGGTTCGCAACACGCAGAGAGAAGTCAGGACAGTCCGGCCCCGTCTGTCGGGTGGGCGGTCGGCGGCGGGGGAGCCGCGGGTGCCGTCGAAAATGGCCTTCACGGCGGGGTCGCGGCGGGAGGCCAGCAGGCCCAGGACGAGCGCGCCCGCCGCGTACAGGACCGCCAGGCAGAGGTGCAGCATCGAGTGTTCGCCGGCGGGCATGCCGGACTCGGCGGCCGGGGCTGGCAAGGCCGAGTGCGCCTCGACGGACATCTGGCTGGTCATGGCATGCCCGGTGCCGGGGGAAGGCACGTGGTGCATCACGGCGACGCCCAGTGCCAGCGCGAACAGGAGCAGCACCCGCTGCACGCTGCCGAGCCGGGACGTCGCCATGGGAGCAACCGTACCTGGCGCCGGGGGAACCGGGGCGGGGCGGACGAAACGGTCACGCTCAGTGGTCGGCGAAGCCGCCCCGTACTGGAAGTTGAACATTCACTCAACCAGGTTCCAGCCCGTGGCGCCGAGGCCGCCCCCGCTCGCCCGAGGTGCGGGTGTGCTACTAGGTTCGAGGGGGCAAGACTTGATGTCGAAGACAGAAGGAGGGCCCCATGGCCCGGTACGAGCTGCCCGAACTCGATTACGACTACGGTGCCCTCGCGCCGCACATCTCCGGCGAGATCAACGAGCTGCACCACAGCAAGCACCACGCCGC
>NZ_SDLT01000096.1 GCF_004522235.1 Amycolatopsis nivea
TGGCCGTGGCATCGTGATTTGGCCCCGGTTCGGCATTGCGTGCAGGACCCACCGATCGGGGGAATTCGGGCTCGTGGTGTGCGAGTCGGTCGGTCGAGCGGAGGTTTCTGGGCGGACAGTGCCGGGGAGGGGCCGTCCGTGTGGGAGCCGGGATGGTGTCCAGGGTGGAGTTGTTCGCGCTGATCCGCCGTGATGCCCGGGTCGAGGGGCTGTCGGTGCGGGCGTTGGCTGAGCGGCACGGGGTGCATCGCCGGACGGTGCGGCAGGCGCTGGGGTCGGCGGTGCCGCCGCCGCGGAAGACGCCGGTCCGGTCGTCGCCGGTGACGGGTCCGTTGCGCGGTGCGATGGATGCGATGCTGCGGGAGGATCTGGACGCGCCGCGCAAGCAGCGGCATACCGCGCACCGGATCTGGGAACGGCTGGTCGACGAGCACGACGCGACGATCGCTTATCGCACGGTGTCGAGTTACGTCGCGAAGCGGCGTCCGGAGATCGCGCTGGAGGCCCGCAGCCGCGCGGGCGTGGTGGACGGTTTTGTTCCGCAGACGCATCTTCCGGGACAGGACGCCGAGGTCGACTTCGCCGAGGTCTGGGTCAACGTCGGCGGCGTCGACACGAAGTGCTTCCTGTTCACGTTGCGGATGTCGTTCTCCGGCAAGGCAATCCACCGGGTCTATTCTTCTCAGGGGCAGGAGGCTTTCTTCGCCGGGCATGTTGCCGCGTTCGCCGAGCTGGGCGGGGTTCCGGCCGGCGAGATCCGTTACGACAACTTGTCTTCGGCGGTGCGGCGGGTCTGCTTTGGACGGTCGCGGGTCGAAACTGATCGCTGGGTGCTGTTCAAATCAGCTTACGGGATCACGAGTTTCTATTGCATGCCAGGCAAAGAAGGCGCTCACGAGAAAGGCGGAGTCGAGGGCGAAGGCGGCCGGTTCCGGCGGCGCTGGTTCGTCCCGGTCCCGAAGATCGCCGACATCTCCGGTCTGAAGGGCGTCAACGACAGGCTCGCCGCGGCGGACCTGGCCGAGGACGCGCGCCACGTCGACGGGCGGGCCGCCACGATCGGGCAGGACTTCGCCTGCGAAGCACCGCTGCTGGCGGCGTTGCCGTCCGACGAGTTCGACATCGCGCTGACCACGACGCCGCGGGTCGACCGCTACGCCAGGATCACCGTCCGTCAGGCGCTCTACTCGGTCCCGGCGAGACTGATCGGGCAGACGGTCCGGGCCAAGCTCGACGCCGAAGAACTGGTCGTCCTGCACGGGGCCGTCGAGGTCGCGCGGCATCCGCGGCTGACCACCAAAGGCGGTCAGCACCTGGTGCTGGACCACTACCTGGAGGTCCTGGCCGGCAAGCCGGGTGCGCTGCGGGGAGCGACCGCGCTGGTCCACGCGCGGGAGAAAGGCTGGTTCACCGCCGCCCACGACGCGTTCTGGGCGGCTGCCCGGGCCAAGCACGGCGACCAGGCCGGGACCCGGCTGCTGATCGAAGTTCTGTTGCTGCACCGGCGAATGGCTCATGCGCACGTGCTCGCCGGGATCCGCGTCACGCTGGAGGCCGGGTCGGTCTCGCCTGACGTGGTCGCGATCGAGGCCCGCAAACACGCCGCCGCGGCCGGCGACACCGCGGCGGTCGACCCGCCGAGGCCGCAGCGCAGCCGCAGCAAGGTCGTGTCGCTGCCCGACCGCCGCCGCGACGCCGAACTGCCGCCGGACTCCCGGCCTGAGCCGTCGGTCGCCGCCTACGACCAACTGCTGCGCAATCCGTCGAGGAAGGGAACCGCGTCATGACCCGCACCACCGCCCGCGGCCGGGACCAGCTCACCGAGGAAGCCGCCGACGCCGCGATCGAGCAGGCCTGCCGGATCCTGCGGCTGCCCACGATCCGCGACCGGTTCGGCGACCAGGCCGCCGCCGCAGCCCGGCAGCAGGCCACCTACAAGAGCTTCCTCTCGGAGCTGCTGTTCATCGAGTGCGAGGACCGCGAGGTCCGCCGCAAGGCCCGCCTGGTCAAACAGGCCGCGTTCCCGCGCGCGAAACGGCTGGAGGACTTCGACTTTGCTGCGAACCCGAACGTCCCGCCGGCGCTGGTCCACACCCTCGCCAAGGGAGCCTGGATCCGCGCGGGGCAGCCGGTCTGCATGATCGGGGACTCCGGCACCGGCAAGAGCCATTTGCTGATCGGGCTCGGCACCGCCGCAGCGGAAGCCGGGTTCCGGGTCCGCTACGTCACCGCCGCCGCGCTGGTCAACGAGCTGGTCGAGGCCGCCGACGACAAACACCTGTCCAAGACGATCGCCCGCTACGGCCGCGTCGATCTCCTTTGCCTTGACGAGCTGGGGTATTTGGAGCTGGACCGGCGGGGCGCGGAGCTGTTGTTCCAGGTGTTCACCGAGCGGGAGGAACGCTCGAGCATCGCGATCGCGAGCAACTCCGCGTTCAGCGAATGGGCCCGCACCTTCACCGATCCCCGGCTCTGCGCCGCGATTGTCGATCGCTTGACGTTCGACGCGTCGATCATCGAGACCGGCACCGAATCCTTCCGGCTGCGCACCACCAAACGCCGCCGCAGCACCCGAGCCAGCTAACACGACCACCGCTTGACCAGCGGAAACAGTGCGCGGAGATGGGGCCAAATCAGAGTGCCGGAACCGCTCGCCACGACCGCAGGTGGGGCCAGATCAGAATGCCGACCGATCACACAACCCGGCAGCCGGGGCCACTTCAAGATGCCGCACCGGAGCCAATTCAACTTGCCGAAACCA
>NZ_SDLT01000097.1 GCF_004522235.1 Amycolatopsis nivea
ACCCTCGTAAGCCCCTGTCCACCGTTCGGGGTGAACCTCATAGTGGACATCGCCGCCTGACATGGCAATGAGGGCCGAGCCTGCGATCGCGATGGCGCTGCCGGCGATCTTGAGAAATCCGAGCCTCTCTCGAAGGAATACCGCTGCCAGCCCGGCACTGAACACTGGTGCCGTTGCGACGAGCAGACTTGCTGTGCCAGCGGGCACGTTTACTTCCCCGCCGTTCAGCAGAAGTTGGTAGGCGCTCATTCCGGTAAACCCGCAGAACGCGATCATTGGCAGATCGCGCACACGGGGGAGTCTGACGCCGAGGAACGGGGCGGCGACCAGCAGGGCGACCGAAGCGACCGCGAGGCGCGCGAACGACAACCCGAGAGGGCCGTAGCCGGCGAGGCCGATCCGGATCGCCGGGAACGCGGACGCCCACAGGACGACCGTCGCGGCGAGGGCAAGGGGTGCTTTCCTGTTGGTCACCACCCCAGTCTGCCGGTTACTATGGAGAAGGTCTATTTAGTCTTTCCTCTCATACTGGTAAGGAAGCCTTATGCTTGAGGTTCGTCGGCTGAAGCTGCTCCACGAGTTGGCCCACTATGGCACGGTCGCGGCGACCGCTGAGGCGTTGCGGCTGACGGGGCCGGCTGTATCGCAGCAGTTGGCCACCCTCGAACGCGAAGCGGGGATGCAGTTGCTTGAGAAGCGGGGCCGCAAGCTTGTGCTCACCGACGCCGGTCAGCTGCTGGTCTCGCACGCTGACGTCATACTCGGCGATGTCGCAGCCGCTGAAGCCGCCCTGGACGCGATGCGCGCCAACGGTGCCGGGGTGGTGCGGGTCGCCGCCTTCCCCTCGGCGGCCAGAGCGCTGGTCGCGCCGGTGTGGGCGACCATACCGGGGGTCTCGCTGCGCCTCATCGAGCAGGAACCTGAGTTCGCCGTGAGCACTCTGATGCACCAGGAAGCGGACATCGCGGTGGTGCACAGCTACACGTTGTTGCCTCGGGAGACACCGGTCAACTGTGAGGAGCACGACCTCGTCGACGATCCCGTGCTGCTTGCGCTGTCACCTGAGCTTGCGGGCAAGCTAGGGTTGGCGGACGGGCAGAAGGCGCGGCTGAGCAGGTTCGCCGAACAGCCATGGCTGGTGCCGTCCAAGGAGTTTTCCTGTCACGAGATGATCCAGCGGGCTTGCGGCGCAGCCGGGTTTGTCCCGGACGTCGTCGCAGAGGCCACCGATTTCGGTGTGTTGACCGCGCTCGTTGCATCTGGTGCTGGCGTTGCCTTGGTCCCGCAGATGGCCCTGCCGGATGCCCGCGGCGAGGTCAGCCTTCACCCACTGTCGACGCGTATCACTCGGAAGGTGTACGCCCTGACGAGGAGTGGAGCTGCTCGCAGGCCGGATGTGCGGCAGGCACTGGGTCACTTCGGAGCGGTACTCGACGACTGACTTCGCGAGGATGGTCTGCCTCAACCGGGTAGTTCTTCTTACGCATTAAGTAAGAAAGCGCTACTAGTATTTACTAATCGATGTTGTCATGCTAGTGCCCATGGCTCATATTGACCTGCGAAGTGACACCTGTAGCCGTCCCACCAAGGCCATGCGTGAAGCGATGGCCTGGGCACACGTCGGCGACGACGTGTACGGCGATGACCCCACGGTCAAGGACTTGGAGGCGGAGACGGCGGCGTTGCTGGGCAAGGATGACGCGGTCTACATGCCAACGGGAACCATGACCAACCAGGTTGGCATCCGCGCGCACACGGAGGCTGGGGACGCGGTGCTGTTCGATCAGAACGCACACGTCTATCTTCTCGAAGGTGGCGCGCCGGCGGCCTACTCCGGAATCTTGCCCCGCCTTCTTCCTGGAGTTCGTGGAATCTTCACCTCAGAGGATGTTGTAGCTGCCGTGGGCCAGCCGCATCCGTTCTTCCCGTCGACGGTATCGGCTCCCGTCAAGCTCCTGTGCCTGGAGAACACCCACAACGGTGGTGGCGGAACGATCTGGCCGATCGACCAGCTGAAAGCAGTCACCGCCGTCGGTCGGGACCTCGGCCTGAACCTGCACCTTGACGGGGCGCGCCTCTGGCACGCGTCGGCTGCGACCGGAATCGACTTGCTGGAGTACGCCGGGCCCTTCGACACTGTGAGCGTTTGCTTCTCGAAGGCACTCGGTGCCCCAGTCGGCTCGTGCCTGGCGGGATCCGCCGAACTGGTCGCACGGGCCCGTCGCTTTAAACAACAAGTCGGCGGGGGGTTCAGGCAGGCCGGGATCGTCGCAGCAGGGGCGTTGCACGCTCTGCGCAACCACAGGGATCGGTTGCCCGAGGTGCACGCGAACGCGAAGCGATTCGCAGAAGCGGTGTCTCAGTTCGACGGCATCGACCTGAACCCCGAAGGTGTCGAGACCAACATCGTTCGCTTGCGCCTCACTGGCTTGAGATCTGCCGCCTTCGTCGACCAGGCTTACGATTTTGGACTGCACGTGCTGCCGTCAGGTGTGGACGGCGTACGGGCAGTGTTCTACCTTGACATTTCCGCAGAAGATACGGAACGTGCGATCGCTGTGGTGGCGAAGGTGCTTGCCGAAGTCTAAGAACTCCTAACAATATGGGGCTGGTGGGGGGAATGTG
>NZ_SDLT01000098.1 GCF_004522235.1 Amycolatopsis nivea
CCTAATCAGTTCTGGGAGTGAGCCGTCCGGCACACTCCTGGTGGTAGCCGGCCGGCGGGTGAGCACTCTGGGTTCCTGGACGTGGAGTCCTGGTGAAAGACAGTGCCCCTGCCGGTAGGCCGGGAGAAGTGATCGCTGCTGGGATGTCGTGCCCGCCCGCTGGTGGTGTGAGCACTGCTTGATTAGGTCGCTGATGGTTCTTCCCGCTGGCTGCGCACGGTGATCGGTTTCGAGGGCGGGAGGATCGTTGCGGCTGTTCGTGGGAGATGACTGGGCCGAGGACCATCACGACGTCGAGCTGATGGACGTCTCGGGTCGCCGGCTGGCGAAAGCACGGCTGCCGGAGGGCGTGGCCGGGATGGCCCGGCTGCACGCGATGGTCGGCGGCCAGCTCGGCGAGACTCCGGACGAGGACGCGGAGGTGGTGGTAGGGATCGAGACCGACCGGGGGCCGTGGGTGGCCGCGCTGGTCGCGGCCGGCTACACGGTCATGGCGGTCAATCCGTTGCAGGCAGCGGAGTTCCGACGCCGGCTGGGGGTCTCCGGGGCCAAAAGCGACGCTGGCGACGCACATGTGCTGGCCGACATGGTGCGCACCCATTCCCACGAGTTGCGGCCGGTTGCGGGCGACTCGGCGCGAGCAGAGGCGGTCAAGGTCGTGGCCCGCACCCACAAGACCATGATCTGGGAACGCACCCGCCACGCTCAGCGGCTGCGGCACGCCTTGCGGGACTATTTCCCCGCCGCGCTGGAGGCGTTCGAGGACCTCGATGCCGCTGACGCCTTGGAGTTGCTGGCCAAAGCCCCCACTCCTGCCCAGGCTGCCCGGTTGACGACCGCGCAGATCAGCGCCGCGCTCAAGCGCGCCCGCCGTCGTGACGTCGCCGGGAAAGCGGCGGCGATCCAGACGGCGTTGCGCGCCGAGCACCTGGGCCAGCCCGACGTCGTCGCGACGGCCTACGCCGCCTCGGTCCAGGCGCTGATCGCGGTGCTGACCGTGCTCAACACTCAGATCACCGCCTTGCAGGGGCAGGTGAAGACTCATTTTGGGCAGCACCCGGCTGCTGAGATCATCTGCTCCCAGCCCGGTCTGGGAGCAGTGCTCGGCGCCCGGGTGCTCGCGGAATTCGGCGACGACCCGCACCGCTACGCCACTGCGAAGGCGCGCAAGAACTACGCCGGCACCAGCCCCGTCACGCGAGCCTCCGGCAAGAAGAAGGTCGCCCTGGCCCGGTTCATCCACAACGACCGGCTCATCGACGCGCTGATGGCCCAGGCGTTCGCCGCGCTGAAAACCTCGCCCGGAGCACGGGCCTACTACGACCGGCAACGCGCCCGCGGCTCCGGACACAACCCGGCCCTGCGCCAACTGGCCAACCGGCTCGTCGGCATCCTGCACGGCTGCCTCAAAACCAGCACCCCCTACGACGAAACGATCGCCTGGTCGCATCACGCCGAGAACGTTGCGGCTTGACATTCAAGCTCCTGGGATGTCTTTCAC